>NZ_DF967528.1 GCF_000971475.1 Sulfuricella sp. T08
ACACTTATCGGCTGTATATTTTTAAAGAACAGGGCTTCAACCTAATGAAGCAGCGCTTCCTACTACCGAAGCGAGGTGCGCATTCTACAGAGTTGAGGGAAAACGTCAACAACTCTTTAAAACTTAAAACTGGTTGCGGGGGCAGGATTTGAACCTACGACCTTCGGGTTATGAGCCCGACGAGCTGCCAGACTGCTCCACCCCGCGTCGAGAGATGAGACTATAGCAAAATACCCGAAACAGAGTCAAGTAATTTGTGAGGGCGTAAATTAAACAAACACGCCAGAACAACCCAACCCATTGACGAATAAATACATCATAACCATGCCCGGCAAACCCATCACGGAATCAACCTTCGATACTCATACCACTTTATTTAAAGATGCTCTATATTTAAGTCTCTAAACCCGCGCCATGAAACTTGGACGTCCGTGCATATGACGTCCGTGCATATATAGTCTGAATTCGGCAGGAACGACAAACCAAACAACTTTAAATGCACCCCGTTCTCCCAATTCGACCTCCCCTCGGGAGAACCAATGCAGGCAATGCATACCGAGCAAAAGCTAAGCGGATAAATTTATCGAAATTACTTATATAACAATAAAAAGAATGGATAACACCCCTTTTGCATCCATGCTATTCTTCGACGACTTAACGAGTGTTGCCCACTTAATGGAGAATATAAATCATGTCTAAACTAGTAAGGCCGCATGGCGGCGGAGAGCTCAAACCATTGCTGTTAAGCGGCGAGGCTTTGAAACAGGAACTGGCGCGCGCCCAGGCAATGCTTAAGGTGCGCATGAGCTCGCGCGAAACTGGCGACCTTATTATGTTAGGTATCGGAGGCTTCACGCCTCTTGACGGCTTCATGACACATGCTGACTGGGAAGGTGTGTGCGATGGCTACAAAATGGCCAACGGCCTGTTCTGGCCCATTCCTGTGACCTTGTCGACTGACGACGAGAGCGTCAAGGTCGGCGACGATATCGCACTGGTGGACAGCGAAACTGGCGAGATCATGGGCACCATGAAGGTGACCGAGAAATACACGATTGACAAGGCCCACGAGTGCATGGAGGTCTACAAGACCACCGACATGGAGCACCCTGGGGTCAAGATGGTAATGGCTCAGGGCAAATACAACCTGGCCGGCCCGGTCAAGGTATTGTCCACCGGCGGCTTCAAGGAGAAATACGGCGACCAGTTCATGACTCCCGCCGAGACCCGTGCCAAGTTTGAACAAATGGGCTGGTCCAAGATCGCCGCCTTTCAAACACGCAATCCTATGCACCGCTCGCACGAATACCTGGCCAAGATCGCTATCGAGACTATGGACGGCGTGCTGGTCCACTCACTGCTGGGAGCCCTGAAGCCGGGCGACATACCCGCCGATGTCCGCTCCGAAGCCATCAGCACCCTGGTAGACAACTACTTTGCCCCCAACACCGTGATCCAGGCCGGTTACCCGCTCGACATGCGCTATGCAGGCCCACGCGAAGCGCTGCTTCACGCCCTGTTCCGCCAGAATTACGGCTGCTCGCATTTGATCGTCGGCCGTGACCACGCTGGTGTTGGCGATTACTACGGCCCCTTCGACGCCCAGAAGATTTTCGACGAAATTCCCAAGGGTTCACTCGAAACCTTGAACATGAACATCGACTGGACCTTCTGGTGCAACAAGTGCGGCGGCATGGCCTCGCAACGCACCTGTCCTCACACCAAGGACGACCGCATTCTGTTGTCTGGCACAAAAGTGCGCTCAATGCTTTCCGAAGGCCAAGACCTGCCGGTCGAATTCAGCCGCCCAGAAGTCGCCAAGGTGTTGCAGAAGTACTACGCAGGCCTGAGTGCTGAAGAGAATGTCAAGGTTGAGCTGAAAGGCCATTCCGCAAAATAGTTTTTTATGGTTGGCCGGTTACGCAAGTAACTGGCCTTTGTTAATAGTAGTACTGTGATAACTACGAGGAGTAGAAGCAATGCCAACATTTGTACGTACAGAAAAATGTGATGGCTGCAAAGGTCAGGACAAAACTGCTTGCATGTATATTTGCCCCCACGACCTGATGAAGCTGGACAAAGATGGTTCCGAAACCGGTCACGCCATGAAGGCGTTCAACCAGGAACCGGAACAGTGCTGGGAGTGCTACTCCTGCGTGAAAATTTGCCCGCAAAACGCAATCGAAGTCCGTCACTACGCCGATATGGTTCCTCTGGGCGGCTCCGTGCAACCATTGCGCGGTACTGACTCCATCATGTGGACCATCAAATTCCGTAATGGCAGCATGAAGCGTTTCAAATTCCCGATCCGTACCACCCCGGAAGGCTCCATTGATTGCTACGGCGGCAAGCCTGAGGCGGTCATGGCGAACATCACCAAGGCCGGCTTCTTCAACCAAATGAATGGCTTCCGCGCTGGCAACCCCGCTGAACTGATCCGCAAGTAAGATCAGCAAAACGGTAATTGATATAACGAACATTGAAAGGTAAATGCAATGTCTGGAACTTTTGGAAATCCTGAAGTAGTTCAAGAAGAAGTTGACATTCTTCTGATTGGTGGCGGTATGGCCTGCTGCGGCGCCGCCTACGAAATCATGCGCTGGGCTGACGCCGCCAAGGCCGAGTCCGGTATTGATCTGAAAATCAAGCTGGTCGACAAAGCCGCCATGGATCGCTCCGGCGCCGTGGCTCAAGGTCTGTCCGCGATCAACACCTACATCGGTGATACGCAGGATCCTGCGGATTACGCCCGTATGGTGTCCAACGACCTGATGGGCATCACCCGCGACGACCTGGCCTACGATCTGGGCCGCGTTGTTGATGAGTCTGTCCACCTGTTCGAAGAATGGGGTCTGCCGATCTGGAAACTGGACGAAAACGGCGAGCGTCATGACGGCTCCGTCGACATGCCCAAGCTGAAAGACGGTGGCAAGCCTGTGCGTTCTGGCAAATGGCAGATCATGATCAACGGCGAATCCTACAAGTGGATCGTTGCTGAAGCCGCCAAAAAAGCCCTCGGTATGGATCGCATTCAGGAACGTATCTTCATCGTCAAACTGGTGAACGACAAGAACGATCCTAAACGCATCGCCGGTGCTGTTGGATTCTCCACGCGCGACCACAAAGTCATTGTGTACAAGTTCAAGGCCTGCCTGCTGGCTGCCGGTGGTTGCGTTAACCTGTTCCGCCCCCGTTCCGTTGGCGAAGGCCAAGGTCGTGCATGGTATCCAGTCTGGAACGCAGGTTCCACCTACTCCATGGCTGCCGAAGCTGGCGCTGAACTGACCATGATGGAAAACCGTTTCGTGCCTGCCCGTTTCAAAGATGGCTACGGCCCGGTCGGCGCTTGGTTCCTGTTGTTCAAGGCCCAAGCCGTCAACGCCAATGGCGAAGTCTACATGGTTCGTAACAAAGAGATGCTGAACGACTACCCGCCCTATGGCCAAGCAGCCGTTCCTGCCTCCTGCCTGCGTAACCACCTGATGCTGCATGAGATGAAGGAAGGTCGCGGCCCGATTTACATGGACACCGTAACCGCTCTTGCAAAACTGCGCGAGACCCTTTCTCCACGCGAAGTGAAGCATCTGGAAGCAGAAGCCTGGGAAGACTTCCTTGACATGTGTATCGGCCAGTGCGGCGTCTGGGTGGGTGAGAACATCGAACCGGAGAAGAAGAACTCCGAATTGATGCCTACCGAACCCTACCTGCTCGGCTCCCACTCCGGTTGCTGCGGTATCTGGGTATCCGGTCCTGAAGATGTCGGCGCACCGACCTCCGAAGATCACGCAGACGCTGGCAAGATTCCAGCTCACCTGCCAAGCGGCTGGAACTGGGGCTACCGCTCCATGACCACCGTCAAGGGTCTGTTCACCGCCGGCGACGGCGTGGGCGCATCCGGCCACAAATTCTCCTCCGGCTCACACGCTGAAGGCCGTATGTGCGCCAAATCGATGGTCAAGTACTGCATCGACAACAAGGACTGGAAACCAGAACTGGATACCTCTGCCGATGAACTCGTCGCGCAAATCTACCAGCCTGTGCGTAATTTCCTTGAGCACAAGGATTACTCAACAGCTATCGACGTGAACCCTAACTACATCACGCCGAAAATGCTTCAGTTCCGCCTGCAGAAGATCATGGACGAGTACGTTGCTGGCGTTGCCACCTACTACACGACCAACGACAAAATGCTGGCCGTTGCTGAAGAGAAGCTGGGCATGCTGAAGGAAGACGCAATGAAGATGCGTGCGAAAGACCTGCACGAACTGTTGCGTGCATGGGAAAACTACCATCGCATCCTGACGGCTGAAGCTCACATGAAGCACATCCAGTTCCGCGAAGAATCCCGTTACCCGGGCTTCTACTACCGCATGGACAAGAACTTTGTCGATGAGGAAAACTGGAAGTGTTTCGTGAACTCCGTCTACGACAAAACCACCCACAAGTGGACTGTGTTCAAGCGTAAGCATGTCGATATCGTCGACAAGTCCAAGCTGTTCAAGCCTGCCGCTCACTAAGTTAGTTGAGAATAGTTGTAGCAAGCTAAAACCGGGCGCCTCACGGCGCCCGGTTTTTCATTCTGTAAGACCGTAAAACCGTTTTGGTATCATGGACGGCAAGATAATTAGTTTCATGCAACTCTGCGCACATGGGCAGAGTCTAATTTTTAGTTTTTTTGCAGAGCACCAATGAGGTAAGAATGATGGAAAATATTATCAATGAATCCCCCTTTGTCCCCAGCCCGGTTATACCAACCTCGTATGATGGCTCGAAGGTGATCCAGTTTCGTTGCCATAAGGAAATCGCCTGCTTCAACGCCTGCTGCAAGAATATCGACATCACCCTCACCCCCTACGACATCCTGCGCCTGAAGCGCAGACTGGATCTGACTTCGAGCGAATTCCTGCTGGGCTTCACCGAACCCTACGAAATGGACAAGGACAGCATCGCCGGCGTCAAATTCAAGCCCGTAGAAGGCGGAACAGCATGCCAGTTCATGACCGACGAGGGATGCAGCGTCTATGAAGACCGCCCCACTGCCTGCCGCTACTACCCCGTAGCGCTAGTCTCAATGCGTAAGCAAAACGAGAACACCGACACACATTCCTATGCCTTGGTTGAAGAAGCGCACTGCCTGGGACATAAGGAAAACCGTTCCCTGACTATCGACGAATATCGCCACGAGCAAGGCCTGGAAGACTATGACGAACAAGGCCGCGGCTGGCGCCAACTGATCCTGAAGAAGAAATCTTCCGGCCCGACCGTCGGAACGCCCTCCAAGCGCAGCCTGCAATTGTTCTTCATGGCCTGCTACGATCTCGATCGTTTCCGAGATTTCGTCTTCAGCGATTCGTTCAACGAGGTGTACGATCTGCCCGACGACCTCAAGAAAACGCTTGCCGAGGACGAAATTGAACTGATGCAATTCGGCTTCCGTTTTCTCCGGCAGGTCATGTTCAGCGAAGAAAGCATTGCCGTGAAAGCCGACGCCTTTGACAAGCGCCTGGCAAAAAAACAGGAACGTGAGGCAGCGGGTCTTATATCCAGCGAACCGGCACCAGCACTTACTCCAGACTCACCCTACGACCACCCTGAGTGCGGTTGCGACTGAGGCGATCACGTGCAAGCTCGCGCCCTGACCACTGAAGAGTACTTCGTCGAAACGGAGCCTTATTACGAGGCCACCGGTGACGAAATCGCCATTTTCGAGGCAGCCTATCAAAATAAACTGCCCATCTTACTCAAGGGACCGACCGGTTGTGGCAAGACCCGTTTCATGGAATACATGGCATGGCGGCTGAAACGCCCCCTGATCACGGTTTCCTGTCATGATGACCTGACCGCCTCCGACCTGGTCGGGCGCTTTCTGATCAAGGGTGGAGAGACAGTATGGGTAGATGGTCCGCTTGCCCGTGCCGTGCGTGCCGGAGCAATCTGCTATCTGGATGAAATCGTGGAAGCGCGGAAGGATGCCATTGTGGTGATCCATCCCCTCGCCGATGACCGCCGCGTACTGCCGATGGAAAAGTTGGGCACCCTGCTGCAGGCTAACGACGACTTCTGCCTGGCAATTTCCTACAACCCCGGCTACCAGAGCGTACTCAAGGATCTCAAGCAAAGCACCCGGCAACGTTTTGTTGCTCTGGAATTCGATTACCCCAGTGCAGACCTGGAACGCAAGATTGTTGCCAAGGAATCCGGCGTAGGCACCGCACTGGCTGAAAAACTGGTCAAATTCGCTCACATGACCCGTAATCTCAAAGGCAGTGGTCTGGATGAAGGCGCCAGTACCCGCCTTCTGGTGCATGCAGGCAAGCTCATCGCTTCCGGCGTGGAACCGATTGCCGCCTGCCGCAGCGCCATTGCCCAGGCAATTACCGACGACGCTGAAATGCTGGCGGCAGTTCGAGAACTTTCTACTTCGCTTTTCTAGCACATGGCGGATAACCACCCGTTATCGGCCGAACAGATCAGACAGGCTCTGGAACAGTGGCTCGAGGTGGAGTTCACCTTTATCCTGGTAGATGATCTGGCTGCCTCGATTGCAGCCCTGCCTCGTGAAAATCAGGATTTCCTGCTCGGCTGGGTAAGGCGCATCGCTACCACCAACATCCAGATCGCCCACCAGTTCGCCCTCCGTGCCATTAGCCAGCTCGCTCACATGGACCGGCGCATGATCGAAGCCTGGGCATTGCATGCCATGGACACCTATGACCGAGCCGGATCAAGCCCCGCTTTCAAGGTAATCAACGAACTGGACAACTTCGCCCAACTCAGTCACGAACATGCCGCAGGCGCGCTATTCGAGGAGGTTGGTGGCATCCTGCTGACTTTCGTGCGCGGGCTTTCGGGGCGCCATCTCAAGCTGGAAAAAGGCGAAGCGACCTACACTGACAGCGAGACCCTGTTTCTGCCTGCCGTGGTTGCCCAGATGCGAGAGGCGGCGGATAACTTCAAGCTGTGCAAGGCCATGGTGGCTCTGCTGTGGGCACAGACCCGTTTCGGCACCTTCCGCATCAACCTGACCGAAGCACTAAAACCCTACCCGGATAGCGACAAAGCGCTGAAACAGTTCCACGCCCTGGAAACCCTGCGCCTGGAGGCCTGTATCGGCCGCGAACTTCCTGGCCTGTACCGAGAAATGCAACGACTCAAAACCGAGACTGGCGTGAGCCTGCCGGCTGGCTGGGAACACTATGCAGCCGATCTCGCCCGACCGGAAGCCAGCGTGGCCGACAGCCTCAGTCTTCTGGAGCGGGTTTATCCTGGCGCAGCGCCCGATGCTGTTTGCTACCAGGGTGAGTTGCGGCTCGACGCCGTGGCCGCCAGTATCGCGACGCGGGTAGAACGGGAAAAGATGCTGCTGCGGGTCAAACTGGCGCAGGAGCTTGAAAAGCAAACCATAGAAACCCGCCCCGACGCTCCGAGTTTCGACGTTAAACAGATAGCAGCAGACGACCGCAGTGATTTGCCGCGCATGGAAATCACTCTGGATGATGCGCCGATCGCACCCCCTGACGGCGTGAACCAGCTACTCACCTCGATTTTTCTCGATCTGGGCGAGATCCCTCCCGAATATTTGGTTCCAGCAGGACCAGGCGAATACGATTCCTCCTTGCTCGATGAAAAAACCCAGGACCCTGATACGGTATGGCAGGGCACCTACCATGAGGAAGGGGCAAGCCTTTACCCGGAGTGGGATTTTGGCCGGCAGCACTACCGCAAGAACTGGTGCGTGCTGCGCGAGAAGGATGTGAAACCGCTGAATGATGGATTTTTGCAGCAGACACTGGATAAACACAGCGGCCTGGTCAAGCACTTGCGCCGCACCTTTGAGGCAATGCGCGACGAAAACCGGTTATTGAAGCGCGAACCGTCTGGTGATGAAGTGGATATTGATGCATTGATCGAGGCGTTGGCCGATGCCCGCGACGGCAGCGAAATGAGCGACCGTCTTTTCATGCGCATGCACCGCAGCGAGCGCAACATCGCGGTCATGTTCATGGTGGACATGAGCGGCTCAACCAAGGGCTGGATCAATGATGCGGAACGCGAATCCCTGATTCTGTTATGCGAAACGCTGGAACTGCTGGGCGACCGCTACGCCATCTATGGATTTTCAGGCATCACCCGCAAACGCTGCGAAATATTCCGCGTCAAAAGCTTCGACGAACCCTATGGAGAAATGGTGCAACGGCGCATCGCAGGCATCTCCCCGCAGGAGTACACCCGCATGGGTGTCGCAATCCGCCATCTCTCCGCCATTCTCAATGAAGTCGACGCACGCACCAAGCTCCTAATCACGCTCTCGGATGGAAAACCGGACGACTACCATGACGGCTATCGTGGCCAATACGGCATCGAGGACACCCGCATGGCACTGATCGAAGCCAAGCGCAGCGGCATCCATCCGTTCTGCATAACGATAGATACCGAAGGGCGCGACTACCTGCCCCACATGTATGGCGCCGTGAACTACACTGTTATTGCTGACGTGAAAGAACTGCCTCTTAAAGTGACTGATATTTATCGACGGCTAACGCGTTAAGCCTATCTTATCAATTCATTTGACAGCGAATAAAAACTAGTGCAATATTTAGACATATTCTAAATTTAACCCCACCAATAAGGAGAGTAAACATGGCCGTTCTCGTAGGCAAAGCCGCACCTGACTTCACAGCCGCTACCGTGCTGGGCAACAACACCATCGATGAAAACTTCAACTTCAAAGCCCATACCAAGGGCAAGTATGCGGTGATCTTCTTCTACCCGCTGGACTTTACCTTTGTCTGCCCATCCGAGCTGATCGCCTTCGATCATCGCCTGAAAGAATTTAAAGACCGCAACGTGGAAGTGATCGGCGTGTCCATCGACTCCCATTTCACTCACCTGGCGTGGAAAAATACCGCTGTCAACAACGGCGGCATTGGCCAGGTTGCCTACCCCCTGGTAGCCGACATCAAGCACGAAATCTGCAAAGCTTATGACGTCGAAGCTGAAGGAGGCGTAGCCTATCGTGGCTCCTTCCTGATCGACAAGACCGGCATCGTGCGTCACCAAGTCGTGAACGACCTGCCTCTGGGACGCAACATCGATGAAATGCTGCGCATGATCGATGCTCTGCAATTCACCGAACAGCATGGCGAAGTCTGCCCAGCAGGCTGGAGCAAAGGCAAGGCCGGCATGAAGGCTGACACCAAAGGCGTTGCCGATTACCTGGCCAAGCACGCTGGCGAGCTGTAATCCAGCAAGCAAGCCAAAGTAGGAAATAGAAAAAGGGGGCATTGCCCCCTTTTTCTATTTGTACGCGCTTTAAATTGGAAGAAAAACTGCGGTAGCCACACTCTGGATGGCGCGTACGATGGTGCGATTGGTCTTTTCCGCGATGATTCTGGCCAGGGTGTCCTGTTGCGCGATCAGCTTGCCAAATTCACGCTCGAAGCTCATATTGCGGCTGGTTGCATCGTTTTCATTGCTGAGCAGGAACAACTCCCCCCGATTGTCACGCGTGCCACTAAGCTTCCAGACTGCGATCTCGACATTACGTGCACTATTGTAGAGCTTCTGCGGATCGAGTTCATCGAGGACATAAAGCTCGGCCTTGTCATTGTACGAGGCCATGATCATGGTCGCCAGGCCCGCGATAAAAGCCAGCACCCTGTCCCCCTGATAGCTTTCCTGGAAGGCAAGGTAGAAACACTCGGCTCCGCGCTTTCCGTTCAACTCAGGAAAGCGCCAGTCATGCCCGGCGTCAAATGCCCGCGCCATAGCACTTTCCATAGAGGGTTGCCCACCCTTCTTCCATTCGCGAGGGTTACGTCGATAGAGCTTTTCCATCAGCGTGCGCAGATGGCCGAAACTCTCCTGCTGGTGAATCTCGGCCACCGTATCGATATCAGTTTTTACAAAAGAGGAGATTTTCAGGTCGGATGAAGCCGGGGGACGCTTCTTGCCATCTGTCCGGAGCGGAGCAGAAGCGCAGGCAGAAAGAAAAACAACCAGGAAGGAAAGGAGCAAAGCGGTTTTTGCGTTCATCCCGTGGAAGCGCTGTTTAAGTGTATGCACAGTATAACTGTTTGCCACCCCCGCAGAAAGTTCGCTAACAGAGGGAGACGCTATACACCACAAACGAAAAACCGGATGCTGACCGGCGAATCAAGCCGCCAATCCAACCATGCCTTTGCCCAGCGCCATCTCAATGACTCGATCGAAATCACGATAAAATGGCTTATGCAGGAAAAAACAATGACAATTATTTATATCATTACAATCCTGGCACAGCCCGCACAGGGACTCACACTTGAATACTTTTTTGATCGCTTCCGGGGCATGTGTAGCAAGAATCACCAGCCGGGTATTCGGTTTGACTGCCTTGATTTTGTCAACTAGCGAAAACCCGGTGACCAGCGGAGATAGCATATCGACAATTACCAGCGACCAATGATCAGGATCATTCTGATAGGCATGCAATGCCACTGAAGGCTCAGTGAAATACCTGGCACTCACGCCATCCTGGTGCGAAAGTATCTCTAAATAAAGACATGTTGACACATCATCGCTAACAATCATGAAATTCATCTTATCGCCTCCCACATGCATCCCCATTAACTTTAACTAGTGATTCAAGTCTACCGCCGGATAAAATAAAAACCATCGGGAGAAGAATAATTGTGTAGCGGGCAACACACCAAATAGACGATAGGTGGAAATACGATAAATTTCTAGGGGATTCCACTAATTATTAAGGATAGCCAAATAGATTCTGGCCGATTTTCCGTAATCAAGCCGATAACATCTGCATGCCTCATGAAGCATGTCTGATGCCATTCCAGCGAAACCGATGGCATCTTATTCCGGATAATGATGCTTGCCGACACTCACACGCTTCGCCTGCAATCCCTCGGCAGCGGGTTCCTCCAGGAACTGAACTTCACTGCCGATTTCAAGCTTGTCAAAGTCCGGATGGCTTACGTTATCCCGGCTGAAATAAAGCTCGTCACCATCCGGCGTGTCGATAAAACCAAAGCCCTCTTCCGGAAATAGCCTGGCTATATGGCCATGACGCGGTGATTCATGAATTTTTGTATCGCCACGCTGGCGCCGCCCGTAATCCTCCAACTGACGCCTTGCCGCATCGAATGTGTCTCGCAACGCCACATAAAGGTCTTCATGGAGGTCGCGATTGACCACCAACTCCGCGCCAGGAACAGTGATGTCGAGTCGCACATTAAAAAGCTTGCCTTGGTGTTTATGTTTTCCCGCAAATTCGAGCGTAACTTTGCAGCCAACAATGCGGGAATTGAATGATTCCAGTTTTTCCACCTTCTCCCTGATATGTGTTTCCACCGCCTCGGAATGGGGCATGTCGCGCATGACTATTTGGAGTGGGCGTTGCATGGTCATACCTCCCTAAAATTAATGCCTGAGATGGGCTTCCTTGGACTGTTCACGCGGGCTAACCTTGGCCAGTTCAGTCATTTCCTCAGCCAGAAGATCCAGGATATCATCCGCCGATACAATGCCCGCCAGCCCGCCTTCCCGGTCGACAACCGGGATACGTCGTATCCCCTTGTTGCGCATCAGCTCGATAGTCTCGAACACACCCTCGTTTTCCTGAACGCTGACCAGTTGCGGGCTCATGATATCACCCACGGTGAAGTCATTAAAATCCAGGGCTTTTGCGATAATTTCAACGACAATGTCTCGGTCGGTCACAATACCGACAGGCATCCGCCTACCGTCAACGACATCCACAACCACCAGGTCACCCACGTGGCTCTTGCGCATGAGCTGCGCAGCCGCTGGAATGGTGGTTTTTCTCGTGGCGAAAACGACCTCGCGGTTACAAAACTCTCCAATGGGCATGGCGCTTCCTCTCAAATAATTACAGGTCTGGGGATGAAAATCTTGGCAAATGGGTAACACTTGTTTTCAATATAGAACATTTTGCGAGAACGATACGCAAACTGCCTTTTATGCCTTATCCAACCAGACTTCCAAGCCCTGAGAATTGAGTTCGATATCATTCTCCAGCAACATGCGGTTTTCATCCGGGGAAAGCCGGCAACCATGCGCATCGAGGCATTCCAGCAGATAATTCTCCAATCCTTCTACCAACCGCTGATGGCGCATCGCCCCGGCATCACGCACCCCCTCAGCGATGTTCACGAAATCGTCAAGCCTGCGATGAAGATCATCCGCCAGACGAGATAACTGTGTCACGCGGCCATAGTGGGTCAGGTAAGCGGCGCGGGGATGGTGGGACATGATCAGGTCTATGGAATCATGCGCCGCCTCCTGCTCGAACTGCACGGGCGTAGTCGTAGGAAAAATGAACTCGCGCCCGTCGACATCAAACTCACGGTATGAAATCCCGAAGGTATCTCCGGTAAAGACACCCCCACTACGCTCATCAAAAATGCAGAAATGATGGCGTGCGTGACCCGGCGTATCAAGGAACAACAGCCTCCGGCCGTTCAGTTCCAGAGTGAATTCATGTGGAGCCTCGATCACGCGCTCGGTGGGAACCGGCACGATTTCCCCATAGGACTGCCTGAACGGCTCCTCGCCATAAACCGCGACCGAGCCCGCCACCAGCCTTGAAGGATCGATCATGTGGCGCGCTCCGCGCGGATGCACGACCAGCATCGCCTCGGGAAACAATCGCATCATCTCGCCTGCACCACCCGCGTGATCGAGATGGACATGGGTCACAATCACATAGGCCACATCTTCCGGGCGCAGGTTTTTCCGCCGCATCACCTCCAGCACACCGGGCACCGAGAAATTCGTCCCGGTATCGATAAAAGCCGCCTTGTTGCCTTCGACCAGCAAGTGGATCGCGGCCAGGCCGGGCCGGATGTGATGGGCGTCTATCGCGGCAATCCCGTCATCGTAATCCTGATAGCGATCAGTCATGGCCATTGCCTTCCGAAAAAATATCCAATTAACGGTACAATTCTATATCTGGAGAGTAAAAATACCATGACTACCATCCGTCAAGAAGACTTAATCGCCAGCGTCGCTGACGCACTGCAATACATTTCCTACTACCACCCCATCGACTACATCAAGGCGCTGGGAGAAGCCTACGAACGGGAGGCTTCTCCTGCTGCCAGGGACGCCATCGCCCAGATCCTCACCAACTCGCGCATGAGCGCGCAAGGCCACCGACCGATCTGCCAGGATACCGGCATCGTGGTGGCCTTCGTCAAGGTCGGCATGGACGTGCGCTGGGAATCGCAGATGAGCGTCACCGACATGGTCAACGAAGGCGTACGCCGCGCCTACCTGAACCCGGACAACGTGTTGCGCGCCTCGGTAGTGGCCGACCCTGCCGGTACGCGCAAGAACACCCGCGACAACACCCCGGCAGTGATCCACTATGAGATCGTTCCCGGCGACAAAGTAGAAATCATCCTCGCGGCCAAGGGCGGCGGCTCGGAAAACAAAGCCAAATTCGTCATCCTCAACCCGTCGGACAGCCTCGTCGACTGGGTGCTGAAGACTGTCCCCACCATGGGCGCGGGCTGGTGCCCGCCGGGAATCCTGGGCATCGGCCTCGGCGGCACCGCGGAAAAAGCCATGCTGCTCGCCAAGGAAGCCCTGATGGAGCCGGTCGACATCCACGAACTGCAAGCGCGCGGGCCGCAAAACCGGGTGGAGGAACTGCGCCTGGAACTGTTTGAAAAAGTGAATGCGCTGGGCATCGGTGCGCAGGGACTGGGCGGCCTCACCACCGTGGTGGACATCAAGATCAAAGACTACCCGACCCACGCCGCCGGCCTGCCGGTCGGAATGATCCCCAACTGCGCCGCCACCCGCCACATCCACTTCACCCTCGACGGCAGCGGCCCGGCCGTGCTGACCCCGCCCAATCTCGACGAATGGCCAAAAGTCGACTGGCAGCCCGCCCCCGATTCACGCCGCGTCAATCTCGACGCCGTCACGCGCGAAGAGATCGCCACCTGGAAACCGGGCGAAGCCCTGCTCCTGTCTGGCAAGCTGCTCACCGGCCGCGACGCCGCCCACAAGCGCATCGCCGACCTGTTTGCCAAAGGGGAAAAACTTCCGGAGGGCGTGGATTTCAGCAACCACTTCATCTACTACGTCGGACCCGTCGACCCGGTGCGCGACGAAGTGGTCGGCCCCGCCGGCCCCACCACGGCGACACGCATGGACAAGTTCACCGACATGATGCTGGATAAAACCGGCCTGATCGGCATGATAGGCAAAGCCGAGCGCGGCCCGGCAGCGATCGAAAGCATCAGGAAGCACAAGGCGGTTTACCTGATGGCGGTGGGCGGCGCGGCCTACCTCGTGGCCAAGGCAATCAAGGCTTCCAGGGTGCTGGCCTTCGCCGACCTGGGTATGGAAGCGATCTACGAATTCGAGGTCAAGGACATGCCGGTCATCGTGGCGGTGGACGCCAACGGCACGTCGGTGCATAAAACCGGACCGGCGGAGTGGCGCATAAAGATCGGCAAAATCCCAGTAGCCAAACATAATTAACCGCTAAGGACGCAAAGGTGCGCGAAAGAAGGATATAGAATGTTTTTCCTTTGCGTTACCTTGCGTCCCTTGCGTCCCTTGCGGTAAAAAAATGCTTGAACCCGCCATCAAAAACACTCTCACCCTGCCGATGCAGGAGGTCTATTACCGCCTCTATCGCTACGACAGCGCACCCCCGCGCCGGCTTCTGCTGCTCCATGGCGGTGGCGTGGCGGGCAAGATCACTTGGGGCGGAATTCTCCCCCATTTAAAACACTGGAACGAAATCCTGGTCCCCGACCTGCGCGGCACCGGCAAGACCCGCTACCCCGACCACAAGGAACACGGTTTCGAAGCCGAGGAAGTATTGGCCGACCTAGCTGCCCTGCTCGATCACCTGGCCTGGAGCAAATTCGACCTGGGCGGCTACTCTTACGGCGGAATGATCGCCATGCTGCTCAAAGCCGCCCGCCCGGCAGCGGTGGAAAAAACCTACCTGCTCGAACCCGCCCTGCTCGGCAAGATGAGCGACGAAGAATCCATCCGCTCGCGCGATTTGATCCTGCACGCCGCCAAGCGGCTGCGCGAGCTGGAAAACGTGGGGGAAGGACTGGAACTATTCCTCGACGCCGTCGCCCCTAACCGCAGCCGCGGCTCGAAGAACGAGGAAATCATCCGCGAGAGACTGTCTCACCGCCCGGCAGGCCTGGCCTGCGCCATCGAGTGCGTCTCCCACGCTGCCAAACGTCTCGACCGTGCCGCCCTGATTGCCGCCCAGGCCAACGTCAGCAGCTTCATCGGCGGCCGCTCCCACCCTGCGGTTTACCAACTGTGCCAGAAGATAGCGGAGGGCAGGAACGACTGGGCCTGCCACCTGATCCAGGGCGCCGACCACGCCTTGCCGTTCCAGAAGCCGGAGGTCATTGCCGAATTGATGAACAAGGATATAGAAATATGTAGCCTGGATGCAGCGCAGCGGAATCCGGGTTAACATCCCACCATGGTTCTCTACCGCCGCAACCGCCTGCCGGGCGGAACCTTCTTTTTCACAGCAACCCTGCGTGACCGATCATCCCGTGTTCTGGTGGAACATATCGCCCCATTACGCGAAGCATTCCGCGCCGTTCGCCGCCTGCGCCCGTTCCATATTGACGCAATCGTAGTGCTTCCCGACCACCTTCACACCATTTGGACGCTGCCGCCAGGCGACGACGATTTCCCCGGTCGGTGGCGCGCAATCAAGAGCGCATTCACCCGTTCGGTCGTAAAATCCGGCCTGACCGTCGCGCGCAACCGAAAAGGTGAATACGCGCTATGGCAACGACGTTATTGGGAACACACCGTCACTGATGACTTGGATTTTCAGCACCACGTGGATTACATCCATTTCAACCCGGTCAAACACGGCTTGGTGAAGCGTGTGGCGGATTGGCAGCATTCCTCTTTCCACCGTTACGTTCAACAGGGAATTCTTGTGCCTGAATGGGCGGGAACACCGGGAGAAGGTGGGGGAAATTTTGGGGAATAGTCAGTTTTGGTATCCCCGGATTCCGCTACGCTGCATCCGGGCTACATGCTGAGGCTCGCCGACCCGGTGGATGATCCGGAAATCAAACGCCGCTACCGGGAACTGGCGATGGAACACCACCCCGACCGGGGCGGCGAAATGGAAAAACTTCAGGCCATCAACGCTGCCAAGGGGCTTCTGGAACCGCTTCGGGGGCGGTAATGCCATGCCCTGGCCTGAAGGGCGGATACAGGCTGTGGCCCTTGAGTTCGCCGGCCTGCACGGTTTTTCGTGAAGTTGTCGTCCAGTGACGAATTAGTGCTCAATCTCAAGCACATCAGACAGGTCTTGCTTGTATGCAGGATAACCAAGTTCTTTAGTGTTATCAGTCCAACCAAGGGCCGCAAGAACTGAATAGGAATGAAAGTGTTTGTCGCCATAGAGGTTAAATGAAAGGCCGTTCCCAGGGGCAGGCCACAGATTGTGTAGGTGGTTGAAGACAACTTCGTTCAAGACGCTCAACCTTTTCTCGCCGAAATGGTTGTACTGATTCCGACCGGCGTACACGATCATGCCCATAGGCAGGTGACCTATGTCTCTACCAACGCAGAACTCTTCGGGTAGTAAAAAGGCCCGTTTTGAGCGAGCCTTGGGGTTTTCTTGTATTAGTCGATTGATCTCGGATTCGAAGTAAAGGGCGTTATCGGACTTACCCTTGCGAACTGCATAGCGCTCTATGGCAACGTATGCGATCTGAAGGATTGAACCTGCGATTACTTCACGCGCTACGTCAGTGCTAGAGAAATTTTCCTTGTGTTTGTCGAGCTCTTCGCGCGTCCTTGATTTGGTTAATTCGACAAACGCTTGCATCTTGTGCCAACCATAACTGTTAAGTAACCTGAAGAGCCCCTCCGTCGCGGGAGCGGTGCTAGTCATGTATGAGTGCGCGCCTTCCATTTTTAATGCTTATGTTTGACGAGCTTGGGAAATAATTCATCCAGAATTCCTTTGAGGCTCGCAGACCTATACCCTAGACCATACAAGCTTTTGAATTCCGATCGCGAGTGGCATTTTTTGGCAGCTTCCCGTACATTCGCCAGATCGTTCCAGAACCCCTTTGGTTTTTTAGCGGCAGGAATAAGAGCCATGCACTCTTCTAGGTACCCGTGATGTTTGGCATGTCGCCAAGCCCCGCTATATCTACGATGAAACTCGCTGCGGCTCGATGAGTTTTTGGCCGCCTCTATTGATTTTGACTTGCTCCATTTCAGATCTTGGAGATCCTGTTCGTCACCGATAGACTTGTGGGCCCCGCCACCGCCCAGGCTTCCGCCAGCACCAAGCTTGGCAATGTTTAAAATAACATAGCCTCTTCTTCGGTAGCCTTCAGCTGTTTCTAGCTCCATTATCGGAGCTTTTTCCTTTGAGTAAAGTTCAGAGGATTCGATGAAGCGATATTTAACCCCAGCAAGAATCTTTTCTCTTATCAAGCTCGTTGCTAGATTTTCGCTCGTGTTGTGCTCTGCGAGTTGCTAGGTTGAAGGTCAGGCCTATATAGACACTTTTGTCCTCAAATTCGATCGCATATATGCACCGCATGAAGTGGTTTCCGAGCCTCTTCATATGAGAGCATATTTCATCAATCACTCCCATTTCACAAGCCACTTTATATGCGCCGGGGCGAGTATCCATAAAATCTTTTCTGCTCACGTATTGGTTCGCTGCATTCTTCAAAGACGTCACATTCCACCCTTCGTTAGACGCCTCGATACCGATGTTATGAGCGACGCGCCCCTTTCTTGGGTCGGTCATGTGTGAAAAAAGCTCATCCCATTTATTTATCTTGATGGTCTCGTACCCTGTTCGAAATCGCTGGCGCATTTCAAGCTTGCTCTGGCATTCAAGCGCAGCAAGACAGCAGTTTTTATAATTATTCCAGTGTCCAGCAGGCCTGATCTTTCTATCAAAGGCCCAAAACACATCGTCCCAGTTATTCTCCTTGGCGGAAGACCACGCACCGAACGAGCCACTTCTGAATTCTTTGGCAGTCCTATATTTCGATGCCTCTGCCATTACATTTTCTTTGCTTTTCCACCGTAAAGACATCGATCTAGGCCTGGACTCAAAATGCTCAAATACCTCCAACCAGTTATTCTGGAGCGCAATATTGTAGGCTTGGCGGGCCGCGAGTTTAAAGTCGTTTCTGTAACGATATTTTTTTGCTTCTGCCAATACGTTATTTATGTCGCTCCAGTAACCACGAGGTGTCAAATTAGCAAGATGGGGAAATATATCGTTTAGAAGGCCGTGCTTCTTTGCCCACCAATAAGCGCCGCCATGAGCTTCCTGAAATTCTGTCCTGCTGACAAAACCAGAAGTTAGCTCTATGAGCCCTGCAACAGTGTATTTTTCTTCTTTTTTCATGTCCCCGGTAACTATCAGAGATCCAAAAATACTAGGTCATCCTGACCCAATCTACATGCTTATAGCACTGAACTAGAAGTCGAGTTTTGCAGCAAGTGTTTGCCCACCGTAGCCAAATCGTAACTTCACATAAATATATCACCCTTAATATTGGGCTTTCTATGAATTTCCTTGAATCATGCGGGTGATGCAAAGTTATGAATTAAAACTGATTAATATACTAGCAAGCGTAGCCCGGATGCAGCGCAGCGGAATCCGGGAAATGCCTCACTCCGCCCCCTTCACCAGCACCTCCCGATTCCCGTTGCTCTGCATCGCCGAAACCAGCCCCGCCTTTTCCATCTGCTCAATCAACCGCGCCGCGCGGTTGTAGCCGATCCTGAGCTGGCGTTGCACCAGCGAGATCGAGGCGCGGCGCGATTTGAGCACGAGCGCCACGGCCTGGTCGTACATCGGGTCGGATTCGGCGTCGCCGCCTGCTTCACCACCCTCGCCCTCGACGGCCACTTCCGGTGCATCGAGGATGCCTTCGACGTAATCCGGCGCGCCCAGCGCTTTCAGATACTCGACCACCTTGTGCACTTCGTGGTCGGCGACGTAGGCGCCGTGCACGCGCTGCGGGTAGCCGGTGCCGGGTGGCAGGTAGAGCATGTCGCCTTGGCCGAGCAGGGCTTCGGCGCCCATCTGGTCGAGGATGGTGCGCGAGTCGATCTTGCTCGACACCTGAAAGGCGACGCGGGTCGGGATATTGGCCTTGATCAAGCCGGTGATCACGTCCACCGACGGACGCTGCGTCGCCAGCACGAGGTGGATGCCGGAGGCACGCGCCTTCTGCGCCAGACGGGCGATCAGCTCCTCAACCTTCTTGCCGACCATCATCATCATGTCGGCCAGTTCATCGATCAGCACCACGATGAAGGGCATTTCCTCCAGGGGTTCGGGGGCGTCCGGCGTGAGGCTGAAGGGGTTGGGCAGCTTCGCTCCGGATTTCTCCGCTTCGCGCACCTTCTGGTTGTAACCGGCCAGGTTGCGCACGCCCAGCGCCGACATCAGACGG
Organism: Sulfuricella sp. T08; assembly: GCF_000971475.1. GTDB lineage: Bacteria > Pseudomonadota > Gammaproteobacteria > Burkholderiales > Sulfuricellaceae > Sulfuricella. The sequence continues at coordinate 19,479 of NZ_DF967528.1, forward strand.
TAGCGCCGCTCCATCTCGGCAACGCACCAGTTGAGCGCATTGGCGGCGTGCTTCATGTCGGTCACCACCGGCGCGAGCAGGTGGGGAATGCCTTCATAGACGGATAGCTCGAGCATTTTCGGGTCGACCAGGATCAGCCGCACCTTGGAGGGATCGGCCTTGTAGACCAGGCTCAAAATCATGGCGTTGATCGCCACCGATTTACCCGAGCCGGTAGTGCCCGCCACCAGCACGTGCGGCATTTTTCCCAGGTCCGCCACCACCGCCTTGCCGGCGATGTCCTTGCCCATGGCAATGGTGAGCGGCGAGGCCATGTCGGCGTAAACCTTCGAGCCGAGAATCTCGCGCAGTCGCACCACCTGCCGCTTGGGATTGGGGATTTCCAGCCCCATGCAGTTTTTGCCAGGGATGGTCTCCACCAGGCGGATGCTGACCACCGACAGGGCGCGCGCCAGATCCCTGACCAGGTTGGTGATCTGGCTGCCCTTCACGCCCACCGCCGGCTCGATCTCGTAGCGCGTGATCACCGGGCCGGGATAGGCGGCGATGACTTTTACCTCGACGCCGAAATCGGCCAGCTTGCGCTCGATCAGGCGGGAGGTGTATTCCAGGGTATCCGGGCTGAGCGTTTCGGTATCGGCTTCCGCTTCATCCAGCAGGTTCAGTGGAGGCAAAGGTGAATCCGGCAAGTTATCGAACAGCGGAGCCTGCACCTCGCGCTCGGTGAGCGGAACCTGGGGGATGCTTATCTGCGGCTGCTCGATGTGGACCGGCTTGTGGTCATCGACCCGCTTTTTCTCTTCCACCACTTCCTCGCGCTTGTTCAGCGCCACCGAACCGGCGCGCCGGTCCTGCCAGGCATCCCAGGTCTTGATGATCCACAGGTAGCTGTTTTCCATGGCGGCGCCGAGGCCTTCCATGAACTTCAGCCACGACATGCCGGTGAACAGGCTGAAGCCCACCGCCATGCTCAGCAGCAATATCAGCGTGGCACCGGTGAAGCCGATGTGAGTAGCCAGATAGGTGCTGACCACCGATCCGATCATCCCTCCCGGCGCAAGCGGAAGGGCGGTTTTAAGGCTGTACAGACGCAAAGCTTCCAGGCCACTGCTGGCAAACAGGAGAATGAAAAAACCGGTGGCTGCAACGAACAGCGAGCGCCGGTCGGACGAGCCCGCGCTTTCAATGCGCCGGTAGCCCCACCAGACCACATACAGGGAAAACACCACCCACCAGTAGGCTGAAAAACCGAAGACATAAAGCAGCATGTCCGCCAGCCAGGCGCCCACCTCGCCGCCGGTATTGCTAACGGTCAGCCTGCTGCCGCTGTGCGACCAACCCGGGTCGGCATGGTCGTAGCTGAACAATACCAGCGTCAGATACAGGGCCAATACCACCACCGCCAGCCAGCGCGCCTCGCGGAGCAAGCCGGACAATTTCGGCGAGAGCGGTTCGGGGGGAGCCCGGCGGTTCGAGCCCCGCGTATTCAGGGAGGAATGCTTATTCAGAAAGGCCATTGATATTTGATTTACTTGTAGAAGCGCCTATGTAAGCCCAGGTTAATTGTCTGGTCTGACCGAAAAAAACATCACGAATTATAGCGCCATCATACCAAGAAGTGAGGCGTTCTAATCAACGACATGAAATGACTGCAGCGGCTGGCCAGTCTCATGCTTTAATGTGCCTGGATTGGCCTTGAAGTCCTGAAGGATTTGCCTAAACATTCAATAGCAATTAAAATTAGAATAATTCTAATTGCTAGATTAATTTTTATACCTCAAGTGGCAATAAATCAGCCTTTGAGATACCCTTACTTTTTTATGGAGAATGCTCAAGATGTCCGTGAAACACTGCAAATTACTTATTCTTGGCTCCGGCCCTGCCGGCTACACTGCAGCCATTTACGCCGCCCGCGCCAACCTGAATCCCGTGATAATCACCGGTATGCAGCAAGGCGGCCAGCTCACCACCACCACCGAAGTGGACAATTGGCCCGCCGACGTCATGGGCGTGCAGGGACCTGAACTGATGGAGCGCTTCCAGAAACATGCCGAGCGCTTCAATACCGAAATCATTTTCGACCAGATCCATACCGCCAAGCTCACCGAGAAGCCATTTACCCTGATCGGCGACTCCGGCACCTATACCTGCGACGCACTGATCATTGCCACCGGCGCCTCCGCCAAATACCTCGGCCTGCCATCCGAACAGGCATTCATGGGCAAGGGCGTGTCCGGCTGCGCGACCTGCGATGGTTTCTTCTACAAGAACCAGGACGTCGCCGTGGTCGGTGGCGGCAACTCCGCCATCGAAGAGGCGCTGTACCTGTCCAACATCGCCAAGCATGTCACGCTGGTGCACCGCCGCGACACCTTCAAAGCGGAAAAGATCATGGTCGACAAGCTGCACGACAGGATCAAGAACGGCAACATCAGCCTCGAAGCATTTTGCGAACTGGATGAGGTGCTGGGCGACAAGACCGGCGTTACCGGCATGCGCATCAAGAATGTAAAAGACGGCAACACCAAGGATATCCAGCTGCAGGGCATCTTCATCGCCATCGGCCACAAGCCCAATACCGATCTGTTCGAAGGGCAACTGGAGATGGAGGGCGGCTACATCGTCACCCACGGCGGTCACAAAGGTAATGCCACCCAGACCAGCATAGAGGGCGTTTACGCCGCCGGCGACGTGCAGGATCACATCTACCGCCAGGCCATCACCAGCGCCGGTACCGGCTGCCAGGCCGCACTCGACGCGGAGCGCTATCTCGACGACTTGGGCAAGTGACCGGAAAACGCAAAACTCCTAAAGAACACAAGGGTGACGGCAAAACAGCGCCACCACCCTTGTCCGATGACGAGTCCAACCTCTTCCGCACCAGCATCGGCGACACCCGGCCATTGCCGGATAACGGCAAGACCGTCTTTCCTCCCAACCTCCCCTGGCCTGATCTACGGCGAAACCGAACTGACACAAACCCGCTGCCGGCGGATGCCTTAAGCGACCATATCCCCCAGGAGCTGACAGAAACCGGAGAGGAACTTTTCTTCCAGCGCCCCGGCGTGGCGCCTCTGACCATGAAGAGACTGCGCCGCGGTTACTGGGCAATTCAGGCAGAACTTGATCTGCACGGCATGACCAGCGACGAAGCCCGGGCCTGCTTGATCGAATTCCTCGATGAATGCAAACAACTTGGCCTGCGCTGCGTGCGGGTCATACACGGAAAGGGGCTTAGCTCCCGGAACCGCGAGCCGGTATTAAAGCTGAAAGCGGCCAGCTGGCTGATGCAACGCGATGAGGTTCTGGCTTTCTGCCAGGCACGGCCGATAGATGGCGGCAGCGGCGCGGTGATCGTGCTTCTCAAGGTAGTCCGGCGCTAATCACTGGATTTCGCAACCTCCCTCCCTTACAATCTCTACCCTTCAGCAGTCCATACTTCGCCCCTACCATGATCGAAAATACGCCTGACGCACTTGAGGTTTCCATTGTTGTTCCGATTTACAACGAGGAAGAGAACCTCAGCGAGTTGTTACGCAGGGTCCATGAGGCGATGGAACCCACAGGACGATCCTGGGAACTGATTTGCATCGACGATTGCTCGTCCGACACTTCCGCTTCTCTGCTGGAACAATTCGCCACCACCCGCCCCTGGCTGCGCCCGCTTTACCTGATTCGCAACTACGGCCAGTCGGCGGCGATGCAGGCCGGCTTCGACGCGGCCTCCGGTGCCGTGGTCGTCACCCTCGACGGCGACTTGCAGAACGACCCGGCCGACATTCCCGGCCTGCTGGACATGCTCGACCAGAGGCCGGAAATCGACATCATTTCCGGCTGGCGCAAATACCGCCAGGACCGTTACATCAACCGCAAGCTGCCCTCGATGATCGCCAATGGCCTGATTTCGCGCATGACCGGCGTCCACCTGCATGATTACGGCTGCTCGCTCAAGGTTTACCGCAGCGAAAGCATCCGCGACGTGAAGATCTATGGTGAGTTGCACCGTTTCATCCCGGCACTCGCCGCGCAGTTCGGCGCCAAGGTGATAGAAGTACCGGTTTCCCATCACGCCCGCATGCACGGCAAATCCAAGTACGGCATCGACCGTACTCTGCGGGTGGTTCTCGACCTGCTCTGGGTAAAGTTTCTGCTGCGCTTTTTGCACCGGCCGATACACGCCTTCGGCGGAGCCGGCATTACCCTGCTCCTGCCCGGCCTGCTGGCGCTGGGCGTTCTCGTGGTCGAAAAACTGTTCCTCGGCGAAAACATCGGCGGCCGTCCGCTCCTTCTGCTCGGCGTAATGCTAACCCTGATGGGCGTACAACTGATCGCCATGGGCCTGCTGGGCGAGATCCTGATTCGCATCTACCACGAACCCGCCGGTCGGGCACAATACCTGTTGCGGGCCGCCCCGCGCCGACGCGGAATCGCTCCATCCAAAGCCGCTCCAGAGCCGCATTCTTGAGCAAAACCGGTATCAAAATCCTGCGTTTTATCGCCGCGAGCTTCCTGCTCGCGGCCGTAATCTGGTACGCCAACCCGGCCAAGCTGGTAAAAACCCTGAGCAGCGTAGAATTGCGCTGGTTCGCCCTGGCGGTAGCCGCCTCTATCTTGGCCAACGTCGCCTCCGCCCTGCGCTGGGCGCACATCGCCCGCCTCTTCAGCCTTACCGCGCCAGCGTTGCCGCTTATCGCCATCTATGGGCGCGGGGTGACGATCAACAACCTTCTACCCGGCGCAACCCTGAGCGGCGACATGTTGCGTGCCTACCAGCTGCACAAGCTAGGCAATCCGCTCGGGCAATCCACCCTCAGCGTCGTGCTCGACCGCTTCAGCGGCCTCTGGGTGCTGTGCCTGGTCTCTGCTGTAGCGGCGGCGCTGTGGAGCGGCACGAACTTCCTGACACACGACCCAGCCCTGGCGCAAAAACTGACCATTTACGCCTCCCTGCTCGGCAGCCTGATTCTGCTGCCCTTCCTGCCGCTGCCGCGCTTTGAGCCCAAGGGTCAAAGCAAGCTCGATGGACTGCTTAGATCATGGAACAAGCTTGCCCAGCAACTAGTCTTGTTTCGCAACAACCTGCCCAAGTCGGCGCTGCAATCTGTGATGGTCCAGTTCTTTTCATCACTTGCGTTCTGGCTCGGCGGGATTTCGGTTGGACTGGATATCTCTTACTGGCTGGTGCTGGCGCTATGCGCACCGGTATTCATCATCGCCGCCCTGCCGGTCGGCATCGGCGGATGGGGTACACGCGAATTCGCTGCGGTACTGGTATTCGGCTTCGCCGGCGTTTCCGGCGAGATAGCCACCGCGACGGCCATCCTTTACGGTCTGTGCGCCGTGATTCAGGGCATCCTCTACGCCCCACTATTCCTGTTATCCAGGGATTAGCAGATTTGTAGCCTGGATGCAGGCCAAAGGCCGGAATCCGGGGCACCGGTGGAATGCTTCCCCGGATTCCGCTACGCTCCATCCAGGCTACCTGTTTGGTTCCGGCTTCGCCGGGCGCCTTCGGACGTAGAACACCCGCTTCCGTGGTAAAAGTGGTAAAATTTGCCGGCTTTTCCTGGCTGAGACTGGCGTAAAAAAACATGCGGTTGTCAGCGACTTAACCACTAAACCCATCACCACTCATCGAGTCTTACTTGCAAGATTTTTCACGCCCCATTCCACTCGCCCACTATGCCCTGCTCGCTGTCGCCGTGCTCGGCTGCTTCTTTCTCGGCATCGGTGGTTTCCCCCTGTTCGATCTCGATGAGGGCGCTTTCAGCGAAGCCACGCGTGAGATGCTGGCGAGCGGCCATTATTTGTCCACCACCCTCAACGGCGAGCCACGCTACGACAAGCCGATTTTGATCTACTGGCTGCAGGCGGCCAGCGTTTCCCTGTTTGGCATCAAGGAATTCGCCTTCCGCCTGCCCTCTGCCCTAGCTGGCAGCGGCTGGGTGATATTCACCTATCTATTCGTGCGCCGTGCGGCTAATACACGGCAGGCTTTGGCAGCGGGAATCATCACCGCCAGCGCGCTGGCAGTTTCCATTATCGTCAAAGTAGCTACGGCCGATGCGCTGCTCAACCTGCTGATCAGCGCATCGCTGTTCAGCGCCTACCTGTTCCTGCGCTTTCACGAACGCAAATATCTGTATCTCGCTTTTGCCGCCATGGGCCTGGGGTTTCTGACCAAGGGTCCGGTCGCCGTAATCATTCCGGGCGTAGTAACTTTCCTCTACAGCGCGCTGCGCAAGGATCTCAGGGGGTGGCTGGCGCTGGCCCTGAATGGGCGAGGCATAGCCCTGTTTTTTGCCATTGCGGCCCCGTGGTATGTAACGCAGTATCTGGTCGAAGGCGACGGCTTTTTCCGCGGATTTTTTCTCAAGCACAATGTCGACCGCTTTTCCGCGCCGATGGAAAGCCATGGCGGCAATTATTTTTATTATGTTCCCGTGCTGCTGCTGAGCGTGCTGCCCTACACCATGGTCTTGCTCAAGACTTTCGCGCAGTGGCGCCGTATCATCAAGGACGACTTGCAGCTTTTTCTCCTGCTGTGGTTTGTCACCGTCTTCGTGCTTTTCTCGTTTTCCGGTACCAAACTACCGCATTACCTGATTTACGGCTATTCCGGTGTTTTCATCCTGATGGCGGCTTACCTGGATGAATTGCGCTCGCGCTTTCTTGCTTTCCTGCCGCTGCTGCTATTGCTTGCAGCGCTGCTGTTCCTGCCACAGTTGATCGAAGCCGCCATCCCCCATATCAACAAGCCCTATTACCGGGAAATGCTTGCCGCCACCCGGCAATCCCTGAGTATCTGGTATTACCCCTTCTTTGCGGGATTCTCCATGCTCACCCTGTATTTCATGGTGGAAAAGCGATTCGCCCTGGGCGCCAAACTGCTGGCAAGTGGCGTCATCCTGGCAACCGGTTTCTCACTGCTGCTCCTGCCCCTGTTCGGCGGCATGCAGCAGGGGCCGGTCAAGGAAGCTGCGCTGCTGGCACGCGACCGCGGGTACACGGTAGTGATGTGGGGGCTCAACATGCCGAGCTTCAGCGTCTACAGCCAGCGCATCGTGGAAAAGCATGACCCGCGCCGCGGCGACATCGTGATCACCCAAACCAACCGCCTGGCCGAGCTACGCGCCTATGAAACGCTCTACAGCAAGAACGGCATCGCCCTGATCAGGATCAGCGAATAACGGCGTGAATTTCATTTCCCTCTCTCCCCTCCTCTCCCCCGATCCCTGTCGCATTTCCTGGCGCGAGCCGCGCGTCTGGCTGGTGCCGATGCTCGCACTCGCCGGCATGGCCGTACTCATTGCCAGCGACACCAACCGCAGCCTGTTCCTGTATCTGAATGGTCTGGGCACGCTGGCCAGCGATGTGCTGTGGCAGAACCTGACTGTGCTGGGCGGCACCTTGGCCGGATTGACTCTGCTTGCACCGCTGATCGGGCGTCGGCCGGATATCATCTGGTCGCTCGCACTCGCAGCCATCCTTGCTACCCTGTGGGTGCATGGCCTGAAAGATCCGATCAATCACGTTCGCCCGCCAGCAGTGATCCCCCCCGAACTTCTGCACATCATCGGCCCGGCGCACCACTACGGTTCATTCCCCTCGGGTCACAGCACCACGATTTTCACAGTGGCGGGCATCCTCAGTCTGTACCTCAGGCGCAGTGCCCTGGTCTGGCTGGTAGCCGGCGCCCTGCTGGTCGGCCTTTCGCGCATTGCGGTTGGCGTGCACTGGCCGCTCGACGTGCTGGGCGGCGCTTTCGGCGGCTGGCTTTCGGCGGTGTTCGGAACCCTGCTCGCACAGCGCTGGCGCTGGGGAGTCAGCCGTCCTGGAAAATGGATATTGGGATTGGCACTGGCTGCCTGCGCGCTGGCCCTGCTGATTTCGCCCGACACCAGCTATCCCGATGCGATCATGCTGCAGCGAGGGCTGGCGCTGGTCTGCCTGCTTCCCGTCTTCCTGCTGGTCTTTGGCCGGTCTCGTTTATAATGCTGGCCAACGCTTTTTATACGGAAATTGCATGGCTCCCGATTCAGTGAACATACGACGTGCCTGGATGCTGCTCGTCCTGCTGATGGCTGCGGTCTGGTTCGGCAATCTCGAATATCGCAAGCTGGTCAGGCCGGACGAGGGCCGCTACGCAGAAATCGCCCGTGAAATGGCCACCAGCGGCGACTGGGTTACGCCACGTCTGAACGACATCAAGTACTTCGAGAAACCCGCACTGCAATACTGGATCACTGCAGGCGCTTACCGCCTGTTTGGCGAACACCACTGGACGGCACGGCTGTGGAGTGCGCTGACCGGGTTTCTCGGCATCTTCTTCACCGCCTTCGCCGCGAGCCGCCTGTTTGGTCGCGAGGCCGGCCTGTTAAGCGCCGCAGTACTCGGCAGCAGCCTGCTCTACACCCTGATCGCCCACATGAACTCCCTGGACATGGGGATGACGTTTTTCATGGGAGGGGCGCTGATGAGTTTCCTGCTGGCGCAGCAGGATGCGGCCAGCGCAGGCTCCAACCGCCTGTGGATGCATGTTGCCTGGGCCGCCCTGGCATTTTCCGTCCTGAGCAAGGGATTGATGGGGATCGTTTTGCCAGGCGCAGTGATTGTTCTTTACACCTTGATCGAGCGCGATTTCGGTTTGTGGAAAAAGCTGCACCTGTTCAGCGGAATAGCGCTTTTCATGGCGATCGCGGCACCCTGGTTCATCGCGGTATCGATCGCCAACCCCGAATTTTTTCATTTCTTCTTCATTCACGAGCATTTCGAGCGCTTCCTGACCAAAATCCACGGCCGCTACGAACCCTGGTGGTGGTTCATCCCGGTGCTTGTCGCCGGTATCCTGCCCTGGCTCATCACCCTGATCGATGCAATGGCGCACGCCTGGAAGGTCGATGAGTCGAGCCCTCTCCCCAACCCTCTCCCGCTGGCGGGAGAGGGGGCAGAAGTGTCGCTACGCGACGTTCGCACTAATAGATTCAAGCCGAAACGCTTTTTGCTGATCTGGGCAGTGTTCATTTTCGTTTTCTTTTCCCTTTCCGGCTCCAAGCTCGCTTCCTACATTCTGCCGATCTTCCCGGCGCTGGCGCTGCTGATCGGCGATCACCTCAGCCGCATCGACGGACGCCGTTTGTTCTGGCAGATGCTGCCGGTGGCATTCCTGGCCGCCGCCGGCTTGGTACTGGCCCCCAACGCGGTGCGCTTCGCCGACAACGAACTGGCGCGGGGACAATATGCCCAGTTCGCCAACTGGCTGCTGGCTGCATCCGCCATCTGGCTGGCCGGTACGGTAGTTGCACTGTTGCTGAGTTGCCGCGATAAAGTACGCGCAGCGATCATCGTCCTCGCATGCACCAGCCTGATCGCCGCCCAAATTCTGCTGACCGGACACGACAGCCTGTCGGCGACGCGCTCGGACTATGCCATCGCTGAGCAAATCAAGCCCCATCTGCGGCCCGGCGCGCCTTTCTACAGCCTGGAAGGCTATGACCAGACGCTGACCTTCTATCTCAAGCGCACCGTGACCCTGGTCGCCTATCAGGACGAGATGGCCTTCGGCATCGCCCAGGAGCCCCATAAATGGCTGCCGACCATCGAATCCTTCAAGCAGGCATGGGTTGGGCAGCCCTACGCCCTGGCAATCATGCCGCATGCAACCTATCAACAACTCTCCCAACAAAGACTGCCGATGCGGGTTATCGCCCGCAGCGTCGACAAAATAGTGGTAAGGACTCCCTAAACACCATGAACCTGCTCAGTTTTTCCCTGATTCTATTCGGCGTGCTGCTCAATGCCGCCGCCCAACTGCTGCTCAAGGCTGGCACCAATGCGGTCGGCCACTTCGCCTTCAGCCGCGACAACATCCTGCCGGTGGGCTGGCAGCTCGCCACCGAGCCGCACATCATGGGCGGTCTCACCTGCTACGTGATCAGCGTGGTGGTGTGGATCATGGCGCTATCGCGGGTCGAAGTCAGCATCGCCTATCCGATGCTGTCGATTGGCTACGTAGTGAACGCGCTCGCCGCCCTGTGGTTGTTCGGCGAGGCCGTTTCGGTCACCCGCATGGCCGGCATCGGCATTATAATTGTCGGCGTTTATGTCGTTGCGCGCAGCTAACAGATCAGGACTCAAAATTTTGAACTACTTGCCCTTTACCAAACCCACTCTCGACGAAGCCACCATCCAGGGCGTAGTCGAGGTCCTGCGATCCGGCTGGCTGGCCACCGGCCCCAACGTGCAGGCGCTGGAAAAGGCGCTGTCGGACTACCTGAGCGGGCGCATCGTGCGCACCCTCACCTCCGCCACCGGTGGGCTGGAAGTGGCATTACAGGTGTGTGGCATCGGGCCGGGCGACGAGGTAATCACGCCGGCGATGAGCTTCGCCGCCACGCCGAACGTGATCATGCGGGTCGGCGCGAAGCCGGTATTCGTGGACGTCGATCTCGCCAGCCGCAATATCGATCTCAACCAGGTTGAAGCCGCGATCACGCCAAGGACAAAAGCCATCATGCCGGTGCATTTCGCCGGCCTGCCAGTGGACATGGACGCGCTTTACGATATCGCCAGGCGCCACAAGCTGCGCGTGATCGAGGACGCCGCCCATGCCATCGGATCGAGCTGGCAGGGCAAGCGCATCGGCAGCTTCGGCGACATCGTCTCGTTTTCCTTCCACCCCAACAAGAACATGACCACCATCGAGGGCGGCGCACTGTCCTTCGCCGATGCCGAAGAGGTGAAGAAATTCGACCTGCTGCGCTTCCACGGCATTTCGCGCGATGCCGAAGGCAACATGGACATCTCCGTCGCCGGCGGCAAGTACAACCTGTCCGACGTGGCGGCGCGCGTCGGCGTCGGCCAACTGCCGCTGCTGGATGGCTTCAACGCCAAGCGGCGCGAACTGGTGGCGCATTATTTCAAGTGTTTCACTACCGACCCGGGCTGCCTGCTGCCCGCGCGCGGCGATGAAGGCCACAGCTGGCACATGTTCGCGCCGTTGCTGCCGCTGGACCAACTCAACATCAGCCGCAAACAATTCATTGAAACGATGCACCAGCGCGGGCTAGGGGTCGGCATCCACTACCCGGCGCTGCATCTGTTCAGCCTGTACCGTGAGCTGGGCCACAAGGAAGGCGACTTCCCCAACGCTGAAAAAATCGGCCGCGAAACCGTCACCCTGCCGCTGTTCCCGACGATGGAACCCGCCGATGTGGAGCGGGTATGCGCCGCAGCCAAGGAAATCATCGAGACCGCCAAGAAATGAACCCTATCGAACTCTCCGTCATCGTCCCGGTATACAACGAGGAACAAGGCCTGAATGCCCTGTTTGACCGGCTCTATCCCGCGCTCGACAAGCTCGGCATTGCCTACGAGATCGTCTTCATCAACGACGGCAGCCGCGACCACTCTGCCGCTATCCTGCGCGAACAGTTCCAGAAGCGCCCGGACGTCACCCGCGTCGTCCTGTTCAACGGCAATTTCGGCCAGCACATGGCGATCATGGCCGGCTTTGAGCACTGCCGCGGCCAGCGCATCGTCACCCTGGACGCCGACCTGCAGAACCCGCCGGAGGATATCGGCAGGCTGCTCGCCAAGATGGATGAAGGCCACGACTACATCGGCAGCATCCGCCGCATGCGCCAGGATAGCTGGTGGCGTGGCGCCGCCTCGCGCGCCATGAACAGCCTGCGCGAACGCATCACCCGCATCAAGATGACCGACCAGGGCTGCATGCTGCGCGCCTACAGCCGCGACATCATCGACGCCATCAATTCCTGCCAGGAGGTCAACACCTTCATTCCGGCGCTGGCCTACACCTTCGCCCAGAGCCCGGCGGAAGTGGTGGTGGGGCACGAGGAACGCGCGGTGGGCGAATCGAAGTATTCGCTCTACAGCCTGATCCGCCTCAACTTCGATCTGATGACCGGATTCTCGGTGGTGCCGCTGCAGATATTCTCCTTCACCGGAATCATCGTTTCCCTGCTGTCGGCATTCTTCGTCGTCTTCCTGCTAATCCGCCGCATCATCGTCGGCCCCGAAGCAGAAGGCCTGTTCACCCTGTTCGCAATTGCCTTCTTCCTGATTGGCATCACCCTTTTCGGCATCGGCCTGCTCGGCGAATACATCGGCCGTATCTACCAGCAAGTACGGCATCGCCCGCGCTATCTGGTGCAGGCGATTCTGGAACAGAAAGAATGAGCAGCGCCGTCGTCTTCGCCTACCATAACGTAGGCGTGCGCTGCCTGTCGGTGCTGCTCGCTCATGGTGTAAAAATTCCGCTGCTAGTTACTCACCAAGACAATCCCAGTGAGAACATCTGGTTCGACAGCGTCGCCGAACTAGCTGCGCTGCATGGCATTCCCACCATCATGCCCGACGACCCCAACACGCCGGAAATCGTCGCACAGATCCAGGCCCTAAAGCCGGATTTTCTGTTTTCCTTCTACTACCGCAACATGCTCAAGAAGGCCCTGCTAGATGTCCCGACGCGCGGCGCATTTAACATGCATGGGTCGCTGCTGCCCCAATACCGCGGACGGGTGCCGGTAAACTGGGCAATCATCAAGGGTGAACGCGAAACCGGCTCGACCCTGCATGTGATGAACGAAAAGCCTGACAACGGCGCCATCGTCGACCAGCAGGCCGTGCCTATCCTGCCCGACGACACCGCGCTGGAAGTGTTCCACAAAGTCACCTGTGCCGCCGAGGTTGCACTGAACCGCTGCCTGCCTGCGCTACTGGCCGGCACGGCCCAGTTCAAGCCACAGGATTTGAGCCAGGGTGGATATTTCGGCGGACGACGTCCGGAAGATGGTAAAATCGACTGGTTGCAGAGTGCGCAGGCCATACACAATCTGGTACGGGCCGTAGCGCCCCCTTACCCTGGCGCTTACACGCTGCTTGCCGGCAAGCCGATGCGAGTGCTGAAAACCCTGCTCGAGCCGCAGCATCAAAGGCGCGCGGTAGAGCCGGTTTTTTACTGCGTGAATAGCCGCTGCTACGCGGAATGCGGTGATGGAAAAGTACTGCGGTTTTTGACGTTCGAATTCGATGGCAAGATAATGACCGCCGATGAATGGATTACAGTCTGCGGCACTGACACCTTGCCGCTGGGCATATAGAATTTAATTTTTGACTAGGAAAAAAACGATGAAAAAAGTCCTGATCCTGGGCGTGAATGGCTTCATCGGCCATCACCTTTCCAAGCGCATACTCGAGACGACCGATTGGGAAGTCTATGGCATGGACATGTACAGCGAGCGCGTCACCGAGCTGATGGACAACCCACGCTTCAACTTCTTTGAAGGCGACATCACCATCAACAAGGAATGGATCGAGTACCACGTCAAAAAGTGCGACGTCATCCTGCCGCTGGTCGCGATCGCTACTCCGGCGACCTACGTCAAGGAGCCGCTCAAGGTGTTCGAGCTGGACTTCGAAGCCAACCTGCCGATCGTGCGCCAGTGCGTCCAGTACGGCAAGCACCTGATTTTCCCCTCCACCTCCGAAGTCTACGGCATGTGCCGCGACGAGGAATTTGATCCGGAGAACTCCGAGCTGATCCTCGGTCCGATCAACAAGCCGCGCTGGATCTACTCCTGCTCCAAGCAGCTAATGGACCGGGTGATCTTTGCCTATGCCTTGAAGACCGAATTCAACTTCACCCTGTTCCGTCCCTTCAACTGGATCGGCGCCGGCCTGGACAACATCAACACTGCCAAGGAAGGCAGCTCACGCGTGATCACCCAGTTCCTTGGGCACATCGTGCGTGGCGAGGATATCAAGCTGGTGGATGGCGGCACAGCCAAGCGCTCCTACACCTACGCCTCGGATGGCATCGATGCGCTGATGAAAATCATCGAGAACAAGAACGGCGTGGCAACCGGCCAGATCTACAATATCGGCAACCCATCCAACAACTACTCGGTGAAGGAACTGGCGAAGATGATGCTGGATCTCGCCATGGAATATCCTGAGTACAAGGAAACCGCACACAAGGTCAAAACGCTCGAAGTCACCTCCGCAGACTACTACGGCAAGGGCTACCAGGACGTACAGAACCGTGTTCCGAAGATAGAAAACACCATGAAAGACCTCGGTTGGAAACCCCAGGTCACCATGGCGGATGCGCTCAAACATATCTACGAAGCCTACCGTGGCCAAGTTGCCGAAGCACGCAAGCTGGTCGAGTAGTCTCAACAGTAAGGAGTGAAGAGTGAGGGGTGAGGAGTAAAAACCACCCCACTAGACTCCTCACTCCTTTCTCATCACTCCTCACGCCCCCCATGAAACTTGCCCTCAAGATCGACGTCGATACTTATCGCGGCACCCGCGAGGGCGTGCCGCGCCTGGTCGAAATACTAAAAAAACACCAAGCTGGTGCCACCTTTTTGTTCAGCCTCGGCACCGATCACACTGGCCGTGCCATCAAGCGGGTATTTCGCCCTGGCTTCATGAAAAAGGTGTCGCGCACCTCGGTGCTGGAACACTACGGCCTGAAGACGCTGATGTACGGCACCCTGCTACCGGGACCGGACATCGGCAAGCGCTGCGGCAACATCATGCGCGCGGTGCGCGACGACGGTTTCGAAGTCGGCATCCACTGCTACGACCATATCAGGTGGCAGGACTATGTTGCGAAGAAGGATGCAGCCTGGACGGCGCGGGAAATGAAACTGGCTGGCGACCGCTTCGAAAAGATCTTCGGCGAACCCGCCAAGGTCCATGGCGCTGCCGGCTGGCAAATGAATGTCCACGCTCTGCGCCTGGAACAACGCCTGGGTTTCGATTACTGTTCGGATACGCGCGGCACCCACCCTTTCATCCCGATGTGGAATGCGGAAATTGTCGCCTGCCCGCAGCTACCTACCACCCTGCCCACGCTGGACGAATTGATCGGTGTCGGCGACATCACCCCCGAAAACGTCGCCCGGCACCTGCTCGGCCTGACCGAAAACCCGCCGCCCACCGGTCACGTCTACACCCTGCACGCCGAGCTGGAAGGCATGAAACTGGCCAGCGTGTTCGACGAGCTGCTGACCGGCTGGAAAGCGCAGGGCTATGAACTGGTTACACTCAAGGATTACTTCGCAAGCCTGAAGCTGGATGACCTGCCCCGGCACGAGGTAGTGATGGGGGAAATTCCCGGTCGCTCCGGCGTCCTGGCATTTCAGAGCGACGAGTTTCTGGCTTAAGCCTTCTCAATCAGACACACCGCCTGCGCGGCAATCCCCTCGCCACGGCCGGTGTAGCCCAGTTTCTCGGTAGTAGTCGCCTTGACGTTGACGCAACCCGCTTCCACGCCAAGATCAGCCGCGATGTTCGCTACCATCTGTTCGATATGCGGCGCCATCTTCGGGGCCTGGGCGATGATGGTGGCATCCAGATTGACTACGCCATAGCCCTTGTCTTTGAGCAACTGCATGACCTCGCGCAGCAGATGACGGCTGTCAATGCCCTTGTAGCGCGGGTCGGAATCCGGGAAATGGCGACCGATATCGCCCAGCGCCGCAGCACCCAGCAGCGCATCGGAAATTGCGTGGAGCAGCACATCGGCGTCGGAATGGCCAAGCAAGCCACGCTCGTAGGGAATCTCCACCCCGCCCATGATCAGCTTGCGCCCTTCCACCAGCTGGTGGACGTCAAACCCCTGGCCGACTCTCATTCCCTGCCTCCCAGTATCAGTTCCGCCAGCTTGATATCCTGCGGATAAGTCACCTTGAAATTGGTCATGTCGCCGGCCACCAGTTTCGCCTGAAAGCCCATGCGTTCAACCGCCTGCGCCTCATCGGTCACCACTGCGCCATCCAGCAAAGACAGCGCACGCTGCAACAGGCCATAGCGGAACATCTGCGGGGTCTGCGCCTGCCACAGCTTGTCGCGTAACTCGGTGCGCAGGACGCGGTTGTCGGCGTCGGCGCGCTTCAGGGTATCCGCCACCGGCACGGCCAGCAGGCCGCCGAAGGGGTCTTCGCCGACCTCGCCAACCAGTCGGTCGAGCAGTTCCCCGCTCAGACCGGGCCGGGCTGCGTCATGCACCAGCACCCAGTCGTCGAAGCCGACTTCGTCGCGGATGGCATCCAGACCATTGCGCACCGACTCAAAACGCTCCGCCCCGCCGCAATACAACGGCTTGAGCTTGCCGGAGAAAGTACTCCAATCGTAGGATTTCCACAGCTGATCTTCCGGCGCGAGCACCACATAGACACGGCTGATCATAGCGTGACGGCACAAAGCCTCTACCGCGTAATGAATCAGCGGTCTGCCAAGAACGGAAAGATACTGTTTCGGGGTTTCTCCTCCCATGCGCGAACCGAAGCCGGCGGCAGGGATCAAAGCATAATAATTTGGCATTACTTTATGGAATTGGCTATCTTGAAAGTAAGGTTTATCAGAAAACAGCAAATCGGCCAGGAGGTGTTATGAAACAGATTCGTCCCGCCGCTGTCGCCGGTGCATTCTACACCGGTGATCCGCGCTCCCTTGCCGGCGAAGTTGCGGCCATGCTGGAAGAAGCAGAACAGCATATGGAAAAATCGGCAACTCTCCCCAAGGCAGTTATTGTACCCCATGCCGGCTACATTTATTCCGGGCCGGTTGCCGCCAGCGCCTATGCCCTGCTGGAACAGGGCAGAAATATTTACCGCCGTGTCGTGCTGCTAGGCCCGGTGCACCGCGTGCCGGTGCGAGGACTCGCCTTGCCGAGCACGGAAGCCTTCGCCACACCACTCGGCGTTGTGCCCCTCGACCTCGACGCCATGGCGAAGATCGCCGGTCTGCCGCAGGTAGTGGAATATGATGCGGCCCATGCGCTGGAGCATTCTCTGGAAGTGCAGCTCCCTTTCCTGCAGACCGTGCTCGATGACTTCAAGCTGGTTCCGCTGGCAGTAGGCGACGTCACGCCACAAGAGGTTGCCGAGGTGCTGGAACGCCTGTGGGGCGGCCCGGAGACGCTGATCGTGATCAGCTCCGACCTGTCCCATTTCCTGACCTACCGCGAGGCGCAGCAAATCGACAGCACCACCGCACAGGCCATTCTCGATCTGCGCTGGCCGGTAAGCCATGAACAGGCATGCGGCGGCACGCCGGTGAACGGGTTGCTGCTGGCCGCGCAGCACCACCATCTCAAGCCGCGCCTGCTCAATCTGCGCAATTCCGGCGACACCGCCGGGGATAAAAGCAGGGTGGTCGGCTACGGGGCCTTTGCCTTCACCGAGGAGCCTGCCGATGTCCATTGAAAAGGGCCGAATTCTGATTCCGATCGCCCGTGCCACCATCTCCCGCGCGTTAGGCCGCGAGATGCAGGCGGACGAGGATGCAGAATGGCTCAGGGAGCACGGCGCCTGTTTCGTTACCCTGACCCAGCACGGTGAGCTGCGCGGCTGCATCGGCAGCCTGGAAGCGCGCCGCCCGCTGCTGGAAGACGTCAAGGCCAACGCCTATGCAGCAGCCTTCCGTGACACCCGTTTTTCGCCGCTGAGCCTGGCCGAGCTCGACTATACTGAAATCGAGATTTCCCTGCTTTCCACTATGCAGCCCATGACTTTCCACGATGAACGCGAGGCGCTTGTCCAGTTGCGCCCCGGCGTAGACGGAGTGGTGTTCGAGTGTGGCGACTACCGCAGCACTTTCCTGCCGCAGGTATGGGAGCAATTGCCGGAATGCGGGATTTTCATGGCTCACCTCAAGCGCAAGGCGGGCCTGCCCACGGATTTTTGGACACCGGATGTGAAGCTGTCGCGCTATACGGTGAATAAATGGAAAGAATCGGAACTGAAATGATCGCAAACGCTCCCGCCCGCTGGTGGCACAAACTCGACGATGGGCGCATCCAGTGTGACCTGTGCCCGCGCGACTGCAAGCTGCACGAGGGCCAGCGCGGCCTGTGCTTCGTACGCATGGTGGAAAACGGCAAGATGGTGCTGACCACTTACGGCCGCTCTTCCGGTTTCTGCATTGACCCGATCGAGAAGAAACCGCTCAACCATTTTTATCCTGGCACGAGCGTGTTCTCCTTCGGCACCGCAGGCTGTAATCTGGCCTGCAAGTTCTGCCAGAACTGGGACATCAGCAAAGCCAAAGACATGGACCGCCTGATGGATCAGGCCTCGCCCGAGGCGATTGCTGCCGCCGCCGAAAAACACGGCTGCAAGAGCGTGGCTTTCACCTACAACGACCCGGTGATCTTCGCCGAATACGCGATGGACACCGCTGACGCCTGCCATGCGCGCGGCATCAAGACCGTGGCGGTCACCGCCGGCTACATGCACGAGCAGGCGCGGCGTGAATTTTACGCCAAGATGGACGCCGCCAACGTCGATCTCAAGGGCTTCACCGAAGACTTCTACCACAAGCTCACCGGCGCCCATCTCCAGCCGGTGCTCGACACCCTGGTTTACCTGCGGCGCGAAACGGACGTGTGGTTCGAAATCACCACGCTGATCATCCCCGGCCACAACGACACCGACGAGGAACTCACCGCCCTGAGCCGCTGGGTATTCAAGGAACTGGGAGAAGACGTGCCGCTGCACTTTTCGGCCTTCCATCCCGACTACAAGATGATGGATGTACCGGCTACGCCTTCCGCAACGCTGACTCGTGCACGGCGCATCGCCCTGAAAGAAGGTCTGCGTTACGTCTATACCGGCAACGTGCACGATCCGGAAGGCGACACCACCTTTTGCCCGTCGTGCGGGAAGCCCCTGATCGTGCGCGACTGGTACCAGATCAACGCCTACCGCCTGACCGATGACGGCCATTGCCCGAAATGCGGCACGAAGGTTGCTGGACGCTTCGAGAAATTCGTCGAAGCCTTCGGCTCGCGCCGCATCCCGGTGGTGATGAGCGCCTTTCATCCTGAGCCATGATTTCCCGACTGGCGCATATCCCCGCCGGACCGTCCAGTGCGATCAGCCTGGAAGGCATGCTGGAGCTGCCTGACAACGCGATCGGGGTGGTGCTGTTTGCACACGGCAGCGGCAGCAGCCGCCTCAGCCCGAGGAACAACTACGTCGCGCGCGTGCTACGTGACGCCGGCTTGGGCACTCTGTTGATCGACCTGCTGACTCAGCATGAAGATACGGATTACGCCACCCGCTTCGACATCCCGCTTCTGACCCAACGGCTGCTGGCCGCAACCCGCTGGCTGCAAAGCGAACCGGCCACGCACCCCCTCGCCATCGGCTATTTTGGCGCCAGTACCGGCGCGGCCGCGGCTTTACAGGCTGCCGCAGAAGAGGGCAGGAAAATTGCCGCCGTGGTTTCCCGTGGCGGACGCCCCGACCTTGCCGGAGAAGAAGCCCTGAACAGGGTTGCAGCCCCTACCTTGCTGATCGTGGGCGGTTTCGACGACGTGGTGATCGGCCTCAACCAGGAAGCCTATCGGCTCTTGAAGTGTGAAAAGGAACTGGTGATTGTCCCCGGTGCCACGCACCTGTTCGAGGAACCCGGTACTCTGGAGCAGGTAGCGAAGCATGCGGCGAACTGGCTCAGCCAACATCTTTCGGGCAAAGCCGCCTAATCCCGCTCCCCAGGAAGAAGCGGGGGAGCCTTCTTTCTTGCAAGCAGGAGAAGGCAAGCGCATAGATGGAACCATTTACCGCTCATCCGCTGTTGATCTGGATCGCACAGCATCCCTACTGGGTTGGCATTGCGATTTTCCTTGTTTCCCTGTCCGAGTCACTGGCTCTGGTGGGCTTATTCATTCCCGGCGCGCTAGCGATGTTCGGAATCGGGACCCTGGTCGCCGCCGGCGCGGTGAATTTGTGGCCCGCGCTGGCCTGGGCTGTGGCAGGCGCCATTGCTGGCGATGCCGTCAGCTACTGGCTGGGGCGCCATTACCGCGAGCAGTTGCAAACCTTCTGGCCTTTTAGCCGTTCCCCGCAACTGATAGACCGGGGCGTGGCATTCTTTCACCGGCATGGCGGCAAAAGTGTCGTGCTGGGCCGCTTTGTCGGGCCGATGCGCCCCATTATTCCGGCGATTGCCGGCATGCTCGGTATGCCCCCGGTGCGCTTCTATCTGGCGAATATACTATCTGCGCTCGGCTGGGCGCCCGCTTATATCCTGCCCGGCGTTGTCTTTGGCGCATCACTGGGATTGGCGGAAGCGGTGGCAACGCGCCTGGCCGTGACTGTAGCGACGCTGGTGGTGGCGATCTGGGGCGGTGCTTGGGTGATCAGCCGCGCTGTTTTGTTGCTGCAACCGCGCATCGAGCGCGGGTTGTCGTTTTTGCAGGCCTGGAGCATAGCCGCGCCGTCTGGCCGGGACCGCCATTTACGGAAGCTGGTTGCTTCACTGCTTGACCCCACGCAACCCGAATCCCGCACCTTGCTGATATTGGCGGGGCTGCTGATTGTTGCTGCCTGGGGATTTTTCGGTGTTCTGGAAGACGTCCTGACCCGCGACCCCCTGGTGCTTATTGACAGCTCGACGTATCACTTTTTGCAGAGTTTGCGCACCCCCTTCGGTGACGCGATCATGATTGCGCTAACCGAACTGGGCGATGCGGCGGTCACGCTCCTGGTAGTATCGGCGGCGCTGATCTGGCTGCTGGCGCAACGCGCCTGGCGTCCGGCGGCCTATTTGCTGGCTGCGGTGGGTTTTGCCGCTGCTCTGACCGTGGCGATCAAGGCAGGACTGCGCCTGCCGCGCCCGACGCCTTTGTACCAGGGGATTAACGCCTTTTCTTTCCCCAGCGGCCATGCCACCATGAGTATCGTCAGCTACGGTTTCCTTGCGGTGCTGGCCGCGCGCGAACTCCCCGCCCGCGGACGCCTTGCGGTATTGACCGCGACCTTTCTGCTGGTCATCCTGATCGCTTTTTCCAGGCTGTACCTGGGAGCGCACTGGCTTTCCGACGTGTTGGCAGGTTTGGCTTTCGGCACTGCATGGCTAGCCCTGCTGGGCATTGCCTATTTGCGCCATCCCGCCCCGGCATTTTCTGCCCGGGGCTTGATGGTTGTGGCGTTCTCGGCGCTGCTGGTTGGCGGCGGCTTTCATGTCTCAACCCGACACGCGGATGACACCCTGCGCTACGCCGTGCACCAGAACATCAGGTTCATGGCGCAGCAGGATTGGTGGGGGGGTGCCTGGCAAACCCTCCCAGCCTGGCGCATTGATATCGAGGGGGAATACGAACAACCGCTCACCGTGCAATGGGCTGGATCGCCCGAATATTTGCGCCGCAGCCTCTTGGGGGCAGGATGGCGGGAACCTTTACCGCTGTCGGGGAGAAATTTCCTGCTTTGGCTCGATCCCTCCCGCTCCGCCATGGAACTTCCGCTGCTGCCACGTGCCCACGACGGCCGCCACGAAGGATTGGCGCTGATTCACCCGGTGCCGGGCCAGCGCCTAGTGCTGCGCCTTTGGCAAACCGACACCGTGCTCCGCGAAACAGCTCAGCCGGTATGGGTAGGGATGGTGACGCGGGAAACGGTAATCCACCCCCTGTCCTGGTTTAGCCTGCCCCGGGACGGCAGGGACTTTAACCAACCGCGTCAAACCCTGCTCGACAGCCTGTCAGGTGTACCAGCACGTCTGGCAAGGCGAGGCGAGATACCCGGCCCGGTAGACGAACAAACGATAATCTGGGATAAACAGGTATTGTTGGCGCGCGAACCGGAGATGCCATGAAAAACAGAAAATTGAGCGAGCGTTTCGGCTTTGCCTGGGCAGGCATCCGGGCAGCCTGGGAAAGCGAACAAAGTTTCCGGATACAGGCCGGATTCGCTGTTGCCTTGCTGATGGCGCTGTTGCTGCTGCGCCCACCTCTTTTATGGTGGGCACTTTGTTTCATCATGGCGGCTTTGGTACTGGCGGCAGAACTTTTCAATACCGCCCTGGAGGCATTGATCGACCACCTCCACCCAGAAATCCATCCCGCCATCAAAACCGCCAAGGATTGTGCCGCCGGAGCCGTTCTGTTACTGAGTTTCGGCGCTTTGGCGGTAGCAATAGCCATGCTGCTGGTGGTGTTCTCGATACTGCCTTGAGCCGGAAGGCAGCGAAACATTCAACTCGGCAGTCTACTCAGATTGTTTCGCTTTGGCACCCTGCCGCAAAATTTCTATAACTTCCTCATCCTCCACCTGAGGGAAATCCATGTAGAACTGCCCGACCGCCTGGAACCACTCCGGTGCCTCCAGGCAAACCACCTCGTCAGCGTAGCGCGCCACTTTTTCCAGCGTGTCTGGCGGAGAAACAGGCACAGCGCAAATCAGCTTTTTCGGGCCTTTCGACTGCAGGGCATGCAGCGCCGAAATCATGGTCGCACCGGTAGCCAGACCATCGTCGAGCACGATCACGATGCGCCCCGCTGGATCGATCGGCGGCCTGATCGGCGTATATTGCGCTCGGCGGTTACGCATGGTTTCCATCTGCGTCTTCTTCTCGGCCTCGAGGTATTCCGGCGTAGCGCCCGCCTGCGCCGCATAATCCGCGATATAGGTCCAGCCGCTTTCATCGATAGAACCAACGGCGAATTCAGGGTTGTAAGGCGCGCGCAGCTTCCTCACCAGCACCACATCCACGTCCCCTTCCAGGGCCGCGGCGACGACACTGGCCATCGGCACAGCGCCGCGCGGAATTGCCAGCACCAGCGGATTTTTCCCTTTATAGACGGCAAGACGTTCCACCAAACGGCGAGCGGCTTCGTTACGATCACGAAATGGCATATGGCCTCCACAACCTGGATATTTCATAAATTGACGCGCGCCCTCGCTGGCCTTTTGCTTGATATGAAAATTTTACTCGGTCGGGCGTATGAATAACTACGCCACTCCTTCGCAAAACTTCCCTACCAAACAAGTGGGGTAAGCAGGGATGGGTGGTTTTATCGCCCAACTCGCAAAATTCTGCACGATCATCGCGCGAATTCATGAAACATCCAGGTTAATTAAATTCTAGTCATTTTCAGGAGATTTTCTTGACGAAAAGGCAGTAATCATTAAAATACCCGCATCCCCTCAGAAGTGAAACTGATGCGTCCTTACAATACTTTCCTGCTCGGCGGATTCCTGTTGCTTGCTAGCATGGCTAGTACAGCCGACAGCATTGACGCTGAAGCGCCGAAACAAACCGCATTCACCAGCTCGATCGACAAAGCGTCGGAAATGCTGATGTACGCGCTGAGCCTGGTGGGAGTCAACTACAAGTACGGCGGAAAGTCGCCAGAAACCGGCCTGGATTGTAGCGGCTTCGTCAGCCACGTATACCAGCAGGCCGCCGGTCTGATCCTGCCGCACAACGCCCGTGCCATCAGCATGTTCGGCCAGAAAATCGCCATTTCAGAACTCCAGCCCGGCGACCTGGTGTTCTTCAACACCATGCGCCATACCTACTCCCACGTCGGCATCTATCTTGGCGAAAACAAATTCGTTCACGCCTCGGTGACCGGGCGCGGCGTCGAAGTCGTCGACATGAAAGAAAACTACTGGGTCAAGCGTTTCAACGGTGCCCGCCGTGTAGTTACTTCTCACCTGCCTTTTGCTGCAGCTTCGAACGAATAAGCGGTAGCGCAGCCAGCGCCGCTTTCTCACCTTCCATGATGGCCAGATGCTTCTGGTCGAATTCAGTAGCACCGATCGTGCCGATTTGCGGCCGGATCACTATGTCCGCCTCGGCCAGCTCATAGCGCCCGATGGTCTGTCCCATGATGCTGAAGGCCTGCAAGAAGATATCGATGGTATCGTTCGGCCGGACATTCTTCGGCTTGCCCGAGATATCCACCGCGATCACGATATCCGCCCCCATACCGCGCGCAGCCCTGACCGGAATCGGGCTAACCAGCCCGCCGTCCACGTACTCCTTGCCGCCGATATTGACCGGCTGAAAGACCCCGGGAATGCTGCTCGAAGCACGCACCGCCATGCCGGTGTTGCCACGGCGGAACACCGCCATCTCCCCGGTCTGCAATTCGGTGGTGACGGCAGCAAAGGGTTTGTTCAAACGCTCGATGGGACGGTTCTGCAGCGCCTTGTTGATAAAATTCTGTAGCATTTCTCCTTTGACGAAGCCTCGGTCCGGTAGCACCCAGTCCCCCACGCTGTCCTGCTCCAGCTGAAAAGCGATTTTCTGCAGCTCAAAGCCGCTGTAACCACCGGCATATAGCGCCCCGACCACGCTGCCGGCACTCGTCCCCACCACCATGTCCGGCACGATGCCATGAGCCTCCAGCGTCTTGATCACGCCGATATGAGCAAACCCGCGCACCGCGCCGCCACCCAGCACCAGTGCGACTTTCGGTGCCGGCGGTTTGGGCGAAGGCTGAACTGCGTGAATGGGTGCTTCCTTAGTCATGGGACTAGAGGCGCAGCCGGAGAGCATCAGCAGGCAGGAAACAAGTGCAGCGGCATAGCCTTTGTACATAAAAAAACCGTGATTATCCAAAGTGTTTAATTGTAATGAATATTCCTGCGTTAAAACATTAATGGCCGATTTTTTTGCGATTCGTCTTAGCAATCAACCCATTTCCGCACCGAATGTCGGCAAAGCATTTTGCGGATAAAGCCGCAGCCTCTCCGACCCCATGTTGCCATGCTTGAGGTAACCCTCCTCTTTTCTGTTAATAGTTTTTTCCTATCACCGCGTTTTAAAAATACAATTTTCAGCCTAGCCATTTAGAAACTATATTGAAATAGCTTAAACGCAACCCGTACTCCCGGCGCGGGACGTAAGCCGGGTCTATGTATAGGAGAACGACCATGCAACTTAAAGGCAGCAAAACCGAGCAGCACCTGAAAGACGCCTTCGCAGGCGAATCCCAGGCCAACCGCCGTTATCTCTATTTCGCCTCCAAGGCTGACATTGAAGGCCACAATGACGTGGCCGCCCTGTTCCGTTCCACCGCCGAGGGCGAGACCGGTCACGCCCATGGCCACCTGGAGTATCTGGAGCAATGCGGAGACCCAGCCACCGGCCTGCCGTTCGGCCCCACGGCTGATAACCTGAAGACCGCGGTGGCGGGCGAGACCCACGAGTACACCGACATGTACCCAGGCATGGCGAAGACCGCCCGCGATGAAGGCTTCGACGAAATCGCCGACTGGTTCGAGACCTTGGCCAAGGCTGAGCGTTCCCACGCCAACCGCTACCAGAAGGCCTTGAACGAATTCGGTAGCTAAAATGTAGCACTCCGGCCACCGCTAGGTGGCCGGACTTCACCAGACATTTATCGGCAACAGGAGAACCCACCATGGCCGGCCCCGCTCGCGAAGGCAACCTGGAAGCGCCCACCCGCCACCCTCTGGACTGGCGAAACCCGGATTTCTATGCCGAGGAATCCTTGTTCAAGGAACTGGAGCGGGTCTTCGACATCTGCCACGGCTGCCGCCGCTGCGTCAGCCTGTGCCAGTCATTTCCCACCCTGTTTGATCTGGTTGACGAGTCCGAATCCATGGAAGTGGATGGCGTAAAAAAATCGGATTACTGGCAGGTCGTGGATCACTGCTACCTCTGCGACCTGTGTTATATGACCAAGTGCCCCTACGTGCCGCCCCACGAGTGGAACCTGGATTTTCCACACCTCATGCTGCGGGCCAAGGCTGTTAAATTCAAGAACGGCGACATCAAGACCCGCGACCTCATCCTCACCAGCACCGATGCAGTCGGCAATCTGGCCGGCATACCGGTGGTGGCCCAGGTAGTCAACGCAGCCAACAGGTTCGGCCCAACGCGCAAGGTGCTGGAGGCGGTGCTGGGGGTGCATGCGGATGCAAAGCTGCCCGAGTACCACAGCAACACCCTGCGCAAACGGCTTTCCGGACATCAAAGCATTTCCCTGCCTGAGCCAGCGGGCAAAACCAGGGGCAAGGTCGCCCTCTTCGCCACCTGCTACATGAACCGCAACGAACCCGGCCCGGGCGAGGATTTCGTCGCCGTTTACGAACACAACGGCATCCCGGTGACGCTTGCGGAAAAGGAGCGCTGCTGCGGCATGCCCAAGCTGGAACTGGGTAACCTGGAGGCGGTGGCCGCGGCCAAGGAGTACAACATCCCCATGCTGGCCAAGCTGGTGGACGCAGGCTGGGACCTCACCGCCCTGATCCCCTCCTGTGTGCTGATGTTCAAACAGGAACTGCCGCTGATGTTCCCGGACGATGCGGAGGTGAAAAAGGTGAAGGAAGCCTTCTACGATCCCTTCGAATATCTGATGCTGCGCCACAAGGAAGGCAAGCTGAAAACCGATTTCAAGCAGCCGCTGGGCAAGATCGCCTACCATGCCGCCTGCCACCAGCGGGTGCAGAACATCGGACAGAAGACGCGCGAGGCCTTGTCGCTAGTACCCGACACCCAGGTGGAGATCATCGAGCGCTGTTCAGGCCACGACGGCACCTACGCGGTGAAGAAAGAGTTCCACGCCTCCGCCATGAAGATCGTCAAGCCGGTGGTGGAACGGGTGAAGAAAGCCCAGGCGCAGCACTACGGCAGCGACTGCGCCATGGCCGGCCATCACATCGAGAATGGCCTGCAGGACGGAAGAGCGCCGGAACATCCCATTTCGCTGCTGCGCAAGGCTTACGCTATCTAAATTACCAGAAAGGAATAAGAAAATGGCAAACGAAGGCTACCATGAACCCGTCGAACAACTCAGCGCCGAGACCCGCGACATGCACCGCGCCATCGTCTCCCTGATGGAGGAGCTTGAGGCAGTGGATTGGTACAACCAGCGCGTGGACGTATGCAGCGACCCCGAGTTGAAGGCGATTCTGGCCCACAACCGCGACGAGGAAAAGGAGCATGCCGCCATGGTGCTGGAGTGGATACGGCGCCGCGACCCGCGCTTTGACAAGGAACTGGGCGATTACCTTTTCACCGACAAGCAGATCGCGCACGAATGAAAATGGATTAGAAAGGATACCCCATGGGCAAGTTGAGCCGGGAGGACCTGTACTCCCTGGAGAAATATGTGGCCATCCGGTCCGATTTCCGCGCCAATGTGATGGAACACAAGAAACATCGCCGAGTGGCGATCGGCGACCATGCCGCGCTCTATTTCGAGGACGCCCTCACTATGCAGTACCAGGTGCAGGAAATGCTGCGCCTGGAACGTATCTTCGAGCCGGAAGGCATCCAGGATGAGCTGGATGTCTATAATCCGCTGATTCCAGACGGCAGCAACTGGAAGGCGACCTTCATGGTGGAGTACGAAGACGAGAAGGAGCGGAAACAAGCCCTCGGCCGTCTCGTCGGCGTTGAAAAAGCCGTGTGGATGCAGGTGGAGGGTTTCGACAAGATCTTCGCCATCGCTAACGAGGACCTGGAGCGGGAAACCGAAGACAAGACCGCCGCGGTGCACTTCATGCGCTTCGAACTCAGCCCAGGGATGGTCACCGCAGTGAAGCAAGGGGCAACGGTCAGTGCGGGCATAGACCACCCCGCCTATCACGAGAAAACAGAATTGCCTCAGGCTGTGCGCAATTCGCTGGCCAGTGATTTGATTTGAGTGTGGCGCCAAATCGCATGGGCCAGTTGCGAGCCATTGGAGTTGCCGTCGTGGGGCTGGCCTATGCGCAGATTGGCGCGGCAGAAGTGTCTCGCGCAACGACAGTGAAATTCAACACCGTGTGCACCCGCTGTCATGAGGGCGAGTGCAGCGGCCGCCTGAGTTTTTCTTCCGGCGTTGCAGCTACCCGCAGTCATGTACGGCGCTACCTCCCCTATTCTTCTTCCCTGGAAGTGGAGGAGCTTTTCGCTATCCTCAAATACACCAAGGAACACTGCGCCCAGTATCCCCTGCCTGATGCCGTTCCCGCTAATGGCGTGTGGGGTGCGGAGGCGTTACGGCAGTGGCGAAGCCCCGATGGCGAGAGCTATTTCATCCCTTTGGGCAAGCTGACCGGCGGAATATATTACCTGGGCTTGCGCTTTGACGGGAAGGCGGAAGCGAGTATGCGCATCACAAACGAAAAATTTGAGGTGCTGCTGGAAGAACAACAGTGCAAAGATCAGACATTTGACCTGACCCTGCCGGTCGCCGCTGAAGCGCTTTATTACCTCCATCTCAAGTCCTATGCGACGTTGCTGGGCCTGACTCTCTCGCCGGTGGGATTGCACGTTCCTGCCGCCTGTACTCCTTCCATTAATTCCTGCATAGCTGAAAAGGGGAGAACATGGGTTCCCTGAGCGAAAAAGGCGGCGGGACATTTGCAGGAATAAAGCTGCTGCTGTGCGAAAACCCGCTGCCTCCCATCGAGGAGGCGGTTGCCGCGGCCAAGGCCAAGGTGCCACACTGCAACTTCTACACCGAGCCCTATTCGGCACCGCTGCGCCGGCATATCAGCGAGCAGCTCGGCGTGCCCGAACGGTTCATTCACATCAACGCCGGCTCCGAGCTGATCCTGCGCCAGCTCTTCGACCACTTCGGCCAGCAGGTCCATCTGCTGACGCCGACCTATGTTCTCTTTCCCGAGATCGCCCAGCACTACACAGAAACACGGCTACTGCCCGAAAATGACTTCGCCTTTGATCTTGCCGAATTGGCGATTCTGCGGGGCACCACGCTCGCTGTCATCGTGAACCCAAACAACCCCAATGGCGGCATCTTCGACATGGCGCCCTTGCCAGAACTGTTGCGCCGCCACCCGGAAACGCGCTTCCTGATTGACGAGGCGTTCATCGGCCTGGCCGGGCGGTCAGTCGCCCATCTGGTGCCCGAGCATCCCAACCTGCTGGTGACACGCACCCTGTCCAAGGCCCACAGCCTGGCGGGCTTTCGCATCGGCTACGCGATCTTGCCCGAGCCCATCGCCGACGACCTGAACAACCACAACGACGCCTACCCGCTCGCCCGTCCCAGTCAGGCTGCAGCCATCGCCACGCTTCAGCACGAGCACAAAATTCTTGCCCGCGCTGCGCAATTGCACGCCTGGACCGAGGAACTCGCGGCGGATTTACGCGCCCTCGGCGTACGTACTTATCCCACTCGAACCTATTTCTTCCTCGCCGACTTCGCACCGCACAACGCGTCCGGCATTGCGGACCAGCTTCGCAGCCG
The DNA here is from genome assembly GCF_000971475.1 of Sulfuricella sp. T08. Taxonomy (GTDB): domain Bacteria; phylum Pseudomonadota; class Gammaproteobacteria; order Burkholderiales; family Sulfuricellaceae; genus Sulfuricella. The sequence continues at coordinate 48,475 of NZ_DF967528.1, forward strand.
CGACATACTGATCAAGCCGCTGAACGATCCGGCGCTTGGTCCAGGCTATATGCGCGTCACCACGGCATTGCCCGAAGGCAACCGACACTTCGTTGACGCGCTGAGGAATTGCTGTCCCGTGCCTAGAGTTGCCCCCTTCGAGACTCACCATCATCGCTATGAGGCGTGGTTCTGAAAGCACAAGGCTGCTTATATCTCGGAGCTGCTCGCCCTGCGGCCGTTCGTGCCTTGGGAGGGATGGGGAATCGAGATCGGGGTGGGCAGCGGTCGCTTCGCAACGCCGCTGGGAATGCAGGTGGGCTAGGTCCCAAGATAAATCAGGCTGCACGGCCCACCATACAAGGTTGAATTTTACCGCTCCAGAGTATCTAATCACCACAAACTCTGCCATTTCTGCGCTCAAGCACATGCATGTTCGCCCATAACGTCAAATTCAGCCTCGGAATCGGCTTTGCGCTGGTGCTGGCGCTCATGCTCGCCCTTGCACTGGTAGGCCTGCATCAGATGGCCGCCATCAATGAACGGCTGGAAAACATAGTCGAGGACAACAACGCCAAGACCGAACTCGCCACCATCATGCGTGACTCCCTGCGCGAGCGGGCGATCAGCATGCATACCATCGTAGTACTGAAAGACGCGTTCGAGCAGGATAGCGAGCGCCTGCGCTTTTACAGTTATGGCGAAAATTTTGCTGTCGCCCGGCAACAGCTGGATCAAATGGTATCCAGCATGGAAGAGAAGCTGGTCATGACCGAAATCAGCAATCTCACCCAGACCACGCAGCCCTTGGTCATCAAAGCCATAGAACTCGCCATGGCACACGATCCATCGACCTTCGACGTGCTGCAGCATGAAACCATCCCGGCACAGAAGCGGCTGTTACACGAGCTGGATGTCCTGCTCAAGCTGCAGCGCGAGGCGACGAAAAAAGCGGCGAAAGAAGCGGCCCAGGCTTACAGCGAAACCCGAATGCTGATGCTCTTGCTGGGCGCGTCGGCTTTGCTTCTCGGCATCGGCATCGCCATTCTGGTCACTCGCCGTGCAGCGCAGCATACCCGGGAAATTGAGCACGCCGCCAACATCAAGTCCGAATTCGTCGCCAACGTCAGTCATGAAATCCGCACCCCAATGAACGGCATCCTCGGCATGGCCGCGTTGCTGCTTGACACCCGGCTCACTCCGGAACAGCGGGATTACGCCGAGACGATGCGCACTTCGGCGGAATCTCTGCTCGCCATCATCAATGACATCCTCGACTTTTCCAAGATCGAAGCCGGCAAACTGGATATGGAAACCGACGACTTTGACCTCCGCGAAATCGTTGCGGAAGTGGCGGAACTCCTGGCGGGGCAGGCACAAAGCAAAAACCTCGAGTTGCACTACGACATTCCACCTGGACACGATTTCCACCTACGCGGTGCAGCCGGGCGCCTACGCCAGATTCTCACCAACCTGACCGCCAATGCAGTTAAATTTACTGATGTCGGTGAAGTGCTACTGAGGGTAATCCCCGAGAAGGAAGAAGCTGGCGCCATAACGCTGCGTTTCGAGGTTAGAGACACCGGCATCGGCATCAGCGATGAAGGCCATCGACGCCTGTTCCAGTCTTTCTCCCAGGGCGACGGATCGGCCACCCGCAAGCACGGCGGCACCGGACTCGGCCTGGTCATCTCAAAACAACTCACTGAGATGATGGGTGGTGAAATCGGTGTGGACAGCAGCCCCGGACAGGGCAGCACCTTCTGGTTCCGGCTGCACCTGGACAGACAGCCGGGGCGTTCAGTTCCGGTCGAGCCCGATATCAACCTGCACGGGTTACGTGTGCTCATCGCCAGCGGCAACGCCAATTGCCGCGCAATTCTGGAACATCAACTCGAATTCTGGCAAGTCCCCTGTGCCGCAGTTACTACCGGCGAAGAAGCCTTAATACGACTGCATGCCGCGCAGGATGAAGAAACCATGTTTAACCTGGTAATCCTCGACACCACCCTGCCCGACCACAGCATCACCACTCTATCGCGCCTGATCAAGAACGATACCGGGCAGGCATCACTACGTCTGGTGCTGCTGGCACCTGTTACGTTACGTTCCCACAAGGAAGAGCTAATCGCAGCCGGCATCGACATCATGCTCACCAAACCGGTGCGCATGAATAAGCTTGCAGCTGCCCTGGCAGGTACGGAGCAACCAGTCCGCGACCGTCATACCGACTCGACGCTTCGCCCCGCCGCGAAAATTTCGCCTGCTGCACGCATCCTGATCGTAGAAGACAACCTGGTCAACCGCAAGGTCGTACTCTACATGCTGAATAAACTAGCGCTTCAGGCCGAAAGTGCCAGCAACGGACGGGAAGCCCTGGAAGCGCTGGCGAAAAGTTGCTATGACCTAGTGCTGATGGACTGTCAGATGCCAGAACTGGATGGATTCGAGGCCACTGCCGCAATCCGTCGCCGCGAAAAAGCCGCGCACGCAAAAAGAGTTCCGATTATCGCCATGACCGCCAACGCCATGCACGGTGACCGGGAAAAATGCCTGGCGGCAGGCATGGATGATTACCTGATGAAACCACTGGAACCCGGAGATCTGGAGTCCGTCCTTAAAATATGGCTGCCGCATACGATCTTTCACGGGCTTCAGCCCGTAGAAAGTCGGAGTCCCCTTGTGGGGCATCTGGAAGACAACACAGCATCCACGTCTACGGAAAGGCCGCCTGTCGATCTTGAACACCTATACGACACATTCAATCAGGATCATAAAATCGTTGAGGAATTGCTGGCACTATATCTCGACACCACGCCTGCGCTTTTGGAGAGACTTAAGGCCGCGATCGAACAAAATGAAATCACAGGTTCAAGGGCGGCCCACGAACTCAAGGGCGCATCCGCTTATATCTCCGCACGAAAAATGGCCGATCTGGCACTTGAGGCTGAACAGGCTATAAGGAATGGAACTTGGGAGCAAGCCGGAGAAATTATGGAACAGATGGAAACGGCGTTCATCCGTATTCTGGCGTTTGCACACCAGAACAAGCACCAGGATCCATTCCTCCCTCAATAGGTAATCGTTTTCCAGTCGTCATCCATGACCCGGGTGACGAAGGTCGCAGCGCCAGCAATACCCGTGCATTCCGGCACCAGTTCCTCCTGGGTCACATCACAAGGCTCCATCGCCCCGCCGCAGGCAAAGAACTTGACGCCGAGATCGGAAGCATCCTTCATGAATTCGTAGACTGACTTAGTCCGGATGTCACTGGGAAAAATATTCTCGGCCACGCCCTTGATCAACAGGCGCACAGAACGACTGGCAAAATAAATCTCGACATCCACGTCCATCGCAGCCGCCGCCGCTGCCTGGAAAAATGGGGTACCGCACACATGAGGATGATCCGGGTCGACCGTCAGCAGCATGATTGCAAGTTTGTCAGCCATATTCAAATACCGTACCCGATTTGACGCGGTGCGTCAATTAAGCACCGGCAAAGCCAGGGGCTTATTGGGCGAGTGCCCCAAAGGCGCCCTAAAACTGGGCAAGATTAGCTGCAAAAAAATGGCTCCTTGCATAATTTAATAGCGCCATTATGTTCATTAGCGATTGCGCCCTGCCGTACGCACCATTAAAAAAGGCCCACCGCCTGATGGCTGGAGGGCCTCGTCCTTCGTTAATCCTGCGCTGGTTGCGACAATTTTTTAATGCTCAACCTTTTCCAGCTTTTCTTTCTTGATGCTGATGTCCGCCTTCTGCTTCAGGCTCGCCAGATAGGCAGCAGAATATTCCTGTGCAAATGCCTGCCGCAACTGGTTGGCGTAGGATTTCTTTTTTTCCGGATCGATTGCACCGGGCTCGACAACCTTGCTTACTTTGATCAATAGATATCCGCCCTTGGGATTATCGATACCCGTATAGGCCGGCAATTTCCCCGCATCCGCCCGGAAAATCTGGTTCAACGCATCCTTGCCCATACTGGAAGCATTTTCGCGGTTGATCAGGATAGTCGCACCCCATTTCAAATCGGCAACTGCATTCCCTTTCTGCAGGCTGGATAATGCCTCCTTGCCCTTCTTCACCGCCATGGCATTACCCTGTTCGTATAGCAGGCGCTTGGCCAATTCAGTATTTAGCTCCTCGAACGGCTTATAGCTGGCCGCCTTGTATTCTGCTACCCGCGCTGCCACCAGCGTATTCGGCGCGACCTCAACCGCTTCAGTGTTGCGTTTAAGCTTGAGCGAGTCCTCCGAAAACACTGCCTGCAACAGCTTGGGATGATTCAGCAGGGCCATGTTCGCCCCCTTTTTGCTGATCCACGGGCTAGACTGAATGCTTAATTTCAGCGCGTCAGCCACTGGCCTGAGGCTGTCCGGCTGCTCGTAAACCGTGTTGCTGAAAGTTTCAGCCAGCTCGACGAATTTCTTGACTGCCTTCTGTTTCTTCAGTTCCTGCGCGATTTCCCCCCTGACCGCATCGAAGCTGCGAGCGCCACCCTGCCTGATCGCTGTCAATTTGATGATATGGAAGCCGAAATCGGACTGAACCAGGCCAGAAATTTCCCCACCCTTCATGCCAAACGCGGCATCCTCAAACGGCTTGACCATCGCACCTCGTGCGAAATAACCCAGATCTCCTCCTTTGGCCGCGGAACCCGTGTCCTTAGAGTACTGTTTGGCGAGATCCTCGAATTTTGCCGGGTTCTGTTTGATTTCTTTCAGAATCTGCTCCGCCTGGGTACGCTCTGCAATCAGAATATGACTCGCTCTGCGTTGCTCCGGCTCATTGTATTGGGCGCTATGCTCGTCATAATATTTTTTCGATTCTTCATCGCTGACAACCATCTGTTGCTGCAATTCATCCACCGACAAGACCACGTAATCAAGCCGAGCCTGCTCGGGGACAAGGAATTCCTCGCGGTGTTTGTCATAGTAGGCCTTGACGTCGGCGGGATCGACTTTCAGCTGAATCATGTATTGCTCGGGCGTCAGCATAGCCTGGCTGATTTCACGCTGCTGCTCGGCCAGCCGAGCAATCATTTCCTCTGAGGTGCGCGGCACGGCAACGCCATGGGACAGCCCTTCTAGCAACTGCTGAATCACCAGGTTCTGGCGCAAACGATTCTCGAAAACCGCAGGAGTCATTTCCTGGGCACGTATCATGGATTCATACCGAGCTTGGGAAAACTTGCCGTCCTGCTGGAATTCCGGGATCTCGGCAATAATCGAGGCGAGCAGCGTATCGGGCAGTTTAAACCCGACACGGTTAGCCTCCGCGGCCAGCAAGCGCTGCTGAACCAGTCCATCCAGAACGGACTGGCGGACTTCAGGACCATCCAGCATGGCCTGATCGAAGCGCTCGCCCATCGCGACACGCATCCGTTCCTGTTGTTCCTTTAAAGTCCGGCTGAATTCCTGTCTGGTGATGTTCTGCCCATCTACCTTAGCCACAATGTCAGCCTTGTCACCGCCGCGTATGTAGGAGTCCACCCCCCATAACGCAAAGGGAATGGTAATCAGACCCAGGATAATTTTGACGATTACACCCTGAGCGCGTTCTCGAATGATTTCCAGCATATTACGAACACCTCGGCCCCATAGCGGGGAAGCACAAAAAAAATGGGCGAAACAGCGTTCGCCCATGTATGGCGGAGTGGACGGGACTCGAACCCGCGACCCCCGGCGTGACAGGCCGGTATTCTAACCGACTGAACTACCACTCCATGTACCTAAAAACCACAAAATTCAATGGTGGGTGCTGACGGGGTCGAACCGCCGACATTCGCCTTGTAAGGGCGACGCTCTACCAACTGAGCTAAGCACCCGAAGTTCGCTAGTTTACAGCATCTTTCAGCGCTTTGCCAGAACGGAACTTAGGCACTTTAGCTGCCTTGATCTTGATGGTTGCGCCGGTGCGAGGATTGCGGCCATTGCGAGCGGCGCGTGTACCGACGTAGAACGTACCAAAACCAACCAGGGTAACCATATCACCCTTTTTCATTGCGACTTTAACGGCACCAATAGTAGCATCCAGAGCACGGCCAGCAGCAGCCTTGGACATATCGGCGGATTTAGCGATTGCATCAATCAACTCGGATTTGTTCACGTGTAGTCCCCTTTCTATTCGGTTGAGAAACAGGTTTAGTCCTGCACACACTTTATAACAAGCCGCAAAACCATGTGTCAAGCGGTTTCAGCAAAATGAATCCGATTTAATGGCGTCATATAAGGGGTTCCGGGCAGAGAGCAAAATTTGGGCCACAAACATGACAGATACAATGAAAACAAAAAAAGCCAACCCGGTCAGCGAATTGACGGATTGGCTTTTAATGAAGCGCGATGCGAGCTAATGCTTGATGACGGCGTCCTCTGTTTTTTCTTCAGCCGGCGGCATAGGCGTGGTTGCAACCACCTCTGGCAGCGCCTCCGGCTTGCGCTCGAGCGCATAACCGAGCACTTCATCGATCCACTTGACCGGGTGGATATCCAGCCGATTTTTGATGTTATCCGGGATCTCAACCAGATCCTTGACGTTCTCATGAGGAATCAAGACAGTTTTAATCCCGCCACGGTGAGCCGCCAGCAGCTTCTCTTTCAACCCTCCGATCGGCAAAACTTCACCACGCAGAGTGATCTCGCCGGTCATCGCGACATCTGCCCGCACCGGAATTCCGGTCAGGATGGATACCATTGCGGTTGTGATGGCAATGCCTGCGCTAGGACCATCCTTCGGCGTTGCACCTTCCGGCAAGTGAATGTGGACATCATTCTTCTGATAAAAATCCTCGGGGATGCCTAGCGCGCGTGAGCGGCTACGTACCACGGAAAGCGCAGCCTGAATAGATTCCTGCATCACTTCGCCAAGCTTGCCCGTGGTTATCATCTTGCCCTTGCCGGGCAGCGCAACCGCCTCGATGGTCAGCAACTCACCACCCACTTCGGTCCAGGCAAGCCCCGTCACCTGGCCAACCTGGTTATTCTGCTCAGCCATACCGTAGCTGTAACGGCGCACCCCCAGGTACTTATCGAGACCGCGCGCGGTCACCGCGATTTTGCCTTTGCCCTTCCTGAGCAACAGCGCTTTCACCACCTTGCGACAAATTTTGGCGATTTCCCGCTCCAGACTACGTACCCCCGCCTCGCGGGTGTAATAACGAACGATGTCTCGCACGGCACTTTCGGCGATACTGGCCTCTTCCTCTTTAAGTCCGTGCAATTTCAACTGCTTCGGCAGCAGATAGCGCATCGCGATGTTGATCTTCTCGTCCTCGGTGTATCCGGACAACCGAATCACTTCCATCCGGTCGAGTAGTGGGCCGGGGATGTTCATGGAGTTGGAAGTGGCGACGAACATCACGTCGGACAGGTCATACTCCACCTCGACATAGTGGTCGACGAAGGTATGGTTCTGTTCTGGATCGAGCACCTCCAGCAGCGCCGAGGAGGGGTCGCCACGGAAGTCCGCCCCCATCTTGTCCACTTCGTCCAGCAAAAACAGTGGATTACGTACACCAACCTTGGTCATGCTCTGTAGGATCTTGCCAGGCATGGATCCGATGTAGGTGCGGCGGTGACCGCGAATCTCGGCCTCGTCGCGCACCCCGCCAAGCGCCATGCGGATGAACTTGCGATTGGTCGCGCGGGCGATGGACTGACCCAGTGATGTCTTGCCTACACCTGGTGGGCCAACCAGACACAGAATAGGCGCCTTGAATTTATCCACACGCTGCTGTACTGCCAGGTATTCGACAATACGCTCCTTGACCTTCTCCAGGCCATAATGATCCTTCTCCAGCACTGCTTCAGCGGCCTTTAGATCCTTGCTGATCTTGGTTTTTTTCTTCCACGGCAACCCGGTCAGAACATCAATGAAGTTGCGCACTACCGTCGCTTCCGCCGACATTGGTGACATCAGGCGCAGTTTCTTCAATTCGGATTCAGCCTTGGCAAGTGCATCCTTGGGCATGGAGGCTGCCTTGATTTTCTTTTCCAGTTCGTCCAGATCAGAGCCTTCTTCCATATCGCCCAGTTCTTTCTGGATCGCCTTTACCTGCTCATTCAGGTAATACTCGCGCTGGCTCTTTTCCATCTGGCGTTTGACACGGCCACGGATGCGTTTTTCCACCTGGAGGATATCGATTTCCGCATCCAGAATGCCAAGCATGTGCTCCAGGCGTTTTTGCACGCTCATCATTTCCAGGATTTCCTGCTTCTGCTCGATCTTGAGCGGCAGGTGAGCGGCGATGGTATCAGCCAGACGCCCCGCCTCATCAATACTGGCCAGCGACGTGAGGATCTCCGGTGGAATCTTCTTGTTGAGCTTGACGTACTGGTCGAACTGCGCGAAAAGACCGCGACGCAAAGCCTCGATCTCGTTTTCTTCGCCATCTTCCTGCGTGATCAGGTCGGCTTCAGCAACGAAGTGGGTCTTGGCATCGGAAAATTTGGTAACCTGAGCACGCTGACTGCCTTCCACCAGCACCTTGACGGTGCCATCGGGCAGTTTCAGCATCTGCAGAATGCTGGCCATGCAACCGACCTCATACAGGTCCTCCGGCACTGGCTCGTCCTTGGCGGCGGATTTCTGCGCCACCAGCATGATGTGCTTCCCGGACTCCATGGCGGTTTCCAGCGCCTTGATGGACTTGGGGCGCCCTACGAATAGCGGGATCACCATGTGCGGGAACACCACCACGTCGCGCAGCGGCAACAGCGGCAGTGTTACGGATTGTTCTAATGGGTCATTGTGTACAGTCATGGGCTCCACCTGAAATTAAACTTACAAGTACAAAGGTAGGGACGACTTGCGGCAATTCAAGTGCATCTGAAAAAAATTGAAAGCCGCCCACAGGAAGCCAATCAAGCCGCCGCTGGGGAAGCGGCGGCAAACATCAGGCAGTGCCAGCCACCTTCGGCTGGTCAGCGTAAATCAGGATCGGCTGACTCTCCCCCTTGACCACCCCGTCGTCGATCACTGCCTTGGCGACATTACTCATGGAGGGCAGGTCGTACATGATATCCAGCAAAGTATGTTCCAGAATCGAACGCAAGCCACGGGCACCAGTCTTTCTCGCCAACGCTTTCTTGGCAATGGCGAGCAGCGAATTTTCCCTGAATTCCAACTCGACCCCTTCCATCGCAAAGAGTTTTTGATACTGCTTGATCAGGGCATTCTTGGGCTCGGTCAGGATGCGCATCAGCGCATGCTCGTCGAGATCCTCGAGGGTTGCAATAACGGGCAGGCGGCCGACAAATTCCGGGATCAGGCCGAACTTGATCAGGTCTTCCGGTTCGACGTCGCGCAACACGGCACCGATTTCCTTGCGATCATCCTTGCTCTTCACTTCAGCGCCAAAGCCGATTCCGCCCTTCTCGGAGCGCATTCGAATCACCTTATCCAGGCCGCTGAACGCACCACCGCAGATAAACAGAATGTTGGTGGTATCAATCTGAACGAACTCCTGATTCGGATGTTTGCGTCCGCCCTGCGGCGGCACCGAGGCAGTGGTGCCCTCAATCAGCTTGAGCAGCGCCTGCTGCACGCCTTCACCGGACACATCGCGGGTAATCGAGGGATTGTCGGATTTGCGTGAAATCTTGTCGATTTCATCAATGTAGACAATGCCACGCTGCGCCTTCTCCACATCGTAATCACATTTCTGCAGCAATTTCTGGATGATGTTTTCGACGTCCTCGCCAACGTAACCCGCTTCAGTCAGGGTGGTGGCATCGGCGATAACGAAAGGCACGTTGAGCATGCGCGCCAGGGTCTGGGCCAGCAGGGTCTTACCGGAGCCGGTTGGGCCAATCAGCAGGATATTGCTCTTGGACAGTTCGACCTCGTCGGTCTTCGAACTATTCTTGAGCCGCTTGTAGTGATTGTAAACTGCAACAGAAAGAATTTTCTTCGCCTTCGGCTGATCGATCACGTATTCGTCGAGCATCTGGCAGATTTCCTGAGGCACGGGCAAGTCGGAAGCACCGCCCTTTGCCGACTGATCACCCTGCGCCTCCTCGCGAATAATGTCGTTGCACAGTTCGACGCACTCGTCGCAGACAAACACGGACGGGCCGGCAATCAATTTACGCACTTCATGTTGGCTTTTGCCGCAGAACGAGCAGTAAAGCAGTTTTTCGCTGCCGGTTTTATCAGACATATTCAGTTTTCCTCAAATATTTTAGGCATCAACCAGTAATATCGGTTCGATTCGCCAGTACTTTATCCACCAGCCCATATTTAACCGCTTCATCACCGCTCATGAAATTATCACGGTCGCTGTCTTTTTCAATGGTTTTAACAGACTGGCCGGTGTGCTGAGCCAGCATCGTATTCAGGCGCTGTCTCAAGTATAGGATTTCCTTGGCATGGATTTCAATATCGGAAGCCTGACCCTGAAAACCGCCCGACGGTTGATGAATCATCACGCGAGAGTTCGGCAAACAGAAACGTTTACCCTTGGCGCCGGCCGCAAGCAAAAATGAACCCATGCTAGCCGCTTGGCCCAGACAGAGAGTGCTGACGTCCGGCTTGATAAACTGCATGGTGTCGTAAATCGACATGCCAGCACTGACCGAACCACCCGGCGAGTTGATGTAGAAGAAAATATCCTTGTCAGGATTGTCCGATTCCAGAAACAGCATCTGTGCCACGATCAGGTTGGCCGTCATATCATTGACAGGACCTACCAGAAAAATCACCCGCTCCTTGAGCAGACGAGAATAAATGTCGAACGCGCGTTCGCCACGCCCACTCTGCTCGATCACCATCGGGACCATACCCAGGTTTTGCGGCTCCCAGTTCTGACTATGAATCATTAATTATTCCCCATCAGTTCATCAAAGGCGGAATTAACTTCCACCACTTTGGCGCGTTCCAGCACCCATTTGACCACATTGTCTTCTATAACCAACGATTCGACTGCGGCCAGGCGATTCGGTTCACCATAATACCAAGCCAGTACCTGCTCCGGCTGCTCATAACTCTGCGCCAGCTCATTCACCAGTTCACGCACCTGCTCGGGCTTGGCCTGCAACTGGTGCGCATTAACCAGCTCCGACATGATCAAGCCAAGGCTGACACGGCGGCGCGCCTGATCCTCGAACAAATTGGCTGGCAGCGAAATATCGCCGCTGGCGCTCAATCCACGAGCACGTAAATCTTCGCCTGCCTGCTGGCGAAGATGGTCAATCTCCATCTCGATCAGAGATCTGGGCTGCTCGAACGGTGTCGCGTCGAGCAGAGCCTGCATCACACGCTCCTTGACCCGGCCGTCAATGCGCTTTTTCACTTCGCGTTCCAGGTTGGCCTTGATTTCGCTGCGCATGGTTTCCAGATTGCCGTCCGATACGCCCAGCGACTTGGCGAAATCCGCATCGACTTCCGGCAGTTTCGGCTCCGCAACCTGATTCAGCGTCACCGCAAAAGTCACGGTTTTTCCGGCTAGTTCCTTGGCATGATAATCTTCGGGAAAGGTTAATTCAAACGATTTGCTCTCGCCTGCCGTCATCCCAAGGATCGCACCTTCAAAATCCTTCAGCGTATGACCTTCGCCCAGCACCAGCTTATAGTCCTTGGCCTGACCGCCCTGGAATTCTTCACCATTCAGGGTGCCGCGATAGTCAATTTCGACCTGATCGCCAGTTGCAGCTTTGCGCTTGGCCGGCGCATAGCTCACGCGCTGCTTGCGCAGGATTTCGATAGTTTTATCAACCTCGGTATCGCCAACCACCACCTGCGAACGATCGATCGCTACCCCGCTGATATCACCCACCACAACCTCAGGATAAACTTCGAAAGTCGCAGCGAATTGCAGATCCTTGGACTCGCCCTCGGCCTGCTTGGCCTCGATCCGCGGATAGCCTGCCACTTTCAGGTTCTGTGCCCTGACCGCTTCGGAAAAGTTTTTCTGCACCGCCTCGCCCAGGACTTCCTGGCGTACCTGGCCACTATACTGCTGCTCCACAATCTTCATCGGCACCTTGCCGGGACGGAAACCATCCATCTTGACCGTGCGCGCCAGCCGTTTCAGCCTGTTACCCACTTCCGCTTCCATGCTGGCGAGCGAAACGGCCAGGGTAAGAGTGCGTTGCAGTGAGCTGGAGTTTTCCGTAGTTGTTTCCATTACCTGTCTATCCCTCTTAATTTAAAGACTGTTGCATGTCTGGTGCGAAAGGGGGGACTCGAACCCCCACACCTTGCGGCGCTGGAACCTAAATCCAGTGCGTCTACCAATTCCGCCACTTTCGCAAAAACCTATAGTGTAATATATTCAACGATCGGCTGTCAGCTTATCAGTTTCCAGCTTCACTTGTTCCGCGAGCCATCCTACCTGAAAATCCTATGCCTCAACACTATGAAAATTTTCCGGTGGCATCCATTTTGCTTCCAAAAATGCTGCGCCAACCAGTTAGCATCATCTACGCTTTCGCCCGTGCGGCTGACGATTTCGCTGATGAGGGTGATCTCACCGATGCTGCGCGACTGGCTCTGCTCGGCGGCTTTCGTGCCGAACTGGACAAGATCGGAGCAGGCCACCCGCCAGCAATTCCACTGTTCCACGAACTAAAAGAGATCATCGGCCGCCATCAGCTGCCATTACAACCTTTTTACGACCTTCTTGACGCATTTTCCCAGGACGTCGTTAAAAAACGTTATGCCCATTTCAGCGATGTGATGGATTACTGCCAGCGCTCCGCCAACCCGGTCGGCCTGTTGCTGCTCCACCTTTACGGCGCAGCAACGGAACGAAACATCAGCTACTCGAACGCTATTTGCTCCAGTTTGCAGTTGATCAACTTCCTCCAGGATATCTGCATCGACTACCACGACAAAAACAGGATTTACCTGCCGCAGGACGAACTAGCAAAATACCGCATTTCTGAAACGCAAATCGCGCGCGGCGACAACAGCGGCCTGTGGAAACCCTTCATGCAGTTCCAGATCGAGCGCACGCGCAAGCTGCTGCAGGCGGGCGCGCCGCTCGGCAGCGTACTGCGCGGCAGGATCGGCCTGGAAATGCGCATGATCATCATGGGCGGCGAAACCATACTCCGTAAGCTGCACAAATCCGGCGGTGATATCTTCAATGACCGTCCAGTGATCAAGCCCGGCGACTGGATATTCATGCTGTATCGGGCTCTGCGAAAAAAATGAAAGAAAACACCTTGACACCTGACCAATACTGCCAGGAACGGGCCGCAAAAAGCGGCTCCAGCTTCTACTACAGTTTCCTTTTCCTGCCGCCGCCCAAGCGTCGGGCGATCACCGCCCTCTATGCCTTCTGCCGCGAAGTGGACGACGTCGCCGACGAATGTCACGATATCGCAATCGCCCGCACCAAGCTTGCCTGGTGGCGCAATGAAGTCTCCAATATCTTCGCCGACCGCCCCGAGCATCCCGTGGGGCAGGCCCTGGCGCCGCTGGTTCGGGAATTCGGCCTGCCCGCCACGGAATTCGATGAAATCATCACCGGCATGGAAATGGATCTGACCCAGAACCGCTATGCCGATTTCGACCAGCTCCAGCTTTACTGTCACCGTGTGGCGGGAGTGGTGGGGCTGCTTTCCGCACGCATTTTTGGTTACCAGAATGCGCTCACCGAAGCCTACGCCCACGACCTCGGACTGGCTTTCCAGCTCACCAACATCATCCGCGATGTCGGCGAAGATGCCAGACGCAACCGCATCTACCTGCCACTGGACGAGCTGACCCGGTTCGGTGTCAGTGAAGCTGATATTCTGCATGGACGTGAAACTGACAATTTCATCAAACTAATGGCGTTCCAGGGTGAGCGGGCAAACCATTACTACGCCCAGGCATTCTCCGAATTGCCAGTAGAGGATCGCAAGAACCAGCGCACCGGCCTGATCATGGCGGCGATTTACCATGCTGTACTGGATGAAGTCAGACAAGATGGCTACCACGTCCTGAATCAGCGAATCTCGCTGACGCCACTGCGCAAACTGTGGATTGCATACAGAACCTGGCTCAAAGAATGAGAGTCGCCGTCATCGGCGCCGGCTATGCCGGCCTCGCGGCGGCGGTTGAACTGGCCGCACAAAGGGTATCCGTCACCGTCTTCGAGGCCGCCAGGCAGCTGGGAGGCCGTGCGCGACGGGTGGATTACCGCGGCATGGCACTGGATAACGGCCAGCACATTCTCCTCGGCGCCTACCGCGAAACCCTGCGCCTGATGCGCATGACCGGCGCCGATCCCGCGGCGTTGCTGCTGCGACTACCCCTGCAACTGGTCATTCCTGGCCGCTTCAGCCTGCAAGCGGCGCCACTGCCAGCCCCTCTACATTTGGTGCTAGCCCTGCTCACTGCGCACGGTCTGACCTGGGGCGAACGTCTTTCTGCTGCGCGCTTCATGAGCGTAATGCGGCGTCGGAATTTCCGGCTCAATGACGACATCGACGCCGGAAAAATGCTGACGATGCATGGCCAGATTGGCAATCTGCGCCGCTATTTATGGGAGCCACTGTGCATTGGCGCGCTGAACACCCCACTCGAAACCGCCTCGGCCCAGGTATTCCTTAACGTCCTGCGCGACAGCCTGGCCGGTAGCCGGGAAGACAGCGACATGCTGCTGCCACTGGCAAATCTGACTCATCTCTTTCCGGAACACGCGGCCGCATTTATCGAGAGCCATGGCGGCAAAATCATGCATTCCCAACCTGTGCTCGCAGTCAAAACCGAGGCCGCCGGCTTCTCCCTCGAAATGCAATCAGGGTCTGAAAACTTCGACCAGGTCATGTGCGCGGTGCCACCACAGCGCTTGGCTGCTCTTACCGCCAACCTGCCTGAACTGGCGGAAGCAAGGGCACAGGTCGCCCGTTTCAGTTACCAGCCGATCTACAGCGTGTTCCTGCAATATCCCGCTGCAACCCGCCTGTCCCGGCCCATGATCGGCCTGTACGGTGGAGTCACTCAATGGGTGCTCGACCGCGGCCAGCTCAACCACGAAGCCGGTCTGCTGTGTGCCGTAATCAGCGCGGAAGGACCGCACCAGACACTTGATCACGACGATCTGGCACAACGGGTGCATGTCGAATTACGTACTGTCCTTCCCGACCTGCCACAACCTCTGTGGCACAAGGTCATTGCGGAAAAGCGTGCCACCTTTGCCTGTAGCCCAGGCATGGAGCGCCCCGACCAAGTCACACCGCTGCCGAATTTCTACCTTGCCGGCGACTACACCGCCAGTGATTATCCCGCCACTCTCGAAAGTGCAGTACGAAGTGGAGTAAAATGCGCAAAACTTATTCTGGAATCAGCATGAAAAATTACCAAGCACCTCAAGATCTACTGAAGGGCCGTGTCATTCTCATCACAGGTGCGGGCCAAGGCATCGGCAAAACCGCAGCATTGACCTTTGCGGCCCACGGCGCCACGGTAATCCTGCATGGCCGCTCGGTAAAGAAACTGGAAGCGGTATACGATGAAATCGAGACCGCAGGCCACTCACAGCCGGCGATTTTTCCGCTGGATCTGAACAAGGCGGAAGACAAGGATTTCGCCGCAATGGCCGCCGGC
Source organism: Sulfuricella sp. T08 (assembly GCF_000971475.1). Classification (GTDB taxonomy): domain Bacteria; phylum Pseudomonadota; class Gammaproteobacteria; order Burkholderiales; family Sulfuricellaceae; genus Sulfuricella. The sequence goes on from NZ_DF967528.1 coordinate 63,991, forward strand.
ATCGGCGGACAGCTCGGACGGCTCGACGGCATTCTGCACAACGCCGCCAAGGTTGATCGTCCGCAGCCGCTGGAAGACCAAACCCTGGAGCAGTGGCTGCCACTGCTGCGCATTAATCTGGCCGCGCCCTTCGCCCTCACCCGCGCCTGCCTGCCGCTGCTGAAAGCTTCGCCGGATGCTTCGATCCTGATGACCTCGGAAACCCACGGCCACACCCCAACAGCCTTCTGGGGTGGCTTTGCCGTCGCCAAGAGCGGCGTTGAAACGCTGGTGAAAATCTGGGCACAGGAACTGGAGGTCTACCCCACGCTACGCATCAACACGGTGGTGCCCGGCCCGGTGCAGTCGCCACAACGTATCCGCACCTATCCCGGTGAGCTCAAGGATAGCCTGCCCAAGCCTGAAACACTGATGCCGCTCTACCTTTATCTCATGGGGCCGGACAGCCATGGAACGAGCGGCCAGATTATCGAGGCGAACCAAGGCTAGTTACTACTTCAGGAAAAACCCCAGCTTTTCCTGTCCGACCTCGATCACATCGCCGTCCTGCAGGGTATGTGGCTCGCTGCCGATGGCCTGACCATTAACCCGTGCTGTTTTATTCCCTTCCACATGGGTGATGAAGTAGCCCGGCGGTCTCCGCATGATCACCGCAACCTGCTCCCCCGCCGTTCCGAAGGTCTTAAGCGGCCGTTCCAACTCGACTTTCAGGCCCGCATACTCGCCCTTGATACCTCTCACCTCGCCCAACGGAAAACCCGCCCGGAGGGATGACCGCGCAGTCGATACCGAAGGATGACTGCCCACCTCCCTTCCGGCTGACTGCGGCACCGCGCCGACTTCCCTGTCAACGGTGTGTATCATCATGGTCCGGTCGTAATCCATCTCCGGGTTGGCCTTGATATTGCCGTACTTGATCTGATAAGCACCGAGTTCTATCACGTCGCCATTTTGCAGAATATGTTTGGTAATGCGACTGCCGCTAATTGTCGAACCGTTGGTGCTGCCCAGATCCTCGAAAATATGGTCGTTGCCCACAGTGTGAATGACTGCATGTTCCTTGCTCACACCCGGATCGTCGAGATGAATGTCGTTGCCGGACCAACGACCGATGGTAATCCGCGCCTTGTCGATAAAATGATTCCCAGCCATCGCGCCATTCAAAATTACTACCAGCTTCGCCATTGCCTTATCTCCTGAACCAGCCGAACAGACTCTCAAGCAGTCCGCGCCTGGCGGATTGTGCCTGAACCCGAGCCAGAATAACGGAAACATTGTCGTGCCCGCCATTGTCGTTCGCCATCTGAACCAATAAATTCGCCACCAGCGGCAAATTTGCTTTGAGTTCGCACAAGGCCAGTTCGATGTCGGCATCCTCCACCATATCATTCAGACCGTCGGAGCAGAGCAGGTAGATATCCCCCGGCAGTACGTCCTCTTCGCGCACATCCACCTCTACCGCTTCCTCTTTGCCCAAAGCGCGAGTCACCAGGTTGCGGTTATGTGAAAGTTTGGCATCCCCGGAATCGATCAATCCAGCCTCGACCTGACCCTGCAATAACGAGTGGTCCATGGTGAGTTGTTCAAGCCGGTCATAGCGCAAGCGGTAAAGGCGGGAATCACCGACATGGGCGATGGAAATACGATCTTCGTGGAACACGGCAAGCGTCAGCGTCGTTCCCATCCCTTGGCACTGGGTATTTTTCCGCGCCACCCTCAAGATCATCTCGTTGGCCTTTTCCACCGCCCGCTTCACGGCCAGCGTCAGGGGCATGTATCTTTTGGCCGTATCGTTGCTCTCCACTGGCTCAAGCTTCCCAAGCGCAGTGACCAACTCCTCTTTGACGACCGAAATCGCCAAGGCGCTGGCCACATCACCGGCCATATAGCCGCCCATGCCATCAGCCAGCACCATCAGACCGATCTCGCTCTCGAAGGCAATGCTGTCTTCATTGAATTTGCGCACTACGCCGGTATCCGTGGCGCTGGCGAATTCAACCCTGCTTTGTACTGTCATGCGTTCAGCTCTCCCTGAAGACCAGCATTCCCTGGTCGCGCCATCATAGCAACAATGAATGATCAGATAACAACATTGATGTTCTTTAATTTCTACCTTGATTTTCACACCTCACCTGGCCAGTGTGCAAGAACCGCTTCCCATGATGAATTCGGCTTGACACGGCACAGCTAAAAATCTACTGTTATGAGTCTTCGATGGACGTCTCTTCACAATAAATTCAGTATCACAAATTCAGCATCGGTTATTCATGGAAATCGAAAAACTGGGCCGTTACGAAATTCTGTCCGAGTTAGGGCAAGGCGCCATGGGCGTAGTTTACAAAGCAGTCGATCCGCTCATAGACCGCACCGTCGCCATCAAGACCATCAATCTCAACCTGTCCAAAGACGAGCTCGTTGATTTCGAGGAGCGTTTTAACCGCGAAGCAAAATCTGCCGGTCGCCTGAACCATCCCAACATTGTCACGATTTACGATGTAGGCAGAGCCGATCACGTCGCCTTCATGGCAATGGAGTATCTGGAAGGCCGCGAACTGAAAGAGATCATCGCTTCCGGCGAGATGCTGCAACCGGACAGGGTCGCCGAGATTATCTCCCAGGTCGCCGATGCCTTGGCATTCGCCCACGACCATGGCATTGTCCACCGAGACATAAAACCTGCGAATATCATGGTACTGCGCAATGGCAGTGTAAAAATCACCGACTTCGGCATCGCCAAAATGGCGTCCGGGTCCCGAACCCAAATCGGCATCATTCTCGGCTCGCCCAAATACATGTCTCCAGAGCAGGTGGCCGGCAAACCAGTGGACGGCCGATCCGACATTTTTTCCCTGGGGGCAGTGCTATACGAGTTACTCACCGGCAAACCCGCTTTTGGGGGTGAGGACAGCACCCTGACCACCATCATGTACCGAGTGATGAATGAAATGCCGGCGTCACCGGCAGACGTCAATCCATCCATTCCCGTGGCGTTCAATTACATTGTCGCCAGGGCGCTGGCCAAGTTGCCGGAAAACCGCTATCAATCCGCACGAGAAATGGCCAACGACCTCCGAAATTTCAAGAATCTGACCGCCACTTCGCCATTGAATTCCGCCGGCTCATCCGGAAAAATATCTGCCACAGACGGGGATGCCACCGTTAGATTGAATGCAAGTCAAATTCCCGCAGCCCCCAGCCGGAGCGACGGAAAAAAATGGGCAGCCTTTATCGCCGCTGCAATTTTTGTCGCAGGCACCGTACTGTTCATCACTTCCAGTCGCGAGCCCGCTTTGACGGCAGTTGAAGATAAAAAACCGACTACACCCCAGACCACGTTGGCGGCCGCCGTAATTCCACCTCCCCCTGCGGAAACCGAAAGCAAAGCACCGGATGGGCAGCCGAGCATTACCGCCCCCACCAAAATGCCGGATGGGCAGCCGAGCATTGCCACGCCCACCCAGGCCACCCTCGGTTTCGCGGTACTCCCCTGGGGAGAAGTTTTTATCGACGGCAAAAATCAGGGAGCCTCGCCGCCGCTCAGGGAAATCAGGCTATCCCCCGGCAAACACCAGATCGAGATCAAGAACACCGACCTCCCTCCCTATCGTCAGACCGTGGAGCTGGAAGCTGGGGCAAGCAAGACAATCCGGCATAAATTCAAATAAATTAGGGTCATATTATGATGCGCTCCCGCCTGCTTATTCTGATATCCGCCCTGCTTCTTCTGCTGAACGCAGGCTGCTCTTCCGGTCCAGCCAGGGATGTCGGCCTCGACAAACTCTCACCACGCAAGGCGGAACAGGAACTTTCGACAGGGATAACGAACTACGAAGACGGCAACTACAAAGCTGCAGCAAAGAGCCTGCAAAGCGCGCTGGATTCGGGCTTAACCTTTGACAGCGATGCCGCACGGGCACATAAATACCTGGCATTCATCCACTGCCTGTCGAACAGGGAGAAGCAATGCCGCGATGAATTCAGGAAAGCACTGGAGAAGGATCATAAATTCGACCTGGATCCGGCAGAGGCAGGACATCCAATCTGGGGTCCGGTATTCCGTTCAGTAAAGGTGGAACGCAAAAAATAGATTATTTGAGCGCGGGGGAAACACCTTGCCGGCCACTCGCTGGCATTGCAGGTGACCTTTTTAAATGGAACTCCAGCTTGATCCCGGCAATTTCGATAATGTCATGGTCTTCCAGCACATGAGGCTGGCCGCTGACGGCGATACCATTCAACAGGGGCGTTTTCGCACCTTCCAGGTGGGTCAGGGTATACCCTTCCTGATGACGCGTGATTACCGCCACCTGTATGCCGGGCTTGCCCAGCGTGGTCAGCGTTCGATCCAGATCCATTTCCTTGCCAACACCAACCCCGCTTAGAATCTGAAGACCCGCCATCGGCAGCTCTCCTGAAGGGGATCGCACGACGGGTCTGCTGCCAGAATAAGTTTTTACCTGTGTGACCGAGGAAAAGCCCTGCGTCTGGAGCATCATGTCTTCCTGGGTTGCCAGGGTGTCGTCGGCGCTCTGGATCAGGTTATCGAGGTGCCGCAGTTTTTCAGAGCGGCGGCGGCCATCATCTTCTGGCTTGATATCCAGAGGCTCAAACACATATTTCAGCACATGTTTAGCCACCTTGATTTCGTCAGCATCGCGCAACAGACATTTCTTGATACTTTTGCCATTGACCTTGGTGCCGTTGGTGCTGTTCAGGTCTTCCAGAAAGGAGTCGTTACGAATCGTAATGATCATGGCATGACTGCCACTGACTGCATTGTGAGCCAACTGCAAATCGTTGTTAGGCTTGCGCCCGATCATGATGCGCTCACGATCGAGCGGCTGCTCCCCAACCAGTTCCCCATTGAAATAGACCAGCAATTTTGACATCTTGTAGCTCCGTCCAACCCGCTCACAAAGGTTAGAGTTAGTGTTTTTTCGGCAGGACTATCATGTCACTTAATTTTAGCCCCTGCAATATGCCACCGCATCCTCGAGTCGATCCACCGCCACCACCTCCATGCCGGCAACACGCTGCTTTGGGTTATTAGCCTTGGGAATTACCGCATGGGTGAAGCCCAGCTTTGCCGCCTCCTTCAGGCGTTCCTGGCCGCGCTGTACCGGGCGGACTTCGCCGGCCAGGCCAACCTCGCCGAACACCACCAGCTTGGCCGGCAACGGTTTGTTGCGCAGGGATGAAACGATCGCCAGAAGCACCGCCAGATCGGCCGCCGGTTCGGTAATCTTGACTCCGCCCACGGCATTGACGAATACATCCTGGTCGAAGCAGGCGATGCCGGCGTGGCGGTGCAACACGGCCAGCAGCATCGCCAGCCGGTTCTGTTCCAGGCCCACGGACAATCTTCTCGGATTGGGCGCATGCGCCTCATCCACCAGGGCCTGCACTTCCACCAGCAGCGGCCGCGTACCTTCCTGCGTCACCATCACGCACGAACCCGCCACTTCCTGGCCGTGGTGCGAAAGAAACAGCGCCGAGGGGTTGCTCACCTCGCGCAGACCCTTCTCGGTCATGGCGAATACGCCCAGCTCGTTGACTGCGCCGAAGCGGTTCTTGAAAGCGCGAATCAGGCGAAAACTGGAATTGCTGTCGCCCTCGAAATATAGCACCGTATCGACAATATGCTCGAGTACGCGCGGCCCGGCCAAAGCGCCTTCTTTAGTGACATGACCGACCAGGATCACGGTAATCCCTGCCTGCTTCGCCAGGCGTGTCAGTTGCGCCGCACACTCGCGCACCTGCGCCACGCTGCCGGGAGCGGATTGCAGCGCTTCGGAATAGACGGTCTGGATCGAATCGATCACCGCCACATTGGGCTTTTGCGCCAGCAAGGTGGCGCAGATCTTTTCTAGCTGAATTTCCGCCAGCAGCTGCACCGGTCCCGCATCCAGCGCCAGCCTTTTGGCGCGGAGCGCAATCTGCTGCGCCGATTCCTCTCCGCTGACGTACAGCACCTTATTGCTTGCACCGAGATGACACAAGGCCTGCAGCAACAGGGTGGATTTGCCGATCCCCGGATCGCCACCGATCAGCACCACACCGCCCGGCACCAATCCGCCACCGAGCACACGGTCAAATTCGGCGATGCCGGTGGTCTGGCGGGGCGTTTCCAGCGCCTCCACATCGGACAGGCGCTGCAACTGGCTAGGTTCGGCCAGCGCACTGTAGCGGTTAACTGCCGGCGCAGTCTCGGCAACGGTTTCCACCAGCGTATTCCACGCCATGCAGTGCGGGCACTGCCCCTGCCACTTGGTTGCCTGCCCGCCGCATTCGGTGCAGCTGTATACGGATTTTTGTTTCGCCATGCTCAGACTTCCACCACGGGCACTCTGGCCGCCAGCGCGCACAGCAATTCGTAGCTGATGGTACCTGCCGCTGCCGCGATCTCCTCCACCGGCAAACCCTCGCCCCACAAGACAACCGGGCTACCGATACCGGCTCCGGAAATACCGGTAAGATCGACGCACAGCATGTCCATCGACACCCGGCCCAAAATACGGCTGCGCTGGCCATTCACCAGTACCGGTGTGCCGGTCGGGGCATGCCGCGGATAACCGTCTGCATAGCCGCAGGCGACGATACCTGCACGAGTAGGCTGCTCTGCACGAAAAGTGGCGCCATAACCGACCGCTTCCCCCGCTGGCAGATCCTGCAATCCGATGATTGCACTAGTCAGAGTCATCACCGGCTTGAGATCAAGGCTTACTGCGCTGGTGTCGGCAAAGGGCGACGAGCCGTAAAGCATGATACCTGGTCGCACCCAGTCGCCGTGGGCTTGCGGAAAGCGCAGGATGGCAGCGGAGTTGGCCAGGCTGCGTGGCGCGTCCAGACCCGTAGCGAGACGGTCGAAACAGGCAAGCTGGGCAGCGATACCCTGCACTTCGTCGGCGCAGGCAAAATGGGTCATCAGCGTGATCTGGCCAACCGAGCGCGCAGCCTGGAGGCGTTGCAGCGCGGCGCCAAAGGCTTCCGGCCTGAAGCCGAGCCGGTTCATGCCGCTGTTGAGCTTGAGAAACACATTGATCTTGACAGGCAGTCCGGCCATTTCGAGCATTTCGATCTGTTCCTGGCAATGGATGACGCTGGCAAGACGGTGTTCCGCCAATGTCGGCAGCTCGTCCGCGCTGAAAAAACCTTCCAGCAGCAGGATGGCCTGCTTGAAACCGGCCTCGCGCAGTGCCACTGCTTCACCCACATTGAGCACGGCGTAACCTTCGGCAGCTTCAAGCGCACGGGCCACCCGCAACATGCCATGGCCATAGCCATTGGCTTTGATCACGGCAATCGTTCTGGATTGAGGCGCGTGACCACGAACCACGCCAAAATTATGCTTAAGAGCCGAGAGATTGATTTTGGCCTGTAGCGGACGCATAAGCCTAGTAACTGCCCCCATGAGCATAATTCTCGAATCGGGTGTATTCGCCGAGGAAGGTCATGCGCACCGTGCCGATCGGCCCGTTACGCTGTTTGCCGATGATGATCTCGGCGATGCCCTTGTCCTGGGTGTCGGAGTTGTAGACTTCGTCGCGATAAATAAACAGGATCAGGTCGGCATCCTGCTCGATGGCGCCGGATTCGCGCAGATCCGACATCACCGGGCGCTTGTTGGGGCGCTGTTCCAGGCTACGGTTGAGCTGCGACAGAGCCACCACCGGCACGTCCAGTTCCTTGGCCAGCGCCTTGAGGCCACGGGAAATTTCGGAAATCTCGGTTGCGCGATTTTCGTTGCCCCCTCCCTTGCCGCTTCCGCTCATCAATTGCAGGTAGTCGATCACGATCAGTCCCAACTTGCCGCACTGGCGATGCAGGCGACGAGCCCGCGCGCGCAGATCGAGAGAAGTCAGCGCGGCGCTTTCATCAATGAAGATGGGCGCGTCGTTGAGCTTGCCCACCGCATAAGTGAGTTTCTGCCAGTCCTCGTCGAGCAGGCGGCCGGTGCGTATCCGATGCTGGTCGAGGCGGCCGATCGAACCGATCATCCGGGTTACCAGCTGCGCCCCGCCCATTTCCATACTGAAGACCGCCACCGGCAAGCCGGTTTGCATCGCGACGTTTTCTGCGATATTCAGGGAAAACGCGGTCTTGCCCATACTCGGTCGGCCCGCGACGATAATCAGGTCGCCCCCCTGAAAGCCGGATGTTTTCTCGTCCAGGTCGGCGAAGCCGGTCGGGATGCCGGTCACATCGCTCGCATTATCGCGCTGGAACAGCATGTCGATACGCTCCACCACCTGGGTCAGCAGCGGCTGAATCTCGACGAATCCCTGTTTGCCATGCGCACCCGCCTCGGCAATCTCGAACACCTTTGCTTCGGCTTCATCGAGCAGTTGCGCCATCGAACGACCGGCGGGATTAAGCGCATCCTCGGCAATGCCGCTACCGACTTCGACCAGTTTGCGCAACACCGCACGCTCTCGCACGATCTCGGCATAGCGGCGGATATTGGCGGCGCTCGGCGTGTTTTGTGCCAGCGCGCCCAGATAAGCGAGGCCGCCCGCATCGACCAGCTTGGCGCTATTCTCCAGCGATTCCGCAATGGTGATTACATCCGCCGGCCTGTTGTGTTCCACCAGCTTGCTGATATGACGGTAAATCAGGCGGTGGTCATGACGATAAAAATCCCCTTCGCTAACCAGGTCGGCAATCTTTTCCCATGCGCTGTTGTCGAGCAACAGGCCGCCCAGCACGGACTGCTCAGCCTCGACCGAATGGGGTGGCAGTTTTAGATTGTCAAGCTGTTGATCATTCATGGGAATTTATATCTGAGGAACCTGGCGGCAAGGAATAAAATCAAGTTGAAAGTATACTCAAATTAGCTCGAAACAGACACAAAGAAAAAGGGGCTGCAAGCAGCCCCTTTTTTCCGAAACAACCTGAATCTCAGCTTTCGCCGAGCACGGTAACCGTGATGTTGGCAACCGCATCGTGATGCAGCGCAACAACAATCGGGTAATCACCGATCTGCTTGAGGTGGCCAGTAGGCATGCGGATATCCGCCTTGGCTACTTCGAAGCCCATGGCATTCAGCGCTTCGGCAATATCGGTGTTGGTAACCGAACCAAACAGCCTGCCATCCACACCGGCCTTCTGGGAAATCTTGACTATCTGACCTTCCAGCTTCTCGGCGCGGGACTGGGCATCAGCAAGAATTGCAGCTTGCTGTTTTTCCAGTTCGGCGCGACGCACCTCGAATTCAGCCTTGTTCTTTTCCGTGGCGCGCTTGGCTTTGCCTTGCGGGATCAGGAAATTGCGGCCGTAGCCGTCCTTGACTTTGACGATGTCGCCCAGTTGACCGAGATTGACTACCTTTTCCAATAAAATTAATTGCATCTGGTGTCTCCTTAGTGCTGGTCAGTGTAGGGAATCAGGGCCAGGAAGCGGGCGCGCTTGATTGCCGTGCCCAGCTGGCGCTGGTAGCGGGTTTTCGTACCGGTAATGCGGCACGGGATGATCTTGCCGTTTTCCGCGATGAAATCCTTCAGAATTTCGGTATCCTTGTAATCGACTTCCTTGATACCTTCAGCGGTAAATTTGCAAAACTTGCGGCGCTTGAACATGCCGCCCCGATTGCTCGGCCGGGTCGGTTTTTTCGTAGTAGGACGTGGCATTTTTAACCTTTCTCAATCAATTCTATTCTATTCAAGTGCAACACCAGTTGCTGACTGTGCTGGCTCTTGCGTGCCAGGAAACCCGCTGCCTTGATACTGTCGCCAGCTTTCCAGCCGGCAACGACCTGAGCGGGATCACCCATCGCGATCACGGGTATTTCACATTCAACTTTGCGCTTGAACCCTGCCTCGATCTGCTCAGAAACATGACCTATTCTGAAAGCCATCAGGGGCAAACCGGCTGGGGTGTAACGCAAGGCATCCATCTCGGCGATCCGGCCAGTCAGGACAACCTGGTTGCAATTCACTTAGGCTGCAGCTTCCTGGGTGGCGGGCGCCTCGACCGGGGTTTCCACGGCTACAGGAGCTACAGGGGCTACAGGAGTTTCCGTGAAGCGGGCCCGGTCTTCCCTCATCATCGGCGAAGGCGTGATTACTGCTTCCTTCACTTTGATGGTCAGGTGGCGCAGAACCGCATCGTTGAACTTGAATGCATGATCGAGTTCGTCCAGAGTTTCCTGGTCACACTCGATGTTCATCAGCACATAGTGTGCCTTGTGCATCTTCTGGATCGGGTAGGCCATCTGGCGGCGACCCCAGTCTTCGAGACGATGGATCTGGCCGCTCTTGGCGGTAATCAGGGCGCGATAGCGCTCGATCATGGCGGGCACTTGCTCGCTCTGATCGGGGTGAACGATGAAAACTATTTCGTAATGTCGCATGCATGCTCCTTATGGATATAAACCTCCCGCCATGCGGGACGGTGAGGCAAGGTGGAAAAGCCGAACAGTTTAATGAAAATCGGCTGAAAAATCAAATACGATTGCGCTGACGTCGTGTTTCATACAGGCAAATACCGCTGGCGACGGAAACGTTCAGACTTTCCACGCTGCCGAACATCGGGATGCGGATCAGCTGGTCGCAGGTTTCACGGGTAAGGCGGCGCAGTCCTTCGCCCTCGGCGCCCAGCACCCAGGCGGTCGGGCCTTCGAGCTTGGCGGAGAAAAGATCAGTCTCGGCCTCGCCTGCTGCACCGACCACCCAGACGCCGGCCTCCTTGATCTCGCGCAGGCTACGGGCGAGATTGGTGACAGTGACGAATGGCACGGTTTCGGCCGCACCACTGGCGACTTTGCGCACCGTGGCATTGAGCCCGGCGGCTCGGTCTTTCGGCACGACGACGGCATGCGCACCCATCGCGTCAGCCACGCGCAGGCAGGCCCCCAAGTTGTGCGGGTCCTGCACGCCATCCAGCACCAGCAATAGCGCCGGTTCTTTTAGATTCTCCAGCACATCGAACACGTCGTGGTATTCCCGCGCCACTGCGACCTTGGCCACTACGCCTTGGTGCTTGTCGTTGCCGGCCATGCCGTCGAGACGGTGACGTTCCATGAAGATGACACGCACGCCCTGCTCTTCGGCCAGTTGCAGCAGGTCGCGGGCACGTGGGTCCTGCCGCTCCCGGTGCAGGTAGATTTCAGTTACGCTTTTCGCATCTTGCCGGATGCGGCTGACGACGGCATGAAAGCCGTAAATGAAATTGTCGGCCATTTAGTGCGCGGGCTTCCGTTTGCGGCGGGGTTTCTTGCCACTTTCCTCCACCTTGGGGGCTGGCCCCCTGCCGCCTTCTTTTTCCCGCGTTCCTTTAGCAGCACGCGTAGCAGCGCGCGGCTTGCCGCCCGCCGTTTCCCTGGGCGTATGCTGCCTGCCCGATAACGGCCCTTTGACGACAGGCTCCGCCATGACGAAGTCGATCTTGGTGGTTTCGAGATCGACCTTCACCACCTTGACCTTCAGCCGGTCGCCCAGCCGGAAGCGCTGGCCGGTTCGCTCGCCCAGCAACTGGTGCTTGGCGGCATCGAAATGAAAATAATCGCTGCCCAGCTCGGTGATATGCACCAGGCCTTCGACATAGATGTTGTCGAGCGCGACAAACACGCCGAAGCCGGTGACGCTGGCGACGGTGCCGTCGAAAGTCTCGCCCACCTTGTCCTGCATGTAGAAGCACTTGAGCCAGTCGTTGACGTCGCGTGTCGCCTCATCGGCACGGCGCTCGGTCTGGGAACAGTGGATGCCCAGTTCCGCCCATTTTCCGGGTTTGTATTTTTCGCCATTCAGCACGGCCTTGATGGCGCGGTGCACCAGCAGATCAGGATAGCGGCGAATCGGCGAAGTGAAATGGGTGTAGGACTCGTAGGCCAGGCCGAAATGACCGACATTGTCAGGACTGTAGACCGCCTGCCGCAACGAGCGCAGCATGACCGTTTGCAGCAACTGCTCGTCCGGCCGCCCTTTGACCTTGGACAGCAGCTTGGCGTAGTCCTTGGCGTGGGGATCGTCGCCGCCGGCCAGAGGCAAGCCGAACTCCTTGAGAAATTCGCGCAGCCCTTCGAGCTTCTCCGGGGTCGGACCCTCGTGGATGCGGTATAGGGTCGGGTGCTCGTTCTTCTGCAGGAAATCCGAGGCGCACACGTTGGCCGCCAGCATGCATTCCTCGATCACGCGGTGGGCATCGTTGCGATGCACCGGCACAATGCGCTCGATCTTGCCCTGATCGTTGAAAATCATCTGGGTTTCGATAGTCTCGAAATCGATCGCGCCGCGTTTCCCGCGCGCCTTGAGCAGCACCTTGAACAGCTTGTGCAGCTCCTGGACGTGCGGCAACTGGTCCTTGTGCTCATTGGCTTCCTTGCCCTTGGGGTCGGCTAGCATTGCCGCCACCGTGGTGTAGGTAAAGCGCTGGTGCGAGTTCATCACCGCCGGGTAGAACTTGTATTTCTTGATATCGCCGTTGCCGCTGATGTCCATCTCGCACACCATGCACAGCCGTTCGACGTGGGGGTTGAGCGAACACAGGCCGTTGGACAATTCCTCCGGCAACATCGGGATGACACGACGCGGAAAGTACACCGAGTTGCCGCGGTCGAACGCTTCCAGATCGAGTGCATCCTTGGGCTGAACGTAATGACTGACGTCGGCGATCGCCACGTACAGCTTCCAGCCGCCCTTGCTCAGTATCTTCCAGCCCTTGTCCAGCGGCCGGCAGAACACGGCGTCGTCGAAATCGCGGGCGGTCTCGCCGTCGATGGTTACCAGCGGCAGCTCGCGCAGATCTTCGCGCCCTGCCATGTCCTTTTTCAACACTTTCGGAGAGAATTTCTTCGCCAGATGCTCCACCTCGGGTGGAAACACATGCGGCAAATCGTGCTTACGCAGCGCGATTTCGATTTCCATGCCGGGGTCGGTGTAATTGCCGAGAATTTCCACGACCTGTCCAACCGGCTTGATATGCTTGCTCGGTTGCTCGATGATTTCTATCATCACCACCTGGCCGGGCTGAGCCCCCATATCGCCACCGGGAGGAATCAGGAAGTCCTGACTGATACGCTTGTTTTCAGCCACCGCGAACAGAATGCCATGCTCGTTGAAAAGTCGGCCCACGATGCGCGTGTTGACGCGCTCCAGCACCTCGACAATGCTGCCTTCAGGACGTCCGCGCCTATCCTCACCGATGATACGTGCCATCACGTGGTCGCCGTGCAACACTTTCTGCATCTGGCTCGGGCCCAGGAACAGATCCTCTCCGCCATCATCAGGCACCAGGAAGCCGAAGCCGTCCTTGTGTCCCTGCACCCTGCCCTTAATCAGGTCAAGCTTGTCCACCACGCAAACTTCATGCTTGCGATTGCGCATGATCTGGCCGTCGCGCTCCATCGCCCTGAGACGGCGACTGAAGACATCCACCTCGTCTTCCTGAATTTCCAGGATCTTGGCCAGTTTATTCTCGGCGACTGGAGCGCCCTGCTCGGTGAGGAGTTGCAGAATATATTCCCGGCTCGGCAACGGATGCTCATACTGAGCACGCTCACGTTCGAGGAAGGGGTCTTTGGATCTTATTTTCTTCGTTGACAAAATATCACTTTCCTATTAAAGTTCGGCCTTCTTGATTTAGCCCAGATGGCGGAATTGGTAGACGCGCACGGTTCAGGTCCGTGTGCCGCAAGGTGTGGAGGTTCGAGTCCTCTTCTGGGCACCAAACATGAAAGGGCGGGTTCTTCGAACCCGCCCTTTTTCTTTTACTCAAACGGATGGCGCAGCACGATCGTCTCATCCCGGTCCGGACCGGTCGAAATGATGTCGATCGGCACACCGCAAATCGCTTCCATACGCTTGAGGTAGTTCTTCGCTGCAACAGGCAGGCCATCGTAGCTCTTCACGCCTACGGTGCTGTCCTTCCAGCCGGGCATATCCTCATAGATCGGTTCACACTTTGCCAGCATTTCCGCGCCAGACGGCAATATGTCCAGTGTTGCTCCATCTACCTTGTAGCCGACGCAGAGACGCACGACATCCATGCCATCCATGACATCCAGCTTGGTGACGCACAGCCCGCTCACGCCGTTGATCTGGATCGAACGCTTCAGCGCAGCCGCGTCGAACCAACCGCAGCGACGCGCACGGCCAGTAGTGGATCCGAACTCATGCCCGCGCTCAGCTAGACCCTGACCAACTGGGTCAAGCTTATCTACCGCATCGTACAACTCGGTAGGGAAAGGGCCTGCGCCAACACGAGTGGTATAGGCCTTGGTGATGCCCAGCACGTAATGCAGCATCTGTGGACCAACACCACTACCAGTGGCGGCATTGGATGCGATGCAGTTGGAAGAGGTCACGAATGGGTAGGTGCCATGGTCGATATCCAGCAGCGCGCCCTGCGCACCTTCGAACAGCAAATTGCTGCCACCCTTGAAAGCTTCGAACAGCAAGCGCGGCACGTCGGCCACCATCGGCTTGATGCGCTCCGCAACGATCAAGGTCTCATCCAGAGTTTTCTGGAAATCCACCGTGTCGGTATGAAAGTAGTTCTTCAGCACAAAGTTGTGATAGTCGAGAATCTCCCCCAACTTGGCGGCTAGGCGTTCGCGGTGGAACAGATCCTGAATGCGAATGCCACGGCGCGATACCTTGTCCTCGTAGGCCGGGCCGATACCACGACCAGTAGTGCCGATCTTGCCTGCACCCTTGGCAATTTCGCGTGCCTGATCCAGCGCAACGTGATGGGGCATGATCACCGGACAAGCATCGGAGATTTTCAGCCGGTTGCGCACCGCCACGCCGGCGGCCTCCAGCATGTCCACCTCTTCCAGCAATGCCTGGGGTGACACAACCACGCCGTTACCGATGTAACACTGCACGTTGTCGCGCAGGATACCGGACGGAATCAGATGCAGCACGGTCTTTTTGCCGTCGATCACCAGAGTGTGGCCTGCATTGTGACCGCCCTGGAAACGCACCACGCCCTGGGCGTGATCGGTCAACCAGTCGACGATCTTGCCCTTGCCTTCATCTCCCCACTGGGTGCCAATTACTACTACATTCTTTGCCATGCTGATTCTATCCTTCAACGAATTTTTATTTAAACTTTGACTACGGCCCAGCCAACTTCGCCCTGCACCAGAACGCGGTCGTAATTCAGCTCTTCCCTGCTTATCTCGTGCCCAGGCAAATCCACCACCACCACTTCACCCTGGACGCGCAAAAGGGTAATTTTATCCTGTAACTCTGGATCCTGAACATAGGGAGCAAGAATCGCCTTGGGCAACGGCGGCGTCGGCTGCGCACCGAGCACGGTACGCAAATCCATGCTAAAGCCGGTAGCTGGCCGGGAGCGGCCGAAGGTCTTGCCCACTTTGTCGTAGCGTCCGCCCAAAGCAACTGCGTTGGCCCAGCCTGAAGCATAGGCAGCGAACACCACCCCGCTGTGATAGTGATAGCCACGCAACTCGGCCAGATCGAAACATAGATTAGAAACACTACCCCGTACCTGGTTACCGATGGTGCGAAGATCATCCAGCGCCTTGCCGATTTCTGGGTAATCGGGTAGAAGCCGCTGCGCGGCTTCCAGCGCCTCGACGCCGCCATACAGCTGGGGCAACAATCGCAGAGCTTCCCTGGAAACCTTATCAAGGGAAGCGGTCAGCTCGGCGAGTCCAGGAATGTCCTTGCCTTGCATGGCCTGAAACAGCTCCATTTCCAGCTCCGGCAAAACCGCTGCGCGCTCGACCAGACTGTGAAAAATCGCGACATGGCCGAGATCGAGCTGTACCGATCCGACCCCGGCAAGTTGCAGTGCCTTGATCATCAGCAACTGGATTTCCACGTCGCTTTCGATCCCACCGTGGCCGAACAACTCGGCGCCGATCTGCAGCGGCTCGCGGGTTTGCATCTGGCCATCGGGCAATGCGTGCAGCACGCTGCCGGCATAGCACAGCCTGACCACACCCTGGCGATTCAACAGGTGAGCATCGATCCGCGCTGCCTGCGGCGTGATATCGGCGCGCAGCCCCATCAGATGGCCGGAAAGCTGGTCCACCACCTTGAAGGTTTTAAGATCCATATCACGGCCGGTGCCGGAGAGCAGGGAAGGCAGATATTCCAGCAGCGGCGGAACCACCAGTTGGTAGCCGCAGCCATAAAACCAATCGAGCAACTGCCGCCGCACCCGTTCAAAACGCAACGCCTGGGCCGGCAGCATGTCCTCAATATATTCGGGAAGTAACCAGTTATGCATGATCAATTCATCAGATATAGCAGCAGCAAGCCGCCCAACATCGAAGTCAGTCCAACGAAGCGCAATTGCCCGTCGGACATTTCAGTCATTTTTCGAAAAGTTTCACGCCAAAGGGTTGGCGCAAGAAAAGGCAAAACCCCTTCCAGCACGAGCATCAGCGCCAAGGCGGCAAGCAGGCTGGTTTTCACGGATTATACCGAATCAGGCGCTTTATTTGCCCGGAGACTTCAGGTATTTAAAGAACTCCGAACTGGGATCCAGCACCATCACGTCGCTCTTGTTCTTGAAGCTCTGCCGGTAGGCTTCCATGCTTCGGTAGAAAGCGTAAAACTCCGGATTCTGACCAAATGCTTCGGCATAAATCGACGCCGCCTTGGCATCCCCTTCACCCTTGGTGCGCTGTGCATCGCGATACGCTTCGGCGAGGATAATCTCACGCTGACGGTCGGCATCGGCACGAATTTTCTCCGCTTCGCCGGCACCGGTCGAACGCAGTTCGTTGGCAACCCGCTTGCGCTCGGCCTCCATGCGCTGGTAAACCGACTCGCTCACTTCCTGTGGCAGATCCACCCGTTTAATCCGCACGTCAAGCACCTGAACACCGATTGTACGCGCATCGGCATCAGCCTTCTGACGCAAAATCTCCATGATCTGGTCGCGCTGCCCGGAAACCACATCATGCACGGTACGCTTGCCAAATTCGGCGCGCAGACCGTCGTTGATGGTCTGCGACAAGCGCAGGTGGGCACGCGTCTCGTCGCCGCCGACGCTGACGTAGTACTGTTTGACGTCAACCACGCGCCATTTGACGAAGGAATCCACCAGCACGTTCTTCTTTTCCGAAGTAATGAAGCGCTCCGGCTCGGCAGAGGTCAGGGTGAGTACGCGAGTATCGAAAATCCGTACATTTTGCAATAACGGCACCTTGAAATACAAGCCGGGCTCTTTTTTCACCGAGATCACTTCGCCCAGCTGAAAAACAATCGCATTCTGGCGCTGATCAACGGTGAACATGGTCAGGCTGAGCAGAATAAAAACTGCGATCAGTCCGGTCATGATGGCATTAAGATGTTTCATGGACGCACCTCCCGTTCCCTGCTGCGGAAGGCTTCGCGCGAGCGCGCCGTGCTTTCCGCCGCGGGCGCAGCCGCCTCAGCCGCCTTTACTGGCGGGGCATCAGCCAGAAAGGTGGAACTGGCACCTGCGCTCTGGATCAACTTGTCCAGCGGCAGGTAGAGCAAGCTGTTGCCCCCCTTCTGGTCCACCAGCACCTTGCTGGAATTGCTCATCATCTGCTGGACCGTGTCCAGATACATGCGGTCGCGCGTCACTTTGGGCGCCTTGCTGTACTCCACCAGGATCTGCTTGAAGCGGCTGGCGTCACCCTCGGCGTTAGCAATCACGCGCTGCTTGTAACCTAGCGACTCCTCCAGCAGGCGCGAAGCAGCGCCGCGAGCTCGCGGAATCACATCGTTGGCGTAGGCCTGCCCTTCGTTCTTGGCACGTTCTTTGTCCTGACCCGCTTTTACCGCATCGTCGAACGCCGCCTGCACCTGCTCCGGCGGCTGGGCGTTCTGCATCGTCACCTTGCTGATGCTGATGCCGGTCTTGTAGCGATCCAGAATATCCTGCATCAGCTTGGCTGCGCGCGTCGCAATTTCTGCACGCCCTTCATACAACACAAAATCCATTTTGCTCTTGCCCACTATTTCGCGAATTGCCGTTTCAGCAGCCTGGTGCACCGCATCGTCAGGATGGCGGTTGTTGAACAGGTATTCTTCCGGACTTTTCAAGATGTACTGCACAGCAAACTGAATGTCGATGATGTTCTCATCGTCAGTCAGCATCAGCGACTCTTTCAGTATCTTGCTCTTGACGTTGGCGCGATAGCCCACCTCCACCGTGCGCACCTGCTGCATATTCACTACTTCGGCGGCCTCGATCGGATAGGGAAAATGCCAGCGAGGGCCTGGTTGCGTGGTTTCGACAAACTTGCCGAAACGCAGCACCACACCGCGCTCGCCTGCATTGACGATATAAAAACCACTACCCAGCCAGATCAGAATCACCAGAACCGGGATCAGTCCCAAGCCGGCAGCCATCTTGCCGCCCGACATGGGTCCACCGCCGGTTGGACCACCGCTACCGCCCTTGCCACCGAACATCGCGTTCAACTTCTGGTTGAAGCGGCGCCACACCTCATCGAGGTCAGGTGGCCCGCCGCTGTTTTTCTTGCCCCAATCTGGATCATTCCATGCCATATTTTTTTCCAAGTACCTAATTCGTAATTTAACTTTTAAGCGCCTGCGGAGGCCTGAGTCACTGCCCGGACTGCTTCAGTCTGGTGCTGGCGGCTGTATTCAGCCAATGCATCTCTCAGCAGGTCACAGCCCTCGCCAGTGCGCGCACTGACCCAAATGCGACCAATTCTACCATACTCATCCCGCTCAAGGCCGGGCGCCAACCCGTTGACGTCGATTTTATTCAGCACCATCAGCTGCGGGATGTGATCGGCGCCGATTTCAGCAAGTACCTTGTTCACCTCGTCGATTTGCTGGTCGCGGCTGACACTGGAAGCATCCACCACATGCAGCAGCAGATCGGCCGCCACCGCCTCTTCCAGGGTGGCACGAAAAGCCGCCACCAGGGTATGAGGCAAATGCTTGATGAAGCCGACCGTGTCGGACAGCACCACTGAGCCACCGTCGGCGACGAAAAACTTGCGGCTGGTGGTGTCAAGGGTAGCGAACAATTGGTCCGCCACGTAGGCCTTGGCATGAGTAAGGCGGTTGAATAAAGTGGATTTTCCGGCGTTGGTATACCCGACGATGGACACCGACAGCACGTTGGCGCGAACTCTGGCGCGGCGCTGCACGCTACGCTGGCGGCCCAGCTTGGCGAGTTTTTCCTTGAGCAGCTTGACCCGCTTGCCAAGCAGACGACGGTCTGTTTCGAGCTGAGTCTCGCCTGGTCCGCGCAGGCCGATACCGCCCTTTTGACGTTCCAGATGGGTCCAGCCGCGCACTAGCCTTGTAGCCAAATGCTCCAGTTGCGCCAGTTCCACTTGCAGTTTTCCCTCGTGGCTTTGGGCGCGCTGCGCGAAAATATCGAGGATCAGGCTGGTACGGTCGATCACGCGGCAGTCCAGCCGCCGCTCCAGATTGCGCTGTTGCGCAGGGGAAAGTTCGTGGTTGAAAATCACCAGATTGGCTTCGTTGGCAACCACCGACTCGGCGATCTCATCCGCCTTGCCGGAACCGGCAAACAGCGCTGCGTCGGGCCTGGAACGTTTTCCCCGGACAATGGCCAGAATGCCCACACCCGCGCTTTCGGTAAGACGCTGCAGCTCTTCCAGGCTTTCCTCGTAATCCGTGTCGCCAAAATCCAGGCTGACCAGTACAGCAGCGTCTCCGCTGCCTGGGCGTTCAATCATTTAGGAGTTTTAATCCTCGGCGGGAAGATCAAAGGACATGTTCACGGGACGCACCGGCACTACCGTGGAAATCGCGTGTTTATAGACCATCTGGGTAATCGTGTTTTTCAGCAGCACGACGTACTGGTCGAAAGACTCGATCTGCCCTTGAAGCTTGATACCGTTTACCAGATAGATGGAAACGGGTACATGCTCTTTACGCAAGGCATTTAAAAACGGGTCTTGTAATAGCTGCCCTTTCGCGCTCATGATTTCTCCAGTTCGTTGTTATGGTTGGTTTTGGATGGCTACTTTACTTGGTTTTTCAAAAGGCTGCCAGCAACATCCACTATATATTACTATATGGGAAAATCAGCGCATTTCAAGATGGCGCTCCGTTTATATCTCGGGGCGGCCAAAATAATAGCCCTGCCCCCAGTCCACTCCCATGTCGCGCAGCATGTCTGCCGTTTCACGATCTTCGATACACTCCGCTATGGTGGTGATATTCAATTTCTTCGATAATACGATTATGCTTTCCACCATCGCGCGCACCCTTACGTTGCCAGACATGTTAAGCACCATCCAGCCTTCGATCTTGAGGAAGCTGACCGGCAGTTCCGCCAGGTAAAGAAAAGAAGAATAGCCGCTACCAAAATCATCGAGCGCCAGGCGGAAGCCGAAATCCAGCAAGGGCTGCAAATCAAGTCGTATGCGCTCGAAATCCGTCAGCAACTGGCGCTCGGTAATCTCGAACACCACCGGTTTGTAGTCGGGAAAATCGATATCGCAGGTGGAACAAAACTGCATGGCCCCGCCCAGAAGCTCATCCACATAATCCTTGCGCGCAAGGAACTGGGGCGAGAGGTTGATGAAATGAGCAAAGCCGGGGTCGTGACCGTCCGTCAGGTTGACCGCGCAACGATTCATGGCGTGGCGGGTAATGCTGCGATCCACCTCGTGGATAAGGTTGATCCCTTCCGCCGCCTCGATGAATTCGCCGGCTCCAATAACGGAACCATCGGGCATGTGCATGCGTGCCAGCGCTTCATCTGCCACCGGCTTGCGGGTATTCAGGTCCACCATGACCTGATAGGCGGCGACGATACGCTCCTCCTTCAGTGCGCGCTGCAGCATGCCGGCGCGCCACAGCGTGCCCGAACCGGCAGAATCCCTGGCAACCACGCAATCGCGGCCCTTGCGCTTGGCCTCGTAGAGACAGCTGTCCGACTCGGACAGCGCCTGAGAGATATCCTCGTCGCCAGCCTGACACACGCCTATGCCGAAGCTCGCGGTAATTTCCAGACTACCGTGGCCGGTCTTCAGCGGATGAGCCTTGATCGCCAGGCGGATCCGTTCCGCCGCAGCAATGGCATCGGCACGATCAGAATCATGCAGGAACAGAATAAACTCTTCTCCACCCCACCGTGCCAGCCAGTCCCCCTCGCGCAACGCCTGACGCATGATGTGCGAAACTTGCTGCAGCACTTCATCTCCTACGCCATGCCCATAGTGGTCATTGATCAGCTTGAAGCGATCCAGATCACCAGTGGCGACGGAAAATCCGATGCCATCGCGCTTGGCGCGCGCGATCTCTTCGTCGAAACGCAGTTCCGCGGCACGCCGGTTTGGCAATCCAGTGAGTTCATCGGTGAGCGCCTGCGTTTCCAACTTCTGTCGCTGCTTGAGCTGCAGCAACATCTGGCTGAACCAGGCCGCAAGCAGTTCCATGAACGCCTCGTCACCCTGGGTAAATTTCCCCTCTGCCAACGGCTTCTTCCGCAAGAAAACCAAGGTTCCATAGAATTGCTCCCCGACCCAAAGCGGGATACCGGCGTAGGCATGGATGCCAAAACTGACTACCACCTTCGCCAACTCCGGCCTTTCACTTGTTTTCAAGTCTGCGATGAAGAGACCACGATTCTCATCGGCGGCACGCTGGCACAGCATATCCAGCGGACAGACCTCCTCTGCCTTGAAAATGCCCAGCGTGTCCACCAAATACGCCGGCATGAAATGATCGCCGATTTTCTCGCTCAGCAATGCCGCATCCATATCCAGAGTATCCATTCCCAGTCGGAGCATCAGCCTGACCTTCTCGCCTTCGGAACGGGTGCGGCTGGTGGCGATTTGCCACAGTACCTGCAGGCGCGCGGACTGGTCCTTTACCGTCATCAACAGCCGTTCCCGATCGCTCACATCGATCGCCAGGCCATGACGAATGACCTCTCCGATCTCGTTCGTCTGCTCGAATTCAGCGAGCGACAGCCACAGTGGCTGGCCCTTGCGGTTTATGAACTTCCGAACCAGCTGCGCCATACCGCTGATTTTCAGTTGCTGGGTAGCACTGGGAAGGACTTCACGTTCCGCCAGAAGGTTGTTCCAGGGATGACCTACCACCTCGCCTTCCTCCATGCCCAGCATATCGAGGAAAGACCTGTCGGCCGCCATGACCACATGATCCCGGACACGCACCGCGTAGGTGCCCGCATGTGCCGCCGTCAACAGCAATTTTTCACGGTTCTGCGCTAAAGTCCCCAGCCTCTGCTGAGCATCAGACAGTGTTGAATGCAAATTTTCGATCTCGCTCACCCCGCTACGATGAGGGACACCCTCGCGCTGAGGCGCGCAAGGGAAGGCGCTTTTCTGGAGTTACCAGAACCCGGAAAATTGTTCACTAAACGTGGTTACTCATCAGGCCAGTAATCGGTCGCAATACCATCGCCCAGATCGGCCTCGATCAGGCGACGCCGCACCTCGAGCAATCGTTCGATCAGCCTGGGTTCCCGCTTTTCGTAACCTTCGGCATCGGCGACACGGTTAACCACGACGCCGAGCAGTTCGGTGATCGCGTTGCCGATCGAATTCTGACTGATAGTAACGATCAACTTGCCTTCGTCATTACGATAGATAAGTTGCTTGAACGCAGGCTGCCAGCGTATGGCATTGGCGTATTTTGCATCTACAATACAGTGGTCGCGCACCTTCTTTGCTGTCTTCAGAAAATCATTGTTGAACAGCAGCACGCTCTCGACTTCATCCGGGTAATAGGCGTCACTCGGGAGTGGCGCATTACGAGTAGAGACCTGCGAGAAGAAGGTGCGGTAGAAATCGATAAACCCCTTTAATACCTCATCGTACTCTTTCCAGAAACGCACATCTTTCAGCGCCGCCGCACCACCCTGAATCTCCCAGCTGGGCAGACCCTGCGGGTAGCCCGTCAGCGCGATGCATGCGTCGGCTTCGCTGGCGGGCTTGAGAAGCTCCAGGTCCAGCGCCTTGTCGAAAAACTCGCGGTAAACATCATGCATATAAGCCTGAAACAAGCTGTGCTGACCGCCATCGGTAAGGTTGGGATTTTTCGAATCGGCCAGCTTGGCGTTGCGCAGTTCATCCTTGGGAAAAACGATGAAGTGATTGTGCAACATGCGGATGCTGGGCACCCCTGGCGAGGTCAGCGGCCAGGTAGCATCCAGACTCGCCTCACCCGCCAGAATCAACGCCTCATCCGGATCGGGGTATTGCTCCAGCATGTAGTCGATGATGATCTGGTTCATCCGGTTCCACACATGCTTCACATTGTCCGGAACCTGAGTGCGACGCACCGGCCGCCCCAGCGGATTGAGGATGCATTGCGAGGTGTTGTAGATAATCGAGGCATCGAACTCGTTGCTGTGCCCCAAAGCCTTGCGGTACAACAACAGGTTTTCATCGTTCATCAACAACCCATTGTTATGCATCAGATCGTTGAGATTTTCGGTGCTGTTGAAAAATTCGTTGTGCTTCATCCCCTCCGGCACTTCCAGGGGGATGGGGCGGAAAGGAGTGGTGATTTCGCGGGGGCCGGATTGCGTCATACTGGTTCCAGTTTTATTGGAGGTGAGAGGTGATGGGTAATGGGTGATGAGTGATGAGGGAAATCAAAAACCTGCACCAACTCCGCTTTTTCCCCTTACCCATCACTCATCACCCATCACGTCATTAGCCGTACAGCTTCCGGCCGCGCCGGCGCTGGCGGTGAGCGCGCTTTTCATCGGCTTCGGTCTTGGGTGCAGGCACCCTGTCGGCGAATGGGTTATGTCCCTGCTTGAACTGCACCCTGAGCGGCGTGCCCGTCAACTCAAACGCCTTGCGGAAGGTACTTTCCAGATAGCGCTTGTAGCTGGCCGACAGGCTCGACAGCGAGGTGCCGTGAATTATCACCAGCGGCGGATTGGATCCGCCCTGATGAGCATAGCGCAGCTTGGGACGGAACGGGCCGGACTTGGGCGGCTGGTGCTGGGTAGTGGCTTCCATCAGGATACGGGTCAGCTTGGGCGTTGGCATCTTGATCATAGCCGATTCATAGGCACCGTCGATGGACTTGAACAGGCCGCCCACGCCACTGCCCTGCAGAGCGGAAATATAGTGGAACTTGGCAAAGTCCAGAAACTGCAGCTTGCGCGCGATGTCGTTCTTGACCACTTCGCGCCGGTCGGCGGAAAGGTCGTCCCACTTGTTCACCGCCACCACCAGAGCGCGGCCGCTTTCCAGAATGAAGCCGGCAATGTGGGCATCCTGCTCGGAAACGTCCTGATGGGCATCCAGAACCAGCACCACCACGTTGGCATCTTCCACCGCCTGCAGGGTTTTCACCACGGAAAACTTCTCGATCGCCTCGAACACCTTGCCGCGCTTGCGGATGCCGGCGGTATCGATCAGGGTATAACGCTTGCTATCGCGCTCGAAGTCGATGTAGATACTGTCGCGGGTCGTACCCGGCTGGTCGAAGGCGATTACCCGTTCCTCGCCGAGCAGGCTGTTGACCAGCGTGGACTTACCCACGTTGGGACGGCCGACAATAGCGATCTTGGGATGGTCGTCCTCCTCCTCGTCCACTTCATCCAGCGGAAAACTCTCCAGGGCCAGTTCCACCAAGTCATGGACGCCTTCGCCATGTGCACCCGAAATCACCAGCGGATCACCCAGGCCGAGTTCGTAGAATTCAGCGGCAACCACATCGCGCCGCATGCCCTCAGCCTTGTTCACTGCCAGAAACAACGGACGGCCCAGTTTTCTCAGCTGATCGGCAATGATCTTGTCCTGGGCAGTCAAACCCTGACGCGCATCGACCATAAATACGATTGCATCGGCCTCGTCTACCGCCTGCAGGGTCTGCCGCGCCATTTCGTGAAGAATGCCGTCCTTCGCCACCGGCTCGAAACCACCCGTATCCACTACCAGATAGGGTCTGTCTCCCACTCGACCGTGGCCGTAATGGCGGTCGCGCGTCAACCCCGGCAGATCCGCAACGAGAGCATCGCGGCTTCTGGTTAGCCGGTTGAACAAAGTAGATTTGCCGACGTTGGGACGGCCGACAAGAACTAAAGTAGGTTTCATTTTGAAAAATCTTTCACTGCAAAGGACGCAAAGTTGCACAATGGAGAAACAACAAGGTTTTGAATTCCCTTGCGACCCTTCGCGTCCTTTGCGGTCAATGCTTTTAAGTTATTGCACTGACAACGAAATCAAGCCGCCGTTGCGGGTCTGCACCAGGAAGCCTCGGCTCAGCGCCACAGGCGGAGCACCGATCTGGCTGCTATCAGTGGCGATGCGTGCTGCGAAGCTGCCATCCTCCCGCGCCAGCAGATGTACATAGCCCTGCACATCGGCCACCGCGATATATCTTCCAAGAGCCAGTGGCGCAGTGACTTGGCGGGCAAGTAGCTTGTCCTGCTTCCACAGGCTCGCACCGCTGTTCTTGTCGAGGGCATGGATAGCGCCGCGAGTATCGCTGACGTATACGTAACGATCATCCATCGCCAGACCGGCTGAACTGGAGACATCACGCGCCCAGATCAGGTTGCCGCTGGCAATATCGAAGCAGGCTGTACGCCCCTGATAAGCCGTGGCGCAGATCATGCGGTCATCCACCACCGGCAGGCTGCTGACATCAGTCACACGCTCCAGCTCGGTGGCTCCACGCGGCAGGGCCACGGTCGCTTCCCAACCCATGTTCCCGGTCGCCAGGTTGAGCGCCACCAGCTTGCCACCGGCAAAACCGGCGAACACCGCACCGTGCGTCACCACCACGCCGGCATTGCTGCGCAGGGCCAGTGCCGGCATGGCGCGCTGGTATACCCACTTGCGCTTGCCATCCCTGGCATCCAGCCCGAAAATGCGGCCGTCGCCGGTACGCACCACGACGATGTCGTTGGCCACCTGCGGCGCACTCAGTATCTCGCTCGAAAGACGTGCCTGCCACAATGGCTGGCCCTTGGCGTCAAAAGCCAGCACCTCGCCCTTGGCAGTTCCCACCGCCACCAGATTGCTGTCCGCACCGACGCCGCCGGAAATCTTGCGCCCGGAATCAATGGTCCACTGCTGTTTGCCGGTATCTGCACTGAAACGGACAATCTTTCCGTCCAGGCCCGCCGCGTAAATACTGTCGCCCACCACAGCGGGAAACAGCACTGTATCCCCGGCCCCACCAACGCGCTCCTGCCAACTCGACTTGAGTTCCGCAGCAGGCTTGAATTCGACCAGCGCCGCCGGCTTCTCACCGGTATCCTTGCCACCCCAAAGACCAAAGCCGGTGGAAACCTTTTCCCCCATGCCGCTGCAACCAGCCAGCTGGAAAATGGTTGCCAGCGCCAGCAGCCATCTTATTGGCTCATTGCGCCTCATCCGTGTTCTCCCAGGCCATACAGCTTCATTTCCACGACTTGACGATAAGCGCTTTTTCCATCCATTTTTTCAAGTGCGGCCTTGTAGGCAACACGGGCATCCGCCATCTTGCCCTGAGCCGTCAGCACGTCTCCTTTAAGATCCGAAAACAGGCCGTCAAACGCCTTTTCATGCGACCCTTCCAGCGTTTTCATGGCTTCCTCGTGACTTTTCTCATCCAGCAGGATACCGGCCAGACGCAACCGTGCGATGTCACGCGCGCCATCTTCCTTGGCGTGATCGACCACCCATTGCAACTGTGCCTTGGCACTCTTGGCATCACCCGATTCGTAGTTAACCCCGGCCGCAAGCAACGCAGATCTCGATGCATAAGGCGTGCCCGGATATTTTTCGATAAGCTGGCCAGCTGCATCACGGATGCGCTTGATGTCCTTGCTCTGCACCCCATTTTGTACGGCTTCGTACACCAGCGCCGCCTGGCGCTGCTGGCTATTCTGGTAGACACGCCAACCCTGTATGCCGGCCACCACCGCAGCGAACACCGCGACCGCCAACATTACTGTCGTCCCGTTTTTATTCCACCAGGCTTTCAGCTCGTCTACTTTTTCCTGTTCTTCAAGATCGTAAGCCATTTTTTCCCCGATTTAATTAAAGTTAGCGCTATCCAACATTGATCAGACTCGCCGCTGCATCCACCGTCATCCGCATTTGTTCTCCCAGCTCGCGTAGCGGCTTGAGAGTGACTTCCCCTGCCCCCGCCTCGTCATCGCCGATGATCAGCGCGTAGCGCGCACCGCTGGCATCCGCCTTTTTCATCTGCGACTTGAAGCTGCCGCCACCGCAATGCAGGAGCACGTGCAAGCCTTGGTCGCGCAACTGTTCAGCCGCCACCATGGCAAATTTATTTGCCGCATCGCCCTGGTGCACCAGATAAACATCGGTGGCGACCCGAGGCGCCTGAAATGCGTTCTCCTCGAGCAGTGCGAGCAGCCTCTCCACACCCATGGCGAAACCGCAAGCCGGCGCCGGTTTGCCGCCAATCTGTTCGATCAGGCCGTCGTATCGACCTCCCGCGCACACCGTGCCCTGTGCACCGAGCTGGGTGGTAACCCATTCGAAAACGGTAAAATTATAATAATCCAGTCCACGCACCAGACGCGTGTTGATCTGATATTCGATACCGGCATCACGCAGCATCACCTGTAAATCCTCGAAATGCTTGAGCGACGCCTCGTCAAGATCATCCAGCAACTTCGGCGCCGCCTCGATCAGTTCCTGCAGAGCCGGATTCTTGCTGTCGAGTACCCGTAGCGGATTGGTGTGCAGGCGCCGGCGCGAATCCTCGTCGAGTATGTCGACATGCTGCCCAAGATAATGCACCAGGCGGGCACGGTGACGAGCACGATCCGCACTGCTGCCCAGCGTGTTGATCTGCAGGGCAAGATCGGACAGGCCGAGCCGCTTCCACAGTCGCGCCGTCATGATGATGTGTTCGGCATCCATGTCCGGCCCAGCATAACCGAGCGACTCCACCCCGACCTGGTGAAACTGGCGGTAGCGCCCCTTCTGCGGACGCTCGTGCCGGAACATCGGCCCGGTGTAATAAAGGCGCTGCGGCGCATTGTACAGCAGGTTATGCTGGATCGCCGCGCGCACGCAGGAGGCAGTACCTTCAGGCCGTAGTGTCAGGCTGTCGCCGTTGAGCGCATCGACGAAGGTATACATTTCCTTCTCGACGATGTCCGTAACTTCTCCGATGGCGCGTTTGAACAGCGCGGTCTGCTCGACAATCGGCATGCGGATGCTGCGGTAACCGTAGCTGCGCAGCCAATCCTCCACGGTGTCCTCGAAAAACGTCCACAGGTCTGCATGTTCAGGCAGGATATCGTTCATCCCGCGTATGGCTTGAATTTGGCTCATTACTTTTGTGATTCTTGTTTCATCCGGGCAATACGGTCGCGAACCTGTCGTTCCAACTGATCGACTATCTCACCTTCCGTTACTTTGTAGGCAGGTTTGCCATCTACATAAAGCAAATTGGGAGAACCACCGGCGATACCGAAATTTGCCTCGCGCGCTTCGCCCGGCCCGTTTACCACACAGCCCATCACCGCCACATCCATGTGTTCGAGCACATCCTCGAGGCGCGCTTCCAGGGCGTTGACTGTCTTGATCACGTCGAATTCCTGGCGCGAGCAGGACGGGCAGGCAATGATGTTGATCCCCTTGCTGCGGATGTGCAGGCTCTTCAGAATGTCGAAGCCGACCTTGACCTCTTCTACCGGATCGGCCGCCAATGAAACCCTGATGGTGTCGCCGATGCCGGCGGCCAGCAACATGCCGAGGCCAATCGCCGACTTGACGCTGCCGGAACGCAGACCCCCCGCTTCGGTAATACCGAGGTGCAGAGGTTGCTCGATCTGGGCGGCGAGTATCTTGTACGCCTCGACCGTGGTAAACACGTCGGAGGCCTTGAGACTCACCTTGAAATCCGGAAAATTCAGGCGATCGAGGATCTCGATATGGCGCATCGCCGATTCCACCAGGGCCTCGGGAGTGGGCTCGCCATATTTCTTTTGCAGATCCTTTTCCAGCGAGCCGGCGTTGACACCGATGCGGATCGAAATACCATGGTCTTTGGCCGACTGCACCACCGCCTGCACGCGATCCTCGCGCCCGATATTGCCGGGATTGATGCGCAAACAGTCAGCACCCAGCTCAGCGACACGCAGAGCAATTTTGTAATCGAAATGGATGTCGGTGATCAAGGGGACCGGCGAACGCTTTTTAATCTCGCCGAAGGCTTCCGCAGCCTCCATGCTGGGAACGGAAACCCGTACGATATCCACGCCGGCCCTCGTTGCGCGATCGATCTGGGCGAGCGTCGCCTCGATGTCGCAGGTTTCGGTGTTGGTCATGGTTTGTACGCTGATCGGCGCATCGCCGCCGACGGCGACCGAACCGACCATGATCTGCCGGCTCTTGCGGCGGGGTATTTCAGGTTTATACATGGTTTACTCGATGCTCAGTCGCGCCACATCCACCTTGATATGGGGCGCAAGGTCAACAGGCTTGTCGTTGTAAGTCAGTTTGACATGAGCGGCATTGCCAATCACCAGGGAAAATGGCGGGTTGCCGCGCACCGACTGCTGGCTGCCTTTCGAATTCAACTGATAAAAAATAACCTTGCCGTCTTTATCCTTCACCTCGACCCAGGCATCGCCATCAAATATAAACTGCAGACGCTGGCCACCGACCTCCGCCGAGGAAGGAACAGAGGAAACTGGAGTCTCTGCAGTAGCCGGAGCAACCGGGACAGCAACGGGTACAGTTGCAGGCGCAGGTACAGCAACCGTCTCGACAGCTTGATTCGTGACGGGCGCCGTCTGAACCGGAGCCTCAGCCTGCGGCAACGACAGGACCATCGAGGTTTCTCCAGCGGACTTCACCGGCACATCCTGGGGCGAGGGTTGCCCCAGGAATAATTGATACCCTCCCCAGGACAAGACCAGTATGACCACACCGATGATAGCGGCATATTTCGCCCACGGCTTTCCGGAATGATCGCCAAACGGCATCAGCCTGCGCTTGCCGCCAAATTCGATCCTGCTCGTCGGCACGGCAATCGACTGAGCCTGAGTCGGCTCGGGATGGCAAAGTGCCAGCAACGCTTCGGGATCGAGCTGCAGCAACTTGGCATAATTACGCAGAAAGCCACGCAGAAATGTCTCGCCCGGCAGGCTGGCGTGGTCATCCGCCTCCAGTGCCTCGATCTGCCGAGAAGAAAGCCTGAGTTGACGAGCTACTTCAGCCACGCTCAAGCCAAGCCGCTCACGCGCTTCAGCCAGCGTCTTGCCCGCACTCGGCCTGACCTCTGTCTGCTGCTCAGCAGTATTAACCTCAAATTCTTCAGTCACTCAATACCTCACGCTGTTAGGGCCTGCAAACGAATAACCAGAACATTCTGGCTGCACTGGCGGGGCGCGCTGCGGCGTTGCCGGTCGCTTGCATGGAATGGCCATGCAGCGCGCCCGGCGTCTTGCATCGCACCCCGCCAGCACACCCATAATTGTCCAGGATGTTCATTTACAGACCCTTACTCATATTTCCCGCTGCGCAACGCCTGGGCTTCGGGCGAATCGGGAAAGGTTTTCCTCAGTTGCAGGCCATAACTGGCTTCGTCGCTGCGGTTGCCCAGCCTGCGTTCGATGCGCATCCCCAGCCACAAGCTTTCCGGTGTCGGTGCGGCAATCTGGAAAAACTGATTAATAAATTTCCTGGACTCGCTGTAGTTTCCACGCTTAAAGTTGATATCTGCCAGGTGGAATAGTGCCTGAGGCTGACGGGGTTGAAGCTTGACCGCTTTCAGCAGAAATTCCTCAGCCTCGGCGTCGTCATTTTTCTTACGTGCACAAATCCCGGCGTTGAGATAAGACTTCTCGGGTGTCGCGTACAGGGGATTCTTAAGCGCCGCCATGAAATGCCGGATAGAATCGTCGATTTTGCCGCGCTGGCAAAGAAACCAGCCGTAATTGTTGTTGGTGTCGGAATCAGTGCTGTTCAGACTGAGCGAGCGGCGGAAGTTCTCTTCCGCCTTGTCATCCTCCCGCAGCGTCATGTAAACCAGGCCCAACATGTTATAGGCCGACGCAAAGCTGGAATCCGCCCGGATCGCCATATTCAGCTCTTCCAGCGCCACACCTAACTGACCGGAGCTAAAATAGGCCGCGCCCAGATCAGTGTGGACCTGGGCGCGCTGGCGCGCATCGGTCTGCTCTTCCGCCGATGCGTACCCCCCCACCAGAAGGCCGGCTCCGAGCACAATCAGAAATAACATCCGCTTCAGGTTTTGCTCCCTGCTCATGCAGCCACCTCATCAATCACCATAGCGTTTCCCACTGAATCATGTCGGCGACCGGCTGCATACGATCCCACACGGGCTTTAGCCCGTAGCGGGCCGGAGTCCCCTTGTGGGGCTATCGCGGCCGGTCGCATCCAGCCTGCGGCCGGAACCTGCTCCCTGCTCATGCAGCCACCTCATCAATTATCATGGAGCTTTCCCCAGAGTCATGTCGGTGGCCGGCTGCAATCGCGGCCGGTCGCATCCAGCCTGCGGCCGGAACCTGCTCCCTGCTCATGCAGCCACCTCAATTTTTATCGTGCGCCTGGTTTTATCCTGCACTTTACCGGCCAGCTGGCCGCAGGCGGCGTCGATGTCGTCGCCACGAGTTTTGCGTGTCGTCACCACACGTCCGGCTTCGATCAAAATCGCTCCAAAACGGCGAATGACATCGGCGGGCGAACGCTTGTATTCAGAATCCGGGAATGGATTGAATGGGATCAGGTTGAACTTGCATGGTACGTCGCGCGTCAGGGCGACCAGCTCACGCGCATGCGCGGGGCTATCGTTGACGCCGTCCAGCATGACGTATTCGAAAGTAATGAAATCCCGCGGAGCATCGACGACATAACGACGGCAGGCCGCCATCAGCTCGCTTAGCGGGTATTTTTTGTTGATTGGCACCAGGATGTCACGCAGCGCATCGTTCGGCGCATGCAGAGAAACCGCCAGCGCTACCGGGCACTGCTCACGCAGGCGGTCCATGGCAGGGACAATACCGGAAGTACTGACCGTCACACGACGACGCGACAAGCCATAGGCGTTGTCGTCCAGCATCAGGTGCAACGCGGTCACAGTATTGTCGAAATTGAGCAGAGGCTCACCCATGCCCATCAGCACCACGTTGCTGATCACGCGTTCATTGCGCGGCGTGCAGCCCAGTGCCTTGTTCGCCCACCACAACTGGCCGATGATCTCAGCCACGCTGAGATTGCGGTTAAAACCCTGCCGTCCGGTAGAGCAGAAACTGCATTCCAGCGCGCACCCCACCTGTGAGGAAACGCACAGCGTACCGCGATCCCCCTCGGGGATGAACACAGTTTCAACACCCTGCCCTGCGCCGACGTCGAGCAGCCATTTACGTGTGCCATCGTCAGAAATCTGCTCCTGGATCAAGCGGGGCGGCTCGACGATTGCCAGCCCTCCCAACTTCTCCCGCAGCGCCTTGGACAGATCGCTCATCCGGGAGAAATCGCTTTCCCCGAACTGATGCATCCAGCGCAGCAGCTGCTTGGCGCGGAACGGCTTTTCGCCGCTTTCCGCGAAGAAAACAGAAAGTTTTTCTTGGTCGAAGTCGAGCAGGTTGACAGTCATTAACGAGTATAGACTTCCATCGACGGGAAGAAATAGGCAATCTCAATCTTGGCATTATCCAGGCTGTCGGAGCCGTGCACGGCGTTAGCATCAATGCTCTCGGCGAAATCGGCGCGGATAGTGCCCTTGTCGGCCTTCTTCGGGTCGGTGGCGCCCATCAGCTCGCGGTTCTTGGCAACAGCGTTCTCGCCTTCCAGCGCCTGCACCATCACCGGACCGGACATCATGAATTCGACCAGATCCTTGAAGAAGGGACGCTCGCGATGAACCGCGTAGAAGCCTTCAGCTTCGGAACGGCTAAGATGAATCATGCGCGAGGCGACGATTTTCAGGCCATTGCTTTCGAAGCGGGAATAAATTTTGCCGATCACGTTTTTTGCCACTGCGTCGGGTTTGATGATTGAAAGGGTACGCTCGACAGCCATTTGTTTTCTCCAGAGTTTCTTGATATTGCTTAAATTTAAAACGTGTAAAAATACCACATTTATCACTTAAAATAAACGTCTTATGCGACCTTAACCCCCTGCGCTGTTGCGGCCGGGCATATCGTGCTACCATGAAGCGCAGCCGGATTTTCCATTAAAACAAGGACAAGACCATGCCGGAGCAACCGTCACTCGACGAACAAAACGAGGTCAAAAAACGCGCCATCCGACGCGTTATTGTCGCTTCTGTCCTGGTGGCAGCCGCCATCGCAGCGCTCACCGTCCTGACCCGCTACAAATCGGAAGCGCCAGTCACCCGGACCACCGCGCCGGGCACCGTGCTTCCCCCCGTCACGCAACCCGAACCTGCTACGCCGGCCCCGGAAGAAATGGCCGCCCCGCCAACTACTCTGCCAGAGCAAGAAGCTCAACCCACCCCGCCACCGCCACCACCACCGGAGGTAGTGAACGCACCCACGCCAGGCACGCCGGCCGGACTGGCACCAAAAGCCGCCAAACCAACGCCCGTCAGGCCCGGCACTGAAGCCGAAGTTTCCGCCCGCCCCGCCCCGGTCAAGCCTGCCGCCGCACCGCCTCAAGCCGCTACCCGAGCACCCCAGGAAATGCAGCCCGCTCAACCGGCAAAAGCCATCTCCGAAAGAGCCTTGCCACATGCCGAGCCCGTCCCCAAGGGTTATACCGTGCAGCTCGGGGTCTTCTCCAACCCGACCAATGCCCTGCAACTGCAAGAAAAACTGGCGCAGAACGGCATCAAGTCCTACACCGAAACCAGACTCAACGTCGGTCCTTTCCAGAGCAAGACCGAAGCCGACCAAGCACTGGCGAAGATCCGTGCCATGGGCATCAGCGCAGTGGTAGTGCCGGTTAGGTAAATCCGGCCATGTGGCAGTATGCGCTGAAAATTGCTCTCACTACGGCCATCATCGTGGCCGTATCCGAAATCGCCAAGCGCAGCTCGTTCTGGGCCGCAGCACTGGCGTCATTGCCGCTCACGTCGCTGCTTGCACTCATCTGGCTCTATGTCGAAACCGGCAACACCCAAAAGGTCGCCGCGCTTTCGCAAGGCATTTTCTGGCTGGTTATCCCGTCGCTGCTGCTGTTCGTCCTGCTCCCTCTGTTATTACGTGCCGGCTGGGGGTTTTGGGCCAGCCTCAGCACCGCCTCGGCGGCTACTGCTTCGGCCTATTTCGGCATGGTATGGTTACTGGGACGACTTCACATCAACACTTAGATATCAAAACCCCATCAGCAGCAACCACATCGGCAGCGTCACCAGCGCCAGCAGCGTGGTCACCATCACTTGGGCGGCGCTGATGCTGCCGTCCCCGCCCATGCGCATCGCCAGCACGTAAGACACCGTCGAGACCGGTAGAGCGGCCATCAGCACGGCGATGTGGAAATACACCCCGGACAGGCCGAAGGCCGATGCCAGCCCCCAGGCAATGGCGGGCAGCACCAGCAACTTCACGATCACGCCATACCACAGGGTTCCCCGGTGGCGATTCAAACTCTGTAGCTTCAAGCCGGCGCCGACGGCGATCAACCCCATCGGTAGTGAAGCCTGGGAAAGAAGCGCGATCGGGCGCTGCAATAAATCCGGCAAATGCAGCCCAGCCAGGCTGAAGGAAATCCCGCCCGCAGTGGCCATGATCAGTGGGTTGAACAGGATTTCTTTCAGCCAGTGGCCCTCGCCGTGGCGCGCCAGCGCCCACACCGAGGCCACATTGGCCATCGGCACCAGAAAACCCATCAGCAGGCCGATCGCCGCCAGCCCATCCTGACCATGGATAGACCCTGCCACGGCCAGTCCCACGTAGCTGTTGAAGCGAAAAGAAGACTGGAACGATGCAGCAAACACTTTGGGTGGCGCGTGGAATAGATATTTCGCAACATAACCGAGGATCATGCCAGCCAGCATGTAAAGGGTGGCCACCTCCAGCATCGGCGTGGCCGCGCCCAGATCGATCTCGAAACCGGACAGGGAATGGAACAGCAGTGCGGGAAAAAACACGTAGTAAACCAACCGGTCCAATTGCGGCCAGAAATCGTCGCTCAAACGGAACCAGCGGCGCAGCCCGTAGCCGAGCAGGATCAAGGCAAAGATTGGGAAAACGGCCTGCGCAACGGACATGTCGCCTCAACTCGGATGTTAAGCAAGAACGCGCCCCGCAATCAGGCGGGGCGTTGCTAAGAAGAGCTAAATCAGTTTACTTATACAGCAGATGCGGCAGCCACAAGGAGATTTCCGGCACGTAGGTGATCAGGCCGAGATAGAGCAGCATGACGCCCACCCACGGCAGCGTCGCGATAGAAACCTCGGTCAGCCCCATCTTCGCCAGATGGCTGGCAACGAACAGGTTCAATCCCACCGGTGGATGGATCATGCCGATTTCCATATTCACCACCATGATGATGCCGAGATGGATCGGGTCGATGCCCAGTGTCTTGGCAATCGGCAGGAACAACGGCGCCAGAATCAGGACGATGGAACTGGGCTCCATGAACTGCCCCGCCGCGATCAGGGCTAGGTTCACCACCAGCAGGAACATCCAGGGCTCCAGATGCTGCGCCACCACCCAGGTAGACATCGCCTGCGGGATTTGCTCCGAAGTCATCAGGAAGGAGAACAAGATGGCGTTGGTGATGATGTACAGCAACATAGCGCTGGTATTGGCCGCACTCAGCAGCACCTTGGGGACTTCTTTCCACTTCAGGTCGCGATAAATAAACATCGCCGCCAGGAAAGCGTAGACCGCAGCAACCGCCGCCGCCTCGGTCGGGGTGAAAATGCCGCCGTAAATACCGCCGATGATGATGACTACAAGAAACATTCCCCACCAGGCATCCCTGAACGATTCCCAGAATTCCTTGGACGTGGGTTTAGGCTGGGTAGGAAAACCATTCCGCCTGGCCTGGACATAGACCAGCGTCATCATGATGATCGCAAGCAAAAAGCCCGGCACGATGCCGGCAATGAACAGCTTGCCGGCGCTCTCGCTGGTGGCAACCGCATAAATGATCATCACGATGGAAGGAGGAATCAGGATGCCCAGCGAGCCGGCTGTGGTAATTACCCCCACGGCGAAACGCTTCGGATAGCCGGCCTTCACCATCGCCGGCAGCATCACCGAGCCGATCGCCATGACTGTGGCCGGACTGGAGCCGGAAATCGTGGCGAAGAAGGCGCATGCCAGCACTGCGGCCATTGCCATGCCACCCGGCATCCACCCCACCACATTATTGGCAAAGCGGATGATGCGTTTGGCGATTTTTCCGTCGATCAGGAATTGACCGGAAAGCACGAAGAACGGCACCGCCATGATGGCGTAGCTTTCCAGACCGGTGAACAGGCGCTGCGAGATGATGTTGACGGTGTCGAACGAAAATGACGAAAATCCGAGCAGGAACGTCAGCACGGTCATGCCGAGCGCGATGGAAATCGGCGTGCCGGTGATGAGGAGCAGCAGCAAAATGGAGATGATGATCAGGAAAGTCATGGCCGCACCTCCTGCTCGGCTTCACTGTCATCCGCTGCAAAAACATGCGTATGGATACGACCGCTGCGGAAGAAGAGCAGCATCGCCTGGATGAAACGGTAGCACATCAGGCCGGAGCCGAAAGGGATCGCCAGGTAGATCACCCACATCGGCCATTCCAGGTCGGGCGAAACCTGGCCGGTACCGTAGATGAAGATCACCCAGCGCGCACCGAAAAAGGCAATGACGCCGGTAAAAACCACGCCCAGCGACATGGCGGTAATAATCAGCAAACGCTTGATCGAAGGACGTGCCGCGTTAACCACGAAATCCACGCCAATGTGGATGCCGGTGCGCACGCCATAGGCGGCGCCGAATTTTGCCATCCAGATGAACAGATAGATGGTGAGTTCCTGCGCCCAGCTGATGCCGGCGCCGCCCAGATAGCGCATCGTCACGGCGGTAAACGTAACCAGCGTGGCGGTAGCCATGAAGGTGATGATCAGGGTTTCTTCCAGACGATCCAGAATACGGTTAATCATATCGGCGTCGCTATAATTTTCAAACCTTGAGAAAAAGACCCCGGCGCAAGGCCGGGATCCGGGAGTTGCAGCTCAATTACTTTTTGGCCGCGCGCTCCTTCTCGACCTGGGCCGCGGTGGCGTATACGGACTGGATGATGTCCCTGCCAATCACGGCCTCGAACTCCTTGTGCACCGGCAGCAACGCCTTATGCCACTCGATCCGTTCCTTCAGGGAAAGAACGTAGATCTCCGTGGTCTTGGCCGCCTTCACCTTGGCCATTGCTTCGTCGTTTTCCTCCTGAGCGATACCGCGCTCGAACACAGTCGTTTCCTTCATCGCCTGAGTCAGCGCCTCGCGAATATCGGCCGGCAACCCCTCCCAGAATTTCTTGTTCACGATCACCGCATAGCCCAGGTAGGCGTGATCCGAAATCGTCATATGTTTCTGCACCTCATGCATCTTCTGGGTGTAGAAATTGGACACCGGGTTATCGGTACCATCCACCACGCCCTGCTGCAAACCGGTGTACACTTCGCTGAACGCCATCACTTGCGGGTTCGCGCCAAGTGCCTTCATCATCGCATCCGATACTTTCGACTGCTGGATGCGCATCTTCAGACCCTTGAAATCCGCCACGGTGTGCAGCGGCTTGTTCGCGCTCATCTGTTTGAAACCGTTGTCCCAGAATGCCAAGCCCATCACGCCCTTGGTCTCCAGTTTGGCGAACAACTTCTTGCCGACATCACCGTCCATGACGCGGTACAGGGTTTCCTTGTTAGGGAAAATGTAGGGCAGGTCGAACACCTCGAATTCACGTGCTCCCATCGGGCCAAACTTGGAAAGCGACGGCGCCAGCATCTGCACCGCACCTATCTGCAAGGCTTCGATTTCTTCCCTATCCTTGTAGAGTTGGCTATTCGGGTAGACTTCAACCTTGACCTTGCCTTTGGTCTTCTCCTCCGCCAGCTGCTTGAATTTCTCTGCCGCGCGACCCTTGGGCGTGTCGGGAGCCACCACATGACTGAACTTGATGACGATTTCCCCTGCGGCATTGGCAAGCGTGCTGACCCCGAGGGCTAGAACAAACATCATTGCTGTACGAAGTTTCATGTGGCTTCTCCAAAAATTAAGGTGTTCGACCAAAACTGACATCTACATCCAAGCAACTGTATCTTATATAAGAGATACGAGTGCCATACTATATTGCTCTCTCGAGTTTTACAATCACTCCAGACTCACCTTCCTGTGCCCGGAATTCGCAATCTATTCCAACACCGGGCACGAATGCCAGGCTTTCCCCACTAAACAGCAACGGCAGCCTTTGCCGCTGCCAGGGAGGCATTCCCGCCTCCCGCAACAGGTTTTTCAAACTGCGCGTGGGCCTGAGGCAATCAGGGCGAAGCCGCTCGCCCCCCTGGCGTAACCTGATCGTAACCGGTGCCGCAGTCAGTCTGGCCAGGCTCAATCCCTGCCCCGTCGTCCGTTCGAATACCAACCCGCCTCCCGACCATGGCAAGTCCGGCATATCCTGAAGCGACCAGATTAATGCCGGTTCCAGCAACGGCGCAAGTGTCTTTTTCTCAAGATGCACCTCCCCGCGATAACGCCGGATCACGGTATCCCCCATGGAAATATGGACCTGAGCATCGTCACGGGCACTGCACAACTGCTGCAGCAGGTTTTCCAACCGCCCGGCGGAAGGCATGGGAATCCCGAGTTCTGCCAGCCAGTAGCGCAACAGGTTTCTGGCGCGCGCTCCGGACAAGTTGCGCAGGGCATCCACCCGCAAATTGCCATTCACCACCGCAGTCGCGAGATCCAGCCGAGCCAGGTCATCTGACAACTGCGCGCTTTCTGCTAAGTTCCGGCTGGCACGGGCAAAGGTTACACGGTATCCGGGAAAGCGCTTCTCCAGTTCGGGCATGACTCGGTGGCGCAGGTAATTGCGGTCATAGGAAATATCTGCATTGCTCTCGTCCTCAACCCAATGCAGGCCGCGCAGGGCAGCATAGTCGAGAATCACTCCCCTCGGCACATCAAGCAGAGGGCGAAGATAACGCAGTGTTTCCGTCCCCTCCTCACTCATCGCACCCATCGCGCTCAGGCCTTTCGCTCCGGCTCCGCGCAGCAACTGCAGCAGCAAGGTCTCGGCCTGATCGTCGAGATGTTGTGCCAGCAAGATAAAATCAGTTTGCTGTTCGGCAAACACCCGATAGCGTGCGTCCCGCGCCAGCGCCTCCAGGCTCTCGCCCGGCACACGCTTGAGATCGACCTTGATGACCTGGAAAGGTATGTGGTGCCCGGCACACAGCCGGGTGCAAAACTCGGCCCAATCGGCCGAATTCGAACTGATCTGATGGTTGACGTGAACTGCGGAAAGGGGGAAATGCAAGCTGGTGCGAAGTTGCACCAGAATGTCGAGCAGCGCCACGGAATCCATTCCGCCGCTCAGGGCCAGCGTGAGATGCCGGCACGGTTGAACCCAACTCTTTAGCTTGGCTTCGACATATGCGGGCAGATCACTTGGCAGCAGTTTCTTTGAACTTGCCATAGCCCATCAAGCGCTCGAAACGCGATTTGAGCAGATCGTCCAGCGACTGGTCCTGAAGCTGGCGCAGGCTTTCCTGCAAGGCTTTTTTCAGGTTTTGCATGACCACATCCGGATCGCGGTGAGCGCCGCCGAGCGGCTCGCTCACGACCTTATCCACCAGGCCCAGGGTTTTCAGGCGGTTGGCGGTGATCCCCAGCGTTTCTGCGGCTTCCGGTGCCTTGTCCGCGCTCTTCCACAAAATCGAGGCGCAGCCTTCCGGTGAAATCACTGAATAGCTCGAATATTGCAGCATCAGCATGACATCGCCGACACCGATGGCCAGCGCACCGCCAGAACCGCCTTCGCCGATGATGGTGCAGACGATCGGGGTTCTGAGCTCAGCCATGACATAAAGATTGCGCGCAATCGCCTCGGACTGGCCGCGCTCTTCAGCACCGATGCCGGGGTAAGCGCCCGGCGTATCGATGAAGGTCATGATCGGCAGGCCGAATTTCTCTGCCTGGCGCATCAAGCGCATCGCCTTGCGGTAGCCTTCGGGGCGCGGCATGCCGAAATTGCGGTAGATTTTTTCCTTGGTATCGCGGCCCTTCTGCTGGCCGATGACCATCACCGGCTGGCCATTGAAGCGCGCCAGGCCGCCGACGATGGCCGGATCATCGGAGAAAGCGCGGTCGCCATGCAACTCCTCGAAATCGGTAAAAATATTTTGAATGTAGTCGAGCATATACGGCCGCTGGGGGTGCCGGGAAACCTGCGAAACCTGCCAGGCCGAAAGCTTGGCGTAAAGGTCCTTGGTCAGCGCCTGGTTCTTTTTCTGTAGCCGCCCGATTTCCTCGGAGATATCCACGGCGGAGTCATCCTGCACAAATCGGAGCTCCTCGATCCTGGCCTCAAGTTCAGCGATCGGCTGTTCAAAATCAAGAAAAGTGGTTTTCATAGACAAGCAGTTTCAAATTCATGAAAGCGTAATGATACAGGATTTATTGTGCTTGACTAAACAGGTCAGCAACATCGCCATCAGGTTATAATCCGGCATGCCCAGCATCGTTCCCCGCCCCTATTCCCAAGCCGACGCCCAACGCCTGTCCGCCAGCGGCCTGCACCCGGTACTCGCCCGCATATACGCCGCGCGTGGCATCAGTGAAACGCGTCAGATAGAGCACGAGTTAGTCACCCTGCTTCCTTTCACAGAGATGAAGGGAGCCACGGAAATGGCGCGCCGACTGGCAGACGCCATCCAGGCAGAAAAACGTCTCCTGATCATAGCCGATTACGATTCCGACGGCGCAACCGCCTGCACGGTGGCGATGCGCGCGCTACGCGAGTTTGGCGCCATAGTGGACTACCTGGTTCCCAACCGCTTCGAGTTCGGCTACGGGTTGACACCCGAAATTGTCCAGTTAGCGGCGAAGCGCAGGCCTGATATCCTGATCACCGTGGACAACGGGATCAGCAGCGTGTCTGGCGTAGACGAAGCCAGAAAGCTTGGCATCGAGGTGCTGATCACCGACCACCACCTGCCGGGCGAGGAATTACCCGATGCAGCCGGCATCGTCAATCCGAACCAGCCGGGCTGCAACTTTCCCAGCAAAAATCTGGCCGGCGTGGGTGTGATCTTCTACATGATGCTGGCGCTACGCGCCGAACTGCGCCAGCGCGGAACGTTTAACTCAAAACCAGAACCGAACCTCGCCAGACTGCTCGATCTAGTGGCGCTCGGCACGGTAGCCGACGTGGTAAAGCTCGACGACAACAACCGCATCCTGGTCCACCAGGGTTTGAAGCGCATCCGGGCCGGACGCGCATCAGCCGGGATCGCCGCATTACTGCAGGTAGCCGGACGCAAACCGGAAAGAGCATCGACCTACGACCTCGGCTTCGTCGCCGGCCCGCGCCTCAATGCCGCCGGGCGTCTAGACGACATGGCCCTGGGCATCGAGTGCCTGCTCACCGACAACCTGGACCAGGCCACAAAGCTGGCGCAGCAGCTAGATGCACTCAACCGCGAACGGCGCGCCATCGAGGCCGACATGCTGGAGAGTGCCGAAACCATTACCCAGGATCTGAGCCTCGACAGCCAAGACAGCTTTTCGCTCTGCCTGCATGATCGCGACTGGCATCAGGGCGTGATCGGCATCCTGGCCTCGCGCCTCAAGGATAAATTTCATCGTCCGGTGATCGCGTTCGCCGAGGGTCATGAGGGCGAATTGAAGGGCTCGGGACGCTCCATTCCCGGCCTGCACCTGCGCGATGCCCTCGATCTGGTATCCAAGCGCGAACCAACTCTCATCAAAAAATTCGGCGGCCACGCCATGGCAGCTGGCCTGACCATAGACAGCGCACATTTACCCCGTTTCAGGGATTGCTTCGAAGCAGTCTGCAGCGAACTCCTGACCCCTGCCCTGCTAACAAGGATAATTGAAACCGACGGCGCCCTGAATGCTGCTGAAGCCTCTCTCGAACTGGCCCAGTTGATGCGCACCGAGGTATGGGGGCAAGCTTTCCCAGATCCCAGCTTTCAGGGCGAATTCAGGGTCGCGCAGCAACGCGTGGTGGGTGAAAAGCACCTCAAACTACGCCTTGCACAGGATGGCCGGAGTTTCGAAGCGATGCTGTTCTTCCATGCCGACCCGCTACCAGACAGGGTGCTGGCGGTTTACCGGCTGGACGTAAACGAGTATAACGGCAACACCAGCCTGCAGCTGCTGCTCTCGCACTGGGAGCCTGCCTAGTAATACCAAAGAGTACGCGCCCATAACGGAGAATGTGGATGGATCTACCCTTCCTGCAAGGCAATGGCACCGAGCATATTCCGACCTTCCTCACCAGCCTTGCCATCGGCTTGCTGATCGGCCTCGAGCGCGAACGCAACCCCAGCGCCAAGGCCGGCCTGCGCACCTTTGCCCTAGTCGCCCTTACCGGCACCCTCGCAGCGATGTTTTCCGCCATTCTCCAGTCACCCTGGATCCTCGGGCTCGGGCTATTGACCGTCGGCGCCATTATCATCGCCGCCTACCTCGGCCCCAAAGCTCCCGATGAAGACCCCGGCACCACCACTTCGGCCGCGCTGCTGGTCTGCTATCTGCTCGGTGCGATGGTCTGGTTCGATGCGCGCACGCCGGCGCTGATGCTGGCCATCGCCGTCACCATCCTGCTCTATTTCAAACCCGAGCTGCGCGGCTGGAGCAGGGGCCTGTCGCGCCGAGACATCATCTCCATTTTCCAGTTCGCGGTGCTGACCTTCATCATCCTGCCCATCCTGCCGGACCAGAACTACGGCCCCTACCATACCCTCAACCCGCACCAGACTTGGCTGATGGTGGTGCTGATTTCTGGACTTAGCCTGGCGGGCTACGTCGCCCTGCGCTTTTTTGGCCAGCGCTACGGCGCGCCGCTGCTTGGCTTCATGGGGGGACTGGTTTCCAGCACGGCCACCACGCTGGTATATGCACGCCATGGCAAGAGCGAAGGCATGCAGCAATTGGCCGTGATCGTCATTCTGATCGCCAACTTGGTCGTCATCGTCCGCTTGGCAATGGAGGGGGTGGTCGTGTCGCCCAAGTCCCTTCCCTATCTGCTGCCGGTGCTGGGCAGCGGACTGGCATTCGGCTTGGTGGGCACTGCCTTGTTGTGGCGGAATCTGGTCAAGGGTGCCGAATTCCCCATGCCAGAGATCACCAACCCGACCGAATTGCGCACAGCGATTGGTTTTGGGCTGCTGTACGCGGTAGTGCTGTTTTTCTCTGCCTGGCTGTCGGAAATGGCGGGCAGCATGGGGCTGTATGCGGTTGCGCTGGTATCCGGGCTGACCGACGTGGACGCCATCACCCTGTCCAGCCTGCGCCTGTTCGAAACCGGGAAACTCGACGCATCCCAGACCGTGACGGCAATTGTGATCGCCTTCCTTGCCAACCTCGGATTCAAGTTTGGCCTGATCGCCACGATCGCCGGTTCGAGACTGGCCAAAAGGTGCGCCATCGGCTTCGCCAGCATGGGAGCGGGAATGGGGGCTGGACTGGCCTGGCTGCTCTGATTTCGACTGCAATCATGCCATCTCCCTGACCGCAAGCACGGGTTACGCGCCAAATTCTTCCCGCAGTATCGATGGTTCTTCCGCTGCCACCGGCAAACCATAATCATCGTCCAATCATGGATAAACGATGAAGCTA
Organism: Sulfuricella sp. T08; assembly: GCF_000971475.1. Lineage (GTDB taxonomy): Bacteria > Pseudomonadota > Gammaproteobacteria > Burkholderiales > Sulfuricellaceae > Sulfuricella. Next base: position 107,647 of record NZ_DF967528.1, read on the forward strand.
GTCGGCTCCGTAATGGGCCTCATACATGCTTTTGAGAGGCACATCCAGTGCTGGCATCCAGGCTTTTGTTCACGTTCAGCAAAACCTGCTGCAAAGCCCGGTTCCAGGCATCCTCCATTTCCCATCCCGCACCGGGATCGGGAATCGGATAAGCGCTGGCGCGATAGATGTCGCGCAAGGCCATCCGGTCGAGATCGCGCGAAAGCGCCCAGTCCCCGCGCTCGGTCAGATGCACCATGTGCGCAGCTTCGAGCGTGCCCAGCACCTCCTGCAGATTGGCCTCGTGCATGCCGGGTTCGCACTCCAGCAAGTTCCGCAAAGACAAGGTTTTACCTCCCTGCTGCGCCCGCCACAGGTGGCCGATCACGCGGTAGCTCAGGATGAAGCCACAGCGGGCGATCGGCAGTTCAACGGCGCCGCCTCGAAAAACACTGCCGCAAACAGGCCGCCTGCCAGTGCATGGCGCAACGGCACGGTACGGCGCGGCATTACCGCATAAATCAGGGTGAAGGGTACGGCTTCAATCAGCCAGGCCTTCTCTGCCTGGCTAGGCGTCAAATTTCCCAGCAACGGCAAAGAAACCAGATAGGACGACACCGCCAGGCCGAGCCCGATGAGTAATGGACCCAACGTTAGTACCGCCCAGTAAGCCAGGAAACCGGTGATCTGATTGCGCCGGCGGTGCGTTTTCCAGATTGCATCGAATGCCTGATCGATGGTGTACATCATGAACAGGGCGGTAAGAACCAGGAAGACCAGGCCCGCCACCGTCAAATCCTGCGCTTGACGGGTAAATGCCTGCAGATAACTGAGTACGGCATCCCCGGCGGCAGGCACAAAAATTGGAGAAGATAAGATCCTGGATTTCAACGATCAGCTCGTGAAATTGCGGAAATGCGGAAAGCAGGGCGAAAGCCACTGCCATCAGTGGAACCAGCGACAGCACGGCGGCATAGGCAAGAACACCAGCGGACTGCAGACACCGGTCCTGGATAAAGCTTCGCATCAGATAGCGGAAAAAGTGCAGAGCTTGCCACATAGCCACCTTCATTATGGATGATACTTCCCGGGCTCCGCTTGTCACCCGGATGGCAAGCGCAGAAATTTTCAACTGGCTTCTTATGGGCTGCGGATGAATTTAATCATAGCTGGTGACAGGCGCGTTTCAACCCATCGGGCCGAAAGCGCTTGATCGTTCACCACTTGCCGATGGTGACCCTGCAGGGTGTGCGCTGGAGTATTACCGTAGCGCCTCTACGCTCAGCATGATCATCCGGGAAACCACATAATCAGGCTCACCTCCGCCGGAATGCGTGCTTCCGGATGCCAGGCGATGACGCGCGGCGTGAAATCGGACGCTGGACGAGTGGTTGCAATCGGACAGTGATAGACATAGCCATGGGTCGCGCCTGGAATGCCGGTCCGACATTCCATCACCTGCGGCGTGGCCTCGTCGCCTTCGACCGGTTCGGCATACAGTTGCACCTGCACCGACTCCGGTGGAATTTCCCCCAGGTAGGCATGCAGGGAAAATGACCAGCCCTCCGCCATCTCGCGGATTTCCAGGTTGGACATGTGCACCTTGTGCCAATGCCGTCTGACAAACGCCTCCCATTCGGCAAGCTCTTTTGCCAGGCGACCACCTTCGGCAGTACGCATCCTGAATGCCGCCGAAGCTGGCAGGTAGGCGTTATGCACATATTCCATCAGCATCCGGCTGCTGCTGAACTGCGGCGCGAGCCGGGACATGCTGGAGCGCATGCGACTCACCCACTCGCACGGAATGCCTTGCGCGTCGCGGCGGTAATACATCGGTACGATTTCCTGTTCCAGCAGGCGGTAAAGCTGTTCTGCTTCAACCTCATCCCAGCCCGGCTCGGAGTGTTCCTGGCCGTCGCCCAGCGACCAGCCGACTTCCGGAGCACAGGTACAGGCCTCAGCCCACCAGCCGTCCCGCTCGGAAAGATTGAGGCCGCCGTTGACCAGCACCTTCATGCCGGAAGTGCCGCTCGCCTCCCATGGCCGGCGCGGGGTATTGATCCAGACATCGACACCCTGCACCAGCTCCTGCGCGAGATCCATGTCGTAATCCTCCAGGAATACCGCATGAGCCCGCACATCCGGACGACTCACGAACTCCGCCCACGCCTGGATGAAGCGTTTGCCGCTTTCATCCTGGGGATGGGCCTTGCCTGCCACGATCAGTTGCACCGGGCGCGCCCGGTCGTTGAGCAGCCGCGCCAGACGATCCGGATCGGACAGCAGCAGGTTGGGCCGCTTGTATTCGGCAAAGCGCCGAGCAAAGCCCAGGGTCAGGATGTTCGGATCAAGGAGGTTTTCAGCCTGCACAACCTCTTCCGTGCTGGCGCCGCGCTGCCCCATCTGGCGGGCGAGCCGCCGACGGGCATAGCGCATCAGGTCATGGCGCTCCTCGCTGCAAAATTTCCACAGGGCCTCATCGCTCAATTCCTGGATCGCACCAGTCACCGTTTCCAGCGATCCCCGCCAGCGCTCCTTGCCGCTGGCCGCAGTCCATATCTCATCTGCCCAGGGAGAATCCCACGACGGCACATGCACTCCGTTGGTGATATGGCCGACTGGCACCTCCCGCTCCGGCCAGCGCGGATAGATACTCTGAAAAATCCGGCGGCTGACTTCACCATGCAGCCGACTGACGCCGTTGATCATGCCGCAGGTGCGGGCCGCCAGAAAAGCCATGTTGAAGGGTTCGCCGCCGTCATCCGGATGCTCGCGCCCCAGCGCCAACAGCTCGCGCGGGTCAACCCCAAGCTGGGCTGCAAAATGACTGCCGTACTCCATCAGCAGGGCCAGCGGGAACGTGTCGAATGCGGCAATCACCGGGGTATGCGTGGTAAACACATTTCCTGCACGCGTCGCCCAGATCGCCTGCCACAAATCGGTCTTGTTTTCCTGCATGTAGCTGCGCGCCCGCTCCAGCGTCACCAGCGCGGCATGACCCTCGTTGAGATGGCACACGTCCGGGCGTAAACCGAGCGCCTCCAGCGCCCGCCAGCCGCCGACCCCGAGCGCGATTTCCTGTACCAGGCGCATTTCCATGCCGCCGCCGTAAAGCTTGCCGGTAATGCCCCGGTCGGCAGGGCTGTTCATCGGATCGTTGCTGTCCAGCAGGAACAGTGCCACCCGCCCCACCTGAACCTGCCACACGCGCAGCACCACCGCCCTCCCCGGAAGCTGGATCGGCACGCCCAGCCACCCGCCGTTTTCATCGCGCACCGGCGTGATGGGCAGACTGGTGGGATTGTTGTAGGGATAAACCTCAATCTGCCTGCCGCGGGCATCCAGCATCTGGCGGAAATAGCCCTCCTGGTACAGCAGGCCCACGGCAACCAGAGGCACGCCCAGATCGCTCGCAGTTTTCAGATGGTCGCCCGCGAGCACGCCAAGACCCCCAGAGTAAAGCGGCAGTGCCTCCGTCAGGCCGTATTCCATGCTGAAATAGGCGATCAGGGTGTCGTTGTCGGGGTAGCTCGCGCCGAACCATTCCGTCCCGGTGAGATAATCGCGCCGCGACTGAACCAGTCGCTCCAACTCGGCGATAAAACCCGGATCCTTCGCCAGTTGCTCCAGGCGCTTCTGGGAAACGTTCTGCAAGATCAGCCAGGGGTTCCCGGTACGAGCCCAGACCGCCGGATCAATCTCCTGCCAGAAGTGGTCCGCCGCATGGCTCCATGCCCAGAGGAGATCGATGCCAAGATCGGCCAACGCCTCAAGCCCTTCAGGCAGTGGTCTCAAGTACGGATGAATTGCAGGCTTATCCATTTTCTATCCAAAGCAATTGAACCCAAAAGCGAACAACAACAGCGCCTCTACAAATGAAATGCCTTGGCCAGCCGTCCGGTAAGGCTGTTGAGGAAGACGCCGGCTTGCCAGGCACCCGGGGAGCAGATCGAGCGATTCGGCATCAGCGCTGCAGGTCCTTGAGTTTCTCCTCGTATTCCTCCTTGCCGATTTCGCTGCGCGCATAGCGCTGTCGCAGAATTTCCACGGCCGGGTCATCGCGCTGCACCTTGGCGCTGCCTTTTGAACCCATCAGGAACAGCCAGCGCAACAGAAATACCAGCCCTGCAAGAACCAGGCCCCACCAGAGGATCATGAGGACCCAGCCGAAACTGTGAAAACCCCACCAGCCGAAATTATCCATCATGCCGTGGCCGTATCCGTAACCGTATCCGCCCATACCCTTCACTCCTTAATTCGCGATCACCCGGGATTTATCAGGCTGGCCGACGCGCATGCCAGTCCATTTCCTCATTCATCCATCATCATCCAGCCAGGGCCGTAGCTCCGCAGCCTTCCCTTCTGTTCCCTAGTGAGCACTCCTCCATGCGGTTGTGTGCATCCACCGACTGCTCCACCATCTGGCGACGCAGTTCGCTGATCTTCTTGTACTGGTTGCCGATGGCCGCCGGATCACGCTTGTCCGCAGCGTAGAGTCCGCGTAGCGTGGCATACTCACCCTGCATCTTGGTCATCAGATCCCAGCGCTTCTTGTGCAGTTCCTCGTAAATTGCAGAGATTTTCTTCTGCTGATCCTCTTTCAGGTCGGGCAGCCCCATCGGGCCATAGCCTCCCATCATTCCATGCCCGTGCCCCATCATGCCGCCGCAGCCAGTTCCCATCATCCCCGGCCCCATCATTCCCTGCCCCATCATGCCGGGGCCCTTCATCCCGTAGGGACAGCCGCCTTGCAATTTCACTTCATCGTCCGCCACGGCGGCGAAGGCCACAAGCGAGATCAAACCCGCCATCAACCATACAGTCAGCTTGTTCGTCCTCATTTCATATCTCCTCAATGATTTTTGCCGTACATGAATTCACAAAGCCACTTGTGTCGCGCTTATCCGCACGGCACAATCCGTTGGAATCTGACGCCTTTCTGCAATGCCTGGACTGAGTCCAGTTCGCAATGGAAAATTTAAGTATAGTCAATATAAACACGGCAGCAGGTTTTTTAGACTCATACTGTAGACGCAAGAATTTCAGGGCAACCCATGGCACCCATTTCTCGGTTTTCGAGACTACTGGCCTGCATTCCGGCCAGTCTACTGGCACTGACGCCATGCCCGGTTCTGGCGGGGGACGGCGAGCCCAGCCTGTGTGAGGAGAACCCACCCGGCATCACAGCGCTCGCCAGGCATCCCGAGCTCTACAACTTCTACTTCGAAAATGACCTGTTCAACGGCACCGACAGCGGTTACACCAATGGCGTGAAGTTTTCCTGGGTCTCGGCCAACCTCAAGGATTACACTCATGACCCCTGCCTGCCGCACTGGGTAAGGCAGCTGAACCGGCTCCTGGAAAACCTGCATCCGGGCAAATACACCTCGCGCAACATGGTGGTCACGGCCGGGCAGTCGATGTTCACCCCGCGCGACCGCAGCCGCACCGACCTGATCCCCAACGACCGCCCCTATGCCGGCTGGCTCTACCTGGGACTCGGCTACAACGCCCGCGATGCGCGGCAGATGGACACGGTTGAGGTCAACCTCGGCGTGGTCGGCCCGGCCGCGCTGGCGCGGCAAACCCAGAACTTCGTCCATGACCTGCGCGGCATCCCCAGCTTCAACGGCTGGAGCAACCAGCTCGGCAACGAACTGGGCGTCCAACTCGTCGCCGAACGCAAGAACAAGGTCTGGAACGAAAGCAGGACGGGCCTGCAGTTTGACGCCATCACCCATTACGGTGCCAGTTTGGGCAACATCCGCACCTATCTCAACACCGGCCTGGAATTAAGGGCCGGCAGCCGCATCCCGAACGATTTCGGCACCTCGCCGATACGACCCGCCGGCGACAGCAACGCCCCACTTGAAGGCCCGGTCACCCGCCATTTTTCGGATGGCGGGCTGCACGCCTTCATCTCGGCCGACGCCCGCGCCGTCGCCCATGATATTTTCCTCGATGGCAACACCTTCTCCGACAGCCACAGCGTCGATAAAAAACGCTTCGTAGGCGACCTCGCCACCGGCATCGCCTGGCAATGGCAGGGCGGCAAAATCACCTACGCGCGCTACGTCCGCAGCAAGGAATTCGCAACCCAGGAAAACACGCACGTCTTCAGCTCAATCACGTTAAGCCTTGAGTTTTGAGGTGCAATACTCCATAAATGAGATAGGCAGTTCTGTTATTGCATTGATTGAATTTTGAAATTTTTCCCGGTGCAATAACAAAGCCGGTGGCAGAAGAGTCGCGATGAGCATAGACATCTTTCGCATCATCAGATGGAAACCCGGCCCCTGGGGCCGGGCAGTGCTGTATGTCTGCACCCTGGCCGCCGTCCTTGGCGCGATCTGGGTGCAATACAAACTCGGCCAGCACTACCATATCTACATGTTCTTCCTGCTGCCGGTCATTATCATGAGCTGGTACGACGGCAGAAAGACAGGCAACCTGTTCAGCCTGCTCTGCGTGATCGGCTGGCTGGTGGTGGATCTGAGCATACGGCACGACAACCCCTTCTGGGCTGAACTGTTCAACAACTTTGTCCGCCTCAGCGTGCTCCTGATCGTGGTCCTGATAGCCAGCCGTCTGCGCATCGCGCTCGACCGCGAGCATGAAATGGCGCGGCAGGACACCCTCACCGGCCTTGCCAACCGGCGCGCCTTCTACGAGATGGGCGAGATCGAGGCAGAGCGCTCCCGGCGCTATGACCGCCCCTTCACCGCCCTGTTTTTCGACCTGGACAACTTCAAATCCGTCAACGATACCAAGGGGCATGACGAAGGCGACCGCCTGTTGAAAACCGTCGCAGAGATTCTTCATTCCCGCCTGCGCACCACCGACATCTGCGGGCGGCTGGGCGGCGACGAGTTCGCCGTGCTGCTGCCGGAAACCGGCGAAAAGGCCGCCGCGATTTTTGCCGCCGAGCTGCGTGCCAGCCTGATAGAAGCCATGGAAAAGCACGGCTGGCCGGTCACCTTCAGCATCGGCGTAGCCACCTTCCACACCACGCCCGACAACCTCGATCAGCTGATCGAGAGGGCCGACGCGCTGATGTACCTCGTCAAGCAGGGCGGTAAGAACGCCATCCGGCAGGAAGTGTATTGACGTATAGCTGCCGGGCAGCCTGTTCCGGATTACTTTGCCGGAGCCTGCCGGGGTTTCCACAGCGCAATGGCCGCACCGGCAGGGTCGACAATCACACTGAACCAGCCATACCCGCCCACCTCAGTGACATCCCGCACCACCGTGGCGCCAAGCTCGCGCGCCTTGTTGGTGGAAGCCACGATATCGTCCACGCCCACATAGGCCAGCCAGTGCGGAGGAACCGCCGGATCAGGGTTCGCGAACATCCCTCCGCCGGTGCCCTCGCCCACGTCGATCATGGTATAGGTGCCGCCATCCGCCATCGGCTCGTCGATCAGCTTCCAGTCAAAAAGTTGGGAATAAAACTCCTTGGACCGGGCAAGGTCCCTGGTTTGCAGTTCAATGTGTACAAACGGGTTAGCCATGGCTGCACCTCCGGCAATCGAAACATGTTGTCCAAATCGGCGCGGCGGCATCGAACCGCCCGCCCCTTGATGTCTGCGCTCCCTGAGCCTGAGTATAGTTCAGGATAAAAAATCAGGCTGCCGGAGCGGGAGTGCCTGTAACCATAGAGAAACTGAGGCTTGCTTCCCTGTTTATTGCACTGCCCCATGATTTGCCTTGTATGCCATGTGGGAATCGGATAACCTGCATGACATCAAAAAGCTACGAAGATATACTGATGTCCGTATTATCAAGACATGACCGGGCCAATCTGTCATATGAATAACTGTTAGGCACGCCCTCATCAGGCTCATATCTTCCGTCATGACAAGGAGTAAACCATGGCCAACATTCGACATTACTTTGATATGGGTTCGTTACTCGTCATCTTCTTAACATTGGCCCTTTTCGTGGCCGCGCTCTACTTCACTGGGTTTACACACGACCTACTGCTTGAAACCGGTGTATTCCTGGTGTCGGTGAAACTGATCTTGATGTCGTACAAAAATAAGGTTGCATCAGATAATCTGCATAAGGAACTGGCCGAGATCCGTTCCCTGTTACAAGCAATGAATAAAAAATCGGGTTCAAATTGAATGTCTAAGACTGCACCCGGGCAAACGCGCCAAAAACGGCGTGCCCCTCAATTTGACTGTTGAATGTCCGCTTCAGAACGTTCCCACCCTTTCTACCCCTCACCCCTCACCCGCCTCACCATGTATAATTCCCCGCTTTGATCCACACGAGCAACGAATCATGGAAGCCGAACAACTCAACGCCATCGCCAACCGTCTCGAAAACCTTTCCGCACGGGCCACCGACCTGCGGAGGTATCTTTGACTACGATACCAAGCAGGAACGCCTGACCGAAGTTGTCCAGCTGCTGGAAAACCCGGCGGTCTGGGATGACGCCAAGCGTGCCCAGGAACTGGGCAAGGAACGCCGCACCCTGGAAACGATCGTCAATACGCTGACGAAACTCGACCAGAGCTTGCACGACAGCGCCGATTTGTTCGAGATGGCGAAGGAAGAAGGCGACGACGCCACTCTGGAGAGCGTCGCGACAGACGCGGAAGCGCTGGAGAAAACCGTGGCGGAAATGGAATTCCGCCGCATGTTCTCCCACCCGATGGACCCCAACAATTGCTTCATCGACATCCAGTCCGGCTCCGGCGGCACCGAGGCGCAGGACTGGGCCTCGATGCTGATGCGGATGTACGTGCGCTATTGCGAGCGCAAGGGCTTCAAGGTGGAAATCCTGGAGGAATCCGCAGGCGAAGTGGCGGGACTCAAAAGCGCTACGCTCAAAATCAGCGGCGATTACGCGTTCGGCTACCTGCGCACCGAAACCGGCGTCCACCGCCTCGTACGCAAGTCTCCGTTCGACTCCGGCAACCGTCGTCATACCTCGTTTTCCAGCGTGTTCATCTACCCCGAAGTGGACGACTCCATCGAAGTGGAGATCAACCCGTCCGATCTGCGCATCGACACCTTCCGTGCTTCGGGTGCGGGCGGCCAGCACATCAACAAGACCGACTCGGCGATCCGCATCACTCACCTGCCGACCAACGTCGTGGTGCAGTGCCAGAACGACCGCTCGCAGCACAAGAACCGTGCCGAGGCGATGAGCATGCTGAAAGCCCGGCTGTACGAGCTGGAACTGCGCAAGCGCAACGAAGAAAAGCAGGCGATGGAAGACACCAAGACCGATATCGGCTGGGGCCACCAGATCCGTTCCTACGTGCTCGACCAGTCGCGCATCAAGGATTTGCGCACCAATTACGAAGTCGGCAACACCCAGGGAGTACTCGACGGCGACCTCGACGACTTCATCAGCGCCAGTTTGAAACAGGGCGTGTAACACGGCACGCCACCCAGAAAACACTCGACTAGTCTCGGCTTTAACGTTAGGTTTTAAACAACTATCCGCTGGAGGGGAAAATGGCACTCAAACAAGAAATTGATCAGGCGATCGCGGATCATGCCGCATGGAAGTCGCGTTTCCGTGACTTCATCAATGGCAGAATCGAGCTCGATGCTACCACGGTGGGGAAGGACAACCATTGCCAGTTCGGCCAATGGCTCGAGCATGAAGGGGAAAGGATGCTGCTGCCCAAGGAGGTTCACGATGAGATATTCAGCCTACATGCCGAATTCCACCGGGTCGCCGCCACTGTTATCGTAAAGAAAATGAAGGGCGATATCCAGGGCGCGCAACATGACCTCACCCCGAACGGCGCGTTCGGCCGGGCCAGTGCTGCATTAATGCAGCGCATGCTCAAGATCAAGACCTGACCCACTTAACCCACGCCTGCCAGGCAGTGCCTCGCTGTTAACATTTTTTGACACCAGATTGCCATCATGACCAACGAACAAGTTACCCCGCCCCAGGACGAAAACCAGCTCATCGCCGAGCGCCGCGACAAACTGAAAAAGCTGCGCGAGACCGGCATCGCCTTCCCCAACGACTTCGACCGCAAGGATATGGCGGGCGATTTGCTGGCTGCTCATGGCGATAAGGACAAGGAAGCGCTGGAAGCGGAAAACGTCAGCATCGCCCTCGCCGGCCGCATGATGCTCAAGCGCGTGATGGGCAAGGCCAGCTTTGCCACGGTGCAGGACATGAGCGGCCGCATCCAGTTTTACATTAACGACGAAGGCGTCAGCGCCGAGACCCACGAGGCTTTCAAGCACTGGGACATGGGCGACATCATCGCCGCCAAAGGCACCCTGTTCAAGACCAACAAGGGCGAGCTGTCGGTGCGCGTTTCCGAACTGCGCCTGCTGACCAAATCCCTGCGTCCGCTGCCGGAAAAATTCCACGGCCTGACCGACCAGGAAGCGAAATATCGCCAACGCTACCTCGACATGATCACCAACGAGGAAACCCGCAAGACCTTTCTGGTGCGCACACAGATCATCCAGTCGATCCGCAATTTTCTGGTGGAGCGCGACTATCTCGAAGTGGAAACGCCAATGATGCACCCCATCCCCGGCGGCGCCTCGGCCAAGCCATTCACCACTCACCACAACGCGCTGGACATGGAACTGTTCCTGCGCATCGCGCCGGAGCTCTACCTCAAGCGGCTGGTGGTGGGCGGCTTCGAAAAAGTGTTCGAGATCAACCGCAACTTCAGGAACGAGGGCCTCTCCACCCGCCACAATCCCGAATTCACCATGATCGAGTTCTACGAGGCGTACCGGGATTACCGCTACATGATGGACCTGACCGAGGAAATGTTCCGCGAAACCGCCAAGGCCGTGCTCGGCCATGCGGTGGTGCAGTATCAGGGTCACACCATCAACCTGGCCCAGCCCTTCGACCGCCTCACCATCACTGAGTCGATCCACAAGTACCATCCGGGACGCTTCAGCGACGAACAGCTCCACGACCGCGCCTTCCTCAAGGCGCAGCTGGAGAGAATGGGTGCCGATCATCACCCCACCGATGGCGTCGGCGGGCTGCAATTGAGCCTGTTCGAGGAAACCACCGAGCAGCTGCTGATCCAGCCGACCTTCATCATCGACTATCCGGCCGAAGTCTCGCCGCTGGCGCGCAGCAACGATACCGCCCCCGGCATTACCGAGCGCTTTGAGCTATTCATCGTCGGCCGCGAGATCGCCAACGGCTTCTCCGAGCTGAATGACCCGGAAGACCAGGCAGAGCGTTTCATGGCGCAGGTAAGGCAGAAAGAAGCGGGCGACGCCGAGGCAATGCACTACGACGCCGACTACATCCGCGCCCTGGAATACGGCCTGCCGCCCACCGCCGGCGAAGGCATCGGGATTGATCGTCTGGTCATGCTGCTGACCGACAGCCCCAGCATCCGCGACGTGATCCTGTTCCCGCAAATGCGCCGGGAAGACTGACGGCCTGAAAAAGGCTCAGCAGGGCAATCCGAGTGGGCGCCATTTTTTATGGGTATCAGAAATCCACCATTGAAAGCCGGATTGCCATGAACAATCAAAATCACGGCTTCGGTGTTGAAAAGCCCACTGCCTCCTTATTTGGTAACGACCGCATTTAAGAGGTAAAGCTGCTTTTCGGGACCGCGGGCTCAATCGGCCACTCCCGACACTGAACAGACGGTCGCCGTTGCAGAAAGTGGACATTCAACGGCTGAGTTGGGCGCCATTAGCACGTTGTTTCTCGAGAATTACCAGCGCGATTCCACCTAGAATAGCTACGGACGCCAATACTAAGCGCAGGGTTATGGGCTCACCGAGGAAAAGAATGCCTCCCAAGGCCGCAATGACCGGAACACTGAGTTGTACTGTCGCAGCGTTGGCGACTTTCAACGCGGGTAATGCGGTGTACCAAATGGCGTACCCTATTCCAGAAGCCAGTGCGCCCGACGAAACCGCATACCAAAATCCGGCATTATCCAGAGAGGTACCGTTTAGCATTAGCAGGCTCAATGCTGCCGCGATAGGGACAGCGCGAAGGAAATTACCCGCCGTTACCTTGGTGGGATCACCAGCACCTTTCCCGCGCAAAGAATAGATGCCCCATCCAACCCCGGCTCCCAACATCAATATGGAACCGTACAGTGGAGGCGCCGATAGACCTGGTAGTAATAAACCCACAAGCCCGCCGAAAGCCAGCATAAGGCCGACGAGCTGCAGTCTACGCAGGCGCTCTCCCTTCCAAATCCCATGGCCGATCATCGTTACCTGGACGGCACCGAAGAGCAGCAGCGCACCCGTTGCCGCAGGCAAACTCACATAAGCAAAAGAAAATCCGGCTGCATAAGCAAACAACGCAAATGCAGACACCCAGCTGCCCCCGCCGCTATGTGTGCCATGACGCATATGCACCACCAACAAAAGCATCAAAGCCCCGGAGATCAATCTAATTGTAGTGAAACTGGCTGCATCAATGCTGGTATGTTTGAGAGCGGCCCGGCAGAGCAGTGAATTACCCGCAAATGCAATCATGGCTAGCGACGTCAGGGCGATTATCCGTGCGTATGACATTGAAAGTTTTCCTTAAGACCATCAAGGAACTGCGATCCAGGGCGTCCAACAATTATTAGACGGACCCACCGGTCCGTACGTTTTTTTTAAATAACATGGATGGGCACAATGCATTCAGCATAGATGATGGGTTGCGAGTTGCAAGGGGGATGCCGAACTGACCTGCAGCTTTTGACACGCAACCGTCGGTCTAGATGGCCTGTTCCCGACCTAGGCCATCCAGTCGATCTCATCTGAACATACGTTCGCCATCCGCCTTACAACTTCAGCAGCACTTATCCGATTTACACCCAACGTGCGATCTTGCTCCGCCACAGCTTCTAGCCGCTTTCGGCTTGGCTATGTTGCCATGCGCCTGGCATGGCATGGCATTGATTACCTGCTATATTAGGTAATAACAATTCTCATTCCATCGAATTGTTCTTGGTGCTATGGCTATCTGGAGTGCCCCCTGAACTCTGGTAGGCGTCTTAGCAAGGTGACTAATTCAAGGGCGCACTATTACCGCGAAATCACGCTGCCTTATCTGCAAGCAGCTGAAATCAATGGATACATTACCGAGTGCCTTTGCCCCGGAATGCCATTAAAAAAGGATGACGGAACATGACCACACCTCCCATGAAACTCCTGCGTATCAAAGCTATTGCCTTGGCTGTTACGGACCTTGACCGGGCAATCCATTTTTATACCGATACGTTGTCGCTCCGTCCCGCGTTTGAAGAGGGCAAGCAAGTCGGCAACTACCTCGGCGACACAGTGCTTATGTTCAAGAAAGATTGGTATGCGCAGCCATCCGATGCCCTCAACCCACGGGTGACAATCGAGACCGAGGACGCACGAAGCACGGAATCCGCCCTCCGTGCCCGGGATGTAGTCATCGCTGACCCGGTCGAGCGTTACGGCGAGTCATTGGTCGGCAGTTTCCTCGACAGCGAGGGCAACAAGCTGTGGTTCTGCTCAGGCCCGGAGCCCACCTGACCGCGGCAAGAAATAGTTACATTCGAGGTAACCCTACGGCCAACCGGACCGCCCAACAGCTGCGCTGTTGGGTTTCCTCCGATATTTGGGCTCCGGCGTTCAGTTGCCTTGCGTTAGGCGTGTGCGGCACCGCCTTCAAATGCCGTAACAGTAAGGAGGTCATCACATGAAAATGCTACTTACGGTCGAAATCCCACATGAGCCTTTCAACTCCCTCGTCAGAAGCGGAAAGGCAGGCGAGATCATTGGGCGCATCCTCGAAACAATCAAGCCGGAGGCGGCCTACTTCACGGAGCAAGACGGAAAACGCGGCGGAATCTTCGTGATTAACGTACAAACTCCGTCGGATGTGCCCGCCTTTTCAGAGCCATTTTTTCTCAACTTCCAGGCCAATTGTAAATTTCGCATTCTGATGAGCCCGGAGGATTTGCAAAAGGCTGGCCTGCAGGACATCGGCAAGAAATGGGAGTGAGATCCGCCTAACTTATACGTTGGTAGCCGGAAAATACGACCAAGCTCAGCCTGAAACGGATGCGGCGATAGACAGACCACCAGACGTAAAGCATCAATTGATACATAGGAGAAACGAGCATGCGGATAGCCAAAGAGGACGTGGACGTCAAGATGGAGATCCCGGGTGCCGTGATCCGTCAGCGAACGGATTTCGGCGACGCAACTGGACTAGGCAAGATCAGCTGCGAGTACTTCAGCCTCTCGGCGGGCGTTGATACCACCCCGCTGTTCCAGGGACTGGAAGGCGATTTGTGCCAGTGCCCCCACTGGGGCTTCGTCTTGCGCGGCCAACTCACCACAACCGACGCGGACGGCGCGCAGGAGACGGCCAACGCGAATGATCTGTTTTACTGGCCACCCGGGCACAACGTAAAGGTCGACGTAGACGCGGAGATCGTCATGTTCAGCCCTCAGCGCGAGCACAGCCATGTCATCAACCACATGATCGAGAAGGTGAAAAGTTAAGTCCGGTACCGGGAGTTGGGCGCGGCGCTCTCAGTCATCGAGTAAGGTCGCCAACGCGATGCCAAATAGCGCCGCCCAACCAGGTACTCAAGCCGACTGTCCCGCCTTCGGCGGGGCAGCAGCTTAGCTTGAGGGTTGAGGGTGTAGAAAACTCTTTCCGATGACCATCCTCTGAAATATCTACATTAAATCGTATTAAATCAGTTCCTGTTTCCATGCCTGAAACCGGCCTGCTTTTTTAACCTTTTTGCTATAATTTCCCAACTCCACTAACCGGCTAGCGTTCGATCATGTTGATCTGGTTCGTCATCATCTATCTGCTGGTCTCCATCGGCATCGGTCTCTACGCCGCCACCCGCGTCCACAACACCAGGGATTACGCCGTCGCAGGCCGTAGCCTGCCACTTTACATCGTTACGGCAACGGTTTTTTCCACCTGGTTTGGCTCTGAAACGGTACTGGGTATCCCCGCCACCTTCCTCAAGGAGGGCATGAAAGGCATCGTTGCCAACCCCTCTGGATCAAAGATTTCTCTTGTTTGGGCTTAAAACCCCCTCACAAAATCCTATTTTGGAGGCTCCGTGTCAGAAAATAAAGGTTTAGCAAAGGGATCGCTCGGTGCCTTCGAATCAGCAGTCATGGGCATTGCTGGCACTGCGCCAGCGTTTAGCGTAGCGGTCACGACGGCTGCTATCGTTGCCTCGGTTGGCGTCCTGTCGGTAGGCAGTATTCTCTACTGTGGACTGATCATGTTTGGCATCATGCTAGCGTTTATCCACCTTAGCAAAATAACCCCTCATGCCGGCGCTGCCTATGCCTGGGTGGGTCATGTGTTTGGTGAAAAATGGGGCTTCTTTACCGGCTGGGGACTGCTTGTCGCATCAATATTTTTCATGGTTTCGGCAACGATACCTGCAGCGACGTCAACCTTGCTTTTGATTGCACCTGATTTGGTCGAGGATACCACCTGGGTTACGCTGACTGCCGCAATCTGGCTGACTTTGGTCACTATCGTGGTCACCAAGGGCATCAAACACGCGAGCTATACACAATTGATCCTGACCGGAATGGAAACCGCCGTGATTTTCGCGCTGATTATCGGGGCCTTTATTCAATATGGAGGCAACCCGGCACATACCCCTTCATTTATCTGGTTTTCCCCATTTTCATTCACGCCGCAGTTATTTGCCACTGGCGCTTTGACGGCAATATTCTTTTATTGGGGCTGGGATGTCACAATGAACCTGAGTGAAGAGACCAAGGGTGGCGAGCCGCATCCCGCGAGCAAAGGCGCATTTTGGGCTATGGTGAACCTGATTCTATTTTTCATCATCATGATGATTGTGGTATTGATCGTATTGAACGATGAAGAAATTGCCAAAGCCAACACCAATGTGCTTTACGCGATTAGCGACAAGTTGTTTCCAAAACCGTGGAGTTACCTGGCGGTACTCTCAACCATACTCAGCACGATAGGCACAATTGAGACGCAAATACTCCAATTCAGTCGTAGCATGTTTGCCATGGCGCGTGACGACATGCTGCATCCTCGCTACGCCAAAGTTCACCCGCAGTGGCAAACGCCTTGGGTCGCGACATTTGTGATTTGGTTTCTGGGCGTGCTGTTGTTGTTTAGTTCGTCGTATATGCCCTCAGTAAAGAAAATTTTGGAAAGCTCGATCCTCGCAATTGGCTTCCAGATCTGTTTCTATATGGGTTTGGCGGGATTTGCCTGTGCTTGGCACTATCGTGACAAATTGAAGCGAGGTGCATACAACGCCATCTCTTACGTACTTTGGCCTTTGCTTGCGGCATTGGTTATGGTGTTCATCGCGCTTTACAGTATTCCGACATTTGACACGGTGACAAATGTCATGGGGATCGGCGGCCTTCTGGTCGGCTTTGTGCCTTTGTTTTTGGGTAGATTACGGCGCGGAAATAGCGCAACGGTGTGATCGGACTACATTAGTTCGTGCAATCTCCGTACCCAGTTGAAGGCGCAGGATGTTCATCCGTTGCCGCAGGACAAACGCACCATGTGGGAGAAGCGCCGCACTGTCACTCGTCGGTGCGTAACAAACACTGACTTTCCTCTCTCTTCAAGGAGGGCATTAGAAAATGGCGCTCCTGCAAATCGAGAACGTCACCCGCCGCTACGGCGCACTCGCCGCGGTGGAGGATGTCAGTTTCAGCGTCGAGGCGGGCGAGTTCTTTACCCTGCTCGGCCCTTCCGGCTGCGGAAAGACCACCCTGCTGCGCATGATCGCGGGTTTCGAGGCGCCTGATGCAGGCCGTATCCTGCTCGACGGCATCGACCTGGCCGGCACACCCGCGGAGAGACGGCCGGTGCATACCGTATTTCAGAGCTACGCCCTGTTTCCTCACATGACAGTAGCTGAGAACATTGCCTTTCGCCTGAAAATGGCCGGCAAGGAGCCGCAGACCGTCAAGGTTGGGGTCAAGGAAGCGCTGGCAGAAGTGCACCTGGAGGATAAAGCAGACTGCTTCCCCCACGAACTTTCCGGCGGGCAGAAGCAGCGCGTTGCTCTGGCGCGCGGCTTGGTCAACCGGCCCAGGCTGCTCTTGCTGGACGAGCCACTTGGCGCACTCGATGCCAAGCTGCGCCAGGAAATGCAAATCGAGCTGATCAAGCTGCAAAAGAACGTCGGCGTGACCTTCGTGTTCGTCACCCATGCCCAACAGGAAGCGCTGGCGCTATCGCACCGCATTGCAGTAATGCGCGAGGGCCACATCGAGCAGATGGCTGAACCGGCGAAGCTCTACAGCTTTCCCCACAACCGCTTCGTCGCCGACTTCATCGGCCATATCAACCTGTTCGAGGTGATTGTGAAGGAGGCAACTACCGGCCATCTGCGCCTCACCGCGTCGGGCCTCGGCGAAATCATCGCGCCACCGCCGGATGGCGTCAAGGCCGGTGAATCGGGCTGGTTCGCCATTCGTCCGGAGCAGGTGTGCATCGGTCAGCGCCACGATGTAGAGCTGAAAAACCGCTTTACCGGCACAGTGTGTGACTACCTGTATATCGGCGATGTGACCACTTACAAGGTGGAACTGGAAAACGGCACCCTGATCGAGGCGTTGATGGCGAATTCCGAGCCGGGACGGGCGAGGTTCTTCGAGGTTGGCGACGAGGTAACGGTGGCTTGGCGCCACGATGCGGGGCATTTTCTTGATGAATGATTGGTCAAAAGCGGTGAAAGGTTTTAACGGAGCTTGCCAAAATGGATAAGGGAGTTCGTTTGCTGAAATGGCTGACCGGCGGGCCGCCCTTCCTGTTCCTGCTGGCGTTCTTCGTCGCTCCCAGCCTGATCATGATCGTGGCGTCGTTCCGATTTCCCGGCGAATACGGCGGTCTGGCGCCGCTGATTGCAGACGGCAAGGCCAACCTGACGCTGGAAACCTACCGGTTCTTTTTCAGCGACTTCATCTACACCCAGGTCTTCATCAAGTCCTTCGTCATGGCGCTGGCCACTACCCTGATCTGCCTGATCATGGCCTACCCGGTGGCGCTGCTGATCGCGCGCAGCAGCAAGAAATTCCGCGACCTGATGGTGCTGCTGGTGGTGCTGCCCTTCGCCAGCAATTTCCTCATCCGCGTCTATGCCTGGATGATCATCCTCGGGCCGCAGGCAGCCTTCTCGCGCATGATCAACGGCGCACTCGGCCTATTCGGCTTCGAGCCGGTGGCGCTGCTGTTTTCGCCGTTCGCGGTGCTGGTCGGCATGGTTTACGTTCACTTGCCATTCATGGTGCTGCCGCTTTACACCAACCTGGAGAAGCACGACCCGGTATTGCTCGACGCCGCCCAGGATCTCGGCGCCAATGCCTGGCAGCGCTTCTGGCGGGTGACCTGGCCGCTCTCCCTGCCCGGGGTTTACTCTGGTGCGGCGCTGGTGTTCATCCCGGTGCTCGGCATGTTCGCCATTCCCGACATCCTCGGCGGCACCGGCGACATCCTGATCGGCAACCTGATCAAGGATCAGCTCCTCGGTACCCGCGACTGGCCGTTCGGCAGCACTCTGTCGATCATGCTCACGCTGGTGGTGCTGGCCTGCGCCGGACTGGCGATGTGGGTTTCGCGCAGGAGGAGCTATGCGTAACAAGTGGCTGTGGGTAGCCTCGGTGTTCGTCTACGCCTTCCTCTACCTGCCGCTGGTGATCGTGATCGCGTATTCCTTCAACGATTCCCGCCTCAACGCCGAGTGGGTCGGCTTTACCCTGCACTGGTATCAGGTGTTGCTCAACGACGAACAGATGCTGCGCGCCGCGCTCAATTCGCTGCTAATCGCCTGCACTGCCAGCGGCATTGCCACCGTGCTCGGCACCATGGCCGGCATCGCCATTCACCGCTACAAGCTGAAGCTGCTGCCGGTGCTGGTGATCACTCCTGTGGCGATGCCGGAGATCCTGCTCGGCGTTTCCCTGCTGCTGTTCTTCATCCAGGTGCTGAATCTGACTCTGGGGATGCTATCGGTGCTGATCGCCCACATCACCTTCTGCATCGGCTTCGTCGCCATCATCGTGCGCGCCCGCTTGGCCGGCATGGACGAAAGCATCTTCGAGGCGGCGCGCGACCTCGGCGCCACACCCTGGCAGACCTTCCGCCTGGTGACCCTGCCGCTAATCCTGCCGGGCGTCATCGCCGGCGCGTTGATGGCTTTCACCCTGTCAATCGACGATTTCGTTATCACCTTCTTCACCGCCGGCGTCGGCGTCGCCACCCTGCCGCTGCAAATCTACTCGATGATCAAGATCGCCGTCACCCCCGAAGTCAACGCCGTCTCGACGCTGCTGATGATGCTCACGCTGGGGATGATCGTGATCGCCTCGCGCATCTCGCCGGAAGCGATCAAGGGGAATGCATGAACACCTTTCTCACCGCGAAGGACACAAAGGTTCACAAAGGAAACCCGGGATTTGTGTTTTTCCTTCGCGCCCTTTGCGTCCTTTGCGGTAAATCGTTTTTAGTCTTCTGGTTTTCCCAAGCCGCGCTAGCCGCCGACGTCCTCCACCTTTACAACTGGAACAATTACATCTCGGCGCAGACCATGGAGCGCTTCGAAGCCGAGTGCAATTGCAAAGTCGTGCAAGACTACTACTCCGACAATGAGGAAATGCTCGCCAAGCTGGCGGCGGGGGCGAGCGGCTATGACATCCTCGTCCCCACCGGCAACGCGGTGGACGCGCTGATCCGCCAAGGTGCACTGCGGCCGATCGACAAGACGCAACTGCCCAACTTCAGGAACCTCAACCCGGCCTACCTTAACACCGCGTTCGACCCGGGCAACCGCTATTCCGTACCCTACGCCTACACCCTCACGCTGATCGGCTACAACACGGAAAAAATGAAGGCGCTCGGCATCCCCGCCGATACCTGGGCAGCGATCTTCGAACCACGCTATCTTGTGAAAATGAAAGGCCGGGTGACGGTGCTGGATTCGCAGCGCGAACTGATGGCCGCAGCGCTGAAATACCTCGGCTACTCCGCCAACGACACCGACGAAGCCAAATGGCGTCAGGCACGCGATCTGATTATCCGCGCCAAGCCATACTGGGCAGCGTTCAACGCCTCCAGCTACATCAAGGAGTTGACCATCGGCAACATCTGGCTCGCCCACGGCTACTCCAGTGACATGTTCCAGGCCGTGCAGGACGCGAAAAAGGCCGGACGCCCCTTTACCATCGGCTATTCAGCCCCGAAGGAAGGCGCTGTCCTGTCGCTCGACAGCATGGTGCTGCATAAGAGCGGCCCCCGACCCGATCTTGCCCACCGCTTCATCAACTTCATGCTCGACGGCAAAAACTCCGCCGAACTCACCAACCTGATTGGCTCCGGCAACCCCAATCTCGACGCCATGCCCTTTATCAAGCCGGAGATTGTTGCCAACACCGCGATCTTTCCAGACCGTGAACGGCTGGCGAAGCTGGAAATGTTAAAAGACCTCGACCGCAATAAACGCCGCGTTCTGTCGAGGATGTGGACGGAGATCAAGCTGAGGTAGGAAGCCTATTTGCGCGCCACGCAACAAATCCCAAATAAAAAAGGGTACCCGCTGACTGAGTGACCCCCAACGGAACCCAGAAATGTACTTGATTCAGGCTTAACGCTTTACAGTCAAAGATTTTCAGTGGGGATGAGATTCAGGATCTGTTGGAATCAGGGAAGCGCCTAGTCGAATTACTGTTGTAGAGCTTTGCTCTCTATTTCTTGCCGCACTGCCTTACGCGCTCATACCCATGAACCGTTGTTCAGTAGTATCCACGATGTGCTATCGCCTTCCAGGTACACACCGATAATCAAGTTCAGTATCGAGATGAATATGCTGGCAAAGAAGGCAGTCCAAAACCCAGAAATCGTAAAGCCACGAACAACGGCTGAAACTAGCAGTAGCATCATGGCGTTGATGACCAGCAGGAAGAATCCCAGCGTCAGCAAGGTAAACGGCAGGGTAATAATGATCAACAACGGTCTGATGATTGCATTAACAAAGCCCAGCAACAGGGCTGAAATGATCAGCGAGGAGGAATCTTCAAACTGGATGCCCTTGAACACGTAACTTGCCACCCAAAGCGAAAGGGACGTGATGCTCCAGTGGATTAAGAACGGCATCAGATTGTGGAGCATATACAGCTTTCGAGGCTAACAGCAGTAGTTTATGTGCAGGATGGCTATCTTGCGAGGGTGATTAAGACGGGTGGTTTGTTGTCCACCCGTCCTGGTGCTACTTCTTGGAAGAAGCGGCAACAGCATCTTTCATTTTGCTGCCGACTTTGAATTTCACAACTCTCTTGGCAGGAATCTTTAGTTCCTTACCCGTAGCTGGATTGCGGCCTACACGGGCGGCGCGTTCCTCGACAGCGAATGTGCCGAAGCCAATCATCTGGACACTGTTGCCGCTAGTCAGTGAGTTTTGGATCACTGCCATAAAGGCATTAAACATTTCTTCTGTTTGTGATTTTGGGTGCTGAGTCATTTTAGATACAGCATCGATCAATTCGCCTTTGTTCATTTTATGGACACCCTGGAGTTAACGGTGAATACATTGTAAGGGTATAAGACCAGCACGCCAATAGAGCTAAACGATGCTTCTCAATTGTTCTGATAACCCTGATTAAATCAAGGGCTGCGCTTTGTGTTGGGAAAGGGGAATATCGCTTCCCGACCTATTGTGTTGAAAAACTCAAAATTCCAGATCCCCCAAATTTCTGCCGAAAACCAATCTGATTGGGAATCCCATTCAATCAACGTTAATGGATCGGTTTGGGTGCCCTTGGTTAAGCTGGTGAACAATTTCCGTAGCCCCCCGCATCCGCGACTGACGGGCGCTCCAGAAGACGCTATAATTTTTCTTGCGCCATCAAAAAAATAGTTTTTCAACACAATCGACCCCTTGCTGCCATTGGCGCTGGCGAACATCCAATGACTGCCCTGCGGCCCAGTGCGGACCGATGCTGGCATCGTTGAGCTTCGCGGTCAGAAGCACTGCCTCGAAAGTTCTTTGCCCACGAGGCTGATTACCTGCCCGCTCCCTAGACGAAATGGAGTAGCCCCACCTCACTTCTGAGTTAATTACTCAGTTTTACGCTTCGCAGGAAAATCCTTCAGGCAGCAACGTCCGGATGGATTGCTCGTCTCGCACGAGCAAATCCCAAGTTTCGTTTGCGTCACGACAAAGTTCCTGATTCCTGGATCGTTCAGCGCATCCGCTTTGGTCACACCGAAGCAATAACAGACGAGTGCATCATCGGAGGCTTCCTTCACGCCTACCCGAGTTCGTAGTTGTGACTTCAGGATTATGGTGCCGTCGTCCCCGAAATAAACGACATCGCACGCCGGATCTTCACAGAAAAAATAACGTCCTGTCTTGCCGACCCACTTCCATGCATCTCGGATGTGATGAGCGACCGTTCTGGCCGAGACTTCGGAATACTCCTTCCCATTGGCCGGGCAGCGGTGTTTCTTGGGGTGCGATGTGTCGCAGTCGGTGGATGAACAGCAATCGGCCATGGCGAGTTACCTTGAGGTTGGGTGGATGTAGAAGAACATTCAGTTTACCGAGCGCCCGATGCGCATCGGCTGTCCGCCTTACTTCACGAGTTGGGACGGGTAACCGGCATCAGTTGTCGCCTGGATGAGCGCCTGCGAATTCGTTCTGGCATCGTCGAAGGTGACAGTGGCAGCGCGCTTCTCGAGACTCACGTCGGCTTTGAGCACGCCATCAACCATGGTCAGCGCCTTCTTTACCGTGATCGGACAGGCGGCGCAACTCATGCCGGGCACCGCGATAGTGACGATCTTCGTTGTCGCCCAGACCGGACTGGCGAAGATAGCTAATAGTGCGAACAATGCGAGCAGTTTTTTCATGAGAAACTCCTGGTTAGTAGAAAAACGGCATGACGTAGGGAAACCCGAGCGCGACCAGTACCAGCGCGGCCACGACCCAGAACAAAAGTTTGTAGGTGGTTTTGACATCGGGCATGGCACAGACTTCACCCGGCGCGCATAACGTGGCCGGATACCAGATGCGGCGGCCAGCGAGAAAAATGGCGAGCAACGCAGCGCCGATAAAGATTGGGCGATACGGCTCGAGCACTGTGAGGTTGGAAATCCATGCCCCGGAAAAACCGAGGGTGATCAGCACCAGCGGCCCGAGACAGCAGGTGGAAGCGAGAATGGCGGAAAGCCCGCCGACGATGAGGGCGCTACGGCCATTGTTGGGTTCAGTCATGCATCTTTCCTTTCTGGTTTTCCAGCAGAGGGTATAAACTTACATCCGTACTTGAGTACGGAGTCAAGCACCATGAAAGGACAGCCGAAAGGCGCCACGATTGGCGGATTAGCGGTCGCGGCTGGCGTTAATGTCGAGACCGTCCGCTTCTATCAGCGCAAGGGCTTGATGCGCGAACCTGAGAGGGGCTATGGCAGCATCCGCCGCTATGGCGAGGCTGACTTGGCACGCCTGCGGTTCATCAGATCCGCGCAGCGGTTGGGCTTCAGTCTGGATGAAATCGGCGAGTTACTGAAACTAGAGGATGGCACGCGCTGCGATGAGGCGCGCACGCTCGCCGAGCGCAAGCTTGTCGATGTGCGACAGAAGCTTATTGATCTTCAACGCATCGAATTGTCATTAACGCAACTGATCGACCACTGCGTGGCAAGCGGTGGCGAGGTCGCCTGTCCGATGATCGCTTCATTGCAGGAAGCGACTTAGCAGACTCGCTGGAACTCTTTGGGGTTTCTCTGCCACCGTCGGCGAAGGTCGAGTTCCTGAGTCCGGGACCAATTTTCCGTGCGTCGGCAATGGAGTTCGCTCCAGACGGTCAGCGGGGCAATTTTTCCACCCCGCCAGCGGCAGTTCCTGGCACACTGCGGGAATTGTCCCCTACGAAGACCAACGACTTCTCGCGAACCGATCGGGGACATCCGGCAAGTTACACAATCAATTCCAGATGGTGAAAGACGACATCCTGGGCGAATTGGGAAAGTCCCTTTTTTATTACCGACATTTAATCCAATTTGAAGTAGCCAGGCATCACCAACAAACGTTATCTCATTCTGCGTCAATAAAAACTCTTGCTTGTCGACACCCATTCGACTATTCATAAATAGTCGGCGCACTGATTTTTACTACTAACCGGAGAATTTCGTCATGTCAGAATCCACCAGCAAAACCAGTCCCTTCGTCATTGCCGCATCCATCGCGGTGATCATCGCCAGCATCGTGGGAGTCGGCGCCATGACTGGCCTGCTGCCTGGCCGCAGCGCCAAAACCGAAGCACCGCCCGTGGCAAGTGCACCTGCCGAAACTGACAAGACCTCCGGCGACGCCACAACGCCTCCCCAACCAGCCATGACGGCGCAAGCTGATACGGCAGACAAGGCCAGCAAACCGGCACCAGATGAAAAACCCGCAGCAAAGCCGAAGTCGGCCGCCAAGCCGACGCACAAGGCAGCCACAGAAAAACCCATCGCCAAGGCGGTGGTTGCCGAGGAAAGTTCTAGAAAAGCACAGACACCGGTGTGCGACAACTGCGGCGTCATTACCGCCATCCGCACTGTCGAGCAGGCTGGCGAAGGCAGCGGGCTGGGAGCGATTGCAGGCGGCGTGGTGGGTGGACTGCTGGGACACCAGGTCGGCGGGGGCACTGGCAAGGATATCGCCACCATCGCCGGCGCAGTCGGCGGCGGTTATGCCGGCCACCAGATCGAGAAGAAGGTCAAAACCACCAAGCATTACGAAATCGCCGTACGCATGGATGATGGCAGCCACCGCACCATGGTTCAGGAAACCGAACCGGCGTTCGCCATCGGTGAAAAGGTGAAGATCGTCGACGGCACACTGGTCCGCAACTAGCCCCCCAGGGAGGTGGAATCAATTGGATGATGTAGAATCCAATTGATATGCCATCCACTTCCCAACAGCACATCGAACTGCCCATCGCCGGCATGACCTGCGCGGCCTGTTCTGCGCGCCTGGAAAAGAACCTCAACAAGCTGCCGGGCGTAAAGGCCGCAGTCAATCTCGCCAACGAAAAAGCCCACATCGATTTCAACCCGGCGCTGGCCTCGCCCACCGAACTGGTGAAAACCATCCAGAAAACCGGTTTTTCCGTACCGGACCAAGAGGTGGTGCTGGAACTGGAAGGCATGACCTGCGCCGCATGTGCAACGCGCATCGAAAAGGTGCTGAACAGGATCGACGGCGTCAGCGCCACGGTCAATTTCGCCACGGAAAAAGCCCGAATCCGCGTTGCCCCGGGCGCGGCCACGCTGGATACGCTGATCGCCGCAGTGGCCAAGGCCGGCTACGGCGCTCACGAATCGATTGGCACCAGCCGCGAGGAGGAAAAACAGCGGCGTGCCGCCGCGTACCAGAAAGAACTACGCGTATTCTGGATTGCCGCAGTACTTACATTGCCGCTGGTGGCCCAGATGAGCGTAATGTTTCTCGGTCACCACGAAGATGTTCTGCCACGCTGGCTGCAGTGGGCGCTCGCCACGCCGGTGCAGTTCTGGGCCGGCAAGCGCTTCTATGTCGGCGCCTGGCACGCCCTGCGCGGGGGCGGCGCTAACATGGACGTACTGGTGGCGCTTGGCACCAGCATGGCCTACCTCCTCAGCGCCGTTGTCACCTTGTTCGGCCTGGACCAGCATGTTTACTTCGAGGCCGGCGCCGCCGTCATTACCCTGGTGCTGATGGGCAAACTGCTGGAGGCTCGCGCCAAGGCGGGTACCTCGGCGGCGATCGAGGAACTCGTCAAGCTCCAGCCGAAAACCGCGCGCATCGAGCGCAATGGCGAAATCATCGAGGTCGATGCCGCCAGCCTGAAGGTTGACGATATTTTCATCGTGCGTGCCGGAGAAAGCATCCCGGTCGACGGCGAAGTGATAGAAGGCGACTCCAGCGTGGTGGAGGCCATGCTCACCGGCGAAAGCCTGCCGGTCGGAAAGACCGCCGGCGCCAAGGTGTTTGCCGCTACCCAGAACCAGCAGGGCATGCTCAAGTGCCGCGCCACTGGCGTGGGCAGCCATACCGTTCTGGCCGGCATCATCCGCCTGGTGGAACAGGCGCAGGGCTCGAAAGCACCTATCCAGCGCTTGGCGGATGTCATTTCCGGCGTTTTCGTGCCGGTGGTGGTATCAATCAGCCTGGTCACCTTTACCGCCTGGTGGCTGATCGGCGGCGAGTTCACTCCGGCCCTGATCAACGCCGTCGCGGTGCTGGTGATCGCCTGCCCATGCGCCCTCGGTCTGGCCACGCCCACCGCGATCATGGTCGGCACCGGCAATGGCGCCAAGGCCGGCATCCTGATCCGGAATGCGGAAGCGCTCGAGCGCGCCGGCAAGATCCGCACCCTGGTGGTGGACAAGACCGGCACCCTGACTCTCGGCAGCCCCACCGTCACCGACATCGTCCCTGCTAGTGGCAGCGATGAACACTCGCTGCTCCGACTCGCCGCCACCCTGGAGCAAGGCTCGGAGCATCCTCTGGCCAAGGCGGTGATGTCCCACGCCGCATCGGCTGGCATTGTCCCGGCAGCCATCACCGGATTTGCCGCTGTAACCGGCAAGGGCGTCAGCGGCGAAATCGCCGGCACGCCCTACTTTCTCGGCTCCCCTGCCCTTGCCGCCGAGCGCGGGCTGAATATTGACCAGACAACGGTAGCGCGCCTGCAGCAGCAAGGCAAGACAGTGGTCGTACTGGCCAGCGAGAAAGCGGTGCTGGGCTACCTGGCCATTGCCGATGCGCTGCGCGACAGCTCGGTCGGTGCCGTGAAAAGATTGAAGGCAATGGGTGTCGAGGTGATCATGCTGACCGGTGACAATTCCGCCACCGCTGCCGCCATCGCGACGCAGGCCGGGATCGACCGCTTCCTCGCGGAAGTGCTGCCGCAGGACAAGGCCGCCGAAATCGACAAGCTCAAGGCCCAGGGATTGGTGGTCGGCATGGCGGGCGACGGCATCAACGATGCGCCGGCGCTGGTGGCGGCGGATGTCGGCTTTGCTGTTGGCAGCGGCACCGACGTGGCGATCGAAGCCGCCGACGTAACCCTGATGCGCAACGACCTGGGCAGCGTGGCTGATGCCATCGACCTGTCGCGCGCCACCCTTCGAAAGATTCGTCAGAACCTGTTTTTTGCCTTCATCTATAACGTGCTGGGCATCCCGCTGGCAGCGCTGGGCATGCTCAACCCGGTGATCGCCGGCGCGGCGATGGCGATGAGTTCGGTATCGGTGGTGAGCAACTCACTGCTACTCAAGCGCTGGCGGGAAGGTCGGTAAACAGTCCGGGTAACGAGAGCGGTTCCGACTCGAAGCGCCACTTCCGGTCGCCCCGGCGCCTAAACAAGGCACATCGGCTGCAGCATCGCTCAGTATCCCTTGCGGAACTCGGTGCCGTGGCAACTCGGGCAGGGCGGAATCTTGGTGGTGCGTTTAAGGTGCACCTTCTGGCCGCACTGAGTGCAGCTTAACGTCCCGCCGCTGTGATATCGCCGGTATTGTAATGCAGCGCATCCTCAGCCTTGCGCGAGAGAAACTGCAACGCCAGGCCAGTCGCCTCGAGCAGCCGGGCAATCGAGGACAGAGCACCGGCGCCCAACCTGGCTGGATGCAGATGTTCCTTGGCCTCCTGGCCGAGCACCTTCATGTCTTGCGCTGTCTGTTCCAGGTCGCGACGCATGAACTTCTTGAATGCCTCGCCCTGTTCTGCGGAAAACTCCGGCATCGGATAGTTGCTGGCGCGCCGCCTCCATGGCGCGTTCCATGGCTTCCTTGCTCTTTTCCTGTCCTGCATCGAAGAACTCTCTCGCGCGCTTGGTGTAGCGATCGTAAAGAGCTTCAAAGAGCTTCGAAGTGGCTTTGCTCTCCTTTCTCCTCGGCGGATTCGGAATCTGGCTTGCGTTCAGGTTCGGTCGGACTCATGGTTTATCTCCTTTATCTGCAGACGATGAAAAAATCCGAGCCGAAACTCGAACCTGCACCGGCGATCATGGTCGAGGACGCTATTGACCTAATAACCGTAGACTCCTCGTCGTATGGCAGGACAGGACGAAGCTCCCTCAAAAAGTAGACTACAGACTAAAAAGTAAGTTGCTCGGGGTGGCGCTTGCAATATTAAGAGTTCGCGGGCCTGGATAAGACGGTCAAGTGTTTCCCCGATAGCACTCAATAGATCACGTAATTGGTTGGCTGTTATACTATTGGACCAGCATTTAAATGCCGCCATTTTTCCTTCGGATCAACGAGCCTAAAATCCAGGAATTCGGCAGCGGAATGATGAATTAATATTCATTTGTGCGCCGAGTCAGCAAGCTTAATACATTTGTGGAGTAGCCGCCTTGCCATCACCAATACCCTTTCTGACAGCTACCCTGTTTTTGTTTTCACTTTCACCCCTAATGGCCGGAGCAGCGGAAAAGAAACCTTCCCTTCCGGCATGGACCGCATTGGCTAAAGACGAAACCTATGAAATCCAGGTGGTTTTTCTTCCTGACAGCAAGGTGGAAAAAAAGGCAACCCGTCAAATAGTTCTGAACAATATGGATTGCGAACGAAATGGGAACAAGTCATTGGAAAAAGAGGATACGAACACCTTTATCACTGTGGAATGCAGCGCAGATGGAAATCTCCTTATTCGGCGCAGCACCTTGCAGCCTCTCGGGAAATTGAAGCAGGAGCTAAACCTGACATCAGTTGGCACTTCCCGATTTGAGATCCTCCAGGGAAGCGATTATTACCCTGATATCATGATCAAAGTCAGTCGAATTAAAGCTGAAACTCCCAATACAACTCCAGGCGCGAACCCTAAAAAATAGGCAGACTCCATTCTGAGCATGGGCGATCTGTGCCAGGATTTCTTTGAGGGGAGTGATGAAGCACGAATGACCAACAAATAATAACGCCGCTTAAAGCGGCGTTATTAGTCGGCTTAAGGGATGCCGACTGGGTCAGTTTTCGAATACTGACTAGGGTAGCAACTACAGACAATTAATCATTGAAGTGTCGATAGGCATCTCCCATTAACGGTTCACTTTTCAGAACCAGCGAATCGAGAACCACAATTATTTATACGCTTAATTTCCGGTAAATTCAACTCAAAAAATCCAGCAACCTTCGAATCTCAAGCGCCTGGTTCGTGCCACTCGACCCAGCTTAGCGCTGCAACCGATCACTGTCATTCTGTTGGCCCCTACCGCTATCCCGGTTCGTTCCCTCGAAATCGCGGCGCATTCGATGCCGATCTTCCGGGCTCATATTCCGCCATCGTTCGCGCAACTCCTGCCGCCTTGCCTTGCGCTCTTCCGGGTTCATATTCTGCCAGCGTTCACGCAATACCTGACGACGTTCCTCGCCATCGCCAGGCGCGGCATTCTGCTGTTGTTCCTGGAAACGCTGGCGCAGTTCCTGCCGTTTCGCAGTCCGATCCTCAGGACTCATCTGCTGCCACTGCTCGCGTGCGGCGTGGCGATCCTCCGGGCGCATGCTCCTTACCTGCTCGGGTGACAACGCGCCAAGGCCGGATGGGGCCTCGGCGAATGCCGGCTGGCACAATGCCAGAAAGGCCGCAGCAGCGGCCAGCAATCCATAACGAGCAGCAAACATCACATCATCCTTCCCTGCAAACGCGCGCCACCCGGTGAGGTGGCACGGCACGGTTTCCTAGCTTCTACCAGCACCACCCCCGGCATTCCGGCGATGTTCTTGGAATCGCTGTTTCATTGCTTCGCGTTGTTCCGGGCTCATATTCTGCTGTTGTTCGCGAACACGCTGCTTCATTGCCTCGCGTTGCTCGGGGCTCATCTTTTGCCACTGCTCACGCTTTTGTTCGCGCGCTGCCTGTCGCTCCTCCGGGCTCATGGATTTGGACTGCTCCACACTGGAAGCGGGCCCCGACGGCAACTCATCTGCCAGGGCAGCCTGCCCCAGTGCCAACAGCGTTGCAGTGATGGCCAGCAGGCCGATTCGATTAATACGTATCATGATTTAACCTTTCAGTTAGTTTATCAAAGTGCGCCGATCTGATGGGGTCAGCACGGTGAATAATCAGCGACGCTCGGCGTCATGCTTCTCGTTGTAGATATCCTTGCTGGCAACACTCAGGTCCTGGTGCAAGTCCTTGCGCTCAGCCTTGGTCATGACGCCATCCGATTTGTACTGGCGTTCCTCCTGGCGGATGGTGCGCTGCTCCGCGCCAAGCTGCCTGGCTTCGCCACGACTCAGCTCGCCGGTACGGATGCCCTGCTGGATACGCTCGCGCTGGTTAGACTGGCGCGCATTCACACCGGGATCGCGCACTGAACCGCGGGCGCCATACTGGCCATCATGTTTCTCGGCGTAAATATGGCGGCTGGCACGGTTCTGGTCACTGCGCAGGTCGTTGCGCTCGGCCCGTGTCATCACACCATCGCTGTGGTATTCGCGGGCTTCACGGTGAATCCGCCTCTGTTCGTGGTTGAGTCTGGTGGCTTCACGGTGATTCAGCTGGCCGGATCTCACACCCTGCTCGATACGCTGATGCTGGTTTTGCATACGCTGGCCGGCGCCACGGCCTTGTGACTCGGCCAGAGCGGACCCGGATGCCATGGCGAAAACACCCATACCGACGATTGCTACAAAAGTTTTCTTGGTGAAGTTCATGATAATCTCCCTGCGCAATGATAAATTTGGTTGTTTGCCCAACGTCCCATTTGCTTCAGACGTTGGAGCCATCGTAGTAGGTAAATGTAAACAAGCTATGCACAAATTGCCGAAGTTTGTAACAAATTGTTATCCGACAGGTTTTTGTAACAATTACATACAATTCACCCTGATTTACAAGTTAAGATAACGCCATGACTACTGCTGCACGCATACTTCTCATCGACGACGACGCCCGTATCCGTGAACTGTTGCTGCGCTATCTCACTGAACAGGGTTTCGACGTGAAGGCCGCGGCCGATGGACGGGAAATGGCCCAGCTACTCGATCGCGGCCGCTTCGACGTGTGGGTGCTGGACCTCATGCTGCCGGGCGAGGATGGCCTGTCCATCCTGCGCCGCGCCCGCGGCACCGGCGAAACCACGCCGGTGATCCTGCTCACTGCCAAGGGCGACGAAATCGACCGTATCGTCGGCCTGGAAATGGGTGCCGACGATTACCTGGCCAAGCCGTTCAACCCGCGCGAACTGGTCGCGCGCATCAGCGCCATACTGCGCCGCCAGCGCACCCCGCCGCCCGGCGCTCCCGCTGCCTCGGCAGGGGTGGTCAGCTTCGGCCCGTGCAAGCTCGACCTCGGCACTCGCACCCTGTCCCGTGACGGCAATCAGGTAACGCTCACCACCGGCGAATTTGCGCTGTTGAAAGTGCTGGTCAGCCACCCGCGCCAGCCGCTTTCCCGCGACCGATTAATGGAACTGGCTCGCGGTCGCGACCACGAAGCCTTCGACCGCACCATAGACGTGCAGGTATCGCGCCTGCGCAAGCTGGTTGAACTGGATGCCGCCAAACCCCGCTATATCCAGACAGTATGGGGCCACGGCTACGTGTTTGTGCCAGACGATGGCGAAGCATGAGGCTGGTCCCTCGCACACTGGGCGTCCGCGCCTTCCTGCTGATCGCCTTACTGATCGTGGCATCGCTGGCGGCAAGCAGCTGGCTGCTCCGCCAGTCTGAACGCGCGCCGAAAGCTCAGCAGCTGGCGCATATGATCACCGCGGTAGTCAACCTCACTCGCGCTGCCGTACTGTCGTCCGAACCCTCACTGCGGCCGGCGTTGCTGGCAGAAATGGCTGAGTCGGAAGGCATCCGCGTTTTTTCTGCCGAGCACAACGAGCACCTCGAACCCATCGCCGATGACAATCTGACTCGACTGATGACTGCCGAAGTGCGCCGGCAACTCGGCCAAGGCACCCGCTTCGCCACCGGCAACGGCCTAGACGAATTCTGGGTGAGCTTTTTCATCGGCAATGAGGAATTCTGGGTGGCCATGCCGCGCGAACGCATTAAGCAGACCCAGGCCTGGCAGTGGCTGGGCTGGATCGCCCTAATACTGCTACTGGCGCTGGCCGGCGGCGCGCTGATCGCGCGCCAGGTCGGCAAGCCGCTGCGTGACCTGGCCAATGCGGCACGCCTCATCGGCCGCGGCGAGAACCCCGCGCCGGTAGTCGAAGCAGGTGCCGAGGAAACGGCAGCTGTCGCGCGCGCCTTCAACCAGATGTCGGCCGACCTCGCTGCCATCGAACAGGAGCGCTCGCTGGTACTGGCCGGCATCTCCCATGACCTGCGCACCCCGTTGACACGATTGCGTCTGGCGGCTGAGTTCATCAACGAAACCGCATCGCGCGAAGGCGTCATCGCCGACGTCGAGCAAATGGACGCCGTGGTTGGGCAATTCCTCGACTATGCCCGGCTTGGCGAGCAGGAAGCCGCTGCCGAGTGCGATCTCGCCGAACTGGCTGGATCAGCCGCCGCGCCCTATGCTAGCCATGGCGTGCAACTGGAACTGGACGAGTTGCCCCCAGCCCAAGTGCGCCCGCTGCTGCTCAAACGGGCGCTGGTCAATCTGCTCGACAATGCCGTCAAATACGGCGACGGCGAAATCACTCTCAAACTGGACGGTGTACCCTGGCAGGGCACGCCCGCTGTATGTTTCAGCGTGCTCGACCGAGGCCCGGGCATTGCCGAGGACAGCCTGGAAGCTGCCAAGCGCCCCTTCGTCCGACTTGATTCCGCACGCGGCGGCATCGGCGGCTCCGGCCTCGGGCTGGCAATTGTCGAGCGAACAGCACGCCTGCATGGCGGCGAATTTCGCCTGGAACGTCGTGAGGGTGGCGGACTCAGCGCCACGCTCACCCTACCCCGCTACTCCTGACAAACGCATACTGCATTTCTCAGGCAACTTCCGGTAGTGGGCAGCATCGAACATCAGCCTTACAATAGAAGGAATTGGCCGGGGTTCAGGATCACCGCCCTCTCTATCTCGCTTCGCGAGTTTTATTTTTAACAGGAGTACACCAATGGAAAACATCACCCTGACTGTCAAAGGCATGACCTGCATGGGTTGCGTCAAGAGCGTCAAAAACGTGCTTGCGCCGATTCCCGGTGTCGCAGTCGTAGACATTGTCCTGGAAAGCGGCCAGGTCGCTATTTCTTTCGATCCCACCAAAGCCGGTCCAGATCAGTTCAAAACCGCGATCCAGGATGCCGGCTATGAAGTTGTCGGTAATGGTTGAATATTTGCGCTGTATTCTTCATCATGAGTGCCGTGCGATTTAATATCCTGAAATGAACCCATTCGACTTTGCTCCTGTTTTCGACCTTGCCCATGGCTTTTCTCCAGTGATGGCAATCGGAGCTTTTTTTCCGTTCCTCAATAAGGAAAAAGAAGCCGCCACCATCAGTCGGGACAAGCTCAAGGCTATTAACCAGGCCGCCTACAATTTCCTTGAGGTTAGAGGCATAGAGAATTTCAAGGTTTACACTATTGCTTATGACGCGCAACCGGTGGTATTGATTCAGGTCGCACCGCAAAAGAAACTGCGCTTCTCCAATATTATCGAAATTCAAATCAGGAAGTTTATTCGAGAAACTTTATCGATCGAGGTGCCTGCTGTATTCTGGCGCTTCAAAACTGACTACAGCGAAGTTCCAGGGCCGGAACAGGCCGATTACGAATTCGACGAGCAGCCGCATTATCCGCAGGATCGGACCCAGAACCCGGCTACAGAACAGGAGCAGGCCGCTTTACTGGAACAGGCAAAAACCGTGGGTGAACCCCTGGAACAGGACAGTCTTTTTCACATTCCGCCGCATTTGGCAGTGAACGATTTGCATGTGGAGGAAATCTCCATGGGCGAATTCGATGAATTCCTGAAGGGCGCCTCCAGCAACGAAAAAAAGGATGAACAGCAATGACAAGCAACGATGAAACCTCAATGGAACAGCGCGTCCTGCGCGTAATGCGCAAAGTACTGGGGAGTGTCGTCAAGGACACCACCCCACAGCCTGGCATGCATCATGCCCTGTCACAGCAGACCATTGAAGATATCAAGGCCTGCTTCGCGCTGATCTCGGCGAGGGAAATGGAGTTGGCAAAGGAAGCCGGCATCGCCGAGGAAAGACCCCACTACAGCGACGACACGAAGAAAGCCAAGGTCGTGCCGATTACCCGGTCCAGCCTGAAGAGTGTCAAGCCAAAGGAATAAGGGGGTTACTGGGTTACTGGGTTACTGGGTTACTCGATGTTTCACGCAGTACAACTTGGTTTTGGTATTGTCGTACTCGATCAGGAAACTGCCCTGCGCCGACCGTAGCACCGTGTCGCCCGAAAACGGCAGATAGCTGACCCCTTTGATGTCCAGCATCTTCTTCCTGGCCGTGTCGAGGTTTTCCTTGAATATCACGCCCAGAAAGGCGTAACGACTGCTTTCCGTACTGACGTAAATGTCTGTCAGTTCAAGACCATAAAGCCTCTGAGACGGGTCCGGCTTGAACCAGTAAGCTTCGCCTTCGGTCTTGTACGGCTTCTTGAAAAAACGGATCAGGTAATCCTCGAAGTAAACGGGATCGATCTGGTCGTTGCACAGCAAAGCGCTGCCGATCACCGGCTCGAAGGTCGTGGGCGCCGCGAACAATGAGACCGGCATCGACCCCAGCGCTGCCAGCATAAGAAACAGGAATTTCCTGGCCATATTCAACTGGCGCATGACGCGACTCAACTGACGCGCCGCCCCCACAGATCGTGGGCATCGGCGTCGGTGATTTCCACTTCGACGAAATCGCCTGGTTTCAGATTGCCCGCATCCTCGATATAGACCAGGCCGTCGATTTCAGGCGCATCCGCCGCACTGCGGGCAACGGCGCCCTCCTCGTCCACTTCGTCCACCAGCACGGTGAAGGTCTGGCCGATTTTGCGCCCCAGTTTGGCCGCGCTGATTTCTTCCTGCAGTTCCATCAGCCGTGCCACACGCTCCTGTTTCACCTCTTCCGGCACTGCACCGGGCAGCGCGTTGGCTGTTGCCCCTTCCACCGGCGAGTAGGCAAAGCAGCCGACGCGGTCAAGCTGCGCCTCGCGCAGAAAGTCCAGTAGCAGTTCGAAATCGGCCTCGGTCTCGCCGGGAAAACCGGCGATGAAGGTGCTGCGTATCGTGATCTCCGGGCAGATCTCGCGCCAGCCGTGAATCCGGGCCAGCGTGCCCTCGATATTTCCAGGACGCTTCATCGCCTTGAGGATGCGCGGACTCGCATGCTGGAGAGGCACATCGAGGTAAGGCAGGATCTTGCCCTGCGCCATCAGCGGGATGACCTCGTCGACATGGGGATAAGGGTAGACGTAATGCAGCCGCACCCACGCGCCCAATTCGCCGAGGGCACTGACCAGTTCGGTCATTCGGGTGCGCAGCGGGCGGCCGCCCCAGAAGCCGCTGCGGTATTTGACGTCGACGCCGTAAGCGCTGGTGTCCTGGGAGATCACCAGCAGTTCCTTGACGCCGGCCTTGACCAAGTTTTCCGCTTCCTGCATCACTTCCCCCACCGGCCGGCTGACCAGATCCCCGCGCAGCGACGGGATGATGCAGAAAGTGCAGCGGTGGTTGCAGCCCTCGGAAATTTTCAGGTAAGCGTAATGCTTCGGCGTCAGCTTGATGCCTTGGGGTGGAATCAGGCTTTCAAACGGGTCGTGCGGCTGCGGAAGATGCTGATGCACCGCCGCCATCACCTCGGCTGCGGCATGCGGGCCGGTCACCGCCAGCACTTGGGGGTGCGCCGCCAGCACCACGTCGGACTTGGCGCCCAGACAACCGGTGACGATCACCTTGCCATTCTCTTTCAGCGCCTCGCCGATAGCATCGAGCGACTCCGCCACGGCAGCGTCAATGAAGCCGCAAGTATTGACCACCACCAGATCGGCACCCTCATAGCTGGGTGAAATAGCATAGCCCTCGGCACGCAAGCGGGTGAGGATCTGCTCGGAATCCACCAGCGCCTTGGGGCAACCAAGGGAAACGAAGCCGACTTTTGGAATTGAAGCCATTAAAAAATATCCGTTAAAAGCGTTAACCGCAGAGGACGCTGAGGAAACCAAACCCAGGCATATTGGGTATTGCCTTTCCTCTGCGTCCTCTGCGGTAAAATCAAGTTTTCTTTTATACTACCGCCCATGTACTTATACATTATCGCAATCGGCTGGGCCTACGTCATACTCATGATGGCCGTAACGGCAAAAAGTTTCGTTTCCGGTGTGCTGACTTTCTTTTTTTTAGGCCTGCTGCCTCTGGGCATCGTGTTCTACATCACTCTGAAACGGCTCAAGCGCTCACGCATGGCCGCCCAGCAGAAACTTGGTCAGCCAGATAGAGCCGATACCCAGCCCGATCAGTAGCGCCTGTTGCAGAGTAACGAGCAACTCCGGGCGCTTGTGCAGGCCCGGGATCAAATCCGCCACCGCCACATAAATCATGCTCGCCGCGGCAATGGCAAGGAAGAATGGAATCCACTCGTGCATCGATTGCAGCATGAAATAAGCGAGCACGCCGCCCACCACCGTCGCCAGACTGGATAGCAGATTGAGCAGGAACGCCTGCTTCTTGCTGTAGCCAGAATGCAGCAGAATAAGGAAATCGCCCACTTCTTGCGGAATTTCATGAGCGATGATGGCCAGCGAGGTCACCACGCCGATCTGAAAATCGGCCAGGAACGCGGCAGCAATGATGATGCCGTCGACGAAATTGTGGAAGGTGTCGCCGACCATGATCATCAGACCGCTGCGGCCATGATCGTGGCCGTGATCGTGGGACGGGACGTGAGCCTCGCAATGGTCGACATGGCAATGTCGCCACAGAACCAGCTTCTCCAGCACAAAGAACATCAGGATGCCGAACAGGATGGTGGCCGCGGTATTTTCGATACTTTTGGTCAACTCGAAAGCGTGCGGCAAAATCTCCAGAAATGCCGCCCCGAGCAAGGCGCCAATGGCATAACTGACCAGCATCGGCACCCACTCGGCGCGCGCCGACATAGCGAACAATGCCGCCACGGCAATACTGAGCGTACCGCCGAACAAGCTGGCAAGGATGATTCCAGTCAGAGTGGACATAAGAACCTGGCGTTAAACCTGAAAAGGACTGGAGGCCGACATTATACGGGATAACATCAAGCAAGCCAGATTAACGACGCCATTCGCCCGGTAGCCTGATCGCGGCGGTAGGAGTAGAAGCGTTCGGCATCAGTATAGGTACACAGACCGCCGCCGTACACCTGTTTCACGCCTAGGAGGGCAAGGCGCTGGCGCGCCAGGAGATAAATATCCGCCAGCCATTTCTGAGTGTCAAGTGTCGAGTCCTGATTACTGACTACTGGAGAAGGCACGAAAGCCTTTTCGGCCGCCGGATCACGAGCCATGAACGCCTGCCTGACCTCTTCACCTACCTCGAAGGCTGCTGGACCGATCGCGGGGCCGAGCCAGACCATAAGTCGCTCCGGTGCGACGTTCATCGCATTCACCGTCGCCTCCACCACACCACCGGCCAACCCGCGCCACCCAGCGTGGGTGGCGGCCACCACCGTACCGGCTTCGTCGCATATCAGCAGAGGCAGGCAATCCGCCGTCATCACCGCGCAAACTTTGCCCAGCTGCCGGGACAGGGCGGCATCGGCATCCGGCACGCCAACCGTACGGTCGGCATCCACCACGATATTGCCATGCACCTGTTTCAGCCAGACCGGATCGGCAGGGAGGGCTTCGCGCAACAACGCCCGGTTCCGCACCACAGCAACTGTGTCATCGCCAACATGGTCACCCAGATTGAGCGTAGCATAGGCGCCCACACTCACCCCGCCTTCACGGGTGGTTTGCAAGGCGCGCACATTGGCCGGCGCGGGCCAGTCGGGGATTATCCAAGAATGATTCATTTGTATTTTGCCACGAATAAACACGAACACACGAAATATGGCGGCTGATTGATTAAGAGCTTGTCCGTAAATAAGCTGCTTGCCATATTCATCACCAGCATGGGCACTGAACCCGTCTTCTCCCATATTATTATTCAAGACACGATGTTCTTACTAATTCTGCTGCGTTACCACAGTCTTCTCAGTGCAGGCCGAAATGCCTGAAGAGCTGGATTTTGAAAAAATCCAACACTGTTAAGAATATCAGCACCAGGATCAACAGACCAACCACCAGCGCAGGGCTGATGGCGGCCATCAGAATGCCCTGGGTGGCCAGCACGCTGACAATCAGGATGTCCATCAACGATGCCAGCATAAGCCAGCGACTAGGCAGCGAATGCCAGAAATGATGCCGCTCGCGCACCAGATAAACAGTGCCCTGGCCGCTAAAAACCAGCATGACAAAGATCAGGGTTTGTAATTGCGGCAGGGGCAGATGAAGCAAGTCGCGACCGGCGAAAAACACCGAGAAAGAGAGAATCAGGACAAGCACGGCCAGCGCCCCGGCGGTCAGCATCAGGGTCGGAATGCGCCAGCGCTCCGGCTTCCTGGAAAAGGACACGCGGTCGGTGGCGATGGACATGGTGACGAAGTCGTTGGTAAAAAGCAGCAGCACCATAAGCAGCGGCGTAATGACGAAAGTGCCGGTCAGCATCAGCCCGAGGCTCAAGAAAACGGCGATTTCCAGAGTCTTGATGATTTTGTTCAGAGTGTAGGTCAGCATGCGCTGGTAGATGCGCCGGCTCACTTCCACCGCGGCCAGCACATCTGTCAGCCCCGGGTTGGTCAGCACCATGCTGGCAGCGGCCTTGGCCACATCGGTGGCACTAGAAACGGCGATGCCGACTTCCGCCTGTTTCAGCGCGGGGGCGTCGTTTACGCCATCGCCGGTCATTCCCGTCACATGGCCCGCATGCTGCAAATTCTGTATCAGGCGGAACTTGTCTTCGGGGAGGACACCCGCGATCACATCGCATTCCGCCATATCCTTGTCACTGTCGCCGCGCAATGATTCCGGCGGGCAGGCGCGGCTGCCGATGCCTACCTGGGCAGCAACGGTGCGGGCAGTGGCAAGCCCGTCGCCGGTGACCATCAGGACGCGTACCCCAAGCTCGTGCAGGCTTTGCACCAGGGACTTGGAATCTTCCCTTGGCGGGTCTTGCAGCGCCACCAACCCGGCTAATTGCAGCGTCCCACCTGTTCCGGAGGCCACCGCCAGAATTCGATAACCGCCGGCAGCAAGAGCCTCCACTTCCGCACTCACATCAGGCGCACCCGAAACCTGCGCGGCGACCGCCTGAGGAAAACCCTTGAGCACGCGAAGATCTCCGCCTTCCTGCTGGAACAGGGCTTCGGAGCGCTTGATTGCCGGATCGAAGGGGGTGAACTTCAGTCGTTGCGGTACGCTCAAGAGCAAGTTGCGCGCCCGTGCAGCGTCGAGAATCGCCAGGTCAATCGGGTCCTGGGTCGCTTCATCGCAAGCCAGTGCCGCAAGGCGCAGCAAATCGTCCTCGCTGTGCGGAGGATAGGCGCGCAGCGCCGCCAGCGCCAGCCGGTTTTGGGTGATGGTGCCAGTTTTGTCGCTCGCCAGGGTATCCATGGCCGCAGCCTCTTCGATGGCGGACAATCGCGTCACCAGCACGCCGCGTTTGGCAAGTTCCAGCGCACCGAAGGCAGTAGCCAGGGTAAACGTGGCCGGCAGCGCCACGGGAACGGAAGCCACCAACAGGATCAAGGCAAAGGGGATGACCTCCGCCATCGGGATGTGGTTCGCCCCGGCGTAAATCAACAAGGCCGCAACCAGAACAATATCCAGCGCCACCAGATATTTAACGATGATGAAAATAAGGGTTTCGAGATGGCTCACAGTTTTCGCCGTACGCACCAGCTCGGCGGTCTTGCCGAAATAGGTGTGGCTGCCGGTGGCCGTGATTTCGCCGGTCGCCTCGCCGCGTTTGACGATGGCCCCGGCATAGGCCGTGCCGCCCGCACCTGCCTCCACCGGCAGGGACTCCCCCGTGAGGGCCGACTGATCGAGCTGTATCTGGCCGTCCAGCAGATGGATATCCGCCGGCGAGAGATCTCCCATGCGCAAGTGGATGACATCTCCGGGCACCAATTCCTGCGCTGCCATCAACTGCCAATGGCCGTCGCGCAGCGTCCGTGCCTGAACCGCCAGGCGGTTCTTTAACAGGGCGAGCGCGTTGTTGGCCCTGCCTTCCTGAATAAAGCTCAAAACGGCGTTGAATACCAGCAGAATGGCGATGATGAGCGCCTCGTCCGCCTTACCCAGCACAAGCTGCAGGATGATGGTGACTTCCAGCATCCACGGCACCGGCGCCCAGAATTTGCGCAGCAAGGCGAGCCAGGGATGCGGGCGCTCCTCCGCTACCGCATTTGGGCCGTATTGCTTGAGACGCGCCGCGGCTTCGCCACTCGTCAGGCCCGGCAAGGCCGGCCCGGATAAAGGATACGCTTCCTGGCTCACGGAGGATTTCTCCCCGAAGCACGCCGCTGACGCCAGCGGTAGTGAAGCCAGACGGCGATCCCTGCGATGGCCATCAGTGCCAGCAGCGCTTCTTCATAACGATGCAGATCGGTAAGCAATAACGCCAGCACTTGGCCAAACAGGTAGCCCGCGCCACCGATCAGCACTGCCCACCCCACTGCGCCGATGAGGTTCAGGGCGAAAAAGCGGACCCACCCAACCGGACTCATGCCGATGGCGAGTGGTCCCACAGTGCGCAAGCCGTACAAGAAGCGTATTCCCAGAATCAACGGCAAATGATAGCGCGCCAACAACGCCTGCACCTGCGCCGCACGCGGCTTAAAACGGGGGAAACGGTTCAAGATACGCCATCCATAACGCCTGCCCAAATAAAAATATATCTGGTCACCAAGGAAGCCGCCAACAGCGGCCACGCCCATCACCCAGGGCAGATCCAGATAGCCACGGTGGGCGGCAAAGCCGGCCATGATGAGGAGGGTTTCCCCTTCCAGGACGGCGCCCACGAAGACAGCGGCGTAGCCATAATCCTGCAGCAGCGCGGCGAGCGACATATCAATCCGGGAAACTATCAGCGTGCAGACACATGCGCCGCAACAGTGCTCCCGAGCTTCACTTGCCGCGAATCAGCAGTACCGGTTTGGGGGAAATTCGGACAATGCCCTCTGCCACGCTGCCCATAAGTAGGTGGTTAAACCCGCGCCGGCCATGGGTTCCCAGCACGATCACATCCGCAGGCCAGCTCTGCGCTTCTTCCACGACCATGTCCGTGATCCGGTGACCCAGCGTTTCAATTTCGAGCAGCTTGGTTTCGGCTTTGACGCCGGATTCGCGTGCAACGGCTTCGGCCTTTCTCAGTACCGCCTCGCCCGTTTTGCGCATAGCTTCCTGATACGCTCCCATGGCGTACTCTGCGTCGATGTTGAGCGTCACCTCTTCTACCACATGCACGATCCGCAGTTGGGCTTGCCTCCCCTTGACCAGTTTAATTGCTTCCTGCAAGGCCAGATTGGAGGTATCGCTGCCATCGACCGCCACCAGA
Organism: Sulfuricella sp. T08; assembly: GCF_000971475.1. Classification (GTDB taxonomy): domain Bacteria; phylum Pseudomonadota; class Gammaproteobacteria; order Burkholderiales; family Sulfuricellaceae; genus Sulfuricella. Next base: position 149,086 of record NZ_DF967528.1, read on the forward strand.
ATATGTTTGTACATTGCCTTAACTCCTCATTATTGAGAACCACTTTTTAATTCTATACTTTCTTACTTGTACCCTTCGGGTGTTCGTGAATATCCATGGCTAAACTACCCCATGTCTTAAGGTTTCGATCAGCGCCGCCATATCCGCCGGCACATCCACCTGCCACTCCATCGGCTCGCCGCTAACTGGGTGAATCAGCCCGAGCCGTTCCGCGTGCAGAGCCTGACGACCCAAGGCCTTGACCGCGTCGCGCAGGGCTTGCGACATATTCAGCGGCCTGCCGCCATAAACCGGGTCGCCCACCAAAGGATGGCCGATGGACTGCATGTGCACCCGAATCTGGTGCGTGCGGCCAGTTTCCAGGCTGCAACGGATCAGCGTGTGGCGATCGAAGTGCTCCAGTACGGTGTAATGCGTTACCGCCGGCTTACCGTTGTGGACTATCGCCATTTTGACGCGCTGACTGGGATGCCGGCCGAGCGGCGCTTCCACCTTGCCGTCACGATCCACCAGCCCCTGCACCACCGCCAGATAATCGCGCTTCACGCTACGAGCCTGAAGCTGGCGCACCAGATCGGTCTGTGAGGTCAAGGTTTTGGCCACCACCAGCAGGCCGCTGGTGTCCTTGTCGAGGCGATGGACGATGCCTGCGCGGGGAATGCACGCAAGCTGCGGTGCATGGTGCAGCAGGGCGTTCAGCATGGTGCCCTGCCAGTTGCCGCTACCGGGGTGAACCACCAGCCCGGCTGGCTTGTTGACCACCAGCAGCGCATCGTCTTCATACACGATGTCGAGGGCGATTTCTTCCGCTGCATAGGGAGTTTCTGATGGATGCAACTCTGGTTCTACCCTAACCTTTCCACCGCCCCACACCGTCTGTTTAGGTGCAACACACTGGCCATCGAGCGTGACGCGTTTCTCCTTGATCCAGGTTTGCAGGCGGCTGCGGGAATAATCCGGCAACAACTGCTGTAAAGCCTGATCGAGGCGCAATCCGGTCATTTCTGGCGGAATCGTCAAGTTGATGGGGGCCGGATTTGGGTTATAATCGGGCGGATTACCACTTGCGCCCTGCTGGGCATCGGATATTGTCATGAGGCTTAGTTTAGCGTTAATTCTTGCATTGTTGATAACCGGCTGTGGACTGTTGCCTGAAGTCCAGGATGAAACCAAGGGCTGGTCAGCCCAGAAACTCTACACCGAGGCCAAGGATCAAATGGCCGACGGCGGCTATGAAAAAGCCATTCAGTACTTTGAAAAACTGGAGGCACGCTACCCCTACGGCCGTTATGCGCAGCAAGCCCAAATCGAAATCGCCTACGCCTACTACAAGGCGAACGAACCGGCCTCCGCCATTGCCGCCTGCGACCGCTTCATCAAACTCCACCCCAACCACCCCAACGTGGATTACATCTATTACCTGAAAGGGCTGGTGAACTTCAACGACGATCTGGGCTTCCTCGGCGCCCTGACGGAGAAGATTGCCGAATCCTCGGAAACCCTTGCCCCACTCGCCAAACAGGACATGAGCGAACGCGACCCGAAAGCATCACTTGAAGCTTTTGAATCCTTCAAGGAGCTAACGACCCGCTTCCCCGGCAGTAAATACACACCGGACGCCATTGCTCGCATGAAGTACCTGGTCAACGCCCTCGCCTCGCATGAAGTTCACGTGGCTCGCTATTATTACAGACGCGGCGCTTACGTTGCCTCCGTCAACCGCGCCCAGTCTGCGATGCAACAGTACCCGCAGACACCCGCCACCGAGGAGGCGCTGACTATCATGGTGAAAGCCTACGATGCACTCGGCATGAATGATCTGCGTGACGACACCCTGCGCATCATGCAAAAGAACTTCCCCAACAGCCGCTACTTCGCCCTGGAGAAAAAGGCGGAAACGCCGTGGTGGAAAATCTGGTAGTTAAATCGCCGCATCGTCGGTCTCTCCGGTGCGGATGCGCACCACTTGTTCCACGCTGGTGACGAAAATCTTGCCGTCGCCGATCTTGCCGGTGCGTGCCACCTTGATAATGGCATCGATGGCGGCCTCCACCTGACTGGCTGTAATCACCAATTCGATCTTGACCTTGGGCAGAAAGTCGACCACGTACTCGGCGCCGCGGTAGAGTTCGGTATGCCCTTTCTGCCGTCCAAAGCCTTTCACCTCGGTCACGGTCAGGCCAGTCACACCAATTTCGTGCAACGCTTCACGCACTTCATCAAGTTTGAACGGCTTGATAATCGCTTCAATCTTTTTCATTTGCCACTCCCGCTTGTTGTGATCCCTATTCCAGCCAGGGACGATACTTCGATGTAATCGGATAGCGCCGGTCCTTACCGAATCCGCGCGGCGTGACACGTACTCCAACTGGCGCCTGGCGTCGCTTGAACTCGTTATTGTCAATCAGTTTCACTACGCGGCGCACGTCCTTTTCAGCGTAACCATGCGCGATTATGTCATGAGGACACAGGTCGTGCTCGACATAGGCTTCCATGATGGCATCAAGAATTTCATACGGCGGCAGGGCGTCCTGGTCGGTCTGGTTGTAGCGTAGTTCGGCGGATGGCGCACGTGTGATGACCCGTTCCGGGATCACCACGCCGAGACTGTTGCGATAGAGCGCCAGGCGATATACCAGAGTTTTCGGCACGTCCTTCAGCACCGCGAATCCGCCAGCCATGTCGCCGTACAGCGTGGCGTAGCCCACCGCCATTTCGCTCTTGTTGCCGGTGGTCAGGACAATCGAACCGTATTTATTGGACAGTGCCATCAGCAAAGTACCCCGGATACGGGCCTGGATATTCTCTTCAGTGGTATCGAGCGGCAAGTCGTCGAACTCTTCTGACAAGGTTCGGAGAAAAGCGTCGAATGCCAGCTTGATCGGCAACTCGCTGTAGCGAACCTGCATTCGTCCCGCCATGATCTGCGCATCCTGCAGGCTGATGTCGGCAGTGAACTCGGACGGCATCATCACCGCATGCACCCGTTCCGCACCCACCGCATCCACCGCTATCGCCAGCGTCAACGCGGAATCGATGCCGCCGGACAATCCCAACACCACACCGGGAAACCCGTTTTTCATTACATAATCCTGAACGCCCAGACACAATGCCTTGTAAACGGACGCCTCGATCGGCAGCTGCGGAATAATCTCTCCCTGCTGCGGCTGATCCTTCTCCAGTTCAACAATGCGCAACGTCTCCTCGAATGCCGGGAGCTGATGCACCAGCACACCCACGCCGTCCATGACGAAAGAAGCGCCATCGAAGACCAGTTCGTCCTGACCACCGACCAGATTGACGTAAAAAACCGGCAACCCGCACTCGCCGATCCGCTCACTCACCGCCTGGTAGCGCGAAACCTGCTTGTTCATATGATAGGGAGAGGCGTTCAGCACCAGCAACAAATCAGCGTTTGCGTTGAGCGCGCAGGTGGCAGCGCCCTCCTCCCAGATATCGGCGCAGATGTTGATGCCGAATTTGATGCCATCGGCTTCGAACACGCACGGCTCGGTACCGGGCGTGAAATAGCGCACTTCGTCAAAAACGGAATGGTTGGGCAATATCTGCTTGTGATAGGAGCTGACAAGCTTGCCGTCGCGCAGCACAGAAGCCGAGTTGTAACGTAGCCCATCCACCTGCTGCGGATGACCGATCACCAAGGTGATCCCTTGCGTATCCCGTGCCAATCCGAACAGAGCCTGGTCGCAAGCCTCATAGAAACCATCGCGCAGCAGCAGGTCTTCCGGCGGATAACCGGTCAGGGCCAGTTCCGGCGTCACCAGGATCTGCGCGCCTTGGGCCTTGGCCCGCTCGGCATAATCGAGTATTTTCGCGACGTTGCCGGCGATGTCGCCGACCGTGCAGTTGATTTGGGCAATAGCGATCTTCATGCTTTTTTGTTGATTGCCTCGACTACCGCTTCGCCCAGGCCTGCCGGCGATTTTGCCACCACCACGCCGGCCGCTTCCAGCGCAGCGATCTTGTCCGATGCCAGCCCCTTGCCGCCGGCGATGATCGCACCGGCATGGCCCATGCGCTTGCCTTTCGGCGCGGTCTGGCCGGCGATGTAGGCCGCCACCGGCTTGGTGACATGGGCCTTGATGAATTCCGCTGCCGCTTCCTCGCGGTTGCCGCCAATCTCGCCGACCATGATGATCGCCTCAGTCTGCGTGTCATCCTGGAACATCTTCAGGCAGTCGATAAAATCCAGTCCCTTGATCGGGTCGCCGCCGATGCCGACGCAGGTGGATTGCCCCAGGCCGAGTTTCGTAGTCTGGTAGACGGCTTCGTAGGTCAGGGTGCCAGAGCGCGACACCACGCCGACCTTGCCCTTCTGGTGGATGAAGCCAGGCATGATGCCGATCTTGCATGCTCCCGGCGTGATGATACCGGGACAGTTAGGGCCGATCAGCACGGCGTCGTTGGCGCGCAGCGCGGCCTTGACGTTAAGCATGTCCAGCACCGGGATGCCCTCGGTGATGCACACGATCACCTTGATGCCCGCGTCCGCAGCCTCCATGATCGAATCCGCCGCGAAGCCTGGCGGCACGTAGATCACCGAAGCCGTCGCACCCGTCTCGCGCACCGCGTCGCGCACGGTGTTGAACACCGGGAGATTGAGATGGGTCATCCCACCCTTGCCCGGCGTCACGCCGCCGACCATTTGCGTGCCGTAGGCGATCGCCTGTTCGGAGTGGAACGACCCCTGTTTGCCGGTAAAGCCCTGGCACAGGACTTTGGTGTTCTTATTAACCAGAATGCTCATGTTTATTCCTTGAAATCAGGCCACTGCCGCCACTGCACGCTTTGCTGCGTCGGTCAGGTCACTGGCAGAAATCACGCCGACGCCGCTCTCGGCCAGCATCTTCTGCCCCAGCTCGACGTTGGTGCCCTCCAGACGCACGATCACCGGCACTTTCACGCCGACTTCCTTGACTGCGGTGATAATGCCCTCGGCGATGATGTCGCAGCGCATGATGCCGCCGAAGATGTTGACCAGGATCGCTTTAACGTTGGCATCGGAAAGGATGATTTTGAATGCCTTAGCCACCGTATCCGCCGTGGCGCCGCCGCCGACGTCGAGGAAGTTGGCAGGCTGGCCGCCGTGCAGCTTGATCAGGTCCATGGTCGCCATGGCCAAGCCGGCGCCGTTGACCATGCAACCGATGTTGCCGGCGAGAGCGATGTAATTGAGGTCGAATTCCTTGGCTGCCACTTCCTTCGGGTCGATCTGGCTGACATCGTTCATCTCGGCCAGTTTCTTGCGCCGGTACAGGGCATTGTCGTCAACGCCGATCTTGCAGTCGAGCGCCACCAAGCTGCCCGATGCTGTCACGATCAGCGGGTTAATCTCGACCATGGACAGGTCGTTGTCCTTGAACAGCCGGTACAGGCCCTTGGCCAGCTTGCCGAACTCACCGATCTGCGCGCCTTCCAGCCCCAGTCCGAAGGCCAGAGCGCGGCACTGGAAATCCTGCAGGCCGAGCAGCGGGTCGCAGAATTCCTTCAGGATTTTTTCCGGCGAGGCGTGGGCGACTTCCTCGATTTCCATGCCACCGGCGCTCGACGCCACCAGCGCAATGCGCTCGGATTCGCGGTCCACCGTCAGGCTGAGGTAAAGCTCGCGTGCGATCGGCAGGGTTTCCTCGATCAGCAGACACGACACCATCTGCCCGTCGGGTGCATTCTGGTAGGTCACCAGCTGTTTGCCCAGCAGCTCATTCACCGCTTCCAGCAGCGCCTCGCGCGATTTGACCAGTTTCACCCCGCCGGCCTTGCCGCGCCCGCCAGCGTGGATCTGCGCCTTCACCACCCAAGTGTCGCCGCCCAGCTCCACAATCGCGCCATCCACCTGGGAAGCGCTGTCTATCGCCGCGCCGCGCGGCGTTGCGATGCCATAGTCACGCAACACCTGTTTCGCCTGATATTCATGCAAGTTCATATCCGTCCTCGATTTCTGGCGTATCCCCAGCCGATCCTGTTCGCCCCGGCAATTCGTTCCAGCTTATTTTCATTCTGCGACAACCGTCACAACCAGACCCGCCATGGATAGCGATGGCCAGTTAAAATCGTTGGCGGAAGAGAGTGGGAGTCGAACCCACCAAGAACTGTCTGACAACCCTTGCCAGATTTGAAGTCTGGCCGCCCCACCGGGGAACGCTTCTCTTCCAATTGCAGCCAGGCAGTATAAAGCTTTGCAGCTATCCCCTCAACGCAGACGATGGGTATCGCCGGCACGGCGGGTAATGCCGCTACTGTCGAAAAACTCCAGAATCTGGATCGCCAGCTTGCGCCCGACGCCGATCCGGTCGCGAAACTGCGCCGCCGCAATCGCTCCATCCTGGCTTCCCGCCGCAAGCTCGCGCGCTATCTCCTCGAGCTGCGCCACCGATTGTGGCATAAAATAATGGTCGTGGGCCACCCGGTAAGTTTCTCCCATGGCCGCCAAACGCTGGAGAAGGAGGCGCATGCGCGCTTCCTCCACCTGCAGCGCAGCGGCCAAGTCGCGCACCCGGGGCGGCTGGAATGGCTGATCCAGCAACAGCGGCGCCACTTTGTGCCAGATCTCCTGATCACCGGTGGAAAGCGTAATGCGGTGATCCGGCAAGTGCAACCAGAGCCCGCTCTGTGCGATCAATCCCTCCGCGCGCAGTTGCGCCAGCAGGCTGTCGAAAACGGCACGCGCCAGGCGCGGCGCCACCTGCATGCGCAACTGATTGGCCCCCGGCCCCAAGGTATCCGGAGACTGGCGATGCGCCTCCGCCAAGCGCTCCAGCACGGCCTGTCGCAGTCCTTGCCAAACGCTTTGCGCGAAAACCATGCCGTCGGCGGCGGCCAGCGGGACTTGCCGCAGCAAGGCTTCTGCTTCGGCGGAACTCAGGTTGCAGGTGAGCGCGAAGCGCGTCAGGTCGACACCGCCCGGGGATGCCTCGAGCACTCCGCTCAGCACCGCTTCCAGCGTCGCTTGCTCGAGTGCCGTGAGTATCGCCAGGCGCTCCGGCGTACGCCGCTTACGCGCAGGCGGGTAAGGATCGAGCACGGCGCCGCCGCCCAAGGTGCGACTGGCGGATTGGTCGCGAATGATGAAGCGGTCACCGCGCAGGGCACCGATGGATCGGTCGAGCACAATCTGCGCCCAGGCGCTTGCACCCGGCTCGAGCGCTTCGCCTTCCAGCAACGCCACCCGCGCGGTGACATCGACCGCACCGAGGTGAAAATGCACCGGCGACCAGTGGCGCAACGCCTTGCCGGCACTGGGCAGCAGATGCAGGCGCACATCCAGGCGCTGCGTCGGCCCATGCGCCGCCCCGGCCAGCACCCAATCGCCGCGGCGCACGTCGTCTTTATTGAAACCCGTGCCCGCCAGGTTGAGGGCGCAGCGCTGCCCGGTTACGCCAAGCTCGGAAGACCGGTTCTGGGCGTGAATGCCGCGCACCCTGACAGGGATGCCGGCAGGCGAGAGCAGCAGTTGGTCGCCCACTCGCACCGTACCGGAAAATACCGTGCCGGTCACCACCGTGCCGGTGCCGGCCAGGGTAAAGCAGCGATCGACCGCCAGACGGAAATTGCCGGTCGCGGCGCGCGGCGGCAAAGCCGCAGCGACCGCCTCGAGATGTCCGCGCAGCGCCTCCACCCCTGCTCCGCTCACGGCAGAAAGCGGAAAAACCGGACAGTCGGCAAGCGGGGTTCCCTGCAACAGCGATTCCACCTCCGCCCAAGCTTGCGCCACGCGTTCTTCCGGCACCCGGTCGATCTTGGTCAAAGCGACGGCGCCGAGCGACAGCCCAAGCTGGTTAAGAATGGCAAGATGCTCGCGGGTCTGCGGCATGGGACCGTCGTCGGCAGCCACCACCAGCAGCACGAAATCGATGCCGGTGGCACCGGCCAGCATGTTGTGCACCAGCTTTTCGTGCCCCGGCACATCGATAAAACCCAACATCTCGCCGCCAGGCAGGGGCGAATAGGCGTAGCCCAGGTCGAGGGTGATGCCGCGCGCCTTCTCTTCCTTGAGGCGGTCGGCGTCGACGCCGGTGAGCGCCTTCACCAGGGAGGTCTTGCCGTGGTCAATGTGACCTGCGGTGCCGATGATCATGCTCTAAAACAAAAAGCTCATGAAACAGCCAAGTGGGTTACTTGGGCCACAAACCCCGCCTCATCCTCCAGGCAACGCAAGTCGAGCACCAGAGCGCCTTCCTCGATGCGACCGATGACCGGAATCGGTAAGGCGCGGAAGGCCACGGCAAGTTTTTCCAGGGCAGTCCCCTCGCCACGCCCCTTTCTGGCGGGACGAATGGCGATGCCGCGGCTAGCCAGACGTTCCACTGGCAACGAGCCGCTGCCAATCTGGCTGGAGCAGGCGCAAAGCGACACGCTGTAGCTTCCCGCAAGTTTCTCCTGCAGAGGTGGCAGTACCCGTCCGACGGCTAAGCCGATGTCTTCCGCCGTCCGTGTCAGCAGCCGGAGAGTGGGCAGGCGCTGGGCCAGGCGATCGGGGTCGCGATAAAGCCGCAGGATGGCTTCGAGCGCCGCGAGCGTCATCTTGTCCAGACGCAGGGCACGCTTCAGCGGATTTTTCTTGATCCTGTCGATCAGGTCGCGCCGACCGACCAGGATACCCGCCTGGGGGCCGCCCAGCAGCTTGTCGCCGCTGAAGGAAACGAGATCGGCGCCGGCCGCCAAAGCCTGTTGGGGAGTAGGTTCGGCAGGCAAGCCCCAGCGGGAAAGGTCGACCAGGGTGCCGCTGCCCAAGTCGATCACGAACGGCAGGCCGTGCTCATGGGCCAGCCGCGCCAGTTCCTGCTCCGGCACGGCGGCAGTGAAGCCGACGATGGCGTAGTTGCTGGTATGCACCTTGAGCAGCAAGCCGGTTTTCGTGGAAATGGCCGCCGCGAAGTCCCGCAGGTGGGTGCGGTTGGTGGTACCCACCTCTATCAGGCGACAGCCGGCACGGGCCATGATGTCGGGGATGCGGAAGGAGCCGCCGATTTCGATCAGTTCACCGCGGGAAACGATGACCTCCTTGCGCCCGGCAAGTGCGTTGAGCGCCAGGAATACTGCCGCCGCATTGTTGTTGACCACGGTTGCGGCTTCAGCTCCGGTCAGCTGGCGCAGCAGCTCTTCCACGTGCACATCGCGGTCGCCGCGCCGGCCGCTGTCCAGGTCAAATTCAAGGTTGGAGGGCTTGGTCAGCACGTCCATCACTGCCTGCACTGCCTCGGCCGGAAACAAGGCACGCCCCAGGTTGGTGTGCAGCACCGTTCCGGTGAGATTGAACACCGGGCGCAAGGATGGCTGCTCGCTGGCTTCCAGAAGCTCGGCGCAGCGCACTACCGCTTCCTCCTCGCACAACGAGCCCCCTGCCGAGCCGACTCGCCAAGCCGCCCGCGCCTCATCCAGCACGGCGCGCACGGTTTCGACCGAGCGCGCACGGCCGAAACGGGCTATCACCACCTGCATGGCGGGCAGGTTGAGAACGCGGTCCACTGAAGGAAAAGGTGATTGATTGCTCAAGAAGGGGCACGGTTAGAAACGGAGTCGGGCTTAATTATGAATGCTGGGAAGAATCCCGGCAACAGATGCGTATTCACTTCTGCGTGACCACCATTTCTTATTCAAACTGACCAAGTGTTCTCACGCAATTGACCGCACATCAACAATTGGCACTGCCGGAAAGCGGCACTTCGACAATTGGCGCTAACGACCCGTTGCGGTCATACCGTCCGCCGCTTATCAACCGTCCGGTTCACACGCCAAAGCGGTCGTTTCATTTCAGACAGCGTTGTTATATTAGCCTTCTACAGAATAACGGTTCCCGCTGGCAAGCCCAGCTTATAGTTCTGCAGCACGATGTTACGAGTTTCCACATCCATGATTGGATCGGTGATGACCGCTTCGCCTGTATTGGGACGCCGCATGAAGTTGGCGCCATGTAGATCCAGATCCGCTGCAGGCCATCGTGATTCCAGAAAATCGGCAAGCAATAAAAGTGCCCGACTAATTTCGTCATCAGGATGACGTGTGCTTACGTGCCGGAGCCTTCCGGATGGAATGTTCTTATGCTCCAAGGATTGCCGTAGCTGCCGCCCGATGGACAGGCAACGTTTGCGCGCCGTGGTGCCGGCCTCGAGCCTAATCAGTGATTCCATTTCGACAAGGAACAGTGGAACACCATAGTCGAGCGCGCCAACTATTCCGTGGAGTCCTCGAATGACAGGCAAGGCCGAACATCGCCATTCAGACTGATGTTCGGCCAATGCGTAGGCCGCACGATCAATGGTGAGCTTAAATACCGATGACTCATCGCCAAGAATGACCGAGTAGACACCACGACCTATAACGGGCTGATGTTTGAGCAGAGGATGTTTCAGTGCCAGCCTGACACCACCATCGTTCCTTGAAAACAGCTTTCGATTACCCCAAAAGAGAACCCCCATGGTCAGGCGTCAGTAGCGGGTAGTGGCATCGTTGTGCCAAAGAAAAAATCTCATGCAGTCGCGAAAACCGAGAGGTGCGTCCATCCCATTGGTCAAGGAGAAACAGCCTCAGTCGCCGAGTTTTCGGGCAGGAATAGTTGCCTCAACTGCGCAGGAACTGTCTTCAGGTTTTCCAAATTGATGGTCGCAACTCGAACCCGCCTGCTTTCCCGATTACTCACTTCGAGTAACCAAGGGTTCAGCGAGTAGTTTCCACGGATCCCGGCAACCGGTCCCAGCTCTTTATGGTGGGGATATAGCAAGACAACATCGGGGCAGCAGTAACAGTTGGCATACGCATACATTTGGTAAAGGTCTGACTGGGCCACACCATCCTTCGCTTCTTCCATGGAAAGCCGTTTCCACTTGGTATCCAGAATCCAGGCAGTCTTCGAATTCAGGCTGCCAACGACATCAGGCTTCATCGCAAAAGCCGGTCGCTTCAAGTTTTCGTCAAAAGCAAGATATTGCTGCGGGCCTTGCAGAGTTACTCGGTAGCCCAATGGTCCAAAAACACGGACAGCCATCCGACCGATATATTCCTCAAACAGAACGTTCATATCAAAGAACAGCGAAAACCCTTGCATCCCGCCCCCACTTACATCAGGAGGTGTCATCTTAAGGAAAAGCTCTGCCAGTTTATAACAGGGCTTATAGCGGTCGCTCATGCGGTCGAATACCACGCGATTCCATGGAAGCGATGTCCTTGGACATTCAGATGCGCCCTCAAACACCAGCAGCAGCTCAGCCAACTGCCGCTGATTCTTCAATTCCCTAGATACCTTCAGTAGAAGGCGAATCGCCGCCTTCAGCACCTGGTTAAGCGGGTTGTCCTCCTGAAACTCGTCGAAGCGACAGAATAGGCGCTCGGGATTGGCCGCGTTGAGTCGCACCTGCTCTACCACACCCAATTTTCCACGGAGTACCGAGAGGTTCTCTTCGCGGCCTTCATAACGCCGAACCAGACCTCGATGCACCTGAGCAAAAAGTTTGTCACAGAACAGCCTGATAAGAATCTCGAGGACGCCGTGGTTCTGGGTAGCCACTCTGGCGACATCGCCTTCGCTGATATCGAGATCAAGCGCGATAGCCAGCATGGCGACAAGATTTCGCCTAACATTCGGAGCATTTCCGTCAACCTTCGGTAGCACCTCTACGGTATGAGGTCCGAGCTGGAATACACCTACGTACTGTTGTGCAGCAAGCGTGGTTCCATTGATGTACTTGAAGACCTCAAATCCATATGTTGCTTTGAGGTCAGTTAGGAGCGCAGCCTGACCACAGGTAACCGCCGGACGTGCGGCGTCAAACTCTCCAATATGGAGCTTCCCATACTCCCGAACGGAAATCAGAGACATGATAGTTACTGGTATATTTTGAGGTAGGCTTCCAGCGGGAATTCCCTATCCCTCACTTTGTATCGGGGCTTGGGGTCGTATCCATCTGCGGTCGACTCTAGCCCTTTGGGAACAATATTGTCTTCCTTGATGAAGGCTCCATCCTTGTCGTTCAGAGCCAAGCGCACTTTGGCCCAATCCTCATAGAAGTATTCCTGCAAAAGTGGAATGATCTTGTGCCGAAAAACCCGTTGCAGTTTTTCCAGTGAATCAACGCCCATAAAATAGGCATGACCGATAGTGTGGTCGCGGTCATACAAATACTCGATTCGGTCATTCATGGCCTTCAACATAGCGCGGAGATCCACACCTTCGACCAGTCCCCCTGGCAGGGTCTCGTAGTCTGGCTGCAATTCCTCAAACTCAAAGCGTCTTCTCAGTGCGGTGTCCAACAAGGCAATTGAACGGTCAGCAGTATTCATGGTGCCTAGTACGTAAAGATTCGATGGCACAGTAAAGTCATCACCCGAATAGGCCAACTTCAGTGTTATAGCGTTTGGCATCCCTTCACGCTTGTCGGGTTCCAAAAGCGTGATGAGTTCACCGAATACCTTTGAAATATTAGCGCGATTGATTTCGTCGATAATGAGTACGTGTGGCTGTGCCTCTTCAAATTCGCTGGCGGGAACCAAAAGTGCTTGCAACCCTTCGTAGTTAACGTCGTGTAGCTGATGCAACGACCGCATGGTGAAATCCTTCGCATTCACCTCGGATGCTGGTCGCCCCGACTCGAAGACGGCAAGCCATTTGACAGGACGCGCTTGATGGAACGGCCCATCCTCGTCGAACTCATACTCACCGGTCACCTCCGCGATGCCACGGAAGGCTTTATTGCCATGCGATACAACTAGGATGTCACCCACCGCAAGCTCATTTTTGAAGCGGTCGACAAAAGCCACTTGAGATTTAAACTTATCGATATCGGGTGCTTCTTGCTTCAGCTTTTCGCCAATAGATTCAGCATTACCACAGTCGCTAAAATCGACATCCGCGCCCCATCCCATTAGCACACATCGGTTCTCTAGGCAGTACTTGAAAACCTTCACACCCTCGTCGTTCCAACTAGCCCCGAGGGACATCTTGAAGATTTTCCGTTCCTGAAGTGGCTTGCCAGATAGCCCAGGATCCACCAAGTTTGGAAGCCTAGCGGAATCACACGCCCGACGAAACGCGCCCGGCACCACACTGTATGAAACCTGACCTGAAGTTTGGAGCACAGGCCGAAGTCCTTCCACAAAGTCTTCATATCCGTAGGACTGATGAAAGGTAACGAATGAGATACGTCCTGCCTTACGGAACTCTTCATATTTTGCCCTGACCTCAGGGTCGCTTGCATCCGACGGCCAATCAGGGGCGCAGATTTGAACTGCACGGAGAGCCGTCGAATAGGTCTTACCAGTACCTGGCGGCCCATAAATAATCTGGTTTAGTGACACATTAGGCAGATGGGTTTCTGGATTATTTGTGTTCATCGGTTCGCTCTCAGAAAAATCAGTATCGTCATAGGCATCACACAACGCAATCAACGCCGCCTTTGTGGGTACGCGAACCATGACGGCTGGCTTACCTTCTGCCAAATCGGGGGCATTAGAAGTTAAATTGCTGTTGCGTGACTTATTAGGTTCATATTCCTGGATTTTCCCCAATTGATCGCGAACCGTATCAAGCCATGCGCCCGGAGAGAGAAACAAAGTGGTTTCTTTGTTTTCACGCGCCAAGGCAATTTGTCGTCCAGTAGGCATGTTGAAACCCGCAATATACTGCGAGGGAGGCTTAATGGCGGCAAAACGGTCAGGCTGGCTATTAAAGTAGGTCAGCGCATCTTCCGGTGTCAATTTTTCCGCCAAAATGGAAGATACTTTATTCCACAATGCATCGGCATATCCGAACACCGATCCATCACCTCTCCCTTTCATAACGTGCCTGTAAAGGCCAGGATATTTCAACCCCTTTGCTGCTGTTCCAATAGCAGCCTGTAGATGCTCGAATTTATAGATGGGTAGTAGGCAAGGTGTCTGGCGATTTTGGTACAAGAACGCCAACTTCCACTTGTAAACATCACCCAGATCTATTGAATCAATTGCTTCTATGTTTCCCTGGCGTGCAGCGTTGGCACATTCGACAATGAGCGCTCGAACCTTTTCGAAAGCTTCTTCATGGTTAGATCCGTATTTCGCATACCACGAATAAATATCATCATGCTTAAAGTGCTCACGCTGTTCCTTGATCGGACCTTTGCGACAATAAATACCGAACTTAAAGGAACCCCCTCCGCGCATTGAACCAAGCATCTGAGTACCAAACTCCATCCAATAAGTAAGTGTCTCTTTGCTATCCGCCTGAGTATATTGTTTCAAGAACATATTTGGCAGATTCTCTAACGGCCAAATCTCCAAGAATTTATCCCACAACATTTCTCTATCGGCGATCGGTTCATTCATTAGGTCAATTCCTTAATCTAAGGTAGTTCGAGATTACGCCATATTGTTCTGACTCTGCATAAAGCGGAACGTTAACTAACTCTTCAACCATCTAGGTATTAGTCAATTCATCTTCGATGCAGCTTCGCTTTACTTCATCAATATCCCCGAACTTGCAGGTTACGATTCCCGGAATGTTATTCTTATTCCGGCGGCGGAATCGAGGGGCCGACAACTTTCTTAGCTCTGTCAGTGCTTCCCAGTAGTCACTGATATAGCGTTCACTTCCTTTCTCCCCGATCCGATAACCTTTTGTCAGTCTAACGCTTGGCAAAAATAGGGTCTTGCTCCCATCTGGCTCGATGTAATAAGGCACTTTGATAAATTCGTCATTCATTAATATTTCCCCAATAACTCCCCGACCAAAGCCAGGGTAATCCACACACCACGAAAGGAACTCCAAGCCTACAAGGCGAACGTGGGAAGCAAAACCCCTAAGTAAATATTTCCTATCAAGGAGCCAAATCGCTTACAGCCTCGGCCTGTCCCACCTCCTGCACCCAGCACAAGGTATTCACCAACGCCATTTCCTCTGGTGTTGAACATCGGATAGCCATCAGCGCCGGGTTGGCAATAAATAGCGCCAGACACTTGGCTCGGGAAATCGCCACGTTCAGCCGGTTCTTGCTGTACAGGAACTCAATGAATCGCGGCAGATATTCCCCACTGGAGGTGGTCATCGACATGATGACTACTTCTGCCTCCTGTCCCTGAAACTTGTCGACCGTTCCAACCCGTGTGCCTTCCGGCAAGGCCTTCTTCAACAAATTGACCTGCATGTTGTACGGCGCCACGACAAGGATGTCGTTCAGGGTTAACGGGTGCTCCTGACCTTTTTTGTCCCGATAGCGCTGCTGCAACAGGCTATTTACCAGTTCCAAGACTAGATCGGCCTCCTCCTGGCTGCGCTGCGAGCAGGCATCATGCTCAATCGGGATATACCGGATGCCTGTAGGCATCAGGGCCGGATGGGCGTCACCACCGAGGAGCAAACTTTGCCTCACATTGTTGGGATCCGCCTCCAGGCGGCCATCGTAGACAGCATCGGAGATAAATTTGCAGACATCGGGGTGCATTCTCCATGTCGTGCCGAGGAAGATGCCGCGCTCGGACGGAATGGTTGCCATGCCGTTGAGCAGGTATTCCAGCGACGATTTCCCTGAGCGCCCAGGATGAACACCTTGAATGGGTTGTCCCAACTGCATCTGGTCTCCCAGCAGCACGATGTTTTTGGCGCTGGTCCCCATGGCGGCGAGGTTAGCCAATGCCACCTGCCCGGCTTCATCCACAAAAATGTAATCCAGCTGCTGGTCCATTTCCTCGTCGGCAAACAGCCAGGCAGTGCCTGCGACCAGGCGATATTCATCATCGCTGCCAAAGACTCCCCAAATCGACTCATTGTCGAAAACGTCGTCAATGTAGTCACCATCAAAGAAAGAGTCACTTTTGCCCTTGGTCGATTTCTTTGCGCCACGGAAAACGTAGTCCTGCTCTTTAGCCACCTTCACGATGCCTTGGAGCAAGTTGTTGATGGCTTTATGGCTGTTGGACGACACCCCAACCCGGCGACCTTTCTTTAACAATGCGACAATGACGTGGGAGCCAGTATAGGTCTTGCCAGCCCCCGGCGGGCCCTGAACGAACAGATAACTGTTATCAAGATTGGAGATCGCCTCGATAATTTGCGGTAGTCCCTCCTTATCTTCAGGCACTATCGGACTTCCGGCCTCCGTGCCACGGATTTTCGGCAAGGACTGAGACAGCACGGCTTCAATCGCTGGATATCTCCTATTTCCTTCAATGATGCTGTTTCCGAAACGGAAGACCGCCTCGGTCAGAGCCTTGGTGGAAACGGGCATTCCTGGCCCTAGGCAAACGGATTCCGGCAACGGTTCCTTGTTAGCTGTCCGTTTGAAGCTGACGCGGCGATTATCTTCATCGACCTTGAGTTCGCGTACGGGATCGCCAGTCTGCGTAATGGCGGCACTATCCCCTGTCTTGAGTTTCGATGCCTGCTCGGGGAAAAGATAGGTATAAACGATGGAGCGCTTCTCCTGCCGAGGCGGATTGGCCGGGTCTGGCGTCAGGCCTGCCAGGCATTCTCCATCCTCCATGAGTTCATCTTCAGCCATTTCCATGCGCGAGAACATGGCCCACCACTCTGGTTTCGCGGACCGCCGATGGAAATCGAGCAACTGGTAGGCCAGTTCCTGCAAATGCTCGTGCGACCCCCATACCTTGCGATCCTCTGGCAACATATCAATCAATCGCTCTCGATAGGGAATCAGCCGTTTTTCTTCTTCGGTGAGCTCGCCCACCTCCGGGTTAACAGCTTCCAGCCCTTCAACGGCGTCCTTCAACCACGGCAGACCTGCAGGGCGTATGGATAGAAGCCACTGCTGCAATTCGTAGGTCGAGCGAACATCATCAAAGTTGTAGTCCTCAATGTCCTTTAGCAGTTGGGGGTCGCCGGTCTCCTTCCATCGTTCGTAATAGACGATGCTGGCGCCGGCATTCGTGACGTCACCTGTACGGCGCTCAAGATAAAAATGCTCGAGGTTCTTGATCGAGTAGCGGGGTTCGGAGACACGAATCCCCTCACGGACGACCTTGTAGAGGTCCACGAGCTTCTGTACCCGCAACAGGTTGTCCACCTCGGCCTCTCGGGTGCCATGCAAGGACATAAGTTTCTTGAGGGCCGTCTGCTCGTAATGGGCGTAATGATAGATATGGGCAGCAGGATGGAGCCGCAGCCAAGCCGTCACAAAATCCATGAAGGCTTCGAAGGCGCGCTTTTCCTCGGCACGGTTATGGCCCCAGAATGCCTTGAACTCGGGCTTTCCGTCCTTGAAAAAGTAGAGGCCGAAAAGGTACTCGAGCCCACCTTCCTCCAGTGGATTGCCTTCCATGTCAAAAAACAGGTCACCCGCGTTCGGCCTGGGCAGGCGCGCAAATCCCCGAACCGCCTCGATTTCCTGAGGCAGCAATTCCAATTGGTTCTCCCCGCTTTGACGTGCCAGTAGCTGCAATCGGGCTTGCCGATGCAGTTTCTCGAGCGTCTCCGCAGTCACTTTCGGAATCCGGGTCTCGACCGGCAGGGTGCCCAAGGCCTCCAGAGTCATCACACCGGCCACTTGCAGCTTCTTGATCTGCAGTCGGCTGATATTCGCCACCTGGCAAAGGTGGTCGTCCTTGAGCCGCTTGTCCTCGCACAGGCCGCTCCATTTGCACAGGTCGCATTTTTCGCAGGGGACGGGATAGGTTTCCAGAGCTTTGCCCGTAACCCGGTCGAGAAAGCGCTGGGTCACGAGATTCAGATAGCGGGCATAATCAGCATAGCGGTAAGCAACTTCAGTCCGGTCGCCGAGGACGACATGCATCTGAATCGGCGGCAGGCCCTGAGCTTTTCCCACCAGCGCCGAATAAAACCCCAGCTGGATAATGAACTTGGCTATCGTGCTTCGTGCCAGCTTGGTATCCAGAACCTCGTAGCTCCAGTTGCCAAGTTCCGATGGTCGGGGCACTTTGCGCAGGAAATCGGCGTGACCAATCAGGCAGCCATCCCGCAAGGTCGCCTGAAAAATTATTTCATAACCATCGTGCATGGCTTGCAGGGTGGCGGCGACCTTCTGCTCCAAGGTGCCACCCGTCGCGGAAATATCGATGAGCGATGGATGCCGAGCCTTGAGCAGCTCAAGGAAGTCCGCCTCATGGGCATATCCCTTGGCCTGAATCAGCTTGGCTTGATCACTATTCTCGGTTTTCGGGAGCGGTGTTTCGAGGTCAATCAGGTCGAGTGTGGTGAGGTGCTCACACTCCAGGTAATTGACAAGATCTGACGCCGAATAAAGAACTTCCTTGCCACGTTTTTGCATGGTCGCTCCCTGATGTTGTTTTTGTCATGCTGCATCGAACGGATCGCTCAGCAACTGAGCATCTGCCATTATCCTGACCTAATGGCTCACCAGATGAGCTACTTGGATTTTTTTCAGAGCGGGGTGCGTTTAAACAAACGACATGTCTAAAGCAGACTCTATCACTTTCCGAGGGTTGGCCCACTGAAATACATGAAAGTCATGTGGCTGCTTTTGGCTCTTGGATTCAACCGGTCGATGCAACAGATTGGCTGAATCGTTCAGCAGGCGTTTCGTAGTTTAGTGTTTTCCTTGGCCGCTCATTCAATTTCCTAGCCACGGCATTTAGTTGTGCTTGTGAGTAGTTCGAGATGTCGGTTCCCTTGGGGAAATACTGCCTCAACAGCCCATTCGTATTTTCATTAGACCCACGCTGCCAAGGACTATGAGGATCGCAGAAGTAGACCCGGATGTCAGTCGCCAACGTGAAACTCTTGTGGCCAGCCATCTCTGTACCTCGATCCCATGTCAGCGACTTGTAGAGCTCTTGCGGCAACGTGTGGGCGTTCTTGATCAGCGCTTTGATAACCGTCTCGGTTTCTTTGCTGGGAATCTTCACCAACATTACGTAGCGTATTTGACGTTCGACGAGAGTCGCAATCTGGCTGCCGGGAGTTCCACACAGCAGGTCACCTTCCCAGTGGCCCGGTACGGCCCGATCTTCCGCCATGGCTGGGCGTTCGCTGATCGAGACCGTGTCCTTTATCCTGCCATGAGTACCTGTTTTCTGGGTGTGATGGCGCGAACGGCGCATAACTCGTGTTCGCCGTAAATGCTGCAACAACTCTTTCTTCAAGGCGCCACGGGCTTGAATGAACAGGCTGCGATAGATAGTCTCGTGTGACACTTGAAAAGCCTCGTCGTATGGGTAAGCACGCTTCAGCCACCCAGCAATCTGTTCTGGCGACCACAGCAGTTGGAGCTTATCGGCCACGATGTGCGCCAACGTACGGTTCTCGGCCAACCTACAGGTCTTGGGACGATGTCCTCGATCCCAAGCAGTCTGGTCGGCCTGACTCGCCCGGTAGCATTCTCGGCCGCCATTGCGCATTATCTCACGGCTAATCGTAGATGGTGCGCGCCCAAGTCGCGTCGCTACTGATCGTACCGACAGACCCGTAGCCATAGAACGCGATATTTCCTCTCGCTCAGCTAACGTCAGCGCCAATCTAGAACGGTGGCGTTGCGCCGGCTCTATACCACCTGTCTCTGCCAGTATCCGTTGTATCGATGAGTGGTTGCGATCAAATAGTTCGGCAATGCGCTGGAGGGACTCACCTTTCCGCCACTGCTCCCACATGATCGCTTTCTGACTTTCCGTGTAATAAATCCGAGGTCTTTGCTTCATCTGCAACACTCCTTCTGCTTACGCAGTTTCTAGTGTGTTGCATCGACCGGTTGAATCCAAGGCTGACAACCGGCCAGTCGGCAGCCTGATTTCGTGGCGCCTCGACTGTCGGCTGATGGCACACAGCGGCTATACGCATATTCTAACTGCTTGCCGAAAAGCGGTCGCTCGCGACTTGAGGTTTGAATGGTAACTGACCTTGAGAATTGCTGGTCAGTCCTGATGAGAACAGCGGGCAAAGGTCACGATATTTCGCAACAGAACCTGAATATCAGGGCGGCACTGAACAAGTATGGTTTTGTCGTTCCCGCGAAAGCGGGAACCCACTCAATTCAATAAACTGGATTCCCGCTTTCGCGGGAACGACGACTTATTCAGTGTTCCCTTAGATTCAGACGCTGCCAGGGTGAAAAAACAGGTTGGGACCGCCGCGCGCCTTGCCCGCCTCGTCCATCAGCACATCCAGGGCAAGGGTGGCCAAGTCGTCAGCCACTGCTTCCACCTGGCTGTCCTTTTCCATGTACATCAACTTCAGGTACGAGTTGCAGTCATCGCAGCTTTCCGCCTTGACTGCGCCGTTCGAGCCCTCTAGCTGGTAGTAGTTGATGCCGTGGGTGGACTCGCAACTGCTGCACTTGATGCGCACCATGTGCCACTCCGTGGCGCACAGGGAGCAGGAAAGATAGCGCAACCCCTGCTCCGTCCCGCCTACGCGCACGATGCCGGCGACCGGGTGCGAACCGCATACCGGGCACAGCCCGCCCTGCTCCAGACGGCCGAAGGCATGCTCCCCCAAGGCTGCCGCCATGTGGATCCAATAAACCTGCAAGGCGGCAGCGACGAACGGCATGTCCTGCGCCCCGACCCCGGCCAGATCGCCCGCCAGAAGCTTGCTCGCGATCTCCTCCAGTTCGGCATCTCCCGCCTGCATCAGGCGGGAGACGGCCTCGCTTGCGGGGCCTGGAAGGGATGCCGTGGCCATGTGCCGCAGCATCTCTTTCAATCCTGCCCGCCAGGCTGCATCCCTGGGCCAGGCCTGGGCACCGAGCACCGGCATACCGTGTTCGCGACATAGCGCCTGCTGTTCAGCACCGGGCAGCGGCACCGTTGGAAAATGGGCCAGCGCCTCCTGCTGCGCCTGCGCCAGGGTCGCTAAAAAAGCCAGGTAGCCGCCAAAGGGATGCCCCTGGGAAAGCTGCCGGAACCGCTCCGCCCGTTGCTTGAAAACATCCGGCCCGGCCAGGCGGAGAAAGGGAATCTGCCCGGCCGGGGCTTCGATCTGACCTGGTTCGATAATGCGTGCTTCGGTATTCATTTTCCTCCACCGGTAATCTGCCGGAACCACGCCGGATGGTGCTGCTTCGCCCAGGCGCGGCTGACCGTGCCATACCACATGGCGCGGATGGTACCCTTGGTCCAGATCGCGGCGTAAACGTGGACGATGATCAGGGCGATCATGCCCGCCGCCGCTGTCGCATGCACGACCGAGGAAAGGCGGATCAGGCCGATCGGGAACAGGGCCGAGAAATAGGCGCGCCAGATGACGATACCGGACACAGTAAGCAGCGCCATGCAGCCCGCCAGCAGCCAGAACAGCAGTTTTTGGCCACCGTTGTACTTACCCGCTTCCGGCATGTTGTGGTCATCGCCATCCACCATTTCGCGGATACGGCTCAGCCATTCCTTGTCGGTCGGCGTCATGATGTTCAGCTTCCAGAAGCGGAAGAACATGGCAACAAAAGACAGCGCCATCACCACCCCGATGAAAGGATGGAGAATGCGCGCCCAGACGCCGCCGCCGAACAGCTGATTCAGGGGGTAGAACGCCGGATGGAAGAAAGCCAGACCGGACAGCGCCAGAAGGATGAAGCTCATCCCGACCGCCCAGTGATTGGCGCGCTCAGGAGCCGTATAACGGGCTAGGTCCTTGGGATCGCGTTTCATTCTTCGAACTCCTTCTCGATGTCTTTCGAGACCTCATTGGGGCCCTTCATGACGTAGTGGAACAGGCTACCGAGGGCGACCAGGCCGATGGCGAAGGAGGCCAGCGGCTTGGTGACGCCCTTCCACAGGCCGACCATCGGACTGATAGAGGGATCCCTGGGCAGGCCACTGTACAGCTCCGGCTTGTCGGCATGCTGCAGCACGTACATCACGTGCGTGCCACCCACACCCTGCGGGTCGTACAGCCCGGCATTCGCGTAGCCGCGGCTCTTGAGGTCGGTGACGCGACCCTCGGCATGCTGGATCATGTCCTCCTTGGCACCGAACACGATGGCACCGGTGGGGCAGGTCTTGACGCAGGCCGGTTCCAGCCCCACTCCTACACGGTCTGAACACAGGGTGCACTTGTACGCCTTGCTGTCGTGCGCCGAGATGCGCGGCACGTTGAACGGGCAGCCGGTGATGCAATAGCCGCAGCCGATGCAATTCTCCTCGTGGAAATCAACGATGCCGTTGCTGTACTGGATGATCGCGCCGGGCGCCGGACAAGCCTTGAGGCAACCCGGGTCGGCACAGTGCATGCAGCCGTCCTTGCGAATCAGCCATTCCAGCTTACCGGCTTCCACTTCCACTTCCGAAAAGCGCATCAGCGTCCAGGACTTGGCGGAAAGATCGGCTGGGTTGTCGTACACGCCGACATTGGTGCCGACCTCGTCGCGCAAATCGTTCCACTCCATGCAGGCTACCTGGCATGCCTTGCAGCCGATGCATTTGGAGATGTCGATGAGTTTCGCCACCTGCATCGTTTCCCGCACGGAGGGAGAAGGTGTCGTAGTGGCGGAACGGGCTTTGATGTCTAATGATTGCAGTGCCATATCGCCCCCTATACCTTCTCAACGTCCACGAGGAACGATTTGAATTCAGGCGTCTGAGTGTTAGCGTCGCCCACGAAAGGGGTCAAGGTGTTGGTGATGTACCCGTTCTTGGCCAACCCCATAAAGCCCCAATGGATCGGAATACCCACGGTATGCACCTTCTTGCCTGACACGGTGAGCGTCTTCAGGCGCTTGGTGACGACGGCCACGGCAATGATGAATCCGCGCTTGGATTTCACCCGTACGTGGTTACCGGCCTTGATGCCTTTCTCCTTGGCCAGATCTTCGCCGATTTCCACGAACTGTTCCGGCTGCATGATGGCATTCAGCTTCACATGCTTGGTCCAGAAGTGGAAGTGCTCGGTGAGCCGATAGGTGGTCGCCACATACGGGAACTTGTCCGGCTTGCCGAACGTATCCCAATCGCCTTTGAACACCCGCGCCGCCGGATTGGCCCGCGCCTTGGGATTGTCCGGATGCAGCGGATTGCTGGCCAGCGGCGATTCCATCGGTTCATAGTGTTCCGGGAAAGGGCCTTCCGCCATCTTGTCGATGGCGAAGAAGCGCGCCACGCCTTCCGGGTTCATGATGAACGGATTGATGCCTTCTTCAGGTGCGGAATCGGCCTTGATATCCGGAATGTCCGAGCCGGTCCACTTGCCTGCTACAGCGTCCCAACCGATCAGTTTGCGTTTCGCATCGTAGGGTTTGCCGGTGAGATCGCAGGATGCACGGTTATACAGAATGCGCCGGTTCGCCGGCCAGGCAAATGCCCAGTTGAGCGTTTGCCCGATGCCGAACGGATCGGAGTTGTCCCGCCGCGCCATCAGGTTGCCCTTCTCCGACCAACTGCCCGCGAAGATCCAGCAACCGCACGAGGTGGAACCGTCATCGCGCAATTCCGCGAAACCGTTCAGCTGCTCGCCGGCTTTTACCAGCACTTTGGTCGGGTCCTTGGGGTCGGTCACTTCCTTCAAGGCCTTGCCGGAAAACTCCTTCGCCAGTTCCTCAGGGGCAGGAGAATGCGGCTGGCGATGCTTCCAGGTCAGGTTCAGGATAGGATCGGGGAAAGCCCCGCCTTCTTTTTTGTACATCTCCTTCAGCTTGAGGAAAATGCCCGCCATGATTTCAGGATCGGCTTTCGCCTCGCCCGGCGCTTCGGTGGCCTTCCAGTGCCATTGCAGCACGCGGCTGGAACTGACCAGAGAGCCGTCTTCTTCCGCGAAGCAGGTGGAAGGCAGGCGGAACACTTCGGTTTGAATCTTGGTCGGATCCACGTCGTTGTACTCGCCGTGGTTCTGCCAGAACTCTGAGGTTTCGGTCGCTAGCGGATCGATCACGACGAGGTACTTGAGTTTCGCCAGAGAGCCGGAGATCTTCACCTTGCACGGCGCCGAAGCGAGCGGGTTGAAGCCCTGGCAGAAGTAGCCGTTGACCTGGCCCTGGCTCATGTTCTCGAACACCTGCAGGATGTCGTAGTCCTTGTCGAGTTTGGGCAGCCAATCGTAGCACCAGTTGTTGTCATTGGTCGCGGCGTCGCCGAACCAGGCTTTCATATTGCTGACGAAGAATTTGTTGTAGTTCTGCCAGTAACTCATCTGGCCTGGCCGCAGCGGTTTGAAAGCGCGCTTCTCGATATAGCCCGTGTAATCCTGCTCGGCCTCGCGGGGCAGCGTCATGTAACCCGGCAACAGATTGGACAGCAGGCCCAAATCGGTCAGCCCCTGGATGTTGGAGTGGCCTCTGAGGGCATTCATGCCGCCACCCGCCACGCCGATGTTGCCCAGCAACAACTGCACCATGGCGCCGGTGCGGATCATCTGTGATCCCTGCGAGTGCTGCGTCCAGCCCAGGGCGTACATGATGGTCATGGTTTTGTCGGGCTTGGAGGTCTCCGCAATCATCTCGCAGACTTTGAGAAAGGCATCCTTGGGCGTGCCGCAGATGTTGGACACCATTTCCGGCGTGTAGCGGGAGTAGTGCGCCTTCATCAACTGGTACACGCAGCGCGGATCCTGCAGCGTCGGGTCGGTGACCACGAAGCCATCCTTGCCGATCTGGTAGCCCCAGGTGGATTTGTCGTACTTGCGCTTCTCCGGGTCATAGCCGGAGTAAATGCCGTTCTCGAATTTGAACTCGTCCTTCACCAGGAAACTGAAGTCGGTGTAATTCTTCACATACTCATGGTGAACCTTGTCGTTGCTGAGCAGGTAATTGATCAGACCACCCAGAAAGGCGATGTCGGATCCGGCACGTATCGGTGCGTAAAAATCCGATACCGCGGCGGAGCGCGTGTAGCGGGGATCCACTACAATGAGCCTGGCTTTGCGGTTGGCCTTGGCCTCGGTCACCCATTTGAAACCGCAGGGGTGGGCCTCGGCGGCATTGCCGCCCATGATGAGAATAAGATCGGCATTCTTGATGTCGACCCAATGATTGGTCATGGCGCCGCGGCCGAACGTAGGGGCAAGACTTGCCACCGTAGGTCCGTGTCAGACGCGTGCTTGATTATCGAATGCGAGCATCCCCAGACTGCGCACCACTTTGTGGGTGAGATAGCCTGATTCGTTACTGGAAGCGGAAGCGGCCAGGAAACCCGTGGTCACCCAGCGGTTCACGGTGGCGCCGTCCTTGTTCTTGGCGATGAAATTCTTGTCCCGGTCTTCCTTCATCAACTTGCCGATGCGGGTGTAGGCCTCGTCCCAGGAAATGCGTGTCCATTCCTTGCTGCCAGGGGCACGGTACTCAGGATACTTGAGGCGGTTAGGGCTGCGCACGAAATCCAGCAGGCCGGCGCCTTTGGGGCAGAGCGTGCCGCGATTTACCGGGTGATCCGGGTCACCTTCGATATGGACAACTTTTGCATGGACGTTCTTGGCTTTATCGCCCAGGCTGTAGATCAGGATGCCGCAGCCCACCGAGCAGTACGGGCAGGTGTTGCGGGTTTCGGTAGTGCGCGCCAGCTTGAAACTACGCACCTCCGCCAGCGCATCGCCGGGCGCGAATCCCAGCATCGCCAGGCTGGAACTACCCAACCCGCCGGCGCAAACTTTGAAGAACTGCCTCCGTGTGACTTGCATTTCCACACCTCCTTTATTATACGATCGAATAGTTGTCGTTGATTTTTTATGGCCCTATAAAATTAATTGATAAACCAGCTATTGTCAACCTCGATATGCGCACGAATGCCTGCTCGATAGCAATACGCGCACAGGGATGCTCGATAATAAATGAAGAACTTTATGAAGTTGGGCGAACACGCGCCCAGGATGGAAAAACGACGGGGATTTAGCCGATGATGCTCACAAATCAATCTCCTCCGCCCAGACCAGTGCCTTGACCTGGGCAGTATTGACCTCATTGGCATCCAGCCCGCAAGCGGCGGCATGCTCGATGATCGCCTCCTGATCGGCCTCCTCGCACGCCACGGAAAGTGCCAGGAAAGGGGCGTAGACGCCTTCGCGACGGGCCAGCGCCGCCATAACCGGTTCAGGCAGTTTCAGCTGCTCCAGCGCCTGCTCCATCGGCACGTTCAGCAACACGTCCAGCAAGGAAAATATCCCGACGATAAACAAGCCTTCGCGCTCGGTCGGCAACAGCTTGCTTTGGCCCAACAGCTCCGTCATGCGCGCACGCACCAGCGCATTCTGCAGCAGCGCCTTGCTGCGCGGATCAGCCTTGCCGCTGGTAAACAGCAGCAACGTCAGCCAGCGATACAGTTGTTTGTAGCCGAGAATCACCAACGCATGGGCTATGGAGCGGATTGGCTGCTGAAAGCCATTGATCGGCGCATTGATGTAGCGCAGCAGTTTGTAGGAAAGCATCGCATCGTGCTTGAACCCTTCCTCCAACTGCGAGATTTCTTCCTGGCTCTTCACCATGTTGAGCAGTTCCAGGACCCTGATGCGGTCGCTATCGACACGGGGCGGCATGGAGGGGCGCAAACGGGTGAAATAATTACCCTCAAAGCAATGGAATTGCATCTTGTAACAGGCTTCGAAATCGTCATCCGTCTCCACGTTTTTTGCAAGCAGTTGCGGCGAAGACTTATCCAGGAAGCGATCAGCCAGCTTGCCGAGCTCAATGGCGTTGAAGCGTGTAACGTCCACTCTGACGAAGCTCGCCAGCGTGAGAAACTGCCCCAGACCCCGTTTCGCCTCAAAATCATCCAGCGCAATCTGGTAACCCATGCCCCTTAATTCGCGGCAGCGCAACAGGTTGTCCTCCAACTTGTCCTGGTCCGGGCACACGAGCAGCACTACACCCTTGCTAGGCAATTTCTGCAGCAGAGAACTTTCCAGCATGACAGGAGAAACTCCGACAAACGCCAGTTTGTCTTCGAGCAAACGGTTGACATCAAGATCAACCAGGCAGCGGATCAAGGCTTCGTCCTGCATCCGCCGCACAGCTGCGTCTGGCTCTTTGACCGTGGGCAGCACCTTGCTGCGCAGCAGTAACTCGTAGCCGACGATCTGCTGAGAGCGATCCAGAACCGGCTGGCGGCCGATGATTTTCAGCCGCAGCTTTTCCGCATTGGTACGCTGGCCATTCGTTTCGATTTCAGGAATGCTGGCTACCACGTTATCCGCAGCAATACGGCCGGTATCGATCGATACTTCATCCGCTACGGAAGGAAGGGAATCGAGCAAAGGGATAGATCCGCCCAGTGAAGAAGAAGACGTAGCAGCAGGCTTGGAAGCAGAGGATACGACATTGGGTTTGTCATCGCCGGATTTGCCGCGCCTGATAAATTTCAGATATTTCCCTAGCACTTGACGGACTCCATGAAAGCTTGGCCGATTCTAGCACGCAACCATCCGCATATAAATGTCATAAACGCTGCGTTCAGGAACTTTTATTGCGGAAAGTGAGTCTTTTGATCTATGCTTCATATATAAACGCACAAGAAAATCAATATCCAAAAAATCATGGGGCACTGCTTACGAAATTTCATCCTCGGTTTTCTGCTGCTTTGGCTCCCACTGCAGGGGTTTGCCGCGGCCGGGATGTCGTTCTGCCGACACGATCACACTCCGCCGCCAGCAATGCAGGCCGGGATGCAAGATCATCATGCTGGCCATGATTGCGCCCATGACGCCCCTGCCACACCCCAAACGCAGTGCGACGATTGCGGCTATTGCCACCTGGCTGGCGCTCCCGCTCTACTGCCTACGCTTACCGGCTTGCCCGATAACGCCAGCTTCTCCTTCAAATTTGCTTTTGACACACACTTCCCGCTAGTCTTTCCCGAACAACCTCAGCGACCCCCTCACGCGCTTTTTTCCTGAGTTCTACCAAATTTTGACTTGCAATGTGGGTCTATGGGCTTTTTTCCCATAGCTCGCCGCATGCACGACTTTAATTTCAGGAGCAAATCATGAAAAAAGCATTAATCACCCTCTTCGCTGCCGCCACAATGCTGACAGCCGTTTCCACCGCCCAGGCTGCAGATGCGGCTAGCGGCAAAGGCACTGTCAACAAAATCGACACTGCAACGGCTACCGTGAACATCTCTCACGAGGCCATCCCTTCTATCAAATGGCCTGCCATGACGATGGATTTCAAAGTGGCTGACAAGAAAGTTCTGTCCGGCATCAAAGCCGGCCAAGCAGTGACATTCGGCCTCACCAAGGAAGCGAAAACCGGTTACGTGATTTCGCACATCGAAGCAGCGAAATAAGCTGGCTGACGGGAAGCCGCAAGGCTTCCCGTTACCGATATAGATTTTCTCTTCCTAAGGACAGAGGCAAATGAAACCTCATCGCTATCCAATCATGCCTGGAAAGCTGCATGCGCTCGCGCTCGTTTTGGCTCTGGCTAGCGCGTCGGCGCTGGCCGAACCCACTGCATCGCTGCCCGGCGCCAACGTCGAAAGCCTGCTCGAACTGGCGCGCAGCCAAAACCCAGAATTCGCTGCCATGCGCCATGAAGCGGAAGCAGCAGCGGAGCGGGTTTATCCCGCCGGCGCCCTGCCCGATCCTACCCTGCGCACCGAGCTGCGCGACATCACCAACCAGGGCATGGATGCCAGCCCCAACCTGCTGCCTGGCCGGATCGGCAGCGCCAAATACACCCTGATCCAGCCGGTGCCTTTCTGGGGAAAACGCGATCTGAAACAGGATGTGGCCGAAGCTCAGGCCAATCAGGCCAGAGGTAACGCATCAGCCAGTTGGTCCGACCTGGCGGCACGTATCAAAGTGGCCTACGCCCAGTATTATGTGCAGATCCACGCCGAAGCCCTGACCAGGGAAATCCTCGATCTGGTCGGCAGCCTGGAGAAAATCACCCAGACACGTTATGCCAACGGCCTTGCGCCACAGCAAGACGTGATCCGCATCCAGATTGAGCGCACCAGCATGCGTAACGAACTGGTGGCGATCGGCAACGAGCGCCACCATGCCCAGGTCAAGCTCAACACTTTGCTGAATCGTCCAACAATGGCGTCTCTGGCCGACCCCGAACGCTTGCGTCCGATTCCGTCACCAGCCAGACTCGAACATGGTGCGCTGGAAGAGCGCCTGCGCAACCGCAACCCCCAGCTGTTCGTCGAGGAAGCGCGCGTTACCGCCGCCGCCAAAAACCGCGAACTGGTTTACCGCAACCGCTATCCTGATTTCAACCTGGGTCTGTCACCGATCCAGACCGGCAGCCGGATCAACGAATGGGAGCTGATGATCGAACTCAACATTCCGCTGCAGCAGGAAAGCCGCCGCTCCCAGGAGCGCGAGGCGCAGGCCATGCTGGCAACAGCCGAATCGCGCCGGGAGTCCACCCAGAATCAGCTGCTCGCCGATCTTGCTGAAAACATCGCCTCCCTCGATACGGCCCGCTATACCGAGAACCTGACCCGCACCAGCTTCCTGCCCCAGGCCGAACTGAGCTTCAAGGCGGCCATGGCGGGCTATGAAACCGGCAAGGTGGATTTCGCCACCCTGCTCG
This sequence comes from Sulfuricella sp. T08, assembly GCF_000971475.1. Lineage (GTDB taxonomy): Bacteria > Pseudomonadota > Gammaproteobacteria > Burkholderiales > Sulfuricellaceae > Sulfuricella. The sequence goes on from NZ_DF967528.1 coordinate 178,458, forward strand.
ACGCCCAGCGCCAGATCCGCAAAGCCAAACTGGATACCCTCAAGGCGCAGGGTGAAATGCAGGTCCGGCTGGCCGAAATCGAACGACTGTTGGGAGAAGATCTATGAACAAGACCGCAGCTATTGCAATGAGTGCGGCCATCGCCGTCGCACTGGGTGCCGGCTACTGGCTGGGAAACAAGGGCGTGTTCAGACCCGGCGCCGCGCCGTCAGCGCCAGTAGTCAGCAGCGCACCGGCCAAGAAACAGCCCAAGCTCCTGTTCTACCGCAACCCAATGGGCCTGCCCGACACTTCGCCAGTGCCGAAAAAGGACGAAATGGGGATGGACTACATCCCGGTCTACGAGGGTGAAGAGGATGGCAGCCCCGAGGCGGCGAAGCAAGTCAGGATCAGCCCCGAGAAAATCCAGAAGCTGGGCGTGCGCAGCGAGGCCGCCAGCCTGCGCGATCTGGCACGCAGTATTCGTGTTGTCGGCCGGATCGAAGCTGATGAACGCCTGACCTACACCGTAGCCCCCAAATTCGAGGGCTGGATCGAAAAGCTGCACGTCAACACCACCGGCCAGACGGTGGGGAAAGGCCAGCCCCTGCTCGAAGTGTACAGCCCGGAACTGGTATCGGCGCAGAAGGAATACGCCATTGCCCAACAAGGCCAGCGTGACCTGAAGAACGCGAGTTCGGAAGCACAGGCGGGGATGAAACAACTGGCCGAATCCAGTCTGACCCGCCTGAAAAACTGGGATATCTCCGACGAGCAGATCCAGGCCTTAAGCAAAAGCGGCGACAGCAAACGCACCCTCACCTACCGCTCGCCGGCCAACGGCATCGTAATGGAGAAGAAAGCGGTGCAGGGCATGCGCTTCACGCCCGGCGAAGTGCTGTACCAGATCGCCGACCTGTCTTCGGTGTGGATCATCGCCGACGTGTTCGAGCAGGATCTGGCTCTGGTCAAGCCGGGGCAGAATGCCAGGGTCAAGGTCAACGCCTACCCCGGCAAGGAATTTTCCGCCAGGGTAGTCTATGTCTATCCCACCCTCAACGCACAGACCCGCAGCGTGCCGGTTCGGCTCGAACTCGCCAATCCGGGCGGCCTGCTCAAGCCGGCAATGTACGCCGATGTCGAACTGGCTGCGCCGAGCAAGGGAAAAGTACTGACCGTTCCGGCTTCGGCGGTGCTCTATGGCGGCTCCCGTCAGACCGTGCTGGTGGAACTGGCCGAAGGCCGCTTCGAGCCGCGCGAAGTGAAGCTCGGTGTGCAGGGGAACGACTATGTCGAGGTACTAGAAGGGGTGGGCGAAGGCGAAAAGGTCGTGGTCACGGCCAATTTCCTGATCGACTCGGAAAGCAATCTCAAGGCAGCTTTCAGCGGCATGAGCAGCAGCCAGTCCAAACCCGCGGCGACACCAGCCACCGCTCACGAGGGGCACTGACATGCTGAATCGCCTTATCGAGTGGTCGGCGCGCAACGTCTTCCTGGTGCTGCTGGCCACCCTCGCCATTATCGGTGGCGGCATCTATGCCGTGCTGAAGACGCCGCTCGATGCCCTGCCCGACCTCTCCGACGCCCAGGTCATCATCTACACGGAGTATTCCGGCCAGGCCCCGCAGGTAGTGGAAGACCAGGTCACCTATCCGCTCACCACGGCCATGCTGTCGGTACCGAAATCGAAAGTCGTGCGTGGTTTTTCCTTCTTCGGCGCGTCATTCGTCTACGTGATTTTCGAGGACGGCACCGATATCTACTGGGCGCGTTCGCGCGTGCTGGAATATCTCACCTCCCTTACCGGCCGCCTGCCGCAAGGCGTTTCGCCCCAGCTCGGGCCGGATGCCACCGGCGTGGGCTGGGTCTACCAGTACGCGGTACTAGCCAAGAACAAGACCCTGGCCGAACTGCGTACCATCCAGGACTGGTATCTGCGCTACCAGCTCACCAAAGCACCGGGCGTGGCGGAAGTCGCCAGCATCGGCGGCTTCGTCAAGCAATACCAGGTAGTCGTCAACCCGCGCCAGTTACAGGCTTACGGCATACCGCTATCCAAAGTTTCCCAGGTGATCCGCGATTCCAACCGCGATGTCGGCGGGCGCGTAATCGAAATGGCCGAAACCGAGTACATGGTACGCGGCAAAGGCTATCTACGCGGCAAGAGCGACCTGGAGCAGCTCGTGGTCAAGAGCGAAAAGGGCGTGCCGGTGCTGCTGCGCGACATCGCACGGGTGGAACTCGGCCCGGACGAGCGGCGTGGCCTGACCGAACTCAACGGCGAAGGCGAGGTGGTATCCGGCATCGTCATGGCACGCTACGGCCAGAATGCACTGGAGGTCATCTCCAACATCAAGGAGAAAATCAAGGAGGTGGCCAGCGGCCTGCCCGAAGGTGTCAGTATAACAACGGTGTATGACCGTTCCGACCTGATCCTGCGCGCCATCTCCAACCTCAAGACTACGCTGCTGGAAGAAAGTGCCATCGTCGCTCTGGTCTGCATCGTATTCCTGCTCCATGTGCGCAGCGCTTTGGTCGCCATCATCATGCTGCCGGTAGGGGTGCTGATCGCCTTCATCGCCATGCGCCTGCTCGGCATGAATTCCAACATCATGAGCCTGGGCGGCATCGCAATCGCTATTGGTGCGATGGTGGACGCGGCCATCGTCATGATCGAAAACGCCCACAAGCACATCGAACGGCTCAAGCCCGGCGAATCGCGTGCCCAGGCCATGATAGACGCCTGCAAGGAAGTCGGCCCGGCGCTATTCTTCTCGCTGCTGATTATCACCGTATCGTTCCTGCCGGTATTCACACTGGAAGCGCAGGAAGGACGGCTGTTCTCGCCGCTAGCCTTTACCAAGACTTTCTCCATGGCCGGTGCAGCGCTGCTCTCTGTAACTCTGGTGCCGGTGCTGATGATGCTGTTCATCCGCGGCCATATCATTCCCGAGGCGAAAAATCCGGTGAACCGCTTCCTGATCTGGGTGTACCGGCCGGTGATCGCCTGGGTGATGCAGTGGAAGAAACTGACTATCGTTCTGGCTCTGGGAGCCTTGGTTTTGAGCTTATATCCAGCTTCCAAGCTAGGCAGCGAATTCATGCCCACCCTCAACGAGGGCACGTTGTTCTACATGCCGACAGGGCTGCCCGGCATGTCGGTGACCAAGGCGGCGGAGCTACTGCAAACCCAGAACAAGATCATCAAGGGTTTCCCCGAAGTGGCCTCGGTCTACGGCAAGGCCGGACGCGCGCAAACCGCCACCGACCCGGCACCACTGGAGATGTTCGAAACCATCATCAACCTCAAGCCGGAAGCCGAATGGCGGCCAGGCATGAAGATCGACAAGCTGATAGCCGAACTGGACAAGGCATTACAAATCCCCGGCGTCGCCAATTCCTGGACCATGCCGATCAAGGCGCGCATCGACATGCTCTCCACCGGCATCCGCACCCCTATCGGCATCAAGGTGTTCGGCAAGGACCTGGCGGGCATGGAAAAGCTGGCCAAGGAAATCGAAGCGGTGGTGAAACAGGTTCCCGGCACCACCAGCGCCTACGCCGAGCGCCTCACCGGCGGCCTGTACTTGAACATCGAGCCGCAGCGCGATCAGCTGGCCCGTTACGGCATTGCCGTGGGCGAACTACAGGACGTGATCGCCACCGCCCTCGGCGGGGAAATGGTCACCACCACAGTGGAAGGCCGCGAGCGTTTCGGCGTCAGCGTGCGCTACCCGCGCGAACTGCGCAGCGACCCGCAGACAATCGCCACACAGGTGCTGGTGCCGGTCGGCGGCGAGATTAGCGGTCCGGTCGCGATGGTGCCGCTGGGGCAGCTTGCCCGGATCGAGATCGCCAGAGGCGCGCCGGCGATCCGCACCGAGAACGCCCTGCTGTCGGCCTACATCTACGTCGACATCCGCGACCGCGACATCGGCAGCTATGTGCGCGATGCGCAGCAGGCGGTACGCGACAAGGTCAAGTTCCCGCCCGGCTACTATGCCACCTGGAGCGGCCAGTTCGAGTACATGGAGCGCGCCACCGAGAAGATGAAGGTTGTCATCCCGGTCACGCTGGCAATTATCTTCATGTTGCTCTACCTAAACTTCCGCCGCCTCACCGAAACCCTGATCGTGATGCTGTCGGTGCCTTTCGCTCTGGTCGGCGGAGTTTGGCTGATGTGGGCGTTGAGCTACAATCTCTCGGTTGCCGTGGCAGTGGGATTCATCGCCCTGGCCGGCGTCGCCGCCGAAACCGGAGTGGTGATGCTGATCTACCTCGACCACGCGCTGAATGAAATCAAGGCCAGGCGCGAGGCGGAGGGTAAGCCCCTGGTCCAGGCCGACCTCTACGTCGCAGTAATGGAAGGCGCGGTGGAGAGAGTACGGCCGAAGATGATGACGGTGGTGGCGATCATGGCCGGCCTCCTGCCGATCATGTGGAGCAGCGGCACCGGCTCCGAAGTAATGAGCCGCATCGCCGCACCGATGGTGGGCGGCATGATTTCGTCGACAATTTTGACGCTGGTTGTGATCCCGGCGCTTTATGCGCTGGTCAAGGAATGGACACTTTTCAAACGGAGCTAGCATGAACAAGAAACTGATCATCACCCTGAGTGTTGCGCTGCTGGCGGGCTGTGGTGACGGCGCCAAACCGCCGGAAGTTCAGGGCAAGGGCCTGCGCCAGTACGACAAGAATGTGCTGGCGCGCGGAGAGCGGGTATTCCAGACGAACTGCGCGGTATGCCACGGCAATGGTGGCGAGGGCAAACCCAACTGGCAACAGCCAGGCCCGGACGGCAAGCTTCTGCCCCCACCACTGGACGGTAACGGTCGGGTCTGGCGCCTTTCCAGCAGCCAGATGAAACAGTTCGTCCACCAGGGCAGCCCGGATGGACGTGCCAACATGCCGGCCTGGCAAGGCAAGCTATCTGACCAGGAAATCGACGATGCGGTCACCTGGATCACCTCCTTGTGGTCAGATCAGGTTTATCTGGACTGGAAATCAAAAACCGAGCAATCTACTCAATAATTTTGTAAAATTAGCTTTTTCTAATTTACCAGGAGATCTTTCATGTACGGATTCAGCACAGAAGTAAAAGGCTCTTTCGACGCAGTCGTGGCAAAGACCATCGACGCCCTGAAAGTGGAAGGCTTCGGCGTCCTCACCGACATCGACGTGAAAGCCACCATGAAGGCCAAGCTCAACATCGATGGCCGCCCCTACCGCATCCTTGGCGCCTGCAATCCGCCACTGGCACACCGCGCCATCGAAGCCGATCCTGATATCGGCCTGCTGCTGCCCTGCAATGTGGTGGTGCGCGAAGAAGCTGATGGCAAGATCATGGTCGCCTTCATGGATCCATCCGCGGTGCTGAAACTGGTAGACAAGCCCGGCATCGAGGAACTGGCGGCGGAAGTGAAAGGCCGGCTCGAGCGGGTGCGCGACAGCCTCAAGGCGTGATCCCCTGGATCGATAACGACACGCCCTTTCCGCCGCTTTCTTCCGCCCTCCGCGAGCCCAACGGCTTGCTGGCGGCGGGTGGCGACCTTTCCCCGCAACGGCTGATTGCCGCCTACTCGCGCGGCATTTTTCCCTGGTTCAACCCCGGCGAGCCGATACTGTGGTGGAGTCCGGATCCCCGCATGGTGCTGTTTCCCGGCGAACTAAAAGTATCACGCTCGCTGCGCAAGACCCTGAAGAATCAGACCTACGAAATCCGCACCGACACCGCCTTCCGGCAAGTCATGCAAGCCTGCGCTGCACCGCGCGACGGCCACAGCGGCACCTGGATATCTCCCGCCATGGTCGCCGCATACACCGAACTTCACCGGCAAGGCCTGGCACACTCGGTCGAAACCTGGATGGACGACAAGCTCGTCGGTGGGCTCTATGGCGTCAGCCTGGGCAGGATGTTCTACGGCGAATCCATGTTCAGCCTCGCCACCGACGCCTCCAAGATCGCCTTCGTCCATCTGGTCAGGCAACTCGAACTCTGGGGCTACGGCATGATCGACTGCCAGATGAAAACCGCGCATCTCGCCTCGCTCGGGGCGCGCGAAATTCCACGCGCCGAATTCAGCCAAAAGCTGACGGAACTGGTAAACTTTCCCGGGATAATTGGCCCCTGGCACCGACCATGAACTTGCTGAATGACTTTTCCACGCGCGAGCTGCAATTCTACCTGACCTCCGCCTACCCGTGCAGCTACCTGCCGGGACAGATGGCGCGCTCGCTGGTGGCCACACCCAACGAGCTGGTTGACAGCACGGTTTACAGCGAACTGATCCGCCTTGGCTTCCGCCGCAGCGGCGCTTACAACTATCGACCGCAATGCAGCCAGTGCCAGGCCTGCGTCCCGGTGCGGCTGGTGGTCGATGAATTCGAGCACAACCGCACTCAGCGGCGCGCCTGGAAAGCCCATTCAGCAATGACCGCAGCGGTGCGAGAACTGGTCTACGACCCAGAGCATCACGAACTCTATCGGCGCTACCAGACATCGCGGCACGCCGGCGGCGGCATGGATCAGGACGATCAGGAACAGTACCAGCGTTTTCTGCTGCAAAGCCACGCCACCACCTACCTGGTCGAGTTCCGCGAGGGCGACGTCCTGCGCATGGTCAGCCTGATCGACAGGGTGAATGACGGCCTGTCCTCGGTGTATACTTTTTACGACCCAGACCTGCCCCGCGCCAGCTTCGGCACCTACAATATCCTGTGGCAGGCCAACCTGTGCCGCGAACTGGAGCTACCCTATCTGTACCTCGGCTACTGGATCAAGCATAGCCGCAAGATGGCCTACAAGATCAACTACCAACCGCTACAAGGCTACATTCAGGATATCTGGCAAACCCTCCCTCCCATCATCCTGATCTAACTCGAATGCAGAAAAGCCTGTTTCAGATAGTGTATTCTATGAAATATGGATAATCAGGCCTCCGCCTGTACCCCAAAAAAAACCTTGGCAGTCACGTACTCATGGCCGGCTTTGATCAGCTGAACGTTCAGACTTAAGGACAAGATGACCTCTATCCTCATCGTCGAAGATGATCCCCTGCAGGCGGAAGCACTCAAGCTTCAGCTCGTCGACTGCGGCTATCAGTTTGCAGCACTGGTCCGCTCCGGGGAAGAAGCGGTCGAACAGGCACAGGCGCTGTGTCCCGACGTGGTGCTGATGGACATCATGCTAGCCGGAAAAATAGATGGGATCGATGCCGCCCAAAAAATCCGCGATTGCTGCGACATTCCGGTGCTTTACCTGACCGCCTATGCGGATGAAGCCTTTTTTCAGCGCGCCCAGGTAACCGAGCCCTACGCCTATCTGCTCAAGCCCAGCACACCACGGGAAATCCAGCTCGCCATCGAAATCGCCCTGTACCGCCACCGCATGGAATCAATGGCGCACGCGACCCTGGAGCAGGCTGTAGCGGAGCGTACCCTTCAGCTAGAACAAGCCCGGCAACGCATCACCGGCATCCTGGAAAGCACCACTGACGCCTTCGTCGCCCTCGACACTGACTGGCGCTATACCTACGTCAATCAAAGGGCCGGCGCACTGTTCGGCCGCAAGCCGGAAGAGCTGGTTGGCAAGCACATTTGGACCGAGTTTCCGGAGGCTGTGGGCCAGCCTTTCTACCATGCCTATCACCAGGCCATGGCGGAACAGATGCCGATCGAGCTGGAAGAGTATTACCCCCCCTGGGAGCGCTGGTTCGAACATCGCGTCTTCCCCGCCCAAGAGGGTCTTTCCATCTTCTTCCACGACATCACCGAACGCAAGCAGGCCGAGCAACAGATTCAGCGTCAGATGACCATGCTCCAGGCACTCTATTTCGGTGCACACAAGCTGTCGGAAAGCGTGGATTATGCTGGCATTGCAAAAAGCGTGACTCGCTTGTGCGTCGAGGTTCTCGGCGTGCAGCTGGCCTGGCTGGGTCGTGCCGAGGCGGATGGCTGCGTCAGCCTGCTGGCCCAATACCCGGTAGAGAATGCCTACCCCCGTCGCATCACCGTGCGCTGGGATGAGTCGCCGCAGGGTCAAGGAGCCACCGGCCGCGCCATTCGCCAAGGCGCTCCGGTATTCAGCACCGACCTCTCCGCTGATATGAGTTTTTCTCCCTGGCACGACATGGCTCTGAAAGAAGGTTTCCGCAGCAGCGCCGCATTTCCGCTTATCAGCCGCGGCCAAGCTTTCGGCTCCCTGAATCTATACAGCCCTACCCCGAACTACTTTACTTCCGGACGCATCGAACTGTTCCAGGCCCTTGCCGACCAAGCCGCCGCTGCGCTGGTCAACATCACGCTGTATGACGAAGTACGCGCCTATGTCACGCAACTGGAACAACGGGTAGCCGAGCGCACCGCCGATCTCGCTGCCACCAACCAGGAACTGGAAGCTTTCAGCTATTCTGTCGCCCACGATCTGCGGGCGCCGCTACGAGCCATGCAGGGCTTCGCCCAGGCATTGGAAGAAGATTACGGCAATAGCCTGGATCCAAGAGGCCGGGAGTATATCGGGCGCATCGTCACCGCTGCCGAACGTATGGGTACCCTGATCCAGGATTTGCTGAGCTACAGTCAACTGACCCGCGCCGAAATTCAGCTCAGCCCGGTGAGTCTGGCTGCGGCGGTAAAAGTAGCGCTGGCCCAGCTCGACAGCGAGATCGGAAAAACAGGGGCACGCATCACGGCCATCCCTGCCCTGCCGGAAGTAATGGGGCATGCACCCACCTTGGCCCAGATCATCAGCAATCTGCTCAGCAACGCGATCAAGTTCGTCCCCTCCGGCATACAACCCCAGGTGAGGATACTGACCGAGGATCGTGGCGAACGGGTGTGCCTGTGGATAGAAGACAACGGCATCGGCATTTCTCCTGAGCATCAGTCACGCATCTTCCGGGTATTCGAGCGGCTGCATGGGATAGAAACCTATCCCGGCACCGGCATCGGCCTCGCCATCGTGCACAAGGGAGCAGAGCGCATGGGAGGAGAAGCCGGAGTGGAATCAGAAACTGGCAAAGGCAGCCGCTTTTGGGTAGAGTTGGACAAACCCCCAACAACGGAAAAGCCATGAGCACAAACAGCGCCCTGCAAACCATCCTGCTGGTGGAGGACGACGCCAACGACGTCATGCTGTTCCAGCGCGCCTACCGCAAGTGCAGGCTAGCCAACCCGCTGCAGGTGGTGGATGATGGCGAGGCAGCGCTGGACTATCTCGCCGGCAGAGGCAAGTACGCTGATCGGGCAAGCTATCCGCTGCCCGCATTGGTGCTGCTCGACTTCAAGCTGCCGCGCAAGTCGGGGCTGGAAGTGCTGGCCTGGATGCGGGAACGTACCGAGCTGAAGCGACTGCCGGTAGTGGCACTGACCTCCTCGCGGGAAAGATCCGATGTCAACCGTGCCTTCGACCTCGGCATCAACTCCTACCTGGTCAAGCCGGTGGCCTTCGACAACCTGCTGCAACTGGTCAAGGCGCTGGGCCTGTACTGGCTGGTGTTGAATGAAAACCCAGATCTCATGACTGAACATACCTGACATGACGGCCGTCACCTCTACTCCGCTTCGGCTACTGCTGGTCGACGACAACCCGGACGACCGCGCACTGGTGCTGCGCGAACTGCGCCGCGAATTTCCCGATTTGCACGTCGCTGAAATCACCGAGCAGGATGGCTTCAACCGGGCGCTGGAAAATGGCGATTTCAGCCTCGTGATTACTGACTACCAGCTGCGCTGGAGCGATGGGCTGACTGTGCTGCGCGCACTCAAATCAAAATGGCCCCATTGCCCGGTGGTGATGTTTACCGGCACCGGCTCCGAGGAAATCGCAGTGGAAGCGATCAAAAGCGGGCTGGACGACTACGTGCTCAAATCACCCCAGCACTATGGCCGGCTGGCCACACGGGTGCATTCGACACTGGAACAGGCCTTGAGCAAGGAAAAACTGCTGAGGGCCGAGAACGCGCTGCGCAAGAGCGATACCATGCTGCATGCCATCATCGAGGCGGAGCCGGAGTGCGTCAAAATTCTCGGGGCGGACGGAAAGCTACGCTACATGAATGCCGCAGGCCTGGCACTAGTGGAGGCGGATTCGCCCGCCCAGGCACTAGGCAAGTGCATGACGGACCTGGTCATGCCGCAATACCGACTGGCGTTTGACGCGCTGCGCCAGCGCGTGCTCCAAGGCGAAAGCTGCATACTGGAATTCGACATTACCGGCCTCAAGGGCGGCCATCGCTGGCTGGAGACGCACGCCGTGCCGCTGGAACTGGAAGACGGGCCGGGGTTGCTAGGCATCACCCGCGACATCACCGCGCGAAAGCTTGCGGAGGCTTCCCGCGCTGAACTCGCCGCCGTTATCGAGGCCACCAGCGATTTCGTCGGCATCGCCGATGCAGAGGGCCGGGTGGTTTATTTGAACCACGGCGGGCGGAAAATGATGGGCATAGCCCCTGACGAAGACATTTCAGCCACCCGCATGGCCGACTATCATTCTCGCGAGGTGATGGAAACCATTCGTGCCGAAGCCATTCCCACCGCATTGCGAGAGGGAAGCTGGAGCGGAGAGACCTGCCTGCTATCGCGCAGCGGAGAGGAAATTCCGGTGTCACAGGTGATCATCGCCCACCCGAGGCACGAAGGCGGCACGCAATTTTATTCAACCATCGTGCGCGACCTCACCGAACGCAAGCGCCACGAGGCCGAGCTCATCCACCTTGCCAACCACAACGCCCTCACCGGTCTGCCCAACCGCACCCTCCTCTGCGATCGCCTGCAGCAGGCTCTGATCGAGGCGAAGCGGCACGACCGCCTGATAGCGCTGATGTTCCTCGACCTGAACCGCTTCAAGCACATCACCGAATCCCTGGGGCACGAAGTCGGCGACCTGGTGCTGAAAGAGTTTGCCGAACAACTGGCTGGCCTGGTGCGCGAAGGCGACACCGTTGCCCACCTCGGCAGCGACGAGTTCGCCCTGTTGTTCAACGACGTTGCCCACAGCGAAGACGCCGCACGGCTGGCGCAGAAGGTACTGGACCACTTCAACCATTCCACCCTCATGGTGGGCGGTCACAGCCTGTTTGTCACTGCCAGCGCCGGCATCGCCCTCTACCCCGCTGACAGCGCCAGCGTGGATGGCCTGCTGCGAGCCGCAGCCACCGCCATGGACCGCGCCCAGTCCCTGGGAGGCAATACCTACCAGTTCTACTCCAGTGAAATGAACGCTAAAGCACTGGAAAACCTGGCCTTGAGCAGCGCGCTCCACTATGCGCTGAAGCGCAATGAACTCGAACTGCATTACCAGCCCCTGGTCAACTTTGTCAGTGGCGAAATCGTCGGCATGGAGGCGCTGCTGCGATGGCACCACCCGTTGCTGGGCATGGTTTCCCCTGCCGTGTTCATTCCCCTGGCGGAAGAAACCGGCCTGATCGCCTCCATCGGTACATGGGTACTGCGCGAGGCCTGTCGCCAGAATAAAGCCTGGCAGGACGAAGGGCTTGCCCCGTTAAGGGTGGCGGTCAACCTTTCGGCGCGGCAATTTGTCCAGCGCGATATCGCCGCCACCATCACCCGGATTCTCGCTGAAACTGGCCTGGAGTCACGTTTTCTCGAGCTCGAAATTACCGAGAGCATGTTGATGCAGGACGCTGAAGGCGCTATCGCCATCATGCTGCGCTTGAAGGAGATCGGCATCAGTTTCTCTCTCGACGATTTCGGCACCGGCTACTCCAGCCTTAGCCACCTCAAGCGCTTCCCGATCGAAACCCTGAAAATCGACCAGTCCTTCGTGCGCGACATTCCTGGTGACAAAAACGACGCTGCCATCGCCGCCACCATCGTCGCCATGGCCCATGCACTGGGCATCAGCGTCACCGCCGAGGGTGTGGAAACATCGGAGCAATTCGCCTTCCTGCGCACCCAGAAGTGTACTACCATGCAGGGGTACTATTTCAGCCGGCCGCTACCGGCGGCGGAGTTCGCCCGACTGCTGCGCGAGGAAAGAAAACTTTCAAACGTATGATGTAAAATTCGCCTGATTTCAGCCGTTGGCTGAAGCGCTCCTATCGACAACCTCACACAAGCCATAAACTCAATGCGCCAATACCTTGACCTGATGCAACACGTCCTCGATTACGGCCACCAGAAGAGCGATCGCACCGGCACCGGCACCATCAGCGTGTTCGGCCACCAGATGCGCTTCGACCTGTCGCAGGGATTTCCGCTGGTGACCACCAAGAAATGCCATCTCAAGTCCATCATCCACGAGCTGCTGTGGTTCCTGCAGGGCGACACCAACATCAAATATCTCAAGGACAACGGCGTCCGAATCTGGGATGAATGGGCTGACTCAAACGGCAACCTCGGCCCGGTATACGGCTACCAGTGGCGTTCCTGGCCGACTCCGGACGGCCGCCACATCGACCAGATTTCGCAGGTAGTGGAACAGATCAAGCGCACCCCGGATTCCCGCCGCCTGATCGTCTCTGCCTGGAACGTGGCCGACGTCGACAAGATGAAGCTGCCACCCTGCCACGCCTTTTTCCAGTTCTACGTCGCCGACGGCAAGCTGTCCTGCCAGCTTTATCAGCGCAGCGCCGATATTTTCCTGGGCGTGCCCTTCAACATCGCTTCCTACGCCCTGCTTACCCTGATGGTGGCGCAGGTGTGCGGCCTCAAGCCGGGCGATTTCGTCCACACCCTGGGCGATGCCCATATTTACCTCAACCACCTCGACCAGACCCGCGAGCAACTTTCGCGCAAGCTGCGTCCGCTGCCGACGATGCAGATCAACCCGTCGGTGCGGAACATTTTCGACTTTAAATTCGAGGACTTCGCCCTCGAAGGCTACGACCCCCATCCTGCCATCAAAGCGCCAGTTGCAGTTTAATCCAAGAATAAAATGAGTCCAGCTGGTTCATACTCATAATAGAAGAGCAAGTTTGTGAATTGTTAGAGCCGTTCAGAATGTGCGACCTGAGATGAAGTATAAAGGGATAGTTCGCCGAATCAGGGACATAATAATTATGCTATATCCCAGCCCGGATTATGGTATAAATATCGGCATTAGCGCCCACAAAAATAACCTCGCTTATCCACCAGGAGACCAAATAACATGCATTGGATCAAGCACAGCATTCGCAACAAGCTCTTTATGATTTCGGGAACCGGCACGGTGTTGCTGATCGCCGCGGCTCTATTCGGCCTGTGGATGGCCTGGGGTGATATTCAACTAATTGAAAACAAAGAGGCCATAGAAAGCGCCCAGAACGGCATCCTCATTAGCCTCGGTTTGATGGCAGTAGCAATACTCATGGCATTCATTGCCTTCCTGGTGCTGGTGAACAAATACATTGTCACTCCCGCCAACCAACTAGTTCATGACTTGAAGAAACTGGCAGATGGCGATTTCACAGCGACTATTTCGCATCCTACCGAGGATGAGATCGGGCAAATCGCAGTCAGCGCAGAGCAACTCCGTAACAATCTCGGCGGCATGATCACTCGCATTAGCGAACTCATGAACGAAAGTTACAGTGCTGCCACCAGGCTTTCTTCCTCGGCAAGCCAGATCGCTTCCCGTTCGAACGAGCAAAGCGAGGCAGCCTCGGCCACAGCGGCCACAGTCGAAGAGATGGCTGTCAGCATCGCTTCCGTTGCGGAAAATACCGACCATGTAAACCAGATTTCCCGGCAAGGACTGGAACATATTGAAAAAGGCAACGAATCGCTGTCCGAATTGATTGGGGAAATTTCCACTGTGGAATCATCCGTGGAAGCCATCGCCGAATCGGTATCGGAATTCGTTCGCAGCACCGAGGCCATCACCAACATGACAAGGCAGGTCAAGGATATTGCCGAACAGACCAACCTGCTCGCGCTCAACGCAGCCATCGAGGCAGCCCGCGCCGGCGAGCAGGGCCGCGGCTTTGCCGTGGTGGCCGATGAGGTGCGCAAACTGGCGGAAAAATCGGCGCAATCCGCAAGCCAGATCGACCATGTCACCATGACGCTCAGTGCGCAATCCGCCACCGTGGAACAAGCGATCCAGGATGGCAAAAAATCATTGCAAACCAGTCAGGATTACCTGGAGAACGTAGCCATCGTTCTGAGCGACGCCAATCAATCCATGTCGGAGAGCGCGGAAGGTGTCAGCAACATAGCCATGTCAGTGAACCAACAAAAGGCGGCCAGCCACGACATTGCCCAGCATATCGAGAAAATCGCTCAAATGGCCGAAGAAAACATGGCTGCCACCCAGGAAAACACTGCGGCTGCCCAGCACATGGAACACCTGGCTACCGCGGCGCAGGAAATGGCGAAACGCTTCAGGGTGTAAACCCGTTGGCGAGAACATGGGGCATCCACGCATTTCCATTATCGCTGCAATGGCGAGAAACCGTGTCATCGGCATTGCCAACACCCTGCCTTGGCGCCTGCCCGAAGACCTGAAGCATTTCAAAGCCCTTACCCTCGGCCACCACATCCTGATGGGTAGAAAAACCTACGAGTCGCTGGGCAGGCCACTGCCCGGGCGCACCAGCGTCGTCATTACCCGTTCACAGGATTTGCAGGTGCCCGACTGCCTCGTGGCGAATTCGATTGCGGAGGCTGTCGCCGCCTGCAATAACGATAATGAAATTTTTTTCATCGGCGGCGCAGAGCTTTACCGCCAAGCGCTGGATGTCGCCGACCGAATCTACCTCACGGAAATCAAGGCGGATTTCGCAGGTGATGTGTGGTTTCCCGAGTTCGACACGAACCTGTGGCAGGAAACCGGGCGCAAACCCTGCAAATCCGAAAGCGGTCTGGAATGCGATTTTTTGATCTATGATAAAAAAACCTTAACACCCAAGGATAAAGCATGAAATTTTTCCGCCCATTGTTTGTGTTCCTGCTCCTGCAAATCCCCCTGAGCGCCATCGCCGCCGGGCAGGCCGAACTCACCTGGTATGGCCATGCCGCCTTCAAACTCACCACCCCTACCGGCAAGGTATTACTGATCGACCCCTGGCTCACCAACCCGGCCAACAAGAATGGCAAGGATGATTTGGCGAAGCTGGAAAAGGCCGACTTGATCCTGATCACTCACGGCCACTTCGACCATGTCGGCAACAGCGCGGAAATCGCCAGGAAGACCGGCGCCAGGCTGGTCAGCACCTTCGACCTGGGCAAGGCGATCGCACAGTACGGCGGTTACCCGGAAAAGCAGATGGGTTTCGACACCCAAGGCAACTTCGGCGGCGAGCTAACGCTACTCGATGGCGAGGTAAAAATCGCTTTCATCCCGGCCATTCATAGCTCCACGGTGATGGCGCCCGAGGGCAGTGCCGACAAGGACATCCACGACGGCGGCAACCCCGGCGGTTTTTTTATCATGGTAAAAAATGGCCCGGCGATCTACCACACCGGCGACACCGACGTGTTCAGCGACATGGCCCTGACTCACCAATTCGGCAAAGTTGACGTGATGCTCGCCTGCATCGGCGGCCATTTCACCATGGGCCCGGAGCGCGCTGCAGAAGCCGTTCGGCTGGTCAAACCCGGCATGGTCGTGCCGATGCACTTCGGTACCTTCCCGGTACTGGACGGAACGGTGGAGACCTTTGCCAAGGCCTTGAAGAAACAAGGTGGCAAGACCAGACTGCATGAAATGAAAGTGGGTGAGACCCTCAAATTCTGAGGCGTCACCTTGTAGAGGAGGGCTACCCTCTCCTCAATCCTCTCCCGCAAGCGGGAGAGGAGGCAAACGAGAAAGGCGCTGGTTTTGATTTGCCCGTTTTGCTTTGGTACAGCCTGCTCTAGAGAGACCTAACGCAATCCACATAGTACCGTGACTTCCCGTTCAGATCATCCTTCACCAGACCGTGTATGTCGGTCTCGAAGCCAGGAAATTTCTCGTTGAATTCACGGGCGAATTTCAAATAACGAACGATGGTCTCATTGAAGCGTTCGCCGGGAATCAGCAATGGAATACCTGGAGGATAGGGGGTCAGCAACACGCTGGTCACGCGCCCGGCCAGGTCGTCGATCTCGACCCGGTCGATCTCCCTGTGTGCCATGCGGGCAAAAGCATCGGTCGGCTTCATCGCGGGCACCATGTCGGATAGATACATCTCGGTAGTCAGACGCGCTACATCGTTGGCCTTGTAGATGCCATGGATACTATCGCTCAGTTCCCTCAGGCCCATCCGCTCGTAGCGCGGATTCTTGGCGACGAATTCGGGCAGCGCACGCCACAGAGGCTGGTTGCGGTCGTAGTCGTCCTTGAACTGCTGCAACGCAGTCAGCATGGTGTTCCAGCGGCCCTTGGTAATGCCGATGGTGAACATGATGAAAAAGGAGTAAAGGCTGGTCTTTTCCACGATAACGCCGTGCTCCGCCAGGTACTTGGTGACAATGGCTGCGGGGATCCCCGTGTCGGCGAAATCCCCGTCCACATCCAGTCCCGGCGTGATGACGGTGGACTTGATCGGATCCAGCATGTTGAATCCCGACGCGAGGTTGCCGAAGCCGTGCCATCGATCGCCCTGGCGCAGCATCCAGTCGTCGCGCTCGCCAATGCCTTCCTCGGCGAGATGCTCCGGCCCCCAAACCTTGAACCACCAGGAATCGCCAAACTCCGCATCCACCTTGCGCATGGCACGGCGGAAATCCAGGGCCTCGAGGATCGATTCCTCCACCAGCGAGGTGCCACCGGGCGGTTCCATCATCGCCGCCGCCACATCGCAGGATGCGATGATGGCGTATTGCGGACTGGTGGAACTGTGCATCAGGTAGGCCTCGTTGAACACGTCGCGGTCCAGCTTGCGCGCCTCGGAATCCTGAATCAGGATCTGCGATGCCTGGGACAGCCCCGCCAGCATCTTATGGGTGGATTGGGTGGCAAAAATCATCGAGTCCTTGCAGCGCGGACGATCCTTGCCGATGGCGTGCATGCCCTGGTAGAAATCGTGGAAGGTGGCATGTGGCAGCCATGCCTCGTCGAAATGCAGGGTATCGATCTCCCCGTCCAGCATTTCCTTGAGGGTTTCCACGTTGTAAAGAATCCCGTCATAGGTGCTCTGGGTGAGGGTAAGTACCCGTGGCTTGGTTTTTACTCCACGCGCAAAAGGATTGGCCTCGATTTTCTTGCGGATGTTCTCCGGCTTGAATTCTTCCAGCGGAATCGGCCCGATGATGCCGTAATGGTTGCGGGTGGGGGTAAGGAAAACCGGCACCGCGCCGGTCATGATAATCGCGTGCAATATCGATTTGTGGCAGTTGCGATCCACCACCACCACATCCCCCGGCGCAACCGTGGAATGCCATACCATCTTGTTGGAAGTGGAGGTGCCGTTGGTGACGAAAAACAGGTGGTCCGCATTGAAGATGCGCGCAGCGTTACGCTCGCTGGCTGCAACCGGGCCGGTATGGTCAAGCAACTGGCCAAGTTCGTCCACCGCATTGCACACGTCTGCGCGCAGCAAATTCTCGCCGAAGAACTGGTGGAACATCTGCCCTACCGGGCTCTTGAGAAAGGCAACTCCACCCGAATGGCCAGGGCAGTGCCAGGAGTAGGAGCCGTCAGCAGCATAATGAGTGAGCGCCCGGAAGAAAGGCGGCGCCAGGGAGTCCAGATAGTCCTTTGCTTCCCTCACCACATAGCGCGCAATGAACTCCGGCGTATCCTCGAACATGTGAATGAAGCCGTGCAACTCCTTCAGCACGTCGTTGGGGATATGGCGCGAAGTGCGGGTCTCGCCGTACAGGAAAATGGGAATATCCGCATTTCGGCGGCGTATTTCCACCACGAAGGCGCGAATCTGCTCAACCGCCTGCTCCGCCAGTTCAGGCGTAGAGAACTCTTCATCATCGATCGACAGAATGAACGTTGAGGCACGGCTCTGCTGCTGCGCAAAGGAAGTCAGGTCGCCATAACTGGTGGCGCCCAACACTTCCAGACCCTCTTCCTCAATCGCCTTGACCAGCACACGCACGCCAATGCCGCTCGCGTTCTCGGAGCGGAAATCTTCATCGATGATGACTACGGGGAAACGGAATCGCATTTGAGTTCCTGGTGGGAAAAGTTCGTGAGGGGTGAGGGGATAAGGGTGAGGCTAATGTCAGAAACGGAGTGGTAGTCAGCTTTTACGCCTCACCCCTCACCTTTCACCCCTCACGTTTATCAGATTTTAGGCAATGTTACACCGTGCTGGCCCTGATACTTGCCGCCACGATCCTTGTATGAGGTTTCACAGACCTCGTCCGACTCGAAAAACAGTACCTGGGCCACACCCTCATTGGCGTAAATCTTGGCGGGCAGCGGCGTGGTATTGGAGAACTCCAGGGTCACGTAGCCTTCCCATTCCGGCTCGAACGGCGTCACGTTGACGATGATACCGCAGCGCGCATAGGTGGACTTGCCCAGGCAGATTGTCAGCACACTGCGCGGGATGCGGAAATACTCCAGGGTACGTGCGAGGACAAACGAATTGGGCGGGATGATGCAGACATCGCTTTTGACGTCGACGAACGAATTGGGGTCGAAATTCTTGGGATCGACGATAGTGGAGTTGATGTTGGTGAATAGCTTGAATTCATCCGAGCAGCGAATATCGTAGCCATAGCTGGAAGTGCCGTAAGAGACGATTTTTTTGCCGTCAACGCTCCTCACCTGCCCCGGCTCGTAGGGTTCGATCATGCCGTGCTGTTCCGCCATGCGGCGAATCCACTTGTCCGACTTAATGCTCATAAATCCAGCCTTCAGCTATCAGCAGCCAGCCACCAGTTAAAGCGGCCAGCACGAAGCTGACCGCTGAAAACTGACCGCTGACTGCTTGGGTTACGTATTTTGAATCACAATATTGGGGAAGCGTGCGCTGAAATCCTGCGCCTGCTCGGCCACTTTGACCGCCACGCGACGTGCAATTTCCTTGTAAATCTGGGAAACACGCCCGTCAGGATCGGCCACTACTGGCGGCCTGCCCTCGTCAGTCTGCTGACGAATGTTGATATCCAGAGGCAATGCACCGAGAAACTCGACATCGAAGTCCTTGCACATTTTCTCTCCGCCGCCGGTACCGAAAAGACGCTCTTCATGGCCGCAGTTGGTACAGATATGCAGGCTCATGTTTTCCACGATACCGAGAATGGGAATGCCCACTTTTTCGAACATCTTCAGGCCCTTGCGCGCATCGATCAGGGCCACATCCTGAGGCGTGGTAACGATCACAGAGCCGGTCACCGGCACGGTTTGCGCCAGAGTAAGCTGAATATCACCGGTCCCTGGCGGCAGATCCACCACCAGGTAATCCACGTCCTTCCAGTTGGTGTCATTCAGGAGTTGTCCCAGCGCCTGGGTTACCATCGGGCCGCGCCATACCATAGGCTGGTCCGGATCAATCAGAAAGCCGATGGACATGGCCTGCAAGCCGTGGCCATTCAGCGGCTCAAGTTTTTTTCCATCCGCAGAAGGTTCGGGGCGGTCATCCTTGATGCCCAGCATCAGGGGTTGAGAGGGGCCATAGATGTCGGCATCGAGAATGCCCACTCGCGCGCCTTCGGCAGCAAGTGCCAGCGCCAGGTTCACTGCGGTGGTGGACTTGCCTACGCCACCTTTGCCGGAAGCCACGGCGATGATGTTCTTGATGCCCGGAATCAGCTTGACACCGCGCTGCACGCTATGTGAAACGATGTTGGAGGACACATTGACCGTCACGTTACCGACACCGGCAATACTCTTGACCTTGTCACTAACCAAGGTGCGGATGCTTTCGAACACGCTCTTACCCGGGTAGCCGAGGACGATGTCGAGCGACACCTTGTCGCCGTCGATCTTGATGTTCTTGACCGATTTGGTGCTAACAAAATCCTTCTTGGTAGTAGGATCGGTAATTTCCTTCAGTGCATCTTGCACCTGCTGTTCTGACACGGACATGCTTACTCCTTGAGTGTAACCATTTTTGCCCAATACCCATCAGGGCAAGAGGCAGAAAACGAAAGTTTAACGAATAATTGGGCTTGCTACCACGGTTTGTTACAATTGAGGTCTTTCAAGTTCCTGACAAACCGCAATGAAACGCAAGATCCTGGTTACCAGCGCCCTACCCTACGCCAATGGCAGCATCCATCTTGGCCATCTGGTTGAATACATCCAGACCGATATCTGGGTACGATTCCAGAAAATGCAAGGGCACGAGTGTCATTACGTATGCGCCGACGACACCCATGGCACCCCCATCATGCTGCGTGCGCAAGCCGAGGGCATCACCCCGGAAGCCCTGATCGAACGTGTCTGGCACGAGCACAAGGCGGATTTCGATGGTTTCCACGTTGAATTCGACAACTACTATTCGACCAATTCAGACGAGAACCGGGAATTGGCACAGAATATCTACCGCACGTTGCGCGATCAGGCGAAACTGATCGAAACCAAAACTATCGAGCAATTCTACGATCCGGAAAAGGAAATGTTCCTGCCGGACCGTTTCATCAAGGGCGAGTGCCCCAAGTGCCATGCTTTAGACCAGTACGGCGATTCCTGCGAGGCCTGCGGGGCCACCTACTCGCCCACCGACCTGATCAACCCGGTCTCGGCAGTATCCGGCGCCACGCCGGTACGCAAGGAATCCGAGCACTATTTTTTCACGCTCGGCGCCTGCACTGATTTCCTGAGAGAATGGACCAATGCCGACCATTTGCAACCGGAAGCTGCCAACAAAATGCAGGAATGGATAGCCGGCGGCCTGCAGAACTGGGACATCTCGCGCGACGCACCCTACTTTGGCTTCGAAATCCCGGATGCCCCAGGCAAATATTTCTATGTCTGGCTTGACGCCCCGGTCGGCTACATGGCCAGCTTCAAGAACCTGTGTGCGAAGAATGGCCTGAATTTCAACGACTTCTGGGGACAGGATTCAACAGCCGAGCTCTACCATTTCATCGGCAAGGACATCCTTTACTTCCACGCCCTGTTCTGGCCGGCGATGCTGAAGTTTTCCGGCCACCGCACGCCGACCGGCGTCTTCGCCCATGGCTTCCTCACCGTCAATGGCCAGAAAATGTCCAAGTCGCGCGGCACTTTCATCACCGCCGCCAGCTACCGCAAGCACCTCAACCCGGAACAGCTGCGCTACTATTTCGCCGCCAAGCTCAACAGCAGCATCGAAGATATAGATCTCAGCCTGGAAGACCTTACGGCGCGGGTGAACTCAGACCTGATCGGGAAATACGTCAACATCGCCAGCCGGGCAGCAGGTTTTATTACTAAGCGGTTTGACGGGAAACTATGTGGATTTACGCGTCACTCGATTGTGGAAAAGCTGCAAGACAGCACAAACGAAATTGCCAGACTCTATGACGAACGCGAATATGGGAAGGCCATTCGGGAAATCATGAACCTGACGGATATAGCCAATCAGTATGTGGATGAGCAAAAACCATGGGAACTGGCCAAGCAGGAAGGTATGGAAGCCCGGTTGCACGAAGCCTGCAGCGTCAGTCTCAATCTGTTCCGCCTGCTCACCCTCTACCTCAAGCCGGTACTGCCCAAACTGGCTGCTGACGTGGAAGCCTTCCTCAACATCGCCCCCCTGCAATGGGGTGATGCGCAGGCGCTACTGCCAGAAGGGCACACCATCATCCCCTACCAGCACCTGATGACCCGTATCGACCCAAAACAGGTAGAAACCATGATCGAAGAAAACAAAGCCACCCTGGCTCCGGCAACGGAGCACTCACCCGCGCGCCATGCCGAGATGCAAGTGCATGAAATCCAGCCGATCGCCGAAACCATCAGCATCGACGATTTCATGAAGATCGACCTGCGTATCGCCAAGATCGTCAATGCCGAACATGTGGAAGGTGCCGACAAGCTGCTGCAACTGACGCTGGACATCGGCGAGGGAAGGACACGCAACGTGTTCGCCGGCATCAAGTCGGCCTATGCGCCGGAGAAGCTGATCGGCCGCCACACCGTGATGGTCTCCAACCTCGCGCCACGCAAGATGAAATTCGGCCTGTCGGAGGGCATGGTGCTGGCCGCCGGCGGCGATGGTGGCCTGTACATTCTCAGCCCGGACGAGGGTGCCAAGCCGGGCATGCGGGTGAAATAAAAAAAGGCGGCTCGAGCCGCCTTTTTTGCGCCCCCCTTTTTTCGATCAGGGCTTCACGTAGGCGTAGTGGTATTGCGATTGTAGCTTGGAAAGTTCCGCCACGCCCGATGGCACAATTTGAGCTTCCGGCAACACTGTCTTGGAATCAATCTTGCGACTGACCAGTGTGTTGTTGCACACATCGAACGTCACGCCTTTTTTCTTCAGATCCTGGACAGTGATATCGTAGGGGTTCCCCTTGGCATCGGTAGCGCCTTCAAGCAGGAAATCGATACCTTTGCCATGGGTGACAATAACGATATGCGCTTGAGGATTGGCATCAAGATGGTTTTTGACGTTTCTCATCGCTGCGCCCGCCACTGCGGAATCGTTAACATGATAAACAACGTTCTCCGGAAACCCGGCTTCAGCCGACTTGCCTCCGGTTGAGGCGCAGCCCGCAAGGCCAAACAAGCCAGATAGTGCGATCAGCAAGAACAAGTTACGCAAACGTGCCATTTTTGTCTCCTCGATAATTATTATGATTTGGCAAAAGCCCATAACTACGAAACTTCTGCAGAGTGCTCTTATTTAACTCTAGTACCGGAAATTACGGATGTAAATAGTCCAAACGTACTCAATACACTGATTATAATAAGTATTTAGGACAATTCGATCTTGTTAACCGGGTTGACCTAACACCGTCAGATCATCAAAGAAAACCCAATATTTACTGCTGATTTTTTACCAGCTCTTCGAATTCCTGTGCTGGAATCGGCCTGCTGAACAGGTATCCCTGCATGCGGTTGCACTGGAGTTGCTTCAGGTAGTCCAATTGCTCCCGGGTTTCCACACCCTCGGCAACGAGCTCCAGCATCAGGCTGCGGGCCATGGCGACAATCGCCGAAACGATGGCGACGGCATCGACATTGCCGGGGATATCCCGCACAAAGGATTGGTCGATCTTGAGGCAATGGATGGGAAAACGCCTGAGATAACTGAGCGAGGAATAACCGGTGCCGAAATCGTCCACCGAAAGGAATACGCCCATTTCCTCCAGTCGCTTCAATGTGCTGATTGCGACTTCCGGATTCTTCATGATATAGCTTTCCGTCAGTTCCAGCTCCAGGCAATCGGCGGACAGGCCGCTTTCCTGTAAAGCCGACGCAGTCATTTCCACGATATCCTGCTGCTGGAATTGACGTGCTGAAAGGTTGACGGAAACCCGCATCCTGGCCATCCCCGCGTCTTGCCAAGCCTTGTTCTGCCGACATGCCTCACGCAGCACCCATGCGCCGATCGGCAAGATCAAGCCGGTTTCCTCCGCCAGCGGAATAAACTGCGCGGGAGAAACCATGCCCAACTCCGGATGCCGCCAACGCAACAGCGCCTCCATGCCGGAGATTTTCCCAGTTTCCAGGTCCACCTGAGGCTGGTAATAAAGCAGCAGTTCGTTTCTATCCAGCGCCTTGCGCAGGCTGTTTTCCATGGCCAAGCGCTCGAAAGCCCTGGCATTCATATCCCCGGTAAAAAACTGGTAAGCGCTTTCCCCCTGTTCCTTGGCGCGGTACATGGCCACTTCGGCGTTCTGGATCAGGGCTTCCCGTGTCTGTTCATCGGTGGGATAAAGCGTAATACCGATGCTGGCGCTAACAAAAATCTCCTTGCCGGCCAAAAGGAAGGGTTGGGATAGCACATTCAGAATACTTGCCGCCACTTCCGCGGCCTCTTCGAAATGCCCTAAATTGGGCAGCAGGAATGCGAACTCATCTCCGCCCCAGCGAGCAATGGTATCCCCACCGCGCATGCACGTTGCGAAGCGGAGCGCGGCCTCCTTCAGTAACACATCGCCCACATCATGACCGAGCGTATCATTGATGATTTTGAATCGATTGAGGTCGAGCAGCATCACCGCCATCAGATGATCAGTATGGCTAGCTTGAGCGTGGGCCAGTACCTGCCCTAGCCGGTCGTGGAACAGCAGACGGTTAGGCAGGCCGCTAAGCGCGTCATGATTGGACTGGTGCAGAAGCCGCTCCTCGAAGCGTTTGCGCTCGCTGATGTCACGCGCAATGGTGGAAAGAAATCCTTCCTGACTATTGGCAGCCTTGTGGGCAATGATGACCTGGGAAACCGGGATTTCCGTGCCATCCCGGCTTAACAAGGTAGATTCTCCCTCCCAAATCCCATTATCGATCGCATAGGGAATCGCTTCATTTCTGATGAAGCCCCATATCCATTGGGGGTAGGCTTGCAGTGTGGACAACCCAGTCACGTCTTCCTCATCGGGGATGCCCAGCATGCGTTTTCCTGCCTGATTCAGGTATACGCGCCGGCCATCCAGGGTGGAAATACTGACGAATTCCGGCGTGGCTTCGAGGATGCTGGACAACTGCTGCCTTTCGTTCTGTGCCTTGATCATTTCGGTGATATCACGACCGACCACTACCAAGCCCTTACGGCTGCCATCAGTATTGAACAGTGGCACCTTGATAACGTCGAAAACCATGTTGCCGTCGCCCGGCCTCGGAATTACCTCATTCGCACGCCTTGGCCCGCCACTGCGCCAGGCATCCTCGTCCGAGGATTCGCTACTGTAAAAGGTCTCGCTATAAAAATCGCTAAGCTCAGCCAGTTCATAATTCGTCTTTCCATGGTATGGAATGCCCTCGAGCTTGAGAAGCTTAAGGTCAAAATCGTTAGCTTCCAGCCAGCGGCCGTCACCATCCTTGAAACACACGATATCCGGCATGGCATTGATCAATGTACGCAGACGCTCTTCACTTTCCCTCAACGCCTTTCTTGCCTCCTGGCGTTCGGTCACATCATGAAACACCAGTACCGCTCCGATAATCGACCCGCTCCGGCTGCGGATAGGTGCCGCCGAATCTTCAATGGAGATCTCGCTGCCATCCTGACGAATGAGTATGGTGTGATTGGCAAGCGCAACCACCTCTCCGCCTCTCAGGCATTCCTCCACAGGGTTTTCCACCACCGTCCGGGTATACTCGTTGATTACGTTGAAAATCCGGCTCAACGGCAAGCCCTGGGCCTCGACGCAACTCCATCCACTCAGCTGTTCCGCTACGGGGTTGAGGTATTCGATCAAGCCTTTTTCGTCGGTCGTAATCACCCCATCGCCTATCGATATCAGGGTAACCTGGGCGCGCTCCTTCTCTTGCCATACATGACGTTCAGACTGACGCAGCCGCTTGTAGGGTTCCTGTACGCTGCTTACGAATACTGCGCGGTAAATAAAAACATACGCCAGAACCTTGTAGGCGTGGCCCATCAGGTTGAAGATATCGGTGACACTGGAATAGAGTGTGAAGCACAGTTCGCTCAGTACCATGATGGCAACGGCGGCCAACAGGTCCACCACATAATCGGGCTTGGGTTTACGCGCCCCGGCAAGGAAAGCGCCCACTGTCAGCAGATGGATAAATACAATGAAGTATTCGCTGCCGATCTTGAAGGGGGTTAATCCTTTTCCGGCGATAAACGTTGCCGGCAAATCGCTCTCATGGAAGAGGATGACCCAGTAAACCAGCAGGGCAACGCTCAGACTGACTGCCAGCACCACATAGCGCAGCCACTTGAATGGAAAAGGTTTCCATGGCAGAAGAGCCGCGGACAGCAAAGCAAAGGCAGCCAGAAAGCGGGCCGCAAGCCAGAAATCGATCCCCTTCTGCACCCCGGACGGGGTGACAAAATCCGGCATGCCGGCGTAGGACAGCATGTGGGCAAAATCCAGCAAACCCACCGCCAGAAAAGCGCAAGACAGCAGCACAATGTTGAACGGCCGCTCCACACTGTATGCATTCCACCCGATACCGAACACCAGCACCGCCACCACAATAGCGATGGTTTCCATGAAACTATGGAGCGGAAGAAATCGGGAAAGGCCTTCAAAAAAGGTGTGCGCTGGCGGAGCAAGCCATACAGAAACGAAAAGTACAGCCAGGGGAAAAATCAGCCACCCGATTTGGTGCAGGGAAACACTGCCAAATGGCCTATTCAGAGCACCATCAGCCATTACCTCTCTCCCCTTTGCTGCTATCATTTGTTCCACTTTCTGTAAGGGCTACGATTAAATCTGCTGCACGAGGACTCACGCCCTCATCCCCTTTTTATTCATATAGATATTCTATTTTTTTACGACTCTAAGTGAAGTGGATGAATTGTGCAACCAGCCTATTTACACTTGTTGACGAGGATCAATGAATAACAGCCACCATCTGAGAATTTACGGTCGTGTTCAGGGCGTATTCTTCCGCGAGTCCATGTGCCGCAAGGCTCAGCAGCTCGGTGTCACCGGCTGGGTCAGAAATTGCCGCGACGGCACCGTGGAAGCCATGATCCAGGGAGCGGAGGAAGCAATCAGCGCCATGATCGAATGGGCCAGAACAGGACCGGAACTGGCGCGGGTAGAAGAAGTGGAAATCAGTGCGGGCAGTGGCGAATATGCCGACTTTGAAAAACGGGATACCGCTTGAAGCGGTGGCATGCAACCGGGTTAGAACATAGCCCTGAGAAAATTCAGGTAAGCAGTCGCATCCGGCTCACCCTCGGCGGGTGCCCAGGATGCTTTTTCTGCAGGCTCCAGCACCTTATAGGGGCCGGCCTTGGCCTCGAAAAATATACTGCCAGGCTCAAGGGCTACCAATGAATGAAACACGCCGTGAGGAATATTCACCCCCACCGCTTCACCACCCGGAGCGAGGAT
Organism: Sulfuricella sp. T08; assembly: GCF_000971475.1. Lineage (GTDB taxonomy): Bacteria > Pseudomonadota > Gammaproteobacteria > Burkholderiales > Sulfuricellaceae > Sulfuricella. Next base: position 205,230 of record NZ_DF967528.1, read on the forward strand.
TGCCGTCCCGGTAACCTTTCCCTCATGGTCGAAGAAAACGACCCCGAACCGACCCGCGAGCGCGATGATGGACTCATCCTTGCTCGCATCCCGGTGGCAGTGCGGAGGGATGTATGAATCCGGCTCCATCGCATTGAGCAGGCGATGACTCGCATCCGCCTCTGCGACATGGAAATTGAAATTTTTGCGCCGGCGTGGCGCGGCACGCGCTTCCGACGAAACGCGGTCGAATAATTCACGGTTGATGATCTGGGGAATATTCATGCGGACAACGCTACCAATGTCTGAAAAAGGCAAAAAAAAACGCGGTTCACCTAAGTGACCGCGCTTAAAATCCACCAATAAAGGAGGATGGAGGAGACAACACCGGAACAACTCACAGTTGGTGAGTAATTCAAGTTATTAGTATTGTCTAATATTCGAATTTGCTTTGCAAGCATTAATTGAAAAAGTTTCAATGCTTAATCCCCATACTGTTTACTTAATCGAAATATTGACATGTAGGTTGGGTTAGCGGCCTTATCGCGTAACCCAACAGACCCAAACATTCAAGGGCGGTGTTTAAAGGGAAGATTAGGTTTGTTGGGTTACGGCGCAAAAAGCCGCGCCTAACCCAACCTACATGTGACACCTCATTAATGTAGACCGTATTGTGCTTAACCCGGGTTAATATTGAATGGCGGAATTCTCACTGCCGATGCAATCGGCCAACGACACCAGCAGATTGTCCTTGAGCTTCACCCGCCAGTCTTCACCCAGCTCCAGCTCGCAGCTCGCCGTGGTGTTGCAGTAACCGATCCGCACCCTGCACCCTGCCTGATCACGGTAGCCAGACAGAATTTCGCGTAATTTATCAGTGTTGGCGGGCGCCATGCACGACAGTCGCAACAGCTTGGCGAAACGCGTACGTGCTCCGGCCAAGTCGAGCAAGCTTTCCGCAATCACGCGAAATCCGCCGGAATAATCGTCCTTGCTGATCTTGGCTTCGATGATCAGCAATTGATCCTCCTTGAGGATATCCCTGTGCGCATCGAACAATTCACTGAACACCGAAACCTCGACTCGCGCCGCACCGTCCTCCAGGGAAATGAACGCCATTTTCCCGCGCCGCGTCATCTGGGTACGAATAGCATAGATCACTCCTGCCAGCCAGACTGGCTGTTGCTGCGGCGCTATGTCGGAGAGCCGGGTCTTGATGAAGCCGGCGAGTTCCGCGCGGTACGCATCGTAGGGGTGGCCGCTGAAGTAAAAACCCAGTGCCTTCTTCTCGTTTGTCAGCTGCTCAATCATCGGCCAGGGCGGCGCATCCACCATGGCATCGGGTCGATTTTCTGCGCCGCCATCATCCATGGCATCGAACAGGCTATTCTGGAGAATATCGCGATTCTCCTGTTCCGCAGCTTCCATCGCCACGCCGACACTCGCCAGCAGGCTCGCCCGGTTATCGTTAATGGTGTCGAATGCACCGGCGCGCACCAGAGACTCGATCACGCGCCGGTTCACGGTGCGCTTGTCCACCCGGCGGCAAAAATCGAACAGACTGGTGAACGGCCCGTCTTTTTCACGCGCTGCGACGATAACGTTGATCGCTGCCTCGCCAGTACCCTTGACAGCACCAAGGCCATAACGGATCTCGGTCCTGGAAACCGGCTCGAAACGGTAGCCGGAAACATTCACGTCCGGCGCCAGCACCTTCACCTTGTTGACCAGGGTATCCTCGTAGAACACCTTGAGCTGGTCGGTGTTGTCCAGTTCCGAGGACAACGTCGCCGCCATGAAGGCCGAGGTGTGATGGGCCTTGAGCCAGGCGGTCTGGTAGGAAATCACCGCGTAGGCGGCAGTGTGGGACTTATTGAAACCGTATTCGGCAAACTTCGCCATCAGGTCGAACAAGCTGTTGGCGAGCTTTTCCGGGTAATCTTTCTTGAGCGCGCCCTCGACGAACAGGCTGCGGTGCTTGTCCATCTCCTCCTGCTTCTTCTTGCCCATCGCGCGCCGCAGCAAATCCGCACCACCCAGGGTATAGCCGCCGATGATCTGGGATATCTGCATCACCTGTTCCTGGTAGACGATCACACCGTAAGTCGGGGCGAGGCTGGCCTGCAGGTCAGGGTGAAAATAGTCGATCGACTGCTTGCCTTTCTTGCGCAGGATGAAGTCGTCCACCATGCCCGAACCCAATGGCCCCGGCCGGTAAAGAGCAAGCACGGCGATAATGTCCTCGAAGCGATCCGGCTGGAGCTTGGCCAGCAGCTTTTTCATGCCCTCTGATTCCAGCTGGAACACCGCCGTGGTGTTGGCCTTCCTCAATACCTCATAGGCTGCCGGGTCGTCGAAATGCTGGGTATCCAGCGGCTGGTCAAAGCTTGGATCGAGCTTTTTGATGTACTTCACCGCCAGCTCGATGATGGTGAGGTTGCGCAAGCCGAGAAAGTCGAACTTGACCAGGCCGGCGGCCTCCACGTCATCCTTGTCGAACTGAGACACCGCTACCGCTTCCGAACCGGAAGCCACGTACAAGGGGCAGAAATCGGTGAGCTTGCCGGGCGCAATCAGCACGCCGCCGGCATGCATGCCAACGTTGCGGGTGAGGCCTTCGAGCTTGCGCGCCAGAATGAACAGCTCGCGCACCTCTTCCTCGTTGTCGTAGCGCTCCTTGAGCTGGGGTTCCATCGTCAGCGCTTCGTCGAGCGAATACTGCTTGCCGGGCGCAGCCGGAATCAGCTTGGAAAGCTGGTCGCAGAAATTGTAGGGCAGATCGAGTACCCGGCCCACGTCGCGCACCACCGCCTTGGCCGCCATGGTGCCGAAGGTGGCGATTTGCGACACCGCATCGGTGCCGTAGCGCTCGCGCACGTACTCGATCACCTTGTAGCGAGTTTCCTGGCAGAAATCGATATCGAAGTCGGGCATCGATACCCGCTCGGGATTGAGGAAGCGCTCGAACAGCAAAGCGTAGCGCAGCGGATCGAGGTCGGTAATCCCCATACTGTATGCCACCAGCGACCCCGCGCCAGAACCACGCCCCGGCCCGACCGGCACGCCGTTGTGCTTGGCCCAGTTGATGAAGTCGGCCACAATCAGGAAGTAGCCAGGAAAGCCCATCTGGATGATTGTATCGGTCTCGAACTTGAGCCGGTCGGTGTATATGGGAAACTGTTTTGTCCGCTCCGCCTCATCGGGGTAGAGCGTCACCATGCGCTCGGCCAGTCCTTCAGCCGCACGTTGGCACAGGTAATCATCCGGGCTCATCAAGCCCGGTATCGGGAACAGCGGCAGCTTGCTCTTGCCCAGTTCGACGCTGAGATTGCAGCGCTTCGCGATCTCCACGCTGTTGGCAAGCGCAGCGGGGATATCCGCGAACAGTTCCACCATCTCGGCCTGGGTCTTGAAATACTGCTGCTCGGTAAAAACCCTCGGACGGCGTTTGTCCGCCAGCATGTACCCCTCGGAGATGCACACCCGCGCCTCATGGGCCTTGTAGTCGTCGGGAGCGAGAAATTCGATGGGGTGCGTCGCTACCACCGGCAGATGCAGTTCTGAGGCCAGGTTCACCGCCTGCCGCACATAAGCTTCGGTCTGAGGCAATCCGGTACGCTGCAATTCAAGGTAAAACGCGCCGGGGAAAAGCTGCGCCCAAGCTGCGGCAAGCTCCTTGGCCTGTACACGGTTTCCCTGCAACAGCGCCTGACCGACATCGCCCATATGCGCGCCGGACAATGCGATCAGACCATCGCTGCCGCCCTCCTCGAACCATGCACGGTGGACTTCTGCCCTCCCCCGATGCTGATTGGCACGGTAGGCACGAGTGAGCAGGTCGCACAGACGCAAATAACCCTGGCGGTTGCGGCACAGCAGCAAAAGCCGATGGGGCTGATCGCGGTTGGCCTCGTTGCTGATCCACACATCACAGCCGATGATCGGCTTGATGCCCTTGCCACGCGCACCCTGGTAAAACTTCACCATGCCGAACAGATTGGAAAGATCGGTCAGCGCCAGCGCCGGCATCCGGTCGGCAACGGCAAGGCCAACGGCATCGCCGATGCGCACGATACCGTCAACAATGGAATACTCGCTGTGCAAGCGGAGGTGGATAAAGGAAGTGGCAGGCATGATGGTATAATTTTACCATGATGACGAAGACCCCCGAACTTTTACTCCCCGCCGGCAGCCTGGAAAAGATGCGCTATGCCTTCGCCTATGGCGCGGATGCCGTATATGCCGGTCAACCCCGCTACTCCCTGCGCGCCCGCAATAACGAATTCGGCCTGGAAGAACTGGGAACGGGCATAGCCGAGGCACATGCGCTGGGCAAGAAATTTTTTGTCGCCAGCAACCTGACGCCGCACAACTCCAAGCTCAAGACCTATATGGCGGATATGGCACCGGTGATGGCAATGAAGCCGGACGCCCTGATCATGGCCGACCCCGGCCTGATCATGATGGTGCGCGAGGCATGGCCGGACATGCCGGTGCACCTGTCGGTGCAGGCCAATACCGTCAATTACGCCGCGGTGAAATTCTGGCAGACGCTGGGCTTGACGCGGGTGATCCTGTCGCGCGAAATTTCCCTGGACGAAATCGCCGAGATCCGCCAGCAATGTCCCGACATGGAGCTTGAAGTATTCGTCCATGGCGCCCTGTGCATCGCCTATTCCGGTCGCTGCCTGCTATCCGGCTACTTCAACCACCGCGATGCCAACCAGGGCACCTGCACCAACTCCTGCCGCTGGGACTACAAGGTTCAGGAAGCGCAGGAAGACGCAGCGGGCGTGATCCGTGAAACCGAATTCGATTTCAACAAGGCCATGGGCGAATCCGGCCTTACCGCGTGCGGTGACCAGCAACGCCACCCCCTCGCCGACCGGGTATGGATGATCGAGGAAAGCAAGCGCCCCGGCGAACTGATGCCGGTACTGGAGGACGAGCACGGCACCTACATCATGAATTCCAAGGACCTGCGCGCGGTTGAGCATGTCGCCCGGCTGGCTGAAATCGGTGTGGATTCCCTGAAAATCGAAGGACGAACAAAATCGGCCTACTACGTGGTACGCACCGCCCAGATTTACCGCCAGGCGATCGACGATGCCACTGCGGGTCGCACCTTCAACACGGCGCATCTGAGCGCGCTGGAAAACCTCGCCAACCGCGGCTACACCGATGGCTTCTACCAGCGCCACCACACCGTGGAATACCAGAACTATCTCACCGGTCAATCGGAAAGCGCGCGGCAGATTTATGTCGGCGACATCGTCGCCTATGACCCGGCCCGGAAAATGGCTGAAGTGGTCGTGAAAAACCGCTTCGCCGTGGGCGACCGGCTGGAACTCATCCACCCCGCCGGCAACCGCGAGATGGTGCTGGAACAAATCTTTAACAAAAACGGCGCTTCCATAACTGAAGCGCCAGGTAACGGCTGGGTGGTTCACATTCCGCTCAGCGACAATGTCGATAGAGCGATGCTGGCGAGGTTTATTTAAAATCGGGTGCTTTACCCACCACGACAACAATCCAATAAAGCCTGAAAGCGCCGAAGAGCCTATAACATGCTAAAGAAAATTCCTGTTGAGCATCTCCGGCTGGGAATGCATCTCCATGAACTTTGCGGCTCCTGGATGGAACACCCCTTTTGGCGCACCAAGTTCCTCCTCAAGGATCCGAATGACATTCGTCTCATCATCGACAGCGGCATTACCGAAGTCTGGATCGATGTAAAAATTGGCCTCGATGTTGAGCAGGGCAGCGATGCCTCTGCAGCCGAGACTAAAGAAGAAGTGAGTGCCGCGGTCGACAAGCTCCTGATCCAATCCGCTGCTCGCGACCAACCGGTCAAACTCGTTTCGATGGCTGAAGAAGTGAAGCGCGCAGCCAAAATATGCGCCAAATCAAAAGAGGCCGTCGTCTCCATGTTTCAGGAAGTGCGCATGGGCAAGGCGATTTCCGCCGAGGCCGCAAACGAACTGGTGGATGAAATTTCCTCCTCAGTCATGCGCAATCCTGGTGCGCTGATCAGCCTCGCACGCCTGAAGACCGCAGACGACTATACCTATATGCACTCAGTTGCCGTCTGCGCCCTGATGGTGTCGTTAGCCCGCCAGCTCAAGCTCGACGAAAAGCAAATCCGCGATGCAGGCATGTCCGGACTGTTGCACGATCTTGGCAAAGCCATGATACCCATGGAAATACTCAACAAGCCGGGCAAGCTGACTGATGAAGAATTTGACCTCATCAAGAGCCACCCGACAGAAGGCCACCGCCTATTGGTCGAAGGTGGCACCGTGGGAGAAATTCCGCTCGACGTCTGCCTGCACCACCATGAAAAGGTTGATGGGCGCGGATATCCGCATCAACTGAAGGACGAGCAAATAAGTCTTTTTGCCAAAATGGGCGCCGTCTGCGATGTCTATGACGCCATCACCTCTAACCGTCCTTACAAGGCTGGCTGGGACCCGGCCGAATCAATCCGCAAGATGACCGAGTGGTGCAACGGCCACTTCGACACGAAAGTCTTTCAGAGTTTCATCAAGAGCATCGGCATCTACCCCATCGGGTCGCTGGTGCGCCTCTCGTCCGGTCGCCTCGCGGTAGTGACCGAGCAGTCAGAAAAATCACTGCTGACTCCAAACGTCAAAGTTTTCTTCTCAACCAAGGCCAATGCCTACATCCAACCAGAGGTAATCAATCTCTCTCGCCCTGGCACCACCGAAAAGATTGTAAGTCGAGAAGATGCAGCGACATGGGGCATAAAGAATCTCGATCAGTTTTGGACTGTGTAATTTCCCGCGCCAAGACGAGTTACCGGGGCTTAGTGTAGGAGTTGAGTGAATTGCCGCAAGCTCAACCAAAGTTAGCCGGAATGCACAAAAATAGGCATTTGCCAGAATTGGCAAAAAACTAAGGCCCGGAATAAAACCGGGCCTTAGTACTAGCCGCTTCGAAGTACGACTGACTTTAGATGCAAACGATCATGCATGCATGAAGGCTAGACCTCGCCTTCCGGCGTGGCGTAGATCTTGTGTATGCTGATATCGGCACCGTTGAACTCCTCTTCCGGGTCCAGCCGTATCCCCACCAGTTTCTTCACTAGTCCGTAAACCACGAAGCCGCCAATCAGGGCGATAGCTATACCCATCAGGGTACCGATCAGTTGCGCGGCAAAACTCACGTTGCCGATGCCGCCCAGCGCCTTGAGGCCGAATATCCCGGCTGCAATTCCACCCCATGCGCCGCACAGGCCATGCAGCGGCCAGACGCCGAGCACATCGTCAATTTTCCATTTATTCTGAGTCAGGGTAAACGCCCACACGAACAGCCCACCTGCCACCCCACCGGTTATCAGCGCACCCAATGGGTGCATCAGGTCGGACCCGGCGCACACCGCCACCAAGCCGGCGAGCGGGCCGTTGTGCACGAAGCCGGGGTCATTCCTGCCCACCACCAGCGCGGCGAGAATACCACCGACCATCGCCATCAGCGAATTCACCGCCACCAAGCCACTCACGGCGTCTATGGTCTGCGCCGACATGACATTGAAGCCGAACCAGCCCACCGTCAGTATCCACGCGCCCAATGCCAAAAACGGAATGCTTGAGGGGGGATGCGCAGCCACCATGCCATCCTTGGTATAGCGGCCGCGCCGTGCGCCGAGCAGCAGCACTGCCGGCAACGCAATCCAGCCACCCATGGCATGCACAACCACGGAGCCGGCAAAGTCATGGAATTCCGCCCCGAAAGTCCCTTTCAGCCAGTCCTGCACGCCGAAGTGATGATTCCAGACGATACCCTCGAAGAAGGGGTAAACGAAGCCCACCAGAAGGAAAGTGGCCGCCAGTTGCGGATTGAATCTGGCACGCTCGGCGATGCCGCCGGAGACGATCGCCGGAATCGCCGCGGCAAAAGTCAGCAGGAAGAAGAATTTGACCAGATCGTAGCCGCTCTTCTGCGCCAGCACCTCGGCACCGGAAAAGAAATTCACCCCATAAGCGATGCTATAACCGATAAAGAAGTATGCAATAGTGGATATGGCGAAATCGACCATGATTTTCACCAGTGCGTTGACCTGATTTTTCTTGCGCACTGTACCCAGTTCCAGAAAAGCGAAGCCTGCGTGCATCGCCAGCACCATGATTGCGCCCAGAAGGATGAACAATACGTCGCTACCGGTCTTGAGATTTTCCATCGTCGCTCCAGAAATAAATGTTTCACCCTAGACAGCAATAATTGGGCCAGAATTAAACGCACTGTTTTGAAAAGGAACTTCCCAAAACAGTGCATTAATGGTGCACCAATTTAGTGCAATTATCCATTATGCGCCCCGGAACAGTGCTTGGTTGAACGAGTAAATTGACAACATGCCGTCACCTGATAGTATTTAAAGTACGATGAATAAATTGCTTTTCCTTGATACCAACATCTGGATGCCCCCTGCTTTTCAAGCGATGGCATTGTTTATTGTTTCCGCGCTTTTCTGTCTTCCTGGCGCTCATGGCGGTACGGAATCAGACGATACCATCAGTGCACCCTCCGTGGTTTTCACACAAGCCAAACGAAATGCTGTTGCAGCACTGGATATCCCGGCTGATAAGGGGGATAGCGCAAGAGCAGCAGCGCTGTCTGAGGAAGACAAGCGTTTTCGGACGCAGGCGCTGATTTGGGGCGGAGCCGGAACAGTTTTAGCCTACGGCGCCACCGTCTGGTGGAAGGATGGCTCTTCCGGCCATTTCCGTACCGCCAGTGAAGGATGGTTCGGGCAGGACACGTATGCCGGGGGCGCGGACAAATTGGGCCATGCCTACTCCACTTATGTGGGAACCCGCCTGCTCGCCCACGCCTTCGAATGGGCTGGAAACGACCGTGAAGACGCTGTCGTCCTGTCGGCAGCAACCGTATTCGGCACAATGCTGGCGGTAGAAACCCTCGACGGATTCTCGGAACGATACAAGTTCAGCAAAGAAGATTTGATCATGAATGCCCTCGGCACCGGGTTGGGCCTGTTGTTCGAGAAAAACAAACGCCTCGACGACCTGTTCGATTTCCGCCTGCATTACTGGCCTTCCGGCGATGCGAAACGGCTCAACCAAGTCGGACCGATTGGCGACTATTCAGGCCAGACCTATCTGCTGGTCGCCAAGGCAACCGGCATACCGCAGCTGAGAAACCATGACGTGCTGCGTTACTTCGAACTGGCGGCGGGCTACGGTTCGCGCGGCTTCGAGCCCAACGACGGAAGGCCTTCGCCCAACCGCAGCCGGCACGTCTACTTCGGCATTTCGCTGAATATTTCGGAGATATTGAGGAACACGGTGTTTCGCGATATCTCAGAGAAAAGCCGCGGTCAGCAAGTCACCGAAACAGTTCTGGAGTATGTTCAGGTTCCCGGTACCGCTGTACTGGCTGACCATCGATTTTAACCGCTACTGGGAATCGATATCCAGACCAAAGCGGTGGGTATGATTAATGACGTTAAGTAACGACTTGAACGGCACGCTCGGACCGAACCTTTTAACGATCGCCATGAAGGGCAGGTCAGGCCCGTTGGGATCGAACTGATAGCGGCCTGAAGTCATATCTTCGAACATCTGCCGCAATTCCTTGTCCATCGCATCCACCCAGGGCAGGATCATGGTCTTGCGCTCCTCGTCGTCCTCGACAATGGCGCGCAGTTCATCAACTTCATAAACGGCCTGGTGAACCAGATCGATGTATTCGTCTAAAGTTTTCGGATTTTTCATGCTCATTCCTTGTGCTGAGACAAAACAATTAGGGGCGGCCCGCAAGCCGCCCCCCAAGTTGATGCCGTGAAGATCGTTATCTTTACTTCTTGGCAATTTCCTCAAGCTTGGTGGCACGAACCAGCTGGCCGTCCAGCGCCGCTTCCTGAGCAGTGCCGCCATAGGCTATGGTGATCAGCTGAGAATAATACATCACCGGAATGTTGAATTTGGTGCCGAAGCGCTTGTTCACTTCACCCTGGTAAATCTCCACATTGGCCTGGCACAGCGGGCAAGGCGTGACGATCATCTCGGCGCCATGATCGTAGGCAGACTCGATAATGTCCTTGATCTGTTTCTGACTTTTTTCCGGCTCGGAGAAGGCCAGCGCACCACCGCAGCAGGTCACCTTCTGGTCGTAAGGTACAGCTTCACCACCCATCGCCTCGATCAGGTTGTCGAGATACACGGGATTTTCAAATGATTCACCGGCAAGACCGAACGGGCGGTTGGTCTGACAGCCGACGTAACCAGCGAACTTAATGCCCTGCAGCGGGTTCTTTACACCCTTCTTCAGTTCATCGAAACCGAAATCCTCGACCAGCACCTCCGCCATGTGGCGTGCCGCCTGATTGCCTTTATAGGTCAGCCCCGCCTCGTTCAGCGCCGTGTTGGCTTCAGCCAGGGTCTGCGAACTGTGCGCGAGACGCTCCTTCGATTCACGGGTGGAAAGCCAGCACGCTGCACAGGTAGCAACCAGATCCATGCCCGGGTTATGCTGTTCGGACAGAGCCATATTGCGGGCAGACAGCGTGATGCGCGGCAATTCGCCACCTTCGGCATAACCGATAGACGCACCGCAACAGTTCCAGTCCGGGATTTCCTTCAGTTCGATATCCAGGTATTTGCACATCGAATTGGTCGACTTCAGGTAGTTGTCCGAGGACGCCTTGGTTTGTGACGAGCAACCGGGGTAAAACGAGTAAGTCTTTTTAGCCATCATTGACTCCTTAGGCGAAATTCTTGCGGCGGTCTTCGATTTCACGCGCTTTCTTCAGCATGGCGTGGAAGCCGGCCTTGTCCTTGACGCCGTGCCCACCGAACAGTTCCATCGGGTTCAGGCGTTTCGCCTTCACCATGCCCAGGCCGACACTCTGCATCGCCATGGCGTTCTTGACGCCCTGAGCGAAACCGTCCTTGAAATAAATGCCGAGGGAGAGCTTTAACTCGTTGACGCGACCGGTCTGAGCCAGATTGTTCCAGAACAGGGTGGCGAATTGTTGCGTTGGCTGGTTCTTAGGCGAAAGTCCCAGTCGGTGGGCGTAATTAGCCAGGCCGTGCATGATGTGGGTGATCGGCAGCTTGCGCGGGCAACGCACGACACAGTTGTAGCAGGAGGTGCACATCCACATCGAATCGGATCTCAGAACTTCCTCGCGCTTGCCGGCGCGGATCATCATGAAAATTTCCTGTGGCGGATGTGCCCAGTGTGGGCCGAGCGGGCACGAGCCGGCACACACGCCGCACTGCATGCACATCTTTACCCATTCACCTTCTTCGACCATTTCCTCGACTTCTTTGAGGAAATTATTATGATATTTTTCGCTCATTTGCCGTCTCCTAGAATCCCTTTAACGGGCTCATGCCGATTTCCTGGATCTTCGCCGCGTAATCGTTGATCAGTTGCGGCACGCGCTCGATGTCGGTGATTGCAACCTCGAAGGTGGCAACCCGCTCTTCTTCCAGCCCCATTTGCTTGAGTGTGTCGCCAATCTTGCTCATGCGATAGCTGGCAAGCTCAGACCCCTTGACGAAGTGGCACTGATAGTCGTCGCCGTGCTTGCAACCCATCATCATCACGCCGTCGTAGCCGCTACTCAGAGCATCGTTGATCCAGATGGTGTTGACAGAACCCAGGCAGCGAACCGGGATGATACGCACGAACGCACTGTAGACGTTGCGGTTCATCGCCGCCATGTCGAGCGCGGGATAGGCGTCGTTTTCGCAGGCCAGAATCAGGATGCGGGGCTTCTCGGAAAACTCGTCGGGAACGTCCACCGCTTTCAGCTGCGAGCCAACGGTATCAATCGAGTAGTTCTCGAAGGAGATCACGCGCACCGGGCAGGCGCCCATACAGGTGCCGCAACGGCGGCAACGGGATTCGTTGAACACCGGAAAACGTTTCTCGTCTTCGTCGATGGCGCCGAAGGGGCATTCCACCGTGCAGCGCTTGCACTGGGTGCAGCCCTCGAGGCGCACTTTCGGGAAGCTAAGATCGCCCGAACGCGGATGCGCGGCACGGCCCAGGCCTGCATTCTCGACGGCCTGGATTGCCTTCATCGCAGCGCCGGTGGCGTCTTCCATCGCCTGCACCATGTCCATCGGACGGCGCACCGGACCGGCGGAATAAATGCCGGTACGGCGAGTTTCATAAGGGAAGCAGATGAAGTGCGAATCGGTGAAACCATACTTCAGCTGCGGCACATCCGGACCTTGACGATAGGTCAGGTTGAGCACGGAAATCGGCTGGACGGCACCCTCTACCTGGGAAGCGTTATAGGCTTTCAGCAGTGAGTTATCGCCTGCTGCAGCGGCAATATCCGCCTTCAGTTTGGTGTCAATATCAACGCCGGAATTCGGCACCTGACCGGTGGCCAATACAACCAAGTCGGCATTGTCGATGGCGGTCTGATCGTTGAGGATCAGGTCGTGAAAATTCACCTTGCACTGGTTGCCGGAGGCTTCAACGCTGGAAACCTTACCCTTGGTGAAAATCACGCCCTTGTTCTGACCGCTGCGATAAAAATCTTCACCATTGCCGGGCATGCGCAGATCGGTGTAGATCACTACCGTATCGATGTCAGGATTGGAATCCTTGAAATACATCGCCTGCTTGACCGAAGTTGAGCAGCAGGAGCCGGAGCAGTAAGGCAGATGTTTGCCGGTATCGTCGCGCTGACCGGCGCACTGGACGAACACCACGGTCTTTACTTCACCGCCGTCGGAGGGGCGCTTGATCGCACCGCCGTTGGCTGCCTTGGCAAGCGCTTCCAAACCGGCCTGATCGACCACGTTGGCGGACTTGCCAAAGCCGAGCTCAGGCAGGTTGTTGGCATCGTACAGCGAGAAACCGGTGGCCTGGATAATGGCGCCGACTTTCTCGGTCGCGGTAGAGCCAGACTCGGTGCTGATCTCGATTTCAAATTTTCCAGGGGAGCCGGAGGTCTTGCTGGTGATGGCGTTGAGGTAGACCTTGATATTGGCGTCGGCTGCTATCGCCGCGTCCATATCCGCCACTGGCGTATCTTGCGGCTCAGCATACGGCGACTTGCCCGGCGAACGCTTGTACAGCTTGGCCGCCCAACCGCCGAGGGCGCCGGATTTCTCCACCAGCACCACCTTGTAGCCGGCCTTGGACGCCTCCAGCGCAGCGGTCATGCCTGACACGCCACCGCCAACAACCAGCACGGTACGCTCGGTAACGGCTGCCGGATTGCCCTCAGGCAGGGTCATTTTCTTCACTTCGGCGCAGCCCATGCGGATGTAGTCTTCCGCCATTTCCTGCGTGGTCTCACGCGCCTCATCGGTTTCAGGCTGGCACCAGATCACACCTTCGCGCAGATTGGCGCGCGACACCGCAACATCGGTGAACCCGAACGCCTCGGTCTTGGCGCGACGCGAACAGGCGCCGATCATGACATGGGTGACTGCTTCGTTGGCGATGTCGTCACGTATCATCTTGACGCCTTCGGCGTTGCACAGGAACTCATGCTCCCTGACCAGAGCGGCCTTGCCTTCCTTTTTCGCCACACCAGCCAGTGCTGCCGTATCCAGGCGGTCGCCCAAACCACAACCCTGGCAAATGTAGGCTGCTACTTTCATATCTGCCATTTAATTAACCCTCCACTCTGGCAACACGGTTAACCACCTGAATTGCGCGCAAGGCGCTCGCAGTGGCGCTCTGTACCGCACGGTTCACGTCTAGCGGATTGGATGCGCAACCCGCGCCGAAGAAGGCGTGGTTGGATGGATCAGCTTCGATGAAACCACTCGAATCGGACACGATTTCTGCCGGAATGTTGGCACCTTTGACAGACGGCTCCATACCTACGGCCAGCACAACCAGGTCATGCGGGGTGGCATAGCGGTGATAGCCTTCGGTATTCACGCCGTGCAGAATGACGTCACCGGTCTTCTCGTCCTGGACAGCCTTGGCCACCTTGGATTTTATGAAGCTGACGGTCGGGTCCTTCAGTACTTTCTGGTAGAAGTCCTCGAAGCGATCAATCGCCCGGATATCAATGTAATAGATAGTGGACTTGCCTGCGTCACCATAGGCTTCACGCACGTAATTGGTCTGCTTCAGCGAGGCCATGCAGCAGATGCGCGAGCAGTGACGCAGATGGTTCTCGTCACGCGAACCGGCGCACTGGATGAAAGCGATGTTCTTCGCTTCCTTGCCATCGGAGGGGCGCAGGATCTTGCCCTTGGTCGGGCCATGGATGTCGGCCAGGCGCTCGAACTCGACGCTGGTGATGACATTCGAGTAACGGCCATAGCCATAGGGCTGAATTTTCGCAGCATCATAGGGCTTCCAACCGGTAGCCCAGATCACCGCACCGGCCTTGAACTGGACGGTTTCTTCCTTCATGTCGAGATCAATCGCGCCGTACTTGCAGGCAGCCTTGGCCTTGTCGGCATCAGCAGTGCCGATAATCGACGGGTCAAGTACATAGCGCTGCGGATAGGCCATTTTATGAGGCAGGTAAGCCGCCTTGGTCTTGCCAAGGTTGTAATTGAAGGCATCCGGCACTTCGGCGTCCACCGCCTTGGCGCATTCGCCACAAGCGGTACAGTTTTCGTTGACATAGCGCGGAGCCAGTTTGACGGTGGCGGTATAGTCGCCTTCGCCGCCGGTGATCGCCGTCACTTCAGCCATGGTCAGAACACGGATGCGCGGATTCTGCTTGAGTCGGCGCAAGTTGATTTCCAGACCGCAGGTCGGGTGGCACAGCTTGGGAAAATAGCGATAAAGCTGCGAAACACGACCGCCAAGGGCGGGGTTCTTTTCCACCAGCACCACATTCTTGCCGCATTCGGCCGCCTCCAGGGCAGCTGTCATGCCGCTGATGCCGCCACCGACGACCAGAATGGTCTGATTGGTTGCAATTACGTCCGTCATCAGGTTACCTCCATCACGGATACTTGGGCTTCGGCGTTGATTTGCGCCTAGTCCAGTTTAAGCACTAATTTGGATTTTAGACTGGTGCAATCTTACTCCCAATTGGAGACCCAAGCCACAGCACCGTTCGCAAAAAAATAATTGAATTTTCTTATGGTTAAATAGATTAAATCAATGTCCGGCAGGAACGGGAAGAACCTCGAAGGTCATAGCCTCCAGGTCACCCAGCACATAGGTGGGCGGCTTTCCCACCCCGCCGACCGTACCCGGATTCACCATCCAGGTTTTCCCACCGCGGATGTTGTCCACCTGCTCAATCGCTGAGCGATGATCGTGGCCACAGCAGACCATGTCCCACTCGCCGGTACAGGCCAAGGCGCGGGCATAATGCGGGTAATGGACGATGAATATCGTGCGGCCATGCAGGGTGATACCCGCATCCTGACCGTAGAAGTGGATCAGGTTGCCCGACTCGTGCGCCATGCGCGACAAAGTATAGAGATCGCCGGTGTTGTTGCCGTAGATAACATGCGCCGGCATGTCCAGCTTCTTGAACACACTCAGGGTATTGGCCGCGACAACGTCACCGCAATGCAACGTGGCAACGGCACCGCGTGTCTTGGCGTCCTGCACGGCGGAAGCCAGCAGCGTACGGTTGTCGTGACTATCGGAAAGTATACAGATTTTCATAAATGCTCGAGAGGGGTGAGGGGTGAGGGGTGAGGGGTGAGGGGTGAGGGGTGAGGAAAAAACCAAAGGCACGCCTAACACCTCACCCCTCAGGATTTTAAAACATTGGCTTAACAGCTGCATCCTGATACCGCTTAACACCCGCCATGATCTCGGCCTTGGTCTCTTCCGCACCGACCCAGCCCTCCACCTTGACCCACTTGCCCGCCTCCAGATCTTTGTAATGCTCGAAGAAGTGGCTGATCTGGGACAGCGTCAGTTCCGGCAAATCACGTGGCGACTCGATATTCCGATAAAGATTGCACAACTTGTCGATCGGCACCGCCAGCAACTTGGCATCATCGCCGGCCTCGTCGCTCATCTTGAGCATGCCTATCGGGCGGCAGCGCACCACCACGCCAGTAATCAGCGGCACCGGAGTAATCACCAGCACGTCCACCGGGTCGCCGTCATCAGACAGGGTATGAGGAATGTAGCCATAGTTGCAAGGATAATGCATGGCCGTGGACATGAAACGATCCACAAACATGGCACCGGTTTCCTTGTCTACTTCGTACTTGATCGGGTCGCCGTGCATCGGAATTTCGATGATGACATTAAAATCGTTCGGAAGATCGCGTCCGGAGCTGACTCGGTCAAGATTCATCAGGCTAAACCTCAAAAAATAAAGCCGGTATTATACCGGCTTTATTTACAGCTACCTAACGGGCCCTACCGGCCCGATTCAGGGTTACAGCAGAGGCACAATCATCAGCGCAACAATGTTGATGATCTTGATTAACGGATTGACAGCAGGGCCGGCGGTATCCTTGTAGGGATCGCCAACGGTGTCACCAGTCACCGCCGCCTTGTGGGCTTCGGAACCTTTGCCGCCAAAATTGCCTTCCTCGATGTATTTCTTGGCGTTATCCCAAGCACCGCCACCGGTGGTCATGGAAATTGCTACGAAGATACCGGTAACGATGGTACCGACCAGCACGCCGCCAAGAGCTTGAGCACCCAGGGTCAGGCCGACGATCAGCGGAACCGCAACTGGTAGCAGAGAGGGAACGAGCATTTCCTTGATCGCGGCCTTCGTCAGCATGTCGACGCAGGTGCCGTATTCCGGTTTGCCAGTACCCTCCATGATGCCGGGGATTTCCTTGAACTGACGGCGCACTTCAACCACCACCGAACCGGCAGCACGTCCTACTGCTTCCATGCCCATGGCGGCAAACAGGTAGGGCACCATGCCGCCGATAAACAGGCCGATGATTACCATGTGATTGGACAAGTCAAAGGTCAACCCAGGGTGATTCGTGGAAAGCGCATGGGTATAGTCAGCGAACAGCACCAGCGCAGCCAGACCAGCGGAACCGATAGCGTAACCCTTGGTCACGGCCTTGGTGGTGTTGCCCACAGCGTCAAGCGGATCAGTGATATTGCGGATAGACTCCGGCAACCCGGCCATTTCAGCGATACCGCCAGCGTTGTCGGTAATCGGACCGTAGGCGTCAAGCGCCACGATAATACCGGCCATAGACAGCATCGAGGTCGCGGCAATGGCGATCCCGTAGAGTCCTGCAAAGGCATAGGCACCATAAATTGCCAGACACACAGCGAGCACTGGCGCTGCGGTCGACTTCATCGAAACGCCCAGACCGGCGATCACGTTGGTGCCGTGACCGGTGGTAGACGCCTCGGCAATGTGACGCACCGGGCTGAACTCGGTCGCAGTGTAGTATTCGGTAATCCACACCAGCGCGGCAGTCAGCAACAGACCGATGACAGCGGAACCATATAGCGCACCGACGGAATACACACCGTTATCGCCCATCATCATGGAGGTGATCGGATAAAAAGCGATCAACGCCAACACGGCAGAAACGGCCAAACCGCGATAGAGAGCGTTCATGATCTTGCCGCCTTCACGCGCCGTAACGAAGAAGGTGCCGATGATGGAGGCGATGATTGAGAAGCCGCCCATCACCAGCGGATAGATCACGGCATTCGGTGAATTAGTCATCAGCAAGCCGCCCAACAGCATCGTGGCGATGATAGTCACGGCGTAGGTCTCGAACAGGTCGGCGGCCATACCAGCGCAATCGCCAACGTTATCGCCAACGTTATCGGCGATCACCGCCGGGTTGCGCGGGTCGTCTTCGGGGATACCGGCTTCGACTTTACCCACCAGGTCGGCACCAACGTCGGCACCCTTGGTAAAGATACCGCCGCCGAGACGGGCGAAGATGGAGATCAGCGAGCCGCCGAAGGCCAGACCCACCAAAGCATGGGTTGCTTGAGCGGTGGTAGTGCCCATTATCATGGTCAGAAAGGCGTAGTAGCCGGCCACACCGAGCAGGCCTAGGCCAACCACCAGCATGCCAGTGATCGCGCCACCCTTGAAGGCCACGTTCAGGGCGGCGTTAAGGCCATCCTTGGCAGCTTCCGCGGTACGGATATTGGCGCGCACAGACACATTCATGCCGATGTAGCCGGTCAAACCGGAAAGAATCGCACCGATGGCGAAACCGACTGCAGTCGGCCAGCCCAAGGCCGCAAAAATAGCCACGAGCAGAATCGCGCCGACGATGCCGATCGTGGTGTACTGCCGGTTGAGGTAAGCTGACGCACCTTCCTGCACCGCAGCGGCGATTTCTCGCATGCGATCGTTGCCTGTCGGCAAGCCCAAAATCCACTTAATCGAAACCGCCCCATATAGAAGCGCCGCAATTGCACATAACAGTGCAAACCCCAGACCACCTGACATAATTACTCTCCCCAAGTTAAGCCGGCCGATCAGGGCCGGCCAATCGCCCTAAAGCCAAACATCCCAACACCCAAACCCAAAAAACAACCACAAAAACTGATCTACATCAAATAACATTCATCCAGGAATCAGCTTTTTGTCCGGAACAATCCCGCAAAATGCGTCGATCATCTACGCACTCGGGAAAGAACCTGCCACTGAGCCGGTAAAACGGTTTGTTCAGCAGCAAGTTCATTCTTTACCCCCAGGACTTAAAGCTTGAATTCGGCCAGCTTCTTCGGTACCGCTACATTCTTGAGCCGAACGTATTGTGGCAGACCATCCTTATACGGCGGGTAGTCCTCGCCCTTGATCAGAGGTGCCAGATATTCACGGCACTTTTCGGTAATGCCAAAGCCATCCTTGGTGATGAAGTTTTTCGGCATCATCTTTTCGACGTTGGCAACCTTGCTGAGCTGCGCCATGCCAACCTTCCACTTGTAAGGCGCATTCGACACACGGTCGATGGTAGGCATCACCGAGTTGTGGCCCTTGAGCGCAAATTCGACTGCCGCCTTACCCATCGCATAGGCCTGATCTACGTCGCTCTTCGAAGCGATGTGGCGAGCAGCACGCTGCAGGTAATCGGCCACGCCCCAGTGGTACTTGAGGCCAAGACCTTCGCGAACGATGTTAGCCACCACCGGCGCAACGCCACCCAGTTGGGCATGACCGAATGCGTCCTTGAGGCCCTGGTCGGCGAGGAACTTGCCGTCGGCACTCATTACACCTTCGGACACCACTACGGTGCAATAGCCGAATTTCTTGACCAGCTCGTCTACGCGGGCAAGGAATTTTTCTTTGTTAAATGTTACTTCCGGGAACAGAATCACGATCGGCTGCTCGGCGTCCTTTGTAGAAGCCAGTCCGCCAGCGGCAGCGATCCAGCCTGCATGACGACCCATCACTTCGAGCACGAACACCTTGGTCGATGTCTTGCACATAGAGGCCACGTCAAAGGTCGCTTCCAGAGTGGAGACAGCAATGTATTTGGCAACAGAACCAAAGCCAGGGCAGTTATCGGTGATTGGCAGGTCGTTATCCACGGTCTTTGGCACATGGATGGCCTGAATCGGATAACCCATCTTTTCCGAAAGCTGCGACACTTTCAGGCAGGTGTCGGCGGAATCGCCACCGCCATTGTAGAAAAAGTAGCCGATGTTATGCGCCTTGAACACCTCGATCAGGCGCTCATACTGGAGCTTGTTCTCTTCCAGGCTTTTCATCTTGAAGCGGCAGGAGCCGAAGGCACCGGAAGGTGTGTGGCGCAATGCAGCGATGGCCTTGGCTGTATCCTTGCTGGTGTCGATCAGGTCTTCGGTCAACGCGCCGATGATGCCGTTGCGGCCGGCGTAGACTTTGCCGATTACGTCCTTGTGCTTGCGCGCAGTCTCGATCAAACCGCAGGCGGATGCATTGATCACCGCGGTCACGCCACCGGACTGGGCATAAAAAGCGTTCTTCTTTGCCATATCTTTAGACTCCCTCAATTATTGATTCTGTTGACGCTTCGCGTCGTGGTCAGCCTGGAGCTTGAGCAGGGTCACCACGCAGTCCAGCAAGTCATCGTATTCCGCCTTGCCGGTACCGTACTGCTCGCGCGCCGAGTAAAAGAACTGGCAGCGGAATCGATTATCACCCACCTTGGATATCACGAAACCGGCGCCCTGCTCCTTCCACACCATCGCTGGGCAATGCGTCAACTCCATCACAGCAGGATCCAGACGCAATTCGACGTCTGCCAACTGCACTTCCACTGGCTTGCCGTAGCGCTCCCTGAGGGTCGCCTCGACCATCCACAGCTCGGAATCGGTGATGTTGGGGACGCCGCTCATGCTCTATCGATTAACCCAATGCGGAAAAAATGGAGTCGCGGATCTGGTCAACTTTACCCATACCAGAAACCTTGACGTATTTAGGTGCGCCAGCAGCACCCGCAGCGGCCCAATCAGAGTAGTACTTCACCAGTGGCTCGGTCTGCGCATGGTAGATATCCAGACGCTTCTTCACGGTTTCTTCCTTGTCGTCGTCGCGCTGAACCAGATCTTCGCCGGTAACGTCATCCTTGCCTGCCACCTTGGGCGGATTGAAGATGACGTGGTAAGTACGACCGGAAGCCAGGTGAGCACGGCGACCGGACATACGCTTGATGATTTCTTCGTCAGGAACATCGATCTCGACTACATAGTCGATCGGCACACCGGCGGCCTTCATTGCGTCGGCCTGAGGAATGGTGCGCGGGAAGCCATCGAACAGAAAACCTTTGGCGCAATCCGCTTCCAGGATGCGGTCTTTGACCAGACCGATGATGATTTCGTCCGACACCAGACCGCCCGCATCCATGATCTTCTTAGCAGCAACACCCAGCTCGGAGCCGGCCTTGACTGCAGCGCGCAGCATGTCGCCAGTAGAAATTTGCGGAATACCGAATTTTTCCTTGATGTAAGTAGCCTGAGTGCCTTTGCCGGCGCCAGGGCCGCCCAATAGAATTAAACGCATAAAACCTCCAATTGTCGTGTGTTTGTGGTTGCCCGGACGCATGCCCGGCCAAATAACTTTTTACCCAGCTTGTCGTCAAGGATATTCAAAAACTCTAACATATGCACATTCAAATTTTGTATCCACCCATAAATCTAGTTAAGAAGCCTCCTCACTCTTTGCAGATCCTCCTCGGTATCAACGCCCGCAACGGGCGCCTGCTCAACTACGGCTACGCCTATGCGGAAGCCATGCCACAACGCACGCAACTGCTCCAGCGCCTCGAACTGCTCGATTGCGGCAGGTTGCAGCTGCTTGTAAATTTTCAGGAACGAAGTGCGATAGGCATAGATACCGATATGGCGATAGGCCGGCAATCCCGCCGGAAAATTTTCCGGCGCAACGGCGAACGCATCGCGCGCCCAGGGAATCGGGGCGCGACTAAAATACAACGCATGGCCATCACAGTCAGTCACCACCTTGACGATATTCGGATTGAACAGGTCGGCACAATCATGAATGGCGTGGCTGGCGGTCGAAATTGCCGCCTCGGGATGGTCATAAAGATGTTGCGCCACCTCACGGATAAGCGATGGTTCGATCAGCGGCTCATCGCCCTGTACGTTGACCACGATCTCGTCGTCACCCCAACCGCGTTGACTTGCCACCTCGGCAATGCGATCAGTACCGGAAGGATGATCGGGTGAAGTCATACAAACTTGGTGACCACCGGCGCGCACGACGTCGGCGATGCCCTGGTGGTCAGTCGCCACCCAGACTTCATCAGCACCGCTCTCCAGAGCGCGTTCGACCACATGCAGCACCATCGGCCGACCTCCGATGTCGAGCAACGGCTTGCCGGGCAGGCGGGTGGAAGCGAAGCGGGCGGGGATGACGACTTTGAAGTTCATGAGAAATTATTTACCGCAAAGGATCAAACCTCTTCCTCGGCCGGCAACTTGCGCGCCTCATCCTCAAGCATAACCGGAATGTCATCACGAACAGGGTAAGCCAGTCGACAAGGCTTGCATACCAGCTCCTGCTCGGGTTTTTTGTAGACCAACGGCCCCTTGCACAACGGGCATACCAGAATTTCAAGCAGTTTGGCGTCCATCAATATCCCTCAATTTTTGTAGCACTGTTTGTCCGAAAGCCAGTGGCAAAATAGCCTCCACCTCCAGAGCCCAATAGCGTTCGTCGGCGAAACCGTCGCATTTGACCGCATCCTTCTCGGTCATCAGCAAGGCATCGGCATTATCGTAATCCAGATCCTGCGGCCGAAAGACGCAATGATCAGGGAAAGCGTGCGACTCAAACGCCAACCCAAGCCCACGCAAATGAGCAAAAAACCGTTGCGGGTTACCGATGCCAGCCACGGCATGAAGCTTCTTGCCACTAAAATCGGCCGCAGCAGCATGCAATTCCTGGTTGCGCAAATTATAGAACACTCCGCCTTGGAGGCTCATTTCAAACTCGTTGCGCAGCAGCATGGACGCCTCCGGGCTGCCACCGTTCACCACCACCGCATCCACCGACTCGAGTCGAGAAACACCTTCACGTAGTGGCCCTGCGGGCAACAGCAAGCCATTTCCGAATTTGCGATCCCCGTCCACCACCACTATTTCTATATCGCGGTCGAGGCGGTAATGCTGCAGACCATCGTCGCTCACCAGCACATCACACTCCGGATGCGCTCGCAGCAAAGCATTTCCTGCTGCCGCCCGGTCGCGGCCAACCCAGACCGGGCAACTGCTTTTTTTTGCCAGCAACAGAGGTTCATCGCCCACGACCGCCGGATCACTGCGGACATCAACCCCCACTACGCCACCTGTGCCGCCACCGTAGCCGCGACTGACAACCCCGGGATGGTAGCCGTGTTGCCGCAAAAAATCAGCCAGCCATAGTACCAGCGGAGTTTTTCCGGTACCGCCGACGCTGATGTTGCCAACCACGATCACCGGCACCGGCAATCGAATAGCGCGCAGCAGTCCAACGCGGTAAAACACTCGATGCAACGCTGCAACCAACCCGAACAAGACACTCAGGGGAAGCAACACAACATGCCACGGCGTTAGACGGAGCCATTGTCGTTGGAGCCAGAGCATACTATTCGGAATTGAGCGCCAGCCCCAATCCCGCCTACTTATCCGGCTTTGCCTGAGTGGCAAAAGTGATGTGGGTATAGCCTGACAGGCGTGCGGCCTCCATGACGTTCACCACCGCCTGATGGGTCGCCTTGGCGTCCGCATTGATGATAATCACCGGATCCGGCTTGTCACCCGCGGCACGGCGTAGCGTCAGGCTGAGTGCTGCAGTATCGGTATCGGCCACAGCCGAACCGTTGACCAGGTAACGTCCGTTGGCGTCTACAGCCACGTTGATGGCAGCAGGCTTGTCCGCCGGCTTTTCCGCCTCGGCGGTGGGCAGGTTGATCTGCAATTCGGCAATCTGTGAAAAAGTGGTGGTGACCATCAGAAAGATCAGGATCACCAGCAGCACGTCAATCATCGGGATCAGATTGATCTCGGGTTCTTCCTTGGCCCTGCCTCGCTGAAAGTCCATACCGATTTCTACTTGCGCTCGCCGTGGACGATCTGCACCAGCTTGATCGCCTGCTGTTCCATTTCCAGCACCAAGGTTTCAGCCCGCGCGCGGAAATAGCGGTAGAAAATCATGCTGGGAATCGCCACGATCAGGCCCATGGCGGTGTTGTACAGCGCCACCGAAATGCCGTGCGCGAGCTCGGCGGGGCTACCTCCACTCGGCCTGAGTGCGCCGAAAATCTCCACCATCCCGATCACCGTCCCGAACAGCCCGAGCAGCGGACTCACCGAGGCGATAGTGCCGAGCGTATTGAGCGAAACCAGGAAAGACAGGCCGTATTTCAAGCGGGGCTGTTCGATTTCATGGGCGATGCGCCGACCGGTTTCCTCAATCTCTTCCTGCATTACTTCGCGCGAGCTCTTGGTATTCCTCAACCCGGCCGCGAAAATCTGACCAAGGTAGGAGTGCTTTTCCAACTGCGCCACCTTTTCAGCGTTCACCGCACCCTGCTTGACCCATTGTTGTACCTGGGAGAGCAAATCCTTGGGGGCGATCAGGTTGAATGTCCACAAATGCCAGCCGATGATCGTCAAGGAAATAACCGATGCAATGATCAGAGGCCAGATCGGCCAGCCTGCTGCTTGAATAATGGATAACACTCGCCCTTCTCCCTTATAATTCTGGTATTTCTAAAAACGCCCGTAACTTTAGCCTGCCACAGGGTTTTCGGCAAGCCCAGTCAAGTAGAGCATCAAGAAAGCGCATTAACTTATTGTCGTAAAAAACCTTTACTGACTATCCACAAAGACTGTGGATAACTATGTGGGCAAGTTGTACGTATTTATCCTAACCTGTCCATGGGAAAAGAGAATTTTACGCAGGTTAAAATTTAACCGTCTATTTTATTGTTTACAATCAAGTGTATATAAAATTCGCAATCAGCTCAGGATGATAGCAATTTGTTACACTTGGTTACGCCAAGCTTGTGGATTAATGTAGAATGGAAAAATGCATTTCGCCCCAGCACTTACAGATGGATCTCCGGTCGTTAGCGTCAGCGAACTGAACCGCCGAGCAAAACAGTTGCTGGAGAGAAATTTCCCGCTGATGTGGGTTTCCGGGGAAGTTTCCAATTTCATCGCTGCCGCGTCCGGCCACTGGTATTTTTCCCTCAAGGACGGCAACGCCCAGGTGCGCTGCGCGATGTTCCGCCACAAAAGCCAGTACCTCGACTGGCAGCCGCGCAACGGCGACCAGATCGAAGTGCGCGCCCTGGTCACCCTGTACGAACCGCGTGGCGAATATCAGCTTAACGTCGAAAATATCCGGCGTGCCGGATTGGGCGCGCTGTACGAAGCTTTCGGAAAGCTCAAGGCACGCCTGGAACAGGAAGGGCTGTTCGACGAAGCGTGCAAGAAACCCCTGCCCGCCTTCCCCAGGCAAATCGGCATCGTCACCTCCCCTGCCGCCGCCGCACTGCGCGACGTGCTCACCACTCTGCGGCGACGCATGCCCTCGATTCCGGTCATCCTCTACCCCACCCCGGTGCAGGGCGAAGGTTCAGCGGCAAAAATCGCCGAAGCGATCCGCACTGCCGCCAGCCGGGCCGAATGCGACGTACTGATCGTCTGCCGCGGCGGCGGCAACATCGAAGACCTGTGGGCCTTCAACGAAGAAGTCGTAGCGCGGGCGATCCATGCCTGTCCCATCCCGGTGGTCAGCGGCGTCGGCCACGAAACCGACTTTACCATCAGCGATTTCGTCGCCGACCGGCGCGCTCCCACGCCGACTTCAGCGGCGGAACAGGCCAGCCCCTACCGCGCTGATCTGCAGCACCGTATCGAGGCCATGCACGGCCGCCTGAACCATCATCTGCGGCAGAAACTGGAACAGCGCATGCAGCAGGTGGATTACCTGTCGCGGCGACTGGTCCATCCCGGCGAAAGGCTGAACGCACGCCTGACGCATCTGACCCACCTGAACCAGCGCCTTAACAACAACGCCGGCCATGCTCTCGCCGAATGCGAATGGCATTTGCAAAAACTGGCTCACCGTCTGACAGCAGCCAAGCCCGACATCACCGCGCACGAAGCACGACAGCGCGATCTGGCGCGACGGCTGCAGCTTTCCCTGTCTCACCGGATGCAGGAATACCAAACCGGGCTGCAACGACTACAGGCCAATCTCGTCCACCTCAACCCGCAGTCGGTGCTTGAGCGCGGCTTCAGCATGGTGCGCTCGGCCGATGGCAAAATCGTCTACGACAGCAAGGAAATCGCATTGGATGAAGCGCTTTCCATCACCTTCGCACGCGGCAGCGCCGAAGTCAGGGTAACGCGCAAAGAGGACGGACGGTGAACCTGAAGTTCTGGAAAAAGAAAAAAGTGCCCGAGGAAAGCGACAATAGCGCAGCAGATGAAACCCTCGTCGCCACCGAAACCGACCCGGCCCCGGCAAAACCAGGCTTTTGGGCACGACTGAAAAGCACCCTGTCGCCCTCGCGCAAGAAAAGCGAGCCGGATGTGGAAGATGAGGCCAAGCCCTCAGCGAAACGCAAGAACGATAAGCGTCAGGATGAAGAATCTGAAACGCCGCCTCCCAAGTCGGGTTTCCTGGCTCGACTTAAAAAACTCCTATTACCTTCACGCAAAAAGTACAAAACCGAGGACAAAGAAAATCCCGAAGGCCCCAGATCCTCTGCTAAACAGTCAGACAGGAATCATCCGGATGAAGAACCGGACCCTACGGGCATCCCCGAAAAAAAATCCAGGAAACGGCTAGTGATTGTACTGGCACTCCTGATCCCACTGGCTGCCGGCGGAGGTTTCTTTGCTGCAACTAAATTTTTGCCACCACCACACCAGGAAGCACCTCCGGCTAAAGACGCGGCTTCGCAGGAAGTAAAAATTGACGGTCAACCCACACCGAAGCCTACTGAAGCAGCAGAACAAGCGCCGCAACCAAAACCCGAGCAGCCTCCGACCGAATCCGCGCCGCAACAGGCAGACAATGCCACGACACCCGCTGCTGCGGCTCCTGAAGCGCCAGCGGAAGCGCCCGTTGCCGAGGCACCCGCACCGGTCGATGAGGATGTACAGACGCAAATCGAAGCGATGAAAAAGCACAATCAGGAAATGCAGGCTCAAATCGAGGCACTAAAAAAACAGCACTCTGCCGCAAGACCGGCAAGATCCGCCGCCACGCCCCGGGAGGGCGTGCTGATCATCAACGGCAAAAATGCCAAGGAAAGCGCCCAGGGACTGAAAAAAGTCATCGAGGGCATGAATGCCGCTTCAGGTGCAATAGATACCGACGGAAAGAAATAGGGGCAATCTTAACTCCCCTGATACCGTATGGACACCGACCCTATTTTTGGGCATCCCTGAACAAGCCATCATCCAAGGTATTGTTTTCAACAAAATTGACGCCTCAAGCTTTTTTCCTTGAAAATCGCAATGTGGTGACGAAATTACCCAGCTGGCATTTTATGCAACATTTTGTTTAGAATTCATATTCCGCTTGCATTCTGAAGGTGTTGTTCGGCGTCGCGTCAGTCGTGCCGATCAACCATGCAGCGTTATACTTGAGTGCCTGGTGTCCACTGAGGGCGATCTTGCCGAAGATGGCCGGGCCAATTTTATGCTGCTGCGCGTTATGCGGTGCCCAGTGGTTCCATTCACCCGTTTCGCCAAAACCTTGCAGGCCAAACTCAAATTCCTTTTCCCAGCGATATTTTGCTTGCCACTGGTACTGGAACACGGTTTTACGAGGCTCGTCATCCGGTTCGACGACACCACCGAATGCGCGTTCGAACAACAGATTGCCGTTCAACTGCAATTTTCCAAACTCGGTCTGGAACAAGGGGCCAAACTTGATCTCATTGGCTGACCCTCCTTTATTGATTGGGAACTCCAGTTCAGTAATCAAGCCGATTTCCAGCGGATATTTTCCGGTCTCCGTCAGTTGGAACTTGTTTTCCCACTCCAGGATATTCAGTCTGGCGGTTTCGCCTTCTTTCTCGCTTTTCAGGTAAAGCTCCGTGAACCAGTTCTCGGTGGCGCCATAACCTAAACCTAAACTGGTCACCTGATTTGTAACACCGGAAGGATGCCTGGTTGATCCAAATTTGAAATCCAACTCCTTTTCACCATGCTCCACGGTGGGCAGGTAAACATAATCGGCGGGACCCGCGATGGCCGTGCCACATAACAAGGTGCCGATAGAGAGCGCGAGTAAACTTTTCTTCACGAAACTTTTCCTTTTTGAGCGATTGGCGAAAGTGAACGACTGGCCAGCTTCATGCCCATTGCAATAGCAGCCAGGGTAATAATGTAGAAAACCAGCTGCATGCCTGAGGGTCTTGGATCGTATCCAACCAGGCTGTGGAGCAGCATGCCGGGTATGGAACTCATTGGCAGCAGAGCAGATGTATCCCAAAGAGGTGCAGTCAGACTGGTCAGCAGATCGGCCTGGATCAGGAAGTGAGCCGCTTGCGAGGCCATGCCGGCGGCCAGCAGCAATACCAGCATTCCGGTTGCGGCAAAAAACCAGCGCAACGGCACGCGGAGCAGACCGGCATAGACTGCGTAGCCGATGCTGGTGCCAGCCAGGACGCCCATAAGACCACCCAGCACGATCGAGGATGCGCCTGAACCTTCCGCTGCCGAGATGCCATAAAGAAAGAGAACCGTTTCAGAGCCTTCGCGCAGCACCGCCAAGCCAACCACGACGAGCAGAATCGAACGTTCCTGCTGGCCGTCGCGAATGGCTTGGCCGACCTTGGTTGCCTCAGCGGCCATCGCCTTGCCATGAGATGACATCCAAATGTTGTGCCAAGCCAGCATGAGCACTGCGACGCCCAGCACCATCGCATTGAAAAGTTCCTGGCCAATGCCATCGGCCATGGCGGCAATGGCATCAGTGGAAGCCGCAACCAGGGCGGACCCCGCTAGACCAACGAGCAACCCGGCAAGCAGCCAGCGAGTCCGACCCGCCACCGAGCGTGTCGCCGCTGCAATGATGCCGATGAGAAGCGCGGCCTCCAGCACTTCACGAAAAACGATAACAGCAGTTGCAAACATTACAGTTCTCCTAGCTCGCTACTGGGCGACGATGACGCCCTGAGCTGTCTTTTCATTGAATTCGCCAAAAAACCGATAGCGCCCGGGTGCAAGTGGCCCCACAAAAATTGATGCAGTCGAATTGCCGGCGATGACTTTTTCCCGATTAAGGTCATGACTCTCGAACTCCTCGGCAGTGGGATCTTGATTCTCGACCGATAGCTTGATTTTTTTTCCAGCCGGAACGGTCAACTCCGATTGCTGAAAACGATGATCCTTGATGACCAGCGAGTAAACGTTATCTCCGGCCACTGCGGCAGTGGAAAAAATTGCCGCCGTTGCGCACAGGGCAATGAGGAATGATTTTCTGGTTGAGGTAAATGCAAATTCAACGGGGTTCATAACGGCTCCTGAAAGGGGTGTTTAGCCCTTGTCAATTGATAATGATTCCCATTATATGTGATAACAATTATCAATTGCAATAGTATTTTGAACGATATTGTTCGGAATAAGAATTTCAGTGAATGGCATGAACTTGCGGTTTGGTTCCGAAGCGCGGCACGGTATTAAGATGATGCAGATCCGATACCCGGAGCGTTTGCACATACGACAAATGCACCATCATCGGCACTCCGAGTGCCGCAAATATCCTTATTTCCGCTCACCAGAGAGGCCAGTCCTGAAGAGACACCTAATGAACTGGGTGACCTGAACTCACCATTAAGGCTTCTGCGCCTTCTAATGTTGGAGGATGGTGTGTTTTAAATAATCCACGTCAGACGTTGATCGCCATGCAAGAGGCTTCCCACAATTTCTACACGATGGGGTGTGTGTCGGTAACCGGCACTCACTTGCCGGCTCTGAATGGCCGCTCCCCGTCTGCCAGCTCAACTGGTCGATGCAACACACGCGTTAAATCTTTCTGCCGGTGTTTCGAAGTTTAACGTCTTTCGTGGCCGTTCATTGAGTCGCCTTGCCACTTTGTCCAATTCTGCCTGTGAGTAAACCGACAGGTCCATTCCTTTCGGATAATACTGGCGAAGCAGGCGATTGGTGTTTTCATTAGAGCCACGTTGCCAGGGACTTCTTGGATCACAGAAATAGACATTGATATCGGTTGCCATGGTAAATCGCTGATGGTCCTTCATCTCCGTGCCTCGATCCCAGGTCAACGATTTATACAGCTCGCTGGGTAGCTTCCTGGCCTGCTTGATGAGGGCAGTGACAACGCTCTCGGTTCTCTTGTCATCTACTTTGATCAACATGACGTAGCGCGTATGACGCTCCACCAGTGTTGCGATATAGCTGTTATTCGAACCGGCAATCAGGTCGCCTTCCCAATGACCTGGGACAGCTCTGTCCTCGACCGATGCAGGACGTTCGCTGATGGATATGGCATGGGGTATCTTTCCACGCCCATCTTCAAGCTGGCCGGAATGAATGGATCTTCGCATCGTTCGTTCTGACCGAAGATATTGCAGCAGTTCCTTCTTCAGTACGCCGCGCGCCTGTATGAACAAACTGCGATAGATTGTCTCGTGTGACACTTGCTTACTCTCATCTCCCGGATGCATTCTCTTTAGCCAACCGGCTATCTGCTCCGGTGACCAGTTTAACCTGAGCTTTATCTCCACCGCACGCCTTAACCACGGACTGACGGCAAGCTTACAGCGTTTAGGTCGGCAGGCTCTATTCCATGCGGCTTGATCAGCTTGTGCGGCTCTATAGTTACCATCGCCACCATTGCGCTTGATCTCACGGCTGATAGTCGAGGGCGAACGTCCCAGTCGAGCCGCTATCGAGCGGAAGGATTCATGACTGGCAACCCCTCTGGAAATCTCCTCTCGTTCTGAAAGTGACAGCGCAATACTTGAACGTATTCGCTTTGGAGGACGTATTCCCCCAGCCTCAGATAAAATACGCGCAATGGAGGAGTGGCCTCTGTCAAACAGTCGGGCGATTGCATGTGTCACGGATCGCCCCATAGGAGCCAAACCATGATCGGCTATTGGCGCCACCAGATGATCGCCGTAATGGCGCCATCACAGGATCGGCATAATGGCGCCAGT
Source organism: Sulfuricella sp. T08 (assembly GCF_000971475.1). Taxonomy (GTDB): domain Bacteria; phylum Pseudomonadota; class Gammaproteobacteria; order Burkholderiales; family Sulfuricellaceae; genus Sulfuricella. The sequence goes on from NZ_DF967528.1 coordinate 235,751, forward strand.
CCATGATCGGCGCAATGGCGCCACCCGCCCAGAATCGAGGTCTCGAACTTTCCTGAAACCGGCCACCCTCCCGGCATTTTGCCGGGAGAAGCCATGAGTAATCGGAGGTTCGAAATGTATCAATATCGCCAAGCCCTGGTGCGCATGCGCCAGGGCGATTCTGACCGGGTAATTGCCCAGTCTGGCCTGATGGGGCGCAAGAAGCTCGCCAGCATCCGGAAACAGGCCATCAGCCATGACTGGCTTTCCCCAAGCCATCCCTTACCCGACGACAGCGCACTTGCCGATATCTTCCAGTCACCTTCGAGCGTACCGGTATCCAGCGCTTCATCGCTGGCGCCATTTCGTGAGCAAGTGACCGCCTGGCACGACGCCGGCGTTCAGGGCACGACCATCCACAGCGCGTTGGCGCGCGAGCACGGCTTTACCGGCAGCTATTCGGCGGTACGGCGACTCCTGCAACAACTCAATGCCGCCAAGCCGCCCGAAGTGTCGATGCGCCTCACCTTTCAACCCGGCGAAGCTGTCCAGGTCGATTTCGGCTCAAGCCCCGTCCTCACAGATGTCCACACCGGCGAGATATTCAAGACCTGGTTCTTCGTCATGACCCTGTGCTGGTCCCGCCACCAATACGTCGAAATGATTCCGGATCAGACCGTCGCCACCTGGCTGGGCTGCCATCGTCGCGCCTTCGAATGGTTCGGCGGCGTGCCGGGACGGGTCATCATCGACAACGCCAAGTGCGCCATTACCAAGGCGAGCATTCACGATCCAGAGGTACAGCGCTCCTATGCCGAGTTTGCCGAAGGCTATGGCTTTCGGATCGACCCCTGCCCGCCGCGCGACCCGCAGAAGAAAGGCATCGTCGAAGCCGGCGTGAAGTATGTGAAGCGTTCCTTCCTGCCGCTACGCACCTTCCGCAGTCTCGCCGACGCCAACCGCCAGGCACAGGAGTGGGTGATGAAGGAAGCCGGCAACCGCTGTCACGGCACCACCCGCGAGCAGCCGCTGGCTCGCTTCGCCGACGTGGAGCGGGCGCTACTTGGCAAGCTGCCCGACGTGCCGCCGGTGCTGGCTGTCTGGGCCAAGGTGAAGGTGCATCGCGACGCCCATGTGCAATACATTCACTGCCTGTATTCGGTGCCGTTCAGGCTGGTCAGCCTGTCTCTTTGGCTGAAGGCCACCGAGTCGACGCTCCAGCTCTACCGGGAGCATGAACTGGTCGCCAGCCATGTGCGGCAGACCAAACCGGGAAGCCGTTCCACGGTGGCTGACCACATGCCGCCCGAGGCGCAAGCCTGGCAGACGCAGGATACGCAGTGGTGCCTCCAGGAAGCGGAGCGCATCGGGCCGAGCTGTCATGCCTTGATTCATGCCCTGTTCAGCGACAAGGTGCTGGAGAACCTGCGGGCAGTGCAATCGGTGCTGCGACTGGCGAAGAAGTTTGGGACGGCACGGCTGAACGCCGCCTGTGCGCGTGCGATGGCCTTCGATCAGCCACGGCTGCGGACGGTCAAGGCGATCCTTGCCAAGGGGCTGGACCAGCAGGCTGAGCTACAGACGTTCGATGCGCTGGCAGCGACTTATACCCAGGGCGGCCGCTTCTGCCGCGACACTTCATCCTTGTTGAATTGAGGTACACCATGAATCCCATTCCTGAACTCTCTCCGCTGCTCAAGCAACTGCGCTTGTCCGGCATTCTCGATTCATTGGAGGCGCGTAACCGTCAGGCGGTAGACAGCCATCTGGCCTACACGGAATTCCTGGCGCTGTTGATCCAGGATGAGGTGGCACGCCGGGAGCAGACCAAGCTGCAATCCCGGCTGCGCCGCGCCAGCTTTCGTTCGCAGAAGACGCTGGAGGGTTTTGACTTCGACCGCTTGCCCCAGCTCAACCGGAGTCTGGTGCATGATCTGGCGACGGGGCGATACATCGAGGAGAAGGTGGCAGTGCTGATCGCCGGCCCCTGCGGCACCGGCAAGAGCCATTTGGCACAGGCCCTGGGCCATGGCGCAGTGCGCCAGGGTTATGACGTGCTGTTCTCCACGCAAACCCAGTTACTCGGCAGCCTGCACGGCGCACGAGCTACCGGTAGCTATGAGCGGCGCTTCCAGCAGTTGGCGCGGGTGGATCTGTTGATTATTGACGACTTCGGCCTCAAGCCGCTGCGGCCGCCCCAAGACGAGGATTTCCACGATCTGATTGCGGAGCGCTATGAGAGGACGGCAACGATCCTGACCAGCAACCTGGATTTCGGGGAGTGGGGCGATGCCTTCCCCGCCAACAAGATGCTCGGTGCGGCTACGCTGGACAGGCTCCGTCACGCGGCCTATCGGGTTGTTCTGGACGGGGATAGTTTCCGCGCTCCAAGGCCTATGCCGGACACCCCAAAACCATCACTTGCGAAAGGAGGGAAAACCACTCATTCTTAACCCCGTTCGAGACCCCGATTCGGGTGCTTCCAGGTGGCGCCATTAGGCCGATCTTGGGTGGCGCCATTGGGGTGATCCGTGACAGCATGTAAGGAATCTCCTTTTTGCCACCGCTCCCACATCACTGCCCTTTGTTCTTCAGTGTAATAGATCCGGGTTCTGTATTTCATTATCAACACCTCATCCTTTCTTATAAGAATAAAGTGTTGCATCGACCAGTTGAGAGCGCCGACCTTGAGCAGGCATTCCCCCATGAATGCACGATCGACCGGAACTGGCACTGTGGGGACCTTAGGGTCGGCGGCCGAATCGCATTCATAACTAATGGTTGGTGTTGATCAGAACAGCTAGCGTATTTGAGTTCGGAATTGCTGTCGGTTTTGATAGGAATACGCAGATGGACTCCTTATGTCAAACTTCTACTACCCTTGGCATAATAGGTGGAAACCCCATGTTTTTTTAAGCAAAATACGTATATCAGAAATATTATTATATGATTTTTGTAGTCTACAATTTAAATATCCTAGGAAACGTAACTGGATCCCCTTAACATTTGAAAGGAGGAGAAAATGAGCTACGCCTTATCAGATTTTATGGTGCATGTAGATGAAAGTTTGGACGTAGATGAACGCATGAAACTGGAGGACATTGTACGGGGCGATGGTTGCGTTATCAGTGCCGCCTTTCCGCAACGTACTCCCCACCTGATGATGGTGGTCTACGATAGCGAATGCACACACGCCAAAGATATTCTCGATCATGTCCGAGATACCGGATTTCAAGCAACATGGTTGTAGACATCATCTGTCTGGGGCGCACTTCGCCTTGATGCTTACCTGCCTGCACCACTAGGAAAAGTGGATGGCTGTTAACTAAACCCCCTGCTTTAGCGGGGGTTTTAGTTGCGGACTACTTTGCAGAAAGGTGGAATCAGTAACCCAACTTTCCAGCGACACCTCGATCCCGGTCGCATATTCCACCCCAAGCTGAGTACCGATACCACGAGAATTTGTAAAGTGCGACAGGCCGCTCTGACTGACATCTCTGAAACCAAGGCCAATGGCCATTTTATAGTAAGGTGAAATAGCACTATCGACCCTGAGTTGACGTTCGTGAACGACAGCAATCGGGAAGCACAATCCATGCAGCTCACAGACCGGAACGTGCCCACAGCGGCCTGATGACATTTGTAATAGCTATGGCGGCTTTATGATTAACAAGCTGCCTGTCGATCCTGAAGACTGGCGGTCTTATCCTTAGGCAGACGAAGTGCAGATGCCCCAAGTTTAGAACGTCCGAAATATAAAACATCGGACTCTCACTTATTTATTTCATGAATCGTTAGGGAAGCCCTGAACAAGTCATCATTCAGGACCTCGAATTAAACATATTGCGGCATCAGGCTTTTTTCCACCGGAATTAGCCTGAAACAG
>NZ_DF967527.1 GCF_000971475.1 Sulfuricella sp. T08
GCTGCAAAACTGAGTTGTTTCATGGGCAATTTCAGTCGATTGATGATGTCCGCTATTTTACAGGTTCAGGAACTTGTTCAGGGCTTCCTTAGGGAATGACAGCAAGGGCTCCGCCGATCCTTGCCCCTTGGGTTTCGGGTTGCGGTCAAAGCGGTACTGGTCAACCGCATCCTCCACCGATTGGGTGAAGTCAGTTTTCAGTTCCACCGTGGCAATGGAAAGGCCGTTGAGGAACAGCACCAAGTCGATGGCGTTCTCGTTATGCAGCGAGTAACGCACTTGCCGCACCACCCGCAGGCGGTTCTTCTGGTATTTAGCAACGGTTTCGGCGTTCATCGCCAGCGCCGGTTTGAACTGGCACAGGGATAACGGCTGACGCAGCCCCAGCAGTTCCACCCCATGCCGTAACACATCCAGTGTGCCACGGTCATCCAGCGACTTGCGTAGCCTGTCCAGCAACACCGCCTCGGCACTTGCGCCGTGGTTCTTGCTCAATGCCTCCCACGCCTTGGGCTGGGTGTCCTGCACCCAAGTGATTACATCCGCCGGGAACAGGGCACGGGCACGGTCATATTGCGTGGCATCGCCCTCGGCATATAGCCAGCCCTGCGCGGCTAGGGTGTCGCAGATTTCAGTCTCGAAGCTGATTTCCTTGTGCAGGCTCATCGGGTCGCCCTAAGTCAACATTTCCAGCAACACGGGATGCCATGCCGAGAGTTCGATCTCGCCCATCTTCCCGGCCAGACGGCGCTTGTCCACCGAGCGGATTTGGTCGAGCAAGATACGCGCCTGTTTACCAGCAAATTTCACCTCCGGGCGGCAACCGAGCGGCTGCCCCTTGCTGGTTAGAGGCGCAATAATGACACGCGGCAGCGCGGCATTCAGATCATCCGGTGAGACCACCAAAGCGGGGCGCGTTTTTTTGATTTCCGTGCCGATAGTCGGGTCGAGGTTGACCCAATACACTTCACCGCGTTTTACCACGCCCACTCCTCGCTGTCTTCATCCACCGGCAAAGCCGCCAGTGGCTCCGCGTCCGTTTCCGGCTTGTAGCTATCGAACCAGCCCAAGCGCGGCGCGTTCACTGGCGCAATCACCAGGTTTTTGCCTTCCAGACGAATATCCACCTCGTCGCTCATCCCACAAGCCGCCAACAACGGAGCGGGAATGATGATCCCACGGGAATTTCCCACATTTCTCAAGCTAGTACGCATGATGACCTCCCGAATAAAATATTATAACTATGTTATAACAACTCGTCAGGAAAGTGCAAGCCCACGCACATCAATCTTGCCTGTTACTGCTGCGGAAATCAGGGCGCTACGGCGTTCTTGCAGCAGGGCGATGGTGCGGTTGGCTTCGGTGGTGAGGGCGTCAAACTTTGCTACTTCGTTTTCGAGGAAGGCAACGATGGCTTGTTGCTCAGGTATAGGTGGGACAGGTGTCACTAATTTCTTTACATCAGCCATGCCAATTGTTTTGATCGTTGCACCAAAGGTACACGCATCAAGGAATAGCTTCATAGTATTGAACACCCTCAATAGAAACAGGGCGTCAATTTTTTCTGAAGGACACCATGCGATTAGATGCTGAGAAACAGCCATTGGTCGTGTCGTGATTGCTGTTAACCCAATCGTTGCATCGCGAGTAAAAACGACTGCGCCCCCCGGGAGCATACGTGCTGATGAGTTAGTTAACCCGAGGTGATTTATTTGTACTGCTGTTTCTGAGATGTAGTCACAGACCGCTAACTGTTTTGAATCATTTAGTGACACCCAAGGAATATCGCAATCCTCCCAGTACGCTGGAACTTGTTTCGATGGGGTATGACCACTTTCGAGTCTCGCCACATCCTTTACTCGGCGAACCTCCCAATGCGCCGGAACTTCGCCCAACCACTCGATTCCGGAATCTTTCATCGGGGCATTGGGGTTCAGCCCCTTGGTGACGGCGTGGGAAATCACTGCCTGCCGTTTTTCCGCCAGTAGTTCAACCAGCCGCTGCTGCTCGGCAATCAAGGCATCAATCTTCCCCGTCTCGCGGTCAAGGAAGGCAGCGATCGTGTGTTGCTCAGCAAGGAGTGGGAGTGTGCAGGACAGACTGCCAAAAACATCAGGATAAAGTCGAAGACGAGAATCAATTACCCCGCTTGAAAACGCTTTAAAATAGAGCGTGTACAAGTCGGTGCGAACAAGATAGTTCAAGAAAATTGGCGCACTTCCATCAATCACATGAAATACGCAGTAGGCAGGGCTAACAATTCCATTGTAAGAGGAAAAAGCCAATCCACGATTCCACGCAAGCATGATATTCATTACGAGGTCGTCAGGATGGCAGATTTTATAGCCCTCTAATGACTCTGCTCTGCTCAAGTGATCGCCTGCATCAACTATTTCTGAGCGTGGGCTAACGCCAGTATATGCCGACACGGAAAGCAAAGTTTCCGTGCCACATCCAGAACGTTCATCACGTTCTTTGAAGACCTGCTTGAAGCGCCTTACTTCCCAATGCCCCGGCACCTCCCCCAGCCACTCCACGCCGCTGTCCTTGTACTCGGGATAACGCGGCAAGCTCATGCGCTCAGTCCCGCGATCATGGTCAGAATCCGGTCAGTGCATTGCTTCAAATCGGAATCAATCTCCGCCAGCGGGCGCGGCGGCGCGAACACGTAGAAGTGGCGGTTGAACGGAATTTCGTAGCCTACCTTGGTTTTCTCGTGGTCTATCCACGCATCTGGCGCATGGGGCAGCACTTCGCGCTTGAAGTAGCTTGCCACGTCTTCCGCGAGCGGCACGTTCTCGGTGTCGCGCAAGCTGCTGTCCGGCTGCGGCTTGCCCTTCAGCTTGCCTTTTTCACACAGCATGATTTTGCCAGCCTCATCGCGCAGCGGTCGTTCCACGGTGATGGTGTGGTAGCCGAAGTCTTCATTCTTGAAGATGCGCGAGATAGGCTTGCCATCCTGCTCGGCTTCGACAAAGCTGCCGAATAGCCGTGTTACCTCGGCGATATGTTCATCGCTCATTTCCTTGCGCTTGCTACCCAGGCTTTTACGCATCTTCTGCCAGAAGGCGGATGCGTCGATTAGCTGCAACAGCCCCTTGCGGTGTTCCGGCTTGCGGTTGGAGAGTATCCAAACATAGGTGCTGATGCCGGTGTTATAGAACATGTCAGTAGGCAGGCCGATGATGGCCTCCACCAAGTCGTTCTCCAGTACATAGCGGCGGATTTCAGATTCGCCTGACCCGGCACCACCTGTGAACAGGGGGGAACCATTGAGCACGATACCGAAGCGACTACCGCCGTCCACGGCGGGGCGCATCTTGCTGATGAGGTGGAGCAGGAACAGCAACGAGCCATCAGAGACACGGGGCAGGCCGGGGCCGAAGCGACCGCTATAGCCCTGGCTTTCGTATTCCTTGCGTATTTCCTTCTCGACCTTTTTCCATTCCACGCCAAACGGTGGATTGGAGAGCATGTAGTCGAATTTCCTGTGCGGGTGTCCGTCATCCGAGAGGGTGTTGCCTGCCACGATGTTGGCAACTTCCTGGCCCTTAATGAGCATGTCGGCCTTACAGATGGCGTAGGACTCGTCGTTCAGCTCCTGCCCGAACATGCTGAGCCGCGCCTGTGGGTTATGTTCCTCCAGGTATTCACCTGCAATAGACAACATGCCTCCCGTGCCTGCCGTTGGGTCGTAGATGGTACGTACCACGCCGGACTTAGATAGCACCTCGTCGTCCTCAATGAACAGCAGGTTGACCATCAGGCGGATGACTTCACGGGGGGTGAAGTGCTCCCCGGCAGTTTCGTTGGAGATTTCAGCGAACTTGCGGATCAGCTCCTCAAATACCAGACCCATCTGCGAGTTGCTGACCGCCTCAGGGTGCAGGTCGATATTGGAAAACTTCTCCGCGATCTGATAGAGCAAACCAGCCTTGGTCAGACGGTCAACCTGAGTGTAGAAGTCGAAGCGTTCAAAAATGTCCCGCACCGCCGGGGAGAATGCCTGTATGTAGGAGTAGAGATTTTCACCGATGTGGTCCTGGTCACCCATCAGCTTCTTCATGTCCAGCGGCGAGGTGTTGTAGAAGCTCTGCCCGGCTTTGCGTAACAGGAACGGCTCAGGGTTCAGACCGGCTTTTTGTTGTTTGGTATATTCGGCCAGCACGGCAACCTTGGTGGATTCCAGTACGCAGTCCAGACGGCGCAGTACAGTAAAGGGCAGAATCACCTTGCCGTATTCAGATTGCTTGTAGTCGCCACGCAGCAGGTCAGCAACTGACCAGATGAAGGAGGAGAGTGCTTGTTGGTTCATCAATATGCCTGTAATTATTCTTTGTATGACACAGGATTATGCCTACTCTGGGTGATTTGAGCGAGATAAAGCAGCAACCTGCCTCGATTGAAACGGGATGGGCCAATGGGATGGTGATTGTTTACGGTTTTTCGGTAGGCCGCCGAAGGATATCCTTACAGGAGGCGGGTACTATTTACCAGGGTGAGGATCTGGCGAAGAAGTTGGGTTGACAGTATTATATATTGTTGGCATTATGGACAACATGAAGGCCGATCTGATTACCCGTTTTCGCAACATTTCCGAGGACGGCACGGGGATTGAAATGGTAATCTGGCTTGTGCATGAGTCGGTGCCGCCATCAGAACATAAGTACAAATACCGGCTGGTCTATATTGAAAATGGGTGTCGTGTGGTGGGCTTTGACAACGAGCGCGGCAAAGGCGATCACAAGCATGTGGGTAACGTGGAAATGCCCTATGTGTTTGCCACCCCTGACAGGCTGGTTGATGATTTTATCGAGGAGGTTGAGCGATGGAAGCAAGGACATTGACTATTAACATGCGACCGGATTGGCAAGGGGCATTGCGGCACGCTGCGAAGTCCGCTTTTCAGGCCAACGCCTACCAGGGCGAAACGCTCAACTTTGATTCTCCAGCCGCATTTTTCTCACATCTGACAGAACGGCGTTGGGTGTTGATAAATGCTCTGCAGGGTTCTGGGGAATTGCCTGTGCGCGAGTTGGCCCGGAGGGTTGGACGCGACGTAAAACGAGTCCATGAAGACGCCAGCGTCCTGGTCGATCTCGGACTGGTGGAGCGCACTTCTCGCGGGGGCTTGCTCTGCCCGTTCGCAGATATTCATGTGGATATGCACTTGAGCCACGCTGCGTAGCGGCAAGGTTCCGGCGCACCGGCGCTTTTCACAAGTCTTTTGGCTTCTGCGCTAATCCACCTGCTTCAGTAGGTGGTGGTTTGTTTGTGCGATGGCTGCGCAAATTTGCGCAAAATTTCGGGCAAAAAATGGGAATAACGGATTATATGGAAGTAGAGGTAACAGCTTGAATTACTTGGTGCCGGGAGCCGGAATCGAACCGGCACGCTATTGCTAGCGCGGGATTTTGAGTCCCGTGCGTCTACCAGTTCCGCCATCCCGGCTGGAAGTCCGGATGAAACATCCTGACTGTCTGGAAGTCGCGAATTATCAACCAAAAACATTTTCCCGGCAAGTTTCTTCGCATGAAAACCAGTGATTTCGATTTCGACCTGCCTCCCGAACTGATCGCCCAGTTTCCCACCCAGGAACGTAGTCAGAGCCGTTTGCTCCATCTCGACGGCGCGAACGGAGAGCTGGCGGATGAACAGTTCAGCGACTTGCCGAAATTTCTCAAGCCCGGTGACTTGCTGGTGTTTAACGACACGCGCGTGATCAAGGCCCGGCTGTTCGGGGTGAAGGACAGCGGCGGCAAACTCGAGGTGTTGATCGAGCGGCTGCTGGACGAGCATCATGCACTCGCCCACATCCGCGCCAGCCATGCGCCCAAGCCCGGCTCCGGCCTGCTGCTGGCAGGCGAGATCGCGGCGACAGTGGAGGAACGCCAGGGCGAACTCTACCGTCTGCGCTTTGCGGGGGAAACGCCGCTGCTGGAACTGCTGGAACAGTATGGCAGCCTGCCGCTGCCGCCCTACATCACCCATGCTCCGGAAGCGCTGGACGAAACCCGCTATCAGACCGTTTACGCGCGTCAGCCCGGCGCAGTGGCCGCGCCTACGGCGGGGCTGCATTTCGATCCGGCGATGCTGGAAACCCTGGAAAAAATGGGGGTGAAGATCGCCTACGTCACGCTTCATGTTGGCGCTGGGACTTTTCAGCCGGTGCGCGTGGAGGAAATCGCCGAGCACCACATGCACAGCGAGTGGTACACCGTGCCGCAGCGGACTGTGGATTTGATCCGGCTGGCCAGGGCGGAAGGCGGGCGAGTCATGGCGGTTGGGACGACCAGCTTGCGGGCGCTGGAATCTGCGTCGGCTGGCGGCGAACTGGAAGCGGGGAGCGGCGAAACCAACATCTTCATTTTCCCCGGCTATCGGTTCAGGGTTGTGGAGAGGCTGCTGACCAATTTTCACCTGCCCAGATCAACCCTGCTGATGCTGGTGTCGGCTTTCGGCGGCATGGAAAACATCCGCCGCGCTTACCGCCATGCGGTGGAAAATCGCTACCGCTTTTTCAGCTACGGCGATGCAATGCTCATAGAAAGGCAGCAATGAAATTCGAACTTCTCGCCACCGATGGCCCCGCCCGCCGCGGCACTCTCACCTTGGCACACGGCACGGTCGAAACCCCGGCCTTCATGCCGGTGGGCACCTACGGCACGGTCAAGGCGATGTCGCCCGCCGAGCTGAAGGAAATCGGCGCCCACATCGTGCTCGGCAACACCTTCCACCTGTGGCTGCGCCCGGGTCTGGAGGTGATAGCGGCGCATGGCGGGTTGCACCGTTTCATGGGCTGGGACGGGCCGATACTCACGGATAGCGGCGGTTTCCAGGTGTTCAGTCTGGGCGACCTGCGCAAGATCACGGAAGAAGGCGTGAAGTTCCAGTCGCCGGTGAACGGCGACCGCTGTTTCCTGACGCCGGAAGAGTCGATGCGGATTCAGAAGGTGCTGAACTCCGATATCGTGATGATCTTCGACGAGTGCACGCCTCATCCCGCCGATTTGCAGCAGGCAGGGGATTCGATGCGCCTTTCCCTGCGCTGGGCGGAGCGTTCGAAGAGGGCTCACGAGGGCAATCCGAATGCGTTGTTCGGCATCGTACAGGGCGGCATGCACGAGAGCCTGCGTGACGAATCGCTGGCCGGGCTGGTGAATATCGGCTTCGACGGTTATGCCATCGGCGGGCTGTCGGTGGGCGAGCCGAAAGAGGACATGCTGCGCATTCTCGACCACGTCGCGCCGCAGATGCCGGCGGACAAGCCGCGCTACCTGATGGGAGTGGGTACGCCGGAGGACATCGTCGATGCAGTGTCGCGCGGGGTGGACATGTTCGACTGCGTGATGCCGACGCGCAACGCCCGCAACGGCTGGCTGTTTACCCGTTTCGGCACGGTCAGGATCAAGAATGCCCAATACCGGCTGGACATGAGGCCGCTGGACGAGGTCTGCGGCTGCTATACCTGCCGCAACTTCACCCGCGCCTACCTTCACCACCTGCACCGTATCGGCGAGATACTCGGTGCGCGCCTTAACACTATCCACAACCTGCACTACTACCAGGAACTGATGCAGGGCATCCGCCGCGCCATCGAGGAAGGGCGCTTGGCCGAATTCGTGCAAGAGTTTAGGCAAGCGCGTGTGGCGGGGTCGTGATAAAATGCCACGTTATTTTTTCATGATGGAGAACCGAATATGCTGATTAGTCTTGCACATGCCGCCGATGGTGCACCGGCCGATATGATGGGCAGCCTGCAACAGTTCCTGCCCTTGATCGTAATTTTCGCACTGTTCTACTTCATGATGATCCGCCCGCAGATGAAGCGCGCCAAGGAGCAGAAGAACATGATTGAGTCGCTGCAAAAGGGCGACGAAGTGGTTACCGCCGGTGGCGAAGTGGGCAAGGTGGCGAAAGTGAGTACTGCCTACGTCGGCCTGGAAGTTGCCCCGAATGTGGTGATCAATGTACAAAAGTCGGCGATTACGACCCTGCTGCCAAAGGGCACGATCAAGGATATCTAAGTTGCGAGTGAGGGGTGAGGTGTCTACCTTCCCTCTTCACCCCTGACTCCTCATCCCTCACGGAGTTTTGAATGAACCGTTATCCCCTGTGGAAATATCTTGTCATCGCGGTAGCGATGCTGTCCGGCCTGATTTTCACCCTGCCCAATTTCTTCGGCGAGTCGCCCGCAGTCCAGGTTTCACCGATGCGCGGCATGACCAAGGTGGACCAGGGGCTGATGAAGCAGGTCGAGGATGTGCTGAAGAAAAATAATTTAGCCAATCAAGGCATCACGTTCGACTCCTCCGGCGTGAAGGTGCGATTTGCAGATGCCGACACCCAGATCAAGGCCAAGGATATTCTCCAGTCAAATCTCGGGGAGAACTTCGTGGTGGCGCTTAATCTGCTGTCGAGCGCCCCCAAGTGGCTTTCCAACCTGGGCGCACTGCCGATGTACCTCGGCCTGGACTTGCGCGGCGGGGTGCACTTCCTGCTGCAGGTGGACATGAAGGGTGCAATCACCAAGGCACTCGATCGTTATAACGGCGATATCCGCACCAGCTTGCGCGAGAAAAAAATCGCTTATGCGGGCATTTCCCGGCAGGACCAAGCGGTGGAGATCAAGTTCCGCGATGCCGAATCACGCCAGAAGGCGATGGATGAGCTGCAGAAGACCTCGCCGGATCTGCTGCTGAAGGAAGTCGAAGATGGTTCCGAATTCAAGCTGGTAGCCACGCTTAAGCTGGGGGCGCAGAAGCGCATTCAGGAATTTGCCCTGCAGCAGAACATTACCACCCTGCGCAATCGTATCAATGAACTTGGCGTGGCCGAGCCGATCATCCAGCAGCAGGGCATAGACCGCGTCGTGGTGCAGTTGCCCGGCGTGCAGGATACCGCCAAGGCCAAGGACATTCTCGGCCGTACCGCCACCCTGGAAATCCGCATGGTGGACGAGGAGCATGACGTGACGGCCGCAGTGCAGAGTGGCCAGATTCCTTTCGGCAGCGAGCTGTATACCGAACGTAAGGGTCTGCCATTATTGGTGAAGAAGGGCGTGGTACTGACCGGTGATTACATCAGCGATGCGCAACCCGGCTTCGAAGGGCAAAGCGGCGAACCGGCCGTACATCTCAACCTGGATGGCCGCGGTGCCCGCATCTTCAAGCAACTGACGCGCGATAACGTGGGCAAGCGCATGGCGATTCTGCTGATAGAAAAAGGCAAAGGCGAAGTGATCACCGCTCCGGTGATCCGCGAGGAGATCGGCGGCGGCAGGGTACAGATTTCTGGTCGCATGACTACAATGGAAGCCAGTGACGTGGCGCTGTTGCTGCGTGCCGGCGCGTTGGCTGCGCCGATGGATATCATCGAGGAGCGTACCGTCGGACCGAGTATGGGCGCGGAGAACATCGCCAAGGGCTTCAATTCCAATGTCTACGGTTTTGTCGCCATCGCCGCCTTCATGATGTTCTACTACCGGTTTTTCGGCATGGTTTCGACGGCGGCACTGGCCGTCAACGTGTTTCTGCTGGTGGCGATGCTTTCACTGCTGCAAGCCACCCTGACCCTGCCTGGCATGGCGGGTATCGCCTTGACGGTGGGTATGGCGATCGACTCCAACGTGCTTATCAACGAGCGCATCCGCGAGGAACTCAGGAATGGCTCCTCGCCGCAGGCGGCTATCCATGCCGGCTACGAGCGGGCATTTGCCACCATTCTCGATTCCAATATCACCACCTTGATCGCCGGTGTGGCGCTGTTCTGGCTGGGTTCCGGTCCGGTGCGCGGGTTTGCGGTGGTGTTGTGCCTCGGCATTCTGACTTCGATGTTTAGCGCTGTGGTGGTGTCGCGCGGTATCGTCAACCTGACCTACGGACGCAAAGCCAGGCTGGAAAAGGTTTCAATTTAAAACAAGCGCCTTTTACGTTTGCTCCCTCTCCCACGAGTGGGAGAGGGTTGGGGAGAGGGAAGCCCGCCGCAACGAGTAGTCAGGATTTTCAAGGAAAAAATATGCTGGAATTTTTCAATATCAAACGCGACATCCCGTTCATGAGTTATGCGCGGGTGACGACCTTTATCTCGCTGGTGACGTTCATCGCGGCGGTAGCAGCGCTGGGGCTGAAGGGTCTTAACCTGGGGGTGGACTTCACCGGCGGCACGGTGATGGAGGTGAGCTACAGCCAGCAGGCGGATGTCCCCAAGATCCGCGATACTCTGTCCAAAATCGGCATGCACGATGCGGCGGTGCAGAATTTCGGCACGGCGCGCGACGTCATGATCCGTCTGCCGCTCAAGCCTGATGTCAGCACCGCCCAGCTTTCCGAGCAGGTGCTCAAGGTGTTGCAGGGTGCTGACAATTCCGTCACGCTGAAGCGTGTCGAGTTCGTTGGTCCGCAGGTGGGCAAGGAACTGTACGAGAACGGCGCGCTTGCGCTGCTGGTGGTCTCCCTCGGCATCATGGCCTACCTCGCCATTCGTTTCGAATGGCGCTTTTCGGTGGCGGCAATTATCGCCAACATGCACGACGTGGTGATCATTCTCGGCTTCTTCGCCTTCTTTCAGTGGGAATTTTCCCTCACCGTGTTGGCTGGTATCCTGGCCGTACTCGGCTATTCGGTCAACGAATCCGTGGTGGTGTTCGATCGGGTACGTGAAAACTTCCGCAAGATGCGCAAGGCATCGGTGTCCGAGGTGATCGACAACGCCATCACCCGCACCATGTCGCGTACCATCATCACCCACACCATGACTGAACTGATGGTGCTGTCGATGCTGTTCTTCGGCGGCGAGGCACTGTTCTACTTCGCCCTGGCGCTGACCATCGGCATCGTCTTCGGCATCTATTCCTCGGTGCTGGTGGCCAGCCCGATCGTGATGTGGCTGGGCGTGTCGCGCGAGGATTTCCTCAAGCCTGAGAAAAAGGAAGGCGAAGGGACGGAAGCGCTGCCCTGATGGAGCTTCTGACCGCTTTTATCGATCTAGTCCTGCACCTCGACAAGCACCTGCTGGTACTGGTGCAGGATTACGGTACCTGGGTTTACCTGATTCTGTTCCTGATTATTTTCTGCGAAACCGGTTTGGTAGTGACGCCCTTCCTGCCTGGCGATTCCCTGCTGTTCGTGGCCGGCGCACTGACCGCGACCGGGGCGATGGAACTTCAGGTGCTGGCTGGCTTGCTGATCGCCGCCTCGTTCATGGGCGACAACACCAACTATTGGGTTGGTCGCTATATCGGGCCGAAGGTGTTCAGCAGAGAGCGTTCGCGCCTGCTCAACCCCAAACACCTTGAGCAGACTCACCACTTTTATGAAAAACACGGTGGCAAGGCCGTTATCCTGGCGCGTTTTTTCCCCATCATCCGCACATTCGCTCCCTTCGTCGCCGGGATCGGGCGCATGGATTACCGCCGTTTCCTGCCTTACAGCCTGGCGGGCGGGATAGCCTGGGTCGGCTCGCTGCTGCTGGCCGGCTACTTCTTCGGCAACATCCCGTTCATCAAGCAGAACCTGACGCTGGTGATTTTCGGCATTGTCCTGCTGTCGATCCTGCCGGGAATCATCGGTTACCTGCGCCACCGCATCCCATAGTCATGGAACCCATGCTCGACGACGTCCCGGTAAGCAGTTTCCTGCCGCCGACCCGGCGCATTATCTTGCATATTGCCGTGATAGCCGCGGTTTCGTTGATCGGCGGTCCGCTACTCGGCCTCTATGTGTTCAATGCACCCCGCGGCGAGATGCTCACGCTGTCGCTACGAACCGGGCTGGGTTGGGGGCTATCCTTCGCCTTCGTCGCCGCATTTATCTACACCGCCTGGCTGATTCGCTATGTGACCCGGGGTTACAACAAGCATGTGGCGGCGCGGAAAATGGACGAGTTCTATCGCACCATCGAAGGTGAACGGGAAGACTAAATCCTCGCCGCCAGTTCTGCAGCCTTGCCGATGTAGTTGTGCGGTGTCATCTGCAGCAGCCGCTGTTTCGCTTCCTCCGGAATGGCGAGTTTGGAGATGAAGGCGTGCAGGGTTTCCCGGGTGATGCCACCCTTGCCGCGGGTGAGTTCCTTGAGCTGCTCGTAGGGGTTCTCCACGCCGTAGCGGCGCATCACGGTCTGGATCGGTTCCGCCAGCACTTCCCAGTTGTTGTCCAGGTGGTCACTCAGGCGTTGCGGGTTGGCTTCCAGCTTGTTGAGGCCGCGCAGGCAGGAATCGTAGCCGAGCAGGGTGTAGCCCAGGCCCACGCCCATGTTGCGCAGCACGGTGGAGTCGGTGAGGTCGCGCTGCCAGCGGGAAACCGGCAGCTTTTCGCTTAAATGGCGCAGCAGGGCGTTTGCCAGACCGAGGTTGCCTTCCGAATTCTCGAAATCGATCGGGTTGACCTTGTGCGGCATGGTGGAGGACCCCACTTCGCCAGCCTTCACTTTCTGCTTGAAATAGCCCAGAGAGATGTAGCCCCATACGTCGCGGTCGAGGTCGATCAGGATGGTGTTGGTGCGGGTGTAGGCATCGAACAGCTCGGCCATGCAGTCGTGCGGCTCGATCTGGATGGTGTAGGGGTTGAAATCCAGCCCCAGCCCTTCGACAAAATGCTTCGCGAAGCGCTCCCAGTCGAAATCGGGATAGGCCGACAGATGGGCGTTGTAGTTGCCCACCGCGCCGTTGGCCTTGCCCAGGATGGCGACCTCGGTCAGGCGCTTTTGTTGGCGCTGCAGGCGGTAGGCCACGTTGGCCATCTCCTTGCCGACCGTGGTGGGCGAGGCGGGCTGGCCGTGGGTGTGGGCCAGCATCGGCATGGCCGCGAATTCATGGGCGAGCTCGGTGAGTCGGGAGACAAGCTTGGCAAGGCCGGGCAGCATCGCTGCTTCGCGCGCATCCTTCAGCATCAGGCCGTGTGACAGGTTGTTGATGTCTTCCGAGGTGCAGGCGAAATGGATGAATTCGCTCACTTTCATCACCTCCGCATTGCCGGCCAGACGGGATTTCATCCAGTATTCAACCGCCTTGACGTCGTGGTTGGTGGTCTTTTCGATATCCTTGACCGCCTGGGCGTCGGCTTCCGAAAAATTGTTCGCCAGCGCGTCCATCTGCGCGAAGGTTTCAGCGGAAAAGGTCGGAACTTCGGCAATGGCGGGCTCGCGCGAGAGCGCCTTGAGCCATTCGATTTCCACCTTGACGCGATAGCGGATTAGCGCGAACTCGCTGAAATAGGCGCGCAGGTCGGCCACCTTGTTGTGGTAGCGCCCGTCCAGAGGGGATAGTGCGGTAAGCGTGGAGAGATTCATAAGCCGGCCCGTGCTGTAGGTATTTGGGAAACCCGCATTTTACCCTAGAACAAGCGGTTCACCACAAGAGCCAAAAGTAGGCGCCTCTAGGCGACACAGAAAAACAAACCTATAAAAAGCAGTGACCACCCCGCTCATGCTTCGATACGCGCAAGAAACCGCGCTACTCAGCACGAATGGGGTGGTCACCCATTTGGTGAAAGACCGTTCGCCCTGAGTAGCCCGCGCAGCGGGCGTATCGAAGGGTTTGCATCGTTCAATTGCGGTTTTTAGTATAAATCCGTCCCCTTAGTTTTTTCGATTCACTTGGCATGCCAGGGAAATGTGAGTAGGATATACAAATTATTTTGTATATCTTAAAGGTGAAGCCATGCAAGTAGCTAAATGGGGTAACAGCCTGGCAGTGCGCCTCCCGGCAACAGTGGTCGAGGCGCTTGATCTCAAGCCGGGGGACAACATCGAAATTCACGTTGCCGGCGCCCGCGATTTCTCCATAGAAAAGGCACCCAGCGCCCGAGATTTGCTGGCGCGATTACGAAAATACCGTGGGCGGCTGCCTGTTGATTTCAAGTTTGACCGGCTCGAAGCCAATGAGCGGCGATAGGCGTTTCTTTGACACAAACGTCGTGCTCTATCTGCTGTCGGCTGACCAAGCGAAGGCAGATCGCGCGGAAGAACTGCTCGCCGAAGGCGGCATAATCAGCGTGCAGGTACTTAACGAGTTCGCCGCTGTTGCTTCGCGTAAGTTGGGGATGTCGTGGCCGGAAATCCGCGAAGTGCTGGATCAGGTACGTGCCGTGAGCAGTGTAGAGCCCCTGTTAGTTGAAACGCATGAGCGCAGCCTTTTGGTGGCCGAGCGCTATGGCATTTCCCTATACGATTCGCTGATTGTCGCTGCAGCCTTGTTAGCTGGCTGCTCGACGCTTTACTCAGAAGACATGCAACACGGCCAGATCATTGAAGGCCAGTTGACGATATGTAATCCGTTCAGGGCCAGCGAGTAAACCACAGGGTCAGCTTCGGATGATTTCCAAAAGATGCTATCGAATGAAGGAGTCCAAGAAAAGCAATCCGAAGCTGACCCGTTTGGCTCCCTATGATTCTTGCTATTGATTCTTGATGGGTTGGGCCGAGCGGGCTGACTTGACATCGATAACATGTAGCCGATGCTTCTCAACGAATGGTTGGTCAGAGCATTTACGGAATAACCAGCCATGCTTAGCTAAGCCATTCGGTCGAATCATCCTTTCGAAATTGCTTCCGCGACTGTTTGAGCCATCTGTGATAATCAAGCCCCCATCAGCGTGAAATCGTTCAAGTATGAAGGGGAGAAAGGAATCGCCGAGAACGAAAACGCCGCTGCCGTCTTCACCTGGACTGTCGCCACGGTAGAACAATATGTCAATTTCTTTGACACTTGAAATAACTTGCCTTACATCGCCTATCAAGAATGATGCACTCGGCGGGCCAGACAGAGAAGCAATAGATTTTCTCCATCGGGACAACAGTGCCGCGTTGATATCACAAAAAATCACTTCATCAACATAGGGAGCCAACAGTGCAAGCGGCTCCAGAATGTCAAGATGGCAGCACGGATAGAATGCAACTCTAGGCCGCATCTTCCAGCACCGCGAAAGCTTCATCCTGATGAATTCTCAATTGATCCAAAAAATCAAACCACTGCTTCAAAAATTGATGGAAATCATTAGGGCCTACGAACACGAATGAATAGTCCCGTACTATATTTTGGTCATTCACATTGGCGTTGATGAAAATGATCGCTTCTATTGGGTTCTTGAATGTAAAAATGTTTCCGTGGGCGAGCGCATTGCGAATGACGCGAAGAACATTTTTGACGGTTTTGTCCGCTTGAATGGGCTGGCGATTACGTAGACCTTCCCACGAATCGGGATCGCCCCGAACAGATTTCAGCTTTCCAGAGTGCCATGTCGAGTAGGGCTGGTTCCACAATTCGGAAGCTAGAAAAGGTTCGGCGAGCAGTAATTTAAGTTGTTCGGCAGCAGCGGAGAATATCTTGTTGTCTCCAGATGGATGGTCGATTTCACTATCAGGTTTTAACCTTTCATATGGAACAACCAACCCTGCAGAGGCTACCATAAGAGTGAGCGTCACCTCTCGCCCTCTGAACAAAGCCGGTTTCCCAGCGAATTCTAGAATGTCTCGGCAGCGCCGGGGGAAATCATCTATGAAGTTCTGATATGCGGTCATGGTTTTAATGGAGGCGGTCTAAGCGGTTAAAATCATGGAAGTGGATGACTCTTTACAAGCTTACTCCTCCCACACCACCACAACAATTGGTTACGTTTCCATATTGAGAACTAGGTTACATTCGGCAAGCCGTGGTTATATGATGTACGGGAATTTCTAAAATTTAAGGACTATGTGGAAATGATGCGTGACAAAAACAACTCATTACCAGATAAAAGCAATAATAGATTCCCGGCGATTTCCTCCAACTCGCTTGTGGCGCGTGGCTTGAGTGATCTTGGCAAGCCGGTAGCAAAAACTGCACGACAGTACTCCGATGCCAAGAAACTTTATGAAAACAAACAATATGTAGAGGCCTTTGAGTTTGCTCAAGAGTTGGCGCTGGCTGGCGATACAGACGCCATGAATCTGCTTGGGGTGATATGCCGCGGTGGGCATGGCACCGAGCAGAACTACGCGGATGCTGTAGTGTGGTTTCTAACAGCGGCCAATCTGGGACTTGCCAAGTCACAACGAAACATAGGACTAATGTATCTCAGAGGTAAAGGCGTTGAGCAAAACGACGCTGAGGCAGTGAAATGGTATCGTCTGGCTGCCGAACAGGGGGATGTTGAAGCACAGTGCAAACTGGGGGTGATGTATTACAAAGGCCAAGGCGTCGAACAGGACGATGAAGAAGCGGTGAAGTGGTACTGCATGGCGGCTGAGCAGGGGTATGTCACTGCACAGACCATCTTGGGGGCAATGTACGCCGATGGCCGCTGCGTTGAGCAGGACGACGAAGAGGCGGTGAAGTGGTTCCGCTTGGCGGCTGAGCGGGGAAATGCCACCGCTCAGTCCATCTTGGGGAGGATGTACGCCAAAGGCCGCGGTGTTGGGCAGGACGATGAAGAAGCGGTGAAGTGGTACCGCCTAGCGGCTGAACAGGGGTATGTGGATGCCCAATACAAATTGGGGTATGTGTACCGATGGGATCATCACGGTGCAGAGCATGACTACGATGAGATGGTGAAGTGGTACCGCTTGGCGGCTGCTCAAGGGCATGTTGGGGCTATGCTTAGTTTGGGTTTATGGTTTGTGTATGAGCAAGGTCGCAATGAGCGAGATTATGCTGAAGCCATAAAATGGCTTCAGATTGCTGCTGAGAAGGGTAATGCCAGAGCTCAGGACTGCATGGGGGATATGTACGCCAAAGGCCGAGGTGTCGAACAGGATGATGTAGAAGCGGTGAAGTGGTATCGCCTGGCGGCTGAACAAGGATACGACCGTGCCCAGTATGCGCTGGCGCTCAGATACAAAAATGGGCTCGGCGTCGAAAAGGATGATGAAGAAGCAGAAAGATTGCTCAGGGAAGTGGCCGACCATGGGGATGAGGATATTTTATGCGGGATAGCACAGGACTACATGCCCGGATGGGAAGAAAAGGGGGATATTGCCGAAGCCTTAAAGTGGTATTTGTTGGCAGCTGAGCGCGGTAGCTATGAAGCACAGTTCGACTTGGGGCAAATGTACGCCGAAGGGAAAGTCGTCGAACAGAATTTTGCGGAGGCCATGAAGTGGTACCACTCGGTGATTGACAATAAATCAGATTGCAGCATTTATCGCTTTTGGGCCATGGTCGCATTGGCACGCATGCACAAGAAAGGCAGGGGTGTAAAGCAGAGTAATGCTGAAGCTGAAAAATGGTATCAAATGGTTGTTGATGAGGGTAAGGAGGAAACCTTTTTTCTTTTAGGTGATAGTGGCACTCAAGGTGGCGTTGAACAGGACGATGAAGAAGCAGTGAAGTGGTACCGCCTGGCGGCTGAACAGGGGAATGCTGAAGCTCAAACCAGACTGGAGCAGATGCTCACATAATTATGCTGAGCCATGTCCTGCTTGACATGGCATAGGGTTGGTATTCCAAGGGATTAAACAACAAGAATGACAAAGCAACACGACTTACTCCCGGAAGAACGGGAACTGGAACAGCGGTTGACGGAGATTGCCTCGCTGGAAGCCGCGCTTTCCGAAAAAGAGCTGGAACTGGCCACGCGCGCTGAATCCATCCAGCGCTTTCACACCCGGTATCAGCAAATGGTGGGCACCCTGTATGCGGAACTGGATGCGATAGAGGCTGGAACTGCCCGGCTTGAGGCGAATGCCAAGCCGCGCGACAAGCAGGCGCAGGCAGCGGCGGCTGCCGCTAGTGAGAGAGCGGCGCAGTCGGCATGGGAATCCTCCGCCACCCCAGAAGACGCCGCAGCAGCCGAGCCTTTTGCCCCGACGGATGAACTCAAGAACCTGTACAGGGCGGCAGCGAGACGCCTTCACCCCGACCGGGGAGCCAGCGACGCTGACCGGAGCCTGCGCAATGATTTGATGGCGCAAGTGAATGTGGCGTACCGTGCCGGTGACCAGGCGCGCATTGAGGCGATTATTGCCGAGTACCGGGATCACCCTGAAGCCATCGAGGGTGATGACGTCGGCGCACGTCTGATTCGCACCATCCGTCAGAAATCCCGTCTGGCAGCCAGGCTGCGGGAGGTGGAAGAAGAATTGCTGCAACTGGAAAACGGTGAACTAGCAGATCTGCAAAGGGAGGCGGAAACCCGCGCGGAACAGGGAGAGGATGCGCTGGCGGAGCTGGCCGCACAGTTAAGCGAACGAATTGCAGCGGCCAAAAAAATCCTTGAAGAAAAACGCAACATATTAGAAGCAAATGCTGCTGCCCTAGCGGCATCAATAGACAATGCAGCAAAGGGACGGAAATCTGCTGAGACTGATAATAATGCAAACGTTTTCAGGCCGGAAGGTCTGATTCACTGTACCGAGCGAGGCGAAAAGGTCAGAAGCAAATCCGAGGTGATTATCGCTAACCTGCTGCATCAGGCCAGGCTGGACTATCAGTACGAACTTGATCTTTCGACACTGGGCTTGGGTCGTGGCGTTCGCCCAGATTTCGCCTTCCAGCGCGGCACTAAAGTGATCGTGTGGGAACATCTTGGCCGGGCCGATGACCCAGACTATATGGCCCGCTGGGCTCAAAAGCTGACATGGTACCGTGACCATGGTTTTGAGAGCGGCAAGACACTTTTTGTTTCCACCGAAATGGCCGGACAGGGGATAGATGTGGCCTCCTTGGGGCGTGTCGTGGCACAAATTCAGCAGGTATTAGCCACGTTGACTGAGGAGAAACCAGCTAAACCACAGTCGGTGCAACCACAAGCAGCCACGCCAAAGCCGGGAAGGCACACCGTCGACGAGGCGCTAGTCTTTTTTGATTTCGAAACTACTGGGCTGAAACCGGCAGGCTGTCGGGTCATCGAAGTGGGCGCGGTGAAAGTGGTGAACGGCGTAGTGGTGGAAACATTCACCTCTCTCATCGATCCTGGCGTCCAACTGTCGTCTGAGATTACCAATATCACCGGCATCACTAATGCCATGCTTAAGGGGCAATCTCGCCCTGCCGAAGTTATGCCAAAGCTGCACAACTTTATGCGCGGCGCGGCTATCGTTGCCCATAACGCCAAGTTCGACCAAGGTTTCCTGAAAATGGAATTCGACCGCCTGGGTCTCTCTGTGCCGTCTAATCTGCTGTGTACCATGAAACTGGCTAAACGGGTGGAGCCGGGTCTGCGCAGCTACAGCCTGGCAGCGCTGACCAGCCATTTTAGCCTGAACGCCAACAGCAATGCCCACCGCGCGTTACCTGATGCCCATCAGACTGTGGCTCTGTGGCAGGCATTGGAAAAACAATTGCTCAAACAAGCTGAATTGCAACGCATACCTGTTGCCTTGATGCTGAAGTTACAGGCAGTAGCCGTGAGTGATGTGAAGAGATTTTTGCGTGAACGGGGCTGATTGTCTTGGCTACCTTTTATGCATGAGTGGATTTAGCAAACGCCATGAAAATAGTCCAAAGGCACCCTTGGGATATCAGTCCGGCTGAAGCGATTGCCATCCAGCAGCAACTGCGCGGCGAGGTGGTGAGGGAAGACTGGCTCGGCCCGGTGCGCCATGTGGCGGGGGTGGACGTGGGTTTCGAGGAAGGCGGCGGGATCACCCGCGCTGCGGTGGCGGTGCTAGCCTTTCCTACGCTCGAACTGGTGGATCATGCCATTTTTCGCACTCCTACCTGTTTTCCCTATGTGCCGGGGCTGCTGTCTTTCCGCGAGGTGCCTGCGGTGATCGGAGCTCTGGAGAAGCTTACCGTCATTCCCGACTTGCTGCTGTGCGACGGTCAGGGTATTGCCCATCCTCGCCGTTTCGGCATCGCCAGCCACCTTGGCCTGCTGTGCGGCATTTCCTCCATCGGCGTGGCCAAAACCCGGCTGATCGGCGAGCAGGTCGAGCCGCCTGACCAGCGCGGCGCATCCGTGCCACTGCGCTATCATGGCGAAACCATAGGCGCGATATTGCGCAGCCGACCCGGCGTGAAGCCGCTCTACATCTCCATTGGTCACCGCATCAGCCTGGCGACGGCGCTCGACTATGTGATGGCCTGCGTCACCCGCTACCGCCTGCCGGAGACGACGCGCTGGGCGCATCGTCTGGCTTCCGGGCCGGCGGTCGAATGAAGTGGTGGATTGGTTGCTACTGCACGCCGCGCTGGAAACGATATCCCTTGTAGCTGAATATCAGGCCATCCTTGGTGATTTGCTCCAGCCTGAGGCCGGGCGTCAGAGATTCGCCTTCCCGCAGCATCCGGTCATTGATGCTGACGAGACGGTCCTTGGGTTTGCTCGAATAGGCATGGAGCGGAATTGTCATGGCCGGAATTTCCTGCTGGACCTGAAGAGGCAGTTCGGCCAGGGGTAGCACTTTCGGTTCCCGCGTAGTGTCGGCAGGGCCGGCGGGCTTTTCCGGCATGGGTGACGGGGCATAAGCAACTATTCTGGGCGGCGCGCTGTGTGTCTCTGCCTTGGCGGGTGCTGGCATGTCCGGTTTCATGGCGGCAACCATGGGAGCAGGTTGCACGGTTGGCGCTGAATCCGGCGCCGGTAATTCCTGCGCCGTCTTTCTGGCCATTTCAGGCGGATCGGGGAGGAATGCCGGGGTGGTCTGGTGTGAGACTGGCATGGGTGATTTCGCGGCGAGGGGTTCTGTCGCGGGAGCCGGTTGTTCCGCCTGCCACGGGCGCAGCCAGCCGATCAGGATGCCGGCGGAGAGCAGGACAGCTGCAAGCAGGCCGTAATACAAAAACACGGGTTGTTTTGGCGCGGCCAACGGTGTCTGTGCTGGCGGCAATGTCGGCGTTGTGCCGCGCTGGCGCAGCTGATCGGATTTTTTGAGCGCTTCCAGGATATACGACATGCCTATTTTCCTATTTCCACTGGCGCGTGGGATAGCTTCGGCGCCGTTCGATCCGCCACACCGCTCAGGCGCATCAGGGTCTGGGATCCGACGGCACCGTCAGGGGTGAGTCCCTGAATGAGTTGGAACTGTTTGACCTGACTCACCATGGCCTCATCGAAAACCGGGTCTGCGGTGGTTTCCGCCGCCTTACCCTGGACTTGCGCGAGTTGCTTGCCCAGCCATTCCACATCCGGCCCGCGCTCCCCCTGCCGGATGTTCTTGCGTGCAACCGGTGGCAGGCGCCACAGCAAGGTGTAGTGCCCCGACCATTGTGCCGCAAGGGCGTCAATGGCGACTGTTCTGGTTGCGGTGCCGATGGTGAAGGTGGCGGATTTGTCATCAAGTTGAGTCAGGGCTGCATGGAATTCCTGGCCCTGGTTGTCACGCAAGTGCAGAACCGCAGGCCGGTCCAGTTGGCGCAGTTCGTCCAGCCCGCCGCGCGTGGTGCGGCAGCGTAAACCCATGCCTTCAGCCTGCCGGCACGCGTCCTCCCCTTGATAGTCCGTTCCCCATGCCCGGAACAGCGCAGCGTAAGCCAATGCCTTGCTGCGCGAGAGCGGCTCCGCTGCCGGCCATTCCAGAGTAACCGGCAATGCCGTTACTTGCTTGGCGGATTCGATTTTATCTTTGGCGTTGACGGCCTCTGCTTGATTCGCGGCTTTGGTCTGTCCTGCGGGTTTCTCAGTGGGCTGGTACAGCGTTGCCGCCAGTGCAACGCCGGCCAGCAAAGCCAAACCTGCCAGGAGGGGGCGCATCATGATGCGGCGTTGCGAAGTCGGCTGGTGGAGCACCTCACGCGCCGCTTGCGCAAGGGTCGCATGATCGACGCGCTCCTTGCCTTGTACGTAGGCACCGAGCAGTGACCGGTCGCAGAGTACGTTGACGATCCGGGGAATGCCGCCGCTCAGGCGATACAGTTTACCCATCAGCGCAGCCGGGAACAGCTGGCGCTGGGTGCCGGAAACCTCAAGGCGATGCCGTACATAGGCAGCGACTTCCTGCTTGGTCAGCGGCCCCAGGTGATAGCGCGCGATAATCCGTTGCGCGAGCTGCCGCAGTTCCGGCTGTGCCAGCATCGTTGCCAGCTCGGGCTGACCCAGCAGGATGATCTGCAACAGTTTGCGCTGGTTGGTTTCCAGGTTGGTGAGCAGCCGCATCTGCTCTAGTACTTCGGCGGAGAGGTTTTGCGCCTCGTCGATGATCAGTACCGTGTGCCTGCCCCTGGCATGGGCGTCGAGCAGGTAGGCGTTGATGCAATCGACGAACACCTTGATGCTGGTGTTGCCGGACGGGCAGGCGATGCCGAATTCTGCGCAGATGGTCGAGAGCAGCTCTGCTACCGTCAGCTTGGGATTGAATATATAGGCGACATCACAGGATTCTGGAATTTGTTCGAGCAGGCAGCGGCATACCGTGGTCTTGCCGGCACCCACCTCGCCCGTGAGCAATACAAACCCGCCGCCGCCATTCACGCCATAGAGCAGATGCGCGAGCGCTTCCTGGTGGCGCTGGCTCATGTAGAGATAACGCGGGTCCGGCGCGATGGAGAATGGCGCTTCGGAGAGGTTAAAGTAACTTTGGTACATGGGCGGTCTGGGAGTGGAGATATCGCGCCATTATAGCGGCAAGTTACGATTATGGATCAATGTCATGCTGCCGTGGGCGGACAAGCCGGAAGGTGGCCAGAACGGCCAGGGCGAACAGCACATACGCCAGCGTGAATGCCCATTCCGGCAGGTCGTAGAAGATCAGTCGACCGACCCAGTGCTGCATGAAGCTGGCTCCGTCCGAACCGGTCTTGCGCAAAAAATCTTCCCACACGGTCAGCGGGCAGGCCATGCCGACGAGGGATTCAGTCATTACGAAGAGGATGGCGGCAAGATGCGCCAGGCGGAAGCGGATGTCGCGCACCCAGGCCCAGCCGAGTGCGGCACCGGTCCAGATGGCGAGCAATCCGCCCACCACGAACAGTACGAACAGAAAGTGGACGATCAGGACTGCGTCGGCCAGTAGTGCCATAAGTAAATTAAGCGGCAGCAACCCAATCGCTGGCCAGATTGTAGTCCTCGAACACCTGGGTTTCGGCATAAGTGAACAGGCCGGTCAGCCAGGCACTCCAGGCGATCCATTTGTTATCGGTGACCACAGCGATTTTCCACAGGTCGAAGCGGTGTTCGCGGGCAAACTTGATTTCTTCCCAGGCAACATCCACGGTGAGTTTGGCCATGTCGCGCAGATCGAACAGCAGGTTGACCCGACCCTCGAACTTGATCTTGTACATGACGGCGTCTTCAAGTTCCTTGAAGTCGGCGAGGGTGAACTGACCCAGCACGGCGACGTTGACGAGGTGGCTTCGGAGTTCGATGGTGATCATAGCTTACCCCTTATAGTGGTAATGTTTATTCACTATAGCAAATCATCTATGCAGCAGGGAGGCGGGGCGCTACGCGGGAAGCGAGAACGCCGCTCAGGATGATCAGGGCTATCCCCAGCCAGCTAGTCAGGGACAGGATTTCCTGCCACAGCAGGATGCCCCACAGGCTGGCGAAGATGACCGTGCTGTAGGCCAGGCTGCCGACTACCAGTGTGTTGCCCTCGCGGTAGGCGCGGGTCATCGCGAGTTGTGCCAGGGTGGCGGTGGTGCCGAGGCCGAGCAGGAGCAGGAACTTTTGCGGTGAAACGGGGTGAAAGGCGTGAACTCCCATCCAGATGCCGCCGCCGAAGGTGCAGATCAGGGTGAAATAGAACACGATCCGCCATTCCGGTTCGCCCATCTGACCCAGATGCTTGACGTTGAGATAGGCGATGGCGGCAAAAAAGCCGGAGGCCAGCCCCATCAGTCCTGCGAGCAGTTGTTCCTGGTGCAGGGTGGGCCGCAGCAGCAGCACCACGCCGGCAAAGCCAAGCAGGATGGCCAGCAATAGCGGCAAGTGCGGGCGTTCTTTCAGGATCAGCACGCTGAGAAAGGCAAGGAACAGCGGCGCGGTATAGTTGAGCGTCACCGCAGTGGCCAGCGGTAGCCGGGTGATGGCATAAAAAAACAGCATCAGCGCAGCGAAGCCGGACAGCCCGCGCCACAGGTGCGCTTTCCAGTGAGGCGTGGCAAAGCTCATGCCCTGGATTCTGATGATCAGAAAAATGATCAGCAAGCCGAACAGGGAGCGGTAGAACACCAGTTCGGCGCTGGAAAAAAACTCCGCACCAATCTTGACGAATACCCCCATGCAGCCGAACAGGACGCCAGCCACGACCATCCATGCGGATTTTAGTTGTGGAAGTTTGGGCATGGATTATGTTGTGGCGTTGTTGTGCAATGCATGGTGCGGATAGTTTATCCCGGATTTGCCTTCAGGCCGGAGGTTAAAGGAGAGAGCCGCTTTCCGCCCATGCGTAGGGGCTGAAAGCCGCGCGGAGATTGACCGGAGACCGCAATATGCGGTATTTTAACTCTTTTTAGAGTGCGGCAAGTAATGAGCAAAGCTTCAAAATCACCGACCTTCGAAAGCGCACTCGCCGAGTTGGAAAATATCGTCGCCACCATGGAAGCGGGCCAGTTGCCGCTTGAGCAGCTTCTGTCGGCCTATAAGCGCGGTGCGGAGCTTCTCCAGTTCTGTCAGCAGGCGTTGCAGGATGCGCAGCAGCAGGTGCGTATCCTCGAAGCGGGCAGCTTGCAGAATTTCGTCGCTGACACGGATATCCCTCTCCCCAACCCTCTCCCGCAAGCGGGAGAGGGGGCAAACGTGAAGGGCGCTGGTGTTGACCTTGATTGATTTTCAGTCATGGGCTGCGGCCCGGCAACAGCGCATGGAAAACGTGCTGTCCGACGTGCTGCCTCAGCCATCGATTGCGCCTCAGCGCCTGCATCAGGCGATGCGTTACGCCGTGCTTGGCGGCGGTAAGCGCATTCGGCCTTTGCTGGCCTTCGCTGCCGGTGAGGTGGTCGGTGCCGGTCCGCCGTGCATCGATGCGGCTGCGGCTGCGGTTGAACTGATCCACGCCTATTCTCTGGTGCACGACGACCTGCCGTGCATGGACGATGACAGCTTGCGGCGCGGCAAGCCCACCTGTCACCTCGAATATGACGAGGCCACTGCGCTGCTGGTGGGTGATAGCCTGCAAACCCTGGCGTTCCAGCTGCTGGCGGAGCATCCATTGGCAGATGCTCCCGCGGTACAGCTGGAAATGCTGAAGATTCTGGCAGTGGCTGCCGGTTCGCGCGGCATGGCCGGCGGTCAGGCGATAGACGGCGAGAGCGTCGGCAAGACGCTGTCCCTGCCGGAGCTGGAATTCATGCACATCCACAAGACCGGAGCGCTGATCCGAGCCTCGGTGCAACTGGGCGCGTTGTGTGGCAAGGTCCTTGAAAACAGCGAAATGGAGCATTTGCTGCATTTCGCCAAATGTATCGGGCTGGCCTTTCAGGTGGTGGACGATGTGCTCGACGCCGAATCCTGCACTGCCACGCTGGGCAAGACGGCCGGCAAGGATGCCGAAGCCAACAAACCGACCTACGTCACGATACTCGGTGCGAATGCGGCGCGTGCCTTTGCTGCAGATTTGCACCGGGATGCGTTACAGTCGCTTGAAGTATTTGGTGCACGGGCGGAAAGATTACGCCAGATCGCCGATTTCATCGTCAAGCGTCAATTTTGAACAGGTTTTAAGTTATTTACCGCGGAGTGCGCGGAGGTCGCAGAGGAAAGTCATTTAAGCTTTCACTTCCGCATCCTCCGTGCCCTGCGCGGTTGAAGGATTTTTGTGCCAGGTAAGTACTCCCTTCTCGAAGCCATCAACGACCCCGCAGAGTTGCGCGCCCTCGAGCGCAAGCAACTGCCTCAACTTGCCGAGGAGCTGCGCACCTTTCTGATCGAAAGCGTGAGCAAGTCCGGTGGCCACCTGGCCTCCAATCTGGGCGCGGTGGAACTGACCATCGCTCTGCATTACGTGTTCAACACGCCGGACGACCGGCTGGTGTGGGATGTCGGCCATCAGACTTATTCACACAAGATTCTGACCGGGCGGCGCGAAGCCATGGCCACCCTGCGCCAGCTCGGTGGCATCGCCGGTTTTCCCAAGCGCGCCGAGAGCGAATACGACGCTTTCGGTACCGGCCATTCCAGCACCTCGATCAGTGCCGCACTCGGCATGGCGGTTGCGGCTCAGGCGGAAGGCAGCGACCGGCGCGCGGTGGCGATCATCGGCGACGGCGCGATGACCGGGGGTATGGCGTTCGAGGCACTCAACAATGCCGGGGCGATGGACGCCAATCTTCTGGTGGTGCTGAATGACAACGATATGTCGATCTCGGAAAACGTCGGCGCGCTCAACAACTATCTCGCCAAACTGATGTCGGGGCGCTTTTATTCCGCAATGCGCAAGGGCGGCGAGAAGGTGCTGGGGGCTGTACCGCCGATTCTGGAACTGGCCAAGCGCGCCGAAGAGCACATGAAGGGCATGGTCATTCCCGGCACCCTGTTCGAGGAGTTCGGCTTCAACTACATCGGCCCGATCGATGGTCACGACCTTGACGTGCTGGTGACCACGCTGAACAACTTGAAACATCTCCAGGGGCCACAGTTGCTGCACATCGCCACGCAAAAGGGAAAGGGCTACAAGCTGGCAGAAGAGGATCCCTGTCTTTACCACGGAGTGGCCAAATTCAACCCCGAGGATGGGGTAAGGGATGCCAAGGCTGGCGGCAAGGTCACCTACACCCAGGTATTCGGCGACTGGCTGTGCGACATGGCGGCCCAGGACAAGCGCCTTGTCGGCATTACCCCGGCGATGTGCGAAGGTTCCGGCATGGTGCGCTTCGCCCGGGAATACCCCAAGCGCTATTTCGATGTCGGCATCGCCGAGCAGCACGCGCTGACTTTTGCCGCCGGCATCGCCTGTGAAGGGATGAAGCCGGTGGTGGCGATCTATTCGACCTTTCTGCAGCGCGCCTACGACCAGTTGATCCACGATGTCGCGCTGCAGGGTCTGCCCATCGTGCTGGCGATAGACCGTGCCGGGCTGGTTGGCGCCGACGGGCCGACCCATGCAGGCAGTTTCGATCTGTCCTTTTTGCGTTGTGTACCTAACCTGCTGGTGATGGCGCCCTCGGACGAGAACGAGTGCCGCCAGATGCTCTACACTGCATTCATGCACAATGGTCCGTCGGCGGTGCGCTACCCGCGCGGCGGCGGCACGGGTGTAGCCATCCAACAGGAAATGCAGGCACTGCCGATAGGCAAGGGTGAAGTCCGGCGCGAGGGCGAAAAAGTCGCCATTCTCGCTTTCGGCAGCATGCTTGCGCCCGCACTGGCCGCAGCCGAAGAGCTCAATGCCACGGTCGCCAACATGCGCTTCGTCAAGCCACTGGACGAGGAACTGACGCTACGCCTGGCGCAAACCCATGACCTGCTCGTTACGGTCGAAGAAAACGCGGTAATGGGCGGTGCCGGCAGCGCCGTGCTTGAATTTCTGGAGAGTCAGGGCGTGACGGTGCAGGTACTGCAACTCGGTCTGCCCGACCGTTTCGTCGAACATGGCGATCCGGCCAAATTGCTGGCGTCCTGCGGTCTGGACCGGGACGGCATCGTCTGCGCGGTGCGAGCCCGGTTAATTACAAGCCCCGAGTAGCCGAGTAGTTTACTCAACTATTATCAAGTGTTATACTTGGTCTAAATCATTTCAAGGAATTAATCATGACCGACTGCAATGCGACTTGCGATGTGAATTCTCCCGTCTGTGACAAAGACGCCATTGCCGATGTGCAGAACTACGCGGATTCTCGCCAGATTGCCATCGACAAGGTGGGCATCAAATCCATTCGTCATCCGGTCAGGGTTGCTGACAAGAGCGAGGGCGTGCAGCACACCATCGCCATGTTCAACATGAACGTTTATCTGCCGCATAACTTCAAGGGCACGCACATGTCGCGCTTCGTTGAGATTCTCAACAGCGACGCCAATGAGCGCGAGATTTCGGTGGAATCGTTCGAGGCCATGCTGCGCGAGATGGTGCAGCGGCTAGAGGCCGAATCCGGCCACGTCGAGATGAGCTTTCCCTACTTCATCAACAAGACGGCCCCGGTTTCCGGCGTGCAGAGCCTGCTCGACTATGATGTCACCTTCATCGGCGAGATCGTCAAGGGCAAGTACCAGCTCACCATGAAAGTGGTGATACCGGTCACCAGCCTGTGCCCGTGCTCGAAAAAGATTTCCGATTACGGTGCCCACAACCAGCGTTCCCACGTCACCGTGGCGGTGCGTACCAATGAAATGGTGTGGATCGAGGACGTCGTGCGGCTGGTCGAGGATCAGGCTTCATGCGAACTCTACGGCCTGCTCAAGCGGCCGGACGAAAAGTTCGTTACCGAGCGTGCCTATGACAATCCCAAGTTCGTCGAGGACATGGTGCGTGACGTGGCCGCAGCGCTGAATGCCGACAAGCGTATCGATGCGTATGTGATTGAGGCCGAGAATTTCGAGTCGATTCACAACCACTCGGCTTATGCGTTGATCGAACGGGACAAAACGGCAAGCTGAGCAAAAAAACAGGGTGCGCACCATGCACTGTCTGGTGCGTGGGTCGCGCCCTACGTATCCTCTTCACTCTCTTCCAATGGCATGGCGAAATCTCCCTATATTGCTGACGCGAACCCCGCCAACTTCCGTACCCTGGTGCTGGAAAATTCGGAAAAAGGCCCGGTACTGGTGTATTTCTGGTCGCCCCGAGCAGGGCCATGCATGGTGCTGATGCCCAGGCTGGTTCAGCTTGCGCATGAATATGCCGGAAAATTTCTGCTGGTCCTGCTGGATACCGATCAGCACGGCAGGATGGCCAGGGAAGAGTACGGCGTCACCAGCGTGCCGACGGTCAAGTTTTTTCGGCAGGGGCAGGTGGCCCATACCATCCATGGCGCAGAATCCGATGCCGAATTCCGTCGCGCCATCGACAAGTTCGTTGCGCGGCCAAGCGGGGCGTCCCAAGTTGTATTGAGCGCTTTTCGCCAGCAGGGAAATTTGGAGAATGCCTGCAGCCTGCTGGCCAAGGCCGCTCTTGATGACCCGGATAATTTCCAGATTCCGGTCGACCTTGCCAAGCTGCTTCTGCTCAAGGGCGATTACGTCCAGGCTGAGCATCTACTGTTAGCACTGCCGGAAGAGGTGCGAGCCGATGCCGAAATCAGCACCTTGCTGACGCACGCGGGCTTTATTCGTATCGCGCAGGATGCGCCGGATATCGAAACGCTGGAACGGGATGTCGCCGCAGAGCCGAATAACAGCCTGGCGCGCTATCAGTTGAGCGCAGTCAAGCTGGTCCAGGATGATTGTGTCGGTGCGATGGACCAGTTGCTGGAGATCGTACGCCACGACCGGACCTTCCGCGACGATGCTGGCCGTAACGGGCTGATTGCCATTTTCAATATGGTGGGTGGCGAGCACGAACTGGTCGGCCATTATCGTGCCTTGCTGACTGAAGCTCTGCGATAAATTTGATTCATTATTGAAGGTTTCACAGTTGAATTGCCATTCCAGATAGTGGCAGGGACGCGTCAGTATTCCGCTCAATATTTCTTCAGCAGTGTCATGTTAGTCCCGTCCTGCTTAATTTCCAGCCTTTTCAGGAAGCTCATGCCGAGCAGCACGAAAGGCATGCTGCTGTCCTGAACCAGGCCGTCCACCTGATTCAGCGTGATATTGCCCACCCTCACCGTATTGAGAGTGATGCGGTAGGCCGGAACCACGCCATTTGCGGTGGAAACCGCGGCGCGTTCACCGTTGAGGTAGGAAATCCCGAGCCGCTTCGCTTCATCTTTACCCATCGATACCATGGATGCTCCTGTATCTACCATCATGCGCGTGCTGGTGCCGTTGATGTTGCCGGTGGTGACGAAATGGCCCCTCAAATCGCCGGCCAGGACTGCACTCTGGTTGCCACCGCCATCGGCGGAGGGGATAGAGGCGCTTTTGCCCATGCCCAAATTCTGGCGCTTGCCGTCGATTTCCAGTACTGCGGTTGCGGAGTCGGCACTGATCAGTTTGACGCCTTCAGGCGAGGTCTCACCGGCAGCCATTACGCGATGCTTGCCGCCATTGATGCTGACCATGGCCTTGCCACTGAACAGGCCGACCACGTTAACTTCGGTGGCATAGGCACTGTTTGCAGTGCATAGAATAAGCAGGCCGAGCAGGTTAGAATAACGCCATTCTAAATTCATCAGGACTCCTCTAGATCATGCAGATCATGAAACCGGTTGCGATTTTTCGCCATGCGCCCAGCGAGGGGCCAGGCTATTTTGCCACATTTCTCGACACTCACGGCATACCCTGGCAGCTGTTCAGGATCGATGCCGGTGACGCCTTGCCGACACATGTCAGACTCTTCAGTGGATTGGCGTTCATGGGCGGACCGATGAGCGTGAACGACGACTTGCCGTGGATACCCCATTCCCTGGAACTGATCCGGCAGGCGGCGCAGGCCGATATTCCCGTGCTTGGGCACTGCCTCGGCGGGCAATTGATGGCCAAGGCCCTTGGCGGTGCTGTCGGCAGGAATCCGATCAAGGAAATCGGCTGGGGTGAAGTTATGGTGGCGGACAATGCCACCGCCAAGGCCTGGTTCGAAGAGGTGAAAAAATTCGAGGCCTTCCACTGGCATGGCGAGACCTTCACGATTCCACCCGGCGCCACCGGTATCCTGGGTAATGCGCACTGTGTAAACCAGGCATTTGCCATGGGTAAGCATCTGGGCATGCAATGCCATATCGAAATGACCGAAGAGATGGTGCGGGAATGGTGTGCGTTGGGCGAGCAAGAAATTGCTTCCGCCATTACCAGCCCGGCTGTGCAGCAGCAGGCAGGAAT
Source organism: Sulfuricella sp. T08 (assembly GCF_000971475.1). Taxonomy (GTDB): domain Bacteria; phylum Pseudomonadota; class Gammaproteobacteria; order Burkholderiales; family Sulfuricellaceae; genus Sulfuricella. The sequence goes on from NZ_DF967527.1 coordinate 30,708, forward strand.
TCTGGATAACCTGGCGGAGCACGTGAAGCGCTTGAATGTTGCAGCGCAAAAAATCTATACAAAGTGGATTGAAGGGCTGGTGCGTTAGCTGGAATTGTTTGTTTTGTAGGGTGCGTGCTACTGATGCTAGGCTAGAAACGCTTCATGACGTCCAGGTGCAACTGCCCTTTCGGCAGACCGTGCTGCTGTAGCAGCTCAACAATGCCCTCTGTGCTTGATTCCGGTGCCGTGAGATAGACCTCGAAGCCGGCAAGATCAGGATGATCGGCTACGATCGCTGTGCCTGCGGTTTCCATGTCGCGCAGGCCCACCACCGGGTCGGTGGACGCTTCCCAACTGGATTCGCCGGATAATTTATCCCCCGTCAGTGCCGTGTAACTGAAGTTGTCCAGGGCGTCGAACCAGGAGCGGCACAGGTTATTGAGATAGTGGTTGCCAGGCTGGTGCGCCATCCAGTAGAGGTGCAGGGGCTGTTCAAGTTCCAGGGCGATGGCGTGCTCGATAATGCTTTTGATCGGCGCGAAGCCGGTTTCGTAGGCGACGAAGATGATGGGCCGCTTTGAGCTTTCGTCCAGGGAGAAGTTGCCCCATGGCCCTTCGAGCGTCACCGTTTCAGAGATTTTCAGATGGGTAAAGACGTAATCCGAAAATTGATCGCCCGGCACCCGGCGGATGTGAAATTGCAAGTGCATGGCATTGCATGGGCAGCTGGCAAGCGACTTATTGCGTGGCGGCATGCCGGCGATGGCGAGGCTGAGGTGTTGCCCGGCTAGAAAGCGTAGCGTCTGCGAGCGCGGTGTGCGCAGGTGCAGGATCATGATGTCGTCCTGAATGCGCTCCATCTGCTCAACCTTGGTGGGGATCAGCTGGAGCGGGATATCTTCGATGCCGCCAGCCTCCTTGACCTCTATTTCCAGGTCGGATTGCGCGGCGTTGACGCACAACAGCACATGGCCCTGGGCCTTCTGTGTGTCGGAAAAATGGAAATCGTGTTGCTGGGTTTCGCGTACCTGGCCGGACTTTATCCTGCCACCGCAGCCGCCGCAGGTGCCATTGTTGCAACTGTAGTTAAGTGAGATGCCGGAGCGGAGTGCGGCTTCGAGCACAGTTTCGTTTTTCTCGGCGGTAAACTCTTTGCCGCTGGGCAGGAGGCGAACTTGGAAACTCATAATGCACCGCTGAATAGTAGTGTAATTTAGTCAAGTATACACGATTCGGCTTCTGGAGCCAGCACGAGAGGCTTGCAGCGTCAAAATTTGCCCGGACGCTGCAAGCCGGCTTCGACTTCGTCCCTCTGGGCCTTGCCAGCCAAAACCTCGATCAGCTCCAGGGTGAAATCCATCGCCGTGCCTGGCCCGCGCGAGGTGATGACTTTACCGTCCTTGACCACGGGGTCGTTCTTGTAGGCAGTGTCGGGCAGGTTCATCTTGTCGACGAAGCCGGGAAAGCTGGTCGCCGATTTGCCCGCCAGCAGGCCGGCTTCTGCCAGCACAGCGGGCGCGGCGCAGATGGCACAGGTGTACTTGCCATCCCGGGCCATTTTTTGCAGCAGGGCGATGATGCGGGGATCGTTCTTGAGGTGCGTCATGCCGGGCATGCCGCCAGGCAGCACGATCATGTCGAATTCCTGCTTTAGAGCTTCATCCAGAGTGGTGTCGGCGATCAGGCTAACGCCGCGGCTGGCGGTCACCGGCTTATCGTCGAGTCCGGCAGAGATGACTTCGATTTTGGCGCGGCGCAGCAGGTCGATAATGGTGACGGCTTCGACTTCTTCGCAGCCTTGGGCGAGTGGGACGAGGACTTTAGGCATGTTTTAATCCGTAAAAAGACCAACCGCAGAGGACGCGGAGGAAAACCGATTCCGGTCTTGCCGTACTCTGCGTCCTCTGCGGTGAAAGATTTTAGTCTCTGAAGTTCTGGAATTGCAGCGGAAAGTCTGTGATGGATTTTTTGACCAGCGTGATGGTTTCCTGCAACACATCCCGCTTCGCGCCGGTGACGCGAACGGCCTCGCCCTGGATGCTGGCTTGGACCTTGAGCTTGGAATCCTTGATCAGCTTGACGATTTTCTTCGCCAGTTCGGTTTCCACGCCGGTCTTGACGGTAACGGTCTGCTTGACCTTGTTGCCGCTGATTTTCTCGATCTTGCCCTTGTCCAGGCAGCTTACATCGATGTTACGCTTGCCGAAGGTCTGGTTGACGATGTCGAGCACTTGGTCGAGCTTGAAGTTGTCATCGGCATAGATCGTCAGCACATATTCCGCCTGGTCGACGCGTGAATCCGAGCCCTTGAAATCGAAGCGGCCGCTGATGACCTTGTTGGCTTGGTCAACGGCATTGCGCAATTCCTGCTTGTCTACTTCGGAAACGATATCGAATGTCGGCATGGCTGACTCCCCTTAACCCGCGCAGCAGGTGGATTCGGTGATGAAATGGCAGGCGTAATCCAGCAATTCCACGGTTTCGATGTCGAAGCTGGTGTTGCCCGGCACGCTGAAGCTCTCGCCCGCCTTGTAGGTTTTGCTGTCCTTCTCGCCCGCCAGTTTTACCTTGCAGACTCCGGCATTGATCTCCATCAGTTCCGGCAGGCCGGTGTTGAAAGTAAGGCTGCTTGGGAAAATCACGCCGACGGTTTTCTTGCTGCCATCGGGGAACAATACGGTGTGGGAAATGCACTTGCCGTCGAAGTAGACGTTGGCTTTCTTGACGACGCTGACATTGTCGAACTGGGTCATGAACAACTCCTGAAAAGATTTAACCGCAAAGGCGCAAAGAAAACCGAACTTATATCTCTTCGCGTCTTTGCGGTTAGCGGTTTAACGATTCTGCAACTTCGCCGCGATGCGCAGGCGCAGCGCGTTGAGCTTGATGAAACCTCCCGCATCCGCTTGATTATAGGCGCCGGCATCGTCCTCGAAGGTGGCGATGGTCGAGTCGAACAGCGAGTCGGTCTTGGAGTCGCGCCCGACCACGATGACGTTGCCCTTGTACAGCTTGACCCGTACCCAGCCATTGACGTGCCGCTGGGTGTCGTCGATCAGCACCTGCAAGGCTTTCCGCTCGGGCGACCACCAGTAACCGTTGTAGATCATGCTGGCGTAGCGCGGCATCAGGTCGTCCTTGAGGTGCGCCACTTCGCGGTCCAGGGTGATAGATTCGATGGCGCGGTGGGCCTTGAGCATGATGGTGCCGCCAGGGGTCTCGTAGCAGCCGCGCGACTTCATGCCGACGTAGCGGTTTTCCACCAAGTCGAGGCGACCGATGCCGTGCTTGCCGCCGAGGCGGTTGAGTTCGGCCAGCATTTCAGCGGCTGACAGTTTCTTACCATTGAGCGCGACGGGGTCGCCATTGATGTATTCGATATCCAGATATTCCGCCTGGTCGGGTGCTTTTTCCGGCGACACCGTCCAGCGCCACATATCTTCCTCGGCCTCTGCCGCCGGATTTTCCAGGTGGCGGCCTTCGTAGCTGATGTGCAGCAGGTTGGCGTCCATCGAGTAGGGGGAACCGCCCTGTTTGTGCTTCATTTCCACCGGGATGCCGTGCTTCTCCGCATAGGCCAGCAACTTCTCGCGTGACAGCAGGTCCCACTCGCGCCATGGCGCGATGATCTTGATTTCCGGGTTGAGAGCGTAGGCGCCGAGCTCGAAGCGTACCTGGTCATTGCCCTTGCCGGTGGCGCCGTGCGAGATCGCGACCGCGCCGGTTTCCTTCGCGATTTCGATCAGCCGCTTGGCGATCAGCGGACGGGCGATCGAGGTGCCGAGCAGGTATTCGCCTTCATAAACGGTGTTGGCGCGGAACATCGGGAAGACGAAATCGCGGACGAATTCCTCGCGCAGATCGTCGATATAGATTTGTTCCGGTTTGATGCCGAACTGCAGCGCCTTGTTGCGCGCCGGCTCGAGTTCCTCACCCTGGCCGATGTCGGCGGTGAAGGTGACTACTTCGCATTGATAAGTGTCCTGCAACCACTTCAGGATCACCGAGGTATCCAGCCCGCCGGAATAGGCGAGTACGACTTTGTTGACATTAGACATAACTGATTTCCAATAAAAACAATTCTTAACCACAGAGACACAGAGGCACGGAGAACAGCAAAAAAAGAATTTCTCTGTGTCTCTGTGTCTCTGTGGTGAAAAGGTTTTAACCCGTAATTTTGCCCAGCAGCAGATATTCCATCAGCGCCTTCTGGGTATGTAGCCGGTTCTCGGCTTCATCCCACACCACACTTTGCGGGCCGTCGATCACTTCGGCGGCGACTTCTTCGCCGCGGTGGGCGGGCAGGCAGTGCATGAATACGGCGTCCTTGTTGGCCACGCGCATCATATCGCCATCCACCTGCCAGTCGGCGAAGTCGCGCATGCGCTCTTCGTTTTCAGCCTCGAAACCCATGCTGGTCCACACGTCGGTGGTGACGAGATCGGCATCGCGCGCGGCTTCCATTGGGTCGCGAAATTCTTCGTAGTGGTCGGTGCCATACAGCCCGGCGCGTTCCGGTTCGACTTCATAGCCAGGCGGGGTTGAAACGTGGACGTTGAAATCCAGTACTTCAGCGGCTTGCAGCCAGGTGTTGCAGACGTTGTTGGAGTCGCCGATCCAGGCCACGGTTTTGCCCTTGATATTGCCACGTTGCTCAATATAAGTATAGATGTCGGCCAGGATCTGGCACGGATGGTATTCGTTGGTCAGGCCGTTGATCACCGGCACCCGCGAGTTGGCGGCGAAGCGCTCGATGATTTCCTGCTCGAAGGTACGGATCATCACGATGTCGCTCATGCGAGAGATCACCTGGGCTGCGTCCTCCACCGGTTCGCCGCGGCCCAGCTGCGAATCGCGGGTGTTGAGGTAGATGGCACTACCGCCAAGCTGTTGCATGCCGGCTTCGAACGACAGCCGGGTGCGCGTGCTCGCCTTCTCGAAAATCATCACCAGCGTGCGGTCATGCAGCGGGTGGTAGGTCTGATAGGCTTTGAACTGTTCCTTGATCCGGCGCGTACGTTCGAACAGGTGCTCGTATTCGTCGCTGGTCAGGTCGTTGAACTGCAGGAAATGTTTGATCTGCATAGATGCCACCATGGGCGCATTATTTTTGCGCGAGAAAATCCTTGATCAGCGGCGCGAGCATGTCCACTACTTGCTGTGCCTCGTCGCGCTTCATGACCAGCGGCGGTAACAGGCGTACCACGCTGTCCGCCGTAACGTTGATAATCAGGCCTTGCTCCAGCGCCAGCTTGACCAGATCACCGCAGGGGCGATCCAGTTCGATGCCGATCATCAGCCCGGCACCGCGTACCTGGACAACACCGGTCGTATCTGACAATTGACTGCTCAAGCCATCGCGGATGAACGCGCCGATTTCAGCGGCCTGTTGGCACAGGTTTTGTTCATCGATCGCTTCCAGCGTCGCCAGCGCAGCAGCGCAGGCAAGCGGGTTGCCGCCGAAGGTCGATCCATGGTTTCCGGGCTTGAATACCTCCGCGGCAATGCCTTTCGCCAGGCAGGCGCCGATAGGTACGCCCGAACCGAGAGCCTTGGCCAAGGTCATGATGTCGGGCACGATGCCGGTTTGCTGGAAAGCGAACATGGTGCCGGTGCGGCCGATGCCGGTCTGCACCTCATCCAGCATCAACAGCCAGCCGTGGCTGTCGCAGATGCGGCGCAGCTCTTGCAGATAGGCGGGTTGCGGTATCTGGATGCCGCCTTCGCCCTGCACCGGTTCGACCAGGATGGCGACGATGTTCTGGTTGTGCTCAGCGATCTGGTTGATCGAGGCGATGTCATTGTAGGGTACGCGCACGAAGCCGCTCACCAGGGGTTCGAAGCCGGCCTGCACCTTGCGGCTGCCGGTAGCGGTCAGCGTCGCCATGGTGCGGCCGTGGAAGCTTTTCTCCATCACTATGATGGCGGGTCTGTCGATGCCCTTGTTGTGGCCATAAAGGCGTGCCAGCTTGATCGCGGCTTCATTGGCTTCGGCGCCGGAGTTGCACAGAAATACCTTGTCCATACCGGCCAATTGCGCCAGTTCGGTGCCCAGTTGCTCCTGCTTGGGAATCTGGTACAGGTTGGAGGTATGGATCAGCGTCTTCGCCTGCTCACAGATCGCCTGGGCCAGTCTCGGATGAGCATGCCCAAGACCGTTTACGGCGACTCCGGCGACTGCATCCAGATAGCGTTTGCCTTGTTCGTCCCAAAGCCACACGCCTTCGCCGCGGGTAAAGGCGACGGGCAATCTGGCATAGGTGTTCATTAAATGTGACATATGGTGAGCTGTTGCTGCTTTTAGAGTTGGACAAATGATCGCGCGAAAAATATAAATGCAAACGGCGGCATCAGCCGCCGTGTATTGGTGCGCTCGAAAGCGTTATATTTAGCCAAACAACGGATACTTGCAAGAGAAATTTGCCCTTCAAGCCAACCTCAGGGCGTGGCAAGCAGGTTTGGCCAAGCCAAAACAAATGCCCGGCTAGCTAAAGGCTGCCGGGCAAGCAAAACGGGCGCGCGGCAGCTAGTGCTGCGGCGAGTCTCAGGCCATCGCTTTGACGGCAGCGTTCAAACGGCTCTTGTGGCGTGAAGCTTTGTTCTTGTGCACGATTTTCTTGTCGGCGATGCTGTCGATCACGCTAACCGACTCCAGGTAAACCGCCTTGGCAGCTTCCTTGTCGCCAGCTTCAACAGCCTTGATCACCTTCTTGACTGCGGTGCGGAACTCGGAACGCTGGCTGGTGTTGTGCTCGCGTTGCTTGTCGGACTGTCTTGCACGCTTTCTGGCTTGTGCGCTGTTTGCCATTGATGAAACTCCTTGGATATTACTCTGCGGGGCAGACGAAACGCGCAATAATACTTTTCTTTCATTCGGTTGGCAAGGGCGGCGACAGATCCTTGGTGTTGGCCATTAGTAATCAATAGGTTACTGCTGCTAGTTATCAGGTTTCTGCCACGAGCGGCGCCGATCGCTGTTCTCTTTATTACTATCCTGACCGCGGTACACGCGGTTGGCCGGCTTGCCGGGCAGGTCCGCGCGCTCGCGTTCTGCTCGCTCCCGCTGCGGAGTTGCCTCGGGAACTGAGCGCGTCCAGCCTGGCGTTGCCTCCCCTCTGCGGGGCTCAGGTGTTGCCCGCACCCTTTCCTGTTCTTGAACTGCGCGTGGCGGGGCAATTTCACGCACAGCGTGCGGTGGCGTTGTCGCTTCAGGGACAGAGGTGCGCGGCGCTCTGGGTTCAGCCCGGTCAGTCTGGGCGCGTTCCCGTATCACGTTGCCAGAAGAAGTAGGTTCGGCATCGCGCCGCCTTTCCTTGAAGCGTGGCTGAAACGGAGGGGTGGCGCGTTCCGCCCCGGTCTGAGCGCCGAATTCCGGGCGCGGCAGGTCGTTGGATGGATGTTTTGGCATCTCTACGTAGCGTTGCTCGGGGGCGGTTTTTTTCTCGGACTTGGGCGCTTCAGTACGCCACGGCAGCCTGGACTCACTGGGTGGCCGCGTAGACACCACCGGCCGCGACAGCACACTTTCCGCCGGGCGAACTCCCCTGTGGGCACCGGCCACCAGGCTTGCCGGATCGGGTTGTATCGGCAGAGCGCCCCGGACATGCTCCAGTTCACGGATTTGCGTCACCCGCACCGGCGCATCGTGCACATGGCCTCTGCCGAAGCGCTCCCGTGTCGTGGCAACAACAGCATTGCTCACGCGGGTGTTTTGATAGGTGATGTTGCTCACGTTGACAATCGTGGTTTGCTTAATGACCACGTTATTCACCACCCGTGGGCCATGCCAGCCGCCCCACCAGGGTCTTCCGATGAAACCGGGGCGCCCCCACCACGGGGTCAACGGTTCACCCCAACTGAGCGCCACCCAGCCCACCCCTGAGCCGCCGATGCCGATGCCAACGGACACGCGCGAGCTGACACCGAAAAATGCCACCAAGGCAGGGGCATACACCACTTGTCTGGCCACCGGGCCTGGAGCCCACGCCCAGTAGATGCCCAGATGAACCCAGCGGCCATAATGGAACGGAGCCCATCCCCACGGAGCGTCGTCTATCCAGGTCCACTGATAGTAAGGGTCCCAGACCCACCTGCCGGTGCTGTAGGGTGCCCATCCCGGCGATACTGCGTCGGGTACCCAGACCTGCCCGTAGTCCGGCACTACACGCCATCTGCCATAGTGATCCAGATCGGAGGCGCCAGCGATTCCAGCGGGAAGGTAGCGTTCACTGACCGCATCGACCAGACTCTCCGTGCGCTCGTAATTCCATCGATCCCACTGGTCGAGCTCCGGCGCCACGTAGGTTTTTGCCTGAGCCACGGTGCCACCCTGTACCACGATTTCTTCGGAGGGAAGAATGCTCATGGCCTGCCCACCGGCCGGAACCATCATCGCCCGGCCGCCGCGACGGGTGATGAAATGCACATCCCCATTCACGTCCACCCGGTAATAGCCTGTGCGATCAATGGTGAACACCGCATTGGGTGTATCCACCTCCACCGAAAAGCCTGTGGGAAGCGTGCGCAGATCAAAGGACACACGGCCGGAAGTGATTCTGAACTGAATGAAATCGGCCGTCTGGTTGACGAGCGTGAGTTGCGTATCATCGTCGGCCCGGACAAAGCCTCGTCCCCCCATCTGGAGTTCGAGGTTGCCGTCGCTGCCGACATAGAGTGCATCGCCGGCGGCAAGCGGAGTATTCATTTGCGCCTCCACCCAGTCTTCTGCGCCCAGGCGCGAGAAAGAGACATCCCCTTCGACGTAACTCAGACGCAACGGACTGGCGGCCGCTTTCTGATCATCCTCTTGAGCGAGGGCGGGAAGGCTGCTCATGACGATGAGCAACATGACGGAAAGAGCAGTGATCATTCTGGACAATGGAAACATGGGCGTCGCCTTGGGTAGCCAGGAGCATTTTCCTGGAGTTGCGCGCCGTAAGCCTTGACGCTGGGAAGTAGCTAAACAACGTTACAGCGCAGATACAGTTGACGTTAGGACAGGCTGCTATTGCACATTTTTTGCCGGGTAGCCGACGGATTGCGCAAGGATGATCTCTTGATGACTACCCAGCCCCATTGCTGCGCCAAGCGCTGCTCGATCGATCGACCCGCGCACTACCGTAGCCAAGCCTGCAGAAGTGCAGAAGAGATACACATTCTGGGCAATGAAGCCGGTGTCGGTTGCACTGTAAAGTGCTTTCTGTTCCGCCCCGGCGTCGCTCATCCGGTTGAGGTCCGCCACATAAACCAGGTTCACCGGCACCGTTGCCACAAAATCCTGCACGCCCGTCAGTCCGCGGATGTCGCCGGCTACTACACGCTTCAGCGTATGGGTGATCGGGTTGTAACGATAAACCCCTTCTGCTGTTGCCACGTACACATCGATTTCGCGCCAATCGCGAGCGGAAGGCGCTGTACGCTTGCCCGAGTCGGTCCGGTTCACGCCGTTCGCCGCCCACAACAAATTCGACAGCACCTGCTGTGGCAGCGGTTTGGTGCCGAACTCCCGTGTCGAGTGGCGCTCCTTCAGAACCTGCATCAACGGCTTCCCGCTCTCCATCTGGGGCGGTGGCAGTTTGATGGCATCGGTTTCCTGCGCCCATCCGTTTCCCGTCACGCTCATCATGAATAACCCCGCATATATCCATTTTTCCATGGCCGGTTTCTCCTTGGCAGAACAACAGCAACAATAGTAACTATAGACGCGCGGGGGCGGGGGGCAAGGCGGTGTTTTCCTTCCTGCACGTTTGAGAGGGAGGAAGCTCGATCACACAGGTTGTCGCCTGAAACTCCGTGGTACAGGCGTAAAAAAGCCCCGGCAGGCCGGGGCTTTTTCTTAAACTACTGCAGGTTTACGCAGCTTGAATGTTTGAAGCCTGTTTGCCTTTAGGGCCGGCAGTCACTTCAAAACTGACACGCTGGTTTTCTTGCAAGGATTTGAAACCCCCTGCCTGAATCGCAGAGAAATGCGCGAACAAATCTTCGCTGCCATCATCCGGGGTAATAAAGCCAAAACCTTTTGCATCGTTAAACCATTTCACAGTACCTGTTGCCATTTAATTCACCTCAATATCAAGTTAAAGCCGGCTAAAAATAGCCGGATGAAGACGGGCAAATGCCCAGCCTATCGAACATCAAGGAAAAAAACAGACCAACAATGAGGTACCGCAATTGAAACTTGAATTCCACAGACTTGCATTAAGACTACAGCAAAAACGGTTAAGTTCAATTTATTTTTTCTGGGTGCGCGGCACGTGCGTTCAAGTACGACCCCTGCGATGCTGCCACCGCTGACTCCGTTGCGTCAGCGCGAGCACCAGCATCCCCCTTGTTCGCACAACCCCATCTGGCTTTCGGTCAGGCTCAGGGTCGAGCGCACCGTCTCCGTGCTGGCATCGAACAGTACATCGAAGCGCGCCGGCTCATTCCACTCGTCGCAATAGCGCCATTCCCACACCAATTCGTCTCTCGCCTTGAAATAAACCGTCCATCCCGGCCATGATGGCCCCAGAATGCGCAGCACCTGCTCCTTGCCCATGCCGGCCTGGATGCGGGTAAATGCGCTCCGGTCCATCACGTTCTCGATGCGCTGCAGCCCACCATCCGCTCCGATAAACGCCATATAGCTGTGAACGCCCATCGGCCCTCGTGGATAAGCCAGCTGCAGGGCACCGTCCGGTTCCTGCCAGCGCATCGCCGGTTGCCCCATCACGCGCAGCACATCTTCCAGTCTCGCCTCGCCAGGCTTGAGGCCGCCGCTGTAAGCCGCGCAGCCAGTCAGCAGCAACGCAGCCAGAATCATTGTTAAGCGTTTCATATTTAGCCATTATGGCGGAATTTTTATTCCTAGCCGAGATTCAGGCCGCCGATCCAAAAATGGCGAAGCGTCTATGTATGGCTATATTTAACTCATGGTGGACAGTATCGAGCCGCGTCGGAAAACGGCATTTTGTGTCGGAACTTTTTACATTTTCACCTGATACGCTCCCTGATTCGATTAATTGTTAGTGTATGAATAATATTCAACGCATTGATATTGAATTAGTTGTTGTTTGTATTCTTGCGTATGGCATGGATAATGCTTTTTATAAATTGCAAGACAGCTGATTTAAATTCGGCAGAGAGAAGTCTCAATAAAAACTAAAAGAAGGAGGTGTGTCATGGCTATCACGACGAACATGAGCAGCTACGAAATCGGAACCGATTCGGTAGAGGCGGAGTACGGCGATGAAATCATGTGCGCTGGATGGAACCCCGATGTTGGCCTGGTGTGTCAGAATCTGCTTGAACTGTCCGACACGCATACGACAATACCCGCTGATCTTACGATGGAAATTTCGGAGTTATTCCTGAAAAAGATGTATGCCTGCCAAGAATAAGTTATAGCGGTTTTAAAAGCAGTTAACCGTCTTCGAAACTTACGCGACTTCTTCTTCAGCCTGTTGTTGCAGCGCCCACATGTGTGCGTACACGCCGTCTTTTGCCAGCAGCTCGGGATGCCGGCCACGCTCGACTATGCGCCCGGCATCCATGACCAGGATCTCATCGGCTTCGACCACGGTGGAGAGCCGGTGTGCGATGATCAGGCTGGTGCGGCTCCTGGCGATTTCCAGCAGCTCGGCCTGGATGGCTTTTTCGGTTTTGGTGTCGAGTGCGGAGGTGGCTTCATCCAGAATCAGAATCACCGGATTTTTCAACAAAGTGCGGGCGATGGCGACGCGCTGTTTTTCGCCACCGGAGAGTTTCAGGCCGCGTTCGCCGACCACGCTGTCCCAGCCTTGCGGCAGGGATTCGATGAAGTTCAGGATATGCGCGGCACGGGCGGCAGCGATGACTTCATCGCGCGTGGCATCGGGGCGGCCATAGGCGATGTTGTAGTAAATGCTGTCGTTGAACAGCACTGTGTCCTGCGGTACTACACCGATGGCCGCGCGCAGGCTGTCCTGGCTGATGTGGCGGATGTCCTGGCCATCGATCTGGATGCTGCCTTGGTTAACGTCATAAAAGCGGAACAGCAACCTCGCCAGGGTGGATTTTCCCGCGCCACTCGCGCCCACGGCGGCCACGGTTTTTCCGGCCGGGATGGTGAAGCTGACATCATGCAGAATCGGGCGGTCGGCATTGTAGGCGAAGCTGACGTGCTCGAACTTTACTTCCCCGCCAAGCACGTCCAGCGTGCCTGCATCCGGCGCATCCTCCACTTCCTTGGGGCGATGCAGCAGGATAAACATGCGTTCCACATCGGTCATGGACTGCTTGATCTCGCGGTACATCACGCCGAGAAAGCTCAAAGGCTGAAACATCTGCAACAGAAAGGCGTTGACCATGACCAGATCGCCCAGCGTGAGCGTGCCTTCCACCACGCCGTTCGCTGCGCGCAGCACCATTAGCGTGACGCCGATGGCGATGGTGCCAGCCTGCGCCGCGTTCAACAGACCGAGCGAACGCTGCGACTGCAAGGCTACCCGCTCCCATTCCGCCAGACTGGTATCGTAGCGCGCAGCCTCATAGCGCTCGTTGCCAAAATATTTCACCGTTTCATAGTTCAACAGGCTGTCGATCGCGCGGCCATACGCTTCGGAATCCAGCGCGTTGGCGCGGCGCACGAACTGCGTGCGCCAGTCGGTGATGGTCACGGTAAAGCCGATATACGCCGCCAGCGTCACCAGCGTAATCAGCCCGAATACCCAGTCCAGCTTGACGAACAGAATGACCGCCACCATCAGGATTTCCAGCACGGTCGGCGTGATGCGGAACAGCAAGTAGCCTACCAGACTGGAGATCGCCTTGGTGCCGCGTTCGATGTCGCGGGTGATGCCGCCGGTCTGGCGCTCCAGATGAAAGCGCAGCGACAGCGCATGCAGGTGTTCGAACACTGCCATGCTCACCCGGCGCATGGCACGCTGCGTGACCTTGCCGAACACCACATCGCGCAGATCGGCAAACGTGGTGCTGGCAAAGCGCAGCAGGCCATAGGTGATGATCAGCGTCAGCGGCAGAACCAGGTCGGCACGCGACTTGTCCAGCGCATCGATGATTTCTTTCAACACCAGCGGGACCATCACCGCCGCCAGCTTGGCGCCGATCAGCAAGGCCAGGGCCAGCACTACCCGGCCACGGAATTCCCACAGATAGGGGAACACGCGGCCGATCGAACGCAAATTGGCCTGGCCGGGCTGAGACTTTGTACTGGAATGGGAATGTTCGGATAGGGACATCGGGTCTTTGGAATCTCTGTTAGCCAGTTTTATCATTGTTTCCATGCATCGCACGAAAGCAAACACAGGGGGTCATTATTTCACACCGCGCAAAATCTGCTCAACTTTGCTTTACCTTGCCGCCACAGGGGATAATAATTCGAGCAAGGTCGCACACAAAGGAGCCTCGCCATGAGCCACAAGCATATCAACCTGCTACGCGCCATCTTCCATGATCCGGTCAGCGGCAACATCCACTGGCGCGAAATCGAATCCTTGCTGCACCACTTGGGCGCCAGCGTCACCTCTGCTCACGGCGCACGCTTCCACGCGACGCTAAATGGTTACGAGGAATTCCTGCACCACCCCCATCAAAGCAATGTCTGCGACAAAATGCTGATCAAGCAGCTGCGCGAATTCCTCGCCCGGGCAGGAGTGACGCCGTCGAGTTACGAGAGCGATGCATAACACAGACGCTAATACGGTCGGGCTGTGATGTGGCGCGGCGGTGGCAGATCAACTACCCACCAGCCCGCTTCACGACCCAGCCCTGCTTCTTGAGGTTTTCGATCACAAAATCACAGTGATCGCCCTGGATTTCAATCACCCCATCCTTCACCGTGCCACCAGAGCCGCACGCCGTTTTGAGCTGCTTGCCCAGTTGCGCGAGCGCAAGAACATCCAGCGTAAGCCCCTTGATCAGGGTAACGCCTTTCCCTTTGCGGCCTTTGGTCTCTCTGGAGACTCGCACAATACCGTCAGACACAGGGATAGCTGTGTTTCGGTTGCAAATACACTCGGCAAGAGATTTCCGGCACTCAGGACACATTTTCCCGTGCTCGGTGGAATAGACGAGCCCGCCTGTTGCTTTATTGTTTTTCATAAACTTCCGATGGCATTGTTCGCTCTCATGCCGCTATTGTAGCGCCACTGCAGCGATAACCAATTACCCGGATACTGCTATATTGAAGCGAGTGGCCTATCTTTGAGAGTGACGATGAGTATCTTGATCGCACATGCAGCCCTGCGGCGCATGGCTGTGGCGGCGCTGTTAACGGTGGTTCTGCCCGCCATGGCGGGTGATAAAAAACGGGAGGGCATGGACATGATGTTGACATCCACGGTGTTTTTCCAGGGCGGCATGATCCCGCAACGCTATACCTGCGATGGGTCGGATATCTCTCCGCCATTGGCCTGGTCCGGATTGCCGACAGGAACAACAAGTCTGGTTCTGATTGTAGATGACCCCGATGCGCCAGATCCGGCCGCGCCTAAGATGACTTGGGTGCATTGGGTGCTGTATAACCTGCCGCCGATTGCGGGTGAATTGCCTGAGGGTGTTCCGGCAAAGGTGCTGCCACAAGGGACGTTGCAAGGGGTGAACGACTGGCAGCGCACGGGTTATGGGGGACCTTGCCCGCCCGTGGGACGCCACCGCTATTTTTTCAAGCTGTATGCGCTGGATGCTGTTCTGCCGGATTTGGGCAGACCTGCCAAAGCGGTGGTGGAAAAGGCAATGCAGGGGCATATTCTCAGCCATGCGGAGTTGATAGGGCAATATCAGCGCAGCCGATAGCCTTATTCGGCGTTATGCTCCAGCGTGATGCCGACCAGTTCGATGATGACGCCCAAGGCGAGCAACAGGGCACCCTGCCAGACTTCCGGGGCGAGAAACATCAGGATTGCGCCCAGCACCACCATGACTAGTGCGCCAGTTCGGCGGATGCGTTTGTTTTTGATCATGTCGGATCGCCTTCTGCTATTTTTAACAGTATAGAGGTTACGCAAATTTAAGGAAGCAATCAGGGAGAGCATCATGGCTATCATCGGGATCGACCTCGGCACTTCCAACTCCGCAGCCGCCGTGCTGCGCGGCGGTCGGCCAGTCATCATACCCAGCTCCGAGGGAGTGAGCCTGGGTGGCAAGGCATTTCCCAGCTATGTCGCAGTGACCGCCGACGGGCAGGTGCTGGTCGGCGAGCCGGCGCGGCGCCAGGCGGCGTCGAATCCGGAAGGCACCGCCACCGCTTTCAAGCGGCAGATGGGGCGCCGCGAGAAGGTCCGCCTGCGCAATAACGAGTATACGCCCGAGCAGTTGTCCGCCTTTCTCCTGCAAAAAATCAAGCGCGACGCCGAAGCCTTCCTGGGCGAGCCGGTAACCAAGGCGGTGGTGACCGTCCCCGCCTATTTCGACGATAACCAGCGCAATGCCACCAAGGACGCCTGCAGTATCGCCGGTATCGAGGTGGAGCGACTGGTGAACGAGCCCACCGCAGCCGCTCTCGCCTACGGTCTCGACCGGCTGGGCCAGGAACTGCGCATCGCGGTGATCGACTTCGGCGGCGGCACGCTAGACGTGACCATCATGGAGTTCGGCAAGGGCGTGTTCGAGGTGAAGAGCACTTCGGGCGATACCCAGCTCGGCGGAACCGACATGAACCAGCGCATTTTCGAGTACCTGGCCGACCGCTTCAGGACGGAATCCGGCATCGATGTGCGCGGCGACCGCAAGGCCGCTGCGCGTTTGCTCGAAGCCTCGGAGATGGCCAAGATCGAACTCACCGCCAGCACCACCGCTCACATCAGCCTGCCTTACATCGCTTCCTCGGGTGGGGAGCCGCGCCATCTCGAGCTGGATTTGACGCGCACCGACCTGGAGCGGGTGGTGCGCTCCGTGACCGAGCGCTGCCGCGGGCCGGTGGAGCAGGCGCTGAGGGATGCCGGCATCACCCCGCGCGATGTCGACCGCATCGTCTTTGTCGGCGGGCCGACCCGGATGCCGTCGGTACGCACTTTCTTTGAGGACATGTTCGGCCGCAAGGCGGAAATGGGGGTCGACCCGATGGAATGCGTCGCTTCCGGCGCGGCGATCCAGGCTGGCGTGCTGTCGGGCGAGGTGGGCGATATCGTGCTGGTGGACGTGACGCCGCTGACGCTAGGCGTTGAAACCCTGGGCGGCGTCGCCACCCCCTTGATCACGCGTAACACGCCGGTGCCGGTGAAGAAATCCGAGATTTTTACCACCGCAGCCGACATGCAGACCAGCGTCACCATCCATGTGTTCCAGGGCGAGCGCCCGATGGCTCCGGACAACGCCAGCCTGGGGGAATTCAACCTCGACGGTCTGGCGCCTGCGCCGC
This sequence comes from Sulfuricella sp. T08, assembly GCF_000971475.1. Lineage (GTDB taxonomy): Bacteria > Pseudomonadota > Gammaproteobacteria > Burkholderiales > Sulfuricellaceae > Sulfuricella. The sequence goes on from NZ_DF967527.1 coordinate 47,026, forward strand.
GCGGCATGCCGAAGATCGAGGTGACGTTTGATATCGACTCGAACGGCATCCTCAACGTCAACGCCAGGGATACCTCCACCGGCAAATCCCAGTCGATCCGCATTACCGGCTCGACCCGGCTTTCCGATAGCGAGAAGCAGCGCATGATCCGGGAGGCCGAACAGTACGCCGATCAGGACAAGAAACGACGCGAGGAAGTGGACAAGCTGAACGCAGCAGATTCCGTCTGCTACCAGGCGGAAAAGATGCTGGCGGATTTCGGCGACAAGCTCACCGCCGAACTCAAGGGCAGGATCGAGGCCGCGCTGCGCGAGGTGAAGGAAGCCTTGACCAGGCGCGATGCCCAGCTTGCCACCGAGCGTGCTGAAGCTTTGCAGAAGGTGCTGAAGGAAGCCGGGGCGGTGATCTATTCCCAGACGCCGAACGCCGGCGTGTACGCACAGACCCCTTATCAAGGGGCAGAGGCTGAACAAGGTGCTCCTGCCGGCGAAGCCCGACCAAGTGGCTCCGGGCCGCGTGGCAGGGTGGTGGATGCCGAATATAAAGAGGCAAGGTAGAGCAAGCGATTAAAAAACAACGATTCACCGCAGAGGACGCCGAGGACGCAGAGGAACCCCAAAAAAGAAGAATTATAGACACGCGCCGATTTTTACTTTGGGTGAGTTTTTGGTGGCCTGTTTTAGACTTTGAACTCCTCTACGTCCTCCGCGTCCTCTGCGGTTAAATCGCTTTGTCAAAGCCAATAAATTCATGATGAAGGAATCATCATCGCAACCGCCCAACGCGATTACTACGAGGTGCTTGGTGTTCCGAAAAATGCCGACGGCAAGGCGATCAAGGACGCCTTTCGCAAGCTTGCACTGCAGTACCATCCCGACCGCAACAAGGAGCCGGGCGCCGAGGAGCGCTTCAAGGAAATCGCCGAAGCCTACGCAGTGCTTTCCGACCCGAAGAAGCGGTCTGAATATGATGCGCGCGGGTTTGAGGGCGTGGCCGGGTTCAGCCGCGAGGATCTATTCGGCGGCATCGATTTCGAAGACCTGTTCGGCGGCCTCAATTTCGATTTCGGTCCGGGCGGAGGGCTGTTCAATCATTTCTTTCACCGTCGCCAGGCCGGTCCGGTGCACGGGTCGAATATCGAGGTCGAGCTGACCATCCCGCTGGAGAGGGTGGTTTCCGGCGGAGAGGAGAAGGTTCGCCTGCCTTATCAGACAGCCTGTTCGGCCTGTCACGGCAGCGGCGCGGCAGCAGGCACTCAGCCACGGGTTTGCAGCGCGTGCAACGGCACCGGCCAGCAGACCACCCGCCGCCGCGAAACCCGCGACAAAAGCAATGTTCTCATCCAGCAGATCAGCGTTTGCCCGGCCTGCCTGGGCAGGGGCAGCGTGATCGACAAGCCCTGCCCGTCTTGCGGCGGCACGGGCAAGACAACGCACGAAGAAGTCCTGAGCGTCACGATTCCGGTCGGGGTGGAGGAGGGGATGGCCCTGCGCATTCCAGGCCGCGGCATGCCGAGCCGGGAGCAGGGTGGGCAGTCGGGGGACCTGTTCGTGGTGGTGCGCAGTGCGCCCGATCCGCGCTTCGAGCGCGATGGCGCCGATCTCTGGCGCAGCGAGACGATCACGGTGGCTGACGCCGTTCTGGGCACAAAGCTCAAGGTACCGACCCTGGACCGTTCTGCCGAAGTCACCATCCCGCCGGGTACGCAGCATGATACGGTGCTGCGCGTTCGCGGCAAGGGGCTGCCCGAATTCGGAGGCCGGAAACATGGAGATCTTTTCCTGCGCATCCGGGTGCATATCCCGGAGCACCTTTCGGCCGAGGAGCGGGAACTGTACCAGAAGCTGCGCGATTTGGCCGGCGAACCGCACCGCAACAGCTGGTGGCATCTGTAGGAAATGTAAGGCGGACTATTTCTTTTTCCGGGGATGCAAATGGAATTCAAGGATTATTATCAGATCATGGGGGTGTCGCGCGATGCTGCCCAGGACGAAATAAAGCGCGCGTATCGCCAGCTGGCACGCAAATATCACCCGGACGTCAGCAAAGAGCCGGATGCCGAAGTGCGCTTCAAGGAAGTCGGAGAAGCCTACGAGGTGCTAAAGGATCCGGAAAAAAGGGCCGCTTATGATCAGCTTGGTTCGAGCTGGAAATCGGGCCAGGATTTTCGTCCCCCTCCCGACTGGAATGCCGGTTTCGAGTTTTCCGGCGGCTTTGGCGGGGACGGCGCGGAGGACTTCAGCGATTTCTTCTCGACCCTGTTCGGCGGCGCGCCCCGCCAGCGCGGTTCTGGTGGCTACAGGACACGGGGGGAGGATCATCACGCAAAAATTCTTATCGACCTGGAAGATACCTTCTCCGGCGCTGCCCGCACCCTCACCTTGCGTGCGCCACAACTTGATCCGCAGGGCCGCATGGTGGTGGCAAACCGTACACTGACCGTAAACATCCCAAAAGGTATACGCGCAGGCCAGCACATCCGGCTCGCCGGTCAAGGCACGCCGGGCATAGGTGGCGGAACGGCGGGTGATCTTTATCTGGAGGTGGATTTCAAGCCCCATTCCCTCTATCGGGTAGATGGCCGCGACCTCTATCTCGATCTGCCGCTAGCGCCGTGGGAAGCGGCGCTGGGGGCAGAGGTCACAACGTCCACGCCGGGTGGGAGCGTGCAGGTCAAGGTGCCGCCAAACACCCAGGCAGGGCGCAAGCTCAGGCTCAAGGGCCGGGGCATTCCGGGGAATCCGCCGGGCGATCTCTACCTGGTACTGCAAGTGGTGCTGCCCGGCGCAGACAGCGAACGGGCCAGGGAAATTTACCTGACCATGGCGCGCGAGCTGGCTTTCAACCCTCGCCGGACATTGGGAGTATAGAACATGGATGAAATACTGACCGGCGTGGTGGTGGACGAGACCGGCCTTACCCTGGCCGAATTCGCCTGCGCCTGCGGCACCGACGCAACGTGGGTGCTGGAGCTGGTGGCTGAAGAGGTTCTGCATCCGGCAGGCGGCGACCCGGAGGGGTGGCGTTTCGGCGGACAGGAACTCACACGTGCCCGCCGTTTTCAGCGATTGCAGCGCGATCTGGGGGCGGATCTGGATGCCGCAGCCGTGATCATCGAACTGCTTGACGAGATCGATCGCCTCAAAGGGCAGTTGCGTCGTGCGGGGATCGAATGAGCCCGCATGGTATGGCGTCTCTGTCTATTCTATCTTGGCGAGCCTGGTGCGGAATTCCTCGAGCTTGGCCTCATAGTCCGCAGCTTCCCCATAATCCAGAAAACGGGGATAACCCGAATGGGTGCCGAGTATTTTGCGCGCATGCTTGATCGGGCAAAAGTACTCCTCGGTTTTGGCCACAATCGCATAGGCATAGGCAATGAGACCACTTCCATAGGCACAGTAAGTACAGTGGAATTTTTCGATGAAATTGAGGTATTCGAGTTGTTGCCGATCGAACACGATATATTCGGCACGGCGCACCTTCGCAATGCCGTAAATCGGAAAACAGGTCACCTGATAGAAGCTGACGAACAGGTCGAGAATGGCCAGCGGGATAATCATGCCGTAGATGATCGGTCCGGTGATCAGGTTTTGCGGACGGTTGGTCACCAGCCAGTGAAAAAATCCTTTTTTGAGCCGGCTGTGCGCTTGCTTGATGGACTGTTCGAATTCGATGCGCTTTCCCTTGATCTGGTATAGCACATTGCTTTCCTGCTCGAGGAGCGCGACGCGCAGTTCATCTTCAATGGCGGTCATCTGGGCAAGCAAATGGCGAATTCGATCATTCATGGCATGCCTTTATTTGATTTATAGCGTTCGGCATTTGGCCTGCAAGAAGCCGTTGAACACGGAGTACGCGGAGAGCATGGAGTAAAAGCGATTATCGGTCAAGCCTTCCCGTATTCAGAAAATAGTCTATCGTAGATCAAGCACTGGAGCGGCTTTCAGGCCGATTATTCAGCTTGGCGGCGAGCAGCGTTCAGGCGATTTTGATTTCGACCCGGCTTGACTTGCCCGGATGTGCCTTGGGCAGGTCGATCTTCAGTACGCCATTCTTGTAGCTGGCCTGGGCCTGATCGGACAATACAGGTGCCGGTAAGGGAATAACCCGTCGAAGCGGCCATAGGCGCACTGCAGGACGCGATATCGCCCTTCCTCAGATTCCTGCTCGAAGCGCTTCTCGCCGTGAACGATCAAGCTGTCGTCGTTGACTTCGATGGTCAGGTCTTCTTTTTCCATGCCCGGTATTTCCAGGCGCACGCTCAGTTTCTGATCGTCCTCGAACACGTCCCCGGCAAGCAGAGCCCAGCCGGTAGATGGCAAGGCCATACCAGCGGATGGCGCCGGGTACTTTTCGCCGGGGCGGAAGCGGGTCAGCGCACCAGCAGCCCGTTGGCGCATGTGCCTCCAGCCTTCGGCCATGGATTCCAATATTTCACCCAGATCTTCTTTCAATTCGTCAATTACTTGCATGACTCGTATCCTTCTATCCGGAATTCGGCGGTTCGTTGTCCACCCTTCTCGCAAAGAGAAAGGTGGGAAGGGCGAAGATCATTCCAGCTTGATGGTGTGCCGTTTCGATTTCGTCACTTTGGGCAGGGTCAGCTCCAATATGCCATCCTTGAACGTGGTTTTGGCTTTGTCCGCGTCCACGTCGGCCGGCAGTACCACGGTGCGGGTAAAGGCGCCGCGCGAAACCTCGCATCGGTAATAGTTGTCCTTTTCTTCTTTTTCTTCGTGACTGGTCTTGCCATTGATGGTCACGGTGTTTTCGCTCACCGATATTTACAGGTCCTTCTTGTTCACTCCGGGCACCTCGGCGCGCACCAGAACTTCCTCGTCGCGGTCGATAACATCGACGCGTGGCAGCTTGCCTTCGAATGGCAGCGCCGGCTCGCTCATGAGAGGCCGCTCCCAAAGGAATGGCCGCATCCAGCCATGTGGGAAAAATGTCTCCATCATGCGTTCCATTTCCTCGAATGGGCTTATGGCGTGCATCGGTGAAATCTTCTGCAATGAGCTTCCTTTTTGGGTTGCGGCGACTTCGGTTTTTGTTTCGTTTGCCATGATTATTCCCCTCATGATGTATCAATTAGTTCACTTAAATACCCAATTGTTTTAAGGTATTAATTAACTATAGGAGCGGGGGGGGGGATTTCAAGCTGGCAATGCGTGACGAGACTGGAGCCTTTCACAGGTGGCAAGCAGAGGCGAAATTTTTGGAGGTGCCCTATAATAAAAACAAGAGCGTGTCGTCTTCTCAAGAAAGATAAAAAATGCCCACCCTTTCCCCGCTGCAACCCAACCAGCTTTATCAAACCTGCGATCCCGAACAGTTCGAATTCCAGACCACGGCCGAACTGGAAGACCTGGCCGAAATCATCGGCCAGATGCGTGCCATGGACGCGGTGCGCTTCGGTGCCGGCATCCGCCGCGAGGGCTATAACCTTTTCGTGCTCGGCCCCGCCGGCATGGGCAAGCGCAGCATGGTGCAGCAGGTTCTCGAACGGCGGGCGCGGGACGAGCGTCAGCCCTCCGACTGGTGCTATATCAACAACTTCGCCCAGCCGCACCAGCCTCAGGCGCTCAGGCTGCCGCCCGGCAAGGGCGTCGAACTGCACCGCCACATGGCGCAACTGGTGGAAGATTTGCGGACTGCGATCCCCGCCATATTCGAGAGCGACGAATACCGCGCCAGGACCGAGGCGATCCAGGAAGCGTTCAACAAACGGCGGGAGCAGGCATTCAAGGAGGTAGGTGATGAAGCCGAGAAGCAGGAAATCGCGCTGTTGCGCACCCCTGACGGATTCGCCTTCGCCCCTACCCGCAACCATGAGGTGATTCCCCCCGACGAATACGAGAAGCTGCCGGACGAAGAAAAGCAGCGGGTGGAAGCTGCGATCGCCGTGCTGCAGGAAAGGCTGGAGAAGATCCTGCGCCAGATGCCGCAGTGGCGGAAGGAACGGCAAGAACAGGTCAAGCAGCTCAACCGCGAAACCACTTTGTCAGTCGTTGTTCACCGGGTGAACGAGTTGAGGGAAGCCTACGCCGACCTGCCCGAGGTGTTGAAATACCTCGACCTGGTGCAGCAGGACATGGTCGAGAACGCGGACGATTTCCGCAAGCAGGAGGAATCCGCCAGCTTTGCCGGCATGACCGTGACGACGCACCAGACCTTCCATCGCTACCAGGTGAATGCGCTGGTGATGCACGACGCAACGCCCGGTGCGCCGATCGTCAGCGAGGATAACCCGACCTACAGCAACCTGGTGGGGCGGGTAGAGCATATCGCCCAGCTCGGCGCGCTAGTGACTGATTTCACCCTGATCAAGCCGGGCGTGCTGCACCGGGCGAACGGCGGCTATTTGCTGCTGGACGTGCGCAAGGTGCTGGTGCAGCCTTTTGCCTGGGAGGCTCTGAAGCGTGCGTTGCAATCGCGCGAGATCCGCATCGAATCGCTGGGCCAGATGTACAGCCTGGTCAGCACCGTTTCGCTGGAGCCCGAGCCGATCCCGCTGGACACCAAGGTGGTTCTGTTCGGCGACCGCCTGTTCTATTACCTGCTGCAAGAATACGACCCGGAATTCGACGAGCTGTTCAAGGTGGCGGCAGATTTCGAGGATCGCATCGAGCGCAGCGCCGACACCCATCTGCTGTATGCCAGGCTGATTTCCACGCTGACTCGCAAGGAGGGATTACAGCCGTTCGACCGGGGTGCGGTGGCGCGGGTGATCGAGCAAAGTGCGCGCCTGGCTGGTGATGCGCAAAGGCTTTCCGCCCACATGCGCAGCGTGGCCGACCTGCTGCTCGAGGCCGATTACTGGTCGCGCGAGGCGGGCCATGAAGTGGTGGACGCCGCCGCCGTGCAACAGGCGATCGACACCCACATCCACCGGCTGGATCGGCTGAGGGCGAGGCTGTACGAGGAGATTCTGCGCGGCACCCTGATGATCGCCACCGAGGGCGAGACGGCGGGGCAGGTGAACGGGCTTTCCGTGATCGAACTGGGCGAGTTCGCCTTTGCCCAGCCGACCCGGATCACCGCCACCACCCGGTTAGGCGACGGGGAGATGATTAATATCGAGCGCGAGGTGAAGCTCTCCGGCGCCATTCACTCCAAGGGGGTGCTGATCCTGTCTTCGTTTCTCGCCGCGCGCTACGCCAGAAACCAGCCGCTGGCGTTTTCCGCCAGTCTGGCGTTCGAGCAGTCCTATGGCTTTGTCGAGGGCGACAGCGCCTCTCTGGCGGAACTGTGCGCGTTGTTATCCAATCTGGCGGATGCGCCGATCAGACAGTCTCTGGCGGTAACCGGATCGGTGAACCAGTTCGGACAGGTGCAGGCGATCGGCGCGGTCAACGAAAAAATCGAGGGCTTCTTCGATATCTGCGCGGCACGTGAGTTGACCGGCGAGCAGGGAGTGCTGATCCCCGCCGCCAACGTCAAACATTTGATGCTGCGCCGGGACGTAGTGGAGGCCGCCGAGCAGGGCCAGTTCCGGATTTATGCCGTGGAAAATGTCGATCAGGCGATAGCCCTCCTGACCGGTGTGCCGGCTGGGGACACCGATGCCTCCGGAAAATATCCGGAGGGCAGCGTCAATCGGCGGGTCGCGGCGAGGCTGGCGGAATTGTCTGAAATCAGAAAGTCGTTTGCCCGGCAGGCTAAAAGAACGGTGAGAAAGAAGAAGGAAGGGGATTAGCCGTCTTCGATTTTCACCGTATGGCAGCATTCAAATTGTTCCACGAGCATTATGCAAGCTGCATTTTTCCATCAGGCGGTACAGCGTCACCCTGGATACACCGAGTTCCTGCGCCGCCTTGGAAACATTATTGTGAGTACGCCGTAGCGCGGTTTGTATGGCTGCGCGTTCGGCAGTCGATCGCACCTCGGCCAGGGTCTGCATATACCTTCCGGAAGTCCTCCGCTCAAGGCCAAGGTCTGCTGGCGTGATCAGGCCATTTTCGCACATGACCATGGCACGCCGGATGCGGTTGATCAACTCGCGCACATTGCCGGGCCAGTCGTGGTTACTCATTATCCGTATTGCCTCTTGGGTGAATCCCCGGACATTCTTGTGCTTTTCGGTGGTAAATTTCTTGAAAAAGAACCGGGCTAGTAGCTCAATATCTTCGTTGCGGTCACGCAGGGCCGGCATTTTCAGGTCGAGCACATGTAGCCTGTAGTAGAGGTCTTCGCGGAATCGCCCTTCCTTTACGGCCGTTTCCAGATCCACATGGGTCGCTGCAATGACGCGGGTATCCACATTGATGTGCTTGGTACCGCCAACGCGCTCAATGGTTTTCTCCTGCAAAAATCGCAGCAGATTAATCTGCATGTCCATGGGCAGGTCGCCGATTTCGTCGAGAAAGATCGTGCCGCCGGCGGCAGCTTCAATGCGTCCGATCTGGCGCTGGGCAGCCCCGGTGAAGGCGCTTTTTTCGTAGCCAAACAGTTCCGACTGAATCAGGGCAGGCGGCAGCGTGCTGCAGTTTGCCGCCACGAATGGGCCGCCAGACCGGCTGGATCGTTCGTGGATGGCCTTGGCGCCAAGTTCCTTTCCAGTGCCTCTTTCTCCGATGATGAGCACGGGGGCATCAACGCTTGCGATCTTGCGCAGATTGGAGAATAGCGCCAGCATGGCGGGGCTGGTGCCAACCATTTCGTCCTCGCCGGGGTGTGCGTCGCCTTGCTGGATCAATGGCTTGTACGGAATGCTTGCCATTCCGTAAGCGTGGCCCAAAATTGGCAGCAGGCGTTTACTGTCGGCGGGAAGGGTATGGTAGTCGTAAAAGTTCTCCTGGATCATCTGGCTGATATGCTCGTTTTGCATTTGTGAGGGGTGCAACAGGGCGATCCATTTCATTGATCCGCCCATTGAAGTCAGGTTCTCGCCGGTGAAATCAATATAGTTTTTTGAGTCAAAAAGCGCCAGACCGACATGATAGCGTTCGGAATTGATCTTGGCCCTGGCTTCGTTCGGGTTTTCGGCAACCTGCGCATCCCATCCCGCCGCCCGGACGTCCGATAGCAGTACGGCTGGTGTATTAGGTGGTTTGAGATAGAGCAAGTTCCGGGTGTCCATTTTTTCATCCCTAATCTGCAATTTGCCACAAACAAGCCAACCCCATGCCATTCAAAGCACATATGAGAGTGACGGAAACCAATCTGATCCAGGTACCTTGCATGCTCATCCGGTTATGCAAGCACGTTGAGTATTCGCGATTAGATGATAACTGTTTTTTCCGTATTTTTACTTGCTTATGCCAACTTTATGTATTCATCGGTCATTTGTTTTTTCTCTATTTCCAGCTCTGCCGGATTGATGTCGAAAAACTCCAGAAGGAGTTGTTCTTTGCTGGTATGGATAGGGACAAACCATGAATACTGCGGTTTGTATGCCTCGCACAGTCTCAGCCCTTTCTGCTTTTCGGCCCATTCAAGGAAGTTGGCGATAGCGTGTGTCAAGTCGGAGACGCGTTCCAATTTAATGTTCAATGGGTATTGGGTGTCTGACATGGTCTGAATCTCCTCGATTTAATAATTTTTTCATTAAGCTCTTGCACGGTTGGATAGAGTAGTGGATCGATACAGGCTTCAGCTCCCAGCCAGTCATTTACTCCCGCGCCGAATCCGTGGTTAGTTCCTGTGCCGAATTCAATCTTCTCCGGCTGGAGGCCGGTTTCCAGCAGCGATTCACGTACACATTTCATGTCATTTGACTCCTTGGCCGGAATGCCGTGGTTGTCGAGTTGTGTGCCTCGGCCGGCGGCCAAGTGCTTTTCTCCAAATTGCATCACCGTCGTTACCTCCCCTGTGGATGGAACCTGCCCCATGCGCGGACGAATGCATCGGTCATGCTCCCTTCAGCAATCATTGCAACACTACAATCGGCGGAGACAGGTCCATCACCGTTTCTACGCCACCGTGGGTGGCCATGATCCTCAGGATGGCGCCTTCCTGGGGTAGCAAGGAGTGGACCATGCTGAGACCATTGCCGGTTTCCTTGCTGCGCTCGAAATTGAAACCGATAGGCAGTTTTCCCAGGTTGAAAACTCTGATTTGGGCGGCCTTGCGGGCGCTCGTTACGCCAATCCGGATAATTTTTCTGCTATCTTTCCTGACAGGAGAATGCTTGATTGCGTTCGTGATCAGCTCGTTCAGGATCAGGGCGATAGCTACTGCTTCGCTTACCGATATCTGCGCAGGCATGGCTGAATCCGCCATGATGCTGGGAACGATTTGTGCGTTGGTCAGATCGCCCACGGCGCTGGCGATGCTGGTTACCATGTCGCACAAGTTGACCCCGTTGCCCGCTGGATTGCCCTGCAATCCGTGGATAGAGGCCAAAGCTTGCATTTGTGTGATGGCTGTATCCATGATGGATCGTATTTCAGGATGTTCGTCGGCACGCTGGCGCAATAACCCGGCTACGCCCTGAAGATGATTTTTGATGCGATGATGAACTTCCTTCACCACGGTATCACGCAAACTCATCGTATCATCCGGGTTGCATTGTGGAATTTCATGCACTTGCATGCTGTAATCTCCGTAATACAGGTTAAATGCATTGGGATGGCAGGGTATCCGCCTACATGAGGCATTGGCGCGGTATGCGGTGATGGAACTACTATGTAAATGTAGTAGAACAAACGTAGGTAAATATATAGGCACTCCGCTTAATTTGTACTAAAAAAAATGCCTAGTTGGCGTAATGTATTTATCTAGCGGGGAATGCTGAGTATCCACTCGGGGACTCGGCACTCAGTCAGGCTTGGGTAATGCCACGCTGGACGGTATTCCGGATGCCCGGATTTTTCATGATATTGGTATGCTGGGGCCCGGCAGTTTTTTTAGCTGATGTAGAAGATTTTGGCGATCGAATGGCCATCCGCCAGCAACTGGAAAATCTGGAACCCATTATTTTGCACAATTTTGTCAGAGGTTGGCAATGAGTCTTGAAATGGGTGGACAGCGGCTCTGGAAACTGGCTATCGTAGAGATTTTAAGCGGGCTTGTGCTTGCCCTAAATGCCGACATGACCCTTACTGAACTCAAATATATCGTTGCCGTCGCTCGTGAGCGGCACTTCGGCCGTGCGGCTGAAGCCTGCTTCGTTAGTCAGCCGACCTTGAGCGTGGCGGTGCGCAAGCTGGAAGAGGAGCTTGGGGTGACTTTGTTCGAACGCGGCGCGAGCGAGGTGTCGTTGACAACTCTCGGCGAGCAGGTCGTGGCCCAGGCCCATCGCGTGCTGGAGGAGGCGGAGGGGGTCAAGCGCGTCGCTTCGCAGAGCAAGGACCAGTTGGTTGGGCCGCTGCGTCTGGGCGCCATTTACACCATCGGGCCTTATCTCCTGCCGGGCCTGATTCCGATCCTGCGTGAACGGGCGCCCAGGATGCCGTTGCTGATCCAGGAAAATTACACGCTCAAACTGGCTGATCTTCTCAGGCGCGGTGAACTGGATCTGGTGGTGTTGTCGCTACCTTTTTCTGAAACCGGTATTGTCACCCAGGCGGTGTACGACGAGCCGTTTCGTATCGTTCTGCCGAGCGGGCATGCCTGGCTGAAAAGCAAGGAAATTTCCGCCGCTTGGGTGGATCAGGAGGACGTGCTGCTCCTGACTAGCGGCAACTGCTTTCGCGACCAGGTGTTGCAGGCCTGCCCGATGCTCAACCGCGGCAGCAACAACATCCAGAAGACGCTGGAGGGCAGCTCTCTGGAAACCATCCGCTACATGGTGGCTTCCGGGGTGGGCATTACTGTGCTGCCTTCGACCTCGGCGGATTCTATTCCCGAGCATAACAGTCTTCTTGCCGTGCGCCCGTTTGCTCCCCCTGTTCCCAGTCGCCGCGTGGCACTGGCGTGGCGCAAGAGTTTTCCTCGCCCACAGGCGGTGGAGACGGTGTATCAGGCGATTTTGGCCTGCAATCTGCCGGGTGTGGGCAAGCTGGACGAGGCCGCTATGGAGTCGTAAATTATCTCATAGCTATTCCCTATCGCTTGTATCGTAACAATCAATTAGACCTATGTATCGGGTTTCTCTACCATGCGAATCGTGCACTCAACACACGATGACTAAAACCTTAAAGGAGAATCCAGATGCAAGCGCCAACCACGATCCAGAATATTGAAGCCGCCTTTGCCGGCGAATCGATGGCTCACACCAAGTACATGTTCTTTGCAAAAGTCTGCCGCGCTGCAGGCGATGTAGAGACCGCCAGGGTGTTCGAGGAAACTGCCGCCCAGGAAGTGCAGCATGCCTTGGGCCATCTTGACCTGCTCTACCCGGCAGGGTCCATGACGCCCGCCAAGTGCCTGGAAATGGCGATTGCCGGCGAGACTCACGAATACACCGAAATGTACCCTTCCTTCCGCCATACCGCGGTGGAAGAAGGCAACCAGGCTGCCGTGGCGGAAATCGACGAGCAGATCGCCGAATCCAGGGAGCATGCCCACCAGTTCAGGGTCACTCTGGAGAAAGCCGCCAAGCGCTTTGCGGCATTGGCCAAGGTGGAAGAGAAGCACGCCAACCACTACCGCGATACGTTGGCCAAGATTGAAGTGAAATAAGCTGGCGTAGCGAAAAAGCCAGCGTAGCAAAATAACCTGATTATTTAATGACTATTTTAAGGAGCTGAAAATGAAAGTATGGAAATGTATCGTATGTGGCTATGTTTACGACGAAACCGCGGGTGATCCCAAGGAAGGCATTCCTGCCGGCACGCGCTGGGCCGATGTGCCGGAGAGCTGGGCCTGCCCTGAGTGCGGCGTAGCCAAGGCAGACTTCGAGATGGTGGAGATCTGATCATGAACCGGCCGCCCGTGGTTATCATCGGCAGCGGGCTTGCGGGCTATACTGTGGCTCGCGAGTTCCGCAAGCTGGACGGCGAAGCCCCCCTCGTGATGCTTTCCTCGGATCACGGCGGGTTCTACTCCAAACCCATGCTCTCCAATGCGTTTGCCCAGAAGAAGGATGCCGATGCGTTGCTCGGCAAAAGTTCCGTTCAGATGGCGGAGGAACTCAAGCTGGATATCCGTGCGCACGTCAAAGTTACGGCTATTGATGTCACGCTGAAGCAGGTGGTGGTGAATGGCGAAACCGTGCCCTACAGCAAGCTGGTACTGGCCATGGGCGCCGATCCTATCCGTCTGCCACTGCAGGGCGATGGGGCGGATGCGGTGTTGTCGGTTAACGATCATGCCGACTACCGACGCTTTCGCGAGGCCATCGAGGGGAAGAAGAACATCGCCATACTCGGTGCCGGGCTGATCGGCTGCGAGTTTGCCAATGACCTCGTCGGGGCAGGTTATAACGTGCATGTCATCGACCTTGCCCCGCAGCCGCTGGGACGTTTGTTGCCGCCGGCATCCGCGGCATTCATACAGCGCAAGCTTGAAGCGGCGGGGGTTGTCTTCCATCTCGGCACAACCACCCAGCAGGTGGAGCGCGCCGGGGAAGGATTCAGTATGATGCTGGCCAACGGCGAAACCATAGCAGCTGACGTGGTGTTGTCGGCGGTCGGGCTGCGGCCGCGGAATACGCTGGCAGAAGCGGCGGGGATCAAGGTCAATCGCGGCATTGTGGTGAATGTTTCGTTGCAGACGAGTGACGAGAATGTCTACGCCCTGGGTGACTGCGCGGAAGTGGAGGGCAGGGTGCTGCCTTTCGTCATGCCCATCATGCAGGCGGCGCGTGCCTTGGCACCTACCCTGGCCGGCAACGCTACCCAGGTGCGCTACCCGGCCATGCCGGTGGTGGTGAAGACCCCGGCCTGCCCGGCCGTAGTGTCGCCGCCGGATATGGGCGCACAGGGCGAGTGGCAAGTCGAGGAACTGGAGGATGGCATCAGGGCATTGTTCCATAGTGCGGAAGGAAAGCTGCTCGGTTTTGCGCTGCTGGGCACCGTAACGGCGGAAAAGAACGCACTCGCTGCGCAGTTGCCACCAGTGATGGAATAGCATTCTCCAGGCGTAAAAAAACCCGAGGTGATCATCCCTCGGGTTTTTTTACACCTGATGGAATCAGAGCTTCTGGTGGCTGCCGTCGCAGGTTACGCCGCTGGCGCTGTGCTTGCAGCCGCAAAAGTAAACCGTGCCCGCTTTTTCCGCCTTGTGTTCAACAGGGGCGAAATCGCTGCCCTTGTGGCTGCCATCGCAAAAAGGCTGGGTCGCGCTTTTGCCGCAGGAACACCACCAGTAACTCTTGCCGGCTTCCACTTCCACGGCAAAGGGGGATTTCTGGGCGATAACGGGTTGCTTGTCTGACATGAAAGCTCCTTTTAAAAAATTTTGACTACTGAACTGAAATTACGCGAACTGCGAGCGGGAAGCAAGTTTTTGTCCGCCACTATTCCTTGACGGCCTCGACAGGGATGGTCAGGGTCACTTCGTCGCTCACGTAGGGGGCGTTTTTACCGGCGTTGAATTCGGAACGCTTGATTTTGGTGGTGGCATTGGCGCCGCAGGCCTCTCTCTTGAGCATGGGGTGGGGCATGCAGTGGAAGGATGTCACTGTGAGTGTCACCGGCTTGGTTACGCCCTTGATGGTCAGGTCGCCATTCACGGCGACCAGTTTATCGCCATCGAATTTCATGCTGCTGGACTTGAAGGTAATGGTTGGGTACTTTGCGGTATAAAAGTAATCCTCCCCCTGGATGTGCTCATTGAAGAGTGCGTATCCGGTGTCCACGGATTTGGCATCGATCACCACATCGACAGAGCCAGTCTTGGCAGCACGGTCCAGGGTGATCTTACCGCTTGTTTTATCGAAGCGACTGACCTGGTTGGAGTAGCCGAAATGGTTGTATTCGAAACGAGGGAAGGTATGCGTGCCGTCGATGACATAGGTTTCCGTCGCAGCGAATGCGGCGGATGACATGGAAGCGGCAACGGCGAGAATAGCGAGTTTTTTCATGGTGTTTCTCCTGTTGAGGGTGGGAACTACTTCAAGACAAAATGAAACTTGACCTGGACTTCGTCGGCGACCACTGAAGTGTCGCTCCACAGGCCGGAGCCGATGCCGAAGTCGAGGCGTTTCAGCGGAAAGGTTCCGTCCAGGATCAGGACGCCTTTTTCTTGTTTGAGGGTAAAAGGTGCACGGGACTCCAGGGTTTTTCCCTTGATGGTCATTTTGCCCAAAGCTTCGAAGCGGCCGCTGCCGAGCGCCTTTACCTCGCTGGAGGCAAAGCTCGCTTTGGGAAATTCGCGGGTGTTGAACCAGCTTTTGCCTTTGACCTCGTCGTTCGCATCAGTGCTGCCGGCGTCGATGCTGGCCAAGTCGATCTCGATCCGGGCGCGACCGGCTTCCGGCTTGGTCGGGTCGATGCTGATTTGCGCGCTGAATTGTTTGAAAATTCCTTCGACCGGCACGTTCATCTGCCTGGAAACGAAAGCGATGGTGCTTTTGTTGAGCTGCACGGCGCTCAGTTCGGCGCCGTAGGCGAAACTCGAAGAAAGCAAGCTCAGGATGGCGAGCAGACGGATCATGGGCGGTTTTCCTTGTCGAGGAAAGGCAGCATTCGGGCGAGGATGCCGTCGCGGTCGATGAAATGGTGCTTGAGCGCGGCGCCGACGTGGGCGATAACCAGCCCCAGCATCCCGTAGTTCAGCAGTTCATGCACTTCCTTGAGAATGTCTCCCAGCGCCTTGTCCTTGCCGATCAGATCGGGCAGCGGCAGCACGCCGAAATACACGGTCTGGAAACCCTTGGCCGAACTCATCAGCCATCCGCTGAGTGGAATTGCGATGATCAGCAGATACAGCAAGTGGTGCACTGAGTGCGTGGCGGTTCGTTGCCAGGCGAGCATGGCCTCTGGTAATGGCGGTGGCGTGTGTTTCGCACGCCATGCCAGGCGTGCCACAGTGAGCAGGAAAATGGTGACGCCCAGCCATTTGTGGTAGCTGATCAATTGGAGTTTGAGCGGCGATAGTTCCAGGTCGCTCATATATAGGCCGAGCGGGAAGGCGGCGAAAATCAGGAAAGCGATCAGCCAGTGCAGGCGAATGGCGGTAAAGGTGTAACGTGCAGAGGTTGTCATGATGTTGCCTTTATGTTGTTGCGTGCGCTGACCAGCGCTTCGCGCAGGTGACGCAGTGACTTCTCCAGATTGACCAGTTCATCCGGCGGGAGTTCGACGAAAGCGCGCTGCAAATGAGCCAGGTGATCGGGGAAGATGCGCTCGAACAGGGCTACGCCCTGCGGGGTCAGTTGCACGGTCTGACTGCGGCCATCACTAGGTGAAGCCACGCGCTGCACCAATTGTTTATCGGTCAGACGATCGACCACGCCGGTGAGTGTCCCCTTGGTGATCAGCGTTTTTTCGCCCAGCTCCTTGAACGGCATGCCCGGCGTATTGCCGAGCGTGGCGATGATGTCGAACTGGGCCGGAGTCAGGTCGAGGGTGCGGATATGCACTGCCGAATAGGTTTCGAAGGCTTGGTAGGCGCTGGTCAACTCGCGCAGGGTGGGCAGGAATGAGGTGGTAGTCATGATTGAGATAAAGTTCTAGTTAGGACTATTGTTGTTCTAATTAGAACCATTGTCAAGCGTATATTTGTAGTTCCGATCCATCATGGGTGGCAACACGGATTGAATTTTTCTGAATTACGGGAGTCTATGTTTTACAAGTAAGAAGATAAGGAGGTGAATCATGCAATCCAAAGCCCATACCGGTGCGACCATTGGCTCTTGCTCTGATGACGATGTATGTGTTCCCTTGATCTGTGATCTCTGCAAGGCCGAAATTCCGCAAAGTGCGGCGCAGACTTTCGAAGGCGCTGATTACACCGCGCACTTCTGCGGCTTGGGATGCATGGAAACATGGAAGCGGAACCATCCCGCGAAGGATTCCCAGCCTTCGGTCTAATTTAGGAAAAACCAACCGGAAGGCCAAGAACCGGTTGACTATATCTGTATTGGCGTATATAGTCGCCAAATGATAAACACCAATGATTTTTTCGATGCGCTTTCCGACGAAACCCGCCGCCGCCTTCTGGCGCTGCTGGTGGGTGATGACGAATTGTGTGTGTGCGAGCTTTGTTACGCCCTCGATTTACCCCAGCCCAAGGTGTCGAGGCACTTGGCGGTGATGCGCGAGAGCGGGGTGCTGTCGGTACGCCGGGAAGGGTTGTGGATCTATTACCGCATCCACTCCCTGTTGCCCGCGTGGGCTTACAGGATACTCGACCAGATGGGACAGGGCTGCGCTGCGTTGGCGATTTTTCAGGCCGACCGCAAGCGCCTGAAAGAGATGCCCAATCGCCCAGTGCGCTGCTGCGCCTGAATTTTTTGTAATTATTCATCCGTTTTGTCATATATATGTAACGACGCATGAATACTATGACGATCCCGTTATTTTTGGAGATATAACGCCATGGGCGATAAAACATACAATGTGCTTTTCCTTTGCACCGGCAATTCGGCGCGCTCGATTCTTGCCGAAGCGCTTCTCAACCATCTTGGCAAAGGCCGCTTCCGCGCCTTTAGCGCCGGCAGCTATCCGGCAGGCAAGGTCAATCCGTTAGCCGTCGAGCTATTGCAAAAGAGCAAGTTGCCGGTTGTCGAATTGCGCAGCAAGTCATGGGATGAATTCGCTGCGCCCGGCGCAGCGGAATTCGATTTCGTTTTTACTGTGTGCGACAACGCCGCCGGCGAAGCTTGCCCCGCCTGGCCAGGCCAGCCGATGACCGCCCACTGGGGTATCGAAGACCCGGCTGCCGTCGAAGGCAGCGACGAAGACAAGCGCGAGGCATTTTCCCGCGCACTTACGCAGCTCAATCGTCGCCTCTCCATTTTCGTCAGCTTGCCGATGGAAAAGCTGGACAATCTGACGTTGAAGAGCAACATCGAGGACATCGGACGTCTGCGCGAACAAGGGGAGTGATCGCATGAGCGCTCAATGCGAAATCACGGCCAGGAAAGCCGCTGGTGCGGAACTGGGTTTTTTCGAGCGCTGGCTGACTCTGTGGGTGTTTCTGTCCATCGTGGCGGGCATTGCGCTGGGGCAGCTTGCGCCCGCACCAGTTCAAATTCTGGGCAAGCTGGAAGTGGCACAGGTCAACTTGCCGGTGGGTCTGCTGATCTGGCTGATGATCATCCCGATGCTGATGAAGATCGATTTCTCGGCGCTGAATCAGGTCAAGAAGCACTGGCGCGGCATCGGGGTCACCTTGTTCATCAACTGGGGCGTGAAGCCATTTTCCATGGCACTGCTGGCCTGGTTGTTCATTCGTGTAGCCTTTGCCACCTGGCTGCCGGCTGAGCAGATCGACAGCTACATCGCCGGGTTGATCCTGCTGGCCGCTGCCCCCTGCACGGCCATGGTCTTCGTGTGGAGCAGCCTGTCCAAGGGCGACCCGCTGTTTACCCTGTCCCAAGTAGCCCTCAACGATACCATCATGGTGTTCGCTTTCGCGCCCCTTGTCGGACTGTTGCTGGGCGTCGCTTCCATCACGGTGCCGTGGGATACCCTGTTGCTGTCGGTGGTGATGTATATCGTCATTCCGCTGGCTATTGCCCAAGCCCTGCGCCGGGTGCTGCTCGCCAGAGGTGCGCTGGACATTGTTCTTGCCCGACTCCACCCGGTTGGTATCTTGGCTCTTCTCGCAACCCTGGTACTGTTGTTCGCCTTCCAGGGCAAGGCCATTCTCGCTCAGCCTCTGATCATTCTGCTGCTGGCAGTACCGATTCTGATCCAGGTGTATTTCAATTCCATGCTCGCCTACTGGCTCAACCGAACCGTGGGGGAGGTCCATAGCGTGGCTGGCCCCTCGGCGCTGATCGGCGCCAGCAATTTTTTCGAGCTGGCGGTGGCGGCAGCGATATCTATTTACGGTTTCGAGTCGGGCGCAGCACTGGCTACAGTGGTGGGGGTGCTGATTGAAGTGCCTGTGATGCTGTCGGTGGTGCGCATCGTGAATGGTTCCAAAACCTGGTACGAAAGGGGAGCGCAATCATGATTCTCCTGTCGACCTTGCCCTGTCCGCCTGTGCAGCAGGAGGGTGCTGGCAGCGACTGTTGCGGTGGAGGCAAGCATGTTTGAAGCTTTGGCTGACTGGCTGGTCTACGATTTGGCGGCGCTGAAGGACACCCCCTTCGGCGACGCTGCCCATTTCTTCGTGATGGACGTGACCAAGATCCTGTTTTTGCTGACGCTGGTCATTTACCTGATGGGTCTGCTGCGCGCCTTGCTCAAGCCCGAAACCGTGCGCGAATTCATCCGCAACCGGGGCAACGTCACCAGCCGCTTCATGGCGGTGGGGCTGGGTGCGGTGACGCCGTTCTGCTCCTGCTCCTCAGTGCCGCTGTTCATCGGCTTCGTCGAGGCCGGTATTCCGCTCGGGGTGACTTTGTCCTTCCTGATCGCCAGCCCGATGGTGAACGAGGTGGCGGTAGTGGTGCTGGCCTCCGTCATCGGCTGGAAAATGACCGTGATTTACGTGGCTACCGGTTTGACCGTGGCGCTGGTCGGCGGCTTCGTGCTGGAGCGCTTCAAGCCGGAAAAGTGGGTGGAAGAATATGTCTGGAAAATCCACATGGGGCAGGTGCCTTCGGTAGAGGAAGACCGCTCCCTGAAAGCGCGCCATGAATACGCCATGGGACAGGTCCGAGAGATCGTCGGCCGCATCTGGAAATTCGTGTTGATCGGCGTCGGCATCGGTTCTCTGATGCACGGCTACGTGCCTAAGGATTTTATCGTCGGCATCGCCGGCAGCGGCAGCCTGCTGTCGGTGATCGGCGCGGTGCTGGTCGGAGTGCCGCTGTATTCCGACGCGGTGGGCATCATCCCTGTCGCTGAGGTGCTGCTGGCCAAGGGCGTACCGCTGGGCACGGTGCTGGCTTTCATGATGGCCGTGGTGGCGCTGTCACTGCCGGAGATTCTGATCCTGCGCAAGGTAGTGAAATGGCCGCTGCTGGCGCTGTTCGCCGGATACCTCGCGACCGCTTTCGTGATTGTCGGGATGTTGTTTAATCAGATAGGAGTATTAAAATGAGTACGGAATTGCATCCATCCATCGTGGCCCTGGTCTCATTGGCGGCGAACATTGCCGCCAACCACCCCAAACAGGGGCTGTGCCAGATGGATAAGCTGAAACAGTATGGCGTGGCGCAGGAGCAGATCGACGCGGTGGTCGAAATCTCCCGCCACATCCGCGACGAGGCGGGAGATTCGCTGGACACCAGCTTCGACGAAGCGTGCAGGAAGGAAGGCGCCAAAGCGAAGTTGTCCGCCATTCCCGTTGCGGAGGGTGTTTGCTGCACGCCGACGCCGAGTGGGAAATCCTGCTGTTAAGGAGCGAGAACATGGATCAAACATCTGCCGACCAGGTACGCACCGCAGTGCGCGAATCCTATGGCGCAGTGGCCCGCGCCGATTCCGGCTGCGGTTGTGGGCCGGCTTGCTGCACCCCGGCTGAATTGCCGGCTGCAGACATCCTGTCGCGTGGCATTGGCTATAGTGAAAGTGAAGTGGGTGCGGTGCCGGAAGGTGCCAACCTCGGGCTGGGTTGCGGCAATCCCCAGGCCATCGCCGCGCTGAAACCCGGCGAAACCGTGCTGGACCTGGGCAGCGGGGCGGGTTTCGACTGCTTTCTCGCGGCACGCCAGGTGGGTGACAGCGGCTTGGTCATCGGCGTGGATATGACGCCGGATATGCTATCCAAGGCTCGCGCCAACGCGACTAAGGGCGGCTACGCCAACACCGAATTCCGCCTCGGCGAGATCGAGCATTTGCCGGTGGCTGATAGCACGGTGGATGTGATCATTTCCAACTGCGTGATCAACC
The DNA here is from genome assembly GCF_000971475.1 of Sulfuricella sp. T08. Classification (GTDB taxonomy): domain Bacteria; phylum Pseudomonadota; class Gammaproteobacteria; order Burkholderiales; family Sulfuricellaceae; genus Sulfuricella. Next base: position 67,806 of record NZ_DF967527.1, read on the forward strand.
TCTCGCCGGACAAGGCGCAGGTGTTTCGCGATGCCTTCCGGGTGCTGAAGTGTGGTGGCCGCCTGGCGATTTCCGACATCGTCACCACCGCGCCGCTGCCGGAAGAAGCGCGGCGCGACTTGGCTCTGTACACCGGCTGTATCGCCGGTGCGGCGGCAGCGGAGGAAATCGGACAGATGCTGGCAGCGGCAGGGTTTGCAGATATCCGCATTGAAGCCAAGGATGCCAGCCGGGACTTCATACGGCAGTGGGCGCCGGGGCGGGGAGTGGAAGACTATATCTGCTCGGCCAGCATCGAGGCGGTCAAGCCCGGATGATTATGCTATTTCAAACAGGAGTGCGAACCATGCAAAAAATAACCGAAGTTTTCTGGGGTATTTTGGTAATTATGCTACTCGTAGTTTCCGCCCCGCTTCGCGCCCAGGGCGCTGGAGAGCCGCCCCAGGCGGCAGAGCAGCGCGAGCTGATTTACTGCGCCGACCTGATGACCCACGAGGAACGCGAGGCCTATCGTGCCAGCATGCGCGCCGCGCGGACGCCTGAGGAGAAGGTGGCGTTGCGCCAGGCCCATCAGCAGGAAATGCGGGCGCGCGCCCGGCAGCGTGGCGGTGATGCGGAACAGTGCATACCCCTGCGTCTGCGCCAGCGTGGAGGCCGAAGCCAATGAAAACCTCTACATCGAACCTGATACTTGGGCTGCTGGCGACAACGGTTGTCCTGTTGGCGGGATGCTCATCATCCAGTTCCAATGTGCCCACAACAGGCGACCCGGTGCGCGGCGAGAAAGTTCATGCGGTGTGCCTGGATTGCCATGGTACGGGAGTGTATGCGTCGCCGGAGCGCAAGATCAAGTCGCTAAAGGCATTACGCAATGAAGTGGCGCGCTGGGGCGACTATTACAGCCCGGCGATGTCGGAACAGGATAACGCGGATTTGGTCGCCTATCTGAATACAAATTTTTACAAATTTTGATTGCTGACCACGAACGTTTTAACAATTTATTGGAGGACTACTGAAAATGAAGAACATCAAGGTATTGGGCACAGGCTGTGCCAACTGCAACGCAACCATGAAGCTGATCGAGGAAACCGCCAAGGCCAAGGGCGTGGAAATTCAGCTGGAAAAGGTGGAAGACATGGCTGCCATCCTGGGCTATGGCGTGATGTCGACGCCGGGCGTGGTGGTCGACGGCAAGGTGGTGCATGCCGGCGGTGTGCCGTCCAAGGGAGCGGTGGAAGGCTGGGTAGGCGGTGCCGAATCTTGCTGCGGCTGCTGCGGCAAGGAGTAAGCACTGTGACTAAAACCGTACTGATTCTGTGCACCGGCAACTCCTGCCGCAGCCAGATGGCTGAAGCCCTTGTCAATCACGACCTCGGCCCGCAAGTGCGCGCGCTATCGGCCGGCACCCGGCCCCAGCCCAAGGTGGCGGACGGCGCCATCGAGGCGCTGAAGTTGGGTGGCATGGCCACCGACGGGCTTTACCCCAAGGACGTGGATGCGGTGATGAATGAAGAGATCGACCTGGTGGTGACAGTATGCGACAACGCCAGGGAAGCCTGCCCGGTTTTCCCCAGGGCTATCCCCGCGATCCACATGCCGTTTCACGACCCTCACGGCGAGCCGCTGGAAAGCTTTGTCAAAGTGCGGGACGAGATTCGTGCGAAGCTGGTGCCCGAATTACGGCAACGCTTTGCCCTTACCCATGCTTCCAGTCCGAAGGGTTAGATCCTAAAAAAACGGCGTTCACCGCGTCCTCAGCGGTTCAACAGCTTTTATGGGTTAAAATGGCCCGATCCGCCCATCAGAAAGCCATCGTGAATTCCATCCCCGAAATCAAGCCCGGTCAATCCATCGAGCTTCTCAAAGAGTTGCACATTTTAACGCGGGATGGAAAGCTCAATCAGGACAGCCGGCGCAAGCTGAAACAGGTCTATCACCTGTATCACTTCATCGAGCCGTTGCTGAAGGAAGTGCTGGCAGGGAATGAAAACCTGACCCTGGCCGACCACGGTGCGGGCAAGTCTTATCTGGGTTTCATCCTTTACGACCTGTTCTTCAAGGCGCTGGAGGCCGGGCATATCTATGGCATCGAAACCCGCGAGGAACTGGTTTCTAAATCCCGCGAGCTGGCCGAACGGCTGGGTTTCGGGCGCATGACCTTCCTTAACCTGTCGGTGGAAGCCTCGATGGCCTCCGCCGAACTGCCGGAAAACATCGATGTGGTGACGGCGCTGCACGCCTGCGACACGGCGACGGACGACGCGATCAGGTTCGCCCTGCAGAAGCAGGCCAAATTCATCGTGCTGGTGCCTTGTTGTCAGGCGGAGCTGGCTGCGGTGCTGCGCAAGCACAAAAACGACTCGTTCTCGAAAACGCCCCTGTCCGAAATCTGGCGCCATCCCATCCACACACGGGAATTCGGCAGCCTCATCACCAATGTACTGCGCTGCCTGCTGCTTGAATCCCACGGCTACCAGTTGACGGTGACAGAGCTGGTCGGCTGGGAACATTCCATGAAAAACGAGCTGATTATCGCCAGTTTCAAGGACGCGCCAAGAAAGAATGCCCAGGACCGGCTGGAGCAGATTCTGCAAGAGCTTAACCTGGAGGAAATGAGGAGCCGCTTTGCTTATTGAGGGTACCTGGCTGCGCCTGTTGGCGATGTTCGCCCTGGCTTCGCTCTGGATAATGCCAGTCGCGGCGCAGTCCGATGATCTGTGGGTCAAGGCCGGCCCGGACGGGCAGTCCCAGCTGCAACTGTATTTCTACTGGGCTACCTACTGCCCCCATTGCCAGGAGGCGCGGCCATTCGTCGAGGCTATCCCCGCCTCTCGCCCCTGGGTGGCGCTGCATTCCATGGAACTGACCGGTCATCCCGAATATGCCCGCCAGTATCAAACGATGGCGGCACAACTCGGGCAGGATGCCGCTTCCGTGCCGGCCCTGCTGTTTTGCGGCGAAATGCATGTGGGCTGGGACAAGGCCGAAACCACGGGCGCGGAGATGGTGTGGCGCCTGGATGAATGCCATGCCCGACTCCTTGCGGGCAACGTGGTTGCCGGTCTTTCGGCCGGAAAGATCACATTGCCCATCCTGGGCGAGGTGGATCCGCAGCGTTTCTCCCTGCCCCTGCTGACGATCGCCATCGCCGGCCTGGATGCCTTCAACCCCTGCGCCTTCTTCGTGCTGCTGTTCCTGCTTTCCCTGCTTGCGCACCAGAAAAACCGTAAGCGCATGCTCGTCATTGGCGGCATCTTCGTGCTGATTTCCGGTCTGATGTATTTTGCCTTCATGGCGGCCTGGCTCAACCTGTTCCAGGTGCTCGGCAACCTCGTCTGGGTGACCCTGGCGGCGGGTGCGCTGGCGGTGTTTGTGGGTGTCGTCAACGTCAAGGATTTCTTCGCCTTCGAGCGGGGGTTGACCCTGTCCATCCCGGAATCACGCAAGCCGGATATCTACCGCCGCGCCCGCGCCATCCTCGGCGCCGACAATCTGCCGGCAATGGTCGCGGCGACGGTGTTCCTGGCGATTGCCGCCAACTTCTACGAGCTACTTTGCACCGCGGGTTTTCCCCTGGTCTATACACGGCTGCTGACCCTGAGCGAGTTGTCACCCGCCGGATATTACCTCTATCTGGCCCTGTACAACCTGATCTACGTGGTGCCGCTGGTGCTCATCGTGCTGGTCTTCGTGCGCACCATGGGCGCTCGCAAGTTGACGGAACGGGATGGCAGGCTGCTCAAGCTGATCTCCGGCGTCATGATGCTGGAATTGGGCACGTTGCTGCTGGTCGCGCCGGAACGGCTGAACAATCTGGCCGTAGCATTTAGTTTGCTGGGCGTGGCCGTGGCTATCACCTGGATTGCCGCGCGGATGACTAGAGAGAAAGCAGCATGAGTGCAGCACACCATCACGATCATCATCATGAGCATCCTCACTCTCACGGTGAAACTGCGGGCCGGCTAATGTGGTTTGCCGTGGCGCTGACGCTGGGCTTCGCCGCCGTGGAGGCGGGTGTCGGCTGGTGGGCAGGTTCGCTGGCGCTGGTGGCAGATGCCGGGCATATGGTCAATGATGCCCTGGCGCTGGTGATCGCCGCTGTTGCAAGCTGGGTCAGCCGGCGGCCGGTCTCGCAACGCCACAGTTATGGCCTGGGGCGAGCGGAATTTATTGCCGCCCTAGTCAACAGCCTCGGCTTGCTGGTGCTGGTGGCGTGGATTTCCGTTTCCGCCGTGCAACGCTGGCACACGCCCCAAGCCGTGCAGGGCGAGGCTGTTTCGCTCACCGCTGCGCTGGGGCTGTTGATCAATATCGGGGTGGCGTGGCTGCTCTTCAGGGGAGAGCAAAATCTCAACACCCGCGCCGCGCTGCTGCATGTCATGGGCGATCTGCTGGGTTCGGTGGCGGCGCTGATCGCCGGGGTGGTGATCGTTTTTACCGGTTGGACGCCCATCGACCCACTGCTGTCGCTGGCCATTGGCGCACTGATTCTGGTTTCCAGCCTGCGCCTGTTGCGCCAGGCGCTGCACGGGATCATGGAAGGCGTGCCGCTGCATTTGTCGCTGGAAGAAATTGGACAGGAGATGGCCTGTGTTCCCGGCGTAATTTCGGTGCATGACCTGCATGTGTGGAGTGTCGCTTCGGAGAAAATCATGCTTTCCGCGCATTTGACCGTTGCGGATATAGGGCACTGGGAAGCCATACTGGCAGACAGCCGTAAGCTGCTACATGAGCGTTTCGGCATCGATCATGTCACGCTGCAGCCTGAACCCGCAGTGCAGATAATCAGCTGGAGATCCAGGGAACGGGATTGATCCCCGAGTGGCCGTGAGGACGCGCCGCTAGCCTGAAGCTTTCTCCCCCGGGCGCCGTTTGATGAACAGTTCCTGTCGCGCCGCGCGGCTGATGGCGACCACTGCCGGGTGGGTGAGCTTGCGCTCCACCGAGATGGCGTAGAACTGCTCGATCACTTCTTCGGTCGTGCCGATGCTGACGACTTCGTGCTGCCGCGTCACCTGTTCCTCAATCGCAGTGGGGGCGGCGAAGATGCCTACCCCGGCCTGTCCGAAGGCGGTCATCAAGGCGCCATCGTCGAATTCGCCGGTGATGCGCGGTCGAATCCGGTGGTCGCTGAACCAGCGCGTCAGCCTGGACCGCACCGCGACATCCTCGCCCGGCAGGAGCATGGGTGCGCCGTCCAGGCATTGCGGGAACGCCCCTTGGTACTGCTGCGCCAGCTCCGCCGTGGCAAAGAAGGTGAGCCCGCATTCCCCGAGCAGGTGACTGAAGCCCCGCACGTCGACCGTGCGCGGCATGGGGCTGTCGGCGATCACGATGTCGAGCCGGTGCAACGCCAGTTCTGCCAGTAAAGCGGCAACTTTCCCTTCCCGGCAGATGATGCGCGGTGGTTGCTCAAACTGCATCGCCGGCTCCAGCAGCTGATAGGCAACGGCCTTGGGCACCACATCGGTGACGCCCACCCTGAATTGCAGGGGCCGGTCGGTGGGGCGGTGGTGCAAGGTCTCTTCCAGTTCCTGGCCGAGTGAAAAAATTTCGTCGGCGTAACTCAGCACCATCCGGCCCGTCTCGGTCAGCTCGAATTGTCGGCCGCTGCGGTTGAACAGCGCTTCACCCAGCACTTCCTCGAACAGGCTCAACTGGCCGCTGATGGTTTGCGGGGTCAGGTGCAGCCTCTCGCTGGCGCGGGTTACGCTGCCGGCCTTGGCCACCGCCCAGAAATAGTGAAGATGTTTGTAATTCATGGTTCCCATGCGCCATCCAGTTCGTAATTATCGAATGATATATCAATTATATTCGACTTTATGGAATATGTAATGGTCGCTATACTTCAATGCTGTTACTACCAGAAGGAGGAAAGCACCATGAACCCGATCCATTCCATCAACCAGGCGCAAGCCCTGCCGGCCCAAGTGTCCGCGACGCTTGCCACCAACAAGATGATCCGCAACACCTATATGCTGCTGTCGATGACGCTGCTGTTCAGCGCGCTGAGCGCGGCGGCATCGGTGGCGATGAAACTGCCCCATCCGGGCATGATCATCACCCTGGTCGGCTATTTCGGACTGTTGTTCCTCACCACCAAGTTCCGTGACAGCGCGCTCGGGCTGGCGTTCGTGTTTGCCCTTACCGGCTTCATGGGTTACACCCTGGGGCCGATAGTCAGCCACTATCTGGGCCTGCCCAACGGCGGCCAGATGGTGATGACCGCAATGGGGCTCACCGGCGCGATCTTCCTCGGGCTCTCCGGCTATGCCTTGGCCAGCCGCAAGGATTTCAGCTTCATGGGCGGCTTTCTCATGGTCGGCATCCTGGTCGGTTTTCTGGCTGGTCTGGGGGCGATGTTCTTCGAGCTGCCCGGCCTGTCGCTGGCGGTTTCGGCGATTTTCGTGCTGCTCATGTCCGGGCTGATCCTGTACGAAACCAGCAATATCATTCACGGCGGCGAAACCAACTACATCATGGCCACGGTCACGCTGTTCGTGTCCATCTTTAACCTGTTCACCAGCCTGCTCCATCTGCTGGGCTTCATGAATAGCAACGAATAGGTCAGACATGCTGAATACATTAGAAAAACTGTTTGAGAAAACGCTCTGGAACGGCCGTTTCGTGGTCGTGGTTGCGGTGGTGGCGAGCATGGCCGCCGCCACCGCGATTTTCTACATGGCCACGGTGGATGTGGTGTACCTGATCGGCCACATGCTGCATTACGCCGACCCCGCTCTAGCCGAGGAGGCGCGCAGGCTTCTTCACGACCAGACCATCACCCATGTGGTGGAAGTGGTGGACGGCTACCTGCTGGCCACTTTCATGCTGATTTTTGCGCTCGGCATGTATGAGCTGTTCGTCAGCGACATCGACGAGGCCAAAGGCAGCAAGACCTCCAGCAAGATCCTGGTGATCGAGAGCCTGGACGACCTCAAGGCACGGCTGGCCAAGGTAATCCTGATGATCCTGATCGTCACCCTGTTCGAGGAAGCACTGAACATGAAGATATCGTCCCCGCTCGACCTTCTGTATCTCGGCGGGGCCATCGCCCTGATCGGCGCGGCGCTGTTCCTGACCCACAAGGCCGAATCACATGGAAAAGAAACCGAACATCCTGGAGACTGAATCATGAAACGCATATTCCTGTTTCTCGCCACCAACCTGGCCATTGTCCTGGTGCTCTCAATCACCATGCGGCTGTTGGGAGTGGAGCCATATCTCACTGCGTCAGGGCTGAACCTGAGCTCCTTGCTGATTTTCGCCGCCGTGATGGGAATGGGCGGTTCCTTTATCTCGCTCGCCATCTCCAAGTGGAGCGCCAAGCGCATGACGGGTGCAAGGGTGATCGAGACGCCAGAAACCCCCGGCGAGGCCTGGCTGGTCGAGACCGTGCGGCGTCAGGCGCAGACCGCCGGCATCGGCATGCCGGAGGTGGCGATTTTCGACTCGCCCGATGTTAATGCTTTCGCCACCGGCATGAGCAAGAACAGCGCCCTGGTGGCGGTATCCACCGGTCTGTTGCAGGCCATGAACAAGGACGAGGCGGAAGCGGTGCTGGGACACGAAATCTCCCACGTTGCCAACGGCGACATGGTGACGCTGGCGCTGATCCAGGGCGTGGTCAACACTTTCGTGATGTTCCTGTCCCGCGTCATCGGCCATCTAGTGGACAAAGTCGTGTTCAAGACCGAGCGCGGTCAGGGTCCGGCGTTTTTCGTCACCATGATCATCGCCGAGATGGTGCTTGGGATTCTCGCCTCGATCATCGTCATGTGGTTCTCGCGCCGGCGCGAGTTCATCGCCGATTCGGGCGGCGCGGCACTGGCCGGAAAGGGCGCCATGATCGCCGCGCTGGAGCGTCTCAAGGCTCAGCACGAACCGGCGCCGTTGCCGGATAAAATGGCCGCTTTCGGTATTTCCGGCCGGGTGGGTTCAGGTTTGAAGCGCCTGTTCATGACCCATCCGCCGCTGGAAGAGCGCATCGAGATGCTGAAGCAGCTGCGTCCTTAGCGGTGAATTGCCGGATTTAGCATATCCTCCAGCATCTTGCCAACCGCCACCGGGTCGCGCTCGGTGCGCAACGTCCGGTGTAAAGCCTCCGCTTCCGGGTAGGCGACGCGCATCATTCCGAGCCATTGCTTGAGCCGCCCCGGTGCGTGCCTCTGGTCCATCCTGGCGCGCAGCTGGTCATAGAAATCGAGGACCCAGGGAAGCAATTCCGGCCAGTGCATGGCCTCATCCCCCGTTTTGATGCGTCGCATCAGATCCGGGCGGACGATGGCGCCGCGCCCGATCATCACATCGGTGCAGCCGCTGACATGGCGGATTTTTTCACTATCTTGTGGCGTCCACACCTCGCCGTTCGCTACCACCGGCAGCTTCACTGTTTCGCGGATATGGGCGAGCCATTCCCAACGCGCGGGAGGGCGGTAGCGGTCGGTCTTGGTGCGGGCATGGACGGTAAGTTCGTCGGCGCCACCTGCTTCGATGGCGCGGGCGCAATCCAGCGTCAGCGAGGTGTCTTCCAGGCCGAGACGCATCTTGGCGGTGACGGGAATGTGTTTCGGTACGGCGCGGCGAGTGGCGGCCACGATGGCGTGGATTTGCTCCGGATACTGAAGCAGAACTGCACCGCCGCCATGACTATTAACTTTGGGGGCGGGGCAGCCGAAGTTGAGGTCGATACCCGGTGCGCCCAGGCTGGCGATGAATGCGGCGTTTTCGGCGAGGCAGACCGGGTCGCTCCCCAGCAGTTGCACCCGCACCGGCACACCGGCCCGCGTACATCCGCCGCTGGCCAGCTCCGGCACGGTGCGCAGAAGCACTTTCTCGGTGAGCAAATGGTTGGTGACCCGCACGAATTCGGCCACGCACAGGTCGATGCCGCCCAGGCGCGTCAATATGTCGCGCAGGCTATGGTCGGCAAGGCCCTCCATGGGGGCGAGAATCAGGCGCATGGTTTTTTTAGCGGTTGAGGGACGCGTATTTTAGAAGAATTGCGGGCAGGTTGCTGGAAGTATTTTGATCTTATTGAGGACATCAAGATACGATGGCTTAGCTCGCCCTGTCGCAGGCCGGAGGCCGAATTGAGGGATGCTTTGGCAGGATTGGTGCTAATGGGTAATGCTACTGATGGCTCCTCAATAAAAAATGGGACAGTTTTCAGGCCTTTTGCGCTTGGTTTTTAAGCTCGCTCCCTGTTAACTTGATTCTTTCGCAATATGGAGCTTGTTCGGCACGGCGGAAAGCCCTGGTTGCAGGCTTCGCCCAATTTGAATATGGACCGTTGAATGCCGCCCGATTCCTCATCGGGCAGTAACATCCATCGTTGCCACCAGGCTCGCCTGCATGAACAAGCCTCGGCCAATGGAGGGAATCGTAAAACCGAGCGCTTCGGAACCCTTGCGCCGAAGAGTCTTGTCGCCGGAAGCCAGACTGGCTGTAATCAGTTCCGCTGATGGCGAAGGGATTGCTCCGTCCACAATGCTAGCCTGCCAGTTTTCGGAGGCGAGCAGGGTTGTTCCTGCCAGGCGAAATCCTCGGGCAGAATGGAAACGCCGCCAGGCTTCCCGTGCCAGTTTGTCCGCCAAGGCATGGTCTGCCGCCTTCCTGCTCAGGCGGGCGTAGTAGCGCAGGCCAGTCGCCGCGTAGGCGTAACCCTCCAACTCGGCGGAGCCGAACAGTTTGCCTTTCCCCATTCCTTGTCGCAGTCCATCCTTTTGCCACAGTTGCCTGGCCAGAAAATTCTTTACTTCATCGGCAGGTCGGCGGTAACGGGGATCTTCCGCCGCCGCTTCGCTCAGGGCCTTGAGCGCCAATCCGTTCAGTCCTGCCAGCAGCTTGTCGTCCTTGGGCAAATGGCGCTGTCGCCGCACCTCCCGCAACTTGCGGTAGACAGTCTCGAGTTGCGTTAGCTCCACCGCCGTCGGTTCGCGCATCTGCTGAGGCAGATAGCCCAGATCCGACTCCGCCGCCGCTTCCAGCCCCCAAACGCGCGAGGCCAGGGCGAACTGGTCCGGGCTCAGCATTAGCCGGAGCTGTTCCCTGCTCCAGAGATAGACTCCGCCTTCCCGCCCTTCACCATCCACCGCTGACGTGCTGGCGATGAAGGCGCCGGTTTCCGCATCGCGCATTTCCGCCAGCATGAAATCCAGGGTTTCGAAGGAGATTTCCCGGTATTGCGGCTTGCCCAATATGCGGGCTGCGCGCAGGTAAAGCAACGCGAGCTGGGCGTTGTCGTAGAGCATTTTCTCGTAATGGGGGGTGTGCCAGTCAGGATCGACCGTATAGCGGAAAAAACCGCCGCCGACATGGTCGTGCAGTCCGCCCTTCATCATCCGGTCGAGCGTCAGTTTCAGCCATGCGGCAAGCCGCTCGTCGGGATGGTGCTCCTGGATTTGCAGCAGGGATGTGAGCTGGGGCGCGATGGGGAACTTGCGCGCCTGGTCGAGTCCGCCGCGCAAGGAGTCTGCCATCGCCAAGGTCTCTTCCACCAGGCGTTTGCGCCAGGTCGCAGCAATATCGGGAGACGGTTTCACCGGGGCGGCTGCCACCGGTTTGCCGCTACCGGCAGTCTTCCTGGCTGCCGCCTTGAGTTCCTGGCTCCCCGTCTGCCAGCGTTCACTCAGTTTGGTTATCAGGCCGAGAAACTGGTCCGGTTTCGAATAAAGCGTGGCGTAGAGTGGATAGCCTTCGGGTGTGATGAATACATTGAGCGGCCAGCCGGCAACGCCACGGGAGCGCCGCGCAAATTCGATCATTTCGGCATCCAGCGCGGCGTTCAATTCGCGATCCACCTTCACCGGAATGAAGTCATGATTGAGTACTTCGGCGATTCTTGGGTCGCTGTAACTTTCCTGCTGCATCACATGGCACCAGTGGCAGGAGAAATAGCCAATGGAGACGAACAGCAGTTTGTTTTGTTGCCGCGCCAAGGCGACCGTGGCCGGGTTCCATTCCTGCCAGGCCACCGGGTCGGCACCGTGCAGTGCGAGGTAAGGGGAAGGATGATGGGCGAGACGGTTGGCCAGCGGCGCTGCCATCACCGTCAGAGGCAGGGCGAACAGGTACGCCACCAGGAGCCAGCCGAATAGCCGTTGTCTTGATGACCAGCCGATGAGTTTCCTGCGTAAACTCGTTCCTGCGAATTGTGTGCGCATAAAAAAAAAGGGTTCGAAGATAAAACTTCGAACCCTTCTATACTACATTTGTTCAAATTTTATTGTGGCTGTTTGGTGAGAATTAATTCGTAACCACCTGCCACCGCATAAGCGCCTTCAGCGTCAACGACGGCAAGACCACCACACAGCAAACCGTGCAAGTACGGGTGTTCGTCGTCAACCACCAGCCACGTCTGCAAGCCAGCAACCACGTGTGCGACTTCACTGTCACCGCACGCGCAAGCGACGGACGCAACACCACCACGCAAACCTTTACCCTGCGTGTCGTGGCGTTCGACACCAGTCCGCCGCTGCGGCCAGCTCGTTGAACAGTGTCTGACGCGGCGTACCGGCTTTGGTCGCCGCGACGGCACGATACAGATAGACGGAACGTCTTTCTTCCAGCCAGCACTTCGAGTGCGTGTGATGTCATGAATTGAGATTTGTCTGTTTGCGAAACTCTGCGCCTGCGTGTACCCGCAGGATACGGAATAGTCCCGCCCAGTCGTGGTTGGGTAGCTCCTGTCCAGCATTGTAATGGTTGCCGACCAGTTCCCGATAGGCATCGTCAAATACACGCGCCGCAAGGTGGTGGCCGAGCTTGCGGTAGCTCTCGAACTGCGCTTCGTCAAAGTCCTGGTCACCGGTGCTCTGGTGCGGAAAGCCGGGGTTGCCGGCGGCGTAGTTGAACACGTCCGAGGGGATGTCGCACGCCAGTGTGGGCTTGAGGTACAGCAGCTGAGCGTCAGGCGCGTCGGGATAGTGGATGCAGCCCACTGCCGCCGACCACAGGCTCAGGCCGCTGGCCGGGTCCGGGCGCAGCGGCGTGACGTCGATGTCGATGCGCACGCCGAAATCGGTGTAGCACTTGCGCATGGCGTTGCCGAGATCGTCGAAGTTGAATTTTGCATCCTGTCCGGCGTCGATGGCGACGATGTAGTTGCAGCGCCGCCGCACCAGTTCGTAAATGCCAAGGTTCTCGAAATGTCCGCCGTCCGACAGGTAGACGAACGGCGTATCGCTGTCGGTGAGGCCGAACAGCTCGCTCAGCAGGTAGCGTCCGCCCAGTTTCGGCCCATAGGCGCGCCAGGCGCTGGGGTGACACGGATTGCCGCTCCAGTGGCCGAGGCGCACGTTGAACACCGTCATCAGCAGGCTGAGCGCGGGCGAGCTGTGATAGCCCATGTTGGGGCTCGCCGCCGCGCCAGAAATCGCCATCGCCGTGCCCAGAAAGGCACCGTGCGGACCGTGATATTCGGCGCTCGGGCGGTAGCCGCCCTGGCAATGCGCCGTACTGCTGGCGGTGGTTGCCAGGCTGAAGCCGCAATGGCTGGGGGTGAAGCTGAACGCCGCCGCCTTGCGCTGCTGCCAGGCCAGATCGCTGCCTTTGACTAGGTTGATAGCAGTATTGAAAATCGGATACGGGCGCTGTACCAGATCGGCCAGCGCCAGGTCATCAGCCGGGTCGAAGCCGGTAAACGGCTGCAGTTTGCGCCCGGGCTGACGCGAGGCGCCCAGATAGCAGCGCACCAGCCGGTCGCGGTAAAAATAATACAGCGCAAACAGGTTGATATCGACGCGCCAGGACAGCAGCGTAGCGACCGCCAGACACGCCAGCGCCACCCCCAGCAGCAGCCAGCCGGATACCTGATTCATGGCGGCGAGGCAGTGATACGCATACTTCTGGATGCTGCTGTTGGCCGCCAGTGCGTTCACATCTACGCCGCTCAGCGCGTACTGCAGCAGCGCGCCAAGCAGGATCAGCAAGCCGCTGATGAATACCCACGGTGCGCTTTTCGCCAGCCATTCCTTCCACCACACGCTGCCGGATTTGGCGGTACCCGGCCCGGCACCCAGCAGCAGTCCGGCCACGGTGGACGCCAGCCAGGCCGCGCCACCGCCATACGCCCAGTGGCTGGCCCACAGCACCAACGGTAGCGCGTAAATGGCGACCATAAACAGCGCCAGCCAGGCCAGCCCGATAATCAGCACCCAGCCGCCAAGACGGCTCCACCACTCGCGCATGACGTTGGAAAAATCGCGCCCCATGAAGCCGATGTGCGCCACCACCACCAGCGAAAAAATCTTCAGGATCAGCGGCGTGCCCAGCCCCACCGCCCACCACACCGCAGTCTCGGCGGGCAGATAGCGCAAGCCGTGCACCGCTGCATAAAACAGCAGTCCACCCAGCGCACCAGCCGCCAGCGCGCTGAGCAGCATCACCAGACTGCTGCGCAGTGGTCGACGCAGCAGTTCGCGCCGTTCTGCCTGGCCGAATGCCAGACTCAGCAGCCGGCCGTACAGCCATGGCAGCGTGTACAGTAGCGCGGCGGTTTTCATCCATTCCAGCGGCGGCGCGGTGAGCTGTGCGCCGAGCAGAAAAAAGCCGTAACTGAACAAGGCCGCGGCCAGCAGCGTCGGCAGCACGATCAGCGTCAGCACCCAGCCTTGCTGACAGTACCAGCGCGGCGTCGCGGAGCTCACCAGATTGAACGAGGTCGCCACCACCGCGACCAGCAGACTCAGCCCGCCCAGCCCGAAGTAGACCGGGTGCAGCGCGTTGAGAGTATGAAATCCGCTCCACTCCAGCAGCGTGCCCAGCCACGGCAGCTGCAGCCCGGCCAACTGCGGCAGCGCGGCAATCAGCAGCCATGGCAGTAATAGCAGTGCCGCCATGCTCAGAATCAGCACGCTCAGATTGAGGTAGAGATTGCGCAGATAGGTCGCCACTGCGTCCAGCGTATCGGACGACAGCAGGCCACCGCGTGGCGTCAGGTAATTGCTGTAGCTGCGCAGAAAGCGCACCGCCGTCAGCTCATCGCCGCCGCAGACCAGCTGCGGTTCGAGTGCCGCCACGCTGCCATTGCCCTTGCGCCGGATCAACGCGGCCAGCCAGCCGCCGATATAGCCGCCGCCCGACACCGTGGACAGGTAATCGAAGCCGCGCAGCAGTTTGCGTTCGGCCAGTGCCTGAATTACGCCGAGATTGAAGGTGGCGCTGCGGATGCCGCCGCCGGAGAAGGCCAGGCCGATGCGCGGCGCGTCAGCAGGTGTGCCGTCCTGCACGCGCAACGCGGCCAGCACGGCGTGCTCGTGTTGCAGCATCGCCGCCAGAGTGAGGGCGGCGTTCGGGTCGGTTGGGTCAGGCTGGGGGGGTGACATGAACTGTGACTCCTTGAACAGAACAACTGCAAAGCGCGCCACAGAGATATCGGAGAACACAGAGATGAAGCGGGGTTGACCTGTTATCCCGGCTCATCTGAGGAGGGTATAAATTTACGCCAGGTACCGGCTTCTCCTCGGTGTTCTTAGTGCGCTCTGTTGAGGTTTCTAGGATCATGCAACCTTGGGATACATGCGCCGGATGAAGCGCTTGTCGCCGGTGGATAGTCGGGTGTTATTGGCGGTGCCCACGCCGCCTTGCAGCAGTTCAGGCGGGAAACTGTAGAGCATGATGGACTTGGCGTCGAACTTGCTGGCGTTGAGCTGATCGAGCGAATATTTCTGGATGATGTTGTGGTCGATGTCCGCCTTGCTCCAGTTATTCGGTGGTCCGCTGAAATAATCGTACACCGCCTGCAGGTTCCATTTGACGCCGCTCTTGGGGTTTTGGTGCTCGTGAATAGCGCCCAGCGCATGGCCGAACTCGTGCACCACCACGCGGCGCCACTCTTCATCGCCGGTGCTGTCGCGCAACCAGCCGAAATTCATGGTGGGCTCGCTTTTCCTGAAATACGCGGTGTGCAGACTATCGGTGCCGATTGCCGACCAGGAACCGTCGTCGGCTTCGAACGACACGCGGATTTCGGCTCTGTTCTGGCTGGCGCTGAAATTGAAGCTGATGTTGGCGTAAGGTATCCACATCTCGGCGAACTGGCGCACCTTGGCTTTCTGCGTGGCGCTGCCGTCCATGAAATACACGCCGAGTTCGCGTCCGACGCGCCATTTCTTGCCCGTCAGCAGCGCCATTTTGGCAGGATGCATCGAGGCGCCCGCCAACGCGCGCGGCATTCTGGGCTGGTTGCCGTGGTATTCATCGATTGCCAGCGTGGCGGCGACGATTTTTTGCTCAATCGGGATGATGCGGTCGATGCACAGGTGTAGCTTGGTTTTTTTGCTCATGATGCGCTCCTCAGTAGTGGCCTCAAATGGCCTGATTTTTTGCGATGTCCCAGCCTGCTGCGGCCGGTATTCCATCGTGATGGTGTTGAAATGCAGGCTCACCTGACCGGTGGGAGGAAACCCGCTGTCGTGTTCGGTTGCGGTGGTGGTCGTCGATTGAGTCATCGTCGATGCCGTCCAGTTCCAAAAAATTCAATTTTCATGAGTGTCTCCTGTGCCAAAGCGGCTTATTGCAACGAGTTGGGTTGCTGCGTGGGGGGCTCGGTCGGCCGGTGGCGCGGATACATGGGCAGACCGAAATCGAGATCGAAGCGGGGTGAGTCCCGCGCCCTGCATTTCGCTTCCAGCAGCACGCGGTCGAAAGAAAACTGTGCTGTGCCGCATTGTTCGCGGTCACTGTGAGTGACCTGCTGATCCTTGCAGCACCAGCCTGTGAAGGTATAATTTTTGCGCCAGCGCAACATCTCCATCAGTTCGCGTTCGCTCAGCTGGCGCGTGCGTGCCTCCCCCTGCAGGGTCATGATGTATTGCTGGGACACCAGAATGCGCGCCGATTCTGGGCGCACCACGGTGACGCTGCCCGAAAGTACGGTGATGCCGGTCTGCTGCGGCGTGACACGGATATTGATGCGGCTGTTGTTGATCGCGTCGAGCGCCGGACTGTCGATGCAGAACGGCTGTTTGTCGACGAACACCTGCCCGCTCAGTATCTTCGCCAGAATGCAGAAACCCGACTGCAGGCGTTTGACGAGAAAGATCGGATCGGTGTTTTGATCCAGCTGAAACAGGCCGCCGTCGCTAAATTCAATCAGCCCGCTGCTGGCGTTGCCGGTGGTGACGGTGTCTCCCACGTGTATCGCCTCGCCGCCCAAGGCGCGCGTGCCGTTGAGGAACACCTGACTACCGGCCACGCCGAGCGTGCCGATGCGCTCGTCCATTGCCGGTTCGCGCTGGCTGTTCGCGCCGCCTGCGTCGCCACCCAAGGCAAACAGCAGCCCCAGCATGGTGAACAATGATGTCGCGGGCACTGATCTCATGGCGTTCCCCTCGTTGGCGCAGCTGCACTGCCTGCGAACAGTGCTTCGACTTGCCGGATCTGCGCGCTGCGCACGGCGGTGACGGGCAGCCACAGCACGCGTCTGGCGTGCGCATCCCACAGCACAAAATCGCGTTCGGTCTGGTTGAGCAGGAACAGCTTTTGAGCATCGCTGCCAGGCCAGGCTGTCGCTGTTTCGAGGCTGATGACCGGCAGGCGGATCTGGCGCTGCAACACGCCATAGAGCATCGGCAACAATACCGTATAGAGCAGCACAATTAGCACAAACGGCGCGCTCAATAGCGGCCGCCAGCGCCACGGCGCGGCTACGCGCCAGGCCAGTAGCAGGAGTCCCACAGCCTTGATCAGCATCAGCAGGCTGTTGGCAAAAATGGCCTTGAGGCGGACGCTGTCGCCGCTCAGCAGCAGAGCGGTCAGGCTGCCCGCGGCGGCTTGACCCTGCACGAACAGCAGATTGGAGATTTGCAGCGGCGCATTCAGGCTCTGCGGGTCTTCGCTGCCCGCCAGTAGCAGCATCAGCAGCGCGGCGAACACCAGCGCGCGCGCCCGTCCAGATTGCCGCAGCTGCGCCAGACGCGCGTGCCAGAGCGATTGCGCCGCACGCAGGCGGCGACGCATGACATACATCAGCGGTGCCAGCACCAGTAGCACCAGCAGCGCGACAAAGCCGACGCTGATGAGCAGATTGAGCAGGATTTCGCCGAGCAGTCCAAGCACGTCGATGAGAAAGCGGCCACCCTCCGCGACATAACGCTCCTGACCGTAATTCACCAGTCCGGACAGCCCAAGCAGGTGCAGTTGCGCCGTGCTCAGCAGATAGCCGCAGGCATACAGAATCGCGCCGATGCCGGCCAGTGCGCCGGACAGCCAGCCAACGAAGAGTGCGATGCCTTTGCTCAGTTCCATAGATCGATTTTCCGTCGCATGCGCTATTCAGATAAGCGTGATGTCCATATACAGCGGCGCATGGTCAGAGGCTTTGGGCTCGTTCTCGCCGACGCCGTCGAGCCGCTCTTCTGTGACTTTTTGAGCGCGCCAGGGCAGGCCGCGCCGCATCACGGCAGGGTGAGTTGCGTTGGCCTTGGCAAGCCCCGCTGACAGCAACAGATAGTCAAGCTGGCTGTAGGAATTGCCGCCAGAGTAGTAATGCGTCCAGCGCTCGGTCTCGGGCAAACGCGTCAGCACGTTGTTGAGGCCTTTGTGATCGAGGAGGGCGGTGAGGCTGGTCTTGCCTTCTGGATAGTCGTTGAAGTCGCCCAACACCACGAAATTTCCCTTGTAGGCCGACTTCTTCCAGCGTGAGTCGATGATCGACGCCACGCGCTCGGCCTGTTCCTGTCGCCGTGCGCGGGTGGCATCCCGGCCTTCCATCATGGATTTGAAGTGGTTGAGATAGAGGGTGAGCATCGTGCCTCCTACCAACACGTCCACCTCCAGGCAATCGCGCGAAAACAGGAAGGCTGCGCCACCCTTGCTACGTTCCTCGCGGTGCGAGCGCAGCGCGGCGATGGGATGGCGTGACAGCACGGCGACGTCGATCTGGCGCGGGTCGAAGCTGTCGATCACCGCACGGTAGGCGTATTTCATGCCGCCGAGGTAAAACGAATTGAAGCGGTCCAGCACTGGCAGGCTTTCCACTTCCTGCAGGCAGATCACGTCGGCGTTCACTGCGCGTATGGCTTTGGCGGTGATTTTTTTCGAGGCCTCATCCTGGATGCGGAATGCCAGGTCGTTGATGCTGAAGCCGTCGTCCTCGGTGGGCTGGATGCCGTCCTTGAAACGGTAGCGGGCGAACAGGTTTTCGACGTTGAAGGTGGCAAGGCGCAGAGTGGACATGGTTGATTTCCTCAAGGGTTTTCAGAGATTACGCATCATCTGTTCCGACGATGTAATGCAATGCGCGCAGACTGGGCAGAAAGAAATATGCCCCGCCGCGTACCGTGACAAACTGCGGCAGCCCGGTCACGCGCTGGCGTAAAGCACCATCGTGCGGCACGGTGAAAGCGCTGGTTACCGGGCAGCCTGGGATGGCTTGGCGATTGCCGAGAAGCGGGTCGCTCTCGCCGCTCAGGCCGGAAAACTTGGTGCTTGCTATCCATGCGTTCTGGATGAATTCAAACTGGCGCGCGAGGTTGGCGTTGAGGCAAATGAAGTGCAGTCCGCGCCTGGGATCATCCGGCGGAGCGGGCGCCAGCGCATCTTCCGGTTTCAGCTCGCTGCCATATTCGCGGCCGCGCCGCAGGATGCGATGAAAGCGCACGGAAGACATCAGGTCGTCGCGGAACCCTTGCGGGCCAAACCCCAGCAGGGTGATGAGTTTTTTCAGCAGGCTGGCCGGGCGCTCGGGGAAGTCGGCATTACGCGGGTTGGCGCGCCGCACATGCGCTCCGAACGGACAGCGAGCGCCCGTCGGATCGTGATCGAAGGTGAACTGGTTTTGGCTGATCTGTTCCGGGTCTGTTCCTGTCCCTGGAATGGGCTGCTGCTGAATCGGCACCAGTAGATCGCCCGCGCGCGTCCGCCCCACCATTGCCGCCGCCAATTGTTGCGCTTCAGTCGCATTGCCGCCGCGCTGCTGGTAGACGAATTGCCAGAACAGACGCACATCCTGCTCCAGTTGCCGCATCACGAGATACGTCCCGTTGCGACCGAGGTCTTTCTTCTCCGGAGCATCCAGCGCGGGCAGCAGATCCGCACTCGCGGTACCGGGATCGAGCACAGGCCGGTCGGTGATCTTGCCGTACTCATTGCGATAGCCCAGCAAAAATTCGCCGAGCGCGGCCAAGTTGCTGTAGTCATACTCGACATGGGCAGCTTGCTGCTGTTCCCAATCGAGCTGTGGCTGGCTGATGCCGTCGGCGAAACCGAATGGCTCGACGCCGTCGAGATTTTCAGTCTTGAGCCAACGGGCTTCGCTGAACGCCTCCTTCCAGACAGCGCCGGTGCTGACTTGCACAAACGCATCGAAAGCATCCGGTTGGGCGAAGAACATGATCACCAGGTGCACCTCGTTGGCGGGCCCGCCCCATTCCCAATGTTCTGGTGCATTGATGCCCACATCCCCCAGTTCGCGCGCACGGTTTTCCTGCGTCATGCCGCCGCGAAACGCGTGCGAGAAGCCTGCGATCACCGGCTCGGCAACGCCGAGCGCGCGCAGGCCCGGCGCAGTGAACGCGACCTGCAGCGCCGTGGTCGGCGGCGGGGTCATCAGCATTGCGTTGCTGACCGGTGCCGTGCGCAGCCAGTCGCGGGCGGCAGCGGGGTTTTTGACTCGCACCAGCGCGTAGGTGGCTTGCGTCATGTGCTTGTAGCCAAAGCGCAGCAAACCTTGCACGTCAGCGTAATCGACTGGGTTCATAACAGGGCGATCCATTCGCGAACTGCCTCTTCGCTCATCGACGCGGATTCCAGGCCCCGGCGGATGCGCGTGTTGCGCTCCAGATCGATCGCGGTCAAACCGGGATAGGCCTTGTACCAGACCTGTGTCGGCAGGGTGTGACGGCGCAGGAATTCCTTGTATTTGCATTCGTCGGCGCAGCCGTCCAGCACCAGCCAGTTGGTTCGTGGATAGCCGACGCCGTTGCTGAAAGATGCATTCAGGCCGAAGCCGGTCTTGTTGATGAAATCGTCCATGTAGCTCTCGACGCTGCCGTCGTAGTTGCTGAAAAACGCCATGCGTTGCGTGCCGCCGATAAACACCCAGCGCGCGAAGTGGATCGAGCGGATGCGCCCGAGGCGACCGGGACGAACCAGATGCCGCGCGGCGTAGTTGACTGTGAGCAGTACGCCGATGGTGGTCAGCCGGCGCACCAGGCCCGGCTTTAAGCTGCCCATCGCGCTGAACTGGTTGGTGACATCGTGATCTTCGCCCAGCGCCAGCGCGTCGGAATAGGCCTGATCGACGCTGGGGCACAGTTCCGGATCGGTTTTCTCCAGATAGCGCAGGCGCGCCAGATAGAATGGCGCAATCACGATGAGCAGCGGCGACGCCAGCACCAGCAGCACGGGCATGCCGAGCAGGTGCAGCGTGTTGGCGATCCACCATTTGAACGGGGTCGCGCTTTCCTCGGAGAGTTTGAGCTGCCCGGCGGCTCTCTCTGCCTGAACGAACTGCGCCAGCTGCGCGTGAAGCGCACGCGGGGCAAGCCCTTGGAGCGCAGGCGCATGTGCCGCGAGGTGGCTTTCGAGCGCATCGTGCAGCGCCGCTTCTTCGCGCACCTGTACCACCGTGCGCCCGCGACAGTTCACGTAATTGGCGATGGCGCTGCTGCTCTGCTGCTTCATCCAGGCCAGCAGATCGGTGGCGGGCGTGAAGCCCTCGCAGCAGGAAAACAGCGTGCGCAAGCCATTCGCTGCGTGCCGTACCAGTGCGTTGAGGAAGCTGTCCTCGTCGCCGTCGATGTCGCCGAGCAAGGCAAAATAAAGCGGGTAAGCCGGGGCCGTCTCACCGTGGATGCGGATGTCTGCGCTGGTTTGGTCATCGAGGATCAGCAGCCGCGCGACATGCAAGGTATTGAACTGTGCGAACGGCAGCAGCGCGTTGTTCGGATTTACGCGCCCCGGTGCGTCGTTCATGGCGGCGAGCGACTGGCGCAACACTGCCTCGCGCGCCGGAACAATGGCTGCCAGGATCATGAAGCTGGATTGCGGTGTCATCGCAGTTTACTCATCGAAGCGCTCGTCACCATTGGGCTCGTAGTGCGGCACCGCGTTTACGGTATGGCGCAGCCTGGACAACTCGAAATACATGCGCTGCCGGGCGCGGCTTTGATTGCCCAGCGGACGATGCTCGGCGATGGTATGCCACGGGTTGTAGGAAAGTTTTTTGGCGAATGCCATTTGCTTCGGGGAATCGAATGTTTGTCTGGGCAGACGCAGCGTCGCCACTGCCACGCGCGGCGACAATTTTTCCGGCCACAGCACCCCATTGTTTTCGATCGGCATCAGGAATGGATCGGTTTGCAGTTGCAGGCGGATGTCGAATTCAACGTCGCCTTTGCTCAGCGCTGCGATCATCGCGTCGCGCAGGTAGTCGTCGGGCGGGCGCAGCGGCAGCCGCGGGATCGGCGTGCGCTGCTTCGTCTTTGGCCAGACCGAATATTGCATCGCCTGGCCTTCACCCAGGAGATACGGCACGCAACTGAAATAGGGTGCTTCGAACGGGCTGCTCTGCGTCTTGATGAACAGCGACTGCATGATGAGATCCAGCACGTGCGGGCGCTTGAAGTTGAGGAAATGGAATATCGACGCGTTCTTCAGGCTCCAGGTTTGCAAGTGCGCGTTGGCCCGGGTGTCCTGCGTGACGAAGGTCGGCGTGGAGACGCCGAACATATCCAGCGTGTGCCGCTCCTCATCCATCAGCTTCGCACCCGGCACGCCCATGAGCTTGATGCTGATGCTCATGAAGCCGACATCGTCGATGTCCGGCGTGATGTAAGGCCCCGGCCCGGAGAAACGCACCCAGGCGGCAAAGCTTTGCGGCCTGGCGTAAATGCCGTGGCGGAATTGCGGCGGGAGAGGGTCATGAACGATAAACTCGCCGCGCACAATGCCGTGCGTCTTGGTGTTGCCGCCACGTTCCATTCCACCGGGCTTCCACAGTTTTTTCATCTGTTCTTCGAAGGTGGAAATGATCGAATCGAGATACGCGGCTTCATCGGGCAGTGTTTTTTCCTCGGCGAGTTGCAAGCCTTCATCGTGGCGCTGCCAGTTAATCCAGGCCGTGACCAGGCGCGCCAGTGAGTCGCGCAGCAGTGCATCGAACGGTGGGCGCAGCCAGGGATCGATGCGCCGCTCCAGATGCAACAGGAAGGTGGACGTATCGGAGAGCCAGTTCAGCAACGCCGAGTCGGTATCTGCGCGCGGAACCGGACGACTGGCATTTGAGTTTTCGCTGGGCATGCGATGTCCTTTCGGCTTAGGGCGCGACAGGGTCGGGCAGGCAGGCACGCAGTTGCTCGAAACGCCGCGCGAGCAGGGCTTCGGGTTGGCCGTTCTGGGCGCGGATGCGCAGGCGTACGTCTTCAAGCAGTGCCGCCATGGCGGGCGAGTGTGTCCAGGTTTCGGTGTCGATGCCGCGCGCAGCCAGAATGCTGGGCGGCGGCATGGGGGATTTGCCGCGCCGTGTTTCGGCGATGTGCCACATGCTCAGGCGATAATAAATGCGTTCGGCGCAATGATCGAGACGGGCACTGACGGCAGCGTCGTCGCCGTGCAAAAAATTCGGCGGAAAGTTCGCTGTGCTGTCATGGCATAAGCCACACTGGGTGCGGAACAGGGCGTGCGCGCCGCTGATCTGGGAGGCGGCTTCGGTGCGCGCGATCGGCAGTCTGAGCGGCGCTATTTTGCGTGCCATGCCAAGCTCGGCTTGCAGGGCATGCAACAGTGACAGGCTGAACGGACGCGCGCCCAGTTCGCCACGTGCACGCAAGCGTTCCAGCGCGGCACTCAAATCGCGCTGCCTCAGCTGTTTGAGCGTCGATTGTTTAACGACGGCAGCGTCTAGCATGCCGGCCAGTCCGACGATAAAAGCGGTTTTGTCCGGCGCTTTCCAGATTTCCAGCGGTGGGCGCGGCAACAGCGGGTCGTTCGCGGCATCCGGCATTGCGGCCAGCGGGTCGCGGTTGGGCAGATCAGGATTGGGGATGGGCAGCCCCTGCGGCCATCGGGTTTTCCAGTTGAGATCCAGCGTCGGTAACGCGTTGGCGGCGGGCAGACTGCCGCTGCGGGCGTAATCCAGCGCTGCGGCAAACGCTTCCATGCGACAGCGGTCGCCTGTTTCGCCCTCGCCGCAGGCCTGTTGCCACAGCGTCTGCCAGACCGAAAATAAATTGGCGCGTTCGGTGGCTGCGTCGATGAAATAGGCGATGTCAGTGCCGGAGAGCTTGACGCCGTAAAAGTCGCGTCGCGTCGCGCGCAAGCGGCGGGCGATTTCTGGGTTGGCCGGGGTTTCGTCCCACAGCGGGCGGGCAAATATCGGTGCGGCGTTCTGGTGGCAGGCGAGGCACAAATTGCGCCGCGCGTAGAAAACCTGCGGCGTCTTGCCCGGCGCGTAATCACGCACCACCTGGAATTCGAAGCGCCCGGCGGTATCGTTGTAGCTGATGACTTCGATGACCTCGCCCTTTTCGTGGAAGCCGAGGAACAGCCGGTCTTGCAGCGGGGCGACCCCGGGTTTGTTGAGGCCGTCGGCGGCGGCAACCACGCGCGGAAATCGAAAGAAATCCGGTGCCCCAGCGTTTTTTTGCAGCGAGCGACCGAGCGGGATCAGCGTGGTCTTGAGCGTGGGCATGCCGCCCGGGTCGGGCTGCATTTGCGCCTGGATTATTTGCGCCAGACGCGAGTAGGGATAGGGCACCGGCGCGTTGCCGATGAGCTGATCAAATCGCGATCGCCCGAGCGGAGGTAGATCGGGTTGCGCCGGAGCAGGCGGCTGCGCCGGATGACTCCATGCTGGGCTTAGCGCCAGGCAAATGGCAAGCATAATCAGGCAGGAGCGGCGGCGCGCATCGGGCATCAGTCCGCCGGTCCGTACACTGCGCAACCGGCGGCAGGCAGTTCGAGCCACACTGCACGCCACTCGGGACGCGGCGCGGCGACCACCAGCGCGCTGCCGACAAAGCGCGCGCCGGTGTTGCGCCAGGTCTGCGCGTCAGGCTCGGTGCCGACTGTGTTGTCGTGGTCGGCGGTGGTGAGCAAGGGAGTGGTGCCGCCCGCTACCGGATTGCCTGCGGGGTCGCGAAAGCCAGCCTCGTTGCCGTCGGAAAAGCGATCCACCAGAAAAAAGTAGAACACCTGATCTTCCCACGCGGCGGGCGAAGGATGGAAATGGTTTTGCGTCAGCGCGGCAAAGTCGATATCGGCGAGCGTTTGCATGGCAATGTCCTCAGCGGGCAGCAACGACGCGCTGCTGCGTGCCGCTCCAGCATTCGTCCCTGACCTGGCCGGTCTCGAATTCAGCGCGGCCTGCGTGGTCAAGTTCCTTGTTGTAGAGCACGAAGTTGAGGATGAAGGCGTGGTCCATGTAGGCGCGGCCGAGATAGAGGCCCGGGCGCACCATGCGGATTTCGTCGCGCACCTTGAGGCCGCGCCGCCCGGCCAGAAAATCGGGCTTTTCGCGGTAGCCGCGGATGTCGTCGGTGAAGGCGTAGTCGATGATGATGGATTCGCGGCGCGAGTCGATCAGGCTTTGCCCGCAGTAGAGCTTGGCGGGAAACAGCAGCCAGGCATCCTTCCCATCGACATCGATTTTTGGAATGTCGCCGGGGCCGATGACCGGACGCAGCATGGCGAGGTCTTCGATGCGGTTGCGCAGGATTTTTTCGTCGCGGTAAAAAACCTTGCCTTTCCACAAAGCTTCGCCCGCGGTTTCCAGCATCCTGCCCTTGAAGTTGACGCCGAGACCCTTCAAGCCGCCGATGATCTCTGCGGCGCGCAACTTGCCCGAGCTGCCGCGCGGAAACACGATTTCGCCGTCGAACGCGCCATTGGGAATCGGCCCCGAGCCGAGCCGCGCGTAGAGCTGGTCGAGCTGCTCCTGTTCGAGGCTGGCAAGGTATTTGGGCGTGACTTTGGCCAGTTGCTTCAGTGGGATCGGGTATTCGTATTCGACCTGCGCGAAGTCGGGCTTGCTGGGATAGGCGTCGCCGTAGGGCGCGAAGGCGATGGCGGGCTTGCCGGCGAACCAGCCGCTGTCGCAGCCGCCCAGCAACACGGACGCCAGCAGCAGAAGACTCACGGATATGGGATGGGTCATGGGTTTCCCTTCTGGCTGACATAAAATGCGCCCAGTGCCGTGGTGGCCAGCGCCTGGATCAGGGACAGGGCGAAACGCGAATTCTTCAGATCGAGGTCAATCCCAGCCTCTGTAAAAGGCGAAAGCAGCGGTGTGGCCAGCAGCATGAGCAGGTAGAAGACGGACAGCCACAGCGCCACCCGATAGATGAAAGCATCCACCTGTTCGCTCTTTGCAGATTTGTACTTGATGTCGTGGAACATCACGCCGACGATGAGCGAGAGATTGGGGGTGACCGCGGGCAGATACCAGTCCCATAAACTCTCGACCCGCTCGCTCTGGCCGAAAGTCGTAATGAGATAGAGCGCCAGAAAACTGAGCCCCGCGCCGACGAACCAGACCAGGGCCAGCGTTTTGCGTGAGGAGCTCATGGATACCTGCATTCTAGCCTCCGAGCGCCTGGAGAATTCGGGCAGCTTTGAGATGCTGCTGTCCGTTGTGATCAGACGGTTTCAACTGGTGGGCAGCCGCACCATGCGACGGTATTTCGAATTCGTAAACCAGTGCGGTGCAAATCATGTCACTGGAATAGGGCAGTGCCGAGAACTTTGCGGGCAGAGCGGTGCCGCCATGGCCAACCCAAAGCTTGGCTTCGTCCATGAGCGGCTTCACCCCGCTGGCGACGATAGGCTCTGCAGTAAATACAAAAGCGATGACGCGAAACAAGCCAGCATCCTTGCCCAGCAAGGCTTTCAGATATGCCGCCAGATTGAAGGAAGTGAGGCTGACCGGACTCACCTTGATTTTCCAGCGTTGTTCAGCCGGGAGCGGTGTGGCATCGGGGTTGATCCGCTCAAGCTGGGTCAACATGGCAAATCCGCCCGGCACGGAATAGTAGCCGGGGCTGGAATAGCCGGCGCTGCCGATCGCGCGTTCCATCCGGGCCGCCACGCTGGCCAAGGTCGATGTGGCAGGCGCGTTGCCCACCACCAGCTCGCGCGGAATCGTCTGGTGGGTTGAAGCGTCCGGCGGCGGCCAGAACGGCGGCAGGGGTGCTGCATCCGGCTTGCTGCCAGCGGCCGAGTCGCTTGGCGAGTCATCAAGGCTGGCTTTCCAGGCCGCGGCGGGTCGCACATCCATGGTCTCGGGCTTGGTGCATTTTTTACCCTGGACCGCGTAGCTCACCGTGTCCGTTCGAATCGGGCAGGTGCCGAAAGCCGTGCCGAATGGCACCACACCCTTGATTACGCTGAGGATGCTATTGCCGCCATCCAGTACTTCGATGATGAATTCAGCATCGCTCACCGCGGCGCTGGCGACCGGCGTTTCTACTTCCAGCGCCCCGGATCCTGACCTGGTTTTTACCCACAACGCGCCCTTGTCGAGACGGAGGATGCGCGTGCTGGCTTTATCTTTTTCCCAGCGCGAGAGGATCATGAAACGGGTTCGGTAATCCAGTGCCACGCGAACGCCATCGCGAAATTGGATGAGCGCGCGACTGTCGGGTCCAGTGCTTAATACGTCGCCCTCATAAAGAGCCAGTGCGCCTTTGCCACGCAAGCGCTCTTCGATGCCGTCGCTGCGCGTCACCAGCAGCGTACCGATTGCATTTTTAGCCTCGCCAACAATGGTGCTTGCCGCGGCTACAGCGGCGGTCAGTGCCAGAATGAGCAAAAGCAACGCCTTGCCGATATGGTGACCGTGCCTAATTATTCCAGATCCAATCACCATCATCGCGACGCCACCACCCGGATCGGCTTTTTACCCAAAGGAACCGTGGCAATCAGAGCATTGCTTCCGGTATCGATTACGCGTAGATCGTTGGAGACTTCATGCCCTACATAAAGACGTGTGCCCTCGGCATTCGCCCAAATGCCGTTAGGCTTTTCACCCGCGGCAAGCCTTGCGACCACACGCAAATTGCTTAACTCGGTATTGACCACCGCGATCTGATTGGCGCCTGAAAGTGTGACGTAAGCATAGAGTCCGTTCATTCCCCTATAGGCGAATGCGATTTGCTGGGGGTTCGCACCTACATCGAGGCTGGCAAGCTTGGTCTGCGTGGCAGGATCAATGATGTAGATATCTTTGCTGCCAGAGTTTGCTCCCCATATGCGTCCGTCCGGGCCCAAGGTCAGAAAGTGCGGGCTCTCTCCCACCGGGATCGTCTTGATGACTTTCAAGCTTGCGGTATCCACCACGGCCACGGCCCGGTCCCCCTGGTTGCTGACATAGGCAAACTTTCCGTCATGGGAAAAAGCCAGACCGGTAGGCCCATGTCCGACCGCGATCGTGCCGACCACGCGATAAGTGGCGGTATCGACAATGGACACGGTGTTTTCGCCGATATTGGCAACCCACGCCTGGCGATTGTCGTTGGTGAGCGCCACCACGTGGCAGCGTTTGCCCGTGTAGATGGAAGCAATGGTTTCCAGCCCGCGCGTATCGATGACCGAGAGCCGGCCAGACGCCAGGTTAGTCGCGTATAAGCGGGTGCCATCGCGCGATAGCGCGAGGTCATGGGTCGAAGTATTTTTTGGATCAATCAGGGCGATCTGCTTAAAACTGGCCGCGTCGATCACCGACACCGAATTCGAGCTCTCGTTCGCGACATAAATGCGCGCTGTTGGCGGCGTCTGATCGACCGTCAAGCGACTTTTAAGCTGCTCCATCTCGGCGCAGCCCGACAGGATTAACGCAAGAACCAGGAGTCGAGGCGTGCTCATCGGCATGTGCCTCAGAGAGTCGCCAGAAAGGCGATCAGCGCCTTTTTATCGGCGGGTGACAGGTCTTCGCCGAAGCGGTGGCCGTCGTTTTCGATTTCAGCGCTGCACGACGCATAGACTTGCCACAGTGCGGGGGTGCGGGCGCGTGCTTGCTTCACCACCTCGACCAGCTGGCCTGGATCGGAAACGATGGCTTTGCCGATGCCCTGCATTTCTGTGGCAAGCTGTTTCGCTTCGGCGGCGGGCAGCACCTTGGCCAACCGGGCTTCGAGTTCGGCGGGCTTGAGCCTGGCGCGCACCAGATCGACGATGAAGTCCTTGTGGTGGAAGTTGCCGACGTTGCCCGCCGTGGCACCGGCAGGCACCCGCACGGTGAAGCCGATCAGGCGTTTTTCTTCCTTGCCGTCGAAGATGCGCGGGCCGATGTCGAGCACGATGTCCTCGTCGACTTTGGTCGCCTTGGGGATGCGTTGCGCCGGGTTCAACAAGTCCTGCATAGCCGCGACATAGAGCTTGAAACGGCCCTCGACCGAGGGGTCGTATGGCCAGCAGGCCGGCTGCTTGTCCTTTGCCAGCGGCGGGTTGCCGGGTTTGCTCGTATCGACGTAACTGGAACGGTACAGCTCGTAGGCATTGGCCTTGTCGCCGCCCCAGCCGCACAGCTCCGGGCCGACCGAGTTGTTGTGCAGGAAGGGCGCGTGCGCCCACAGGTTCAAGAGCGATACGTTGCGGTAATAGCCGCGCCCACCGTCGTGCGGTTCGAGGAGGCCGGAGACGGTCTTGCGCGCGTGGTAATCTTCGTTGGCAAACTGCTCCCAGACGTGGCCGCGCATGTGGTTGGAATGCAGCGAACGGCAGCGATAGGTGCCGACTTCGGTGACCGGCGTCGGCACGTCGTTACCCAGCCAGTCGGCGCGCAGGCCGGTCTTGCTGTCGATGGCGCGGAAGTCCACCACTTCGAACGGCGGCTTGCTGCTGGAATGGCAGCGAGCGCAGTTGGCGACGAAGACCTGCTGTCCGCGCGACACCGCGTCCTTGCCGAAGTTTGTTTCCAGATCGCGCACCAGGTCGGCCTGGCCGTATGCGGTCTGGCGCTGGTTCGCGCGCGCCTCGGTGAGATCCTTCGCCTGGCCTTCGGGAGCGGTCAAAAAGAAATCAAGAATGTTGTGCACCCGGTCTTCCACTGCGCGGAAGTTTGGGCAGTCGCGGCGGCACTGGCCGATGTCGAACGGCGTCTGGCCGAAGTTGCGCGCTTGCGGGTCGAGCTGGCGCAGGTCGGTGAGGTGGTTGACCCAGCACTGCTCGGCGCATGAGCCGATGTTGAAGTACACGCGCTGGATCGCGCCAAGTGCGCCGATCGAGTCGCCGCCGTCCTTGAGGATGTGGTGAACGGTCTCGGTCTGGATACTTTTTTCCCAGCATTTGCCGGGCTTGCCGGGCTCGCACCAGCAGGTGGATTCCTTGGCGCCCGTCGGGCAGGCTGCCGCCTTGCGCCAGCGGTTGACTTTTTCGCCTGCAAACGTGGGGCGTTGTGCGATGTTGATGAGCGCGTTGATGGTGCCCGCGTTGTTCACCTGGTCGTTGGGGATCGCCGAAGTGTCGGAAGTGCCGGGACGCGCATGGGAAAAAATCTGCCACAGCAGGTCATCGTGCGGCATCCCCGAAACCAGGATTTCGGAGACGCGAATATACTGGTTGCCGACCAGGCCGGAGAGGTTTTCCCACTTCGGGTGTTCGGGGTCGAGCGGTGGCCTGGCCGGGTTGAAGGCAACATGGCATGAAGCGCACGCGGTGCCGATGAGGAAGGGCGGTTCGATCGAGGCGTCGGCGAGTTTGCGCAGCTTGAAGTCAGCGCGGGAGGAGTCGCTGGACAGTTTGTGGTCGTAGCCCTGCCAGGTACCGAGGCTGCCGTTAAGTTTTTTCCAGGCCACCGGGTCGAAGCGCGGGTTGGGGAATTTGCGGAAGCCGAGCGCGCCGGTGGAGGTTCCGAAAGCGAGATTGCAGCTGTCCTCGCGGCCATTGCGGTGGCCTGCGGGGTCGCTGGCGGCAGCACTGGCATCCTTGAAGTCGCATGCCGGGTCACGGTAGCCGGGTTTGCCGACGAACTTCAGCAGGGTCTGGTCGCCGGGGCACCAGTCGAAGCCATAGGTTACTTCGTAACTGCTGGCCGGGCAGCCAACCGAACCCGGCGTGCAGCAGTCGGGGTCGTTGATCAAGCCCCAGGTTTTGAAACGCGTGTTGCGCTGGTCGCCGCGCAGTACGCCGTACCAGTCGATCAGCGCGGTGATGCGCTGCTGGAAGGTATAGGTGTGAAAACGCGCATTGCCTGCGGTCGCCTTGAACCAGATTTCGCGCCCGGCGCGGGCGGACGGCGAGAGTCCCTTTTCGGCGGTGTGGAAAGCGGCGTCATTGTACGGCACCGCCGCATCAGGCATGGCGGTAGTGTCCGGCAGCGCGACCGGGTGCGGCACGGCAGCGCCCGGTGTGGGCTGGTCCGACGGCAGCGTGGCACGCGCCTCGTTGGCAGGCTGGGCAAACCAGAGCGTCGCCCCGACGACGGCAACGCTACAGATGGCTATCCAGCGGACTGATTTTGATTTTTTCATCGCGGCATCCCTCAAAGCAAAGCAGCAAAGCAGGGGCGAATTCAGTTTTTTGCGTCTATCGTCCGAATCGACAAGCTGGTTTCACAGCGGAATTCGGTACGAACGCATCCCGATGCGCGATGGTGTGTCGCTGCCGTGTTGTCCGGTCGATTGGGTGATGTTTTAGTCCCAAGAGGGTGTCTCGCATGATTTGCGCAGCGGTGGCACCCGGCAACTGCGCACGTTTTTTGGCTGTTCGCAAGCTGGGGCAGCACAATTGCCGCCTTGCACGGCAACCACCGTCTGACTGACGGTATCGCGCAGCCCGCCATCACCTTTCTGGAAAACCGCATCTGGCTGCGCCATGCGCCTTACCCCCTAGCTGGCTGTCACGGGGGCTGGTACAACCTATCCCGGTGCAACGCTTATGGATGTGGTTTGAGTATCATAGGCGAGAGCGTATTTGTGAATACATGAAAACCCTATTTTTGTTGGGAAGAACACCTTAGATGTTGTCAAGGAAGTTCCAGACCGGTGTCGGTCGTTTCCTAAATGAGGCCAACTTGGCTCTGGTTTTCAGCGACCTGGGTAAGAAATTCGAGAACTAAGAGTGTAAGAAATTTTGTGTAAACGGTCATTTGGCAGGAAACTGCCGTCCTGAAGAAAGGAGCTGTAATGACCGTAAGCAACGAACTGCTGGACAGCCTGCTGGCTGATTACAAGAAACCCGAAGACCTGATTGGGGAAGATGGGCTGCTCAAGCAACTCACCAAGAAACTGGTGGAACGGGCGCTCGAAGCCGAGCTGGCCGAACACCTTGGCCATGCCAAAAATGAGCCCGTCGCCAACCCTGCCGGCAACACCCACAATGGCAAAAGCAAGAAGACGCTCAAAGGCGAATTCGGCGAACTGCCCATCGATATCCCCCGAGACTGCCACGGCAGCTTCGAGCCGCAACTGATCCCCAAACATCAGACCCGCTGGACGGGCTTCGACGACAAGATACTATCGCTCTACGCTCGCGGCATGACAGTGCGGGAGATTCAAGGGCACCTGGAAGAAATGTATGGCACCGAAGTCTCGCCCTCGCTGATTTCCTCGGTCACGGATGCGGTCATTGACGATGCCAAAGCCTGGCAGTCCAGAGCGCTGGATACCCTGTATCCCATCGGCTATCTCGACTGCATTTACGTTAAGGCGCGTGATAGCGGCGCGGTGCGGGTCAAGGCGGTGTATCTGGCGCTGGGTATCAATCTGGCTGGCGAGAAGGAACTGCTGGGCATCTGGATTGCCCAGACAGAAGGCGCCAAGTTCTGGCTGCAAGTCGTGACCGAACTCAAGAACCGTGGCGTGCAGGACATCTTTATCGCCTGCGTTGATGGATTGAAAGGTTTCCCGGAAGCCATCGAGGCGGTCTTCCCCAAGACGGCCGTCCAGCTCTGCATCGTGCATCTGGTGCGCTACAGCCTGAACTACGTGAGCTGGAAACTGCGCAAGGCCGTCGCTGCTGATCTGCGGACCATCTACTCGGCTGCAACCGTCGAGGAAGCTGAGGCCAAGTTGGCCGAGTTCGAGGAGAAATGGGGAGAGGCCTATCCTTCGATTGTCCAGTCCTGGTGGCGTAACTGGGAGCGCATCATCCCGTTCTTCGACTACCCGCCGGAAATCAGGAAGGTGATTTATACCACCAACGCCATCGAGTCGGTGAACATGAGCCTGCGTAAAATAACCAAGAACCGGGGATCATTCCCGTCTGATGAGGCGCTGCTGAAATTGTTCTATCTGGCGCTGATGAACATCAGCCAGAAGTGGACCATGCCGATCCGGGATTGGAAAGCTGCGCTAAACCAGTTTACTATCCAGTTCGATGACCGGTTGCCACAGCGTTAAACGAAAACCCGTTTACACAAAATTCAGGACACCCCCGGCTAGGTGTTTTATCTCATTAAAATCTTAAATAAAACAATGGATTCCTGTGCGCTTTATGGTAGAGCGTTTTATTCTTATATGTTTATATTTGAACACATATGAGATCTGCTGGCAATAGTATAGTAAATTTGTCGGGAATTGGTGGTCTACCATGGTGCATGCTGTGCCCTAATTCCACACCATGCACCATTACGTTGCTTAAATTACTGTCGTGAACTCCCGAATTGGTATTTGAAGAAATCCCGTTAATTTCCTTAAGACGAGATAAGACGCCATTCATGACCCGTTGCTGAACTCTGGATGGCCACTTGGCGCGAAACTTGCGTGTATCCATGCAGTCGTCGAAAAATCATCCTGGATCGAACATGGCACAAGATACTTCATCGGTGCAATTAGTCACCATATATGAAATCAGCAAGATTCTCGGCTCCTCGCTGGATCTGCACAAAACTTTGCGTGGCGTGCTGAACTTGCTTTCCTCGCATTTGCACATGCAGCGTAGCATGGTCAGCCTGGTGGAAGAGGACGGTGAGTTGCAGGTGGTGGCTGCGGTAGGGCTTTCTGCCGAGGAGATCAAGCGCGGTCGGTTCCTGATAGGCGAAGGCGTGACTGGGCGCATCCTGCAGAGCGGCATGCCGGCGGTGATTCCGAATGTCTCCAAGGAGCCACTGTTCCTCAACCGCACCGGTTCGCGCAAGGTGGAAGCCGGAGAGGTGGCGTTTATCGGCGTGCCGATCAAGGTGGGACGCCGCTGCATCGGCGTGCTGGGCATGGACCGGGAGGCGGACAGGTCGGGGCGCTTCCAGGGCGATGTGCGCTTTCTTTCCATGGTCGCCAACCTGATCGGCCAGAGCGTGCGCCTGCATCAGAATGTGGCGGCGGAGCGCGAGCAGTTGATGCAGGAAAAATTCCGGCTGCAAAAGGAATTGCAAGGAAAATTTAGCCTGGACAACGTCATCGGCGTGAGCAAGCGCATGCAGCAGGTTTTCGCCGACGTGCACCAAGCCGCGCCGGGCAAGGCCACCATCCTGCTGCGCGGCGAATCGGGCACCGGCAAGGAGGCCATTGCCCGCGCCATTCACTTCCTCAGTCCGCGCAAGGACGGCCCCTTCATCAAGCTTAACTGCGCTGCCCTGCCGGAAAGCCTGCTCGAATCGGAATTGTTTGGCCATGAGAAGGGGGCTTTCACCGGTGCCACCTCGGACCGCAAGGGGCGTTTCGAGCAAGCCAATGGCGGCACGCTGTTTCTGGACGAAATCGGCGACATCTCGCCGGCATTCCAGGCCAAGCTCCTGCGTGTGCTGCAGGAGCGAGAGTTCGAGCGTGTCGGCGGAAACCGTACCATCCGCGTGGATGTGCGGATGGTCACCGCCACCAACCGCAATCTGGAAGAAATGGTGAGCAAGGGCGAATTCCGCGCCGACCTGTATTTCCGCATTAACGTGGTGTCGATCTTCCTGCCGCCGCTACGTGAACGACGCGACGATATCCCCCCGCTGCTGAAGCATTTCCTGGATAAGTACAACAGCGAAAACAAGCGCAACTTCACCGTCAGCCCGGAGGCAATGCAGACCATGTGCAGGTGTAACTGGCCTGGCAATGTGCGCGAGCTGGAAAACTGCGTCGAGCGAATGGCCACCATGACGCGCGGCAATCTTATCCGCCAGTCCGACATGCTGTGCGAGAAAGGGCTGTGTTTTTCGTCGACCTTAAAGGACTATGGCAAGGATCACCGCTCGATCCCGCTCGTGCCGCAACGGCAATCCGCGCCTGAAATGCCGACTATTCCCGAAGACCTGCCGGAATCCTATCAGGAGGCGGAAAGCACTAGCGAGCACCCTGAAGTACATCAGCCGGTTTCAGAGCGTGACCGTCTGATATGGGCGATGGAGAAGTGCGGCTGGGTGCAGGCCAAGGCGGCGCGGTTGCTGAATCTCACGCCGCGTCAGATGGGTTATGCGTTGAAGAAGTTCAATATTGAGATTAAGCAGTTGTAACGGATCAATAGTACCGAATACATTGGCGCTGGGGTTGATGCAAAGCACCACTTTGACCGGGATGGTGCCCTGGCTGCCCAATTAATCATCTTGTCGCATTTCTCACCCTACCCCCTCTCTTTTGTCGCATTCAAGACAGCCTCTGAGTTTTCTGCATCCTTATGTTTTTAATGGTATTAAAACAAAACAATCACATGGCACGCTTGTTGCTATTAGGAAAATGAAGCTCGCAAGGATCAAGTGATGTTAACCAAAGTCATTTCCATTTTTTCCTCTCAGGCTGCACGAACGCTGGGTTGCCACCTAAAGCGCCATTACGGCCTCACCGGCCGTGGCGGCAGAGGTGAGATAAGCATCCCGGAAGATTTAGCGACCGCATAACGAATTATTTTATTCACCAGGAGAAAACCATGCCTTACAAGATCATCTCATCTACGTGCACCGCCTGCACCCTCTGCGAGCCACTTTGCCCCAGCGTCGCGATCAAGGAAAAAAACGGCACTTACATTATCGACCCGAAGAAATGTACTGAATGTGATGGCGAAGAACCGCAGTGCGTAGAGGTTTGCCCGGTTGAAGGCTGCGTGGTGGTGGATAAAAGTTTGCCTCGCTACGCGGCATAAAGGGGGATGAATATGAACCTGACTATTACGCTCATGGCGGAAAACTTCATGCGCCGCATGGTCCGCTTCGGCAATGCCGGAGCGACAGCAGGTTTTCGCCTGGTGGTAAGCCCAGGAGGCTGTTCCGGGTTGAGCTCCGAGTTTACTGTCGAACGCGCCCCGCATTTTGGCGACTACGTGATCGAGCTGGAATTTCTCCGAGTGTTCATGCCGAAGGCCAGCCGCGATTTGCTGGAGGGTTGCATCATCGACTTTGCCGACGCCGTAATGGAAGCCGGGCTCAAGTTCTTCAACCCGAATGCACACGGGACATGCGGAGGAAGTTGCAGCAGCACCGTCATCGGATCTTGAGCCGGTAAGGCAACAATCAATATTGACAGCATCACGCGACGCCACGGCTAGTCGATCATGGAAAGCAGGGGCTCCAGCAGAGGCTCCCCTCTTCGCTGAACTTGGCCATATCGGCAATCCAGTGGTCGCATCTCCTCCAATATTCACGTGCGACCACAATCCCTTCCAGCGCAAGTATCGACAGCTCTTTAATCGACCCCCCCTCCTTCCACGTTTTAATGAGCAAGTCCGGGTCGATCGCCGCAATTTATACGTCAAAACACCGCCATTTCAGTTTGTCTCAAACCCTACAAAAACCGACAAACCTTTTTGTTTGTATTCAGACCAATAAATTTTATCTTTATGAACCAGTGCATTAGCCATGAAATAGTCGATGGCATAAGACTTGCTAAGTATTGAATAAAACTGTCTGTCCGATATCCGGGCAGACACACCATCGAAGGATCGCACAAGTGCTAAGCATTCCAATTTATATGGATTATTCGGCAACAACCCCAGTCGATACACGGGTTGCGCAAAAGATGATTTCCTATCTGACGGAAAATTTCGGCAACCCAGCAAGCCGTTCGCATTCGTTCGGCTGGACGGCTGAACAGGCCGTTGAAAATGCGCGCGAAGAAGTGGCCAGGCTGGTGAACTGTGACCCCAAGGAAATCGTCTGGACCTCCGGTGCAACCGAATCAGACAATCTGGCCATCAAGGGTGCCGCTCATTTTTATCAGGGCAAAGGCAAGCACCTGATCACCATGCAAACAGAACACAAAGCGGTAATCGATACCCTGCGTGAACTGGAGCGCGAGGGCTTCGAGGTGACCTATCTCGACCCGCAGCCGAACGGCCTGCTGGATCTGGAAAAACTCAAGGCGGCGATTCGACCTGACACGATGCTCGTATCCATCATGCATGTGAACAACGAAATCGGCGTGATTCAGGATATCGCTGCTATCGGCACTCTCTGCCGCGAAAAAGGCATCCTCTTTCATGTCGATGCAGCCCAATCTACCGGCAAGGTGGCGATTGACCTGCGCACGCTGAAAGTGGACCTGATGTCGTTTTCCGCGCACAAGACCTATGGCCCGAAGGGCATCGGCGCCTTATTTGTGCGACGCAAACCGCGCATCCGCCTGGAAGCGCAAATGCATGGCGGCGGACACGAGCGCGGCATGCGCTCCGGTACACTCCCCACGCACCAGATCGTGGGTATGGGCGAAGCTTTCCGCATCGCTCGCGAGGAAATGGCCACGGAAAACGAGCGCATCCGCATGCTGCGCGACAGGCTCTATAACGGCCTGAAGGACATGGAAGAAGTGTACGTGAATGGTGATATGGAACAGCGCATTCCACACAACCTGAACATCAGCTTTAACTATGTCGAAGGCGAATCGCTGATGATGGCGATCAAGGATCTTGCCGTGTCTTCCGGCTCCGCCTGCACATCGGCCAGTTTGGAGCCGTCCTACGTGCTCAAGGCCTTGGGACATAGCGACGAACTGGCGCACAGTTCCATCCGCTTCAGCATCGGCCGTTTCACCACGGAAGAGGAAGTGGATTACGCCATTCAGCTGCTGAAAAACAAGATTGCGAGATTGCGCGAATTGTCTCCCCTGTGGGACATGCATATGGCTGGAATCGACCTGAGCAGCGTGCAGTGGGCAGCACATTAATCACCGGTTTGAAAAGCAGTATCACTATCAATTTCAAGGAGTGAATCATGGCATATAGCGAGCAGGTGCTGGACCATTACGAAAACCCCCGCAACGTTGGCGCTTTCGAGAATGGCGATGATGACATCGGCACCGGCATGGTCGGCGCACCGGCCTGCGGAGACGTGATGAAACTGCAGATCAAGGTCAACCGGGACGGGGTGATTGAGGATGCCAAATTTAAAACTTACGGCTGCGGTTCCGCGATTGCGTCCAGTTCCCTGGTGACGGAATGGGTCAAGGGAAAAACCCTGGATCAGGCGCTGGAAATCAAGAATTCTCAGATTGCCGAAGAACTGGCATTGCCTCCAGTCAAAATTCACTGCTCCATTCTGGCGGAAGACGCGATCAAGGCGGCCGTGGCTGATTACAAAACCAGGCACACCGTCGCTGATCAGGGCTACGATGCCTGCTCGCCGATGAAGGCAGCCTGATCCACCAGTTCCACAGATAGAAAGGTCAAACCATGTTAGACGCGACTACCCAGACTCCAAGCCCGATCGTCTTTTCCGACAGCGCTGCGAACAAGGTGAGCGAGCTCATCCTGGACGAAGGCAACCCGAACCTGAAGCTACGCGTTTCTGTTTCCGGAGGAGGATGCTCAGGGTTTCAATACGGCTTCAGTTTCGACGAGGCTGCTGCCGATGACGATACCGTGGTCGAAAAAGGCGGCGTGAGATTGCTCGTCGATCCCATGAGCTTCCAGTATCTGGTTGGCGCAGAAATCGACTACGAGGAGGGCCTGGAAGGAGCACGCTTCGTGATCAGGAACCCTAATGCGACCACTACCTGCGGCTGCGGCAGTTCATTTTCGGTTTAATTATCCAGGGGAGCGGACAAATGGCTGTCACCTTAACATCCAGCGCGGCGGACCGCGTGCAAAAATTCCTCATCCAGCGTGCCAGTGGAGTCGGGCTGCGCCTGGGCGTGCGCACCAGCGGATGCTCGGGGCTCGCCTATACGCTGGAGTTTGCGGACGAATTTAACGCCGACGATATCAAGTTCGAAAGCTGCGGCGTCACCGTGCTGGTAGACCCCAAGAGCCTGGCCTATCTGGACGGTACCGAACTGGATTTCGTACGCGAAGGGCTGAACGAGGGGTTCAAGTTCAATAACCCCAACATCAAGAACCAATGCGGCTGCGGCGAAAGTTTTAACGTCTGAGTGTTTGGGAGGGATCATGGCACTATTGCAAATTTTCGAACCCGGCATGAGCACCGCGCCCCACCAGCATCGGCTGGCGGTGGGGATCGATCTCGGCACGACAAACTCACTGGTGGCCAGTGTGCGTAACGGCGTCAGTGCTGTGATCAACGATGAGCAAGGGCGAGGATTGTTGCCCTCGGTGGCGCGCTACAGCGTGGATGGCCCCGTCGAAGTGGGCTACGGGGCGCAGGCCAAACAAAGCGAAGATCCACACAACACCATCGTATCGGTCAAACGTTTCATGGGCAGGGGCCTCAGTGACTTGCAGAAGACCATCGATACACCCTACCGCTTTGTGGACGCGCCAGGCATGGTGCAAATCAAAACCGCCGCAGGCGTGAAAAGCCCGGTAGAAGTCTCCGCCGATGTCCTGAAAACCTTGCGCGTACGGGCGGAAACTGCACTGGGCGGGGATCTTGTTGGCGCGGTCATCACGGTGCCAGCCTACTTCGACGACGCCCAGCGCCAAGCCACCAAGGACGCAGCCAAGCTAGCCGGGATCAATGTGCTGCGGCTGCTGAACGAGCCCACTGCCGCAGCCGTGGCCTACGGTCTGGACAACGCCTCCGAGGGTGTCTATGCGGTTTACGATTTGGGCGGCGGAACATTCGATATCTCTATCCTCAGGCTTACACGCGGAGTGTTTGAAGTGCTGGCCACCAACGGAGATTCCGCATTGGGCGGGGACGACTTCGACCAGCGCATCTACTGCTGGATTCTGGAGCAAACCAAGCTGTCTTCACTGGGCGCCCACGATGTGCGTCTGCTGTTGACCAAGGCGCGTGAAGCGAAGGAAGCCTTGACCAAACATCCTGAAACGGCGATCACGGCCGTGCTTTCCACAGGCCAGATAGTGGATTTGATTTTGACTTCCCTGAGCTTCGCCGGTATGACCGAAAACCTGGTGAACAAAACCCTTTCCCCGACTCGCAAGGCGATGCGCGATGCCGGCTTGGGCATTGAAGACATCAAGGGCGTGGTCATGGTGGGCGGATCCACGCGCATGCCCCACGTCCGCCGTGCCGTCGGCGAATTTTTTCTGCAGAATCCTCTCACCAACCTGGACCCGGACAAGGTGGTCGCCATCGGCGCCTCGATCCAGGCCAATATCCTTGCGGGTAACCGCAGTGCGGACGAGATGCTGCTACTGGACGTG
The DNA here is from genome assembly GCF_000971475.1 of Sulfuricella sp. T08. Taxonomy (GTDB): domain Bacteria; phylum Pseudomonadota; class Gammaproteobacteria; order Burkholderiales; family Sulfuricellaceae; genus Sulfuricella. The sequence goes on from NZ_DF967527.1 coordinate 107,160, forward strand.
ATCCCTCTGTCGCTCGGGATAGAAACCATGGGCGGAATAACCGAGAAAATCATCCCGCGCAACTCCACCATCCCCGCTGCCCGCGCCCAGAAATTCACCACCTTCAAGGATGGTCAGACCGCGATGATGATCCATGTATTGCAAGGCGAGCGCGAACTGGTGAGCGATTGCCGCTCGCTGGCCAAATTCGAGTTGCGCGGTATTCCGCCCATGGTGGCCGGCGCGGCGCGTATCCTCGTCACTTTTCAGGTAGATGCGGACGGCCTGCTTTCCGTTTCCGCTCGCGAACAAAGTACCGATGTGGAAACCAGGGTAGAAGTCAAACCCTCGTACGGTCTGAGTGACGTAGAAATCACCCGGATGCTGCAGGATTCTTATCTCTATGCCCAGGAGGATATGGCCGCACGCACCTTGCGCGAACAGCAAACCGAAGGTAACCGTCTGCTGGAAGCCACGGAGTCGGCAGTGGCAGAAAGTGGTGGTGCCCTGTTGACCGCCAAGGAGCTCGCCGACATCAGCCTGGCGATGGCGACCCTGCGCGAAACCATAGCCGGAGACAACCATCGTGCTATCAAGATGGCAGCCGAATCTCTCAATCAAGTGACCTCAGACTTCGCCGCCAGGCGTATGGACATGTCGGTGCGGCAGGCCCTGTCAGGCCATCGCCTTGAAGAAATCGCGGCCAGCTTGTGAGAATCCGCATTCTAAAAATGAAGATCCAAAACCATCTACCATGCCCCAACTGATCGTTCTCCCTCACGAAGAAATTTGCCCGGAGGGTATCGCCATCGATGTACCGTTCGGTATTTCGATATGCGATGCGCTGTTGCAACATGGTCTTGCCATCGAACACGCCTGCGAGAAATCCTGCGCCTGCACGACTTGCCACATCATCGTCAGGGAAGGGGGCGATTCGCTGACTCCCTCGGATGAGTTAGAGGACGACATGCTGGACAAGGCATGGGGTCTTGAGCCCGATTCACGCTTGAGTTGCCAGACTACCGTGGGCCGCGATGACCTGGTGATCGAAATACCAAAATATACGATCAATATGGTCAGGGAAGGCTGAGCCTGCTGTTGCTTAAATCGCCTATTGGCATATCAACTAAACTTCTGCTGTGTGCCAATAGCAGAAGACTTTGGTGCGCTAATACTGCGCGACCAATAGGCCGCTTAACATTCCTTCTCCGACATTGAACCATCCCCTTTGGAACAGGTAGTCGAAGCTGGCCATAGCACCACGACTGGCTAATTCTCCGCTAATTCTCTATTGCTATCTTTACAACCACGCGAATATCCGCGTGATTTAAAGGAGTGACCATCATGAAACGCAAGATTTACCTGTCTGCGCTTGCCGCACTTTCCGCCACCGCGATCGGCAGCGCCTATGCCGCCAAGGCAATGGAAAACGACGCTCTGGCGATTGAAGCCGCAAAGATCGGCCTGACCCAGGCCGTTACCGCCGCCGAGCAACACGTCGGCGGCAAGGCGTCCCGCGCCGAGTTCGAGAAGCACAAGGGCCAGTGGGTCTTCGATGTCGAGGTCGTGAATGGCAAGAAAGTCATGGACGTGAAAGTCGATCCGGCAAACGGCAAGGTTATCGCCGCCACCGAGGACAAGGCCGATCGCGACGACGACCATGACCAGGCCGACTGATCGGTCAGGTCGTATTGCCGGGGGCGGCGTGGCCGCCTCCGGCTTGTCGGCTGGATCGAGCCAGCGCCACGGCAACTGACGGGAGAATTGAAATGAAAACACTCGCGCGCGACGAAGCGATGCAAATGCTGAACAAGGTGCCGGAAGTCACGCTGTACTTCTGGATTATCAAGATCATGGCTACCACGGTCGGCGAGACCGGGGCCGATTTCCTCAACTTCGATCTGAATTTCGGGCTGACCGGCACTTCCCTCGTCATGGCCAGCCTGCTGGCCGCATTCCTGTTCATCCAGTTGCGTGCCAGGAAATATGTCCCATGGCTGTATTGGGTGAACGTCGTACTGATCAGCATCGTCGGAACCCTCATCACCGACAATCTGGTGGATAACTTCGGGATCGCGCTGGAAACTACCACAGCCGCATTCGGCATCGCCCTGCTGGCCACGTTCGCCCTCTGGTATGCCCGCGAGAAGACTTTGTCGATTCACTCCATCGTTACGACCCGGCGCGAACTGCTCTACTGGGCGGCCATTCTGTTTACTTTTGCCCTAGGCACAGCTGCAGGCGATCTTGTTGCCGAGAGTATGAAGCTTGGGTATGCCAACTCCGCGCTCATGTTCGGTGCGCTGATCGCCGCCGTTACCGTGGCCTATTACGGCTTCAAGGCCAATGCCGTTCTGGCTTTCTGGATCGCCTATATCCTGACGCGCCCTCTCGGTGCTTCCTGCGGCGACTGGCTGTCGCAACCCATCGCCAATGGTGGTTTGGGACTGGGCACGGTAACGACCAGCCTGATATTTCTCACGACCATTCTGGGCTCGGTCGTTTTCCTGAGCGTCACCCGTAAGGACGTGATTCCCCGGACGGCTTGATCTCATCGGAGCGGATATGGAACACTGGAATCAAACGCTGTTTCTGCTACTCAACGCCGCGCCGGGCGCTTCCGGCATTGCGGTTGAGGTGGCTCGCCTGCTGGCTGACGGGTTGATCTGGATCGTGCCGATGGGAATGGTTTTTGGCTGGCTGCGCGGCTCGGCCGCGACCCGTCATGCGCTGGTCGCGGCGACGGCATCGGGACTGGCCGGGCTCTTGATCAACCAACTGATCGGGCTCGTCTGGAATCACCCGCGCCCCTTCGTGGCGGGGATTGGTCAGACACTGATGGCGCATGTGCCAGACAGCTCCTTCCCCAGCGATCACCTGACCCTGATCTGGGCCGTTGCCTTCAGCCTGCTGCTGCATGAGCAACCGCGCGTGGCCGGTTGGGCGCTGGCGTTGCTTGGCCTGCCGGTGGCATGGGCGCGCATCTATCTGGGCGTGCATTTCCCGTTGGATATGCTGGGCGCCGCCCTTGTCGCCTTTGGCAGCGCTTGGCTGATTCTCGGCGAGGAGCACCGTTTCGTGGCGCCTCTTGTTCAGGCGATGCAACGCACCTACCGGTGGGCATTTGCCGGTTTGATCGAAAAGGGATGGGTGAGACAATGAGCACAAACAATCATAAATTCACTATGGATGATTCAAGCCGACAAGCATTGAGCAAGGTTCCGGAAGTTACGTTGATTTTCTGGATCATCAAGATCGCCGCGACGACGCTGGGCGAGACGGGCGGCGATGCCGTGTCGATGTCGATGCACCTTGGCTATCTCGTCGGCACGGCAATCTTCGCGGCAGTTTTTCTCATCGCCGTGGCGGCTCAGATTCGGGCCAAGCGCTTTCACCCGCTGCTGTATTGGACGACCATCATTGCCACCACCACCGTCGGCACGACGCTGGCGGATTTCGCCGATCGTTCACTCAGTATCGGTTACACCGGCGGCGCAAGCCTGCTGTTCGCGCTGCTGATGGGTTCGCTGGCCATCTGGTACAAGACGCTCGGCTCCGTAGCGGTGGACAGCGTCGGCTCGCCGAAGTCGGAAATGTTCTACTGGGTCACCATCATGTTCTCCCAGACGCTCGGCACCGCGTTGGGCGACTGGACGGCCGACACCGCAGGGCTTGGTTATGAGGGTGGGGCAATCGTGTTTGGGGGCTTGCTGCTGTTCGTCGTCTCGGTGTATCTCTGGACCCGAATTTCCCATACGATGCTGTTCTGGGCTGCGTTCATCCTGACTCGACCGCTGGGCGCGGTGGTCGGGGATTTTCTGGACAAGCCCATCGCGTCAGGTGGATTGGCGTTGAGCCGCTATACCGCGTCGGTGGTGTTGCTTGCGTTCATCGTTTTGGTCATCGCTCTGTTCCGGCAGCGGCCAGCCAGACACAAACCCTGGCACTCAGTCAACAAAGTTTTGTTGGCGCGCGGATAAAGGTTGAGGGAGCCAAAATAATGCGCATATTGCTAGTCGAAGACGACCCCATGATAGGCGAGGCAGTATCAGTGTCACTCAAGGACGCTGCCTATGCCGTGGATTGGGTGCTTGATGGTGCAGCGGCCGACATCGTTCTGCGCAACGGCGAGCATCAGGCCGTTCTGCTCGACCTGGGACTGCCCAAGCGTGACGGGCTCGAAATACTGCGGAGATTGCGGCAGGGCGGCAATGGAGTACCGGTCATCGTTATTACCGCCCGCGATGGCATAGATGACCGGATCAAGGGACTCGATTTCGGCGCTGATGATTACCTCGCGAAGCCGTTCGACCTGAATGAATTACTGGCCCGGCTGCGTGCGGTTATCCGCCGCCAGGGCGGTCAGGCCGCGCCCCTGCTGAGCAACGGCAAGCTCAGTCTGGATCCTGCCACGCGCGAGGCACGCTGCGGAAACGCTGTGGAACCGCTCAGCGCACGCGAGTTTTCCCTTTTGCATGCGCTGCTCCTTCGACCGGGCATGATCCTGAGCCGAGCCGAGTTGGAGGAGCGCATTTATGGCTGGAATGAAGAAGTCGAAAGCAATGCGGTGGATTTTCTAATCCATGGTATCCGCAAAAAACTCGGTGCCGATGTCATCAAAAACGTACGCGGCGCCGGTTGGATGGTGGATCGAGCGACATGAATCGGTCACTGCAACGTCATCTGTCACTGATGCTGGGTGCGGCCATTCTGTTGTCCGGCCTGATCGCTACCGTAGCATCCTTCATGTTGGCGTATGGTGAAGCCAAGGAGTTCCAGGACGACATGCTGCGACAGATTGCTGTCCTTGCCGTCAAAGGTGCCGCAGAACCCGCGCATCCGGGCAAGGGCGATGTCGCCCTCAACGACCCGGAGTCCCGCATCCTGGTCGTCAGGTTACCAGGAAATCCTCGCCCGGAATGGCTACATGAACATTTGTCAGTCGGATTTCATACTTTGAGCGCCAAAGGCGAGGAGCTACGTGTCTTTGTGCAACATGGATCATCAGGAGAGCGAACCATTGTCGCCCAGCCAACCGATGCACGCGACGAAATCGCCATTAACAGCGCCCTACGGACGCTGATTCCCTTGCTTCTTCTGTTCCCGTTACTGACTTTGCTGATCGTGCGCATCATCCGCCGAGAATTTACGTCGGTCGGCCGGATCTCTTGCAGTCTGGATGCACAGACTGCGAATCGCCCCAGTCCCATTGTCGAGGAGGGGCTGCCGAATGAAATCACCCCCTTCGTCCAAGCCATCAACCGCTTGCTGGGGCGAATCAATCAGCTAATGAGCCAGCAACAGCGCTTTATTGCCGACGCTGCTCATGAACTACGCAGTCCACTGACCGCTCTGTCCATGCAGGCGCAGAATCTGCGCCAGGCGAACTCGCTGGAGGCCATGCACGAACGCGTCGCGCCCTTGCAGGCTGGCATCGAACGCGCCCGCCAACTCACCGAGCAGTTGCTAAACTTAGCCAGGATCCAAGCAGATGGCAGTACGGAAAGCATTGTGGACGTATCTGTCTTGACCCGTGAACTGATTGCGCAACACCTGTCTACCGCCGAGGCCAAGGACATCGATCTGGGCCTTGAGGAATGCGATCGGCTTTCATTACGTGCATCACCGGAGTCGCTACGATTGATCCTCGGCAACGTGCTGGAAAACGCCATCAAATACACACCTGCCGGCGGCGAGGTGACATTGCGGGTCGCAGCCGACGGGGGCATGGCCGTTATCGAGGTGGTCGACAGTGGCACCGGGATTCCACCTGCGGAACGCGACCGCGTCTTTGATGCTTTCTATCGGATGCCCGGTGCTACCGGCACAGGCAGCGGTCTTGGCTTGGCCATAGCTCGGGAGGCCGCCACTCGGCTTGGTGGTGAAATAAACCTGAAAGATCGCCCAGATGGCTCAGGGCTGATCTTCAGCTACCGGCAAAGGTTGCCAACGTGATCAGTGCTTTCGTTACGTCTTATGGGTATTTGGCAGTTTTTGCCGGCACGCTGCTGGAAGGGGAAGCTATTCTGATTGCTGCTGGCTTCGCCGCCCATCGCGGGCTGCTTGACTTACCTATCGTGATCCTGGTGGCCATGCTCGGAGGCACGCTGGGCGATCAGTTGGCCTTCGTGCTTGGGCGCTGGAAAGGCGATGTGCTGATCGAACGTTTTCCTGGACTGGCAGTGCACAAGTCGCGTGTTCATGAACTGCTTGAGCGCCACGCAATTCTGTTCATTCTGTCAGTTCGCTTTCTCTATGGACTCAGGATCGCTGGGCCGGTGTTGCTTGGTTCAAGTCGTATTCCGATGATCAACTTTGCCATACTGAATTTGATCGGTGCTGGGTTGTGGGCAGCAGTGGTGTCAGGAGTGGGTTATCTGTTCGGGCTGGCGATCACTGCGCTGATCACGGACATCAAACGCATCGAGGAAGGCGTACTGATCGCGATACTGCTCGGTGGAGGCTTGGTGTGGCTTTGGCGGAAAGCACGTTCACATGCGCATGGCTCTTCGGGTATAGAAAGGGGCAGGCGGCCATGAGTTGGCAATGGTTTGCGCTGGGTTCAGCATTCTTTGCCGGACTGACGGCGATCTTCGGAAAGCTCGGGGTCGAAGGTTTGAACTCCAATCTCGCCACCTTAATTCGGACGGTGATCATCCTCGGGATGACGGTGGCTATCGTGTCGCTCCGTGGCGAATGGTCCTTTTCGAAGGGGCTAGAGGCGCGTCCGGTGACCTTTTTAGTCCTTTCAGCTCTCGCGACGGGGTTTTCCTGGCTGTTTTACTACCGCGCACTCCAGATGGCCCCCGCCTCGTTGGTGGCGCCAATCGACAAACTGAGCGTGTTTTTTGCCATTGTTCTCAGCATTGTATTCCTTGGCGAAGCGCTTACACTAAAGCTGATGCTCGGGGGAGTGTTGATACTTGCCGGGGTGTTGATTCTCGCTTGGCCGTGAAGAACATGAACATCGGTTTGAGTGACGTAAGCTGTCAGTGGATATGCCGATGGCAATAGACGGGTATGGGTCGGGAGCAGGCGTTCTCTTGGAATCTGTAGCCTAGCTTAGCTTCATCAGAATGAATTTCTTCTATTCTGGCTGTTCCTGACTATCCGGCCTCATGGACGAGGAATAGTCAAAAAGCTCAGGCTGGTTTTTACGGTACACCCGCAGCCACATGACGGTCGCAGGTATCAGGGACTTGGCCGCGAACCACAGGGCATCGTCTGCTGCCTGGCCGGGCTCATTCAGTTGCCTGCCCATGGCTGCCCAACCGGCCCAATCTACTTCGGCCATGAGCGTGCAGGTCCGGGGAGACAGTTTGCCGGCGATGTCGGACACAATTTTGACCTGGCGGACCACTTCTGAGCGAGTCAGGCGGGAGTTTAGAAACTCTTCTTTCTCCAATCCTTCGGTCAGGGTCAGTACGGCGATGCTGGCCTCTTCGATGATCGATAGCAGTGATGCGTTCAACATGCATGGCCCCTCAAATATTTGCGCTGTTTATAAGCGATAACCTTCTTCCCGCAAAACCTGCTGCACGACCGGACGCGCCAGCATGCGCTGATAATGCGCTTGGCAGTTTGGCGGCAAGTCGATCTTGATCTTGTCCGCCCAGAACTCCACATAAAACAGCGCCGCATCGGCAATAGAGAAATTGCCGGCCACATACTCCTTTCCTGCGAGCACGTTGTTCATGACGGCAAATGACTTTTCGACAATCTCGCGGCCACGGGCCTTGACGGTTTCGTAGTCTGCCTCGTTGGGGGTAAAGTTACCGGTGGTGAAGATGCGCGTAAATCCTTGTCCGTGTATCGTTCCCACCACGTAATGCAGGGTTTCGATGACCAGCGCATCGCCATCCGCATCTCCCGGCAACAGCTTCGCTTTCGGATTGGTGCGGGCAAGCCAGTAAGCGATGGCGCCGAACTCGGTCAGGGCGGTTCCATCTTCACGTACCAGGGTCGGAATAGTGGACTTCGGATTGATGGCCACATAGTCGGGTTTGATCTGGTCCCCCGCCATCAGGTTCACGATATAAACCTCGAAAGGCAGCTCGAGTTCCTCAAGCAAAATGTGTATGCCGGTCGAGCAGGAGCCAGGTGTCATGTAAAATTTCATGTAATGTTTCATGCTAGAGTGTCTCAACCAAACGAAAGACGGATATCGATAGCGCGAAATAGCCAACCCAGGGTCACGGCGCGGAATGCCTTGTCGTCAGCCATGTCCCAAATCACGCACAGCAGGGCCTCTTCGCGGCTTAGCAGTTCGTTCTTTTCCAGTTTGCCGCTCGCCGCCGCGCATACGAGGGGATCTACATGGTGTTCGGAGAACACGTTGAGGGCTTCGGCAATGCCGGTGGAGATCTCGTCCGCCGCCGCCAGGTGAGCGTGATCGCCGATAATTTTTAAGGTTGCTTCTACATAAGATTGCTCAATCTGAAGCTTCATTGCCTTTATCCAATCCAGAAATGGTCTGCTGCTATTTTCGTCAGGCGGAAACCCGATAAAACTCGACAAGCAGGCCATAGGTGCGGGATGTAAAAACCGATTTCATAGTTCGCCGGGAAATGGCGCCGGGGTGTCAGCCTTAAGACATTAGGACTCTTTTTGGCTGAAACACGACAAAAACTCATGTCATAAAACAGTTAAAAAATCCGGATAATCGGCTGTTCAGACCGGTCCACGGTCAACCCGTTTCGCACCGTTAGTCTTGCCTTGTGCCTCCTTCAGGGAAAGCTTCTCGTACTTCGGGCGGTAACTCTTCAAAGCATTTAATACCGTAACCAGCTTGTCTGCGCTGGACTGGCCCTTGAAGTCACTTTTCTCCAGTCGCACCTCGTCTACCAGTTCATTCCACACCAGGCCATCCACCATGGGTATGAGGATGATATTCACCCCATTCACCTCAACCTGCATAGGATCGCCGATATTGGCCACATACATCGCCACGCGTGTGTCCGGCGTAAAATATTTGGCGTACTTGTCCAGCATGATCTGCAGTTGATCCAGCTCGTCGATGGTGCCGGCCAGCATCTTGATCTTGTCCGCATCGGCCAGCATTACCGTGCCATCCAGCATGACCGATGGCTTGCCCCGCCGCCCCTGCTCATCCAGAATTTCGCCCTCCACCAGCACCAGACTGCCGCGGTAGGCCATCATGTCGCCAGCGCTAGTGGCTTCCTTGAAGTTGCTGTAAAAAAACAGGCCTTGATTTTCAAATTGGTCCAGTAACATGGTCGATCTCCATTGTTGAGTTGTGAAAAGATATCCAACAATTAGCAATATGCGTGCCCGACACGAATGCGGCTTGAAATCGGGTATCCAGATCGCAAGCGAAACTCTTGCTCGCGAGAATCGACAGGTTCAGGTTTTCGACTTTGCTGGCGTGTCTTTAATCGGACAGGCCTACACAGATGGGATATTTCTGGTTTTGCGGCTAAACGACCAGGGATTGCACTCAAGAGGGTCGGTGATCAGGATAAAAACGGGGGGTCAGCTAGATACAGTCACGCCCGCTGTTCAGCCTTGCGCAAAAGCTTCAGGCTGACCAGGCTGGCTGCCATGTCCAGGGCAGTGAAGTCATCCAGCGTCTTTACACCGGTATCTACACCGGCTTGCAGCAGCTTTGCCACACACTCGTCCTTCCCGCTGGAGGCGGCATACATGAGGCAGGTTGCGCCGTTGTCATTCTGATTGTTGATGTCGACACCGGTGGCGATGAGCAGATCTATGATTTCCAGGCTGTTGCTGAAGCAGGCGAACCAGAGCGCCTGGTTGCCGTCGCTGTTTCTGGCATCTACCTGCGCACCCAACACCAGCAGCTCGGCGACAATGGCCGCGTCTGCCAGACGACAGGCCCGCATCAGCGGCGTGGTTTCGCCTGCCAGGGTGGAATGGATATCTTCGGATGAAAAACCCTGATCGGCCAGCCAGGTGCGCAGTCGCTCGCTAGAGTTGGAGGTGGTAGCGTCGCTCTGTTGCCCTGCCGATTGCATCAGCTTCCAGCCTGCGTATCCGCCGTTGAGGTTGTACACTTCCCGGAATCCAAAATCCGCAAACATCTGCGCGTGAATGAGGCTGGCGCTGCCGCGATGGCAATAGATCAGCACCGGCTTGTGCCTGGGTATTTGCAGGATAGCCCTATCCAGCTCAGCGCCCGATAAATTCCGCGCCGAACCGATATGGCCCAGGTCGAAGGATTTCCGGTCGCGCGTATCGAGTATTTGCAATTCCGGGTTTTGCATGAGTTCCGCCACTTCGTCGGCGCAAATTCGATGAAAGACTCTGTTGGATTCCATACATTTTCTCCTCTCTAATCTCGTTTATGTGGCGCTGGTGCCCACATCCCGATCGGGATAAGGCGGTTGGGTGAGAATTCTGCTGTCGAGCACAGGCAGCCCCACGGTAAAGTGATAAAGGGATTGAAACGAATTGTCGGTTATGCCCAGGATTTTGTGGAAGGCGTCGTCGAGAAAACAGCCGATTCCCGTTCCCCTCATGTTCATCGCTTCCGCTTCCAGGTAAAGCACGTGCCCGAGCAGGCCGGCTTCCCAATGCAACTGGCGATACCGCCAGGGATCGGATGCGACGACTTCATCGAACTCCACCAGCATCCCCAGGGAAAAGCAACCGTCGGCAGCGATGGCCTGGCGGCAACAGATCGTTCTGGCGGCGCTGCGGCAGTCGGCTTGCGTCAGCAGAAAAAGGGGCAAGTGATCCGGGCACTGTTCCGCTTTTTCCCAGAGAAACTCTTTGCTCAGAGCGGCCCGCAGATGGTCTTCGGCGTTGCGGCTGCGGGGAAGCACGTACAGGCCGGGGGTTAGCCCCTGAACCCGGTGCACGAATAAAACCGGATGCACCCTGGGTTCAAAGTTCCAGATGTCCCACGGGGCAATTTGGCGAGGTAGCAGGTGATCCAGCATGAGGTAAAAATCTTCGCGGGCCATGGAGGCTGTGGCGTCGAAGCACTGCGCGCTGCGGCGTTGCAGAATCAATTCTGCCGACGGCCTGTCGCTGCCGGAGGCGAGCAACGGATGACTGGCCCATTCCACGTTTTCGGCAGAAACGGATTCCTTGCGTGTGGCTGTAGCGATCTCGTCGATGACTGGCCAACGGTACATGGGGTGCGGATCCAGGACATTGGCCTTGCCTGCCCAGCGACCGTTTTCCAATATGTCCAGGCAAGCGGGGTCGTGCTGGGACCGGGCCATGGGTTGGAGCATGACTTCCAACAGCAGGTCCGCTTCCTCGCGCTCCGCTTTGTCAAAATCGCTGTTTCTGTCCAGGCCTAGCCACTCTGATAATTCACGGCTGTTGACAGCCTCAACCAGCTTGAGCTTCCATCCCAGTGTACCCGCCGCATAACGCAACGCGCCCAGCGCGTGGCCTACGTCAAGCTGGCAATAACGGAAAGCTCGCTCGCCGTATTTCCATGCTTCCCGCCAGTGTATGGAGGATAGCCCGATGAATATCCTGCCATCTTCTTCCGAGGGTTCGGCCTGAAACCGGCAGCGTTGCTCCAGTGCGTGATCGCGGCTCACATAGTGGTAAATGCCATTTTCAAGCGCGGGGATGTTCTGGCAGATCAGGTAAGCTTCGGTCGGATGCAGATTGCCGCTGGAAGGGTTACAGCGCAATGCCCAGCGGTCCGGCCCATATTCCTTCCAGGCCGAAAGGCCCATGGCCAGCTCCAGCAGCGCGCCGACAGTCTGGAGAGAAAACGACTGCGGTTCGAGGTTGCCGGGTTGGTAGATAGAGGAAAATGTAGTGATCAGACGTTGTGCGACCAACGGGAGTTCGATGCGTGGCGCGCCTGAGAACTCCCGGAATGGATTGGGCTGCATGCTCCAGTCGAGCGTGTCCGGCCCAGCTGCGTAGCGATCGAGGCGGTGCTTGGTGCGATCATGGTAAGCGGCCACTTGCTCGGTCTCGGCCGGCGGCATGGATACTCTATTTTCAAGCATGGTTCTTTGCCCCTGATCTTGACTGCATCGAAAAGAATGATGAAGTTGACACTCAATTAAGTTCAAGTTGACTGACTACTAGCCTCCACCCATGATCAGATTGAAGACCTGACGCAACAGATTCAACTCGATCATGGGTAGCCCCCGCATGTCACTGATGGGCTTGAATACGCCGAGCGGTTCTATCGCCTGTCGTGGGGCATCCAGGCCTGTAAAGCGGACAAGATGGATGCGGATGGAGCCGCTGTCGCTGGACATCCACGCCTGAAAGCCGTCATCAAGCCTCAATTGTGTGGGGTCGAGGCCATACTGCGCCACCACGGCATCCAACACCGCGTTGGGTGGGTGTTGTTCGCAAGCATCGCTGGGTGCCGACATGACACTCGCAGTTTCCGGCAAGGGCGCGGGTGCAAGTACGCTGTTACCGTAACGGGCGAATAGCAAGGCGGTGCTATAGCTATCAAAGTGACACAAGATCACACGATTGTGATCAAAAATTTGAGGGCTGTTCATTAGTTACGTCCGTTCCATTGGTTTGGGATATCGATAATCGTGTGAAGTCGGCCTGGATTCTAGCGCTGGCTAGCCAATGGTAATGATCAGCGGCTCCAGCCCCGAGACCGTGGCTTCTATGACATCGCCCCTGACCACCGGAGCAACGCCGGCTGGGGTGCCGGTGAAGATCAGGTCGCCGGGAAATAGCTCGACCAGATTCGACAGGGCGTTGATCATCTGCGGAATCTTCAAAATCATGTCGCCGACATCTCCGCTCTGGCGTATTTCGCCATTCACCTTGAGCTCGATCTTGCCCCGGGCGATGGCCCCGGAATAAAACTCCGGCGTGATCGCGCTGCACGGTGCCGAATGGTCGAATCCCTTGGCCATATCCCAAGGCCGCCCCTTTTCTCGGGCGGCCCGTTGCAGGTCGCGACGGGTCATGTCCAGACCCACGGCATAGCCGAAGACATAGTCGTAATCGACCTTGTCGATGGGGATGTTTTTTCCGCCCTTGTGCAAAGCCACCACCATCTCCACCTCGGGCTGCAAATCGCCGGTGTGGGGCGGGTAAGGCAGTACGGAATTGTTGTGGAGAATGGCGCCGGGCGGTTTCATGAAGAAGAAGGGTTCATCGCGGTCTGGGTCGGCACCCATTTCACGCGCATGATCAGGGTAATTTTGCCCGACGCAGAAAATCCGTCGCACCGGAAACGGTTTGCTCGACATGGCCTCAAGGGTGACCACAGGGGCTGGTGGGAAGGCGTAGTTCATATGATTTCCTGGGCGGCACACGCTTTGGCGTGAGATGGCTTGGAGCAGGTCTCCCAGTTATTCGCTGAAGGTGGCGAGGCAGTCTGTCCGGCCTGCCCGAGTCCGATCCACTGATCTATCAGGGTTGGCTCGAAGCCGACTTCAAAGCGCTTCTCTACCTGGAGAAGGGGGCGGCGGATCAGCAGCGGTTCGGCCAGCATCAAGGCCAAGGCACCGGCTTCGTCGAGTTGTTCCGGCACAATTTCTCCCGCCTTCACTCGTGGCGCGGCACGGTTGAACCATTCCGCCACCGGTCGCGAGCCGAAGAAGGCGCGCAGCCGATCGGCCGTCCACGGCTCGCTCAGGAGGTTGCAGGCGAGGACCCGGTGCCCGGCACTGGCAAGCAGGGCTTTTTGCCTGGCGTTGCCGGCGCAGCCCGGTTTCTCGTAAAAAATTACATTGGCCATTAAATCAGGTTCCCGGTTTCTTGCGGGTTAAACGGCGAAAACCGGAATGAACGTCTTGCTCTTCCGTCCCAGTGCGGCATCCACTCTCTTGCGCACGGCTTCTATGGTGAGCGGTTTGACGATCAGCGCGTCCGCTCCGGATTGGAGACAGGCCAGTGTCATGGGGTCATCCCTGGAATCAGCTACCAGCAATATCCTGATGCCCGGAATTCTGGATTTGATGGTTTGCAGGGTGGCTATGCCTTGCTCATGGATCACGCCCACGCCCAGCAGCAAAAGATCTGGCTTCCAGTCCACGCTTTTGGCAAAAGCCGCATCGAGACTCGGGAGATCGTGGGTTTCGTTTTCATCGTGGAGCATGAACTGAAGCGCCATCCGGGTAATCTCGTCAGTATCCACCACGAACAGCCGTTTGTTTTCCACCGAATTTGAAATATCGACGCCAACTTGCATAGGTCTGCTCCTGTTATAAGAATCAAGAATTCCAGATATAGAAAAAGTTTCTTTCCAGCACCTCAAGCAATTATTGTTCCGCCTCCAGCCGATTAGCGGGTGAGTCGCATGCAGGCATAGGTTCTGCTGTCTGTGCGATGCCTGGCAGGTCCTTCCGGATGCGACAGGATTGTGTCGTATCTGACAATCGAACGGCCTTTGTACTTTTTCCTACAGTTCTCCAGGCTTTTGTTAACTTCACAACAGCCTTAAACCTCGCCAAATCCATCAAACAAATTAATTAATTTTATACAATACAATAAGTTAATGATGTTTTTCTGAGTTGGCACGCTCGTTGCTAATGGATGATTGCACCGAAAGTGTTTTGCCGGATTGGTAACCTCTAAGAAGACAGACAAAGCGTTCCAAAGTTGTTTTATGTCGGCAGGCTCATTGTTGGTGGACACGGGCAAAAATTTTTTAAACGGGTAATCGTAAGGAGACTCAAATGTCTGACAAAAAATTAAGGCAAATCGCTTTTTATGGCAAAGGAGGCATCGGTAAATCCACTACTTCTCAGAACACGCTGGCAGCACTGGCGGATCTGGGACAGAAGATTCTGATCGTCGGTTGCGACCCCAAGGCTGACTCCACCCGCCTGATTCTGCATGCCAAGGCACAGGACACCATCCTGAGTCTGGCCGCCGAAGCTGGCAGCGTGGAAGACCTGGAACTGGATGAAGTGATGAAGACGGGCTACAAGGATATCCGTTGCGTCGAATCCGGTGGTCCAGAGCCTGGAGTGGGTTGCGCCGGTCGTGGCGTGATCACGTCCATCAACTTCCTCGAAGAAGAAGGCGCTTACGACGACATGGACTACGTTTCCTATGACGTGCTGGGCGACGTGGTGTGCGGTGGTTTCGCCATGCCGATTCGGGAAAACAAGGCGCAGGAAATTTACATCGTGATGTCCGGCGAGATGATGGCCATGTATGCGGCCAACAACATCGCCAAGGGCATTCTGAAGTACGCCAATTCCGGCGGCGTGCGTCTGGGTGGGTTGATCTGCAACGAGCGCCAGACCGACAAGGAACTGGAACTGGCCGAGTCGCTGGCAGCGAAGCTGAACACCACGCTGATCCACTTCGTGCCGCGCGACAACGTCGTGCAGCACGCCGAACTGCGGCGTATGACGGTGCTGGAATACGCACCGGAATCGAAGCAGGCAGGCGAATACCGCGCGCTGGCCCAGAAAATCCATGACAACGTCGGCAAGGGCACGATTCCGACCCCGATCACCATGGATGAGCTGGAAGAAATGCTGATGGAGCACGGCATCATGGAGGCGATAGACGAGTCCATCGTCGGCAAGACTGCGGCTGAACTTGCCGCTGATGCCTTGGCAGCGTAAGGAAGCAACCGGATTCCGTCCATGGCTGACGCCGTGGGCGGGTCTAAAACAGAGGGCTCCAGAGGGAGACCTCTGCAAATGACGGAGATACGCAACGATACGTGATTTGCAGAGTTCTCCCACACGTGGGGAATGTCGGTGTCGGTTCTGTAATCAAGTAGGAGGGCAAAATGAGCCTAACAGTCGAACAAACGAAAGAAAGAAACAACGCTTTAATCAAGGAAGTGCTGGAAGTCTATCCGCAGAAGACCGCGAAGAATCGCGCCAAGCATCTGGGTACCTACGAAGAAGCCACGGAAGAAGGCGGCAAGTCGGATTGTGGCGTGAAATCCAACGTCAAGTCCGTGCCTGGCGTCATGACCATCCGCGGCTGTGCCTATGCCGGTTCCAAAGGCGTGGTGTGGGGTCCGATCAAGGACATGATCCACATCAGCCACGGTCCGGTCGGCTGCGGCCAGTATTCCTGGGGAGCGCGTCGCAACTACTACATTGGCACCACCGGCATCGACAGCTTCGTCACCATGCAGTTCACCTCCGATTTCCAGGAGAAGGACATCGTTTTCGGTGGCGACAAAAAGCTGGAAAAGATCATGGACGAGATCCAGGTTCTGTTCCCGCTGAACAAGGGCATCACCGTGCAGTCAGAGTGTCCCATCGGCCTGATCGGCGATGACATCGAGGCGGTGTCCAAGAAGAAATCCAAGGAGTTCGGCGGCAAGACCATCGTGCCGGTGCGTTGCGAGGGCTTCCGCGGCGTGTCCCAGTCGCTCGGCCACCACATCGCCAACGACGCCATCCGCGATTTCGTGTTCGACAAGCTGGACCCAACCAGGGAGTTTCAGAGCACGCCTTACGACGTGGCCATCATCGGTGACTACAACATCGGTGGCGATGCCTGGTCATCGCGCATCCTGCTCGAAGAAATGGGTCTGCGCGTGATCGCCCAGTGGTCCGGCGACGGCAGCATCGCGGAACTGGAGAACACGCCCAAGGCCAAGCTCAACGTGCTGCACTGCTACCGCTCGATGAACTACATCTCGCGCCACATGGAAGAAAAGTACGGCATTCCCTGGGTGGAGTACAACTTCTTCGGGCCGTCCAAGATCGAAGCCAGCTTGCGCGAAATCGCCAGCCACTTTGACGACAAGATCAAGGAAGGCGCCGAGCGCGTCATCGCCAAGTACAAGGCTCTGACCGAAGCGGTGATTGCCAAGTACCGGCCACGCCTGGAAGGCAAGACGGTGATGCTGTTCGTGGGTGGTTTGCGTCCCCGCCACGTCATCGGCGCCTACGAGGATCTGGGCATGATCGTGGTCGGCACCGGCTACGAGTTCGGCCACAACGACGACTACGAGCGCACCACGCACTACGTCAAGGATGGCACCCTGATTTACGACGACGTCACCGGCTTCGAGTTCGAGAAGTTCGTCGAGAAAATCCAGCCCGACCTGGTCGGTTCCGGGATCAAGGAGAAGTACGTGTTCCAGAAGATGGGCGTGCCGTTCCGCCAGATGCACTCCTGGGATTATTCAGGTCCATACCACGGCTACGATGGTTTCGGCATTTTCGCCCGCGACATGGACATGGCGATCAACAACCCGGTATGGGGCCTGACCAAGGCACCGTGGAAGTGAGGGGCGAAGAGTGAGGGGTCAGAAGCGAATGCCGCTTCTCCTCACTCCTGACACCTTACTCCTCACTGAATTAAAAGGAGATTCAAAATGAGCCAGAATGCTGAAAACGTACTAGACCATTTCAACCTGTTCCGGGAGCCGGAATATGTCGAGATGCTGGAAAACAAGAAGAGTTTCGAGAACGGTCATCCCGTTGAATTGGTAGCGGAGATCCGCGACTGGACCAAGAGCTGGGAGTACCGCGAGGCAAACTTTGCCCGCGAAGCCCTTACCGTTAACCCGGCCAAGGCCTGCCAGCCTCTGGGCGCGGTATTCGCCGCCGTCGGATTTGAGGGTACGCTGCCTTTCGTGCACGGTTCCCAGGGTTGCGTGGCCTACTATCGCAGCCACTTCAGCCGGCACTTCAAGGAGCCTTCCTCCTGCGTGTCCTCATCCATGACCGAGGATGCGGCGGTGTTCGGCGGCCTCAACAACATGATCGACGGGCTGGCCAACGCTTACGCCATGTACAAACCCAAGATGATTGCTGTCTCCACCACCTGTATGGCGGAGGTTATCGGCGATGACCTGAAGGGTTTCATCGCTACCGCGAAGCTCAAGGGCAGCGTGCCGGAAGATTTCGATGTGCCCCACGCTCACACCCCGGCCTTCGTCGGCAGCCATGTTACCGGCTACGACAACACCATGAGGGGGATATTGACCCACTTCTGGGAAGGCAAGGAACGCGTGCCAACGCAGAAGATCAATTTCATCGGCGGCTTTGACGGCTACACCGTCGGCAACCTGCGCGAAGTGAAGCGCATGTTCGGCCTGATGGACGTGGACTATACCATTCTGTCTGACAACAGCGACGTATGGGACACCCCGGCGGACGGCGAATTCCGCATGTACGACGGCGGCACCACCCTGGAAGATACCAAGGCGGCGCTGAACGCCAAGGCCACGATTTCCATGCAGGAATTTTCCACGGAAAAAACCCTGGCATTCGCCGCCAACCACGGGCACGAAGTTGCGTCATTCAACCACCCGGTTGGCGTGGCGGCGACAGACAAGTTCCTGATGGAAGTCGCGCGCATCACCGGCAAGCCGATTCCACTGGAACTGGAAAAAGAGCGTGGCCGTCTGGTGGATGCCATCGCCGACTCCAGCGCGCACATCCATGGCAAGAAGTTCGCCCTCTACGGCGACCCGGACCTGACCCTCGGACTCACCGCGTTCCTGCTGGAACTGGGCGCTGAGCCGGTGCATGTTCTTTCCACCAACGGCGGCAAGGAATGGGCGGCCAAGGTACAGGCGCTGCTTGACGGCTCGCCCTTCGGCAAGAACTGTCATGCCTATGCCGGCAAGGATCTGTGGCACATGCGTTCGCTGCTGTTTACCGAGCCGGTGGACTTTCTGATCGGCAACACCTACGGCAAGTATCTGGAGCGCGACACCAGCACGCCACTGATCCGTATCGGCTTCCCGGTGTTCGACCGCCATCACTATCATCGCTATCCGGTGTGGGGCTATCAGGGCGGCTTGAATGTGCTGGTCTGGATTCTGGACAAAATTTTCGATGAGATGGACCGGACCACCAACATCCCGTCGAAGACCGACTTCAGTTTCGACATCATTCGTTAACAGCGCCCGGCGGCCGTATGGCCGCCGGAATTTGGAAGGAACAGAATCATGGCTAATGTCACTTTTACTTCGCCAAAAATGAAGAAGGATCAGACCTTCTATGCAACGGCCGGCGACTGCCGCACGTTGCTCAGCGTGGCGAAAGAACACAAGATCCCGGTGGATTTTGAGTGCGAAAACGGGGAGTGCGGCTCTTGTGCCATCCAGGTGACGGTGCTCGCCAACAAACAGCCGATGGGCATGCACCTCACGGAAAAAGAAAAAACTGTCTTGCGTCTGGCGGGAAAAATCACCCAGGAGCAGATAGAAGCCTGCGAAGTAAACGATCTGCCCCCGCCCTGGCGCCTGGCGTGCCAATACATCGTGCGGAACGAGGATATTCTGGTTCGGTGTTAAAGCTAAAGGACGAGACACACAGGTGTGCAAATGGCGGCGATAACTTTCCTGAACCCGGGGTTGAAGGACAAAGTCCGGGTCATCATTCCACCCGGCTCCAGGGCAACGCTGCTGAAGCTGGCAAAAGATCTGACGTTGCCGCTGCGCTGCAACTGCGAAAGCGGGGACTGCGGAACCTGCGCGGTGAAAGTGGTGCCGCTGCATCATCCCCATGGGAATGGGACGGTTCGCCTGGGAGAGCTGGAAAAAAATATTCTGTTCCAGGCCGGAAAATTGTCGTGGCAGCAGTATGACTCGGACGTATTGAAAGACATGCCACCCCTCTGGCGATTGGCCTGCCAGTACCAGGTCAAGGATGAAGATATCCTGGTGGCTTTTTAGCCGGGATAAGGAGAACACCATGAGCGCGCTATCCAGCAAAATCCAGGAAGTGTTCGACGAACCGGCTTGCGGCAAAAACCATGGCAAGTCGGAGAAAGAACGCAAGAAGGGCTGCACCAAGCAGTTGGTGCCGGGCGCTGCGGCTGGCGGCTGTGCTTTCGACGGCGCCAAGATTGCGCTGCAACCGATCACCGACGTGGCCCACCTGGTGCACGGCCCGATCGCCTGCGAGGGCAATTCCTGGGACAACCGCGGCGCCAAATCATCCGGCTCCAAGCTGTACCGGACCGGGTTTACCACCGACGTCAGCGAACTGGACGTGATCTACGGTGGCGAGAAACGGCTGTACAAAGCGATCCGGGAAGTGGTCGAGAAATACGACCCGCCGGCGGTGTTCGTCTACCAGACCTGCGTCACCGCGCTGATCGGCGACGACATCGAGGCGGTGTGCAAAGCCGCCAGCGCGAAGTTCGGCAAGCCGGTGATCCCCATCGATGCCCCCGGCTTCGTCGGCAACAAGAACCTGGGCAACAAGCTGGCCGGAGAAGCGCTGCTGGATTACGTGATCGGCACCCAGGAACCGGAATACACCACGCCTTACGACATCAATATCATCGGTGAATACAACCTGGCCGGTGAGCTGTGGCAGGTGAAGCCGCTGTTCGACAAACTCGGCATCCGCGTCCTCTCCTGCATCTCGGGCGACGCCAAATACAGGGAAGTGGCCTGGTCGCACCGCGCGCGCGCCACCATGATGGTGTGCTCCAAGGCCATGATCAACATCACGCGCAAGCTCGAGGAGCGCTACGGCATCCCCTATTTCGAGGGGTCTTTCTACGGTATTTCCGACATGAGCGACAGTCTGCGCCAGACCTCGAAATTGCTGGTGGATCGGGGTGCGCCGGCGGATCTGCTGGAGCGCACCGAAGCACTGATTGCTGAGGAAGAGGCCAAAGTCTGGCAACGACTCGAACCCTACAAGGCGCGCCTTGCCGGCAAAAAGGTGCTGCTGATCACGGGCGGGGTGAAATCCTGGTCGGTGGTCTCGGCGTTGCAGGAAGTTGGCATAGAAATCGTCGGTACCAGTGTCAAGAAATCCACTGCTGAAGACAAGGAGCGCATCAAGGAACTGATGGGCCAGGACGCTCACATGCTGGACGATATGACCCCGCGCGAAATGTACAAAATGCTGAAGGAAGCAAAGGCCGACATCATGCTCTCCGGCGGTCGTTCGCAGTTCGTCGCGCTGAAGGCAAAAATGCCCTGGCTGGACATCAACCAGGAGCGGCACCACGCCTACGCCGGCTACGACGGCATGGTGGCCCTGGTGAAAGAGATCGACAAGGCGCTGTACAACCCGATGTGGGAACAGGTGCGCAAACCTGCACCGTGGGAGTAGCAAAATGGCAACCTTAATTACATCTCGCAAAGCCTGCACCGTCAACCCGCTCAAGATGAGCCAGCCCATAGGCGCTGTTCTGGCCTTTCTCGGGCTAGACCAATGCATGCCGGCGCTGCATGGCTCGCAGGGCTGCACCGCCTTCGGACTGGTGCTGTTCGTGCGTCATTTCCGCGAAAACATTCCGCTTCAGACCACAGCCATGAACGAGACGACCACCATTCTCGGCGGCATGGACAACATCGAGCAGGCCATTCTCAACATCTGGAACCGCGCCAAGCCGAAAATCATCTGTATCGCCTCCACCGGCCTGACCGAAACCAAGGGCGATGACGTGGACGGCTATCTCAAGTTGATTCGCAAAAAGCATCCGGAGTTGGCCGACCTCGCTATCGTCTATGTCTCCACCCCGGACTACAAGGATGCTTTTCAGGATGGATGGGCGCGCGCGGTGACGCGGCTTGTAGAGCAGCTGGTCGTCCCGGCATCCGAACTCCATCATAAAAAAAATGTGCTGGGAGCCGCCCTGTCTGGGTTATTGCAAGTCAATGTGCTGGCCGGCAGCCATCTGACCCCCGGCGATCTCGATGAGATTCGGGATGTCATCGAAGCCTTCGGACTCGATCCCATCATTCTGCCCGACCTGTCCGGCTCGCTGGACGGTCATATTCCCGAGGAATTCATGCCCACCACCATGGGGGGCACTACGCTGGACGACATCCGCCGCATGGGGCTCTCGCGCATGACTATCGCCATCGGCGAGCACATGAGGCCGGCAGCGCTGGCGCTACAGGACAAGGCAGGCGTGCCGTTCGAGGTGCTGGACCGGCTCACCGGACTGGCCGCTTGCGACCGCTTTATTGCAATGCTGGCCGAGCTATCCGGTAATCCGGTGCCGAACAAATACCGCCGCCAACGAGGTCAACTGGTGGACGCCATGCTGGACGGACACTTCTTTTTCGGTGGCAAAAAGATCGCTATCGGCGCAGAGCCCGACCTGCTGTGGTCTATCGGCAATCTGCTGGCGGAAATGGGCTGCGAGATCAGCGCCGCCGTGACCACCACGCACTCGCCCCTGCTGGAAAAGCTGCCCGCCGCAGAGGTGATGATCGGCGATCTGGAAGATCTGGAACAGCAAGCGCAGGACTGCGATCTGCTGATCACCCATTCTCATGGCCGCCAGATGGCGGAACGACTGGACATTCCGTTCCTGCGCATGGGCATGCCGCTGTTCGACCGGCTGGGTGCCGCGCATCGCTTGTCGGTCGGATACCGCGGCACGCGAGACCTGGTTTTCGAGATCGGCAATCTGTTCATGGCGGACGCCCACGAGCCCGATCCGGACTCATGGGTTCCGCCAAAGGAAGAAAGTGCTACGACGCCGGCTGCGTCTCATTAGCCCCAAACTCGACCCTGGGAGGGAAGGGAAAAAGGCATCAAAAGGAGGTTCTATGAAAGTCGCTTTTGCAACACAGGATTTAAAGCGCGTGGACGCCCATTTCGGTTGGGCCAAGAACATCGCCATCTACGAGGTGACGCCAGAAAGCCATTCCTTCGTCGAAGCGGTGCAGTTCGAAGGCGACCTGCAGGAGGACGGCAACGAGGACAAGCTGGCTCCTAAGATCGAAGCCATCAAGGACTGCACCATCCTCTACGTGGCAGCAATAGGCGGTTCTGGCGCGGCGCGAGTGGTTGCCAACCGGATTCATCCGATCAAGGTGAACGAGCCCGAAGACATCGGCGCAATACTGGTCAAGTTGCAGGCCGTGTTGAATGGAACACCACCGCCGTGGTTGCGCAAGGTCCTGCTCAAAGGGCAGGAAAGAACATTCGATTTCGACGAAGAGGTGGAACATGAGTGAAGCACAGGCAGTAGAGCAAATGGTTAATCCGATGGAGTCGGTGTTCCTCAAGGAACTGGTCAAGCAATGGCGCGCCCAGGATTCCTACGGGGCCTGGGAGGGGAAGAGCGACGAGATGTTGCTCGAGCCCTACATCATCACCAAGGAAATGCGCAAGGAACTGCCCATCATCGGCGACCCCGACCCGGAAACCTTGTGGCGGTTGGAACTGTTCTACAACGCCGTGGGCCTGGCCATCGAACGCCAGACCGGGAACATGGTCACGCCCATGATGAAAATGCACCACGAGGGTTTCGGCCGCATGATTCTCTCGGCAGGTCGTCTCATCGTCGTCAACAAGCAATTGCGCGACGTGCATCGTTTCGGGTTCCTCAACCTCGCCAAACTGGCTGAGGAAGGGGAAAAACTGGTGGCCGCAGGGGTGGAGATGATCCAGAAATACCCTGAGGTCGCTAATTTTGGATAGGAGGTTGTCATGGTTCAGTTAATCGAGTGTGCAGCGGAAGTGGATGCATCGCATTGGATGTCCATCCTCGAGGACGAGGAGCGTGAGAAGGAACTTAGCAAGATCGAAAACAGGAGCAGCGGTATGGAAAGCGCGGAAGAACTCAAGGCCCGGATCAGGAAGATGAACGCCCAAGCCACGGCACTCAAAATGGATTTGCACGATCTGGCGGAAGATCTGCCCACCGGCTGGGAAAAAATCCTGGTGGTGGCCAATCTGGCCCATCAAGCCTACCAAAACCTGGACGAAGCCCGCAAGCGTCTTGCCGCAAGTGGTAGCTAAAGGGAGAAAGACATGGCTGCCATCAGCATCACCATGCCTGACGGGAGAACCTGGACGCCGCAATTCGTCCAGGAAATCAACCAGGAGAAATGCATAGGCTGCGGCCGCTGTTTCAAGGTCTGCGGTCGCGACGTGCTGCAACTCGTGGGCATCGACGAGGACGGCGAAATCGTGGTGGTGGAAGCCGATTCCGATGACGACGACGAGTACGAAAAAAAGGTCATGACCATCTCCAACCAGACGAACTGCGTCGGGTGCGAGGCATGCGCCAAGATTTGCCCGAAGAAATGTTATAGCCACGCCCCGATGTCCGAGGGCTGAAACGGAGGGTGTCCCATGGACTACGCGAAAAACATCAACCAGAGTTCGCTGATGGCTTACGCCAGAACGCCGGCGGATGGCTTGACCCAGGCTTTTGCCGGCATGGTTTTATCTATCGCCAGGGCGGGTACAACTTTACCCAACTTGCCGATGGGCGTAAGCCGCGACCGTTTTGGCAGATTGCTTGAAGGCTATTTTCCTGGCGCACTGGAAGCACTGTTCGAAGATTTTGATCTCTCAGCAGAGGAATCATGCTGTCCCGGCATGCGCTCGGATGAAATGGACGACTTGTTGGCACTGTTACTGGAACATCGCAGCAACGATGCCGAGCAAACGACATGGCTGGCCTATGCCATCGCCACCGGTTGTCTGGGTGAAGGCCATCTTTACCAGGACATGGGTTTGCCAGACCGCCAGGCGCTGTCTCATCTGCTCAGGCAAAACTTTAGCGCGCTTTTCGAGAAAAATAGCGGCAACATGAAGTGGAAAAAATTTTTCTACAAACAATTATGCGAACGGGCTGAGATCAATATGTGCAAGGCACCCAGTTGTCAGGTGTGCGATGATTATCAGAAATGCTTCGGTCCCGAGGATGATACGGGTTTGGCCTCTCTTTCCCTCATCAGCAACAGGGGGCCGCGACAGGCGTAGCTCGGTGCCGCCATTCTCTACGTGGTGTATCGGTGAAAAATTACGCCAATTACTCCTCCAGGAGAATGGCAGCATGAAGAACATTTCCATCCTACGGGTGCTTTCTGCTCTGGCCCTGTTGATGTGCGTGCTGGCTAGATCGGCCTTCGCGGACGAGGTTCACGTGGCAGTGGCATCCAACTTTACGGCACCGATGCAGAAAATCGCCTCCGATTTCGAGAAGGACACTGGTCACAAGGTGATCCTTTCCTTTGGCGCCACGGGCAAGTTTTATGCTCAGATCAAAAATGGTGCCCCCTTCGACGTGCTGCTCGCCGCCGATGACGAGACCCCTGCCCGGCTGGAGAAGGAGGGCATGGGCGTACCCGGCAGCCGCTACACCTACGCCATCGGCACGCTGGTGTTATGGAGTCCCCAACGTGGTTACGTGGATGGGAGTGGTGAAGTGTTGAAGAAGGGTGACTTCAGGCATCTGTCCATCGCCAACCCCAAACTCGCCCCCTACGGTGCTGCCGCTGTTGAAACCTTGAAGCAGCTGGGCCTGCTGGATGCCGTGCAGGCCAAATTGGTGCAAGGCGAGAATATCACCCAGACCTATCAGTTCATCGCCAGCGGTAACGCTGAACTGGGCTTCGTCGCCCTGTCACAGGTCAAGAGGGAGAGCGGCGCAATCGAAGGCTCCTACTGGCTGGTGCCAAAGAATTTGTACGCCCCCATCCGCCAGGATGCCGTCCTGCTGGTCAAAGGCAGAAGCAGCGCCGCCGCGCAGCAGTTCCTGAAATATCTGCGTGGCGGCCAAGCCGCCGCTATCATATCGGGCTATGGCTACAATCAAGGGAACTGAGCTTTGTCCGAAATCGATCTTGCTCCGGTCTGGCTGACCCTCAAGCTGGCATCCGTTAGCACGCTGCTGCTCCTGCTGGTGGGCACGCCTATTGCGTGGTGGCTGGCGCGCACGCGCTCCTGGCTCAAAGCGCCAGTCGGCGCCATGGTGGCGCTGCCGCTGGTGCTGCCGCCGACGGTAATCGGTTTCTATCTGCTGGTGGTCATGGGGCCACAGGGTGCCATCGGCCAGTTCACCCAGGCGCTCGGACTCGGCGTGCTGCCTTTCACATTCTGGGGTTTGGTCGTCGGCTCGGTGGTCTATTCCATGCCCTTCGTGGTGCAACCCCTGCAGAACGCTTTCGATGCGATCGGCGAGCGGCCGCTGGAAGTGGCGGCGACCCTGCGTGCCGGCCCGTGGGATACCTTCTTCAGCATCGTGCTGCCGCTGGCCCGGCCCGGCTTCATCACCGCCAGCGTTCTCGGTTTCGCGCACACCGTGGGCGAGTTCGGCGTAGTGCTCATGATAGGCGGCAACATTCCAGACAAGACGCGCGTTGTATCGGTGCAGATCTATGATCACGTGGAAGCGCTGGAATACGCCCAGGCCCACTGGCTCGCGGCGGGCATGCTGGCGTTTTCCTTCGTGGTACTGTTGCTCCTGTATGTGTTCAATCCGAACGGGCGGCGTCGATGAGCGAGGTATCCACCGGCAACATCCACGTGCGCTTTCGCGTCACCCATCCCGGCTTCACGCTCGATGTCGACCTGCAGCTGCCCGGACGTGGTGTCAGTGCCCTGTTCGGCGCCTCGGGCTCCGGCAAGACCACCTGTTTGCGCGCCATCGCCGGGCTGGAACACGCGCCGGGCGGCTATCTCAGTGTCAACGGCGAAATCTGGCAGGACGACAGCCTCGGCTTGTTCGTGCCCACCCACCAGCGACCACTGGGATACGTGTTCCAGGAAGCCAGTCTGTTTCCCCATCTGACGATCCGTCGCAATCTGGAATATGGCATGCGGCGGGTGCCGGCGAGCGCGCGTAAGGTCTCGCTGCAACAGGCGGTGGAGTTGCTGGGCATCGCGCCGCTGCTCGGCCGCATGCCGGACAAACTCTCCGGCGGCGAGAAGCAGCGTGTCGCCATTGCCCGTGCACTCGCTACCAGCCCGCGCATTCTGCTCATGGACGAACCGCTGGCCGCGCTCGACCTGAAACGCAAGAATGAAATCCTGCCCTATCTGGAACGTCTGCACGACGAACTCGAGATTCCTGTTCTATATGTCAGCCACGCTCCCGACGAAATCGCGCGGTTAGCCGATCACTTGGTGGTGCTGGAGCAAGGCCGCGCCATCGCCAGCGGTCCCCTGAGCGAAATCCTGGCGCGGCTCGATCTGCCCATACGTCTGGGTGAAGATGCCGGTGTCGTGCTGGAAGGGGAGATCGCCGAACTCGAAGCCGAATGGCACCTGGCCCGCGTCGCCTTCGCCGGCGGCAGCCTGTGGGTGCGCGATAGCGGTGTCCCCCTGGGGCAGCACGTGCGCGTGCGCATCCTGGCACGCGACATCAGCATTGCCCTCGACACCCACCCCGATGTCAGCATCCTCAATATCCTCCCCGTCACCGTCGAGCAGCTGGCGGACGACACCCACCCGGCGCTGGCCCTGGTGCGTCTGAATGCGGGCGGCGTTCCGCTGGTCGCGCGCATTACGCGGCGTTCTGCCGCCAAGCTGGGATTGAGCCCAGGACTGAAGGTCTGGGCGCAGATCAAGGCAGTGGCGCTTGTAGGGTAAGGAGTCTGATCTCAATGGCACTAACTTAAGAGAAGTATCTTTCCGATCATAGAGATAGAGAGGGGCTGAGAGCCTTGTCGCGTTACCATGCGGGTGTCGAATCCGT
>NZ_DF967526.1 GCF_000971475.1 Sulfuricella sp. T08
GGTGTAGCTTTGTCTTGGTATCCGATACATTTCAACCTCCAGTTGCCAGTTTAATAGGCTACTGCTGGTATCCGAAATTCGCAACCAAACTCAAAGTCCCTCGCCCATTTATGGGAGAGGGGTTGGGGAGAGGGTGTGGTTTAGTCCAGGATAGCCATCGGCTTGTATTCGTGGGCATCCACACCCTCGCCGCGTGCTTTCCATGGATCGTCCTGGGAATATTTCTGCGATTCGTAAAAACGTTCGGCATAGACCTTGCGCTGCTCGGCATCATCCACCACACGTTCCTTGACATAGGTCAGACCGCGTCGTTCTACCCAGGGTGCGGTGCGCTCCAGGTAATGCGCATCTTCGCGGTAGACCTGCATGAAGGCGGCGCAGTATTCCAGAACCTCTTCCTCGGTCTTTACATGGCACAGGAAATCGGTGGCGCGCACCTTGATTCCGCCGTTGCCACCGATATGCAGTTCCCAGCCCGAATCCACCGCGACTACGCCAAAGTCCTTGATGGTGGCTTCGGCGCAGTTGCGCGGGCAGCCCGAGACGGCCAGCTTGAACTTGTGTGGTGTCCACGAACCCCAGGTGAGTTCTTCCAGCTTGATCCCCATGGTTGTCGAATCCTGGGTACCGAAGCGGCACCATTGGCTGCCGACACAGGTTTTTACAGTACGCATGGCTTTGCCGTAGGCGTGTCCGGAGACAAATCCGGCTTCGGAAAGATCTTTCCAGATTCCCGGTAATTGTTCTTTCCTGATCCCCAGAAGATCGAGGCGCTGGCCGCCGGTAAACTTCACCGTGGGTACTTCCCAACGCTCGGCAATCTGAGCAATCGCCATCAGCTGTTTGGGCGAGGTGTCGCCGCCGAAGATACGCGGTATCACGGAGTAGGTGCCATCCTTCTGGATGTTGGCGTGCACGCGTTCGTTGATGTAGCGCGACTGGTTGTCATCCACGTATTCGGATGGCCACGCGCACAGCAGGTAGTAGTTCAGCGCCGTGCGGCACTTGTTGCAGCCATCGGGGGTTTTCCATTCCATGAAATGCATCAGCGCGGGTATGCTCTTGATGCCTTGGCGGGTGATGGTTTCGCGCACCTCGTCATGGGAATGCTCGGTACAGCCGCACATCGGTTTTTTGGATGGTGCAGTGGAATAGTCACCACCAACTGTCACTGCCAGCAGCGACTCCACCAGGCCGGTACATGACCCGCAGGAACTGGACGCCTTGGTATGGGCACGCACCTCATCCAGGGTAAAAAGCTTCTTGTCGCGGATGGCTTTGACGATATCGCCCTTGCAAACGCCATTGCAGCCGCAAATTTCGGCGCTGTCCGGCATGGCCGCGACGCGGGCATGAGGGTCGCCGTGGCCGGAATCGCCCAGATTGTGCTGGCCGAACAGCAGGGAAGAGCGAATATCCGAAACATCGGTCCCCTCGCGTAGTAGGTCGAAATACCAGCTGCCCTCCGTGGTGTCGCCATACAGCACCGCGCCCACCACCTTGTTGTCCTTGAGCACGACTTTCTTGTAATTGCCGCCCGACGGGTCGGAAAGCACGATGGCATCGGTGCCTTCAGCACCCATGTAATCTCCGGCGGAAAACAGGTCGATCCCGGTGACCTTGAGCTTGGTCGAGGTGAGCGAGCCTGTATAGCGGCCTATGCCATATTCAGCCAGATGATTGGCGGCTACTTTGGCCTGTTCGAACAGGGGTGCGACCAGTCCATAAGCCACGCCGCGGTGGCTGACGCACTCGCCTACGGCGTAGATGCGCGGGTCGAAGGTTTGCAGGGTGTCGTTAACCACCACGCCGCGATTGCAGTAGAGGCCGGCGCTTTCGGCCAGCTCCGTGTTGGGGCGTATGCCGACCGCCATCACCACCAGATCGGCGGGAATGCTATCGCCATCCTTGAAGCTCACCGCGCAGACGCGGCCGGATTCGCCAGGCACCAGCGCGTCGGTCTGCTTCTCCAGCAGGAATTTGAGGCCCTTGGCTTCCAGGCTTTGTTGCAGCAGGCGGGCCGCCGGTTCGTCGAGCTGGCGATCCATCAGCCAGGGCGCGATATGCACTACGGTCACGTCCATGCCGCGCAACATCAGGCCGTTAGCGGCTTCCAGGCCGAGCAGCCCGCCGCCGATCACCACTGCATTGCGGTAGCGGCTGGAAGCATCAAGCATAGCCTCAACGTCGCTGATATCGCGGAAGGAAACGACGCCTGGCAGTTCTGCGCCAGGAATGGGCAGGATGAAGGGGTTGGAGCCGGTGGATAGCAGCAGGCGATCATATTCCGCGCTGGTTCCGTCTTCGGCAAATACGATGCGATTTTTGCGATCGATCTTAGTGACTTTTTTGTTAATGTGCAGATGGATCTGATTCTGCTCGTACCAGTCCATCTCGTTGATGATGATGTCCTGTACCGTCTGCTCGCCAGCCAGGACCGGGGACAGCAGGATGCGGTTATAGTTGGGGTGAGGCTCGGCGCCAAATACGGTAATGTCGTATTTGTCAGCCGCGATTTTCAGCAGTTCCTCCAGCGTGCGCACTCCGGCCATGCCGTTACCCACGAGAACGAGTTTCTGTTTTTGCATGTATCAAGACTCCTGGTCACTTTGGCTACATCCAGATGTAGCCATCTAGGCACTGACAACAGCAACTATCGTGCCATTGGTATATTTGATTGATTGTTAAGCAGATATTCCATAGCAATGACGAAATATTGTTCTCTTCTGCCCCATAATGGGGCATATGCACAATTACTGGGCATGGCAACACGAGAAGGCGCACTACTTCGCTATTTCAGGCTGCGGGTCTAAGCTGGCGTCGATACAGGAAGTCCAGAACCGCACCGCGGTATTCGTGGTATTTCGGATTGTTCGCCAGTGCCAGACGCTCGCGCGGGCGCGGCAAGCTGACCGTCAGGATCTCGCCGATGGTAGCGGCCGGGCCGTTGGTCATCATCACGATGCGGTCGGACAGCAGGACGGCTTCGTCCACGTCGTGGGTCACCATGATCACCGTGCTTTTGGTTTCCGCGGCGATCTTCATCAACTCGTCCTGGAGGTGGGCGCGGGTCAAGGCATCCAGTGCGCCGAACGGCTCGTCCATCAGCAGCACTTTGGGCTGCATGGACAGGGCGCGGGCGATGCCGACCCGCTGCTTCATGCCGCCGGAAATTTCATGCGGATACTTGTGCTCGGCATGGCTAAGCCCGACCAGCGCGAGCGCTGCCTGGGTGCGTTTTTTCATGGATGCGCTGCTTTCTGCCCGGGCAAAGACACGCTCGACCGCCAGATGAACGTTTTCGAAGCAGGTCAGCCATGGCAGCAGGGAATGATTCTGGAACACCACTCCGCGTTCCGGACCAGGTCCGGCGATTTCCCGTCCGGCGCACAGCATTGCGCCGTTGCTGGGAATGGTCAGCCCGGCAACCAGGTTGAGCAGGGTGGATTTTCCGCAGCCCGAGTGACCGATCAGGGAGATGAACTCGCCTTGCTCGATGTTGAGGTTGATGTCGCGCAAAGCGACGAAGGGGCCTTTCTTGGTGTCGAAAGTCATTTGCACGTTTTCGATCTGAACATATTTTTCCATCAAATTCTCCCGATGTAGCCCGGATGGAGCGAAGCGCAATCCGGGGAAAGTTTCCCGGATTACGGCCTTGCGGCCTTCATCCGGGCTACCGATTTCACTCATATGAAAACCGCTTTGCCAGCAGTACCAGCATCTGCTCCAGCAGTAACCCGACGATGCCGACCACGAAGATGGCGATGATGATGTGCTCGACGTTGAGGTTGTTCCATTCGTCCCACACCCAGAAACCCAGGCCGACGCCGCCGGTCAGCATCTCCGCCGCCACGATCACCAGCCAGGCCACTCCGATGGAGAGACGGATGCCGGTCATCATGTAAGGCAGCACGGCGGGGAAGAGGATTTTGGTGAAAATCTTCCACTCCGACAGGTTGAGTACCTTTGCTACGTTCATGTAATCCTGCGGAATGCGGTTTACGCCGACTGCGGTGTTGATGATCATCGGCCAGATGGCAGAGATGAAAATCACCCAGATCGCTGCCGGATTGGCTGCCTTGAACACCAGCAAGCCAATCGGCAGCCACGCCAGGGGGGAAACCGGACGCAGCAGGCTGATGATCGGGGCGGTCATGGCGTTGAGAAACTTGAAGCGTCCGATCATGAAGCCGAGGGGAATGCCGATTGCCGCTGCCATGCCGAAGCCGATCCCCACCCGTTGCAGCGAGGCCAGGATATTCCAGCCGATGCCCTGATCATTGGGGCCCTTGTTGTAAAAAGGGTCGCTGAACAGCTGCTGTGCCGATGCCCAGGTCTTGAGCGGGCCGGGTAGTTGCGGGCTGGTCTGTGAGACCAGTGCCCAGATGCCGATGAAAATTGTCAGACCCAGCACCGGCGGAACCAGCCATTGAAAGAAATTTTTGGCTGCCAGGGAAAAACGTCGCCCGGCTGTGGGCACGGGTTCGCTCACATTGATAGATGGCGAAATATTGAAGACTTTGGCTGTGGCGACGGTTCCATCGCCTGCCGTGGTTTCCTTCAAGCTTTCTATGCCTGGATTCGCTGCATTCATTTTAAACTCCTGTTTGAGGGCTGCACCTCCGGGCTGGCGCAAGTGCCAGTCCGGAGACGGGCTCGTATTATGCCGAGCCGTAGGCAGCCTGTTTCATGGTAGAGGCCAGTACGCCATAAGCCTCGACCCACCCTTCCTTGACCTCGGGCGTAAAGCCTGCGCCTAGCCCTTGGCCCAAAGTCCAGATCAGGGCATTGCCCACGGTGTCGAAATGCTCTGCCTTGACGCCATATCCGACGTGACGGCGCCCTGATTCTTTCACCATTCCGATGATGGATTCGAGTCGGTCCAGGCTGTTGACGACCATGTTGATCATGATCATGAGCTTGCGTCCTTGCTCGACCATATCCCCGTTGAACAGGCTGCGCAGGGAAGGGTCCAGTTCGAACAGGCGGTTATAAAAGAGTCCGGCTGCAGTATCTTGAATGGGCACTACCTGCTGCCAGCTATTGCGAACCAGTTCTATTTTTTCAGGTGTCATGATGTACCTTTCAAATTTCTCATGAGTTGATTACGCTTTGATTTTGAAGCTGGCGGCGTAGGCTTTGGGGTTCTTGCCATCCCATACACTGCCGTCCATGAGCTTGCTGGTGCGCATGACATCCTTCGGAATGGGTGTCTTGGTCTGGGTTGCAGCCTGCTTGTACAGTTCGATCTGGTTGACCTTCTTGGCCACGGCCAGGTAGTCCGGATCTTCCTTGAGCAGGCCCCAGCGCTTGTGCTGGGTGAGGAACCACATGCCGTCGGAAAGGTAGGGGAAGTTCACCGCTCCATCTGCATAGAACTTCATGTAATTGGCGTCCTGCCATTTCTTTCCGTTGCCGTTGTCGTACTGGCCCATCATGCGGTCCTCGATGGAGTCAAAATCGGTGTTGACGTAGGATTTCTCGGCAATGATCTTGGCCACCTGCGAACGGTTCTTCATTTCGTCAATGTATTTGGATGCATCCAGCATCGCCATGATCATGGCTCGCGCGGTATTGGGGTATTTCTGCACAAATTCAGCCGTGGTGCCGAGCACTTTTTCCGGATGGTTTGTCCAGATGTCCTGGCTGGTAACAGCCGTAAAGCCCACGTTGTCGCGAATGGCCCGCGCGTTCCAAGGTTCGCCGACGCAAAATCCATCCATATTGCCTACCCGCATGTTGGCGATCATTTGCGGTGGCGGCACGGTGATGTTCTTCACGTCGGAGAATGGATTGATGCCATACGACGCCAGCCAGTAGTAAAGCCACATGGCGTGGGTGCCGGTGGGGAAGGTCTGGGCGAAAATATACTCGCGCGGCTCCTTCTTGATCAGCGCAGCCAGACTGGTGCCATCCACCGCACCTTTGGTCTTCAGCTGATTGGACAGGGAAATGGCCTGGCCATTGTTGTTGATGCTCATCAGTACCGACATGTCTTTCTTCGGCCCGCCGATACCCAGCTGAACCCCGTAGATCAGGCCGTACAGCACATGGGAAGCATCCAGTTCGCCGTTCACCAGCTTGTCGCGCACCCCGGCCCAGGAGGCTTCCTTGCTGGGCACGATTTTTATGCCGTATTTCTTGTCAAAGCCCATCACCGAAGCGATTACCACCGAGGCGCAATCAGTCAGAGGGATGAAGCCGATTTTGACCTCGGTCTTTTCCGGTGCATCGGAACCTGCTGCCCAGGCCCCGACACGTATTGCTGGATCGACCATGGACATCAATGCCCCGGCCCCCAGTAAAGTAGCGCCTTTTTTCATAAAATCTCTCCGGCTGTTTTTGGAATCTGTAGTCATGGTTTTCTCCTGGATAAAAAAACAAAAAAGGCGTCGCATCCGCGAAAGTGATTTCTCCCGCGAATGGACGCCTTTGTCCTTGATGAAGCCAACCGTCGTTGGTCGGCTCAGATTTTATTCACTTGCTGTGGCCCGTCGTTGGACCGTTGATTTACCTAAAGCAATACACGTGCCAGAATTATTTAACCCAGCAATTCCGTGATCTCGACCAACTGCCGTGCCACATCCGCCAAGCGAGAGCCCTTGTCCATGGCCGCTTTGCGCAAAGCTTGATAAGCTTCTTCTTCGGACCAGCCGCGCTGCCTCATCAAAATTCCCTTGGCGCGCTCCACATCCTTGCGCTCCGAAAGCTGGCCTTCCGCTTTTGCCAGATCCGCCCGCATTGCCTGAAATTCATTGAAGCGTGCAATCGCCACGTCCATGATGGGACGCAAGCGCTCGCTTTTCAGGCCATTTACAACATAAGCACTGACGCCGGCACGAATGGCAGCGCGGATCTTGTCGCTATCATCATCGTGGGTAAACATCACGATCGGGCGCGGCTGATCACGTCTGATAACGCATAAATTCTCCAGCGTGTCCCGGTCTGGGGACTCTGTATCCAGAATGATCAGATCCGGTTTCAATTCAGCCACCAGGCCAGGCAGATCGGCACTGGAGGAGACGTGAGCCACAATCTTGCAGCCCGCATCCTGCAAGGCGTGCTTAAGAAGCGCCGCGCGCTCGAAGGTTTCGTCTACCAGCAAGACGCGAAGAGGGAATTCAGAGGGTTTGACGGGGGATTTCATAACTTGCCAATAATGCAATTCTCATACCATGGCAGGCAACTGATTGATCCTGAATAGAATCATTGAAAATAGAAGGTGTGACCAAAAGACAGGGCTATATGGGCGCACCAAAAACGGGCGAGATTTCCACCTGATGCGCCAAACGTGAGCCGACTTTAATGGAAAGGGGGAGACGGACTCGCTCGCCCCTTCCTCTATTACTTGCGGTTTTTGACCAGGAAGCGATCAAGTTGGCTGGCAAAGGCTTTGCGGTCGTTCTGGCTGAGCGATGCAGGGCCGCCAGTTTCCACGCCGCTGCTGCGCAGGATGTCCATGAAGTCGCGCATGTTGAGGCGTTCGCGTATCGTGTCCGGAGTGTAAAACTCACCCCTGGGGTTGAGTGCGTGGCCGCCTTTTGCGATGACCTCGGCGGCCAGAGGGATGTCGGCGGTGATCACCAGGTCGCCTGGTTCCAGATGCTGGACGATCTTGCCATCCGCGACATCGAAGCCGGCGGGGACCTGGATGGCCTTGATATAGCGAGATGGCGGGGTGCGCAGGAACTGGTTTGCGACCAGCGTCATTGGGATTTGAGCCCGCTCGGCGGCGCGAAACAGGATTTCCTTGATGACGCCGGGGCAGGCATCGGCATCGACCCAGATTTGCATGGATTATTCTTTCGGTGAAACGCCGGATTGATGGGGGGAGCGGTTATGCAGCTTCGTGTGGGTCCAGGCGCTCCAGAACTTGCCGGGCCAGTCCGCGGCAGACGTTGTTCAGCATCGTCGGCAGGCTGGGCGGAATCTGGCTTTCCAGCAACAGCTTGCTGGCGCTCACCGCGTACACCGGGTCGAGCAGGCGCGGCCGGTAATCCTGCATCAGCTCGTCCAGCGAACGCTCCGCCGTCATCTGCTGCCACGCATTGGTCGGCCATTGGGACGGAATGCCATAAGCCTCGGGGAAAGCGTCAAGGTCGTTGCGCACGGTGCGGATGTCCTCGTGGGAATCGCGAAAAGGCAGCAGAATGAGGTCCGATATTTCGTAGAGCTGGCTATCCATTTCCGGCCGATTGCCACCGCCGTCGATTACCCCCAGCCACTCCGGCATGAATTCCAGCTTGGCTATGATTTTTTCAAGCTTGTCCGGTGAGCGGCCATCAATGGGCGTATAGCGTCGGTCTCCTCGCGTCAGGGGCTCCCGAGATATATCTGTGAGTACCGCGATAGAGCGCATGCCGAGCAACCCGAAGCCGTGGCACAACATGTGCGTAATGCTGGTTTTGCCGGTGCCGCCCTTGTTGCCGATGATGCAAATCAGCTGTTTCACGCGCCCTCCATCAATGCTGCCCAGAGAAAAATCAGATCATGCCCCGGATCTAGCGTAGCGAAATTTGGGAATGTTGTCAGCAGCAGGGGTTTTATCCTGGGTGACGCAGATTACTTGCGGCTGGCCTCATTGCGCGCGCGCTGGGCGTCGGCGTTGCGCTTGAGCCGGCGCCGATCCAGCCACCAGGCCATTACCGGCAGCAAGAACAGCCCGCCAGGTGCCACGAACAGGACGATATAGGGGCTTATTTTCGCCAGATTGCGCAAGTGCTCCCGGATATGCTGCCGATCATCATTGGTCCAGTGATAACCGTTGCGCTGCTTCATGAGCAGCGGCATCAGCTCCCGCATCTGGGTCATCTCTTCCAATAGCTGCGTCCGCTCCCGATTCTGGAGTGCGAACAGCCCCTTTCCCAAGCGTAATACGGGGGTAAACATGACGGTTGATACGGCTCCGATCTGGCGGAACAGTATTGAGAAGGGTTTGGACACTGGGGTAAGGTCTGGGAATTAAGTTGCGAGAATACCGCCTGATGGGGTTTTCGCGCAAGCGGGCGCGCGGGGAGGGGCGTTGCGCGCAGCGGAATACTCAACAACAGGGATTATTTCATTCTGGAGGGCAGTTTGATCGTCTTGCCGGCGACCATGAACGCGCCTTTGCCGAGATGATGAATCGTCCGCGGATGTTTCATCGACGGGTCTATCCACGCCTTGAGCACTTCGAGGATAAAGAAGTTGTAGCGGGTCACCATCTTCCCGTCGACGACCTTGCATTCAAGGCTGGCATAGCATTCGTCGATGAGGGGCGCCTGGACACACGAGGCGGCTACTGGCGTGAGGCCAAAGTGCTTGAACTTGTCGATGTTGCGCCCGGAAGTGTTGCCGCAGCCCACCACCTTTTCCGCCAGTTCCACCGTCGGGATGTTGATCACGCATTCTTTGGTGGCCTTCAGGATGTCGAACGAGTGGTTCCGGTTGCTGATCACACACCCCACCAGCGGCGGCTCGAATTCGATCATGGTGTGCCACGATTGGGTCATGATGTTCGCGCCATCCTTGCCGGCGGTCGTAACCAGCACGACAGGCCCCGGTTCGAGCAGGCCATAGACCTTGGGCAAGGGAAAGGAATTCTTCGCCATCTCGGCACCCCCGTTTCGACACTCCGCATAGTGGAATCGTAGGGTGCGTGGGACGCACCCTGCATAATTATCGGCGTTTTGAGAGAATTCGAATTACACCCCGTTCTTCTTCAGCCATGCCTGCATGCGCTTCCATCCGTCTTCGGCGGCATCCTTGCGATAGCTGGGCCGGTAATCGGCGTGGAAGGCATGGGGCGCGTCGGGATAGACATGAATCTCGGACTTGCCGCCGGCCTTCTTGATGGCAGCACGCATGGCCTCCACATCGTCCAGCGGGATGCCCTGATCCTGGCCGCCGTAAAGCCCCAGTACCGGGGCCTTCAGTTGCGCCACAAGGTCGAGCGGGTATTTCGGCGTAAGCTCGGTATTCACCCCGTCAATCCGGCCGTACCAGGCCACGGCAGCCTTGAGGCGGGGGTTGTGGGCAGTGTAGAGCCAGGTGATGCGCCCACCCCAGCAGAAGCCGGTGATCGCCAGGCGTGACGTATCGCCACCATGGGCCTTGGCCCATGCTTCGCAGGCGTCGAGGTCGCTCATGACCTGAGCGTCCGGCACTTTGGCGACGATATTGTCGAGGATCTCCTGGATGCTGCTGATTTTGCGTGGATCGCCATGGCGCGCAAACAGTTCCGGGGCGATGGCCAGATAGCCGAGTTTGGCTAGCCGCCGGCAGATATCGGCGATATGTTCATGGACACCGAAGATCTCGGAAACCACCAGGATCACAGGAAAGTTGGCGCCCTTGTCTGGTTGCGCGCGATAAGCGACCATTTCGCCATCCCTGACGGGAACCTTGATTTCACCTGCAATCAGGCCATCGGTGCTGGTTTTGATCACGGTTTCGGCCATGACCGGCTGAGTGGCGAGGGCGAAACCCACGCCCAGCATGCTAATGACGAAAGCACGACGGGTGAAGGGGGTGTTGGGTACCAGGCTATCGAATTCTGGGTTGCTGGATCGGGGTGTCGTCTTGCCCATTTTGTTGACTCCAATGTAGAAGAGATATAGGGAGGTATGTGTCAGATGCCAAGTACTCTGAAGCGCCAGGAGCAATGGGTCATTTCTCCAGATATTGCAGCTTGTCCTCAACTCCCTTCCATTTCTCTGCTTCGGGAAGAGGGTCTTTCTTCGAGTTGATTACCGGCCAGATTTTTGCCAGTTTCGCATTGATTTCGATAAACTTCTCCTGCCCCGGCGGCAGGTCCGCCTCGGGAAAAATCGCTTCAGCCGGACATTCCGGCACGCATACATCGCAATCGATGCATTCGTCCGGGTCGATCGCCAGGAAATTTGGCCCCTCGTGAAAGCAGTCCACCGGGCAAACAGCCGCACAGTCGGTGTACTTGCAGAGGATGCAGTTTTCGGTCACGACATAAGTCATTGCAGTACTCCCTATCAGGTATCTTCGTATCATGAAGACACAACCATATTAAAAATAGCAGATTGAGTGATAAGTGATATCTGAAAAAATATTGTCCAAATCTTGCCGTTTCAGGAGGCTTGGCGAGCATGCTAGTGTGAACTAATCGTAATAAACCCTATTGCTTGTGTGGCATATACTTTATGACATTAATCAATAAAAGAGGGGGGTTTGCCATGAATGCGCGTACTTTGCCATTTCCATTTCCATTTCCATTTCTGTTGTTTCTGGCCGCGTTGTTTGCGTCTGTCACCGCATTTGCTTCTGATAGTGGGCTGAAGGTCAGTCCGTCATCGGTCCTCATGAATGCGGGCGCCACGGCCACGCTGGCTGTGTCGAACGCCTCCGGTTCGGTCTCTGCAACTTCTCACGAAACATCTGTGGTGAGCGCTTCCTATGCCAGCGGGAAGGTTACGCTGAAAGGGCTCAAGGCGGGCTCGACCACCGTTACCGTAAAAGACAGCCAGACCAGTAAAGAGATACCGGTCTTCGTGATGGCTACAAGCACGGGCGGCACCACGACAAGCGGAGGCACCACAACCACCACAAGCGCTTATACGCTTTTGGCGTGGAACGATCTGGGCATGCACTGTATGGATGGTCTGGATTTTTCGGTTTTCGCCATCTTGCCCCCATATAACTCCCTGCATGCTCAACTGAAGGACAAGTCGGGCAAACTGATTGCCAGCAACGTGAAGATTACTTACGAAGCAGTGGCGGACAGTACCGGCTCCATCAATACTTCCAGTGCGAATAAAACCAATTTCTGGTCATGGGTCAATGGCCTGGTTGGCCTCAACCCGGCACCTAATGTCGGCCTCAATCTGGACGGACTAGCCACGGGTACCCCCGCCCCTGGTAACAAGGCTCCTTCCCTTATCCCTGCACCGATGAGCTACAACACCCAGTACGCCTGGTTCGAAGCTGAGGGTATCCCCGTTACGCCGTATGATGACACGTTCAAAAAGAACTTTTATCCTACGGTTAAAGTGGTCGCCAAGGATCTTAGCGGCAAGGTACTGGCCACTACCACGACAGTGCTGCCAGTGAGCGATGAGATGACCTGTAAGGGTTGTCACTCTTCCATTACCACGGGCAATGCCGCGGCGATGGCGGCCAAGCCGACGACTGGCTGGGTTTTCGATGCCAATGCCGACAGGGACTGGAAGAAAAATATTCTGAAACTGCATGATCAGAATAAGCTATCCAATACGTTGTACAAGACGGGCCTTAGCCAAAATGGTTACAACGCAAGTGGCTTGTTGGCTACTGCGAATGGCGGGAAACCGGTTCTATGCGTTGCCTGCCATGCCAGTAATGCTTACTTTGACAAGCTGAACAAAACAACGGTGATGAAAGGTGTAACGGGAATCTCTCCGTTTACCCAAGCGCTGCACACCAAGCATTCCACGGTAAAAGATCCTGCAACCCTGTTACCACTGGATAACATTAATGATCGTACTTCGTGCTACTTGTGCCACCCGGGCTCGGCTACTCAATGTCTGCGTGGCGCCATGGGCAAAGCGGTAGATGCCAATGGCAAATTGCTGATGAGTTGCCAAAGCTGTCACGGCAATAATGCGCAGGTTGGCAATAAAGCTCGTCAAGGGTGGTACAACGAGCCGACTTGCGAGGCTTGTCACAATAGCGCTGCACCTAACAAGCGTGCACTTAGCGGTGTGAATTCCAGCGGAGTCGCCATCGTGCCAACTGACCATACATTCGCTACCAACGCCAACACCCCTGTGACGGGATTGAATTTATACCGTTTCAGTAAAGGGCATGGAGGTTTGCAGTGCGAGGCTTGTCACGGTGCAACTCATGCGGTCTACCCATCCAGTCATGCTGATGACAATACGCAGAGTATTGCGGTGCAGGGTCATGCGGGAACGGTTGCTGAATGTGTCGCTTGTCATGCGACGACGCTACCGGTCACTGCCAATGGCGGGCCACATGGTTTGCACACTTTCGGCCAAGGCTGGGTTTCTGGCCATGAGAGCGCAGCGAAGGCAGGCACCACCTCCTGTACATACTGCCATGGTGCTGATTATCGTGGCACCGCGTTGAGCCAGGTCAAGATGGCCAAGACCTTCACGGTGGAAAATGGCACGAAGAGTTTCGCCGCCGGGCAGAAAGTGGGCTGCTACGACTGCCATAACGGACCGAATCCATAACGATAGAATCTAAACCCTCTGCAAAACCGCCCCATCCGGGGCGGTTTTTTTTGGTGTGCCCGGCAGGGCGCACTGGCAAGGTGGGTTTTACGCCTTCACCCCTTCCCATGCTTTTTGCAGCCTTTTGACTGATACCGGATAAGGCGTTTTCAACTCCTGCGCAAACATCGACACCCGCAATTCCTCCATCATCCAGCGAAACTTGCCCAGCTCCGGGTCGATGATCCCTTCCTTGCGGTGCTTCTCCAGCCGCTTCTGGTAGTCCTGCCATAGCGCCCGGATGGCAACAGTGTATTTGGCGTCGCGCTCGACCGCGCCGGAGAGTTTTTCCAGTCGGCGCACGGTGGCCTTGAGGTAGCGCGGCAGGTGCTGCAACTGTTCCCACGGGGTGGCGCTGAGAAAGCCCTTGTAGACCAGGTTGGCAAGCTGTTCGCTGATGTCGGCGGCGACGTTGCCGGGCGGTTTGGCGGCAAGCTTGGCCTGTATCGCCTGATAGTCGGCGGCGATGGCGGCAAGGATGCGGCAGGCGGCATCCGAGACGGCGGCGAGGCGGGTGCGGGCGCGGTCTTTCTGGGTGGTGAAGGCTTTTGTGGTGCGGGGCAATTCGTCGTCGCCGAGGAAGGCGCGGTCGGTGATGGCGGTGAGCAGGTCTTCTCTCAGGTCGTCGGGGTTGGCGACAGCGCGCAGCAGGAGGGCGGTCTGGGTGAAGCCGGGCAGGCTCTTGTCCAGTTGCTTCATCTGCGGGTTGAGGACGAGCCGCAACAGTCTTCTGACTCCGGCGCGCATCGCGGCATCTGCGGCTTCGGGGGTGTCGAACAATCGGATCGAGACAGAATCGCTGTCGTCCTCCAGCGCCGGATAGCCGGTGAGGGACTGGCCGCTGCGGGTGAATGCGATCTTCTCGGGAAGGTCACCAAAATCCCAGTTGGTGAGGCCTTCTTTCTCGATATTGAGCTGCGGCGCTTGGGCGAAGGTGAGCCTGGCGGCCTGGCCGAGTTTTTCCCTGAGCGCGGCGAGGTCGCGGTCGGAGGCCATCTCTGCGCCGGCCTCGTCCACCACCCTGAAGTTCATGCGCAGGTGCAGTGGCAGGTCAGTTTCCTTCCAGGTGTCGGGCGGAACTTCCTGGCTGGTTTTCTTGTGGATGTAGGCGGCGAGGGATTCGGTGAGCGAGCCTTGGCCGATGGGCATCGCCATCAGCGCTGCCGTAACAAAATCCGGCACCGGCACGCAGGCCGAGCGCAGCCGCTTGGGCAGCGCCTTGACCAGCACGGTGATCTTCTCGCGGATCATGCCCGGCACCAGCCAGTCGAAGCGCCTGGCGTCCATCTGATTCAAGAGGTGCAGCGGCACGGTGAGGGTGACACCGTCGAGCGTATGGCCGGGCTCGAAGCGGTAGGCGAGGCGGCAGGCGGTTTCGCCCACGCTTAAGATTTCTGGAAACAGTTCAACAGTGACAGCATCGGCGCCGTGGCGCATCAGGTCGTCCTTGCTCATGTACAGCAGTCGATCAGAGCCAGCGTTTTTTACGTTTGCCCCCTCTCCCGCTTGCGGGAGAGGGTTGGGGAGAGGGAGTTTTTTCGGCGGGGCACCCCTCTCCCCAACCCTCTCCCCGGCGGGGCGAGGGGGCAAAGGTGAAGGACGCTTGTTTTGATCGGCCAGCCATTTGTCGAAATCCGCGCCGTTATGGATGCCCTCCGGTATACGGGCGTCGTAGAAGGCGTAAATGCGCTCCTCGTCCACCAGTACGTCCTGGCGGCGCGACTTGTGCTCCAGTTCTTCGACTTCGGCAACGAGCTTGCGGTTGTGTTCGAAGAACGGCGATCGGGTGTTGAATTCACCCGCCACCAGCGCACCCTTGATGAAGATGTCGCGCGACTCGGTCGGGTTGATGGTGCCGTAATGGACGCGGCGGCGCGGCACCAGAGTCAGGCCGTACAGGCTGACGCGTTCGAAGGCGGCGACCTGGGCGGTGGCCTTTTCCCAGTGGGGATCGAAGTAGTGGCGGCGCAGCAGGTCGACGGCGACCTTTTCTATCCATTCCGGTTCGATCCTGGCGGCGCAGCGGGCGTAGAGCTTGGTGGTTTCGGTCAGCTCCGCAGCCATCACCCATTTTGGCGCTTTCTTGAAAATCACCGAACCGGGGAAGAGGTGGAACTTGATTTCGCGCGCCCC
This sequence comes from Sulfuricella sp. T08, assembly GCF_000971475.1. GTDB lineage: Bacteria > Pseudomonadota > Gammaproteobacteria > Burkholderiales > Sulfuricellaceae > Sulfuricella. The sequence goes on from NZ_DF967526.1 coordinate 15,357, forward strand.
GGCGTACTCCTGGGTTTCGGTCTTGACGCCGAGGTTGCCGAGCAGCCCGGCGAGCAGGGCGCGGTGGATTTCCTCGTAACTGGCCGGGGTCTGGTTCGGGCGCAGGCCGATCTCGACGACTTGGGCGTGAAGCTGGCCGTGGATTTCGCGCCACTCGCGCAAACGCGTGGCGGAGAGGTAATGCTCGCGGCACAGGTCGAGCAGTTTGCGGTTGGATTTCTTGTGTTTCAGCGCTTCGTCGTAGAACGCCCACAGCTTGATGTAGGCGACGAAGTCGGAATTGTCGTCCTGGAATTGGCGATGTTTGTCGTCCGCCGCCTGCTGGCGGTCCATCGGGCGGTCACGCGGGTCCTGCACGGATAATGCGGATGCAATGATCAGCACTTCGGTCAAACAGTTTTCTGCCTTGGCTGCGAGGATCATGCGGGCGATGCGCGGGTCGATCGGAAACTTGGCGATCTGCCGACCGGTTTCGGTCAGCGCACGCTGGTCATCCACCGCGCCGAGTTCTTCCAGTAGCTTGAAGCCGTCGGTGATGGCGCGGGAATCGGGCGGTTCAAGGAACGGGAAGTCCTCGATGTCGGCCAGACCCAGCGCCTTCATCCGCAGGATCACGGCGGCGAGGTTGCTGCGGCGGATTTCCGGGTCGGTGAAGGCGGGGCGGGTGTTGAAATCCTCCTCCGCATACAGCCGTACGCACACCCCGCTCATCACCCGGCCGCAACGGCCGGCGCGCTGGTTGGCGGAGGCCTGGGAGATTTTTTCGACCTGCAAACGCTCCACCTTGGAGCGGTAGCTGTAGCGCAGCAGGCGGGCGTAGCCGGGGTCGATGACGTAGCGGATGCCGGGCACGGTGAGCGAGGTTTCCGCCACGTTGGTGGCGAGCACGATGCGGCGCGCCCCGCCGGGCTTGAACACGCGCTCCTGCTCGGCGGCGGAAAGGCGGGCGAACAGGGGCAGGATTTCGCTGCCGGCGGGGTGATGCTTGCGTAAGGCTTCGGCGCAGTCGCGGATCTCGCGTTCGCCGGGGAGGAAGATCAGGATGTCGCCGGAGCCGGTGCGCGAGACTTCGTCCACGGCATCGAGAATGGCCTCCTCGATATTTGCATCGCTAACCTCTTCTTCTACTTTTCCGCTCTCATTCTTGCGCTGGTGCAGTGGCCGGTAGCGGGTTTCCACCGGGTACAGCCGGCCCGAAACCTCGATCACCGGGGCGCCGTCGAAGTGATTTGAAAACCGCTCCGCATCGATGGTGGCCGAGGTGACGATGACTTTCAGGTCGGGGCGTTTCGGCAGGATCTGCTTCAGGTAACCGAGGAGGAAATCGATGTTGAGGCTGCGCTCGTGCGCTTCGTCGATGATGATGGTGTCGTAAGCAGAAAGGAAGCGGTCGTTCTGGGTTTCCGCCAGCAGGATGCCGTCGGTCATCAGCTTGATGTAGCTGTCCGTGCTGGTGTGATCGGAAAAGCGCACCTTGTAGCCTACCACCTGGCCGAGCGGGCTCTTCAGTTCCTGCGAGATACGCGAGGCCACGGTGCGGGCGGCGATGCGGCGCGGCTGGGTGTGGCCGATCAGGCCGGCGGCGCCGCGCTTGAGTTCCAGGCAGATTTTCGGCAGCTGGGTGGTCTTGCCCGAGCCGGTTTCGCCGCAGACGATGACCACCTGGTTGGCGGCGATGGCGGCGGCGATGTCCGCACGCTTGCCCGAGACCGGCAGCTCTTCAGGATAGATGGGAACGGGCAGCCGCTCCAGCCTTTGCTTCAGCCGCCCGGCAGAGCGCTCCACTGCGCCTTGCAGTTGCTGCAGCGCGACGTCCACGGGCTTGTTGGCGGTGGCCAGTGCGCGCAGCTTGTCCAGTTGCCGCCGGAAAGCGTGGCGGTCTGAGATCATGCAGGCGGGAAGCGCGGCGGCGAGGGTTCGGAGTGTCTGGTGCACGGCTGTTTGCAGGTAAGCAGGTGTGGCCGGAATTATACACCGGGGGCAAGCGGAAATTACTTGACTAAATTACTTGGTATTTGTATATTTAAATCAAATTTAGTACATGCTTCCCCTGTTCCGCCTTGTCGATTCGTCGGCGGGCGGTTTTTTTTGCCCTTTTTTCGTCTAAATAAAACTTGTATAAGATATCTTAGATAGATTATATGATGACTGTTGCCTGGCTTCACGAGTCATGGTAGTTTGAACATGTCATCGTCAGTTTTGTCTTAGAATGATTGAACAGATCGTCATTAAGGGGTGTTTCGATGTCTCAAACAAGCATGGTTACCATCGACGGCAATGAGGCCGCCGCCTATATCGCTCATCTGACCAACGAGGTGATCGCGATTTACCCGATTACCCCGTCCTCGCCGATGGGGGAATACGCCGATGCCTGGTCGGCGGAGGGTGTCAAAAACCTGTGGGGTACTATTCCGGAAGTGATCGAGATGCAGAGCGAGGGAGGCGCCGCTGGTGCCATACACGGCGCGTTGCAGACGGGTTCCCTGGCGACCACCTTTACCGCCTCGCAGGGCTTGCTGCTGATGATTCCCAACATGTACAAGATCGCCGGCGAACTGACGCCCTTTGTCATGCACGTGGCGGCGCGCTCGCTGGCGGCCCAGGGGCTGTCGATTTTCGGCGACCACAGCGACGTGATGTCGGTTCGGGCCACCGGATTCGCCTTCCTCGCCTCGAACTCGGTGCAGGAGGCGATGGACATGGCGCTGATTGCCCAGGCCGCGACGCTTGAATCGCGCGTGCCTATCCTGCACTTCTTCGACGGTTTCCGCACCTCCCACGAGGTAGCCAAGGTCGAGCAGGTGCCGGTCGAGGTGGTGCGCGAGATGATCGACGACAAGCTGGTGTTCGCCCACCGCGCCCGCGCGCTGTCGCCGGACCATCCTGCGATTCGCGGCACGGCGCAGAACCCGGACGTGTACTTCCAGGCACGCGAGACGGTCAACCCGTTCTACGACCGCATGCCGGAAATCGTGCAGAGAACCATGGATAAATTCGCCGGACTTACCGGCCGCCAGTACCATATCTACGAATATGTCGGCGCACCGGATGCCGAGCGCGTGATGGTGCTGATGGGTTCCGGCGCGGAGGCGGCCGAGGAAACCGTGGATCACCTCAACGCCCACGGCGAGAAGGTGGGCCTGGTGAAGGTGCGTTTGTACCGCCCGTTTGCGGCGGATGAACTGCTCAGTATCATTCCCGCCACGGCCAGGCGCATAGCCGTGATGGATCGCACCAAGGAACCCGGCGCAGACGGCGAGCCGCTGTACAAGGACGTGGTGACGGCGATTGCCGAAGCTTTCACCGCGGGCGAAGGCAAGTTCGCGACCATGCCGCGCGTGGTCGGCGGGCGCTACGGCCTGTCTTCCAAGGAGTTTACGCCGGGCATGATCAAGGGCGTGTTCGACGAACTGAAAAAGGACCAGCCCAAGAACCATTTCACCATCGGCATCATCGACGACCTCACCCACACCAGTCTGGAGTGGGATGCAGATTTCCGCACCGATGCCGGCCACGGCGTGAATCGCTGCATGTTTTACGGCTTGGGTTCGGATGGCACGGTGGGCGCCAACAAGAACACCATCAAGATCATGGGCGAGGAAACCGAGCTCTACGATCAGGGCTATTTCGTTTACGACTCGAAAAAAGCCGGCGCGGCGACTATTTCCCACCTGCGTTTCTCGCCCAGGCCGATCCATTCCCCCTATTTGATCGGCGACAACGAGGCCAACTTCGTCGGCTGCCACCAGCCGATCTTCCTTGAGCGCTACGACATGCTGAGCTCGGCTGCGGAAGGGGCGGTGTTCCTGCTCAATTCGCCGGAGCCGGCGGGCAAGGTGTGGAACACCCTGACCCACACGATGCAGCAGCAGATTATTACCAAGAAGCTGGAATTCTATGTCATCGACGCCTACGCTATCGCCAAGGCGACCGGCATGGGCACCCGTATCAATACCATCATGCAGACCTGTTTCTTCGCCATTTCCGGCGTGCTGCCGCGCGACGTGGCGATCGAGAAGATCAAGCACGCCGCCGAAAAATCCTACAGCAAGAAGGGCAGGGCGGTGGTCGAAGCCAACTGGAAGGCGATCGACGAAACCATAGCCAACCTGCACAAGGTGGAAGTGACTAAGCAAGCCACCAGCACCCACGAGATGCCGGAGACAGTGCCGGCCTTCGCGCCCGAGTTCGTGCGCAAGATCACTGCCGAGATCATGGCCGGCCATGGCGACCGGCTGCCGGTCAGCGCGCTGCCCAACGATGGTACCTGGCCCACCGGCACTTCGCAGTGGGACAAGCGCAACCTGGCGCAGGAAATCCCGGTGTGGGACGAGGAACTGTGCATCTATTGCGGCAAGTGCCCGTTCGTCTGTCCGCACACTGCCATCCGCTCCAAGGTGTTCCCTGCCGGCATGGCCGAGGGTGCCCCGCCCACTTTCAAGCACATTCAGGTCAAGGGCAAGGAATTCGAGCAGGGCATGCACATCAGCTACCAGGTTGCGCCCGAAGACTGCACCGGTTGCACTTTGTGCGTGGATATCTGCCCGGCGGTTTCCAAGGTCGATGGCCACAAGGCATTGGAAATGCGGCCGCAGGCGCCACTGCGCGAACAGGAACGCGAGAATTTCAAGTTCTTCCTGACTCTGCCGGAGTTCGATCGTACCAAGCTGCGCACCTCCACCATCAAGGGTGCGATGGTGATGGAGCCCTTGTTCGAATTCCCCACCGCCTGCGTCGGCTGCGGCGAAACGCCCTACATCCGTCTCGCCAGCCAGCTGTTCGGCGACCGCATGGTAATCGCCAATGCTACCGGCTGCTCCTCGATCTACGGCGGCAATCTGCCGACCACTCCCTACAGCCAGAACGTCGAAGGACGCGGCCCGGCCTGGGCGAACTCGCTGTTCGAGGACAACGCCGAATTCGGCCTGGGTTTCCGTGTCAGCATCGACAAGCATGCCGAGCATGCCGGCGAATTGCTGGAAAAGTTGAAGGACCGTATTGATGGCGTGTTGGTGGATGCCATTCTCAACGCCGATCAGACCACGGAAGCCGGTATCTTCGCCCAGCGCGAGTGCGTCGAGCAGCTGCGCCAGGTTCTGGCCGGCATCGATGCAGCCGAGGCGCGGCAGCTGGAAAGCCTGGCCGATTACCTGGTGAAGAAAAGCGTGTGGATTATCGGCGGCGACGGCTGGGCCTATGACATCGGCTTCGGCGGCCTCGACCATGTGATCGCTTCCGGCCGCAACGTCAACATCCTGGTGCTCGACACCGAGGTCTATTCCAACACCGGTGGCCAAGCCTCCAAGGCCACGCCGCGCGGCGCCATGGCCAAGTTCGCCGCCGGTGGCAAGCATACCGGCAAGAAGGATCTGGCGCAGATCGCCATGAGTTACGGCCACGTCTACGTCGCCCATGTCGCCTACGGCGCGAAGGACATTCACACCCTGAAGACCTTCCTCGAGGCGGAATCCTTCGACGGCCCGTCGCTGATCATCGCCTACAGTCCTTGCGGCGAGCACGGTTACGATCTGAGCAAGCAGCACCAACAGCAGGAACTGGCGGTGAGCTCAGGGCATTGGCCGCTGTTCACCTTCGATCCGCGGCGCGAACAGGAAGGCAAGAATCCGCTCAAGCTGGATTCGCAGAGGCCGTCCGTGTCCTACCGCGAGTTCATCCAGAACGAGCCGCGCTTCCGCGGACTGGTGAAGGAAATGGATAGTGACGGCGGGGAAGTGCTGGCGTTCTACGAGAATGAACTGCAGAAGCGCTTCGCTTTTTATGAGCAGATGGCGGGCGTTTCCGGCAAGGGGGCCGAAGCTGGCGTCAAGAAGGAACCAACTGAAACCTGATTGGTCTTAGTTTGTGTAGTTCCTCCCCTTGGCCGTGCCGGTTTTCTGGCACGGCGTTTTTTTTTGGATGTTACCAATCCACAGCGGAATCAATGAATCGATAGGATTGTTTCTTTAATACCAATAGTATTCAGCGTCGCGTTGACGCGATAAAAAACATCGATAACCCCATGCGTTATGGCGTGGCCATGCCGGATGCAGGTGCCTGGAAACCTACGAAGAACGATAAAAGCGGCGCCTATCCTTGTGACTGTGCGTTCCCGCCCCTACAATACCGCCTTATCCCCCAATAAAATCCGGTTTCACTGCATTGTCAAAGCGCTACCTCAACCGCTCCACCCATGTCTGGCTGTCGATCCGCCACTGGAAGCGGCGACTGCTGTTCTGGACCGGAGCTATCTGCGTCGGCGCAGCCGCAGTCTTCTTCGCCCGGGGAAGTGAAGAATCCAACCAGCTATTCCACCGTATCATCGAGTTTTCCCCCTACCTGCCACTGATTATCGCGCCTGCCGGACTTGCGCTGGTGGCTTACATCACCCGCCGTTTTTTCCCGGGTTCCCAGGGTAGCGGTATTCCTCAGACCATAGCCGCCCTCAAAATGCAGGACAGCAAAGACCGTGAATCCGTGCTTTCGCTGCGCATCGCCCTGGGAAAAATCCCCCTGACCCTGATCGCCCTGCTGTCGGGCGCATCCGTGGGGCGCGAAGGCCCGACGGTTCAGATCGGCGCCGCCATCATGCATTCCCTCGGAAAGCTGGGCCGTTTTCCCCGCCTGGAAATGGAACGAGGACTGATCCTTGCCGGCGGGGCTGCCGGCGTGGCGGCTGCCTTTAACACCCCACTTGCCGGCGTGGTATTCGCCATCGAGGAAATGAGCCGGTCCTTCGAGGAAAAAACCAACGGCATCGTGCTTACCGCAGTGATCGTTGCCGGCATGACCTCGCTCGCCATGATGGGCAATTACACTTACTTCGGCTACACAGATGCATCGCTCGATCTCGACCACGGCTGGATTGCGGTTCTGGTCTGCGGCGTCACGGGCGGCCTGCTCGGCGGCTTGTTCAGCCGCATCCTGATTGCTTTTTCACGCGGCATCCCGGGCCGCATCGGTGCTCTGATGAAGGAGCGTCCGATCGTTTTCGCCGCCCTGTGCGGCTTCGTGCTGGCGCTGATCGGCCTGCTTTCCGGCAGCACTACCTACGGCACCGGTTATCAGGAAGCACAGCAAATCATCTCTGAAGGCGCTCCCCTGCCTGAAACCTACGGCATCCTCAAAATGCTGGCGACGATCGTTTCCTATGTGAGCGGCATTCCGGGCGGTATTTTTGCGCCTTCGCTGGCGATTGGCGCCGGCTTCGGCTCCAACCTGGCGGAAATAATGCCCTATGCACCGGCCGGTGCTGTAGTGATTCTCGGTATGGTGGCCTATTTTGCAGGCGTGGTGCAGGCACCCATTACCGCCTTCGTCATCGTGATGGAAATGACCAATAACCACGCCATGCTGCTCCCGCTCATGGCGGCCTCGATCATCGCCTCGGCCACTTCGCGCCTGATCTGCCACAAGCCTTTATACAAGAGCCTGGCTGACAACTTCCTGCAGCGTTCCACCAGCACGGCAGTTCCTTCCCTGCTGCTTCCCGATCCGCCGCAGCAGGAAGCGAACGGCAAACCACCAGCTCCCTGAATACGCCCTTAATTATTGATAAGCCGTCACGCTAAACGAGAATGTCAACTTCGACATTCCGCATGTTTTTTGCACTATTTGTTGCGCTTCAGGTAGCGTACGTCGTCGAACGTGCTGACCCAGTGCGGCACGTAAACCACCATCAGGGTGATTGCCATGCCGGTGGTGACTGCCTCGGACCAGGCCATCAGGATGAAGTAGGGCAGGTAGTCGTGGTAGAGATAAGCCGGCAGGTAGGTGCCGGACAGTTGCAGCAGCAGTGTTCCGCCCAGCCCGGTGACAGCCATCGCCAGTGCGCCACCGAAAAAGGCGTTGAGAAAGATGTAAACGAAAAGATGGTTGGGCAGTTTTCGATCCACCAGCCAGTAGATACCGTAGCTCACGGCTACCGGCAAGGCGCCCATGATGAGCGCATTCCAGCCGTATCCCTGCCAGCCGCTCATGCCTGCCAGGGTGACGGCCGTCAGAACAATGGTGAGTCCGAGCAAGGCCAGTTGCGGCCCGAACATCAGCGTCATGGCGGTAGTACCGAGCAGGTGAAAGTTCAGCCCCGGCTTGATGCCGGTCTTGATGCTCCAGAGTGCCATGAGAAGCACGCAGGTGCCCAGCCACACATTCAGCGGGCTGGCATCCTTGAGCTTGCGCCAGGGTGCAGTCAGGACTGCCCAGAACAGGACCAGTGCATAGAGTCCCTGTCCGGTCCAGTACCAGCCTGAAGGCAGTAGATTGTCAGGTAAATTCATCCTGTTATTTTAGGCTATACTCCGCCTTATTTTACTTTGTGGAGATTGATTTTGCGACTGGTGCTATTTGATCTGGACAACACACTGCTTTCCGGAGACAGCGATTTCGAGTGGGCACAGTTCCTGATCGAGCGCGGCGTGCTCGATCGCGAGGTTTACGAGGCGCGCAACCAGTCGTTCTACGATCAGTACAAGGCCGGCTCGCTGGATATCCACGAGTTCCTGGACTTTCAGTTGAAACCGCTGTCGCGCCACCCGCGGACCCAGCTGGATATCTGGCATGGGCAATTCATGCGCGAAAAGATTTTACCGATCATTAACCAGAAGGCGCGCGACCTGGTCGACCGGAGCCTGCGCGAGGCGGACCTGGTGGCGATCATCACCGCCACCAACAGCTTCGTCACGATGCCGATCGCCAGAGCGTTCGGGGTCGAGCACCTGATCGCGACGGAACCGGAACAGAACGGCGTCGAATTCACCGGCAAGGTGGCCGGCACGCCCAGCTTCCGCGAGGGAAAAATCACCCGGCTCGAAGCCTGGTTGAAACAGCGCGGGGTGGACTGGGAAGGTGTGCAGGAGAGCTGGTTCTACAGTGATTCCCTTAACGATCTGCCGCTGCTGGAACAGGTCAGCAACCCGGTGGCGGTGGATCCCGATCCTACTCTGAAGGTGCATGCCGAGAACAGCGGCTGGCCGATCATTTCCCTGCGGAATTAAGCAGCGCACGTGTCGCGCCCTTTTCTGCTGATCCTGTTTCTGATCCTGACGCCGCTTAGTCTGCTGGCTGGCGTCGCCTTCGGCAGCGTCGACCTGTCCCTGGGTGAGGTGATGTGCGCGCTTGCCGGCAAGGAAGCCGGGCTGGCGACGGATATCGTGTGGCAGCTGCGCCTGCCGCGCGTGGCCAGTGCTTTCGCCTGCGGCGGCTCGCTGGCCTTGGCCGGTGCGCTGTTGCAGGCGTTGCTGCGCAATCCCCTGGCCGATCCTTACGTCCTGGGCATTTCCGGCGGATCTGCTGTGGCGGCTCTGGTGGCGATGCTGTTTGGCCTGGCAGCTGCGGCGGTAAACTTTGCCGCTCTCGGCGGGGCGCTGGCCGCGGTCGGACTGGTATTCGCCCTGGGCTTTGGCCGCGGCGGGAATATGCAGCGCCTGCTGCTGACCGGTGTGGTGCTGTCGGCCGGATTCGGCGCGCTGATCAGCCTGCTGCTCACCCTGGCGCCGGGGGCACAGGTGCGCGGCATGCTGTTCTGGCTGATGGGTGACCTTTCCCAGGCGCAGGCTCCGGGCCTGGCCTGGGGCGTACTGGTAGCGGCGCTGGCGCTTGCCTGGTGGCAGGCAAATAGCCTGGACATCCTCGGCCTTGGCGAACTCAAGGCCAAGTCACTGGGTGTGGCGGTGCGGCCGTTGCAGTTAGGTATATATTTTACCGCCTCCGCCGCCACTGCGGCGGTGGTGGTTGAGGCCGGAGCGATCGGCTTCGTCGGCCTGATCGTGCCGCACTTCGTTCGCCTGCTTGGCGTCAGCGGCCATCGCTGGCTGTTGCCGCTGGCCGTGCTGGCCGGCGGCAGCTTCCTGACCCTGGCCGATACCTTGGCGCGCACGGCCATTGCACCGCAACAGCTGCCGGTGGGGGTGCTCACCGCTCTGCTCGGCGTACCGTTGCTGCTGTTTCTGCTGACGCGGAGAACCTGATGCTGCGCGCCGAAGGCTTGAACCTGTCTGTCCCCGGCAAAGTCCTGTGCCGCGACCTGAATATCGTGATTAAACCCGGCGAATGCTGGGGTATTCTGGGGCGCAACGGCAGCGGCAAGACCACCCTGCTGCACGCCTTGAGCGGGCTGCGTGCACCCGATGCCGGCCTGGTTTCGTGGGACGGCAAACCTCTGCCGGATTATCCGCGCCGCGAACTGGCCCGGCAGATCGGTGTGCTCCCCCAGGACGAAGGCCACGAATTCTGGGGGACGGCGCTGGAATACGTGCTGCTCGGCCGTTATCCCCACAGTCGCGGTTTTGGCATCACGGACGGCGACGAGGAAGCCGCGCTGGCAGCGCTGCAACAGGTGGGCATGGCCGATATGGCGCATCGAACGCTGATTACCCTTTCTGGCGGCGAGCGGCAACGCGTGCGGATCGCCATGTTGCTGGCCCAGGCACCTCAGCATTATTGCCTCGACGAGCCCCTGCAGCATCTCGATCTGGGCCACCAGGCAGAGGCATTGCGACTGCTGCAGCGGCTTGCCGTCGAAGAGGGCAAGGCGGTGCTGATGGTGCTGCACGAGACTCTGTGGGCCGGGCGTTATTGCGATCACATCCTGATGTTGTATGATGAGGGAAGAGTGTTGGCCGGCAGCGCTGCCGAGCTGATGACGCTAAAAAATCTGGAGGAGCTCTACCGGTGCGGATTGCGGGAAATCGAGACGGAGGTCGGCAGTTATTTTCTGCCTGCATGAGGTTAGTCGTCTGCAGCCTGTTTGCTGCATCGTTCGTCGCACATGCCGACCGTTTGCCCCAGCAGGCGGTGGATACCGCTGAAATTCCCGAGATTGTCATTTCCGCTGCGGACGCCGACAGCAAGCCCCTGCCTTATTACCGCATTGCTCCGGACGTGTATTTCCTCTACGCCAATATTGCCGAGGTCGATGGCAAGAACCGCGGTTTCAACGGCAACGCCGGCTTCGTCGTGACCGACGAGGGGGTAGTGGTGATCGACAGCCTGGGAACGCCCAAGCTGGGTCGGCGGCTGATTGCCACGGTGCGCAAGGTGACAGACAAGCCGATCAGGTATTTGATCCTCACCCACAACCATCCCGACCATTCCTACGGTGCGGTGGCTTTCCGGCAACTTCCCGGCATCAAGATCGTCGGCCACGTGGGCACGCTGGAATATCTTGGTTCAGACAATCTGCCGGCTTCGGTCGCTTTCCGCCGCCGTATCCTTGCCGCGGACATGAAGGGATTCAAGGGCGTGGAGCCCGACATCCTGGTGGGCGGCGAGATCTATAGCCACTACGATTTCACTTTGGGCGGCAAAACCTTCGCCGTGTATAATGCCGACCACCACCATTCGTTCGGCGATCTCGTGGTGCACCAGGCAGAAGACCGGATTCTTTGGATTTCCGACCTTGCTTTCAACAATCGTTCCACTTTCATGGGTGATGGACATTCAGGTGCCGCCCTGGAGGCGATAGACTGGCTGCGGAGGACTTTCCCGGATACCCGGCTGATGATTCCGGGCCATGGCAGCGCCCAGACACCGCCGTTCCCGATGGTGGAAAAGACTTACAGCTACATCAAGCGACTGCGCGATGAAATGCGTGCCGCCGTGGAGGCGGGGCAGGATCTCGAAAGTGCGGTGCGCCTGTCCGATTTTGCGGATTGGCACGCAACTCCGCTCTACCATGAGAACCATAAAAAAAATGCCAATTTCATTTACCGCGAGATGGAACAAGAAGTTTATTTCGGCAAATAAATTAAGGGTGAGGCGTGAGGGGGAAAGTCATTAAGAGTGTCCCTTCACTTTACTTTAAACCCTTGGCGCCCACTCTTAGCCACCCAGAGACTACATAAAGAATGATCCGTAAACTTATCAACCGCGTTTTCCAGAAAAAATCACCAAAAAACGGTGAGCCACGCATCTTCAAACTGAAATCCCACGGCATCACCGCCGACCAGCTCACCCCGTGCGCGCTGAAGACGGTGAAGACGCTGCAGCAGGCGGGTTTCAAGGCCTTCGTCGTGGGTGGCGCGGTGCGCGACCTGCTGCTGGGCAGGGAACCCAAGGATTTCGACGTGGCCACCGATGCCGATCCGGATGAGGTGCGCAATCTGTTCCGGCGTTCCCGCATCATCGGGCGGCGCTTCCGCATCGTCCATGTGATGTGCGGCGCCGAAACCATCGAGGTATCCACCTTCCGCACCGTCGCCGTTGCCACCAACAACGATCGTGATGACCGCCAGACCGACCAGGAAAGCGGCCGTATTCTGCGCGACAACGTATTTGGCTCCCAGGTGGAAGACGCGATGCGTCGCGATTTCACGATCAACGCGCTGTATTACGACCCGGTCAGCCAGGAAATCTGGGATTACCACAATGGCGTGGCCGACCTCAAGGCCGGGGTGATGCGCATCATCGGTGACCCGGCTCAGCGCTACCGCGAGGACCCGGTGCGGATGCTGCGCGCCGTGCGCTTTGCTGCCAAGCTCGGGCTGAAACTGGATCCGGCGGCGATCAAACCGATCCGGGAACTGGCCGATCTGCTGGAGGATGTCCCCGCGGCGCGGCTGTTCGACGAAATGCTCAAACTGCTTTTTTCCGGCCATGCGGTACAAAGCATCCTGCTGCTGCGCAAGAAGGGCTTGCACCATGGCTTGCTGCCGATGCTCGACGTGATCCTGGAACAGCCGATGGGCGAGCGTTTCGTCATGTTGGCGCTGGCTAAGACCGACCAGCGCATTCTGGATGGGAAGCCGATTTCTCCCGCCTACCTGTTCGCGGCCCTGCTCTGGCACGAAGTACTGGCTGCCTGGCAGCAATCCCAGGCCGAAGGGGAAAAGCCGGTTCCGGCACTGTATCTGGCGATGGACGTGGTTTTAGCGGCGCAGAGCGAGAAACTGGCGATTCCCCATCGCTACGATGCGGTGATGAAGGAAATCTGGACGATGCAGCCGCGCTTCCTCCAGCGTGCAGGCCAGCGTCCGTTCCGCCTGCTCGAGCATCCGCGCTTCCGCGCTGCCTTCGATTTTCTGATGATGCGTTGCGAAAGTGGCGAGGTCGATGCCGAAGTTGGCCGCTGGTGGGAAGATTTTCAGGATGCCGGCGACCACGAACGTGGTCAGATGCTGATCAAGGACGAAGCCCCCGCTGCCAAGAAACGACGGCGCCGCCGCAAGCCCAAGGCTGCCGGGGAGGCGGGAGAAGCATCAATCGCTGAGTCGCAGGACTGAGTTTATGTTGCCCCCGCTTTTCAAGCGCGCCTTCATCGGCCTCGGCAGCAACCTGTCCGATCCTGGCGCGCATATCCTCAAGGCTTTCGCTGAGCTCGGTAATCTGCCGCAAACCCGGCTGCTATCGTGTTCCTCGCTCTATCGCAGCGAGCCGGTGGGCTATGCCGATCAGCCAGACTTCATCAATGCCGTGGCCGAGATAGCAACCGCTCTGGCGCCGCATGCGTTGCTCGAAGTGCTGCTCGACATGGAGCATCGCCACGGGCGTGTGCGCGAGTTCCGTAATGCACCGCGCATCCTCGACCTGGATATCCTGCTCTACGACGACCTTACCTGCCACGAGCACGGTCTGACCTTACCTCATCCGCGTATGCATGAGCGCGCCTTCGTGCTCCAGCCTTTGCATGAAATCGCGCCAAGTCGCATCATAGGCGGGCATGGGTCAGTGGGCGAGTGTCTGGAAAAATGCGCCGGCCAGCGGGTGGAACGGATGGAGGAATAAGCCAGGATGCTGTTCGAAAAATATCATTATGTAGTGATTGCCGGGCCGATCGGGGTTGGCAAGACCAGCTTGGCACGGCTCCTTTCAGAGCGTTTCCAATCTGAGTTAATGCTCGAGAATGCGGACGCCAATCCTTTTCTGCCTCGCTTCTATAAGGATGCGGAGCGCTATGCTCTGCCTACCCAACTGTCTTTCCTGCTGCAGCGCGCATCCCAGGTTCAGGAGCTGAAGCGGATGGAGTCGTTTGGCCGTGCTGCCGTGGCCGACTTCATGCTGGATAAGGACTTGTTGTTTGCAAAACTCAATCTGAGCGAAGAAGAATATCATCTGTACCGGCAGATTTACGACAACTTGCAGCCGCAGACACCAAGGCCCGATCTGGTGATCTACCTGCAGGTGCCGCCGGAAGTGCTGGCCGAGCGTGTTCGACGCCGTGGGGTGGAGTACGAAAGCACGGTCACGATTGAGTATCTGACGCGGGTAGCGGATAGCTACAGTGAGCATTTCTATCATTACGAAGCTTCGCCGCTGCTGATCGTCAACAGCGAGAACCTCAATTACGTCGACCAATCGCAGGATTTAGAGCTATTGATCGAGCGTGTCGGCCAAATGCGCGGCGGCCGCGAGTTCTTCAACAGAGCGGGGTAGCCGATGAGAGTTACCTTGAGCAATTTGCAGAAGATGGCCGGCAGCGGCGAGAAAATCACTGTGCTTACCTGCTACGATGCGAGCTTCGCCACCCTGCTGGAAAATGCGGGCGTGGAAGTGCTGCTGGTCGGCGATTCGCTCGGCATGGTGGTGCAGGGTGAGGAAACCACCCTGCCGGTGAGCATGGACGACATGGTTTACCATACCCACTGCGTCGCGCACGGCGCGAAGAAAGATTTTATCGTCGCCGATATGCCCTTCGGCAGCTACCAGCAAGGCCCGGCCCAAGCCATGCGCAATGCCGCGAAACTGATGGCGGCGGGCGCACAGATGGTCAAGCTGGAAGGCGGCGCGGTGATGGCGAAGACGGTGGCTTTTCTGGTTGAGCGCGGTATTCCGGTTTGCGGCCATGTCGGCCTCACGCCCCAGTCCGTGCACCAGCTCGGCGGCTACAAGGTGCAGGGTAAAGGCGACGCGGCTGCGCAGAAGCTGATCGAGGACGCGCTGGCATTGCAACAAGCAGGCGCCGGCCTGCTGGTGCTGGAAGCGATTCCGGCGGCGCTGGCACGGCAGGTGACGCAGCAACTCGCCATTCCCACCATCGGCATCGGCGCCGGGCCGGATTGCTCCGGCCAGGTGCTGGTGCTGTACGATCTGCTCGGCATTTATCCCGGCAAGCCACCGAAATTCGTCCGGAATTTTTTGACCGGTGCTCCGAGTATCCCGGTCGCCGTCGCGGACTATGTCAAGGCGGTGAAGGATGGCTCGTTCCCTGCGCTGGAACATTGTTTTTGATTTTTCACTGCAGAGGACGCGGAGGACGCAGAGGAAAACCTCAAAGCCAACCACTCGAATAGCCGCTACAGCTTGTTTGAGCTGGACTCAAGAAGCAGCCCCCATCTTGAAGGTTTTGATTTCCTCTGCGTCCTCCGCGTCCTCTGCGGTTAACGCTTTTTTGTGATCATTCATGCAGATTATCTCAACCACCCAGGCATTGCGCGACCGGCTGAAAACCGAGCCGTCCGTCGCTTTCGTTCCTACCATGGGCAACCTGCACCAAGGCCATCTGGCTCTGATCCGGCAGGCGCGCGAGCAGGGTCGCTGTGTGGTGGTGAGCATCTTCGTCAATCCTTTGCAGTTCGGCCCGAACGAGGATTTCGCCAATTATCCGCGCACCTTCGAGCAGGACTGCGCCAAGCTGGCCGGCTTGGCCGATGTGGTATTCGCACCGATGGTCGCGGATCTATATCCCGAGCCGCAGCAGGTGTTCATCGATCTGCCGCCTGTTGCCGCCGAACTGTGCGGCACATTTCGACCCGGCCATTTTCGCGGCGTGGCGACGGTGGTGCTGAAGCTGTTCAATATCGTCCAGCCGCAGGCAGCGGTGTTCGGCAAGAAGGATTACCAGCAGTTGCACGTGATTCGCGCCATGGTGCGGCAGCTCAATCTGCCGGTGGAGATCGTGGCGGGGGAAACCCTGCGTGCCGGGGACAACCTCGCCCTCAGCTCGCGCAACGCCTATCTCACTGCGGAAGATCGCACCGAGGCGGTGCGGCTGTACTGGAACCTTGCATTAATCCGGGAGTCTATTATTGCGGGTAACAGCGATTTTTCGGCTCTGGAATGCGCAGCCATTGCCGACCTGGAAGCTCACGGCTGGCGTGTCGACTATGTTTCGGTGCGGGCCGCCGAATCCCTGGCGCCGGCGAAAATCGGCGAAATGAATCTGGTGGTGCTGGCGGCGGCATGGCTGGGCAAGACCCGATTGATCGATAACCTGGAAATTTGTCTCAATGCGGACAAAGGCTTATAATACGCGTCCTTTTGTTCCCCACTCGTTGAGTGAGCCACAATGCAAAGATTGATGCTCAAATCCAAGCTGCACCGTGTCACCGTCACGCATTCCGAACTGCATTACGAAGGTTCGTGCGCGATTGACGAAAATTTGCTGGAAGCCGCGGACATCCGCGAATACCAGCAGATCGACATCTACAACGTGAGCAATGGCGAGCGTTTCACCACTTATGCCATCAAGGCGCAACGCGGCTCGGGCATTATTTCCGTGAACGGCGCAGCGGCGCACAAGGCGAATCCCGGCGATCTCATCATTATCGCCACCTATGCCATGTACAACGAGCTGGAACTGCAGAAATTCCAGCCCGAGCTGGTGTATGTGGATGCCGACAACCGCATCGTCGACAAGCGGCGGCAGATTCCGGTGCAGGCGGCATAACCGGTGCCAGACAGAAATACGAAAGGGCAGCTGAGGCTGCCCTTTGTTTGTGTGGAAGTGGCCGTGATCACCGGCCACAAAATCCTGCAAAGTATGGTATTATGAACCATAATGAAAGCGGTTCAACTTTTTCGCCGGATATTAAAGCAGGGCGACATTCATATTGAGATGGTTGTTTGGGCATTACCCAAAGTTACTTCGGATAGGCCGCATGGCCTCAAATACCGCCTCTACTGCGGCCACTTGGGTAAGTGTGTTGTTCGCTACGACAATGAGACCGGCAAGGGTGACCACCGGCACTATGGCGAGAAGGAAGATGCTTATCTTTTCGTGAGTCTGCCTGAACTGATCGAGGATTTTAAGAACGACTGCGCCCGCCTAGCGGGCTGGAGGTGGGAAGAATGAATAAGGTAGAAATTGTCATTACTACGCCGGAGCAAGCTGTTCGAGACTTGGCTGCCATCTGGCAGAAGGCCGAACGGGGCGAGAGCATTACTCCGTCCATCGGTTTCGGTTCCCCTTCTGAGTTGTTTGCTGCCATTACCGACAAGCGGCTGGAACTATTGCGCTACGTCGCGCAGCACGAAGGTCTCAACATGCACCGGCTAGCCAAGGAGATTGGACGGGACTACAAGAACGTCCATACCGATGTTAAAGCGCTGGAAGGGCTGGGACTGCTTGAACGCGACAGCGGAAAGCTTATTGCACCGTTCGATGAAATAGATATCAAGGTCGATCTCAAAAAAGCCGCCTGAGGGCGCGGGCTTCTGGGCTTCTTTTGGTACTGCTTGGATATGTTAAGTGGGGGAGCCGGAACGAAATAGCAGCCTGACATCGGCCATGGGCTTAGATATGAAAATATTATCTTGGCAAGATGCCCCCAAATATGCCCCCAGCTTCGTTACCCTATCTCCACTCATTTCACTAGACAGATTTACCTCTACCCAACCTCAATGAGGCGTTGGGTCACCTCTCACTCCCACAGCATTACTTGAACTTCCTGCCGCTGCCACAGGGGCAGAGTTTATTGCGGCCTCCTTTGGTTTATGCCCCACCACCCCGAGGCTCATAGGCTTGTTATTTGCCACCCTGAAGCGATTGTTGCCACAGTTTGAGGGGTAAGGGTTATCTAACACACGCCGCGCCGTTGGCGTCATACGAGCGATTGTTGCCACAGTTTGAGGGGTAAGGGTTATCCGCCACCATTGAGCCTAGACACTGCGTAATACGCCGCAGCACATAGGCTGCCAAAACTAACAATGCTAAAAATTGTTTGGCGCTTAATTTGAGATTTCCCGCCAAATGAATGGGCCAATATCATGGCGACAAAAGCTCCGGCAACCATGATGACAGCGAAGCTTATTACGGCTGATGTTAGATGCTCTACAGTTTTAGTAACTACGGGTGGAAGCATATTATTCCCTGACATTCAAAATAGTCGGCCCGCTTGGCTTTTCAAGCAGGTCCGGTAGCCGGGTTAGATGCTTTTTGCTCACCCAAACGTTCTTTTGACCGCGCAACGGCCTCGGCAGAGAAAGCTGACGGGTGGCTAACGCTATGTTTGATTTCAGAGTGACCCACTTACGGGTGCCACTTGGGACGAATCGTCAAGTTGGCTATCGTGTAATACGTCCTTGAAAAAGTTGGTAATACTTTCATTAAAGGCGAAGTAAGGGTTGCGTGCCATTTCAGGGTTTAGCTGTAAAAGTACTGCCGATAGAGAAGCTAAGTCACTAATTGCTTTGCTTACGCGGGTCTTGTCTGGTGTTCCGTGGACTGCTGCGTTGGTCTCATCAATCACTAGCCCCAACTCCTTTCTCAATTGCTTCCAGCGTTCAGCCTTACCGGTTTCTTGGTCAGGGATTGCTTGATCGATATAAGCTAGGAGTCGGTTTTTGAATTCGTTCCTTGTTACGTCCATACCCTTATACATTTCTTTTTGGGGTGGAAACAGAACGTCAGAAAGTTGCTCTATGTAGCGCCTTGCCGATACGCCTACCTGCGCAAAGTCCTCCTCGTGAGTCGCCATTTCTAATGCCCGAGCAACTGCGCCTAGCGTACTAAATAAGCGGGGGCTCAAGTCTTCGAGGATTAAAACAAGCTCATCAGCTCCATCATCCCCATCAGGTAAAATTTTGGAAATCATCTTGCGAAAGACTTCGACACGAGAAAAATGATCAGGGGTATCGTAGTCATCAAAAATCGTTCCATGCGCTCCTTTGTCTTCCCATTCGACATCAGTAAGCCCTAGAGCCTTGAGTTCGTCTGGTTCACTTTCATCTTTTCCGTCCTCTTCACCCATCGAATAGAAAATGCGGCAAGACTTTCCCTTAATTCGATATTTTCCGATAAGCGAGTTTCGGTATAGAACCAAATGGGCTGCGTTAGTTAGATCGACGCCGTGCATTCCTAAATAGCCACCATCCGTTAATAGGGCCGCATGAAGTTGCCGTGCAGTGGTTTCGTCGATATTTTGGATAACCCATGCAAAGACCGTTGACTTGAGATAAGTCTCTCTTAGCTTTGTACTCAACAGTAGTTGCCAAGGGTGTGAAAAATAAGTGTGTTCGGCGATTCCTTCGTAATCGGTCTTGGACTTGGCATGTGAATAGATGAGAACATCACCAATCTTGACCTTCACGTGACGCCCACTGTTTTGAATAATGGCGGTTGAGAGAATTTTGTCGCGAATCGCCCAGCCATAAGCCACCCCATATTGCGGGTGGTCTGCGTTAAATAAAACGGCTATCCGCATCTTTTCTGCTCCCCCTTCGGGCGCTCTAATGAGAAGTTAGAAACAGCGATCACAGCATGGTGTCCTGCACTAAACGCAGACCCCGAATTACTTCCACGACCTGCACTACTTCGTAATCAGTATGGACGATCTCGTTATCGTAGCCGTAAGAGGCTTCCTCGCGAAGAACCACGCGCAATGAGTCTCCGGGAAACACCGGATCATGATTGTTCTGGAAACGGTTGAGCCATTCGCCATCAATGACTTTTGCCTCAATCAGGTGGCCTCCGTATTTGAATACCCATTTGGAGCTGCCAAGATAATCGGGCTTTTTGACTTTCAAAATGCGTTCGCCCTTAGATGCGATAGTTTCGCGGGTAATCAACTCTCGCACTACGTCGTCAGGCACGGTAAGCTCTGGGTTGAATTCAGAGGATCCAAGGGGTGACTTGAAGGTCGCGACATCATTATTTTCAAGGTACTCCAGAGCGCCTTTGACCGAGTTTATATCGGAGAGTAGGGTGGCAGTCTCAAGTGAAGCATACGCAGGAAGCACCTTAATATCAGATTGTTCTGCGAGAGCATGAATATCAGCTTCAAGCTGTTTTATTTCCCCGCGATCCTTGATGCTGTTGCGCTCACTGCACCAATCAAGAATCTTATGTTTTGCCTTGAATAGAAAATGCCCGATGACCTTCTTCACGTCTCCAGCCTTGACGGCTTCGTCGGGTATTTCCTCGATAATCGTCTTTAACTTGGCTTTGAGAGAAGCTGCTTCGACATCCTGTAATACAAGGGCCGTTCTGACGTTCGCACCAATAATCAACGCGAGATGAGAATCCAAGAGCTGCGTGGACTCAATTAGCCCTGCCATTGCGCGAAACACTCTGGTGGGGTCACCAGCTCCACGCTCAAACTCAATTCTGATTTCGATAAGATCGGAAGATTCGTCGGCCATATGAGAATTAAGTTTCTACAGTTATTGGCCGGACACCCCGTCCGGGCTTTTTGATATGTACTGATACGCATAATGCCATTGTATTTTGCTGATATGCAATGGTTTTATTTGCCAGCTATCTGTATATCTTCACCCAAAGTGCTGACAGGTGAATGTCTGTTACGAAGCTGTCAGTGCTTCGCTTCTCCTACAACGTGCTGACACCCATTAAAGCGGCACTCCACCTTCCCCACGCCCACGCAATGCCTCATACAGCTGCGCTGGCCCAAGCAGCACATCCTTCAAGCCATCCCGAACACGCTCTGAATCCAGAGCCTGCTTGCTCATCGTGCCGTGTGCTGCCAGCGCGTCCATAATCGCGTTCATAATCCCCTTGGCGAGGTCGGGTGAGTCAGCGAATTGCTGCTTGGTGCTGTTGGTAGCTTGCTGCACCAGAATGTCGGATTCCATAAGCTTGTTCTTCAGCACGTTATTCACGTACACCAGCTTGTCATCGTCGGTCAGCTCCCCCTGGAACAGGTCATTCACCTTGGCGATAATTTCAGCGAGATAGGCTTTCTGTTTCTGCTGCACCATGCCGCTGCCTGCTTCACCCAATGGGTCGAGCTTGGGATACTCGTCGCCCTCGCCCAGCGGCAAAGTGCGCTTGCCCAGATTCTTCAGGTGGTGGTGGGTGAGTATCACCTTGGATAAATCAATCTCGTCGCGTTCCCGTCCGAACTCCAGCAAGGGCAGCAGTCGTTTAAAGAACCAGTAGCGTTTTTCAATATCAGTATTGCCGTAGTCGAATATCTGCGACAGGAAAGCATAGAGACGCTGGTATGCGCCTATATCCGCCTTGAACAGCACCAGCGCATTAAGCTCGTTCTGCGCCTCTTCCACTGCCTTGGCATCATTACGCGCCTTGGCTGTCTTCAGCACCTCCTTGGCGGTCTTGTAGCGTTGCAGGATGCGCGATGCCACCGGCTCCAGTGCCGCAGCAAGGTCGCTTTGCTTGGCATGGGGGTTCAGCTCCACTGTCACCACACGCTCCACCTCGAAGTCGTCATAGAAGCCTGCTGCATCCAGTTTGCTGCGTAAGTCGTACACCAAGTGCGGGTCGGTGACATTGGAAAGCGTGGCCGTGTCGTAATAAGCCTTGAATGCGGTCAACACCTCATCGGCATCGTTCACGAAATCCACCACGTAGGTCGTATCCTTGCCGGGGTAGGCACGGTTCAGGCGTGACAGGGTTTGTACCGCCTGTATGCCTGCCAGCCTTTTGTCCACATACATGCCGCACAGCAGGGGCTGGTCGAAGCCGGTCTGAAATTTGTTGGCGACTAGCAGGATTTGATATTCCTCGGTGGCAAAGGCTACACGCATGTCGCGGCTTTTGAGATTCGGGTTCATGGCTTGGCTGGTTTCGCTAAACGCATCCGGCCCCGACTCCTTGTCGTTCACCTCACCGGAGAACGCCACCAGTGTGCCGATCTTGTAGCCTTGGGAGTGGATATAGTTTTCCATCGCCAGCTTCCAGCGCACCGCCTCCAGCCGACTGCTCACCACCACCATCGCTTTGGCATGGCCGTTCAGCAGCGGGGCAACAGTTTCGCGGAAATGCTCAATCACCACCTGCACCTTCTGGCTGATATTGTACGGATGCAGCTTTACCCAGCGCATGATGCCTTTTAGTGCCGCGCTACGCTCTACTTCAGCGTCATCCATTTCCTTGCCGTTGTGTGCCAGCTTGAAGGCGGTCTTGTAGGGCGTGTAGTTCTCCAGCACGTCCAGAATGAAGCCTTCCTCAATCGCCTGACGCATTCCATACACATGGAACGGCGCGGGAAGATTATCGGCACTGGCAGGCAGGTCAGGATTTGGGCGGCGACCAAACAGCTCCAGCGTCTTGGCCTTGGGCGTGGCAGTGAAAGCGACATAGGTAATGCCGCTCTCGGCGGAACGCGCCACCATTTGCGCTGCAAGTATGTCCTCGGTGGAGACTTCGCCGCCGTCGTTCAATTCCTGCAACTCTTCCGGGCTCAACACCTGCTTGAGCTTGGCTGCTGCTTCGCCGGTCTGGGAGGAGTGAGCTTCATCGGCAATCACTGCAAAGCGTTTGCCCTGTGCAGCTGCCAAGTCCTGCACCGCTTTCAGTGCAAAGGGGAAGGTCTGGATGGTACACACCACGATCTTCTTGCCGCCGGAGAGGGCCTTTGCCAGATCAGCACTTTTGCTTGCCCCCTCGCCGGTGATTGTCGCCACCACGCCGGAGGTGCGTTCAAAGTCGAATATCGCTTCCTGCAACTGAGCGTCCAGCACGTTCCGGTCAGACACCACCAGTACGGTATCGAACATCTTCTTGTGCTCGACATCGTGCAGGTCGGCGAGGAAGTGTGCCGACCACGCAATCGAGTTGGTCTTGCCTGAGCCTGCCGAATGTTGAATCAGGTATTTGCCGCCAGCCCCTTCCGCCAGTACCGTGCTCAGCAGCTTGCGGGTTGCGTCCAGTTGGTGAAAGCGGGGGAAGATGATTTTCTGAATCTGTTTTTTAGTGTCGCGCTTGGCAACCAGATAGCGCCCCAGAATTTCCAGCCAGCTATCCCGCGCCCAAACGGTTTTCCACAGGTAGGCGGTGCGGTGTCCGCCACCACCGCTCCCCTCGCCCGCTTGCGGGAGAGGGGCTGGGGGAGAGGGAGGGTTCCCCGCAGCACCATTATCGCCACGATTGAAGGGCAGGAAGGTGGTATGTGCACCCTCCAGCTTGGTGGTCATGCGTACTTCTCTATTACTCACGGCGAAATGCACCAGTGCGCCGTTAGGGAAGCCCTGAACAAGTCATCATTCAGGACCTCGAATTAAACATATTGCGGCATCAGGCTTTTTTCCACCGGAATTAGCCTGAAACAG
>NZ_DF967525.1 GCF_000971475.1 Sulfuricella sp. T08
AGAAATCCATCTGTAACTTGAGCCATACTGTGGCTTATCGGGTGGGTCAATTTTCAGTGCAAATCCCGGGTCAATATTCGGCGCAAATTAACACGGGGTCGACTTCACGCTGAGTCTTGCACCGCTCGGAGTTCCGGTGTGGCTCGAAAACCAGTTGATGTACAACCGCGAAAGCAATCCTACTGGATTCGGTCAGGAGTTCAAATGGCACGGCGGTTTCCATCAGCTCAACTGGCAGCCCTCGAAAGATTACATAACGTATGCCCGTTATGATTACATCAAGAGTGACGCTTTCGATGACACCTCGTCCACTGTAAATGGCCACACTGGCTTAACGAAGTCAGCACCGAGCGAACGGGACATCATCGTCGGTCTACAACACCTTGTGAACGCAAATACCAAGCTGGTCGCCGAGTATCGCCATCACGTCTTCGAGGACAAGGCCACGGCGACTTCGGCGCAACTCAAGGACGATGGGTTCACTTTACGTGCGATGTTTGGGTTCTGAGTCGAGCTCGACAAACATGTCACTAGCCGACGGTAGGGGTGGAAAGTCTCCCACCCCTACCGTCGGCGCATACGGGAGAATGAAATAATGCCAATAGATAAAATCCTGCTGTTTCTGCGTTTGACGATGCCCCCGATTCACCTCAAGGAGCCATGCAATCGCGGTCAATCAAGCACTGCCGCGAAATTCGCCGCATGGGGGTGCACGGCACTTTTCCTCGCGCCTGGCTCATGGGCGGCAGATGTAAATAAAGTGGTCGAGACCTGCGCAAGCTGCCACGGAAACAACGGCGTAAGCACCGAAGCGGATGTGCCGACTATCGCGGGTTATTCTGTCGAATACTTTTCTGGCGCAATGTTGGCGTACAAGAAGAAAGAAAGACCCTGCCCCGAGACGGAGATCCGAAGCGGGGAGAAAAAGGGAACAAAGAGCGACATGTGCCAAAACGTTAAGGATCTGAGTGACGCAGACATCGATCAGGTCGCAAAATTTTACGCCGGTAAGAAATTTGTTCGCTCCCCACAAAACTTTGATCCAGCCCTGGCAAAGAAGGGCAAGGAGATTCACGATGCCAACTGCGACAAATGCCATTTGGAGAACGGAAGCGTTGCCAGTGACGATGCCGGCATCCTGGCGGGCCAGCGGATGCAATACTTGAAAGCGCAGTTCGCGGATTTCAAGTCCGGTAAGCGTATGCCGCCGAAGAAAATGAAATTGAAGATAGACCAACTGGAGAAGGACGATATCGACGCATTGATCAATTTTTACGGCAGTATCAAATAGAAGCCGGAGATCTTACGGCTATGGGAATCTGAACCCACATGGGTCAGTAGTGGCAGTTGGGGTATGGCAGGCGCCGCCCATCGCGGGATGTTGGCGGGGCCGCCGCAAAATTAAATTCGGACCAACGTGCTTTGACGAAAGATGGAGAAAAAACCTATGAAACAAAAAACCACTGGATATTCATTATTGGCATGCGGTGCCCTATTCGGCATTTCTGTGGCAACTAGCGCAGCGGCGGCCGATGTGAGCAAGCTGACCGAGAGTTGCATCGGCTGCCACGGCAAGGGCGGAGCCAATACTGAGGTGGCCATTCCGAATATCGGTAGCTATTCCGCAGAATATATGACCGGTGCCATGAAGCTATACAAGACCAAGGAACGTCCTTGCCCGGAGGTCAAGATTCCTGGCGGCGCCAAGAAGGGTAGCAAATCCGATATGTGTCAGGCGATAAAAGATCTGAGCGACGCTGATATCAAGCAAATTGCCGACTCTTTTGCCGAGCAGAAATTTGTTCGAACTCCGCAGAAGTTTGATCCGGCATTGGCGAAGAAGGGTAAAGCGCTTCACGATAAGCTTTGTGAGAAATGTCATTCAGAAGGTGGCAGTGTGGCAAGTGACGATGCTGGTATCCTGGCGGGCCAGAAGATGGCTTATCTGGATGAACAGATCAAGTTCTTCACGGAAGGTAAGAGACCTATGGCCAAAAAGATGAAGCCGAAGCTGGAAGAACTGGACAAGGCCGGTATTGAAGCCGTTATTCATTATTACGGCAGCTTCAAGTAAAACGCCGGCACTCTGGTCGCGAGAGTTTCAAACCAGCAACGAGATAAATCAAAGGGAGTTAATGGTATGTCAGACCCGACTGAAACAAAGAAATCCAGTAGTCTCTGGCGTGCGTTACGCAGCTCGAGTGCCCGTTATTCTTTATTGACACTGCTGGGCGGGGGCTTCATCGCTGGCATTATCTTCTGGGGTGGCTTCAATACTGCCATGGAAGCGACCAATAAGATGGAGTTTTGTATTGGCTGCCATGAGATGAAGGATAACGTCTACCAGGAATACAAGAAAACCATTCATTACTCCAACCGCACCGGCGTGCGTGCCGTTTGTTCCGATTGCCACGTGCCTAAGGACTGGATACACAAGATGCAGCGCAAGATCCAGGCGATTGGAGAAGTGTGGGGAAAGCTGACGGGCACGATCGATACACGAGAAAAATTCCAGGCCAAGCGCATGGAGTTGGCGAAGCACGAATGGGCGCGCATGAAGGGCTCGGATTCACGCGAATGCCGCAACTGTCACAGCTTTGAGGGGATGAATCTGGAGATACAAGACAAGAGCGCAAAGAAAAAGCATGCGCAGGCCGCAATGCCCGGCTCCGGGAAGACTTGTATTGACTGCCACAAGGGAATTGCCCACGAGCTACCAGAGGGCGCATCTGAAAAAGACTAACCTGGAACCCTGTTTCAGGGTTCGCAAATGAGAAGAAAGCGGCCAGTACACGAGGAAAATTTTGGAGAGGATGTGTCTCGGCGACTATCTGACAAAGAGCGGACACTTGAGAAATTATAAAAATTTCTTTCCCCAGTAGGTCTTTGAGGGCGTCTGTGGACGCCCTCTGTTTTGCCGGATTTTAACTACGTATTTTTTTCTTTCTCGCCGCATGCTTATATTGGAGCCCCCATGATTTTATCCCGTACCAGCCAGTACGCTATCCGGGCCCTGATTTACTTTTCCTCCCTGCCATGTGGGGAGAGGATCACGAACAATAAGGTTGCTGAATATCTCGACGTCCCTGTAGCTTATCTTGCAAAAATTATGCAGAAACTCTGCAAAGGCAACCTGATTTATTCTCATCCCGGTCGCCATGGTGGGTTTTGTCTTCGCGAAGGCGGTGAAAAGACCAATCTAATACAGATCGTTAGCCTGATCGAAGGGGGCGGATTTGCCGATAAGTGGTTGTTGGATCTGGAAAACCGCAGTAATGAAATTACTTGCGTAGAGCATTCCATATGGAAACCGATCAGGGAGGATGTTTTCAGCCTGCTGAATGAACTGACCCTCGAACATCTGGCTCTGGCTGAGTAAAGCGGGAAACATCATTCTTCATCATCCAACTTACCTATAAAAAGTGATGGTCGGAGAAAACACTTTTGCTGCATGAAGGCTCAATGGCATGCGAACATTAATCCGGTCAGCGTGCATACCCCGGTTTACTCTACATCTTCGGTTCCGTTGCCTTGCTATAAACCGTACACTTCCCGCACCCCCGTGCCGGAAATCCGGTCATAGTAGCGTGCGCGGTAGAGCAGGCGCTTCTGGTCCGGAGTGTCATTGAAACCGGCGCGGTCGTGCAGCACATTGTTGCTGACCAGTCCCATTCCCGGCTCCAGGCGTCCACGGTAAATAAACGGCAGGTCGCTGGCGTGTAGTTTTTCCAGGAAGGCCACTGCCGCCAGGGTCAAATCGTCCTGCTTCCACACGATGCTGCGAGTGCGTGCGGTATAACGCATGTGCAGGTCGCCGCTTTCCGGATGGACAGAAAACACCGGGCCAACCGCATCCGGCCTGGCCACGCCATCCTCCTCGACCCGAGCCGGGATGGTCATGGCATCGGACTGCATCAGGGCACGGATAAAATCGGGGTTCTCGTCGCGCATCAGCAGGTAGGCGATCTCATGATCCAGCAAGGCATTTTCGCCGCCTTCCGCCGAACTCTGCACGCAATGCAGCTGCAGGCCCCAGATCTGGTGCTCCAGCGTATTGTAGTAGCCGTCGGTATGCCACTTGATCGGCTTATTGGAATAGGGAATGAAGCCATGGCGTGGCGAGTTCTCCACCACCTTGAGCGAAGTCAGGCCATCATCGTCGGCGAGCATGTTGCAATCCAGCCGCTCCAGTCCATACCGTTTGCCGAGCAGGCGCGGGATGTCCTTGTCCGGGTCGGTACCCGTCTTGCTGGCATAGACCGCCATATTGGTTTTCTGGCAGATCTGCAGAATCGCCTGATATTCAGACTGCGTCAGGCTGCGCGGGTCATTGATTTCAACCACGATCTGATCCAGGCGGGTTGGGTAGCCTTCCAGCTTGCGGTTGCGCCATGCCTGATAGGCGCTTTCGTTTTCAAGTAAAAATGGGCTTTGCATGATACCCCTCAAGTTGATGACGGTTCACCCTTAGGTGCAAGTTTGGCGTTCTGTTGATAGATCCGGAAAGCGTTCAGCAGATTAACCTCCAGCAATACCATGGAAGCGCCGAACAGCAACGCCGCCGGATAAATCAGCGGAGGCCAGAGCGCGGACAAAGCGAGCGCAGGCACAGCCGCGAAATGCAGCCACATCTGCCGGCGCATTCCCGGCTCCGGCATGATCAGTTTCATGTTCGGCACCCTCGCTACGCCCATCAGCAGGCTTTGCAGGTGAAACCAGATCAGAAACGGAACGATCTTGTAGAGCATGCCGTTCACCACCGACACTGCAAAACCGGCAATAAACAGGAACCCCAGCGCGATGTTATCGCCTTGCACTCGATCCAATACAGGAATGACCTGCCCGGCAACGCCCAATGCCAAAGCAAGCAGCAGACACACCATGCCGAAGCGCCAGAACAGCAGCGTCACATCAGACTGCTTGCGGCGTCGCCGCAACTGGAGGCGCAAAGTAACAATCGCAAACACTGTGAAAATGACTGCGGCGGCCAAACTCACTGCCAGAATCACCTGAACCTGTGCCCCCTCAGGCAACCAGTAAACAACCGACCACAGCAGCAAAAGCACGAATAGCGCCGTCGTCAGCCAACGCGTCAGCAACTTGGGGTAGGAAGGAGTAAGCTGGAACATCGGTACCACCTGGTAGGAAACGCCTGCCACCAGCAGGCCGACCCACCCCAACAGGCCCCAGGTCAAATGAAGATTGGTCAGTCGCACCCGTTCGATCAGCCACCAATCCCAGCCGTAATTACTGGCCAAAGTCAGGCCGAGGGCAACAGTGACCACCAGCGCGCTGACTGCATAGCGCATCCCAACCACAGTCGGATTGTCTGAAGACGCCCGCTTCAGGCTCAGGCCCACGGCGACGACAAACACCGTAAACCCGGTACCCAGCAGAAACATTGCGATGCGCATGGGCCAATGAGCACCGAGGAGAAAACCACCTGCCAGTAACACCACGCCTGGCAGCAGCAAAACATGGACGGCGCGCGCCACTCCCACCGGATGGGCAACCGGCGAACCCGCCACTACCGGCAGCATCTGCATCATGGCCCCGACCATCGCCATGCCGAGAAAACCAAGCGTCATCAAATGTGTCAACGCCAGCACCGACGGCTGCCAGCGGCTCTCCATCAGGGAAGGTCCGTACCACAGTGCGAGCAGGGCGGCCAACAGGCCGAACAGCGGCGCGCTCAGAAAAAAACGGAACGGCACCAGGATCGGCGGCGCCTGGCTGAAGGAAAGACCGGCTTCCAGTTTCATTCCTGCAGGCCATAGGGCGCAGCAGCCGCATCCCCCTTGCGCCAGATCAGAATCTCATGATGATCCTCAGATTTGGCTTCGGCCAGATGGTTAAACCCCCGTTTCGACAGCAGCGGGTACAGCAAACAGGGTTCGCGATGATGGATCATGCGCACACGTTCGCCCGGCTGCAGCGTCGCGACAGCATCCAGCACCTTTTCCAGCGGCTCGGGCGGCTCCAGCCCACGGACATCCAATACGCGCTCCTGACTCATCGCCGTTTCGCCCGCTATGCGCCCACAGCACGCATCTGCTGCAGCACTTCTTCCATTTCACCTGCCAGTGCCCGGTCGGCCATCAAATAGAGCATCTGCTCTTCCTTCATGTTGTGCTGCTGCATCATCACCAGCAGCGTCTCAGCCTGACCCAGGAATTCATCCCGGTCCTGTAGCTTCACCGCATCGGACATGGCATCGAATAATTCGCGCATCTGGACGTGCTCCATCCGCATCACCTGGGTCGGCCCCATGCTCATGCCAGTGCGCTCCTCGAAAGCGGGAAACAATACCTCTTCCTCCATCTTAAAATGATGGTGCATGGAATCGAGAAAGATCTGCAAATCGGCAGCAATCGTGCCCCAATCCTTCCCGGAAGCGGCTGCTTCCGCCTGCGAGAATAATTCGTCGCAGCGATGGTGATCGCTGGTCATATAACTACTGATAGAGCCCATGATAATCCTGTGTGACAAATCTAAATGCAAAAAAAATGGAAATTTATACCGGGCTGGATGCAGCCAATGATTCCATGTAAGATCCTGCCCGCAATTGAATACAAGATCACCTCTAGAATCAGGGTAAAAATTCGCGACAGAAGACACTCTCATTCTTGTTTAAGCGCTTCTCCGAATCCTTGACCTAAATCAAGGTTGCTTTCCCCCCTATCCACTAAATTGCAGTCTGCGCCGGAATGGATAGTAGAGCCATGTCCGTTCCAAGCGGGATAACAAAGCAAACCAGCCTATGTAAGGGAGGCCACGCAAAGAATATATGCGCGATTTAATGATTATAAGAAGTAAAAAGTAAGGTTTCTTTAGATTAACTTTAGGAGGTAAACATGAGCCAAGCATTTACCAAGTCAATGGCGCGAAACATTTTTTTCGGGGGATCAACATTTTTTTTCCTGCTCCTCGTCGCCCTGACTTTCGACACCATGCAGGTCCTGCCGAAGCGCGACCACCGGGAAAACATCACTCCCGCAGTGGAGCGCGGCAAGATGGTCTGGGAAAAGAACAACTGTATCGGTTGCCACACGCTGCTCGGTGAGGGTGCCTACTACGCGCCCGAGCTTGGCAATGTCTATGCACGGCGTGGCGGCGGCGATTTCATCAAGGCCTGGATCAAGAGCCGCCCTGCCGAAGGCACACCTGGCAACCGTCGCCAGATGCCGCAATTCAACCTGACCGATCAGGAACTGGATGACATGGTGGCATTTCTTAAGTGGACCGGCGAAATCAACACCGCCAAATGGCCGCCAAACATCGAAGGTTAATTTTGGCCACCCTGATTTCTTAAAGGCTTAGGAGGAAAACTTATGCAATATCAATCTCAGGCGGTAGCGAAGCCCTACTTCATCGCTGCCATTGGCCTATTCGTCGGACAGATCCTGTTCGGCCTGATCATGGGCCTGCAATACGTAATGGGAGACTTTCTGTTCCCGGCCATCCCCTTCAACGTTGCCCGCATGGTGCACACCAACTTGCTGATCGTGTGGCTGCTATTCGGCTTCATGGGTGCGGCCTACTACATCATCCCGGAAGAATCGGAACACGAGTTGTTCAGCCCCAAGCTGGCACTGCTCATGTTCTGGATTTTCCTGGTCGCCGGTGCGGCAACCATCGTCGGTTATCTGATGGTTCCATACGCCGCTCTGGCCAAGTACACCTTCAACGACCTGTGGCCGACGATGGGACGCGAGTTCCTGGAACAGCCACTACCCACTAAGTTGGGTATCGTGGTCGTGGCGCTGGCAATGCTCTTCAACATCACCATGACCGCGCTGAAAGGCCGCAAGACCTCGATCAGTATCGTTCTGCTGATGGGCTTGTGGGGCTTGGCGGTGTTCTTCCTGTTCTCCTTCTACAACCCCTCCAACCTGGTGCTGGACAAGTACTTCTGGTGGTGGACCGTGCATCTTTGGGTGGAAGGCGTATGGGAACTGATCCTCGGCGCGCTGCTGGCTTTCGTGCTGATCAAGGTAACGGGTGTCGACCGCGAAATCATCGAAAAGTGGCTGTACCTGATCATCGCCATGACCCTGATCACCGGCATCGTCGGCATGGGCCACCACTACTTCTGGATCGGCACGCCTGAGTACTGGCAGTGGTTTGGTTCGGTGTTCTCCGCGCTGGAGCCGATTCCTTTCTTCATGATGACCGTGTTCGCGTTCAACATGGTGAATCGTCGTCGTCGCGAGCATCCCAACAAGGCTGCCACGCTTTGGGCGCTGGGCACTGGCGTGATGTCGTTCCTCGGTGCTGGCGTGTGGGGCTTCCTGCACACCCTGGCTCCAGTGAACTTCTACACCCACGGCACCCAGATCACCGCTGCCCACGGCCACATGGCGTTCTACGGCGCGTATGTAATGGTGGTGCTGACCATCATCTCCTACGCCATGCCGATGATGCGTGGACGTGCGGCCAACAGCGAAAAGTCTCAGGTACTGGAAATGTGGTCGTTCTGGATGATGACCGTCTCCATCGTGTTCATCACCCTGTTCCTGACTGCTGCCGGCATCCTGCAAGTGTGGCTGCAGCGCGTATCTACTACACCGCTCGGCTTCATGGCGGCGCAGGACCAGATCACGCTGTTCTACTGGATGCGTGAGTTCACCGGTTTAATCTTCCTGACCGGCCTGGTTCTCTACATCATCAGTTTCTTCGTGGGTGGCGAAAGCAAGGAAGCCGCTTAAAGCCTGAAAGGGAGGGGTTCGCCCCTCCCTTTTTCAACTCCAAATACCAGACTATTTTAATGGGCTATTATCACGGGACGGCAAACGCTAGAATGTCGCGTTCTGCACCACACTGGTTAGTCCAATTCCGAATAAACAGGAAAACAAGGCGGCTAGGACAAGGCAACCCATACAGCACGTACTGTATGACGAGGAGCCCAGGATGAAGCCGGCACAGTGATCATTTTTATTCGGAATCGGAATTAAACATCAATGTCTACTCAAACCCTTACCCTGGATAGCCACAAGGCCGGCACTCCACCAGGCGATCTGGCAATCTGGTTTTTCATTTTTGCTGAACTGCTGGCATTCGGCATATTTTTTCTTTCTTACGCTTTTGCCCGCGCCCACAACGTCGAGTTATTCAACGAATCGCAACAACACCTCAATCGTGAATCCGGCGCCGTCAATACCGTGGTCCTGATCACCAGCAGCTATTTCGTGGTACGTGCCGTTGCCGCCATCCGCGAAGGGTTGTCGCGCCAGTGCGCCCACTGGCTGGCCGGCGCTATCGGCCTCGGCGGCGTGTTTCTGGTCATCAAGCTGTTTGAGTTTCACGCCAAATTTTCCGCCGGAATCTCGCTCAGCACCAATACCTTCTACATGTTCTATCTGTCGCTCACCATCTTCCACTTCATGCACGTTATCCTCGGCATGGTGATTCTGGCTGCGGTGATGCTCAAGGCACGGCGCGGCGGCTACAGCGCAGAGCACCACACCGGCGTCGAGACCGGTGCTTCCTACTGGCACATGGTAGACCTGCTGTGGATCATCCTGTTCCCCCTGGTTTACGTCATTCGTTAAGGCACTCATGAACAACATCGAAAACCAACGCAGCCAGTTCATCCGTCCCTGCACCCGCGTCTGGCTCGGGCTGCTGGCGCTGACCAGCGTCACCTACAGTATCGGCAGGATGGAACTGGGCGGCACGCAAATCGTGATGCTGGTGCTGATCATCACCTTCATCAAGGGCGAAATGGTCGCCGGCTTCTTCATGGGCCTGCGCAGAACCAGCCTGCTGTGGCGCGCCATCATGGCATCCTGGCTGCTGATAGTCGGCGGCGGCATCGCCATCGCCTACCTGACCGGACTCAAATAACTGCAACCAATACACCCACCTAATTGTCGAATTGAAAGTTCAGCCATGAGCAACGCGCCGTTCTACAAACCGCACAGCAACGAAATCGAATTATTCGAGCATGCTTACCGCAACCAGTTGCCACTGCTGATAAAGGGGCCGACCGGCTGCGGCAAAACCCGGTTTGTCGCACACATGGCAGCCAAACTCAACCGGCCGCTATACACCGTGGCCTGCCATGACGACCTGACTGCTGCCGACCTGGTCGGCCGCCATCTTATCGGCGATGGCCGCACTTACTGGAGCGACGGCCCGCTGTCACGCGCAGTACGCGAAGGCGGAATCTGTTACCTGGACGAGGTGGTAGAGGCGCGCAAGGACACGACCGTCGTCCTGCATCCCCTCTCCGACGACAGGCGCATTCTGCCGATCGAGCGCACTGGAGAAATTTTGCAGGCGCCGCCGGAGTTCATGCTGGTAGTGTCGTACAACCCCGGCTATCAGAACTTTTTGAAAGGAATGAAACCGAGCACGCGCCAGCGCTTCGTTTCCCTGCGCTTTGACTTTCCTGAGAGCGCACTGGAGCAGGAAATCCTGATCGGCGAAACCGGTGCCGACGCGATGCTGGCGAAGCGCCTGGTTAACCTGGCCAACGCCCTGCGCGCACTCAAGGAGCACGACCTGGAAGAGGCTGCCAGCACGCGCCTGCTGGTCTATGCCGCGACCCTGATCGGCAGCGGCTTCGATCCGGTGGACGCATGCCGTGCGGCGATGGTGGAAACCCTGACTGACGATGTAGAAACCGCCGACGCATTGATGGAGATCGTCCATGCCAGTTTCGGAAGATAGCGAACAGGAAATCCCCGGCCAGTCCCTGGCGGTCTGGGTGGAAACGCTATACCTCGCCAATCTGCTATTGGCACCAGGGCTGGCCTTTCTCATACTGCTTTGGCTGTATTTCAAGCGCAGCGCCAATATGCCGGCGCTCGCCCTCTGTCACCTGCGCCAGACAATTTCCACCAGCGTCTGGGCCGGCGTACTGCTGGTGATTGCCAACATCACCATCATCCTGCTCGGCGGCTATGCCGCACCGAAAACCTGGGTCATCGTGATTATCTATTTCACCACCTGCCACTCCACCCTGGTGCTGCTCGGCGTGCTCGGCCTGGCCAAGGCGATGGCGGGGCAGAAGTATGTCTATCCACTAGTCGGAAGACCCTGTGAGTAATACCCAACAAAAGCGACTCTGGTTCCAGGCCGGCTTCTTTATCCTGTTCTTGCTGGCACCGGTATTCGACCTGTTCCGCTTCGATCTCAACGTTAAGCACTTCTTCTTCCTCGGCATGAATTGGACACTGGGGCTGGATGACTTCCTCGCCCAGCGCATCGATGCAACTCAGGCCGCGATCAACCTCATCCTACGTGGCGGCCTGCCGATCCTAGGCGTGATCGGCACCGGCATCTGGATCTCGTGGAAATACGGTCGCCTCTACTGCGGCTGGCTGTGCCCGCATTTTTCGGTGGTGGAAACCATCAACGGCGTACTGCGCCGCGCCATCGGCAAGCAAAGCATCTGGGACAAGCACCCCCTGCCGGAACGCAATGCCGATGGCAGCATCACCAAGTCCAATCCGTTGTACTGGCTGGTGGCGGTGCCGCTAGCGCTAATCTTCGCCTTCGTTTGGGCGGTGGCGCTACTCACCTACCTGCTGCCGCCGGCCGAAATCTACGGCAACCTGTTGCACGGCGAACTGACCGGTAACCAGGCCCGTTTTATCGGCGTCGGCACTTTCCTGTTCTTCATCGAGTTCACGTTCGCGCGCCACCTGTTCTGCCGCTACGCCTGCGCCGTCGGCCTGTTCCAGTCGCTGGCCTGGATGGGCAACCGCAAGGCGATGGTGATCGGCTTCGACCGCAAGCGCGCCCTCGCCTGTGCCGACTGCAACGCCGCCTGCGACAACGTCTGCCCGATGCGCCTCAAACCGCGTTCGACCAAGCGCCACATGTTCACCTGTACCCAGTGCGGCCAATGCGCCAATGCCTGCTCCCAAGTCCAAGACGGAAAGCCCATGGGGACACTGCTGAAATGGGTGGATCAGGAATGCGCCCTCGACAAATCAACGCGCGATTTCGGCCATCACGACGAAATTCCTGAACATTGCTTTGAACAAAATAAATTACCCGAAGAGGCGCAGGGACACGGAAAACTGCACGATCAATTTCCTTCAAATCGCAGCTCTTCGATAGCCAGCTAGAACGGGATGCAAACAATCTTCATCATGATTCTCTCTGCGCCTCCGCGCCTCCGCGGTGAAAGTATTTAAATGGAAGAAACAGTAGGCGCACTCTGGCACAAGTTCATCACCGGCGCGGCAGAGAAGCGCTATCCGCAGGAAGCGGTGACGCTCGAAAGCATGAGCAAGACCGCCGGCATCTTCTTCCGAGCCCTCGGTGGCGACAGCGGTCTCGACGTCAGGGCGGCCAGCGCCACCGAACACGGGGCGCGCCGCAGCCTGCTGCAGCGCATCGCCGGCAGCGGCGAAAAAACCGCACTGACCTGGCTCGACGAAGACACCCTGCGCCTGCCAGCGATGCTCGACATCCTGCCGCAGCGCAGCCTCAACCGCGACCTCTACCTGTGGCTGATTGCCCTGGCGGCAGTGGGCGAGCCCGACCAGCGCTCCTGGATCATGCGCAGCCAGCAGGCCACCCTCACTGTATTCGAGCGCTTCCCCGGCCTGCGTTCGCGCTACCGGCGCCTGCTCGACGCCACGCTGGCACTACGCCCCGACCCGGCCAGGCTGCCGCCGGATGAAGCCGCCATGGAACTGGCCATCCGCACTGCACTGCAAAATCCCGGCAGCGTCGACAAGCTGCCGCGCGCCAACCGTCCGCCTCACCCGGTGCGCCTGTGGCTGCACCCCAACCCGCCGCGTTCGATGCCACAGCAGGCAGGCGACAAAGCCGCCCCCGGCGAACCGCAGCAGGAAGGCGACGGCAACAGCAAGAAAACCGACGACACCCAGCGCCGCCAGGCAGAACGGGTGGACATGCCGGACAACAAGAACCCCTTCATCCTGTTCTTCCGTGCCGAAAGTATTTTCAGCTGGGCCGAATACATCAAGGCCAACCGTCCGACCGAGGATAACAGCGACCCGGGCGCCGACCCGGCCATAGATGACCTCAACCACCTGAGCGTGGCACAGGACGGCAAAAGCGTCGCTTCGCGCCTGCGATTCGATCTCGACCTGCCTTCCGCTGCACAGGACGACATGCCGCTCGGGCAGGGCATCCTGCTACCGGAATGGCACTACAAGAAGCAGATCCTGCAGCCCGACCACTGCTGCCTGCAGCCGATGGTCGCGCGCGCAGCGCCTCCCTGTCCGCTGCCTCACCACCTCGCTGCCACTGCGCGCCGCATCCGTAGCCAGTTCGAGGCGCTTACACCGGCGCGGGTGTGGATCAGGGGCCAGTTCGACGGCACCGAGCCCGACCTGGACGCCTGCGTCCAGTTCACCGCCGACCGGCTCACCGGCCACGCCGCCGAGCGCGGCCTGTACCGCGCCCACCACTACCGCGACCGTGACCTCGCCTGTCTGATGCTGGCCGATCTGTCGCTCTCCACCGACGCATGGGTGAGCGACACCGCCCGCGTCATCGACGTCGTCCGCGACAGCCTGTACCTGTTCGCCGAGGCGCTCTCCGCCACCGGCGACCGCTTCAGCCTGTACGGCTTTTCCTCGCTCAAGCGCGACAACGTGCGCTTCCACGTCCTCAAGGAATTCGGCGAGAAATACAACGCCAGCATCCGCGGCCGCATCGCCGCCATCAAGCCCGGCTACTACACCCGCATGGGTGCCGCCATCCGCCACGCCAGCCAGCTTCTGACGAAACAGCAGGCGACGCAAAGAATTTTGTTCATCCTCACCGACGGCAAACCCAACGATCTCGACCAGTACGAAGGGCGCTACGGCATCGAAGACACCCGCGTCGCCCTGCTCGAAGCGCGCCAGATGGGGCTGCGTCCATTCTGCGTCACCATCGACGAAAAGGCCGGCAGCTACCTGCCGCACTTGTTCGGCATCGGCGGATATGTTGTAATCAGGAAACCATCGGAGCTGCCGAAACAGCTGCCGCTGCTGTATGCGCAGCTGACCCGCTAACCCACCGAACCTTCCATGCACCTGACCCGCTACACCGACTACTCCCTGCGCACACTGATCTATCTCGGCACGAGACCGGAAAAGCTCGCCACCATCAGCGAAATCGCCACCTATCACGACATCTCGCGCAACCACTTGATGAAGGTGGTGCACCAGCTCGGCGCAAACGGCTATATCGACACCCTGCGCGGCAAGGGCGGCGGCATCAAACTGGCGCGCCCGCCGGAGCAGATCGTGGTGGGCGACGTGGTGCGCAGCATGGAAGAGAACATGGACATCGTCGCCTGCTTCCAACCCGACTTCAGCGCCTGCGTCCTGGCTCCCGCCTGCCGCCTGAAAACCGCCATGGGCGAGGCCCTGCAAAGTTTTCTTGCAACGCTGGATCTGTACACTCTGGCCGATTTGCTCGGTGAGTAACAGAAAGACATGAAATAAAGATGAGCGAAGACCGGCTGATTGAAATCGAAATAAAGCTCTCCCACCAGGAAGTTACGGTCGAAGAGTTGAACCAGGTAGTCTGCCAGCAACAAAAAAAGATCGACCACCTGGAAGCCATTTGCGAAGCGCTGATCCGGCACGTCAAGGAATTATCGGACGGCGCAGCCGAACAGCGTACGACGAACGAAACCCCGCCCCATTACTAAACCGGTTGTCCATCCGGACGTAGCCGCCAATACTTGGGTGCATATTTGACGAACCAGGGCATGGGCAGAGGCAATCGTCTGCCCGGCAACCATCCTGCCGTGGGGTGGGATGCCCCGGATTCCATTTCATTTCATCCGGGCTACGCTTGCTGCACCTTCGATGAGTGAGGGCTGGAAAGGGTTAGATACTCGGGCTACGTCTTAGATACCCCAACCTACGCAGCTGAGTCACTTGCACTGCACTACTCGCGAAAGCAGATCACCATAGCCTTGTATAACTGAACCAAAGCACGCAATAACAATGGCTACTCGCGCGGCACTGTGTCCTTCCTGTGTTCGCCAAAAAGGCATGGAGTCTGCCTTAGGTGTTGTTAACACCTGCCAATATTCAAGTAGCACCCCTGAAACAGCCACAAGACTCCCTGACCGCTGAAACCACGACCAATCACGAAGTGCCCAGCTGAAGTACAAACTGACGCCAGCAATCAGTGCCGCGACCGTGAATGTGAGCGCATGGTTCATTGATGACCTTTCCGTCTACGTCTGAATTCACTAGCCTGCTCGGCTTTTCACGCAGGCCGGTAGGTAGAATGAATTGTTAGAGAATTAGTTGAGCGATTTGTCATGCTTGTGTTGTTTTTCGCCGCAGACGTAATCCCTAAAGAGCACAACATAGAGCTTTTCTGGCTGGTCACGGGCAAAAACAACCCCCTGTTTGTCTCGCATTTCCAAATATCCAACTTTGCAATTTAGGACTGCGGTAAAGCCAGTGTCATCGGCACCATTCGGGCCGCCTTTATAGAGGCGTACTGCGCGCAGATCACCATTTGAACGAACTGCTTTAGGGTTGTAGCAGAGTCGCTGCCGCGTATTGCTGTCTTCGGAGCATGAAAGTTGAACCGCTTGCGCCGGAAGCGATGCAACAAAAAACAGTAACGCAGCAAGTAGTCGGAGCATGTAAACCTCTAACGAATAGCGTTTATCCGCTGCCCCACCCGATTCTGCAAGAGCCCCACGACCTATTGGAGGCGGATAAACTTTGTTGGACTGAACTGCGGGAAAGGCGGAACTTATGGGGATTGTAAGGTTACGCGGGAGGAAGTCAACCGAATGTCATGAAGCAGAGAAATCAACCCGCCGCCACAGGGCTTCAACTCAGCTTATCCCGGCTGCCCATCCGACCTTGGCCGCCAATACTTGGGTGCATATTTGACGAACCAGGGCGTAAAACAAGCGAGCCAGACCGCAGCGGCACACAGGTAGAAATGACCTGCCGCCGCGCCAGCCAGCGGCAGGTCTCCGCCGATGCGAGCCAGTGCGGCGAGCTGGAATCCCCAGAACAGTGCCCAGGTAGGGCCATCTGCCTGAAGTTCCGCGCCGGAATGGCCGAGCGTGACGCGCGAGGCCATGCCCAGTACCATAGAACCGAACAGGCCGATGGTCAGGGCATGTAACGGCGCGAAGCCCAGAATGACGACACCGGCCAGCAGCGCAAGGCTCTGCACGGCATACAGCGCCAGCGCGATAGAGGTCCAGGCAAAAGCGATGTGCAATACTGCCAACAAACGCACTTCGAAGCTGCGGCGCAGCTGCCAGTGCCAGCTCAAATACAGTGTCTGCGCCAGCAAGGGCAGGTCGAACAGCCATAGCCAGGTGTTCCAGCCCAGAATTTCCAGCGTGCCGTGGCCATAAACACACACCAGCATCACACTGAGCGCGCCGGTGGGCCGGACGATTTTATAGTTGTCCAGCACCCGGCTGGAGAAGAACGGAATCATGCGGTGGCCGACGGTAAAGAAGATCGGCAGCAGCAAAAACCACACTCCGGCCTTGAGGGAAAACAGCGCGAACAGGGCGTTACCGGTCACCAACCAGAGCAGGTAGGCCAGAATGCCAAGCCAGCCCATGCCAAGGGCGACGCTGGTGATTCTGGGGTGCAGCTTGTCAGGATGACGCGCAGTGATCAGTACGTCGAGCAGCGCATAAAAAGCGATGCCCCAGCCGGCCAGCATCAGTACCAGCGCGACGATCAGCAGCCCTTTTCCGGCCAGCAGGCCGAGGTAAAACAGCAGCACGCCGCACGCCAGCAGCAGGAAAGCCGGCACATAGCGGCGCGGCGGCACCTTGGCGCCATTCATCCAGCTGGGATAGACAGTCATCAGGAAGCCGAAGATGAAAAATGGGAAGAAGCCGTAAATCATCAGGAAGCCGTGCGCCCAAGTGGCCGGAATCGCCCAGGTCGGTGCCAGCCAGGCGGAGGTATAGCGGCCGATCAACTCGGTCAGCCACCAGACGATAGCAGCCAGCCCCTGTACCGCACCAGCCAGAAACATCATGCGATGGGGCGCGGCGGAAAACGTGCGCCAGACGGAATTAACTTGCGACATATTCAGCCTTGATTCAACCGTAAAACGCTATTTTACTCTGGTTCCGCCCGGCTGACCGCGATTGACTCACCAAAAGTAAGCGCCTCCAGGCGACAATCTGCCATATCTATTGCAGAATAGCGTTGTATAACGATTTATCGATATTTTTTCTACCTCCAGACAACGAGTAGTCCCCGAAAACAGCATGAATCAAGACATACAGAAAATCGACCGATTTGAAGTGACCCGGATTCTGGGCAAGGGTGCGCAGAGTGTGGTTTATCTCGCTTACGATCCCAAGCTGCAACGCGAAGTGGCGATCAAAACCCTGCATTTCACGAAACAGAAGGACCAGCAGAACGAGATTCAGGCGCTGATCCAGGAATCGCGCACAGTCAGCAAGATGCGTCACCCCAACCTCGTACCTATTTTTGAGGCTGGGGAATACGAAGGCGATCCTTATCTGGTATTCGAGTATGTCGAGGGTCAGACCCTGGCCGATCTGCTGCGAGAAAAAGGGGCTCTGCCCACCAACGAGGCTATCGGCATTATCGGCCCGGTGCTCGACGCCGTCGCCCATGCTCACCAGAATGGCATCATCCACCGAGACCTGAAA
Organism: Sulfuricella sp. T08; assembly: GCF_000971475.1. Lineage (GTDB taxonomy): Bacteria > Pseudomonadota > Gammaproteobacteria > Burkholderiales > Sulfuricellaceae > Sulfuricella. The sequence goes on from NZ_DF967525.1 coordinate 17,615, forward strand.
CCCTCCAACATTCTGATCAGCCCGGAAGGCATCCCGCGGGTGATGGATTTCGGCATCGCCGAACGCATCTCCGACAAACCGGGCGAGCACAACGATGTTCTGATAGGCACGCCAGCCTATATGGCGCCAGAATACATCGACGGCCGGACAGTCAGCGAAAAAAATGATATTTTCGCCGCCGGCCTGATCCTTTACGAAATGGTGGTTGGGCACAAGGCAGTACAGGGCAGCAACATTTACCAGGTCATGCACCGCATCGCTTCCGAACCGATCGAGCTCCCTCCGAGCAGCGAAATAGCCATCGATGAAAAGCTTGGCGACATCATCCTCAAGGCGCTGGCAAAAAAGCCTCTCGACCGCTATGCCAGCGCCGAGGAGATGGGGGAGGCGCTGCACGCGTTCATGCTGGCGGGTGAAGAAGCCTCTCCTCCCTCCACCGAATCGAAACAGAGCACGCTGGATTTCCTGCTGCGGCGGATGCGCCACAGAGGCGATTTCCCTGCCCTGTCGGAGTCGGTCAGTTCCATCAACCGTGTGGTTTCCTCCGACCGGGAGAGCATCAACAAGCTTTCCAACTCGATCCTGAAGGATTTCGCCCTCACCAATAAGATTCTGCGACTGGTCAACACTGCCTTCTATAGCACATACGGCGGCGGCACCATCAGCACCATTTCGCGCGCCGTGATCATTCTCGGCTTCGACGCGGTGCGCAACATCGCTGTCACCCTGATCCTGTTCGAACACATGCAGAACAAGGCTCATGCGACGCATCTGAAGGAAGAATTCATTCAGACCCTGTTCAGCGGGCTCATAGCCAAGGATATTGCCAAAGGCGCCTCCAAAGACATCAAGGATCCTGAAGAAGCTTTTATCTGCTCGATGTTCCATAACCTGGGGCGCCTCCTGGCCATGTTCTATTTCCAGGAAGAGGCCGAAAGCATAAACAGGGTCATGGCCCAGAAAGAATGCAACGAAGATATTGCTTCCGCCCAGGTGCTCGGCATTTCCTACCAGGACTTGGGCATCGGCATCGCCAGGACCTGGGGCTTCCCGGAACAGATCGTGCACAGCATGCGCAAGCTGCCGCCCGATTCCGTCCCCCGTCCCAAAACACCCATGGATAAGCTGCGCATCATCACCAGCTTCTCCAATGAACTGTGCGAAATCGTAGCCAATACTCCCAGCGAGGACCGGCTGAAGTCGATCAAAAAGCTCTCCGGGCGCTATGGCGACAGCATGCCGATCCAGGAAAAGCAGTTACAGCAGACCCTGGAGAAAGCCCTCGACGAAATCACCCAGTTCGCCGGCACGGTACGTCTGGGAATAAGGCAGAGCCAGATCGGCAAGCAAGTCGCCACCTGGACGGGACACACCCATCAAGGAGAGGTCATAAAGGAAGGAGCAGCAGAGCTCGCTGCTGACGGCACCAGTCTGACTGAGGCAGAATCGCAGATGCAGGACACGGTGGCGATCACCGCAACAGAGGGAGTCACACTGGCCCAGGCAAAGTTGCCGGAAGACATGGGAAACAAGCCGAATGCTGGCAATGCCCAGGCCATCCTCACCGCCGGCATCCAGGACATCAGCAATTCCCTGGTGGATGGCTGCTCCCTCAACGACCTCCTGCGCATGATCCTGGAAACCATGTACCGCAGCATGGGCTTTCAGCGCGTTCTACTATGCATCAAGGATGCCAAGCAGAACGCCATGGTCGGGCGCTTCGGCTTCGGCGAGGATATCAACCAGACCATCAAGACCTTCAAGTTCCCCCTCAGCTATACTCCGGATGTGTTCCACGCCGCCTTGTCGAAGGGCGTGGACATCCTGATTTCCGACATCAACGAACCGAAAATCAAGGATCGCATTCCGGACTGGTATCGCAAGACTATTACCGCCCAGACCTTCGTGCTGTTTCCGCTGAATATCAAAAATGTACCGGTAGCGTTGATATATGCGGACAAGGAGCCGGCAGGCGGCATCAACATGCCGGAAAACGAGCTGAGCCTGTTAAGGACACTGCGTAACCAGGCCTTGCTGGCAATCAAGCAGACGCTATAGCGGGACTACCCGGCATGCTACAAAACATCGGCAGATTCCAGGTCCTGCGCATTCTGGGCAGAGGAGCCCAGAGCGTGGTGTATCTGGCCCATGACCCGCAACTTCAGCGCGAGGTTGCAATCAAGACCATGCATTTCTCCCAGCAGGAGGATCGGGATCTCAAGATCGGGGCGCTGATCCAGGAATCGCGCACGGTCAGCCGGCTGCAGCACCCCAACATCGTGCCGATCTTCGAAGCCGGGGAGCACGACAGCAATCCCTACCTGGTGTTCGAATACGTCGAGGGCAAAACCCTGGCGGCGCTGTTGAAGGAAGATGGCGCCCTGCCGGTGCCGCGCGCTATCCAGATCATCCAGCAGGTACTCGACGCCATCGCTCACGCCCACCAGCACAAGATCATCCATCGCGACCTCAAACCCTCCAACATTCTGATGAACCCGGAAGGCATCCCGCGCGTGATGGATTTTGGCATCGCCACCAAGATCAGCGGCGCGGCCCACCAGGGCAACGAGCTGATGGGTACGCCCGCATACATGTCGCCGGAATACATCAACACCCGCGAGGTCAGCATCAAGGGTGACATCTTTGCCGCCGGCCTGATCCTCTACGAAATGGTCACCGGTAAGCGCGCGGTGCAGGGTAACGACATTTTCCAGATCCTCAACCAGATCGTGAATGGCCCGATTTTCAACCCCGCCGAAGCCAGCGAATTCATCGACGAGAAACTCGGCGACATCATCCTCAAGGCGCTGGCGCCGAACCCGCTCGACCGCTATGCCAGCGCGCAGGAAATGCGTGATGCGCTGCACACCTACATGGTGATGGATGCGGATGGCCTGCCCATACTCTCGGAACAATCGCGCAGAAGCACGGTGGATTTCCTGCTCCGGCGCATGCGCCATAAAAGCGATTTCCCCGCTCTCTCCGAGTCGGTCAGCATCATCAACAAAATCCTCGCATCAGGCGGACAGGACAGCTTCGAAAAACTGTCGCGTGCCATCCTCAAGGATGTCGCCCTCACCAACAAGATTCTCAAGCTGGTCAATTCCGCCTACTACGGCCAGCATGATAGCGGCAAGATCACCACCATCTCACGCGCGGTCGTCATCCTTGGCCTGGATGCGCTGCGCAACCTCTCTGTCACCCTGATGCTGTTCGATCACATGCAGAACAAGGCGCTCGTCACCCAACTCAAGGATGAATTCCTGCGCGCCCTGTTCAGCGCCATTCTGGCCAAGGGCATCGCTGCCAAGGTTGTTGCGCGGGGGGATGCCGAAGAAATCTTCATCTGCGCCATGTTCCACAATCTTGGACGGATGCTGTCACTGTTCTACTTTCCCGAAGAAACCAGGGAAATCGAAAAAACCATGGCGCAAAAGGAGTATAGCGAGGATGTCGCCTCCACCCAGGTGCTAGGCATTTCCTACCGGAACCTGGGCATGGAAATCGCGCGCATCTGGGGCTTTCCTGACCAGATTGTGGAAAGCATGCGCCAGCTGCCGTCAGGGAAAATCCGGAAAGACACCCCCTACGACATGCTGCACCTCATCGCAGCCCATGCCAACGAGCTGTGCGAAGCCATCGCCTACGCCTCGCGCGAAAATCGGACCAGCGCGATCCAGACTGTCGCGCGCCGCTTCGAAGATGCCGTGCGCCTGACCGAAAAACAGATGACCACTGCCTTGGAAAAAGCCGTGGAAGAAGCCATTCAATACGCCGGCACTATCCGCCTCAACCTGCAGCATAGTCAATTCGGAAAACACCTCATCGACTGGGCCGGCGGAGCGGAATACCGGGAAAGCGCCGCCGATGACGATGCCCCTACCGTTCACAACACCGCCTTTGCACCGGAAATACTCGCGGCGCGCGGCTCAATAGCCAACGCAACAGACGAGGATGAACGGCTCGACGGCCAGATCATTCTGGCCGAAGGGCTCCAGAACATCAGCCAGGCCCTGCTCGATGGCACACCCCTGAATACCCTTCTGCGTATGGCCCTGGAAACACTCCATCAGGGCATGGGATTTCAGCATATCCTGTTGTGCATCAAGGATCGTAAAACCGATTCCATGACCGGGCGCTTCGGGCTGGGCCAGGATATTGCGCAAATCACCCGCGATTTCAAGTTCTCTCTGCGCCCTTCGAATGACGTATTTCATGCTGTGCTGAGCAAGAACTCCGACATCCTGATCGCCGACATCAATTCGCCGAAGATCAGAGCAAGCATTCCGGACTGGTTTCGCAAGGCCGTTTCCGCCCAGACCTTCATCCTGCTTCCGCTTTCCCTCAACAACACACCGGTGGCACTGATTTACGCCGACAAGGAGCACGCCGGCGACATCGCCCTGACCCGGAAAGAACTCTGTCTGCTGCGCGCACTGCGCAACCAGGCCGCACTCGCCTTCAAGCAAATTGTTTAGGAGAACCACATCATGATGGAATACATTTTCTTCAACGCCGAATTGGCCGAGCGCTTCGCCGAATTCACCCGCCTGATCGGTGCCGGCTGCGAGGAACGCAACGACAACATGGGGCTGATAGTGGCCGTGCCGGAAGATCTCGACGAGGAACTCGACAACCGTCTGGACACCTATTACGCCCACCTGCTCGACGAGCAGGCCGAGATGGTAGAGGAAGCCGAGCCCGGCCTCAAGCACGTTACCACCATCAACATCACCCTCGCCGACGGCCAACCCTGCGCGATCCGCATCGAGCCGGCGATGATGAACCGCCTGATGAGCTGCCTCAGCATCGATGAAATTCACCAGTTCGCCACCACTATCGCCCACAGCGTGGAGAATCCGGACAACCGCCCACTGTGCCAGACCTGATTCATTTTTCTTGACCCGGCAGGGTTGATGCTTTCGGGCAGTCATGCTAGCCTAAACGGCCTTTATAGACCTTTAAATCCGAATAGATTTTAGCTAGCAGAAACCGACACCCGATGGTTCTTTCCGACCGTATACACACCTATGGGCAGCTCCTGCTGCGACGCCATGGCGAGCGCGTGCACAAGATCGCCCTCGACGCCGGCCTGACCTGCCCCAACCGCGATGGCAGCAAAGGGATCGGCGGTTGCACCTTCTGCAACAACGAGTCGTTCAGCCCCAATGGGCGCAAGCCGCCCACCCTGCAGGAGCAGCTGAGCTCGGGAAGAAACGCCATCACCCGTTGCACCCGCGCCAAAAAATTTATCGCCTACTTCCAGGCCTATACCAATACCTACGCCAAGATCGAGCAATTGCGCGAGATGTATGAGGAAGCCCTGGCCGAGCCTGACGTGATCGGGCTCTCCATCGGCACCCGCCCCGACTGCGTACCGCCGGAGGTGCTCGACCTGCTCGCCGGATACTGCGAGCGCGGCGTCGAAGTCGTACTTGAGCTCGGCCTGCAATCCGCCTTCGATGAAACCTTGAACAAGGTAAACCGCGGCCACGGCCTGGCCGAATACCTCACAACCACGACCGCGGCCCGCGAGCGAGGTATCCCGGTATGCGCCCACCTGATCGTCGGCCTGCCCGGCGAAACCGAGGAACACTACCACGCCAGCCTGGATACCGTAATTGAGCACGGCGTGGACGGGCTCAAGCTGCACCCACTGCATGTCGTCAAGCACACCGTGCTCGCCCAGGAATGGCGGCGCGGCGAATACCAGCCACTGAGCCAGGAAGACTACACCCGCATCGTCTCCGACCTGATCGAACGTACGCCGGAGGATATTGTCTTTCACCGCGTCACCGGCACCGCATCCAGGGATATCCTGCTTGCCCCCGACTGGTGTTCTAAGAAATGGGATGTACTCAACAAGATCGAGCAGGAACTGAGAAGGCGGGATACCCGCCAGGGACAGTTCGCTTGCCCCATAACCAAGGAAGAACTCAGACATGTCGCCTAAAGCATCTCTCGAACTGGTCTGCCCCGCAGGCAACCTGCCCGCCCTGAAGGTCGCTGTCGATAACGGCGCCGACTGCGTCTACATGGGCTTCAAGGACAACACCAACGCACGCGCCTTCGCCGGGCTGAACTTCGACCAGGCCAGCGCCCGCGAAGGCGTGCGCTACGCCCACGCCAGGGGCGCCAAGGTGCTGCTCGCGCTCAACACCTTCCCGCAGTCCGACACATGGGAGCGCTGGCAGGCGGCGGTGGATAATGCAGTGGAACTCGGCATCGACGCCGTCATTTTGGCCGACCCCGGCCTGATGCGCTACGCGGCGAAGAACTACCCGAACCTGCGCCTGCACCTGTCGGTGCAAGGCTCTGCGACAAATTATGAAGCGATCAACTTCTACCACGAACACTTCGGCATCCAGCGCGCGGTCATCCCACGCGTACTGTCGCTGGCCCAGGTCGAACAGGTGGTAAAAAACACCCCGGTGGAAATTGAGCTATTCGGCTTCGGCGGCCTGTGTGTCATGGTCGAAGGGCGCTGCGCCCTGTCTTCCTACGCCACCGGCGAATCGCCCAATACCTGCGGCGTCTGCTCGCCAGCCAAGGCGGTGCGCTGGGAACAAACACCCACAGGCCTGGAATCGCGCCTCAACGGCATCCTGCTCGACCGCTACGGCAAAGACGAAAATGCCGGCTACCCGACCCTGTGCAAGGGCCGCTTCGAGGTCAACAAAGAAACCTACTACGCCATCGAAGAGCCGACCAGCCTCAACACCCTGGAGATGCTGCCGGAAATGATCGCTATGGGCATCGCCGCAATCAAGATCGAAGGCCGCCAGCGTAGCCCCGCCTATGTCGAACAAGTCACCAAGGTCTGGCGCTCCGCCATCGACTCCGCCAAACGCGCGCCGCAAAGCTACGCTGTCAACCCAGCGTGGATGGCGCAACTGAATAAGGTCGCCGAAGGGCAGCAAAACACCTTGGGTGCGTATCACCGCCCGTGGAAGTGAAAAGTAATTTACCGCAAAGGTGCGCGAAGGAATTCAACTTCATAAAAGGTTTTCCCTTACGTTACCTTGCGTCCTTTGCGGTGAACATGGTTTTTAAAGAGATCTCGATATGAAACTAGCACTAGGCCCCATCCTCTACTACTGGGAACGTGAAACGACATTCAGTTTCTACGACGAAATCGCCGCCTCTCCGGTGGATATCGTCTACCTCGGCGAAACCGTCTGCTCGCGCCGCCACACCCTGCGCACCGAAGACTGGATTGAAGTCGCGGAAAAACTCACCGCCGCCGGCAAGGAAGTGGTCCTTTCCAGCCAGGCGCTGATCGAGTCGGAATCCGATTTGAAGACCCTGCGCCGCATCGCTGGCAACGGTAATTTTTCAGTGGAAGCCAACGACATGGGTGCAGTGCATCTACTCTCCGCCACCAAGCTTCCCTTTGTCGCCGGACCCCATATCAACACCTACAACCCACAGACGCTGGCCCTGCTGGCCGAACTCGGGGCGAATCGCTGGGTCATGCCGGTGGAAATGTCGCGCGACGCGCTAGTCCACATGCAGGCAGCGCGTCCCGTCGGCATGGAGACCGAGGTCTTCGCCTACGGCCGCCTGCCACTGGCATTCTCAGCGCGCTGCTTCACCGCCCGTCACCATAACCTGCCCAAGGACGACTGCCAGTTCCGCTGCATGGACTACGTCAACGGCCTCACCCTGAAAACCCGCGAAGGCCAGCCCTTCCTCGCCCTGAACGGCACCCAGACCCAGTCCGCCAGCGTCTACAACCTGATCGGCGAACTCGATGCGATGCGCGAAACCGGCGTCGACGTGGTGCGCATCAGCCCACAGGCGTTTTTCACCGCCAAAATCCTCAGACTGTTCCGCGAAGTCATGGACAACCGCCTTCCCGCCCAGACGGCCAACCAGCAGATGGCCAAGCTCATGCCCGACCAGGCCTGCGACGGCTACTGGCATGGCCGACCGGGTATCGAACAGAGCTATCTGCAAGCGGCCTCGGCTGAGGATGCGGCCTGATACATCGGCTGAACTGCCCCTGCCTCCCACGTCGTTACCTGAAAAACAGGGATTCCCCTATATTCGCCAAGGCTTGATTTGCCTTATCCTGCAATAGGTTTTAGGATTCATCAAGGTTGAGCCGCTACGGTGTCCCTGGAATCCACTGCACCTCGTCTTGTGCCACACTTTGCTGCATACATACATCGAGGTCAGGTCTGGCACGAGCTTGCCAGGCAGGTGTTGCACTGGGTGATTTAATCCGCGGTTAACTGGGCTAAAGCAATGCATATTACCTGGAATTATTCCCTGGTATTTTTATCCATCCTGGTGGCCATTATTGGGTCGTTCACCGCGCTTACCCATGCGCAACGCATGCGTGAGAGCAGTGGTCGTGCGGCAACACTCTGGATGGTCTCGGGTAGTATTACTTTGGGCCTGGCAGTCTGGTCCATGCACTTTATCGGCATGTTGGCGTTTCACCTGCCCATCCCCATTGCTTATGACCTTGCGCTGACCCTCCTTTCCGTCCTGCCTGTCATTCTCTCGACCCTGTTGGGCTTCAGTGTGCTGCGCGAAATCCGCATCAGCACCAGGCTCATATTAGTCAGCGGACTAGTGATGGGTGCGGGCATCAGCGCGATGCACTACACTGGCATGGCAGCACTCAAGATGTCGCCGGACATTAGTTACAACCCATTGTCTTTTGCCCTGTCCATTGTCATTTCAATCATCGCTTCATGGGGTGCATTACTGATGATGTATCAGGGGGAGCACATCAAGTTGCCCCCATTGCTGCGTTTTGTGTTGGGCGCAGTGATCATGGGTTTGGCGATTTCCGGAATGCACTACACCTCCCTGCTGGGAATAACCATTCAACCTGGCAGTATGTGCCTTGCCAGTGATTTGCGCATCGAGCCGAATATTCTTGCCATGCTGGTGTCGCTGACTTCGCTGTTCTGGTTTGGTGGCGGCATTCTCGCCACTTTGTTTGATCAGCGCATGGTGCGACAGAACTCGCTGGCCCTGGAACAGCTGCAAGCCGCACATGCAGCACTGGAGCAACGTGCACAGCAAATGGCTGCTGAAATGACGCGGGAACTGCGCGAAAATCAGCGCCTGCTCTACCTCATTCTGGATACGGTACCCCAGGCGATATTCTGGAAGGACAGCAACAGCGTGTACCTCGGCTGCAACCAGATTTTCGCCAGGGACGCGGGCTTGGCACATCCAAACGATATCATCGGCAAAACCGATTTTGATATGCCCTGGATGCAGGAAGAGTCCGTAGCCTATCGGGCCGACGACCACAAAGTGATGAGCAACAACGCTTCCAAAATTCACATCATCGAGCAGCAACACAACGCCGCCGGAGAGCATATCTGGCTGGACACCAGCAAAGTGCCGCTGGCTGATAACGAGATATTTGGTGTGTTGGGCATTTATGAAAACATCACGGAGCGCAAGCATCTCGAAGATGAGATGCGTATTGCCGCTATTACCTTTGAAACTCAGGAAGCCATCGCAATCACCGATTCTGACGCAAATATTATGCGCGTCAATCAGGCTTTTCAGGACATTACCGGCTACAGCGCAGAAGAGGTGATCGGGCAAAATCCGCGCATCCTGCAGTCAGGTCGGCACGATACGGCTTTCTACCAGGCCATGTGGTCAGCACTACTCGATACCGGAAAATGGTCAGGGGAAATCTGGGACAGGCGCAAGAATGGTCAGATCTATCCTAAATTCACGACCATTACGGCGGTTTTTGATGACCGCCAGCAGGTATCCCATTATGTGGCCGTGTTTACCGACATTAGTCTGCGCAAGCAGTCGGAACTGGAAATTCATCAGCTGGCTTTCTACGACCCTCTGACTCATCTACCGAATCGTCGCTTGTTAATGGATCGTTTGCAGCAGGCCATGGCGGTCAGCGCACGCAGCGGCCGGCATGGTGCATTACTGTTTCTGGATCTGGATCACTTCAAAATAATCAATGATACGCGGGGTCATGCCATGGGCGACCTGCTGTTGATCGAGGTGGCGCGCCGGTTGCAAACCTGTGTGCGCGAGGGTGACAGTGTGGCACGACTGGGTGGCGATGAATTTGTGGTGGTGCTCGAAGATCTGAGCAGCCGACTGGACGAGGCGGCCACACTAACCGAACTGGTCGCAGAAAAGATTCGCAACGAGCTAAGTCAGCCTTATGCGCTGAAAGATTACGAGTGCCACACCACACCAAGTATCGGTATCAGTCTGTTCCACGGCCATCTGGAGAGTGTGGAAGATTTGCTCAAGCATGCTGACGTTGCCATGTATCAGGCCAAGACGGCAGGGCGTAATGCCATCCGTTTTTTTGACCCGCAGATGCAAACGACATTGGATGCGCGTGCGGACATGGAAGCGGATTTGCGTCAGGCCCTCGAGAAGCAGCAATTTCGGCTGTACTATCAAATCCAGGTGGACAGCCTACACCGTCCGTTGGGCGCGGAAGTGCTGTTGCGTTGGGAACATCCTGCACGTGGTTTTGTTTTCCCTAATCAATTCATTCCGCTGGCCGAAGAAACCGGACTGATCGTACCGATAGGCTTGTGGGTGCTGGAAACTGCCTGCGCCCAGCTCAAAGCATGGCAGCATGGCGCGCTGACTCGCGACCTGACGCTGGCGGTAAACGTCAGTGCCCGGCAATTCCATCAGGCCGACTTCGTTGCCCAGGTGCAGCGCGTGCTGCTGAAAAGCGGTGCGCAACCTGCGCAGCTCAAGCTGGAACTGACCGAAAGCATCGTGCTGGAAAACATCGAAGACACCATCGGCAAGATGCATGAAATAAAAAAACTGGGCGTGAGTTTCTCGATGGATGACTTCGGCACAGGGTATTCCTCGCTGTCCCAGCTGAAATGCTTGCCGCTCGATCAAATCAAGATCGACCGATCTTTCGTGCGCGACATTGCCAATGACCCCAACGATGCAGCCATCGTGCACGCTACCATTGCAATGTCACAGGCTTTAGGGCTGAACGTCATTGCCGAAGGCGTGGAAACCCAGGCTCAGCGCGAATTCCTTGATAATCACGGCTGCCATGCCTTTCAGGGATATTTGTTCAGCAAGCCGGTACCGCTGGAGCAGTTTGAAACGTTGCTGAATTAAGGTGTAGTGGTACCATTTCAGACATTCTGAAATAAGCCGGAGCCAGCCCATGATCACCCCATCCCTGATCGCCAAGAACGATACCCAGGAACTGTTTCTGCTGTCTCAACTGGCCAACCGCCATGGCCTTATCGCTGGCGCTACCGGCACCGGCAAGACAGTTTCGCTACAGCTGATGGCGGAGAATTTCAGCCGCATCGGCGTGCCGGTGTTCATGGCCGACGTCAAGGGCGACCTTTCGGGCATCAGCCAGCCCGGCACGGAAAAACCCAAAATCGTCGAGCGCATCGCCAGACTGGGGCTCACCGACTTTGCCTTTGCCGGCTGCCCGGTCACTTTCTGGGATGTATTCGGCGAACAGGGCCATCCGGTACGCGCCACCATCTCCGAAATGGGGCCGCTGTTGCTGGCCCGCATGCTCAATCTCAATGACACGCAGGCAGGTGTTCTGACGCTGGTGTTCAAGATCGCCGACGACAACGGCCTGCTGCTGCTCGACCTCAAGGATCTGCAGGCAATGCTGCGGCATGTCGGCGATAATGCCAAAAATTTCACCACCGAGTACGGCAATATCTCTGCAGCCAGCATCGGCGCCATCCAGCGCGGCCTGATCACGCTGGAATCCGAAGGTGGCGAGCAGCTGTTCGGCGAGCCGGCGCTGAATATCGACGACCTGATGCAGTGCGATGCCCAAGGGCAGGGCATGATCAACATTCTCGCCGCCGACAAGCTGATGCAATCGCCCAAGCTCTACGCCACCTTCCTGCTGTGGATGCTGTCGGAGATGTTTGAAAAACTGCCGGAAGTGGGCGATGTAGACAAACCCAAACTGGTTTTTTTCTTTGATGAGGCCCATCTGCTCTTCAACGACGCCCCCCAGGCACTGCAGGACAAGATCGAGCAAGTGGTCCGGCTGATCCGCTCCAAAGGGGTGGGTGTTTACTTCGTCAGCCAGAACCCGCTCGACATCCCGGACAAGGTGCTGGGCCAGCTCGGCAACCGCATCCAGCACGCCCTGCGCGCCTTCACGCCGCGCGATCAGAAAGCGGTGCGCGCCGCGGCGGAAACCTTCCGCGCCAATCCCGGCCTGGATGTGGAAGCAGCCATCACCGAGCTTGCGGTGGGCGAAGCCCTGGTTTCCCTGCTCGACGAAAAGGGTCGCCCGCATCCGGTGGAACGCGCACTGATTGTCCCGCCGCGCAGCCAGCTTGGCCCTGTCACCCCCGAGCAACGCCAGGCCATCATCAAACAATCGGTGCTATACGGCCACTACGAAGCACAGGTGGACCGCGAATCCGCCTATGAAAAACTCAAGGGACGGGCGGCACAGAGCCCCGCTTCCGCCACGCCGGCCAGCGAGGCTGAAGGCGAAAAAACCGCAAGCGGCGGCTGGCTGGACAGCATCGGCGACATGCTGGGGGGTGGCAGCAGCCGCCAGGGCGTCGCTGAAGCCGCCATCAAAAGCGCTGCCCGCGCCATCGGCTCGCAACTCGGACGCCAAATCATCCGTGGCGTACTGGGATCGATCCTGGGTGGGAAACGTTAGTGGCCTGGTTTCAAGTGCAGCAAAAGATACTCCCGCTCTGTGCCTGCCGTAGTGCATGATGCGCATGTTTTCTCAGTGAGAAATTCACTACTGTCCGGTGATTTCCGGAGTAGCATAACTTAACTTACTCTGAACCCAGTGGCACTAAACTTAAGCCAAATGTAGGGTGGGTTAGCGTTTTTTGCGTAACCCACCAAGCGTTGCGTAGCAACACAACGCCTTTTTAAATGAGTGCCTGGCGGCACATCTGGTGGGTTACGGCACAAACTGCGTGCCTAACCCACCCTACATCGATTATGGAACCGCTTAAGTTAGTGCCATTGTACTCTGAACCGATTTATTCAAACTCCCCCAACGGCTGAAAACAAAATACGAACCGTCCGTCATCGAAATTCACCGCCAGTTCCGCGCCGTGATTGAGACCGTAATCCCAGAACCCCTTGACCGGGCAACCTTCATGACATTCGCTGACGCCGCGCGGCGATTCCAAATCGCGGTCGCGGTCATACCACGACAGCAGCATATTTTCGCCGGTCAGATTGTCGGCGATCACCGTGGCGAGTTTGATGGCGGAGTCGAAGTCGAGGGCGATTTCGGTGGAAGCGATGTGCAGTGTCTTCATGAGCGTTTCCGATAAAAAAGTTCTTGCCGGGGAATATACATCGCATCGATGAACGACCACAAATTCCCGCACCAACACAAACTCCAAACATCTGTCTGTGTCAGTCGATAAAGCCTCCCACCCTCTCCTGCTATACTCTGATTCATTGCATTGCCCTAAGTCTTCCATTTTGAACCAGCCATCCAGTACCATGGCTTACCACGACAGCGGTCTTAACAGCGCTGGCGGGAATGCCGGCTTCGACCAGGACTGGCTCGCCCTGCACGCACGGGGCGACCGACCTGATCTGCTGCGCTTTTACCGCAGCCTGCCGGCAGCGAGCATCGGCCGCCACCAGGCGCTGGAACGCGAAATCAGGCTGGACTACTGCCGTGATCGCGGCATCGAAATCGTGCGCCGCGCCAGCGGAGGCGGAGCGCTTTATCTCGATGAAAATCAGCTCGGCCTAAGTTTGATCATCCGCCGCCCGACGGAATGGGGATGCCTGCAGGACATTCTTTCTCGCTTCTGTACGGCGCTCGCCGATGGGCTTGCACACCTCGGCGTCCACGCTCTCTTCAAGGCGCCCAACGACCTGGAAATCGACGGCCGCAAGCTGGCTTCCGTTTTCATCGCCACGGCGGGAGATTCGCTGCTGCTGCAGGCGACCCTGCTGATAGACACCGACATCAAGAGCATGCTGGAAGCGCTGCGCGTGCCGACCGAGAAGTTGACCGTGACCGGGCTGGAAAGCGCGCGCCAGCGGCTGGTCACGCTGAAGGATCTGCTCGGCGAAGTGCCTGAGGATACGGTGCTGAAACAGGCGCTGCGGCGTGGGATCGAGGATGCGCTGGGGGTGGGGTTTGCGGATTCTGGCATGGAAGCTGTGGATTCCCGCATGCGCGGGAATGACGACACTCACCACGAAACTGAGTGGAACGTGGCGGACGACGGCGCTCTCGAAGCCCTGCACAAGACTGCCGGCGGGGTGCTGCGCGTACGGCTGTGGCCGGATGCCGGGCAGCAACACATCGAACGCATCCGCTTTGCCGGCGATGTACACTTGCACCCGGCCGATGCGCTGGAACGCCTGGAGTGCACGCTTGCCGACCTGCCGCTGGCGCAGGCGGAAGCGGCGGCCCGCGCTTTCTTTGTCGGGCTCCCCTGCGACCTGCTCGGCTTTGCGCCTGAGGACCTGTGCCGGGTGTTGCGGCTGGTGCTGGCCAAGTTCGACCAGCAGCGGGAGTTCGGCCTGAGCCCGGCCCAGGCCAATCGCCTGATGGTGCTGGGCAGCGAAACCACGCACGACACTCCGGCCATCCTCACGCAGGCTACCGTGATGCTGCTGCCCTACTGCGCCAAGCCGGCCTGGTGCAAATGGCGCCACCAGGACGACTGCGTCGAGTGCGGCAAGTGCGAGGTGGGCGACGCCTACCGCCTGGCGCGCGAGCGCAACATGCAGGTGACCACCATTACGAACTATGAACACCTCACCGCCACGCTTGGCCAGATGAAGAGCACTGGCGTGGCGGCCTATGTCGGCGCCTGCTGCAGCCAGTTTTTCATCAAGCGCCACCACGCTTTCCGCGCGGCGGGCATGGCGGCGGTGCTGATGGATATCAGCGGCGCCAACTGCTACGAGCTGAAGCAGGAAGAGTCAGCCTACGCCGGCCAGTTTCAGGCGGAGGCCAGTCTCGATGCCGACATGCTGGCGAAGGTGATGCAGCACGTGCCGGCCCAGCCCGACGAGCAGCCGCAGGGCATAATCCCATTGAACCCTTTGAACGAAAACAGAAAGCGCGCATGAAACGCATCGACCAGACCCTACTCGCCACCCTCTCCGCCCAGGCAGCCGCCTCGCCGCGCAAGCGGGCGCACCACAACCTGCACCCCCAGCTTGACGACAAGGTGCAACGCCTGTGCATCGCCATGGAACCCGGCACCTACGTCAGACCGCACCGCCACATGCAGCCGGAAACCTGGGAAATCCTGCTGATCTTGAGCGGTGCCGTGGCGCTGCTGATTTTCGACGATAGCGGAAAAGTGCTGAAACGGATCGAACTAGCGGCAGGAGGAGAAGTCACCGCAGTGGAAATCCCGGCCAACACCTGGCATGCGGTGGCATCCCTGAAAACCGGCACGGTGGTGTTCGAGGTCAAACACGGGCCTTATGCGACAATCACCGAGGCCAACTATGCCCCCTGGTCGCCTGCGGACGGCGTGCAGGCGGCATCTCTGGAGAGCTGGTATCACCGCGCCAAGGCAGGGGATACCGCGCCTAAATATTGAATCTGGAGACCGGGGCAGGCAGGGCATCCAAATCCATTCCGGGCTTCGCCCATGCGCAATCTCTAACAGTCATTAGCCAGACGCCCACATCCGGATATTTTTCATAATACTGAAATACTACCCTATCATAATGCCATGCGATTCACGGTGGTTTAATAGTTTGATTCTTCGCCATCCTCACATTGTTGCCAATTAGGAAATTAGGATTGGCAGGACTGGCAAGGCTAACGGACAGTGCAT
Organism: Sulfuricella sp. T08; assembly: GCF_000971475.1. Classification (GTDB taxonomy): domain Bacteria; phylum Pseudomonadota; class Gammaproteobacteria; order Burkholderiales; family Sulfuricellaceae; genus Sulfuricella. Next base: position 33,403 of record NZ_DF967525.1, read on the forward strand.
GCGTCAGCAAGGGCTACCGCTTCGAACCGCTTCGAACCTCTCCCAACCAGACCGCACACCCTATTTGAACTACCCTGAACCCCTCGTATCCGAACAGCGCAAGCCCGGCTCATGAATATCATCGGCACGTGCGCCGCTACTAACCATATAATCACGTAAGACATGGAAAACGAATGAAAAAGTCGTGGAAAGACAGCATTTACCTGCAACGGGAGGAGCTAGCGCGTCAGCTCCGCGAACCGCTGGCGACCCTCGCCGGAAAGTGCAACCCGGCATGGGGAGGCCGCGAGCGGCTGGACGCGATTCTCATGGAAGGGTTCGCCAGCATCCCCTATTGCACCTTCCTCTACTGCGTGGATACCAACGGCATCCAGATCAGCGACAACTTCGGCAAGGCAGGGATTTTACCGGAACACTTCGGCCGCGACCGCTCACAACGCCCCTACATGAAGGAAGTGATACCCTCCTGGGGATTCCTGCTCTCCGATGCCTACATCAGCCGGAGGAGCAAACGCCCGTCGCTCACCGCCTTGCAGCTCGTGCGCACAGACGCCGGCATATCGGGCTATCTCGGCGCCGACTTCGACCTGCGCGACCTGCCTGTGACATCCGCGCTCTACGATGAGCCCGGCTATTGGCAGCAAGTGAAGGGCGATCCGGCGATCCGCAGCACGGTCTTCCAGCAATGCCGCGTCGAGAGCCCGATGGACCGCAACATGGAAGGAGCGGCGTCCATCCTCGAAGAACTGCTGACCCACCGCGGCGTGTTCCAGTGCCAGATCCACTTTTCCAGCAGCCAGGCCACGATCTGGACCGTGGACGACCCGTTGCGCTACCGGATGCTGGATCAGGAAGCCCTGAACGACCCGGACATCTGTCTGGTGTTCCCGCCCCGTACTTACCCGATGGACGCAGCGATCCCCCAATCCGATATCAAACGGATTCTGCTCATCATGCAATCCCTGCGCCTGGCGGACTCGAACATCTACCTGCGCACGGCCACGATCAACATTTTCAACGGCATGGTTAGCGTGACCTTCTCCTGCGATGGGACGCACTACATGCACTACGTTGAATTTCTGATGAAGGATACGTCGTTCTGGTTTTGAACGAAGATCAAGTTAGTTGCGCTGCGCGCACAACGCTTGCTGCTAATCCTGTCAGGATTATTATATGGACACCATAAGATCGAACTCATTGAACATCAACCAATTGCGATAGCATTATGGGTGTCCGTACTATAATAAATACCCGGGTGCATGCGTCCGGCTAATCACTGTTATACGACAAGGATCCCGAGTGAGCAGACTTCAGAGTGTTGATGTCCTTCGAACGTTGGCGATTATTTCAGTCATCGCGATTCACACAAGGCCATTTGAAAGTCCATCCGCGCCCATCGGTGCCACCCTTGATGTGGCAACGTTTGTCAACCAAGTTGCACGGTTCGCCGTCCCCTTTTTCTTTGTCATATCCGGCTACTTTTGGGCGAGCAAATTCACTGATGAAAGGCAACTATTTGCCCCAACGGTGAAAAGGGTGAAACGCATTGCCTTCATCTTCTCCGCTTGGTCAGCAATTTATCTACTACCAATAGATATTATTGACGCTTTTGCTTATGGCCCCCTCGGGCCGCTTAAGACCATCTATTGGAATTTGGCCAACGCAGTGAATGAGCCACTAACCACAATTCTGGAAGGCACGAAAGTACATCTTTGGTTTTTGATGGGGCTAATGTGCAGCCTGATTATTAGCTCCGCGTTTCTCCGGTTCAATCTGAAGTGGTGCCTAATTGCGGTGGCGGCAACATTGTATTCAATTGGCCTTGCCGGCAAAGCCTATGCCGACACACCAATTGGATTTCATGTTGGCTTCAACTTCAGAGATGGCCCCTTCTTTTCACTCATTTTCTTTGTGACTGGGTACCTACTTCAACGAAGTGGCCCCAAGGAGAGTTGGCTTTTTAAAGGTATATTTCTGAGCGTATTGGGTGTTTTTATGCATTTCGCGGAGCTATTAGCAATCCAGCGATTCTGGGGCACAACTATGAACCAAGACTACGTTATCGGAACCTATTTTCTTGGTGTTGGTGTTGCGCTAATCGCTTTATCGAATACCAAGAAACTACACTTCCCAACCATCGCGTCTGTCGGACCCTTGGTGCTTGGCATCTACGCGTCTCACTTTGCATTTGTTGCAATACTAAAGCCGCTTGACCGGGAACTCTCAGGTAGCTCAATATGGGATGTGTCCTATGTTGTCGCGGTCTTCTTTCTCTCATACTTCATGACTTTCATACTCTCAAAATATCGCCTCACAAGAAGGCTTGTCGTATAGCCCTTCAATCCATCGGACCGCCTACGGCGGCGCTGATTTCGAACGTTAAACAATACCGCGGTCGATTTCCCCCTCGTATACTCCCACCCCAAAAATCCAAAAATTCAGTTATAATTCAACCCAACCGAGGAGCGCTGCAACAGATTCCGTCTGTCAGGCTCGGCTTTCAAACACTGCGCTCACCTGTATTTAACCCGTGCCGGACACGGGATGCCCAGGTGAGAAGCACCCGCATCCCCCCGGCCACATCAGGAGTTCGCTGTGGCTGATACCAAAAACTTTACCGACTGCAAAGTCGCCGATATGTCGCTGGCCGTATGGGGCCGCAAGGAAATTCTCATGGCCGAGGTTGAAATGCCCGGCCTGATGGCGATCCGCGCAGAAAACGCCCAGGCGCAGCCGCTGAAAGGTGCGCGCATCGCCGGCTCCCTGCACATGACCATCCAGACCGCCGTGCTGATCGAAACGCTGACCGCATTGGGCGCGGAAGTGCGCTGGGCTTCGTGCAACATCTACTCGACGCAGGACCAGGCCGCTGCCGCCATCGCCGCCGACGGCATCCCGGTGTTCGCCTACAAGGGCGAATCGCTGGAAGAATACTGGGATTACACCCACCGGATTTTCGAGTGGCCGGGCGAACCCGCCAACATGATTCTGGACGATGGCGGCGACGCCACCCTGCTGCTGCACCTGGGTACCCGCGCCGAAGCCGATCTTTCCGTGATCGCCAAGCCGACCTGCGAGGAAGAGCGCGTGCTGTTCGCCGCCATCAAGAACAAGCTGGCGACCTCGCCTGGCTGGTACTCCGCCCGCATCAAGCACATCAAGGGCGTGACCGAAGAAACCACCACCGGCGTGCACCGCTTGTACCAGATGGCCGAGGAAGGCCGCCTGAAGTTCCCGGCGATCAACGTCAACGACTCGGTCACCAAGTCCAAGTTCGACAACCTGTACGGCTGCCGTGAATCCCTGCTCGACGGCATCAAGCGCGCCACCGACGTGATGATCGCCGGCAAAATCTGCGTAGTGCTCGGCTACGGCGACGTGGGCAAGGGCTGCGCCCAGGCATTCCGCGGCATGGGCGCCACCGTGATGGTGACCGAGATCGACCCGATCTGCGCGCTGCAGGCGGCGATGGAAGGCTACCGCGTGGTAACGATGGACGACGTGGCCAGCCTCGGCGACATTTTCGTGACCTGCACCGGCAACCTCAGCGTGATCAATCACGACCACATGGCGAAGATGAAGAACGAAGCCATCGTCTGCAACATCGGCCACTTCGATTCCGAAATCGACATCGCCTCGCTGGAAAAATACCAGTGGGACGAGATCAAGCCCCAGGTCGATCATGTGATCTTCCCCGACGGCAAGAAAATCATCGTCCTGGCCAAGGGCCGCCTGGTGAACCTGGGCTGCGCCACCGGCCATCCTTCCTTCGTGATGTCGGCGTCGTTCAGCAACCAGACCATCGCCCAGATCGAGCTGTTCAATCACCCGGAGAACTACGAGAACAAAGTTTACGTTCTGCCCAAGCATCTGGATGAAAAAGTGGCACGTCTGCACCTGATGAAGATCGGCGTGAATCTGACCGAACTGAGCGATGTGCAAGCCGCTTATATCGGTGTACCGAAGAACGGTCCGTACAAAGCCAACCATTACAGATATTGATTTGTTGAACCGCGGAGGACGCGGAGGACGCGGAGTAATAAGTGGGTTTTTAGTTTCGACATAACCTGCAAAGCAGGTTAGTCTTCACTGAAACTCGCTTCGCTCGTTTTCTCTGCGTCCTCCGCGTCCTCTGAGGTGAACAACTATGTCGACAAATAAGCCCATACTCAGTTTCGAATTCTTCCCCCCCAAAACACAGGAGGGAATGGACAAGCTGCACGCGACGCGCAAGCAGCTCGGCCAACTCAACCCGGAGTTTTTTTCGGTCACATTCGGTGCCGGTGGCTCGACTCGCGACCGTACCCTGGAAACCGTGATCGAGATCCAGCGGGAAGGCCACGAGGCCGCGCCGCATCTGTCCTGCATCGGATCGACCAGGGAAAGCATCCGGGCAATCCTCAACGAATATAAAAGCCACGGCATCCGCCACATCGTCGCACTGCGCGGCGACATGCCTTCCGGCATGGCCAGTGCGGGAGAATTCCGCTACGCCAACGAGCTGGTGGAGTTTATCCGCACCGAGACCGGCGACTGGTTCCACATCGAAGTGGCCGCTTATCCGGAATTCCATCCGCAAGCCATCTCCGCCCAGGCCGACCTGGCCAACTTCAAGCGCAAGGTGGATGCCGGCGCCAATGCCGCCATCACCCAGTATTTCTACAACGCCGACGCCTACTTCAACTTCGTCGACGAGTGCCAGGCGATGGGCGTCACTATCCCTATCGTGCCCGGCATCATGCCGATTGGTAATTTTTCCCAGCTGGCACGCTTTTCCGATGCCTGCGGCGCAGAAATCCCGCGCTGGCTGCGCCTCAAGCTGCAGGGCTACGGCGACGACTCTGCCGCCATCCGCGCCTGCGGCCTGGACGTGGTCACCAGCCTGTGCGAACGCTTGCTCAAAGGCGGCGCGCCGGGGCTGCATTTCTACACGCTCAATCAGGCCGGCCTGATCTCGACCATCTGGCAGCGGCTGGGACTGTAAGCCGTGGTTCATGGCACCCTGAAACCAGGGTGCCATGCCAAATTGATCTAAATCAATACGACTACATTCTTTAAAAGTTATAGTGGGCGTTCTGTCCAACTCTTTAACCTTTAACAGATTCCCCTTGTTGCGGCTTCGCCGATGATCAAAAATGCCAGCCTGAAAGCTCACATCCTTCTGCCCCTCGCCTTGGTGCTGGCGATTCTGCTGGGTGCATTCCATTACAGCCTGTATCAGCACGCAAAAACCGATGCCGATCGTGACTTCGTACATCTGCTGCAAGCCGCCAAAAACTATTACGACCGCGCTCTAACAGGGCGCAGCGAAAAACTGGGAGGCACGCTGGAGGCGATTCTGCGCGATGAACCCTTGCAGGCAGCCTTGCGCGCCCACGACCGGAACGCCCTGCAAAAGCGCTCGACCCCTTTATTCAAGGCGCTGCATGACCAATACGGCATCACCCACTTCTATTTCGAGGATACAGCCCGGGTCAACCTGCTGCGCGTACACCAGCCGGAACGTTACGGTGACACCATCAACCGCTACACCACCCTGGCCGCGGAAAAAACCGGAAAAATAACTTCCGGGGTCGAACTCGGCCCGATCGGCACCTTCACCCTGCGAGTAGTGGCTCCGATGTACGACAGCCACGGCCTGATCGGTTATGTCGAACTGGGAGAGGAGATCGAAGGCGTTCTGCAAGGCGTCCATGACATTATCGGCACCGATCTGGCGCTATTCATCGACAAGCGGTTTCTGGTTCGCAAGGATTGGGAAAGTGGCATGCGCATGTTGAAGCGCAATGCCGACTGGGACCGTCTGCCGGATGCGGCGATCATCCATCAGACCTTGGATTTGCCGCGCGAAGCGCTACTCCGCCTGTTATCCGGAGGCGGGCAGCCTGATTCGATCACCAACCTGAACCTCGGCAACAAGCGCTACCATGTCGGCATGATCCCGGTCGAGGACGCGACCGGTCGCAAGGTGGGAAGCCTGCTCATGCTGCAGGACATGTCGCTGAAATTCCGCGAAATGGAAGTCACCCTCCGCAACCTCAGCCTGTTTTACCTGGCGCTGGGCGGCACCCTCTTTGCCTTGTTCGCCCTGATCATCCACCGGGTGGAACGACGCCTGGAGCACTCCCGCCAGCAAGTCATCACCCAGGGCGAGGAACGCGTAGCACTTCAGGCAAAGCACATCGCCGAATTGCAGGACGAACAAGACCGGCTCCAGCGCACTCAGGAAGAACTGCAACAAAGCCAGGGAAAGCTGCGCCTTTCCGCCCAGGTCTTCGAGAACAGCACGGAGGGTATTGTCATTACCGACACCCACGCCAACATCCTCCAGGTCAACCGGGCCTTTGCAGCCATTACCGGCTACAGCGAGGAAGAGGTAGCAGGAAAGAACATCAACATACTGCACTCTGGCCGGCATGGTCCCAATTTTTACCAGGCAATGTGGTCCTCGCTGGTCGAGTTTGGCTACTGGCAGGGCGAGATCTGGAACCGCCGCAAGAATGGGGAAATATACCCGGAATGGCTGACGCTCATTGCCACCCGCGACGAGCAAGGGGAAACCATTCACTACATCGGGGTATTCGCCGACCTGACCGAGAAAAAGCAGACCGAAGCGCGCGCCCACTACTTTGCCAATTACGATACCAATACCGACCTGCCCAACCGTCTCCTGCTGGGGAAACACCTGCAACAGGAACTGGAACGCGCAAAGGGAAATGGCTGGCAGGTTGCGCTACTGTATCTCGACCTGGATCGCTTCAAGACCATCAACGATACGCTGGGCCATCGCATCGGCGACAAATTACTGAAGGCCGTTGCCGAACGGATCGGGCACATGGTTCGCGACATCGACATCATCGGTCGCCTGAGCAGCGATGAATTTACCATCGTGCTGTCGGATGTCGGCAACCGGCAAAATGCTGAGCAGGTAGCAAAGAAAATTCTCGATGCCATGAACCAGCCTTTCGAGATGGAAGGTCAGGAGGTGTTTATCACCCCCAGCATCGGCATTGCCCTCTACCCTCAGGATGCCGTTAGCCAGGAAGATCTGATCCGGAATGCGGACGCCGCCATGGCCCATATCAAGGCCCAAGGCGGCAACGGCTTCCATTTCTACAGCAGCGACATGGCGGCCACCCCGCAGCGTCTCGCACTCGAAACCAGCCTGCGCCGGGCGCTTGAGCGCAATGAATTCGTGCTGCGATACCAGCCTCAGGTCAGCCTGCGTAGCGGTCGGATCATCGGCATGGAAGCCTTGCTGCGCTGGCAACACCCGGAACGGGGGCTGGTTTCACCAGGAGAATTCATCCCCCTGCTTGAGGAAACCGGCATGATCGTCGCCGTTGGCGACTGGGTGCTGCGCACCGCCTGCGCCCAGAATAGCGCCTGGATGGCAGCCGGACTGCCTCCCCTGCGCATGGCGGTCAACTTGTCCGCACGCCAGTTCCGCCAACGCGATCTGATCGAATCGGTCAATCAGGCACTGCAGAATACTGGGCTGGCTCCGGAGCATCTGGAACTGGAAATCACAGAGAGCATCATGATCCAGGATTTGCAGACTACGATAACCACCCTGAACCAGTTGCATGCGCTTGGCATCCAGATTTCAATCGACGATTTCGGTACCGGCTACTCCTCGCTGAGTTACCTGAAACGCCTGCCGATCAGCAAGATCAAAATCGACCAGTCCTTCATCCGCGACATCTGCACTGACCCGGACGACGAGGCGATCGCCAACGCCGTGATCAGCCTGGGGCACAACTTGAAGATGCAGGTCATCGCCGAGGGCGTGGAAACCCTGGAGCAGCTAGAGCAACTACGCGCACAAGGGTGCGACGAAATCCAGGGGTACTACTTCAGCCGGCCACTGCCCGCCGAGGCCTTTGCCCAACTGGTAAGAAAAAGCCTGATTACGGTGAAACCGGTCTGATCGGCGGCCCTGGTTTTCATCAAAGACAATGACTCTCGTGAACCTGTAAAGATTGCTGGTTCTAAATAAAAATCTACTTTGACAACCTATCCGCGCTATTCAAAGCAGCGTGGGCGCAGAGCGCCACTTAAGAAATGCAAGATACTGTCCAAACAAACGGAGCCGCCTCTCAACTGCCATTGCACTGTCGTGCCCTTCCCGCCTAACTGCCGAGACGCTCAGCGATCCACTCTGGATGGTTCTCTGCAACATGGAAAAGGGCGGCCACCACATGGCGATCATGCCGGGTCTGGGTCTCCGAGAGCATCTGATCCAACGCCGCGTTCACCGTCATGCCGGTACGGTAAGCTCTTGAATTCACCATTGCCACAAAAGCGTTGGCCACGGACAAAATTTTCGCCGTCAGCAGCATCTGATCACCATGCAGCCCCTTCGGGTATCCACTTCCATCAATGTACTCCTGCTTTTGCGCAATCGTTTCGAGTACCGGACCCGGGAAATCGAGGCCAGAGAGGATCGCGACTGAATGGTTCACATGCTCGTGCAAGATTTGCTGCTCCTTGTCGGTCAGCGGCTCTGGCTTGATAAGGATTTCTTTCGGCACGAACAGCTTGCCGACATTGGCAAGGTTTGCCGCCATTTCGAGCGTTTCCATGTCCTGTTTTCCGAGATCCATCTCCCGCCCGATGGCCAGCGCCACCTGAGTTGTCTTGCTGGAATGGTTCGCCGTGAAAGGGTCATGCAAATCCACCGCACGCATCAGCGTAGCCAGAAGACTTCGCATCAGTTGATCCCGCCGGGCCTGGCTCTCCTGTAGCACCGTAATATCGTGAGAAACGACAAGCACGCTCTTGTTGTGGTGAATGCCGGCAAGCAGTGGAATCGCCGCAGAATGATAGGTTCTGGTTACCTCTCTTTTCAGTTGCAGCGCATCGGTTGCGATCCTGGATTCATTCCCGGCCAACGCAGAGCTTGCCAACGCCCAGATCGTCTGCGCAACATTCGAGCCAAGCACGCTCGGCAACGTCTTTCCGACAAAATCCTGCGGAGTCAGTCCCCAGGCCTCGGCCAGAGGCTTGTTCACATACATGAAGTGCTGATCCTGATCCAGGATATAAATAAAATCCCGGATATTGTCCGTAATCGAGTTCAGGAGCTCGGCTTGCGATCTCAACTCATCTGACTTAATCCGCAGCTGTTCGGCTGCATGGTGCTCCCGCACACTGCTGCCGTGCCTCCACGCGGCCACCAGTGCAGCCGCAACGAATAAGGTCGCGAGCAGGAATGCCGTCATCACAAAGCGATGATGCGCATCCGACTCCTTTAACGCCTCTTTGGCATCAATTTTCTGCACCAGCACCCAGGGCGCCCGCATGAAAGCACGGCTGGTAACCAGCACTTCCGCTCCACGGTAGTCCCTCATTTGACCGAATGCACCAGGGTTCATCAGGGCAAATGCCGCCTCAAGCCGCGGGCTTTCCAGCGAAAGCCGCTTCTTCAGCAACGCACTTCCATCGGCGAGAGGCGACAAATAGACTGCCGAACCATCCTCGCGCCGCACCAGCAGTGTCTCGTCTGTTTGTGTCGTGCGAATTTGGTGGGTAAGCAGCGGATAGAGTTCGTCCCGCGCTCTCTTGATGCCCACCAGCACAGCAATCGGCGCAGCCTCTTTCTTCGAGACCTGCAATGGAAATATCGGCACCACAAACCCGAGCAAGGGCTGACCGGAATCCCCCAGGTAGATATCCTGAATGGCCGGCTCCCTGGATTTAAGAACCCTTGCAACCGTATTCTCCACCTCCCGGGCGAGCTTGATCCCAGGCGTCGAGAGGATCAATTTGCCGTCTTGATCAAGCAACATCAGACCCACATCGGCCTGCCCTGGCAAATTCGCCCCGACGGTTTCCGCTCTGGATTTTTCGATAAAGCCGCCACGATCGGCCGTGACCAGAACCAAATTACGGATATAGGATAGCTGGGCCGGCTCGATCGCGCCCGGGCTTGGCTGTTCACGAGATGCGAGTTGCATCAAATATAGTTGCATCGAGCCATTTACAGCTAGTCCATGCAAGTTGCCGAATTGCGCCTCCAACCACCTGTCCACAGCGTCATAGCGGCTATCTGCGACAAGCCCGAGATGCACCTGCCATTGTTGCAGGTCCCGTGCCCGTTCTTTGGCAGCATAGGCAAACACGAACCATATGCCGATAGCAATAAACAGGGCCAGCAGAGCACTGCCCAGATAGGCGGGATTCTTGAGTGATAATGTCTTCATGAGATTAAAGCCGTAGCGTTATTGTTAGTCATTAGTTTTCTTGAGCCTCCTGTAAAAACAGATCAGTTGTCCAGGCAATTATTCTCATCGTGGAACCCAGTCTCGGCGTCGAAGTAAAGCCAGAACTATCATAGAACCATGAATCATCCTTCGCAATACGAACCCGGGGTTCACCCTCAGGGTATATGCATCCACCAATGTTTCTCGTTGATTGAATATACTGGAACATAGTGGGTGATTTGCTTTTGCGAGACCACCTCCTGCGCCTGGTTATCGAGTATCAAGGCGTCGCCATTGAGGTACACAGCGAGAATGGCGTGCCCTATACCCAGGTTGTTATCCTGCAACACAACAATGCGCAAGGAGTCAGGGCTGAATCCGAGCTGCCTCAATGACCAATATTTGAAGATGGCGAAATCCTCGCAATCGCCATCGTTATACAGAAATTCCCTGGGAGTTGCCCAGTAGTCGTTCACGCCATAGTTGTCGGAATCCAGCACGTAGTTCTTTTGATTGCCATAATCATTCACCGCGACGATCTGCTCCATGAGCGGCTTCCCCCTGAGTCCCGACAGGAAACGCTGCCAATTGCGCAGGTGGCAGCTATTGAATGCAGGGCTCTCGCAGTCCTTATCCTTCAAGTCATCTTTGGCGTGGCGTTTGAGGACGCCGATCCATTGCGGAAACATTTTAAGATTAGCATGTTCGGATTCCTTGTAACCGAACAAGGGTAGATTGGGTTCAAGCGCCCGCCCTACACCTTGAGAGTAGGCAGCATCCAGACGCAACGCAAGCAGAATAGCCGAAAGCACAGTGATAGCTCTTTTGGCGGTTTTAACAAAGGCAGATCGCGTGAATACCCCTGGCATATCCTTCGATGCTATTGTTTTTACGGTATGAAAAAGTGACTGAAACGGCGAGAAAACATCTTTTAGCATGTTTCCGCAGCCACTATAAGGTATCGCTGAGGAACAGTAAAAGAGGTATTCAAGTCAATGAAACAGGTGAAGTCTTTACGACAACAATCCGTTTGACGTCATAACAGATCTAAATTGGGAAAATCCTGATGACTATTTAGGATCTGTTTCAGGGAATACAAACAGAATTTTGCTCGGTGCGTGTCAATCCACAGCGATTTTGTTGTATTTCTGCCACACTCAGGTTTCGGATTGCCATCCCCCAATCATGGCGCCAATAACGGGCGCTATACAACGAAAACCGGCAACACCAAGAAACGATTAACAAGCTCGACTCCGAAATTCACCCTGAATTCAAAGAAAAAAGTTGAATTAATGCAAACTTGCTAGATTAACAATCCGAATTAATATTATGATGTATATAATAAGTGATGGTCAGAAATAGGGGATTTCCTTATTTTCTGATTGTGACAGGTACGCTAACATCGCCATCAGGCTGATTCCAAAGCACCATCTTGGTAAAAAGAATTTCTGACGATGCAGCCCCAAGCTGCGCAACTACTAATACTAAACTAACGTCTCAAATGGAGGTACTACCTTGACTAATAAATCCAGCGCCCAGTGGCGCAAAATTTCCCTGACCAGATCCACACTCGCTATTTCGGTGGCTTTGGCAACCATGGGGGCATCCGCACTCTCCTACGCTGCGGATGCAGACCAGGACCAGGAAAAACTGTTCAAGGAAGGTCTGTTCCAGCGGGAACAGGGCAACCTTTTCACCTCCCTTGAAGCATTCCAGACCGTTCTCAGCAACCAGCCACAACTCAACCGCGTCCGCTTGGAATTGGCTGTCGCTTACTACCGCACCATGAATTTCGAAGAATCGAAACGGCAAGCCCAGCTCGTGCTGGACGACCCGAAGACACCGGAAAATGTCCGCCTCTCGGTGCTGACATTCCTCGCCCAGGTCAAAAAGGACGAGGAAGCCTTTACCGCCAAACGGCACGCGTGGGAACCTTCGGTCTCGATCGGACTCATGCATGACACCAACATCAACGTCGGACCATCGAGCGACGTCCTGCCCGGCGGCCTGATTCTTAGCACAGCATCCCGCCCACTAAAAGATGATGCGGTCGTCCTGTCTGCGGGCATCACCCACCGCTACCAGTCGCCAACCCCCGTCAAGATCGGCGAAAAGGCGGCCCGCTTCGTCTGGCAGAGCCAAGCCAACTATTACCGTAAAGGCTACCTCAGCAAGGACGAATTCAACCTTGATGTCGTGACACTCGCCACCGGCCCAGGCTGGTTCGTGCCGAATTACTGGCGCGCAGCAGTGACCGGGCAGGTGGATTACATCCGTTATGGCGACACGGAACTGGCGAATTTCTACTCATTGACTCCGAGCGTAACCTGGGAAATCCAGAACGGCGAAATCACCTGGGATGCGTTGTTCCAGAAACGCGACTTCAGCCGCACCGTGGATGCAGGCCGCGACAGCGACTACGCCGCAACCGGCGTGACTCTCGGCAAAGTCTTCATGGGCGGCAAGCTCGCGCTGCAAGGCGGCGTGCACGTATTCCAGGAAGATGCGAACTTATCCCGCTTCAGCAACGATGGCACCGAAATCTTCCTCGGCGCCAACATGCTCGCATGGGCCAACGGCAGCGTATATGGCCGCGCCAGCCAGAGAGACGTCAAATATGATGGCATAGACTCCGCCATTTTCCCCCTCAAGCGCGACGAAACCGAAAATCGCTATGAGATCGGCTTTAACCATGACATCAAGACAGGTCCTTTGGAGCGCTGGAAGCTCGGTGGCAGCTTTACCCACACCGAAAACAGTTCCAATATCAGTATCTACGACTACAAGCGGGATGTCACCGCCCTCAACCTGAGCCGCACCTTCTAAATCCCGTCTATCTCGCATCACCCCAGAAAAGGCACTTTAGGGTGCCTTTTCCTTTTTGGCTCCAACCTGGCGTCGCCCCTTCCCTTCATACCCTGAAATTGCAATAGAAATGGCTTATGCCCATATTAATATTTACCTTGCAAGCTGTAACTTATTTGCTAAGCTTAAATCAGGAAGTGTATTGCTTTTATTGCAGCATTAATGTAAGTGGAAGGAGACGATCATGAAAACCTACTACAAAACTACGATCGCTTTAGGTGTTGCGTTAGCATTTTCTGCTAGCAATGCTGCATTAGCGATGGAAAAAGACTGGAAATTCCACGAGGATAAATGGCAGGAAGTAATCTCTTATGGCTCAGTGCCTATTGCCAATGAGTCATCCGGCGAGTGGGGGCCATGGAGTGAATTCATCCAGCCGGCGGCAGGCCCTGCAGTGCCTTTCCTGGGTCAAGCGGAAGGCGACTTGTATCGGCCGATTCCTCCACTACCCACCCCACCGGTTATTGACACCTGCCCCGCGGGAGCAATGTGTGGTTATGCTATATACAAAGTCAAAGGTGACAAAGTCGAATATCGCAGTTATAGCGAATATGGCCAATATAATGGCTACTATCCTGCGACCTTCATTGCGTATCCTACATTCGGCGAACCTGAAGGATGGTTAGTGAAAGAGAAGGTGTGGGTTAAAGACAAGCATGGGGGGCACTACGAATATGTATGGGTTGAGAAAGGTACGACGGGCACGCTAGATGTGAACTTTAGTCTGGCACACCTGAATGGCAGCAATCCCGCAGATCCGCTTCCAGTTCCAAACGAGTCAGGCAATCTAAGCGGGCATTATTATTTGCCTAATTCTGGTGCCGGGTATGGTAACGCCAGTCTCGACGTACCCTATAGCTACCATGACACGGAGATCGATGGCACACTCACCAAGAAAGCGGGCTACCAGACCGCCAATGGCGAATTTGCGATTTACGCCTATATGAATGGGGGCAGTTCGGTTAAATGCTGGAGCGAATGCGGGTCCCTGACTAGCGTCGAGGGCTACTACATTGCTGGCTACCCAACCGCACTTGCTTATATGGATGCCTCACGCGTGGGCAATGTGACTGCTCGATATGAAGGTAACGAGATACTGAGTGGCGCGAGGGTGGGAATTAATGTCCAATTCGGCCCCGGCACTTGGGACGGCGCTTGGTCCTCATCAGGGCACTACTCGACGTACGTACCGGCATTTGGGGCCAACGGCACGATAACGGGGGCCAACATCCAGTCCACCGCGGTGAATACTGCAGCTAATGGATACCAGGTTCAAGGACAGGTTCAAGGCACGTTCTACGGAGCCGCGGCCCAAGCGCTTGCCGGTGTCGTGGATGTAACCTTTTCTCAAAAAATCGTGCCTGACACACGGCTCATGGTTCAGCCTGACATACGGCATGTGGATCTCTTCGCAACCCAGGTTGTTGTTCCTAAACCACCTAAACCAGAATAAGCCCAGATTCCTGGGTGGCCTAGAGGAACCGCCCAGAACGGGCCAACTGCAAAACGCCGTGACTTGTTAGTCACGGCGTTTTTCGTTTTCATAGACCCGCCGGGTTTTTCTTCAATATTCCCTGACCGAGCTCACCCGCAAAAAACATTCACCGTCTGCACCACGGCAGAGCTCAGGCCCTCCCTGAATGCCGGATGCTCCTTCAGCCAATCCACCACGCCGGAGGTCAGGTCGCCCACATTTTTGGAGTTAAGGCATTTCACCACGGCATCATGGTTGGAGAAGCCATGGCCATAGGTCACAAAGGTAAAGCCATCCACCACCCCGGACACATAAAGCTTCTGAGCATCCTGATTCATCCGCAGAAAAACTTCGGCATCAACGCTGGACAATGGGCGGAGTTGCGGCGTGTAGGCTTGCGCACTCGAGAATGCGAGGAACAAAGCAGCGGCTGCCAGAATTTTCTTAACCATCGTTGGGCCCTCATTAAACCAGATAATAACCTTATCGGCACAGATTCTACCTTCTTGAATAATCACTGCAAGCGTTAAGTGAAGTACCACGCTAGCATTTTAGAGTCGATCACAGCGCAAATGAATTCGCTGGCGGAGTTCCACCTCAAGGAAACCGAATTCCGCTTCAGCCATCGTCATGATAACCTTCAGCTTGCAACACTCAAATTATTATGATTAAACCCACTTTAACTTCCTAAGACCCATTCTTTAATGCGCTTTTGTTCCACCTTACTGCCTGGATCATCTTTTGCCACCATGTTAGCCTGGGCAACAAACCTCTTTCTCTGCGTATTCTGCCTGTTAGCCAGCACCGGCGGTACCGCCGGTGCTGCCAGTGCGCAGCCGGCCAGCCTGTTCGGCTTTCACGAACTGCAGCGCGAAAGCCTGGATATCTTCCCGCAATGGACCAGCGTGCTGAAACGGCACGCCAAGGACAACCTGAGCGATGGCGACTGCAGCAAGTCCAGCTTGCGCTGCCACATGGCCGAATGGCAGCAATTCCTCGGCAGCATCAAGGGGCAGCCGGCGAGGCAACAATTGACCGCGGTGAATGCCTTTGCCAATGAAAAAAAATACGTTCTGGACATCGACAATTATGGCGTGCCGGACTACTGGGCGATTCCCCGCGAATTTTTATACAATGATGGTGATTGCGAAGATTTCGCCATTCTTAAATACATGTCATTGCGACAACTGGGCTTCAGTGTCGACATGATGCGGGTGGTGGTACTGCAGGACACCAATCTTCGCACCGCGCATGCGGTGTTGGCCCTCTACACCGACAATGACATTCTCATTCTTGACAACCAGGCGCAGCAGATTGTCTCGCACCGGAATATCGTTCATTATGTGCCTATCTATTCGGTCAACGAGAAGCACTGGTGGATGCATACCCCTTAGCGATCTGCCCGAATACTAGATAACCACACTCAGACAACATGAAAAAACTATTTAAAAACAATCCGGCGATTCCCGGATTCATCCTTTTGATCGCGTTGGTCGTGGTGGGCGTCATGCTGGTTTTCGCCTACGCCAAAAAGGAGCGGGAACGCGACCTGCAAGCTTGGCAGATTCGCCTGGGCGTCATCGCTGACAGCCGCGTTCAGGCAGTAGATAGCTGGCTTGAGGCGCAACACGCCAGCCTGCGTGAACTGGCAGACAATGGCACGGTACCGCTCTATCTGATGCAACTCGGTGCGCTGGGCACGAGCGCTGCAGCGGATGTCGAACCGGCTCAGCTTTCCTACCTGCGCAACCTGATCCTCGCCACAGCCGAGCGGGGTGGGTTCATCGACAAGAGCAGAAGCGAGCCGCTCCCGGCTGGCGTGGCAATCGCTGCCAACACGGGCCTTGCGCTCCTCGACCAGAATGCCGCGCCTATCGTTTCGACACGGGGGCTGAGGCCGGACCCTGAAATCCGGCGTGCCGCCGCCGAGGTGGTGAAAACAGGCAAGCGCGCCACGGCCGGCATTTATCTCAATGCAGCCAACAAGCCCGTGGTGGCTTTTCTGACCCCGGTGTTTGCGCTGCAGGATATGCGCAAGCGCGGAACCCCCATAGGCGTGATCGTAGGCGTCAAGAATGCGGAGGACGAGTTGTTCCCCCTGCTGACGCGCCAGGTGCGCCTCAGCGAAACGGAAGAAACCCTGCTGCTGCGCAGTGAAGGCGGATCGGTGGTCTATCTCTCACCCCTGGCCGATGGCAGTCCGCCTCTCAAGAAGCGCCTTAACCTCTCCACGGCACAACTGGCAGGGGCATTCGCCATTCAATCACCGGGCACCTTCGCCAAGCGTATTGATTACCGCGGGATATCCGTGCTGATGACAAGCCGGACGTTGACGCAGGTACCCTGGGTGCTTGTCCACAAAATCAGTGCGGCTGAAGCGCTCAAGGAATCGGACACGCACCAGCGTTTTCTGCTGACGGTTTTCCTGCTGGCCATCGCCCTGGTTGCCGTGGCCCTGGTCGCCGCATGGCGTCATGGCAGCAGCCTGCGCGAAAAGCAGGCCGCGCTGGCAGCAAGAGAAAGTGCGCGCCAGCTGCGCGGCCAGACCGCGCTTCTGCATTCCATTACCGACAGCCTTACCGATTTCATCTACATCGTGGACCAGAATCAACACTTCAGTTTTGCCAACCGCGCCTTGGCCAAGGCAGCCAGCCTGGATGTAGCAGACTTTCCCGGCAAGACGCTGTCCAGCGTGCTGGGGCCGGAAACCAGCCGCCCGATCAGCGAGCTGCTGGCCAAAACCACGGATAGTCATCAGCCACAAACCGACACGATGGCACTGGCTTTCGGTGGCGCTGCAAGAACCTATCACACAACCTGTGTCCCACTGGCGCAGGATGAACACCGGCAGCGGCTACTGGTGATCTCGCATGACATCACCGAACTGCAGACAGCACAGGCCAAGCGCGATCACTTAATGCGCCAGGTGCTCAAAACCTTGATGGGCGCGGTGGACCTGTACGACCACTACTCCATCGATCATTCCAGCAAAACCATCCAGGTGGCGCTCGCCATTGGCGAAGAGATGCAACTCGGCAAGGGGGATCTGGAAGTGCTCGAGATGGCAGCCAATCTGGCAAATATCGGCAAGCTGGCGGTGCCCAGAGAGATCTTGACCAAGACCGAGCCGCTCAATGCCGAAGAGCAGGAAATCCTGCGCAAGCATGTCATGTACGCGGTAGAGTTGCTTAGCGGCCTCGAATTTGATGGCCCGGTGCTGGAAACGATAGGCCAGCGCTACGAGCATATCGACGGCAGCGGATATCCGGCCGGACTGAGCGCGGACCAAATCCTGCTGACTGCTAAAATCCTCGCCGTGGCCAATGCCTTTGTGGCCATGGTCAGCCCGCGCGCATATCGCAACGACATGGGGGCAGAGAAGGCGCTGGACCAGCTTCTTGCGGAAAGCAAATCGAAGTACGATCGACATGTTGTTGCCGCCCTGTTCCATGTCGCTGAGAATCGGCCGGAATCAATCACGCTGCTCTGAGCGTGGCCGGTCTTACACGAGATCCGCGTCAACTGCATCTGCCCCGACCCAATCGAAAAGGGAGGCAAGAGGATTTAACGATGGCGGCAAGCTCCGGCTAAGCCACCCCCTCAATCCCTCTTTGACAAAGGAGGAGGCCTGTCTGTGTTGCATCCATGCGATTCAACTTGACTGACTACTAGCCCGGAACGCCGGCGCGCAGCAGCGGCTTCAACGCCGTGAGGATGCTGGAAAACACCTTGGAATTATCCTTCTCCAGCTCGGCCAGCAGGGTTTTCATGTGCATGCGCTCGGTGGGCATGCCGAAACAGGCCGGGCAGTTCTCCGGGATCACCGGCAATTCCGAGTTTTTCGCGAAAGCTGCAGTCTGGCGCTCACGCGCGTAGGTGAAGGGGCGGATCACCCGGATATCGCCCTTGTCGTTGAGGTAATGCGCCTGCATGGTGCGCAGCTTGCCGCCGAAAAAGGTCGACATCAGGAAGGTCTCGGCGGCATCGTCCAGGTGCTGCGCCAGCGCCAGCACGTTGTAGCCATTCTCCCTCGCTGTGCGGTAGAGAATGCCACGCCGCATGCGCGAGCAAAAGGCGCAAAAGGAATCGCCCTCCTGCAAGGTTTTTTTCGCCTGTTCTACGATAGCCTGGCTTTCGTAGAAATAAGGCACACCCAGTTCCGCCATGTAAGCCTTCAGCGGCGAGGGATCGAAATCGGGTGCTTGCGGATCCACCGTCGCCGCGGCCAGCTCGAATCTAATCGGCGCCTTCTTCTGCAATGCAATCAGCACGTGCAGCAGGGAAAGGCTGTCCTTGCCGCCGGACAACCCGAGCAGCACCCGGTCGCCCTCACGGATCATGGAGAAATCGCCGATCGCACGGCCGGCGGCACTCATCAGGGATTTTGGCGGCTTGACTGGTTCGATCACAATGAAGCGCTCCGCCCGCCATCCACCGGCAGTATCGTGCCCGTCATGTAAGGCGCGTCCTTGACCAGAAATAGCACCGCGCGCGCGATGTCGTCGGGCGAGCCCTCGCGCTTCAGCAGAGTATGGGCGACGATGCGACGACGTTCCTGATCGTCGAAGGTGGGGTCCTCCTCCGGCCACATGATCGGACCCGGCGCCACCGCATTGACACGCACTTCCGGGCCAAGCTCATGGGCGAGCGACTTGGTCAGCGCCACCAGGCCGGCTTTGGCGATGCTGTAAACGACGTAACTTTTCATCGGCCGCTCGGCATGGATGTCAGTGATATTGACGATGCAGCCATGGCTATGGCGCAGCTGCTCGGCCGCAGCCTGTGACAGGAACAGCGGTGCCTTGAGGTTGGTGCCGAGCAGGTCGTGCCAGTCATTTTCGCCGATCTCGCCCACTGCGGTCGGATAAAAGCTAGAGGCGTTGTTGATCAGCACATCGAGTCGGCCGTAGTGTTTCATGGTTGCCGCGACCATGTCCGGCAACAGCTCCACGTCATGCAGATCAGCCTGCACCAGTGCTGCGGAATCCGGCCGGCTGATGTTAAACTCATCGCGCAGCGCCTCCGCTTCTGCCGCCGAAGAACGGTAGTGGATCATCAGATTTGCACCGGCTCCGTGCAGCCGTCGGCAGATCGCCGCGCCGACCCGCTTCGCCCCACCGGTAATCAATACGACTTTGCCTTGCATGTTTTCTCCATTACACTGGACTTGCTCCGAATTTATCACACTTGTCATGTCCCCACTACCCGCACCCGACCCTGCCGCGCTGGAATACAGCGCAAAGACTGCTGCCCTGATCAGGCATGAAATTGACGCCGCCGGCGGCTGGATCCCCTTCAGCCGCTTCATGGAGCTGGCCCTGTATGCACCCGGACTCGGTTACTACAGCGCCGGCATGCACAAATTTGGCGCGGCAGGCGATTTTGTCACCGCCCCGGAAATCTCCGCCCTGTTTGGCCAGACCCTGGCGCAGCAAGCCGCTCAGGTGCTCGAACTCACTGCTGGAAACATTCTGGAAATTGGCCCCGGCTCCGGCCGCCTGGCTTTCGACCTGCTCTCGGAGTTGGAGCGACTGGGACAGTTGCCAGAGCGCCATTTCCTTCTTGAAGTGAGTGCTGATCTGCGCCAGCGCCAGCAACATCTCCTGGCGCGATTCGCGCCAAGAGTCGATTGGCTGGATGCTCTGCCCGCTTCCTTCTCAGGACTGATCATCGGCAACGAGGTGCTCGATGCGATGCCGGTACACCTCGTCGCCTGGGGTGAAGGCAGCATCCTTGAACGCGGCGTGAGCATGGAGAATGGCCGGTTCTGCTGGAGCGAGCGCACACTGACCTCGGGAGAGCTATTCGACATCGCCACCAGCCTTGCCCCCACCCTGACCCTCCCCCGCAACGCGGGAGAGGGGAAAAATTATGTCAGCGAAATCGGCCTGGCCGCACGCGGCTTCGTCTCCACTCTCGCCGGGTTGCTGGAGAAGGGCGCGATCCTGATGCTGGATTACGGTTTCGGACAGAACGAGTACTACCACCCACAGCGCAGTTCGGGCACCCTGATGTGCCACTATCGCCATCACGCCCACGACGACCCGTTTTATCTGCCGGGCCTGCAGGACATCACCTCGCATGTGGATTTCAGCGCCATCGCCGAGGCCGGCGTCAATCACGGCCTGAAGCTTCTGGGCTATACCAGCCAGGCCCATTTCCTGATCAACTCCGGCATCACCGACTTGCTGGCACGGGCCTCGCCCGAGCAAGCAAGTGCTTACCTGCCGCTCGCCTCACAGGCGCAGAAGCTGCTCAACCCGGCGGAAATGGGCGAACTGTTCAAGACAATTGCCTTGGGCAAAGGCATGGATATCCCTCTGCTTGGCTTTGCACGCGGTGACAAAAGCTGCATGCTTTAACCCAGGATTGTCAGGCGCGCTTCCGTACCACCGCCTTCGCGAGCCAGTAATTCTATTTTCCAGCCATTGGCGTCCGCCAGCTGGCGTGCAATAGCAAGACCCAGCCCGCTGCCTCCGGTTGCGCTGCTGCGCGATGACTCCAAACGATAAAATGGCCGGAACACTTTTTCTGCCTGATCGGGTGAAATCCCTGGCCCGCGGTCGAATACGCCGATTCTGGCCGATCCTTCAGCACAATCGCAGGCAATGCTGACCGGTTTGTCGCCGCCGTAGCGCAACGCATTTTCGATCAGATTGGAGAGAATACGGCGTAATGCTACCGGCGCCACCTCCCTGATGCAGGGTAGATGCGCCCGCCATTCAAGCGCCATGTCTTGCGCCAGATCGCCGAGCAGCGCTGCCAGATCCACCTGCCGCTTTTCCTCTTGCCCCAAACCCTGGGCAAGCTCAAGAAACCCCCCGATCAGCCGGTTCATTTCTTCCATGTCGCGTTCCATGCGAGCGATCAGCGCCGGTTTGGCATTTTCCGGCATCATCTCAAGACCAAGGCGGAGGCGCGCCAGGGGGGTGCGCAAATCGTGGGAAATTCCCGCCAGCAGGGTGGTACGGTTGTCCATCAGCTCCTTAACCTGTCGGGCCATGCGGTTGAAAGTCGCAGCCAGGACAGCCAGCTCGGTCGGTCCGGACTCCGGCAGCAGCTCCGGGGTTACTCCCTCCCCAACTCTTGCCGCTGCATCTGCAAGCCGCGCCAACGGGCGCGCGATGCGCCGCGCCAGCACCAGAGCGGTCAACGGGACGAGAATCACCCCCGCCACGATCACCAGCACCAGCGCCAGCATGGGATGAACGTCGAGCCGATCGAGAGTGAAGCCGATCCGGATCATCTGTCCGCCAATCGGAATTTCCGCCCACATCCACTGGTTTTCCCAATGGGTGACCTTCACGTGAATCGGCATCCCGACACGCTCAGTCAACGCATTCTCCAGCAAATGCAGGTAGGGCAGAAATCGCCCCTCATCCGGTAGCGGCGTATCTACCTTGAATAACCACAGGTCGTGGCTCTTGGCCAGTTCGTCCTCGAAGTCCTTGCGCGTCTCGGGGGGGAGTTCGACCCAGGTCTGGGCGGACAGTACCATCAGCGCCGCCAGATCGTCGGCGGAACGCCTTGCCATCGGCAGGAATACGGTCGCCACCGCCACCACCAGCACGACCAGCTGGAACACCAGCAGGACTGCGGTCAGGGTAGCCGCGGTTCGGCCAAACAGGGTCGCCGGGCGACCCGGCCAGAGTTTCATGCAGCACCCTCATCCGGTGAAAACAGATAGCCCTGGCCCCACACGGTGCGGATATAGCGCGGCTCTGCCGGGTCGAACTCGATCTTGCGGCGCAACCGCGTCACCCGCACGTCGATGCTGCGGTCAAATGGGTCACGCTCAAAGCCCTTGAGCAGGTCCATCAGATAGTCACGCGACAGCACCCGGTTGGCATGTTCAACGAAGATATGCAACAGCGCGAATTCGCCACTGGTCAAAGCGACCTCCTCACCGTCCCTGACCAGTCGACGATGTACAGGGTCAAACTGGAAAGGCCCGAATCGGTAATTCGCCGGCGGCACCGGTTCCTTAGCCTCCCCGCGCCGGCGCAGCACTGCCCGGATGCGAGCCAGCAATTCGCGGGGATTGAACGGCTTGGCCAGGTAATCGTCGGCGCCTACCTCCAGCCCAACGATCCGGTCGATCTCCTCGCCACGAGCCGACAACATGATAATCGGCAAACTGCCGCGCGCCCGCAGCCGGCGCGCCAGACTCAAGCCGTCCTCGCCGGGCAGCATCAGATCGAGAATCACCAGATCGACAGGCCGCTCTGCCAGGTAAGCGTCCATCTCCGCCCCGTCCGCCACCGCGCCGACCGCGTAGCCCTGCCCCGTCAGGTAGTCGGCAAGCAGCTCCCGCAACCCTGCATCGTCGTCCACCACCAGAATGTGCACTTTACGTTCGTCCATGGCACCAATATACAAAACAACCTGACCTGCCGCCATGCTTCTGCTCAATTCGTAACACATTGTTACATTTTCCCGGTGTTCGGAAATGCTTCTGAAACGTCTTAGGGGGATGATGCCTCCATGGATACAACAAACAACACAAACCAGTCACCACAGGAGAGCGCCATGAGCAACCAAGGTTTCATCGCCGCACCCCTGCTCGTTCTGGCACTACTGGCAAGCGCTGGCGCAGAGGCGAACGAAAATCCGCCCCATGATCTTACTCAGCAACTAGCTCAAAACATGAGTGCTGAAGATCGTGCCGCCCTGCGCGAACGCCTGGGCAACCGGATGCGTGAAATCAGCTCGGCGGAGCAGTCGTTGATGCGCGACTCCGCCTATGACGGCAGGAAACGCACTGAAAATAGCGAAGAGGCCAGGCCGGATCAGCGCAGCGGCAGAAACGAAGGAGGCGGCTACGGCCGAGGCCTCGAATCTCGCCAGGGCGGTGGCGGTGGCAATGGCGGCATGGGTGGTGGCATGGGCGGCAGTGGCGGTGGCAGGCGGGGTCGTTAGCCAATAAATCATCCAGCGTAATGACTTGAACCAAGAGAATGGCAACATCCAACAAGGAGTATCAAAAATGCGCACAATATTCACTTTTGCCATCGCGGCAACAACCGGACTGACCGGCCTTGCCACGGCGGCGGACTTCACTGACACCGCACCGGTTATCTCCAGCACCCCGATTTACCGCCAAATCTCCGAACCTCGCCAGGAGTGCTGGACGGAAACGGTGGGCTCCGGCCAGGTGCGCCAGGAAAAATCCTATGGCGGCGCCGTCATCGGCGGCTTGGCGGGCGCGCTGCTGGGCAGCCAGGTCGGACAGGGAAACGGACGTACCGCCGCCGCCGCAGTAGGCGCCGCCACCGGCGCGCTAGTCGGTGACCGAATGGACAACTCGGCGCAGGAGTATGCACCAAGACAAGTTCAGCGCTGCCACCAGGTTGAGACCTCGCGCCAGGAGCTCTCGGGCTACAACGTAGTGTACCGCTTCCATGGCAGAGACATCACCACCACCCTGCCCTACAACCCCGGAAGTTATGTCCGGCTCGGCATCAACGTACTCGGCGCCGGCAGTTAAGGTTTTTTGTCGATCCACTGTAAGGAGAAAGAAATGCGTAAATCCACATTAATCGTTGCACTCGCCGCCCTGACCCTGGGTGTTTCCACCGTTACGTTCGCCCGAGGAGGTGGCGGTGGTGGGGGTGGAATGGGTGGCGGTTCCGGCCAGATGGGTGGAGGCGGAGGGATGAGCGGGGGCCAAATGAGCGGTTCGGGCATGTCCAACCAGAACGCCCAGACACAACCCGACGCCACGCGTGGTCAAGATCGCGCACAAGAGCGCATGCAGCAGAAGGAAGAACGTACACAGGAACAGACCCAGGAGCGCGCCACGGAACAAACCCAAACCAGGACGCGCGATCGCGACCGCGTACATCAGCCGCAAACCGGCACGACCACGACGCCCCAGTAACAGACCAACCAGCCCCGCTCGCATCGCGAGCAGGGCTGGAGCATCCTTCCTCCCCTTTGCTCGGCCTCGCGCCGAGCTTTTTTCGTTCGGCGCGATCACGCCACCATCTCTTGCAAGTTTTTACTTAATTACATAAAGTGACCTCTCAGGAACATCCATGGAGAAGCTCAAAGATGGGTAGTCTGCGGTATCACGCACGAGGAATTCTTGCACTGTTTGCTCTGCTGCTTCCATTTCAGCACGCTACGGCTGAAACCGTCGAGGCCAAGCTCCCCACCGGCATCATCGCCACCGCCGACTTCCGCGCCGGCAAGTCATCGCGTCCCGCCGTCCTGCTGCTGCATGGCTTTCTCCAGACTCGCAACGCGCCACCAATGAGCTCCCTGGCGAACACCCTGGCCGATCAGGGCTACACCGTACTGGTTCCCACTCTTACGCTCGGCATCAACCGTCGCTCCAAAAGCCTGGCATGCGAGGCAGTGCATGCGCATACGATGGAAGGGGATGTCGCGGAAATCGGCTTCTGGGTAAACTGGCTGACGAATAAGGACTACAGCAGCATTGCGCTGGTCGGCCACAGCGCCGGCAGCGGCCAAATCCTTCGCTATGCCATCCAAAAATCCAACTCCGCGGTAAAGAAAATTGTCCTGACCAGCCTGGTCCCGTTATACAGCAAACCGCAAGAGGCCCAAGATGCGGCAGCCCTGACAAGACAACCCGGCAGCAAGCAAACATTGGGGCGCTTTACGCTGTCCTATTGCAACAATACTTATGTTGCGCCACCTGCCGCCTACCTGTCCTACGTGGCCAACGACGCTGAGCATGAACTGAGCCTGCTCGGAAAAATCAAGGTCCCTGCCGAGATCATTTTAGGCTCTGCCGATAAAACCATCACGATCGACTGGCCCGGAAAAATTCAGAACCGGGGCATCCCAGTCACCCTCATCGATAAAGCAGGCCATTTCTTTGATGGTCCACAGGAATTCGATCTGGCAGACAGGATCGAAACTATATTAAAAACCTTGCCGGCGGGAAACAAGTGATGCCGCTTTGGCCTGGACTGCAGCGCTTATGGCCCTTGACGATCCGTGCTTATGCGATTAGCTTCATCGTTCTGATGTCGCTGATTTTCGGCATCCTGAGCTGGATCGTAGAGCACAAGCTGGACACGATCAGCGCCACAGCGAACATTCACAACACGAATGCCGCGAACGAAGAATTTGCCTATGTCATATCTCACGTTATCAGTGAAATAAAGCAAAGAGCAGAAAGCATCGCCAGCCAGGATGAGACCCGGCAGCAACTCGTCAATCCCGCTTATTATGGATACTGGCGCGATAACCGGGTTCGCGCTACGGGCATTCTGCCTGGCTATGTGCAAGCGGTCGAAATGTACACGCGGCAAGGCAAGCCCCTGGCCGCAAATCCGATCAGCGACATGCCGACCCAAATTAATCCGCTGGATATCAGCAGCTTTCTCACCAGCAGGAGGGGCCACTATTATCTCTACGTTTTCTACCCAATTCCCTCCATTGAAGGCCGTCCAGACTCGCCTCTTCTAGGCTATCTGGGTTTCAAACTCGACTTCCTGAATGCAGTTAAGGAAGAGCAGCGGTTCAGCTACGTCAACCCGAACAGCATCCACATCAAGGTCGACGAACGGGAACACCTGCCATTCTCGCAACTCACTTCACGCCTTGAATTCACGCTTCTGCCCAACCCGGAAAGCACGGCGCTCGCGGCTACGATCAAACAACTCCAGCAACAAGTCCTGCCGGTGCTGATTGGATTATCCCTGCTCTTTTACCTGATGCTGGCCTCTCTCCTCGCGGCCCCGCTACGCCGCCTATCATCGCATATCGACGCCCTGCGCGAAGGCCAGGGCGGATTGCTGGCTGAGAGCTTCACCCGCAGTTTACCTGTGGCCGAACTGGAGAAAGTGCGTCATTCGCTGAACGATTACCAGAGCAAGCTGGAGCAAATGCACCACAGCCTGAACGAGAAAAACGACGAACTCTGGACGCTGGCGCACCACGACCCCCTCACCGGCGTCTACAACCGGCGCGGCTTCGAGGAGGACTGGGAACATGTGCGATCGGTGTCGTCCGGCCATCGCCTCGAAATCTCCATGCTCCTGTTCGATTGCGATCATTTCAAGGCTATCAACGACACCTACGGCCATCAAACCGGCGACCAGGTTATCCAGGCCATCACCCGCACGCTGCAAAGCACGCTGCGCCACGGCGACCGGCTCTACCGCCTGGGCGGCGACGAATTCGCGACCCTGTTTCTGGACATCGACCCCAATCTTGCCCTTCAGACTGCGGAAAGATGCATCGAAGCCGTCAGTCAGCATGACTTTTCCAGCCTGGGCATCAGGGAGCCGGTGCGCATCAGCGCTGGCCTGGCCCATGCTTCAGCCACCGACGCCGAAACCCTGGCCACCCTGCCGAAGCAGGCCGATATGGCGATGTACCATGCCAAACGTCCTGGCAAGCAAAAGATCGCTGTTTACGATGACAGCATGATCAACGACGCTGGTGTCCTTTTCTCGACCGGCGTGACAAACGCGGTTTTCGAGGCCATCGACACAGGCGAATCGATCGAAATGCACTACCAGCCGGTAGTCAATCTGGCCAATGGAGAGGTGGATTACTACGAGGCACTGGTGCGCATCCGCGAAGGTTATGAGCTGATCATGCCTTCCTCGATCTTCCCCATCATCGAGGCACGCCGGCTTGAAGCGGAATTCGACCTCGCCGTCATCGGGCGCATCGAAAAAGAACTCGAACAAGGCATAATTCCGGCCCGAACCGGCATCTCGCTCAACGTATCCGGCCCCGGCGTGACCAACCCGAAAATCATCGGGAAGCTCCTCGAACTGGGCCGCTTCCTGGATCGCTACCGCCTGATCATAGAAGTCACCGAAACGGCCTTGATCACCCAGCTCCACCAAGCCTCCGCCAACCTCAACAAACTGCGGCAAGATGGTTTCAAGATTGCGCTCGACGACTTCGGCAGCGGCTATTCATCGCTCGGCTATCTGGCCAACATGCCAGTCGACATCATCAAGTTCGATATCTCCATGGTTCGCCATCTCGACGCCGGCGGCCGGCAAGGCCTGATCGTCGAGAATCTCGCTGCCATGATCATCAAGGCAGGCTATCACCTGGTCGCCGAAGGCATCGAAACCGAAAAAACCTTGCAAAAAATCCTGGGGAACGGCTTCTCGCGCGGGCAGGGCTATCTGTTCGGACGCCCGGAAAATACCTGCCGGGATGCCGCCAAATTTTCAATCTTCAGCAAAACCAGGTGAGGCCACGCCCTGTCTCGAGCCAAATTTCTGCTGAACGAAACCGAAATCCCCACCCCTAGTACAACGTCGTCGCCACCACGCCCACGACGAACCGTTTTATCTGCCAGGCCTGCAGGACATTACCTCCCACGTGGATTTCACCGCCATCACCAAAGCCGGTGTCAGGCACGGACTGACGCTTCTGGGCATACCAGCCCGGCCCATTTCTTGATCCACAGCGGCATCACCGACTAGCTGAGGCGCGCCTATTCCGCCCGCAGCGCTTCCACCGGATCCAGCCTCGCAGCGCGGCTGGCGGGGAGCACGCCGGCGACGAGACCGATGACGATGGCGACGGCTTCGGCAAGCAGCACGAAGGTGATGGGGGTGTGCACCGGCAAGGCGGGGACGACGAGGTGCAACAGTTGCGCGATGCCGATGCCGAGCGCCAGTCCCAGCGCGCCGCCGACAGTGGACAAGGCCACCGCCTCGCCGAGAAACAGGCCGAGGATGGTGCGGCGCGGCGCGCCAAGAGCCACCAGCAAGCCGATTTCGCCGGTGCGCTCGGTGACGGCGATAGTCATGATGGTGACGATGCCGACGCCGCCGACCAGCAGCGAAATACCCCCCAGGGCGCCGACCGCCATGGTCAGGATGTCGAGGATTTTCGACAGAGTGCGCAGCATGTCTTCCTGTGTGGTCAGGGTGAAATCCTCGCGTCCGTGGCGCGCTTTGAGCAGCGTTTTAAGCGCGTCGGTCACCTCCCTTGCCGGCACCCCTTCGGCGTAGGTCACGTTAATTTCCATCAAGCCGTCGCGGTTGTACAGCTCCAGCGCACGCGCTGCCGGAATGTAGGCGGTGTCGTCCATATCGATGCCGAGTATCTGCCCCTTGGCTTCCAGTACTCCGATGACACGGAATTGCATGCCGCCGACACGGACCCGCGCGCCGAGCGGATTGGTGTCGCCGAAAAGCTCCTTCTTGAGTTTGGCGCCAAGCACCACGAAGGCGCGGGCGCTGTCCGATTCCTCCTGCGGCAGAAACTGGCCGCTCCTGATCTTGATGCGGAAGGCCTTGAGCATGTTCGGCCCGACGCCGTACACCGTGGTACGGCGCAGGCGACCATTGCCGCTTACTTCGGAATTGCCCCACACGATAGGTGTCATTGCTGCGACATTGGGCAGATGTGAAGCCGCGCGCGCATCCTCCAGCGTCAGCGGGCGCACCGAGGTGGGGATGCCCGTCGGCGGCGCGCCCGCAGTCTTGACCTTGCCGGGGGTGATCGAGATGACGTTGGTGCCGAACTGGGTGAACTCGGCCAGCACGAAACGGTGGATGCCCTCGCCGATCGAGGTCAGCAGGATCACCGCCGCGATCCCGACGGCGATGCCGAGCACCGTCAGAAAGCTGCGCAATTGGTGCGCGGTGATGGCGCGCAGAGCGAGGGTAATGCTGTCGGCGGAACGGATCATCGCTTCGACAGCGCCTGCACCGGATCGAGCGCAGCCGCCCGGCGCGCCGGGGCGACGCCGAACAGGATACCGCTCGCCAGCGCGGTTACCAAGCCGGCGAGCACCGCCCAAGTTGGCGGATAGGCCGGGAAAGTGGGGTAGAGATGGCGGATCAGGGCCGCGCCCGCCTGGCCGAGCACGAAGCCGACGACGGCCCCGGCCAGCGACAGCATCGTCGCCTCGGCCAGAAAGGCCATCCGGATGGTGCTGCCGGTCGCCCCCAACGCCTTCAGCAGGCCGATTTCCGCTGTGCGCTGGGCGACTGACACCAGCATCACGTTCATCACCAGTATGCCCGCCACCGCCATGCTGATAGCGGCAATCCCGGCGACGCCCAGGGTCAGCACACCAAGCAGGCGGTCGAAGGTGGCAAGCACCCCATCCTGGGTGATCACGGTGACATCCAGTTCGCCGTCGTGACGCAGCTTGAGAATTTCCTCCGCCTGCGCCTTGGCCGCCGGGATCGCCTCGCGGTTGCGCGCCTCGACCAGGATGCGGAACAGCGTGTTGCTGTTGAACATCGCCTGGGCCAGCGCCACCGGGACGATCACCAGCTCGTCGCTGTTCATGCCCAACCCCTGGCCGCTGGCGGCGAGCACGCCGATGATGCGGCAACGCCGGTCGCCGATGCGCACCAGCTTGCCGAGCGCAGGTTCGGAACCGAACAGTTCGTCGCGGATTTTTGCGCCGATCACTGTTTCCGCCGAACCTCGCCCCCAGTCCTCGTCCGAAAGGAAACGCCCCTGGGCGAGGGAAAGCCGGCGCACCTCGATGAACTGGGAGGTCGTTCCAGCCACGATGACTTCGCGCAGCTTTCCGCCGACGCTGATTTCCGAAGTGCCGATGGCCAGCGGCGCAAGGCGGCGGATGGCAGTGCCGCGCAACAGCGCCCGTGCATCCTCGACAGTCAGGTCGCGCGGTGTGCTGGTGATGGCGTTGGCCGGATTGAAACCGCCGGTTTCCGAGCGTCCGGGCAGGACGATGACCAGATTGCTACCGATGGACGAGAATTCGTTGACCACGTAGCGCCGCGCCCCGTCGCCCAGCGCTGTCAGTACCACCACCGCCGCCACGCCGATCGCCACCGCCAGCACCAGCAGCGAAGTGCGTAGCGGGCTACCGGTGGCCGCGTCGCGGGCGAAGCGGATCAGGTCGGGGGCGCGCATCAGGTGGCTTCGGGCAGTGAGAACATGTTTTAAGGGTAGCGGTTTTCTTTGATTGTTTTTGGGGGGGAGCGGGGGGTGATTAAATGCCCGCTTCTGGAAAAATTGTCCGGATCATTGTGCCGCGCCCTCCAGCGCGCTGTCATGCCGTAGCGCGCCATCCTCCATCAGCAACTGGCGCCGAGCGTGGCCGCCGAGGACGGGATCGTGGGTGACGATGATGACCGTCACTCCGCCGCCATTGAGCTGTTCGAGCAGGCGGATCACTTCTTCGCCGGTGGCGCGGTCGAGATTGCCGGTGGGTTCGTCGGCCAGGATCACGGCCGGCCGCATGATGGTGGCGCGGGCGATAGCGACGCGCTGGCGCTGGCCACCCGACAGCTGATCCGGCCGGTGGCCGGCGCGGTTCTCCAGGCCATAGTCCTTGAGGGCGCGTGCCACCCGGTCGGCACGTTCCCTGGGCGGGATACCGGCCAGCATCATCGGCAGCGCGATATTCTCGGCCGCCGTCAGCCGCGGCACCAGGTGAAAGCTCTGGAACACGAAACCGATCCGCTCGCTGCGCACCCGCGCCTGCTCTTCCGGCGAGAGGGTGGTCACGTCGCGCCCTTCGAGGAGGTAGACGCCGGCATCGGGCCGGTCAAGCAGGCCGAGCAGGTTGAGCAGCGTCGACTTGCCCGAGCCGGACGGGCCCATTACCGCGACGTATTCGCCGGGCGCGATGGACACATCGAGGTGGCGCAGAGCATGCACTTCGCTGTCGCCGAGCCGGAACACGCGCTCGATGCCGCGCAGTTCGATCTGGGCGGCGCTCATCACTTGCCTGCAGGCGGTGTTTTTTCGTCCGCGACGACGTGGACGCCAGCCTTGACTCCCTCGCGTTCGAGCGAGGTGACGACCCGCTCGCCGTGGGCGAGACCTTCGAGCACTTCGGTGTATTCCCAGTTGGCCAGCCCGGTCTTGATCTTGCGTTCCTCCAGCGTGCCGTCTGCGCGGGCCACGAGCACCTTGCCGCCTTCGAACAGGGCCGGGGTGGGCACACGCACCACGTTGTCGCGCACGACCAGGATCACCTCGACATCGGCACTATAGCCGACCAACAGTTTGCCTGCTGCCTCCGGCCGGTCGAAAACCGCTTCGATATCCACCGTCCGCGACTGCTTCTCGACGGCCGAAACGTAGGGCGCAACGCGCTTGACGCGGCCGGGGAAGGATTGCTTCGGCAGCGCGTCAAGGCTGATGCGCACTGGCTGGCCGGCCTGAATTTTGGGCGCATCCACCTCGTCCATCGGCGCCTTGACGTAGAGGCAGGAATCGTCGATCAGGTCGATGGCCGGCGGGGTCGGCACGCCGGGGGGCGAGGGCGTCGAATATTCGCCCACCTCGCCGACGATCTTGGCCACCGTACCGGCGAAAGGCGCATACAGCACGGTGCGACCCTGCTCGACGCGAGTCACCCGGACCTGCGCCTCGGCCTGAACCACGTCGGCTTTGGCCGTATCGCAGCCGGCCCGTCGAGACTGGGCGTCGGCGCGGGCGGCTTCCTCCCTGGAAATGGAGACGAAACCCCTGGCGCGCAGGGCAGTTTGGCGCCCGGCCTCGCGCTCGGCGTTGGCAGCCAGCGTGCAGGCCTCGCCGACACGTTTTCTCGCTACTTCCGCTTGCGCCTTCGCCAGCTTGCCTTGTGCCTGCTGGTCATCGTTCCACAGCTTCATCAGAAGCTGGCCTTTCTGCACTCGGTCGCCCTCCTTCACCGCCAATACCTCGATGCGGCCGCCGAGTATCGTCGACAGCTTGGTGCGCTGACAGGCTTCGATCGTCCCGGCGCGGGTGTTAGCGATGGTGGATTCGACCTTACCCCGATCGACTTCCCCGAACACGACCGGGATCAGCTTCGGCCGTCCGATCCACCACAGGGCGAAGGCCAGGACGGCGAGAATGGCAAGCGCAAGCGCTAGGCGGCGAACAAGCGAAAAATCAGGACTTGTCATGGTCACAGGCAACATTCAGTGAATTTGAAAATACCATGATCCGACGAATCCTGTTCGGCTGCAAGCGAGCCGCTCGCAGCCGAAAATTGCCGCATCGCGAAATGCTTCGGCACCAGAAGCGGCCTGAACGTGCCTTGCCGGTCATCGTGTGCTCCTGTTTGCGGGCAACAAAGAATCGCGGAGCCGGCCACAGCCGTAGCGAACCATTGATATCAGGTGTTGACTTGTCGAGGTGTCATGCACATGATGATGATTCAATTTGGCGGTTTCCGAATAAACACTAACTAGCGAGAACACCATGTCCCAAACCAAGATCCTGCTGGACGAATCCGAAATCCCAACCCACTGGTACAACGTCGTCGCCGACATGCCCAACCCGCCCGCCCCGCCGCTAGGGCCGGATGGCAAACCGATCGGGCCGGAAGCCCTGACTGCCATTTTTCCGATGAGTCTGATCGAGCAAGAAATGTCCGCCCAGCGCTGGATCGAGATTCCCGAAAAGGTGCGCGAAATCTACCAGTTATGGCGGCCGTCGCCGATGTTCCGCGCCCACCGCCTTGAAGCGGCGCTCGGCACCCCGGCGAAGATTTATTACAAGTACGAAGGCGTTTCCCCGGCCGGATCGCACAAACCCAACACCGCCGTGGCCCAGGCTTATTACAACAAAGAGGCAGGCATCAAGCGCATCGCCACAGAAACCGGCGCCGGACAATGGGGTTGCGCGATGTCGCTGGCGGGCCAGATGTTCGGGCTGGAAGTGCGGGTGTACATGGTCAAGGTGAGCTATGGACAGAAACCTTACCGCCGTTCGATGATGCAGACCTGGGGCGGGGAAGTGTTCGCCAGTCCGAGCATGGAAACCAATACGGGACGTGCCGCGCTGGCCGCCGACCCGGACAACCAGGGCTCGCTCGGCCTGGCGATTTCGGAAGCGGTGGAGGATGCCGCCTCGCGCGCCGACACCAACTACGCGCTGGGTTCAGTGCTCAACCACGTACTGCTGCACCAGACCGTGATCGGCCTGGAAGCCAAAAAGCAGTTCGAGAAGGTCGGCGACTACCCGGACATGATCTTCGCCCCCTGCGGCGGCGGCTCCAACTTCGGCGGCGCAGCCTTCCCCTTCTTCGCCGACAAGGCTGCCGGCAAAAGCGTGCGCCTGGTAGCCGTGGAACCCACCTCCTGCCCGACGCTGACCCGCGGCCATTATGCCTACGACTTCGGCGACACCGCCAAGCTCACGCCGATGATGCTGATGTACACCCTCGGCCACGACTTCATGCCGCCCGGCATCCACGCCGGCGGCCTGCGCTACCACGGCGACTCGGCCCTGGTGTCGCAGCTTTACCACGAGAAGCTGATCGAAGCGGTAGCCGTGCCGCAACTGGCCACCTTCCAGGCCGGCGTCACCTTCGCCCGCGCCGAGGGCATCATCCCTGCGCCGGAATCAAACCATGCCATCGCGGCCTGCATCGACGAGGCATTGCGCTGCAAGGAAAGTGGCGAAGCGAAGACGCTGTTCTTCAATCTCTCCGGTCACGGCCACTTCGACATGGGCGCCTATGACAGCTACTTCAGCGGCAAGCTTGAAGACTTCGCCTATCCCGAGGAAGCGATCAAGGCCGCGCTGGAACGACTGCCAAAGGTAGGCTGACCAGGCGGGCGCCGCATGTACCGGCGGCGTCTGCGTAGCAGGGGAACTACACAGTGGGATGAGTATCTAATTTTTTGTTCGCCAGTTTTGGAGGCTGCCATGCTTCGCGCCCTTCTAACCGCTTCGCTCCTGCTCCAGCTAACCGCCTGTGCCACCACGCCAGCACCCATTGCCAGAGGCCCGTTTATGCCTGTTTCACTGAAACAGGCACTATCAGCTGAAGCAGTGGGAAGTCGAGTGCGCTGGGGTGGAATGGTTATCAGCGTAGCACCGCTCAAAACCGAATCCTGCTTTGAAATATTGAGCCGCCCGCTGGACAGCGACGGAGAACCCCAACAAACCGACCAGACGGAAGGCCGGTTTATCGCTTGCGGTGCAGGATTTTACGATCCCGCCGCTTATCCAGCCGGCAGGGAAATCACTTTTGTCGGTAGCGTGCAGGCGCCTGCTGAATGCAAAATCGGCGCATACGAGTTCAGTTGCCCACGGCTTGCGATCGAATCGCTCCATCTATGGCCGAAGCTGGAGCCCCACTATTACCGCTACTACGACCCGTTCTGGGGTCCATGGCCTTACCGGCATCCTTACTGGCTTTACTGAAGCCGGTCACACATAAGCAACGCTGCGTCAGCCCGCCGGATTAGCTGCCCAATTTTCGCGCCACGCCCTGATTGCCGCCAACCGTGCCTCGTACACACGGTCGCGAATCTTCGCCGGATCGGAGCATTGCTGCGCCACCGCACCCGCATCCACCCCCTGAGCGATCTTGAGCGCCTGGCGCAGAAAATCGGCCGGCTCGAATACCGCATCCTGATAGCCGAGCCGGCCGCAACAATCCGCGGTGCATGCCAGAAGGAAGGCTTCGAAGCGCCACGGCTGGCGCAAAGCATCGGTATCCAGCAGCAGCTTGAGCAGGGTTTCAGGCCGCAACTCAAAAGCACGCAACGGAACGCCATGAAAGCGCGCTACCATCAGCGCCAGTTCGCGGCAATCGTTGGGCACACGCAGGCGCTGGCACAGTGGCTTCGCCAGCTCAAAACTGCGCTCTTCATGGGCAATGTGGCGCGGCCACTCTGCGCGCGGCGTAGTGCCCTTGCCGAGGTCGTGAGTGAGGGCAGCGAAGCGCACCGGCAAATCGTAGTTCTGCGCGGCAGCGTAGTCCAGCACCATCATCACGTGCACCCCGGTATCTATCTCGGGATGGTATTGCTCGGTCTGCGGCACGCCGAACAGGGCGTCCAGTTCGGGCAGGATGCGGACCAGCGCGCCGCACTCGCGCAGTGCAAGGAACATGCGTGAGGGGGTCTTCTCCATCAGGCCGCGCGCCAGTTCCTGCCACACCCGCTCCGGCACCAGCGCATCGACTTCGCCGTTGGCGGCCATTTCCCGCATCAGCGCAAGGGTTTCCGGCGCGATAGCAAAACCGAAACGCGCCGCGAAACGCGCCACCCGCAGCACCCGCACCGGGTCCTCGACGAAAGCCGGGCTGACGTGGCGCAACACCCCCGCTTTCAGATCGGCCATACCGCCGTAGGGGTCGATGAACACACCGGCTTCATCCTTGGCGATGGCATTTATGGTCAGGTCGCGCCGCGCCAGATCCTCCTCCAGCGTCACCTCGGGCGCGGCAAAAACCTGGAAGCCCTTATAGCCGCGCGCGGTTTTGCGCTCGGTGCGGGCCAGGGCATATTCCTCGTGCGTCCTGGGATGAAGGAATACCGGAAAGTCCTTGCCCACCGGCCTGAACCCCTGGGCCACCATCTCCTCCGGCGTCGCGCCGACCACCACGTAGTCGCGGTCGGCAACCGGCAAGCCGAGCAACTCGTCGCGCACCGCGCCGCCGACGGCATAAACCTTCATGGAAGCTAGCGTTTCTCGTCGATAAACCGCTTGAAGCGCGGCGGCTGAACGCCGGCCAGATACAGCGGCGCTTCGGCCTCGAGTGCAACAGGCTGGATGCCGAATATCTCAGGGAATGGGCAGGCGCACACCGCATCGGTTTTTAGCGTCAGGTAGTTGTCGTGGGTCAGCATCTTCACCGGCATCAGGCCCAGTAGAATGGACTGCAGCGAAGACATCCCGCCGGACAGTGGAATAACCGACCGCTTGAGACCCTTGACCTTGGCGACGTATTCGACCAGTTCCTGCAAGGTGTAAACCGTCGGGCCGCACAGTTCGTAGCGCTGGCCGAAGGTGGCCGGGTTGTTCAGGCTGGCCGCGAACGCCTGAGCCACATCGCCGACATACACCGGTTGCAACTTGGCATTCGGGCTACCGAGCGGGAAAATTGGCGTCCACCAAAGCAGGCGGGCGAACAGGTTGAGAAAGTGGTCTTCCGGGCCGAAAATCACCGATGGGCGGAATACCGTCACCGCCAGATGTTCTCCGTGGGCCGCCCGCACCAGTGCCTCACCCTCGCCCTTGCTGCGCTGATAGCGGCTCAAGCCATCCGGATCGCCACCGAGGGCACTCATATGCAGTAGCCGCTTCACCCCTGTCGCCCGGCAGGCTTCCACTACCTTGCGCGGCAACTCCACGTGCGCACGCTGGAAAGCACCATGCTTTCCTTCATGGAGAATGCCGACCAGGTTGATCACCGCATCCACACCCTGGAACAGGTTTTTTAACACAGCCGGGTCGTGAATGTCCGCTTCCACCATCGACACCGTCGGCAGCACAGTAAGACGCTTGGCCCGATTGATGTTGCGGTAAGGCACATGCACCTCATATCCCCGCTCGCACAGTTGGCTAACTACATGCTGACCCACAAAACCGCTGCCGCCCAGCACACAAACTTTTTTGATTTCCATGATTTTTCCTTATTTTTCCACGATGGTTAGGTACCTCAAGGTTTCAGTGCAGGCTAATGCGCGAAGCGCGTTACGCCGGAGCTAAAACCGCTGCCGCCCAGCACACAAACCTTCTTAATTTCCATCATTTTTCTCCTTATTCGTTATTCGCACGCCGGCGCGCGCTCGTCATCGCCGCTGCATTCCGTTTTCCCGCTTCCTGACTTAATCGTGCCCAGGCGCTGCTTCAATGACTGCAGTTGTTGGCCAAAACGGTTGCCGTAGTAGACAGCATTGCTCATGACTTTCTGCACATAGCCACGGGTTTCCGTAAACGGAATAGTCTCGGCATAGATAGCGCCTTCCATCGGGGTGGCGCTACGCCAGTTGATGGCGCGGCGCGGGCCCGCATTGTAGGCGGCGGTCGCCAGCAGCGGCTGCCCATCGAGTTTGTCGAGCACATACTTGAGATAATAAGTACCGAGTGCCACGTTGGTATCCAATTGGTTGACCAGCGACTGGCGAAAATTTTTCATCCCCATGCGCTTCGCCACCCAGCGCGCTGTTCCCGGCATCAGCTGCATCAACCCCGATGCGCCGACGCCGGAACGTGCCTGCTGGATAAAGCGGCTTTCCTGGCGAATCAGGCCGTATACCCAAGCCTCGTCCAGACCCACCAGACGTGCCTGTTCCTGCATCACATCACGGTGGGGAGCGGGAAAGCGCAGGCTGAAATCGTGCAACTGCTGGGTCTTGTCCGCAGTACTGATGGCCCTGTCATACCAACCGTGGCGCTGAGCCACCTCTGCCGCGGCCAGCAGGCGCCTGTCATCGAGCCCACGCACCGCCCACATCCACTCGCGGTTGGCCTCGTAGCGCAGGTTCATCTCGTACAGCGCCAGCGCACGCCGGATTGCAGGCAGCCTCTCCATGGCCTTGATTTCGTCGTCACCCACCTTGACAATTTCAGCGGGGATGCCGGCCACCGCACCCAACTCTCCAGCCGCAAGCTGGCCATAATAATTAAATTCCTTCGACAGCGGCGCCAGGATTGCATTGCCCTGCACCGCCTTGCCCTGCGCCTTGAGGGCACGCGCCTTCCAGTAGCGCCAGGAGCCCTGGTTCTGCTCCGCCTCCGACATCGCCGCGATGGCGGCCTGCACTTCCTGCCAATTCTGCTCGCGCAGCGCCGCGCGCACCTTCCAGGCGAGCTGCAAGTCGGAAAGACGAGTCCCGGCCGCCTTGCCAAACCAGGCTAGCGCATCCGGATCGTGCTTGCGCGCAGCATGGAAAGCCAGCTGACCCCAGCCATAAGCCTGTTCTTCTGCACTAAACTTGGCGTACAGCGCATTCCAGTAGGGCAACGCCTGTTGCGGCTGGCTGCGAGCCATGCGGGCCAGGGCGAATAGGGTCAGCTCCCGGCCAGCACGGGTCTTCAGGTCCACCGGCAGATTGTCGAGAAAAGCGAGCGGATTTTCTGCCGCACGATCCAGCTCGCGCAGGGGAATCTCCTGCTGGCCGGGGAAGTAACGCGCAACATGCTTCGCCACGCTAACGTTGCCCGCCTCCAGGGTAAGCCTCAAACGCGCCCACACATCTTCCACGGTGAGCAGGCCGTTGGTCGCCAAAGCATCGGACAGAGGCAGGCAGCTCGACGGCTGCTCTTCGGCGCTGAACCAGTAGGGCTTCGCCTCCGCCAGCGCGGCGCTTTCACCCAATGCGAGCCGCGCCTGCAGGGCATAGCAGACCAGATCCGAATCCCTGGTAATCAGCGCTGGGTATTCGCTCATGTACAGTTCCCAGCGCTGGCTCTTTGCCAGCATCCGCAGCCATTCAGCGAGCAGCCGGTCGGCCAGGAAACTGTCCCCGTTACGCTGGATAAACCCTTTGATCTCTTCCGGGCTCGCTTCCTTGAGGCGCAACATGAGTTGCATATAAGCGACGAAGGGCTCCAGCACATGACCTTGCAAGCGCGCGGCCATGGTATCGAAATGGGAAATATTGCCGGCCCGAAAAGCCTCGCGCGCGGCGAGGAAGTCAGCCTCTTGGTTTGTCGAGGCCGCATTGCCGAATGAGGGAAACGCGGCCCCTGCAAAAAAAACGACTGCAATATAGAGAGCTTTCATAAGTGCTATAGTAAGTTTTAACGTCTTTAAAAGATAGCACACGATGCCCCACATCAGCCTGAATCCCGCCACCGGCAAGGTTGAGCGATTTTTTCAGAGGTGCGATGATCGACACCTCGACAGCGCACTGGAAGAGGGTCAGAAAGCCCAGAAAATCTGGCGAATAACAGGCTTGGAGCAGCGCGCTGAAGCGCTGCTCCATGTGGCGGAAATTCTGATGGCAAACCACGACGACTACGCCGCCCTGATTACCCGGGAAATGGGAAAGCCGTTGCGGGAAGCCCGAGCCGAAGTAGAAAAATGCGCCCTGGCATGCGACTACTACGCCCACCACGCTGGCGAACTTCTCACGGACGAGCCGATTGAAACCGATGCCACCCGGAGCTATGTCAGCTACCCGCCGCTCGGCACCGTGCTCGCAATCATGCCGTGGAATTTTCCCTTCTGGCAAGTGTTCCGCGCTGCCGCACCGGCGCTGATGGCTGGCAACGCTATCCTGCTCAAGCACTCCTCCAATGTGCCGCAATGTGCGTTGGCGGTGGAGGATATTTTCCGTACCGCGGGCCTGCCGCATGGCCTGTTTGCCACCCTGATGATCGATGCGAGCCAGGTCGCAGGCATCATCGCTGACCCCCGCATACATGCCGTCACTTTTACCGGATCGGAGCCAGCCGGGCGACAGGTTGCCGCGGAGGCTGGGCGAAACCTGAAAAAGTGCGTCCTGGAACTGGGTGGGTCAGATCCTTTCATCATACTGCACGATGCCGACCTCGACTACACCAGCACCCAGGCCGTCAATTCGCGCTTTCTCAACAATGGCCAGTCCTGCATCGCAGCCAAGCGTTTCATTGTCGTGCCGGAAATCGCGGACGAATTCATGCTCCTGATGATGCAGAAAGTTGCCGCCCTTCGAGTCGGGGATCCGATGAAGGAAGACACTCAGATGGGACCGATGGCAAGGCTCGACCTGCGCGACGAACTGCACCGCCAGGTGGCGGACTCCATCACCCAGGGAGCGCAAGCTTTACTAGGCTGCGAACCGGTCGCCGGGGAAGGCGCCTATTACCTGCCGTCCATCCTCGACCATGTCACGCCGAAGGCGCGCGCCTATCACGAGGAGCTATTCGGCCCTGTGGCCGCCGTGATCCGTGCGCACGACGAACAGGATGCCCTAAGAATCGCCAACGATACCCGCTTCGGTCTGGGTGCCAGCCTGTGGAGCGGCGACGCTGCGCGCGCTGAAAGGCTGTCGCGAGAGATCGGGGCGGGCTGCTGCTTCATCAACGGCATGGTAAAATCCGATCCGCGCCTGCCGTTCGGCGGCATCAAGGCATCAGGCTACGGCCGCGAGCTTTCCTACCACGGCATCCGCGAATTCGTGAACATCAAGACGGTATGGGTGAAGTAAGGGCTCGTTAATGGATAAGTTGGGCCCAACTTATCCATTAACGAGCCCTAATCAGCGCTGCCGGACCTTGGCCAGCACCTTGCCACTGGCGCTGTCGTAAAACCAGACTTCGAGCAGATCCCCCACCAGATAGCGTTTTCTCAGGGTGTAATCCACCGGCTCGGCGAAGGTGGCCTTCCAGAAGGTGTTGCTTTCGGTGTGGTAAGGCGGCTTGAGCCGGCACAGCGCCAGCATGCGAACGGTCTTGCCCTCCGTCAGCCGTTGCGCTTCCCCGGCTTGCATCGGCACGGACGCATCGAAGCCGGCATCGTCGTCCACCTTGCGCGCATAGAAATCATAGAGGTTGTCGAAGGCGAAGAAATAGTCGTAGCGCCAGCGGTTTTTCACTTCCACCGTTTTGCCGGGGTAGAGTTCGACCACCTCGGGCGCGCGCTTGGAGGCAATTTCGGAGCCGAGAGGCAGAAATTTGAAGCGGTAATAGTCGCGC
Source organism: Sulfuricella sp. T08 (assembly GCF_000971475.1). Taxonomy (GTDB): domain Bacteria; phylum Pseudomonadota; class Gammaproteobacteria; order Burkholderiales; family Sulfuricellaceae; genus Sulfuricella. The sequence goes on from NZ_DF967525.1 coordinate 74,248, forward strand.
TGGTCCGGGTCGGCCATCGCATCCCAGCTCCAGCCCTCGGCGATCTGGTTGAACACCATGTTGTAGTGCAGTTCCAGCTTGCCACTGGCCGCATCGTATTCCTGGGTAAAGTTCGGTCCGGCGTCAAGATCGACGACAAAGGCGAATACCTCATCCTTGATGCTCACGGCGACGGTTGCGGAGGCGGAAATTTCTCCATACCACTTTTTGATGTCATCCCCGGCATAGCTGGCAGGAAGAGTCAGGGCCGCGCTGTCGAAAGAAGCGGCGGCATGGCCGGACAGGCACGCGAACAGCGCCGCCAGAATCAAACTTCGTGTTCGTTGCATATTACTGCCTCAAAAACTCGGCATCATAACGATGGTGCCACGGCCCTTCCATGATTTAAATCAAATCAGCCGAGAAACAATTTGTAGGCCGGATTCTTGCTCTCATCCACATAGGGATAGCCCAGACGCTTCAGAAAGGCCCTGAAGTCGGGCTTTTCCTGAGGTGGCACCTGCACCCCAACCAGCACCCGCCCGTAGTCTGCGCCATGGTTGCGGTAATGGAACAGGCTGATGTTCCAGTTCTGCCCCACGCTGTCGAGAAACTTCATCAGCGCACCGGGGCGCTCGGGGAATTCAAAGCGATAAAGGATTTCGTTTTTCGCCTGGGGAGCATGGCCACCCACCATGTGCCGGACATGCAGCTTGGCCATCTCGTTATTGCTCATGTCCACCGGCTGGAGCCCCTTGCGCTCCAGCAGCGCCAGCAACTTCTCGGTTTCGCCACGGTTTTGCGCCTGCACCCCGACGAACACATGGGCCGCGCTGGAATCTGAATAACGATAATTGAATTCGGTGATGTTGCGCGTCCCCAGCAGGGCGCAGAATGCCTTGAAACTGCCCGGTTTTTCCGGGATGGTGACAGACAGCACGGCTTCGCGCTGCTCGCCCAGCTCGGCGCGCTCGGCGACATGGCGCAAGCGGTCGAAGTTCATGTTGGCGCCGGAGGCGATAGCCACCAGCGTCTTGTTCTTCAGCTTTTCGCGCGCGACGTACAACTTGGCCCCAGCGATGGAAAGCGCCCCGGCGGGTTCAAGAATGGAGCGGGTATCCTCGAACACGTCCTTGATCGCGGCGCAGATGGCATCGGTATCCACCAGAATGACTTCGTCCACCAGTTCGCGGCACAGGCGAAAAGTTTCTTCTCCCACCTGCTTGACCGCCACGCCGTCGGCAAAGATGCCTACCTGCGCCAGAGTCACCCGCTCCTTCTTCTTCAGCGAACGGTACATGGCATCGGCGTCGACCGGCTCGACGCCGATGATCTTGATTTCCGGCTTGAGGCGCTTCACGTAAGCGGCAATGCCGGCGATCAGGCCACCCCCGCCTACCGGCACGAAAATGGCGTGAATCGGATCCGAATGCTGGCGCAGGATTTCCATGCCGATGGTGCCCTGCCCGGCAATCACTTCCGGATCGTCATAGGGATGAACGAAGGCCAGCTTGAGTTTCTTCGCCAGGGCGATGGCATGGACATAGGCATCGCTGTAGGAATCCCCATGCAGCACCACGTGGGCGCCACGGCTCTGCACTGCTTCAACCTTGATCTGCGGGGTGGTGGCGGGCATCACGATGGTGGCTTCGCACTTCAGACGCTGAGCGGAAAGCGCCACGCCCTGGGCATGGTTGCCGGCGGAAGCGGCAATCACCCCGCGCTTGAGCGTTGCGGCAGGAAGCTGCACCATCTTGTTGTAGGCGCCGCGCAGCTTGAACGAGAACACCGGCTGCAAGTCCTCGCGCTTGAGCAAGACCGTATTCTGGATGCGGCGTGACAGATTCGGCGCATGTTCCAGCGGGCTTTCGATGGCCACGTCGTAGACGCGGGCGGTGAGTATTTTTTCCAGGTAGTCGGTGCGCATAGGTTTCAATCCGGTTTAATTTGAAAGGTTATCAGGATTCAGGCCAAACCAGAAGCCGGGGCGTGAACTGTCATGGAACGGAAATATTAATTTGATATACCTTTACCATTAATTAATGGCTGGTGAAAATATTTGTTGCACAAGCCAGTAAATAGTATAAATTATATAAATCAATTCAAGATTAATCGATTCGTGCAAGTGTCAATTTAACAGTGTCACTTTAATTTGGAGCGAGCCATGACTGAGAAAGCCAAAACCACTACTAAATCAGCGCCAACCGCACTGGCAGAGGACAAAATTGCCAAGCCAGCCGCCGCGGTCAAAATGCCGCCGCCCGCAAAGCAGGCGGTCAAGTCGCCCGCCAAAAAACCCGCTGTCGCACCTTTGAAAACCAAGCCAAAATCCGCAAAAACGGAAAAGCCGCCCAAGGCAGACAAGCCCAAAAAAATTAAAATGGTGCGCGACAGTTTCACCATGCCGGAAAATGATTACGCCCAACTTGCCGAACTCAAGAAGAAGTGCCTGCAGGCTGGCGTTCATGTCAAGAAAAGCGAGCTGCTGCGTGCGGGTTTGCTGAGCTTGTCCAGGCTGCCGAACGCCGCCTTGATCAAGGCCGTGGAGCAGGTGGAAAAACTCAAGACCGGCCGGCCGGCTAAATCGTAACTGGCCGAAAATTTGATTGACGAAAGAATCCCGAAAGTTTCTAAAACCGACAAACCCTGAGATAATAATCATTTGCTTGTCCGGATAAAACTCATCTTTCACAGGGATTAGGAAACATGACGCAAGACGAACTGAAACAGGCGGTGGCCCGCGCCGCCATCGAGCACGTACCCGCAGGCGTCATCGGTGTGGGCACCGGTTCCACCGCCAACTATTTCATCGATGAACTGGCCAAAATCAAAGGCCGCATCGACGGCGCGGTGGCCAGCTCCGAAGCCACCGCCCAGCGCCTGAAAAGCCATGGCATCCAGGTTCTGGACCTGAACAGCGCCGGCGAGCTAGCGGTTTATGTCGACGGCGCCGACGAAATCACCGAGCACATGCACATGATCAAGGGTGGTGGCGGGGCACTGACGCGTGAAAAGATCGTTGCTGCCTGCAGCAGAAAATTTGTCTGCATCGCCGACGGCTCCAAACTGGTCGGCATGCTCGGCAACTTCCCGCTGCCGGTGGAAGTGATCCCGATGGCGCAAAGCTACGTCGCACGCGAGCTGGTCAAGCTCGGCGGCCAGCCCATGTTGCGCCAGGGCTTCACCACCGACAACGGCAACATCATCCTTGACGTGCACGGCCTGCAAATCATGAACCCGGTGGAGCTGGAAACCCAGATCAATCAGATCACCGGGGTGGTAACCAACGGCCTGTTCGCTCGGAGACCCGCTGACGTGCTGCTGCTCGGCACCAGCGAAGGGGTAAGAACCCTGCAGGCGTAATTGCCAGCGGCAACAAAATTGTCATAATCAATGTGTATACTTGAGTAGATGAGCAAGAGGGAGAAACACCATGCAGCATGAACACATTTCCAAGCAATTCGATACCGAGCTGGAAACCGTGCGTTCTCGAGTGTTGCAGATGGGTGGCCTGGTGGAGGAACAGATCGTCAACGCCATCGAAGCACTGATCAACAGCAAGCTCGATCTCGCCGACTCAGTCATCGCCAAGGATCTTCAGGTCAATTCCATGGAAGTGGAGATCGACGAAGCCTGTGCCCATATCATTGCTCGCCGCCAACCCACCGCCGGCGATTTGCGCATGGTGATGACAGTGATCAAGACCATCACCGACCTGGAACGCATCGGCGACGAGGCCGAGAAAATCGCCCGCATGAGCAAGCTGATTTACCAGTCCGGCCGACTATCCACACCGCGCTTCACCGAGATCACCCTGATGAGCGGCATTGTGCTGGAAATGCTGCGCAAGTCGCTCGATGCCTTTGCCCGGCTCGACATCGGCACTGCGGTCCAGGTTCCACGCCAGGATGTGCTGGTTGACGACGCCTTCAGCGCCTGCATGCGTCACCTGATCACCTTCATGATGGAAGACCCGCGCACCATCTCCACCTCACTCGACGTGTTGTTCGCCGCCAAGGCGATCGAACGCATCGGCGACCACGCCAAAAACATGTCCGAGTACGTGGTCTACATGGTCAAGGGCAAGGACGTGCGCCACACCTCCCTCGAGGAAATCGAGCGCGAACTGGAATAAGGGTCGCTCAGCAGTGCGCAAGTACTCCACCGTCGCGGCGGTCGATCTCGGCTCCAACAGCTTCAGGCTGCAGGTCGCACGGGTGGTAGACGACCAGATCTACCCACTGGATTCGCTGAAAGACACCGTACGCCTTGGAGCCGGGCTGGGCGTGGACAAAACCCTCGATCAGGATACCTGCAACCGTGCGCTGGCCAGCCTTGGCCGCTTCGGCGAGCGCCTGCGAGGCCTGCCGCGCGACGCGGTACGCGCTGTCGGCACCAACACCTTCCGCGTCGCAAAGAACGCCGAGGAATTCCTGCAGCAGGCCGAGACTGCACTCGGCTTCCCCATAGAGATCATCGCTGGACGCGAGGAAGCCCGCCTGATCTACCTCGGCGTTTCTCACGGCCTGCCGGCTTCGAGCGATAAGCGCCTGGTGGTGGACATTGGCGGCGGCTCGACCGAGTTCATCATCGGTACAGGGCTGAAACCGCAACAGATGGAAAGCCTGTACATGGGCTGCGTCAGCTACAGCCAGCGCTATTTCCCCGATGGCAAGATCAGCAAGGGCGCGCTACGCCAGGCGGACCTTGCCGCCCGCGCCGAAGTACAAGCGATCGCTGGCGAATTTTCCGCCGACCACTGGCAGCAGGCCATCGGCTCTTCCGGCACCGCCAAGGCGCTGGCCGAGATTTTACAAATGAACGGCTACAGTGACAACGGCATCACCCCGGAAGGATTGGCCAGATTACGTGACGCCATGCTCAAGGCAGGCGATTGCAACAAATTGCAGCTGGCCGGCCTGCGTCCGGACCGGGTGCCTGTTCTGGGCGGCGGTTTCGCCATCATGGCGGCGATTGTTGCCGAACTGGATGTCGCCCGCATGGGCGTGGCAGATACTGCATTGCGGGAAGGTGTGCTGTATGACCTGCTGGGCCGCTTCCACCGCCACGACATGCGTGAAACCACGGTACGGCAATTCATGCGCCGCTATCACGTCGACCCGGAGCAGGCCGGACACGTCGGACAGCTCGGCATCGACCTGTTGCGCCAGTTGACAGCAACACTGCCGCTTGATCTGGAAGCCGCCCTGAAGCGTCTGTCCTGGGCCGCGCGCCTGCACGAGATCGGGCTTTCCATCGCGCATAGCGGCTTCCACAAACATTCCGCCTACATCATCGAAAACGCGGACATGCCCGGATTTTCCAAAAAAGAGCAGGCGCAACTTTCGCGTCTGGTCCTCGCCCAACGCGGCTCCCTGAACAAGGCGGCGCAGCTTTTGCCAGACAACGAAGCCTGGGCACAGATTCTGGCCCTGCGCCTCGCGGTGCTGTTCTACCGCAGCCGCATGGATTTCGAGCTGCCGGAAATCCGGCTGGAGTGGGATTACTCCAGCTTCGAACTCAGCATGAGCAAGGACTGGCTCACCCGTAACCCTCTCACCGAAGCCGCACTGGAAAATGAAGCCAAGGAATGGAAAAGTGTCGGGGTGAAATTGGGAATATCAAGCACGCTGTCGTAGGAGCCTGTCGGACTTATCAGCCAATCACGGATTATTTGGCGAACTAAACGCCGCCAATCCGCGCCAAGCGGGCAGCCTCTTCAGCCCGTGCATCATCAATTTCCCGCATCACCCCAACCAGATCAGCCGGCTTTACGTTGCGCTCAAAGCGGCCGGTCAGCTTGACCTCGGCATGCAGTTCGCCGCTCTCGTAGAGCGACCAGATTTCCTTGCCATAGTCGGTAGTTCGAAGGTCGGCAGCGAACTGACCAAAGTAGTTTGCCAGATTGGTAACGTCCCTATCCAGCATGCTGCTGGCGTGGTTGTTGCCCGCCGCGTCGACCGCTTGCGGCAGATCGATGATGACCGGCCCCTCGCTGCCGACGAGGATGTTGTACTCGGACAGGTCGCCGTGGACGACGCCGGCGCAAAGCATGCGTACCACCTGCTGGATCAATGCGTGGTGGTATTCTCGGGCGCGCTCTTCCGTCAGCACCAGATCGTTGAGCCTGGGGGCTGCATTGCCGTTGTCGTCCGTCACCAGTTCCATGAGCAGCACGCCCTCATGGAAGTTATACGGCTTGGGCACACGCACGCCAGCGGCGGCGAGGCGGTATAAGGCGTCCACCTCAGCGCTCTGCCATGCCTCCTCCTGCGCCTTGCGTCCATACTTGGAGCCTTTCTCCATGGCACGGGCCTGGCGGCTGTTTTTCACCTTGCGGCCTTCGGTGTAATCCACGCTCTGGCGAAAACTGCGTTTGTTGGCCTCTTTGTACACCTTCGCGCAACGCACCTCTTCCCCGCAACGGACCACGAATACCATTGCCTCCTTGCCGCTCATGAGTTGACGGACGACCTCATCGACCAGGCCATCTTCGACCAGCGGCGCCAGTCTTTTCGGAATTTTCATCTTTGCTATCAGCTTCTGTGGCGAACGGTCAGGCCCTTTAAGAAATTGCGGAGAAGCTGATCGCCGCAAGCCCGGTAGTTTTTATGCCCTTTCATCCGAAACAGCGCGCTCAGCTCAGGCTTGGACACACTGAACCCCGCCAGTTCCAGAACTTTATGCATGTCCTCTTCCTTCAATTCAAAGGCAACCCGCAGTTTCTTCAGTATGGTGTTGTTGGTCAGGCGTTCCGGTTTTTTATCCTGGTCTGGCCTGGACTCCATCTTGCCTCTTCTATGTATTATCAACCCGTCCAGGAACGACAGCATGACTTCGTCGTTACACTCAATAAAACCTTCTTCATCCTCTTTCTTCAGAAAGCTCATGAGGTCGGATTGCGCTACGTCACGCCCGGCCAGTTTAATGATCTCCACGACCTTTGCGTCGCCAAGATCCAGCGCATATCGAATGCTGCGTAAGACATCATTATTGATCACTGTTCACTCCGATTCTATTCATCCAAAACGCCGCCAACCAGATAATGTCTGGACTGATTTATTGGCTAGTTTCTACTAAGCGGTGGATTAAACTCTTTATTTTCTTCCTCGGCAAGCTCAGATAGAGCTATCCGAGAAAATCAGGAAGGGCGTTGGCCTCAATCCATAAACCGGATAAAATGATCCTGAACTGGCTTACTAAAGGAACAAACCCATGAACCTGCCCACTTTCAAATTCCCCAAGCCGCTGGGTGCGGCACTCTCGTTGCTACCAACCTACCCGCATTCGCTGCTCTTCAGCCAGGCGCTGAACCTGGCACTAGGCCGTATCATCCAGCCCGCTCTGCTGGAACCGCTGCATGGCAAGCTAGTCAGCATCCGCGTGACCGATGTCGGCATCAGCTTTTTCTTCTCCATCAACTCTACCGGCTTTGTCGCCTGCAAGGCGGGTAAAACACCGGATCTGACCATCAGCGCCAGCGCTTATGATTTCATCATGCTCGGCACACGCAAGGAAGATCCGGACACCCTGTTTTTCAGCCGCCGCCTGGTAGTGGAGGGCGATACCGAACTCGGGTTGATCGCCAAGAACACCCTCGACGCGGTAGAACTGCCAAAACTGGAACTATTCCAGCTCATGCCCGGACCGGTCTTGGAAAAGGCCGCGTCCCGCCTGCTTGCCGCTGGTCGTTAAATTTTTTTCACAAATTCGGGATAACAAACTCCGCATCTCCTCTTGACACACCACAAGATAGTGAGTAAATTTTAGCAAAACTCACAACATCTTGTGGTTTATGATATTTGTCAACCAGACCTTTACGCTTTCCGGCGCGTAGAGCAAAGGCCAATCTCACAAAAACAAGTCAGGAGGCAGCAATGGCAGACAATCAACTAGAAAGTGGCAGTATCAATCTGGTTTCACTTTTGAAGGGTGTTCTCAAGCGCGACGGGACATTAGCCCCGTTCGACTCTGAAAAAATCCGTTCCGCCATCCAGCGGGCCGGCGCCGCAACCGGCGATTTCGACGCCAACGAAGCATTCCTGCTCACCGCCCAGGTGGTCAAGGTTCTAATCCACAAATTCCGTTCCGAGCCGCCCCACATCGAGAAAGTCCAGGATGCCGTCGAGCAGGTGCTGATCACCGCCAACCACCTCAAGACCGCCCGTGCCTACATCGTCTATCGCGAACAGCACACCAAACTGCGCCAGGACCGCAAAACCGTGGTGGATGTGGAAAGCTCGATCAACGAATACCTCGACCAGATGGACTGGCGTGTCAACGCCAACGCCAACCAGGGCTACAGCCTGGGCGGCCTGATCCTCAACGTGTCCGGCAAGGTGGTGGCGAATTACTGGCTCAACCATGTCTACCCGCCAGAAGTTGGCGTGGCGCACCGCGAGGGCGACATCCACGTGCATGACCTGGACATGCTGGCCGGCTACTGCGCCGGCTGGTCACTGCGCACCCTGCTCCACGAGGGTCTCAACGGAGTGCCTGGCAAGGTCGAGGCCGGCCCACCCAAGCACATGTCTTCAGCCGTCGGCCAGATCGTCAACTTCCTCGGCACCCTGCAGAACGAGTGGGCTGGTGCACAGGCGTTCTCCTCCTTCGACACCTACATGGCGCCATTCATCCGCAATGACAATCTTCCCTATTCCTGCGTCAAGCAGTACATCCAGGAACTGATCTACAACCTCAACGTGCCATCGCGCTGGGGCACCCAGACGCCGTTCACCAACCTGACCTTCGACTGGGTATGCCCGGAAGACCTGCGCGAGCAGATACCCATCGTAGGCGGCAAGGAAATGCCGTTCAGCTATGGCGATCTTCAGGTCGAAATGGACATGATCAACCGTGCCTACATCGAGGTGATGACGACTGGCGACGCCAAAGGGCGAGTGTTCACATTCCCCATCCCGACCTACAACATGACGCCGGACTTCCCATGGGAAAGCGAAAACGCCACCCTGCTGTTCGAGATGACTGCCAAATACGGCCTGCCCTACTTCCAGAATTTCATCAATTCCGAGCTCAAGCCGAACATGGTGCGCTCGATGTGCTGTCGCCTGCAACTCGACCTGCGCGAGCTCCTGAAGCGCGGTAACGGTCTTTTCGGCAGTGCCGAACAGACCGGCTCGATAGGCGTGGTCACCATCAACTGTGCTCGCCTGGGCTACCTCTACCAGAACAACGAAGCGGCATTGTTAAACCGCCTCGACGAGCTGATGGAAATCGGCAAGAACAGCCTGGAGATCAAACGCAAGGTAATCCAGCGCCACATGGACGCGGGACTGTTCCCCTACACCAAGCGCTACCTCGGCACGTTGCGCAATCACTTCTCCACGCTGGGCGTCAACGGCATCAATGAGATGATCCGCAACTTCAGCCACGACGAGCACGACATCACGACCGAATGGGGCCACGCTTTCGCGGTACGCCTGCTCGATCACGTGCGCGCCAGGATGCTCGCCTTTCAGGAAGAAACCGGCCACATGTACAACCTGGAAGCGACACCGGCAGAGGGCACCACTTATCGCTTCGCTAGGGAGGATCGTAAACGCTTTGCCGACATCATCCAGGCCGGCACCAAGGACACGCCCTATTACACCAACTCTTCGCAACTGCCTGTGGGCTTCACCGACGATCCGTTCGAGGCGCTGGAACGTCAAGAGGTGTTACAGAAAAAATACACCGGCGGCACCGTGTTGCACCTCTATATGACCGAGCGCATCACCAGCGCGGAAGCCTGCAAGACCCTGGTGCGCCGCGCCCTGGAAAGGTTTGGTCAGCCGTATATCACGATTACGCCGACGTTCTCGATCTGCCCGACGCACGGCTATATCGACGGCGAGCACAAGTTCTGCCCGAAGTGCGACCAGGAACTCCTGGCTGAGAAACGCAACAAAAAACTGGCCGCAGCCTGACCAACCACCTATAACATAATTAAAGGAGATTACCATGACCGACCTGTCCAACCAGACCAACCTTAATAGCGATGAAATTATTTTGACCGATGATGAGCGCCAGCCCTGCGAAGTGTGGACCCGCGTGATGGGCTACCATCGACCAGTGACTTCGTTCAACGTCGGCAAAAAAGGCGAGCATTATGAGCGCAAGTTCTTCCAGGAATGTCGAGCCAAGCTAGCGGCTTAGTTTCGTCATGCTCGAAGAATGCAAGAGCGGTTGAATGCTCTTGCATTCTTCGCTGCTCATAGCTCATCGTGTCTATCCTCACCACCAGTGGCACTCCGACTTTCTATCCCCAGAAAACACCCATAGAATGAAAGATCGTATGCAAATTGGCGGCCTGACCCCGCTGACCAGCACTGATTATCCCGGCTGCCTGGCTGCTGTGGTATTTTGCCAGGGCTGCCCTTGGCGCTGCGGCTATTGCCACAATCCCCATCTGATTCCCCGCGATAACGGCCAGCTCGATTGGTCGGCAGTCATGGATTTTCTGCGCCGCCGCCAAGGCCTGCTGGACGCGGTGGTTTTCAGCGGCGGCGAACCCACTCTGCAGGATGCCCTCCAGTCTGCCATCAGCGAAGTCCGCGACCTCGGCTTCAAAATCGGACTGCATACCGGCGGCACCTATCCATCCCGCCTGAAGGAACTACTGCCCATGCTGGACTGGGTCGGGATGGATATCAAGGCCACCACCGATGATTACGCCAGAGTCACCGACACGCCTGGCAGCGCCATAAAAGCATGGAAAAGCGCAAGCCTGCTGCTTGAAAGCGGCATTCCACATGAATTTCGCACCACGGTACACCCGCTCTTTCACTCACAGGATTCAATACTGAGACTGGCAGAGGAATTACGCGGGCTGGGCGCAAAACATTACGTACTACAGGAATTCAGGCCCCAGGGATGTGCCGATGAAGCGGTCTGCACTTACTCAGTCCATGAACTTCTGGACGATGCTCTACGCAGCCGCATCGGCTCGATGTTCGAGACCTTCTCCGTGCGGCATGCCTGAAACACGGTATCCACACAAACAAAAAGCCCCACTTGCGGGGCTTTTTGCATTTTGCTGCAGTGCGGATCAGGAAGACATTTCGTGCAGAATGTTCTTGATCCAGCTCTTGGCGTAAATTGCCTCAAGCTCGGACAAATCCGGCGACACTCCACCGGAGTTCGCCACAGCAATGGTCTTGCCATCCGCCACCTTGTACACAGCCGCAACCGAAATTGCCTCTTTCTCGGTGACATAGCTGTAGCACACGTTGGTATGGGATGGATCGATCAAATCCTGGCCGTTCATCAGTTGCACGATATTGGTCGCACACACCTTGGCCTGGGAGTTGGCCGAGTAACCCGACTTCGGCATCGCCCCTGCAATACAGGAGTCACCGATAATGTGCACATCCTTGGCAAGAGTCGATTCGAAGCTCAGCTGGTTGACCGGGCACCATTTCTTGTCCTCGCCCACTACACCGGCCTTGTGCGCGATCAGGCCGGCCTTTTGCGGCGGCACCAGATTGACCAGGTCACCCTTGATTTCCTCTACCCCGGTGTCGACACTGCGATTTTTGGCGTCGACCTTGGTAACCTTCTGGGCTGGCCGGTAATCGATCATTCCCTCGTAGTGCTTGGCCCAGGCTTTCTTGAACAACGGACCTTTGGACACGATATCCGGATTGGCGTCGAGCACGATGATCTTGGCGGTCGGATTGTGGTTTTTCAGGTGCCAAGCCATCATGCTGATCCGCTCGTAAGGTCCGGGCGGGCAGCGGAACGGGGTCACCGGGATCGACATCACCACCGTGCCGCCTTTGGGCAGGTCTACCAGCTGCTTGCGCAACAGCAGGGTCTGCTCACCGGCTTTCCAGGCATGGGGGATTACTTTGGGGGTAGCCACCGGATCGTAACCCTCGATTTCCTCGAAGCGGAAATCGATACCGGGAGAGAGAACCAGACGGTCATAACTGATGGTGCCGCCGGACACTACGACTTTCTTGGCGGAAGTATCGACAGCGGTGACTTCGTCGTAAACCACCTTGATGCCATTGTTGGCAGCCAAATTTTCGTAGGTGATGGTATTGTCCTTGATATCGCGGAAACCCCCGATGACGGTGTTGCTGAACGGGCAGGACACGAACTTCTTGTCGCGCTCGATCATCACCACTTCGATGGAGGGATCATTGATGCGGATATATTTGGCGACAATCGAGCCGCCATAGCCGCCGCCGATCACCACCACGCGTCGCCCTTTTTTCGGCAGCATTTCAGCGGCCGAAGTAATAAAGGGGGCACCCGCCAAACCCACGCCAGTCGCTGCGCCCAGCAGCTTGATAAAACTCCTGCGGTCCATATTCGACATATTCTTTTTCCTCCTGAGTTATTGCTGGCTGGCGTAGAAGTTAATCAAGGCGTCGAGGTCATCCTTGCTCAGGCCCTCGAGTTTTTCCGCCATCTTCTTCGGCATCGCACGCTTCTTCGAAGCAAAATCATCCATGGTAATGTGCAGATACTCACTCCATTGGCCAGCAATTACGCCACCATCCTCGGATTCACGTCCGTTTTCCGTGTGGCATTTCTTGCAATTCTGCTCGTGCAGTTCCTTGCCCTTGGCCACCTTGGCGGCATCTACTTTCTGTGGATAGCGCACGAATTTCTTCTGGCTGAAGAAATCGCCCATCGCATTGAAGTCATCGTCCGAGTAAGCCTTGGCCACGCGATTCATCACGGTGCCGGCACGCTCACCGCTTTTGAATTTCTTCATGGAGTCGGCGATATATGACGCTGGCTGGCCCGCCAGCGTTGGAATGCTGGGGCCAACAGCCTGGCCGAACTGCCCATGGCAGGCGGAACAGGTGTTAGACAGCATGGCAGGGGTGGACGGGGCCGCCCATAGTGTCGAACTCATGGCGAGTCCGCCCGTAAGCAATACAAGATTGATCAGCTTGAGATTCATTGTTCCTCCTTTATTTGGATTGACATAACGACAACCAACACACCTTATTTGCGGTGTTATTTGGGGGTCACTGATCAAGCCCTCTGTGAACCCGCAGGACTTAATTCGGACTATGAGTTTGGTTGCGAATTTCGGATACCAGCAGTAGCCTATTAAACTGGCAACTGGAGGTTGAAATGTATCGGATACCAAGACAAAGCTACACCA
>NZ_DF967524.1 GCF_000971475.1 Sulfuricella sp. T08
TAGAAATCCATCTGTAACTTGAGCCATACTGTGGCTTATCGGGTGGGTCAATTTTCAGTGCAAATCCCGGGTCAATATTCGGCGCAAATTAACAACGCTACGTTGATGCGTCAGTAGTTACTGGTGACCCAGTACACACTGGCATTGAATGGGGTACATATTCATGGAACTCGACGACCGGCGCAATAACCGCCACCTCGACAGGCGACACCAACGGAAACTGGGGGTTGGCTGGCGATATTGACGGTACACAGTACCTAACAGCATCCGGCAATATAGGCACGATTTTTCAGCCAAGTTGCGGCCCTAGCTGCACTCTTCCTCTCAGTCGAGTTCTTCCTTCGTCCTCGCAAATCATCGGAAGTTGGCTTGGGGAGACAAGTGGCTACCTTTCCGTTGTTAGCTTCTTGTCAGATGGACGCTACGTTGATGCGTCAGTAGTTACTGGTGACCCAGTACACACTGGCATTGAATGGGGTACATATTCATGGAACTCGACGACCGGCGCAATAACCGCCACCTCGACAGGTGACACCAATGGAAACTGGGGGATTGCTGGCGATGTTGATGGCACACAGTACCTAACAGCATCCGGCAACACAGGCACGATTTTTCAGCCAAGTTGCGGCCCTAGCTGCACTCTTCCTCTCAGTCGAGTTCTTCCTTCAGCAGTGCCAGTCCCTGCCACTGCATGGTTACTGGGTTCCGGCCTATTGGGCTTGATAGGTGTTGCACGACGTAAAGTAGCCTAATCACTATTTATGCTCATGAAGTAGATGGCTACCAAACGCAGTAATAATTTAATGAACCAAAAAAACCCAACATAAACTGGACTAGATCATGAAAATACGTAACATATTAATCACATCTATTGTTGTGACTTCGCTTGCCTTATCCGCGACCGCAAATGCAACACCTGTTAGTTTGAACGTTAGTGGAGCTTTCGCATCTGCGACCGGCTCCTTATCAGGCTTGCTGAACCAATCTTATGCGTCAAATTTTAAGTATGACACTGATACATCATTAGCAAGGCCCGGTTCAATGGCTTTCGACCCCGCAAATGGAGGGGATTTGGGTGTTGCGTTTTGCGATGGGGGTTTAGGTGTTGCGTCTTGTAGCTCCTATACCGTAACGCCCTCCATTAATGGTGGCCAACTTTATACTGGTGGGCAGACCGTCGTAGAAATTAATCATAATGTTTATATTAGTTCAACTCAGAATAAAGGGATGTTCCCGGCCGGAACTTACGATGTCCTAGCTATTGACGGATGGGCTCCAGGATCTACGTCGTTCGTTCCAGGCTCAACTATTGGCACAAGTGGAGCACCCAATAACGCCGTTGATTTTGATGTGACTTTTTTTGGAAAATTATTTACCTCTGATATAACCACTGCAACACAGATGCCCGGTACTGTTGAGCCTGCAAATGTGGTTTTGGCACTTGTACATATTGGGAAGTGGGAAAACGGTGTGAATACCGGCAATGCGTATCAGGTCGGACAGATTAATGGCAGTTCTAACAACTTTGCTGTTACATCGGCAGTGCCAGTTCCTGCTGCCGCTTGGTTGCTTGGTTCTGGCCTGCTGGGCTTGATCGGTGTGGCGCGACGCAAGGTAGCTTAATAGTTTTTTGCTCACGATAACGGCGGCCTTAGGGTCACTGTTATCATTTGCGGATTTGGTTCTGATGGTCTGCTTTTGCAAAGCTCGAATGACTCTTCAGGGTCGAACCCGGATGGACGCCTTTCTCCACAGCAGACATTGGTTTCGTGGTTCCGATACGGTCAGCTACGGAAGTGCGTGATCCCCATGAACGGACTTTCAGCCGTGGGTATTTGTAATATCTTTTTAATTGCTGGGTATGCCAATAGACCCTTGCTTAGGGCAGAAACAAAAAAGCCCAGGTGTTCAGCCTGGGCCCTTGGAATCATTTTCTTGCTCACAATCCAATTAATCGTAAAACTCACAGTCAGATAAATCCTCGCTGCCCAAAAACCATTCTCGGTACTTCAAACCCCTGACATAACCACCCTGCACTAGAAATTCCTTGAACCCAGCGAAGTCCGCCGGTTCCTGGCCGTCCTTCAAATACTCTGCTTGCACTTGCAAAGGCTCAAAATCGCGCAGCACCTCGATTAGGTCATCGGCATGGTAACCGTCGTGCCTTCCTTGCGACAGCATAATGAACGTCCCTGATTTGGCTACTTTATTATTGTTATCAAACAGTTATTGATTCCTCTTTTTGGTTACGTACTCGAAGTTGCAATTACGTATAGCAACAAAGTGGCGGGTACGGAAGTTCATGGTTTCCGACAGAGGACGTTGATCTCGATACAGTGGTGACAGGCGGTTACGTGCAAAGACCAGATACCCGTGTGGTTGCCATGCGTGCTGAACTAAGCTTTTGTTGTACTTTCATCTGTGCAATAATTCTCCCAGTTCTATTGGAGCATATTGTGCGGCTGAAAATGTAGCTAAACACTGTAGCTAGCCACCATATGGATTTTGTTGTAACTAATTGTATTTATAGCGGTTTACTGGGTTTTCTGATGAATCCCTCTCTCTCCGCCAAGTAACAAGCAAATACGCCCCTTTCGGGGCGTTTTGTTTTTGTACCCATCAATTAGCACACTAGTGTTGGCAGGGCGATTTCCCGGCTGGTTTTGCAGTTCTTGCCAATCTTCTGCGGATTTAGACGTTCTTGTTGCGTGTCTGGAAAGTGCGCTCTGATGAGGCCAGCCCTGTTCGGTCAGCCGTAACGTGGCATTTCGGATGTCCACTGGTCCGGTCGAATGAGTTGCCGAGATGAAACGCACGCAGATTCTCCAGGATGTCTGGCCCACCAGCCGAAACGTTTTCAATCTTCCACCCGAAATCGGAATTCTGATGCCCATATTGATTTCGGCTGATCCATGCGCCACATTCATCTTCACGCCAGAGGCCTGAATCCACGTCGAAATTACCCCTGGCTTTCTCCCAAACCTGTTGTACCAGTTCTTCGCTAAATTTCATGAACATTCTCCATAGTTCAAAATGCGCGATACGGCCAGCGTTCTCACCTTTCCTGAGTCAGGGCAATCTTTATTGATTAAAGCAGGCTGCAGAAGAAATGCAAACTTTTTCCAGTAGGGGCCTGGTGCTGGGGTCAGTAAATTCGCAGGGGGTGTTGCTGAGCGTGAAGGAACCAGCGGTCAAGCACCACGTGCCGGGTGAACCATGCATTGCTTAGCAGCTTGCCGCCGATGAAACGCTGTAGCTGCTGTGGAAATAGGCTCGCGTCAGCAGATTGGGCAGTACCGAAGCGCCCCTGCAAGCGCTGTGGGTAAGGCGCGAGTTGCGCTTGCCGGTAATCCCCTTCCGCTTCGATAATCGTCTCCGCCGCCAGCAGGGCGGATTCCACCGCCGGGCGGATGCCTTCGCCACTTTGCGGGTAGGCCAAACCCGCCGCATCGCCGATTAGCAGCACCCCATTGTCCGTGGGTTTGCGTGCGCTGTGGCCTTGAAGCAAATAGGCATGCCCACGGAATTCGTTCGGGATATCGGCAGGAAACTTGCCGCGTCGTTTCAGGAAATCGCAGAAAGCCGCCAAGTGCTCCGATAGGTGGTGGTTCTCATTTCGCCCCAGACCGATGTTGAGATAGTCCCCCTTGCGGAAGCACCACCCATACCCCTTGAGATCTTGGCAGAAAAATAGTTCCGGGGTGTGCGGTAGCACTCGGCATGCTTTCGCTTGTGCGGCATCAAGTGGGAATTCGGCCTCCTGTGCCACGACGAGAGACTGTTGCGCGCCGAGTTGCGCACCGAGAAACCGTGCCACTGGACAGGAATGCCCCCCGGCGCCGACCAGCAGTGAGGTCCGAATTGTGCCATTGGCGATCCAGCCCCCGTTGCTCCGTTCCAGGGAGCGTAGCGGTTCACCCAAGCGCAGGCGCGCCCCCGAGCGCTGAAGCAGATAATGGTCGAACTCGTAACGGCGGATGCCATAGCTCACGTCATTGCGGTAGCGTGTTTCCACCTCGGCGCCATCGATGACCCCGGTGCTGAACCCGGTGATCGGTTGCAGTACCCTGCCGGCGGCATAATCAGCGCACTCGATCTGCAGGGTGTCGAGCACGGAGGGGGTGATCCAGCCAGCGCATACCTTGTCCCTGGGAAAAGTCATAGAGTCCAGTACCAGCACGTCCAGACCGTGGCGCCGCAACTTCCAGGCGCAGGTGGAACCCGCAGGTCCACCCCCCACGATCAGTACATCACAGCTTTCCATCGCCTCGGCCATGGGCATAAAGGTATTCTCGGGTCCATGGGATATCGTTATTGGCGGCACGGGTGAACACCACTTGAAACAATTGCAATTCGCCGGCTGTGAAGGCACTCATTGATCCAGACAGATACAGGCGCCACGCCCGCACGAACGGTTCGCCGAACATCTCGTCAACTCGCGGCACCGCCGCTTCATAACGATGCAGCCAGTGCTCCAGTGTCCTGGCATAGTGCAGGCGCAAGTTTTCCACGTCCAGGATGGAAAAATTCGCCGGCTCAAATATTTTCATCATTTCGCCAAGACTCGGGGGGTGGGCGCCCGGGAAAATGGTCCGTTCGATCCATGGATTCAGCAGGGAGGGTTGGTTCACCCCAATGGAGTGAATCAGGCCGCGCCCATTCTGCTTGAGGCAGCGGTCAATCACGTCGCCTAACATCCGGTAGTGCTCGACACCTACGTGTTCGAGCATGCCGACCGAGACGAAGGCATCGAATTCGCCGGTTATCTCGCGGTAGTCGCCTTCGATGTACTCGATAAACCCGCCCATGCCTTCGTGCCGCGCCCGCTCCCGCGCATAGGCGAGTTGCTCTTCGGCGATGTTATAAGCGCTTACCCGCACACCATAGTGCTTGGCCATGTGGAGTGCGAGAGCGCCCCAGCCGCAACCGGCTTCAACGACCTGATCGCCCGGCTTGAGCTGCAGTTTGCGGCATACGTGGTCCATTTTGGCAACTTGCGCCTGCTCCAGAGTTGTCGATTCGGAGGGGAAATAGGCACAGGTATACAACAACTGCTGGTCTAGCCAAAGCTTGTAGAAATCGTTGCCGATGTCGTAATGGTGGTGAATGTTTTCCCGCGCGCGCAGCAGGTTGTTGGGGCTCGGACGGTTGAGCCAGTCGAGTATGGCTTGCCGCAATCCGCCCGTGGGGGCTTGGGAACGTGACTGGTAGAGGGCTTCCAGGAATTCCACCAGGTTGCCTTCCACATCGACCCGGCCGGCACAGTACAGTTCACCGAACTGCAAACACGGATTAGCGACCAACCTGAGCAAGGCGTCCCGGTCTCGAATGCTAATCCGTGCGACCGCTGTTGCCGGCGAAATGGTGACTTCCTGCCCGTCCCAAAGCACGAAGCTTACAGCGGGCGAGCCCATCAGTTCGAGTATCTTGGCCAACAGCCATTTTTCCAGAAAGTATGGGCTCCCTTCAGACCGGTTTGGCCTGTGTTGCATGGGATGGAAACGGCGTTTGGTGGCCGCGGGTTCTTCCAGGGGTTCGATTCTTTGTCGATTCATGGTTGCATATTCCACTATCTGGTGCTTATGCCTGTCGAAGTTGTAGTCTTAATAACTTATAGCACACGCGCAGGATGTGTTACGTGTTGGCGACAGATCCTGACAACCCCTACGACTTATGCTATACAAAAAGATCACGTTCACCGTTCCCTTTAAAATGAGAAGGGTCCGTTTTTTTTGTTTTGTCAGCCAGGAGTGATCACTGTGCCCACAGTCAAATCAAAATCTGAAGGCAAGAAAGCGCCAAGCCCTCTCGTCCCTAAGTCCGCTGCCGCCAAAAAATCTCAACCGGGACCCTCTGCGAGCGAGCAGAAAATGCCTGTCACCCCTGAACAGCGCTATCAAATGATTACCGAAGCGGCATATTTTCACGCTGAACAGCGCGGTTTTGTTGGAGGCGATCCCGTGCTCGACTGGCTGGAAGCCGAAGCAGCAATAGACTGCATAATTCAACAGCCGGGTAAAGAACCACAAATGTCCGAGAAACAGGCATTTCAACAAAAGCTTGAAGCGCAGATCAAGGAATGGGACGCCAAACTCGAAGAGTTGAAATCTAAAGCACAAGATGCAAAGACCGAGATTCGGGCCGACTACGAGAAACAGCTCGAAATCCTTGCGAGCAAACGTGATCTGGCCCGTACTAAGGTGTTGGAGTTGCGGCAGCGCACGGAAGGGGCCTGGGACGATTTGAAAGGTGGAACGGAAAAGGCTTGGGAAGAGATGCGAAAAGCGCTCGATCATATCGCTTCCCGTTTCAAATGAATCGTCAATGCACAACTGCTTCCAGAACCTGTTGATGAAACTCAAATGCGATCACCGTCCCGGAATTGTTTTAACGAAGCCAAAGCTGGCATTGCACATCCGGCAGCAGCATGATGCCGGCGCAGATCATTCAGGCCAGCTTGTCGTGTCTGGCTATGGCCCGGCTATGAGGGCAGAGGGAGAGACGTAATGTACAAGCATATTCTGGTGGCACTGGACGGCAGCGATACCTCTGATTTGGCCTTGCAGGAGGCTATCAAACTGGCCAGAGAAATGGAATCCCAGTTGCGGATCGTGCATGTGGTTGACTTCGCGGCACCGAATTGGGATACGGAATTCATCAACGTTGTTGAAATACTGGAAGCAATGAGCAAGTCGGGCGAAGCGATCCTGAACAAGGCATCATCGGTCGCACTCGAGGCCGGCATCACGGCTGAAACCAGGTTGATGAAAATCGAATCATTGGGTCAGCGCATCAACGAAGCGATCGCAGAAGAAGCCGACAAGTGGCCCGCCGACCTGATTGTACTTGGAACCCATGGGCGGCGCGGCTTCAGCCACTTGCTCCAGGGTAGTGTGGCAGAAGGCGTGGTACGGGTTGCCACAAAACCGGTATTGCTGATTCGTGGGAAATAACCCCCCATCATCAAGCAAACGCTGAATAAATCTGGCGCGCCTCCTTGCCGATCCATAACGCCGACATCGCCGCCATCTTCGAGGAGATCGCCGACCTGCTCGAAATCCAGGAGGCGAATCCCTTCCGCATCCGCGCATACCGCAACGCCGCGCGCACTGTGGGCGAACTGTCCCAGGATGTACGCATGCTGGTGGAAAGAGGCGATGACCTGAAACGGCTCCCCGGCATCGGCGACGATCTTTCCGCCAAGATTCTGGAAATTGTCGCCACCGGCTGTTGCAGCCTCCTGGAGCGCTTGCGCAAGGAACTACCGCCCGCCGTCACCGAGTTGCTGAAAATCCCGGGCATCGGCCCCAAGAGGGTGAAGGCGCTCTACCACGACCTGGAAGTGCAGACCGTCGAACAGCTTTACCGCGCCGCACGTGATGGCCGCATTCGCACCTTGCCCGGCTTCGGCGAAAAGACCGAACTCAACATCCTGCAGGCAGTGGAGGCGCACGTCAGCCAGGCGCGCCGCTTCAAGCTGGCAGTTGCGGCGCAATACGCCGAGGCTTTGTGCGCCTATCTAGCGGCAGTGCCGGGGGTGAAGCAAGTGACGATCGCGGGCAGTTTCCGCCGCATGCGCGAAACCGTGGGCGACCTCGATATTCTCGTCAGCGCCATGCCGGACAGCCCGGTGATGCAGCGCTTTGCCGCCTACGACGAAGTGGCGGAAGTTCTCGCGGCTGGCGCCACGCGCGCCAGCGTCATCCTCAAGAGCGGACTGCAGGTGGATATGCGCGTAGTGGCCGAAGAAAGCTACGGCGCGGCGCTGCAATACTTTACCGGCTCCAAGGCGCACAACATTGCCATCCGCCGCATCGCCCAGAAGCGCGGATTGAAAATCAACGAATATGGCGTCTACCGGGGCGAAGCCCGCATCGCCGGCGAGAACGAAGAATCCGTCTATCGTGCCGTCGGGCTGCCGTATATCCCGCCAGAGCTGCGCGAAGACCGCGGCGAGATCGAGGCGGCACATGCGGGGCGGCTGCCGCATCTGGTGGAACTGGCTGACTTGCGCGGCGACCTTCACGTCCACACCAGGGCCACCGACGGCCGTAATACCCTGCGTGAAATGGCGCTGGCAGCTCAGGCACAGGGCTTTGAATATCTCGCCATCACCGAGCACTCGCGCCGCCTCACCGTGGCCCACGGCCTCGACCCGCTGCGCCTTGCACGCCAGTGCGACGAAATCGACGCACTCAATGAGCAGCTTACGGGCATTACCCTGCTCAAAGGCATTGAGGTGGATATCCTCGAAGATGGTAGCCTCGATCTGCCGGACAACGTGCTGGCGCGACTCGACCTGGTCGTGGGCGCGGTGCACAGCAAATTCGGACTGTCCCGCGCCAGGCAGACGGAGCGCATTCTGCGCGCGATGGAGCACCCCTTCACCCTGCTCGCCCACCCTACAGGGCGGCTCATAGAAAAACGCGAGCCTTATGACGTCGATATTCTGCGCATCATCCGCCAAGCCAAAAAACGCGGCTGCTTCCTTGAACTCAATGCGCACCCAGAGCGCCTGGATCTGCTTGACACTTATTGCCAGATGGCGAAGGAGGAGGGCGTGCTGATCAGCATCAATTCGGACGCACACAGCACCTTCGATTTTGCCAATCTGCGATTCGGGGTGGGTCAGGCACGGCGTGGATGGCTGGGGAAGCAGGACGTGCTCAACACCCGCCCGCTTGCCGAGCTGCGTACGCTCATCAAGCGAACCATGCAGCCATGACACGTGAAAGGTGTGCGGTCATGATTGAGCGGGGATAAGAGAAAATAGGCGGGGTGTTTTACCCGCCCGCATTGCTATTTTTCCCTTTCAACCAATTCACCGTCGATTCTCGGCACATCCCGCTGAGGATGTTGCTTTCGCAGATGTTCCAGCCTTTCGTTGCGGGCGATGCTTTTTCGGCCGCCCACCTGGATTTCAATCTCTTCTTCCTCCGGCTGAGTCTTCTCTTTCGTCCGCTCGTCGCTCATCTCTCTCTCCATTATTTGGCCACCTTAAAAATATAGACGGGCTGCTCTGTTTTACAAGAGTTGGCATGACCCAGAAATGAAAATGACCTACATCGCTGTGAGCGCTGTGAGATCCTTTTTATTTGGCTCCGCAACTTGAACTGCCGGCAGCGAATACTGTTCCGCATTTGGCCCCATCAAAACCGCCTGACCACAGGTCAAGCAAACCTGGTATTGCAAAATGCAGTGCTATATTTCAAATGTAAGCTGAATCAGAAGCTAGAAACAGGCCCGCAGACCTGATTGTGATCGGAAGCCATGGTCGCCGCGGTTTGCATCGCCTGCTTCTGGGAGGTGGGTCCGAAGGCGTGGTGCGCATTGCAACCAATCCTGTGTTGCTAATTCGGGGCGTATAAATGTAACACCGGTTTGAAGGCAGGAGATTTAAAATGGCTATTGCAGCAAAAAGCAGTACCCCTTCTCGCAGCGTCACTCGCAAAGCCAAAACGGCTAGTCAAGAGCGCTATGCTCCAAAGACCAAGCCGGCTCCTCAACCGGCTAAATCCGCTGTAAAGCATATGGTGCCTGACGAAGCATTGCGAAAAATTGCTCGCCGTGTGTTGGAAGAACTAAAAATACCAGGGAAAATTCCTAGCGAGGTTATCCTGAGGGCTTTATTTGAAGTGCGCGATTTGGTTGAGACGACTGTGAAATAAGAACAACCAGTCGCTGGAAATTCAGATGGGCCAACCAGTGGGTTCATTCTACCTAAATGTTGGCGTGGAGAAGAAGGAGTAAATTCTAGGGGCTAAATAACCCTTTGGGATCTGGTTTGTGTGGCTTTTCCGATCAACCTGGCACAAAAAACGGTCAAACGGTGATGTTAAATCTTCGCTCCCCCATCAATTCCACAACTCTAAGCTAAACGGAAGAAAAACACTCAAATGCTCTACTGGGCCGATTATGCAAAAATCTTTGTGGCGCTGGTGATTATTGTCAATCCCGTTAGCGCGCTGCCACTGTTCGTCAGTATGACAGCCAGCAACAGCGAAGCAGAAAAGAAACATATTGCACGTATAGCGAGCATTTCAGTTGCAGTGGTGCTTGTTCTGGCGGCAGTCATTGGCCAGCCTATACTTGCTTTATTCGGGATCACCATCGCTTCATTTAAGGTAGGCGGCGCGATCTTAATCCTGTTGATGGCCATTTCCATGATGCATGCCGCACCAAACAGAGAAAAGCAGACGCCGGAGGAAGCAAAAGAAGCCGAAAACAAGGAAAATATTGCCGTGGTTCCACTCGCGATACCGCTTCTTTCAGGCCCCGGGGCAATATCCACAACCATCGTCTACGCGACTGAGCGTTCATCGCTAGGCCATCTTGGGATCATCATTCTATGCTGCCTGTTGGTTGCGTTCACTACTTGGCTAGCACTAAGGCTCGCAACACCGGTAAGTAAATGGCTCGGGGAAACTGGTGTGAACATTGCTATCCGGCTGATGGGATTGTTACTGGCTGCCGTTGGG
This sequence comes from Sulfuricella sp. T08, assembly GCF_000971475.1. Taxonomy (GTDB): domain Bacteria; phylum Pseudomonadota; class Gammaproteobacteria; order Burkholderiales; family Sulfuricellaceae; genus Sulfuricella. Next base: position 10,479 of record NZ_DF967524.1, read on the forward strand.
GTAGAGATTCTTACGAGTGGGCTCGTCGTATTGCTGCCCGGACTCAAGTAGGAAGTTTTTAGCTTGTGCAAACCGGATTCATGCAGACCGATCTTGCTGCTGAATTTCACGTGCCAACGGTAGCGATGGATATTGTGCTCAGGAAAATTGGCAAAATCCTGAGACTGCCGCTCAGATTAACTATAGTTAAATTTGATAATTAATGACGCGCACCGCATCCCAGCCGTCGGTTGGTCTGAATCTGTTTGCCAGGAAATATGCCCATTCCCCCGGAAAAAAAGAAGGGTTTTCTGCCATCCTTTCCCCCTCCATCGCGCGAGTCGGTCTGGTGGCTATTTGGCTTGGCGATGCTGGTGTGGGTTCTGTTCACGCTTATCCTGCCGATGGCGCAGGTGAAGCAGATTCCTTACAGCGAATTCAAGGCCATGGTGCGCGAAGGCCGTCTGCAGGAAGTAACGCTTGGTCCTTCGTACGTTAGCGGCATTCCGAAGGACGACAAGGCACAGGGAGTCCGCATTTATACGGCCGTGAAGGTCGATGATCCCGATCTGATCAAGGAGCTGGAAGCCAAAGGGGTTCCGTACCGCGGTGAGCTGGAGGGTAAATGGGCCCCATTAATCTTGTCCTGGCTCATCCCCATCGCGCTGCTGCTGCTTTTTTGGAAGTTTATTCTCGACAAGCTCGGCGGCGCACAACGCAACCTTCTCTCCATCGGGCAAAGCAAGGCCAAATTATATGTAGATAGGGACACGGGCGTGACGTTCGACGACGTTGCAGGGGTGGATGAAGCCAAGGACGAGTTGCGGGAAATTATCGACTACCTGCGCGAGCCGGAGAAATACCGCCGCCTCGGCGGCACCATCCCCAAGGGGGTGCTGCTGGTTGGGCCGCCGGGCACGGGAAAGACGCTCCTGGCAAGGGCGGTGGCGGGTGAGGCACGCGTCCCGTTTTTCAGCATGAGCGGCTCCGAGTTCGTGGAAATGTTCGTCGGCGTCGGCGCCGCACGGGTGCGCGACCTTTTTGAACAGGCGCAGCAAAAGGCCCCCTGCATTATTTTCATCGACGAACTGGATGCCCTGGGCAAGGTGCGCAGCGTGTCGCCGGTGGCCGGAGGGCACGAGGAACGGGAACACACCCTGCAGCAGCTGCTGGTCGAGATGGATGGCTTCGATTCCCGCAAGGGAGTAATCATCATGGCGGCCACCAACCGCCCGGAAATTCTCGACCCCGCCTTGTTGCGTCCCGGCCGCTTCGACCGCCATGTGCTGGTGGATCGGCCAGATATTCGTGGCAGGGAAGATATCCTGCGGGTGCATTGCAAGCGCATCAAGCTTGCCCAAGATGTGGATATCAAGGTGCTGGCGGCACGCACTACCGGCTTTGTCGGCGCCGACCTCGCCAACGTGGTGAACGAGGCCGCCCTGCTGGCGGCACGCCGCAACAAGTCTGCAGTGGAGATGGAGGATTTTGAGGAAGCCATTAACCGGCTCATCTCCGGATTGGAAAAGAAACGCCGGGTAATGAGCCAAAAAGAGCAGGAAGTCATTGCCTATCATGAATCCGGCCATGCCCTGGTAGCGGAGTCACTGCCACAAACCGACCGGGTGCACCGCATCTCCATTATTCCCCGGGGTATAGCGGCGCTTGGATACACGCTGCAGCTTCCCACCCAGGACCGCTATCTAATAACGAGATCCGAGCTGCTTGAGAGGCTGACTGTTCTCCTCGCAGGAAGAACGGCGGAAGAACTGGTCTTCCAGGAAATTTCCACCGGCGCCCAGGACGACCTGGAACGCGCCACCAGCATGGCCCGCAGCATGGTGTCGGCCTACGGCATGAGCGAGAAACTTGGCCCGATGACTTATGGGCCAGGCAAGCGCCCGCAATTTCTGGAAGAAACCATGCCCTTATACGGCCGAGAGATCAGCGAGGAAACGGCCCGCGAGATCGATCAGGAAGTGCGCACCCTCATGACCGAGGCGCACCAGCGCGCACACACCGTCCTGGAAGCGCAGCGTGACATCCTGGACACCCTGGCGCACAAGCTTCTGGAAAAAGAAACCATCGAAGGCGACGAACTCCGGGAAATCATCAGTACCATGCGACAAGCCTCGCCAACCAGCACCTGAAATGAGCGTGGCCACGTCAGGATTCGAGCCCGCCTACCTGCGCCTGCTGCGCAGCGGCGAGTTGGAGCAACGGGTAAAGCTCGCCTGGCGGCATCTGGAAGACTGCGACCTTTGTGCGCGCTATTGCCGCGTCAACCGCTTGCAGACCGTAAAAGGCGCGGTGTGCCGCACCGGGGAACGGGCAGTGGTTCACAACTACGGCCCCCATCACGGCGAGGAGGAACCGCTTCGTGGCCGGGGCGGCTCGGGCACGATCTTTTTCAGCTGGTGCAACCTGCGCTGCGTGTTTTGCCAGAACTGGGAAATCAGCCAAAAAGGCATCGGCCGGGAAGTCGAGCCTTCTGAACTGGCGCAAATGATGCTCGACCTGCAAGGGGAGGGCTGTCACAACATCAACCTGGTCAGCCCCAGCCACGTGGTAGCGCAGATCCTGGCGGCGGTAGCAATCGCGGCGCTGCGGGGGCTGCGCCTGCCCCTGGTATACAACACCGGCGGCTACGACAGCCTGGAGGCCCTGAAACTTCTGGATGGCGTGGTCGATATCTATAATGCCGGACATGAAGTATGGCGATTCGGAAACCGCCCATCAGTACTCTCACGTGCGGAACTATGTGGAGGTCAATCAGGCAGCCGTCAAGGAAATGCACCGCCAGGTCGGCGACCTGATCCTGGATGATCGCGGCATCGCGCTACGTGGCCTGCTGGTGCGGCACCTTGTGCTGCCCGGCGGCCTTTCCGACAGCGAGAAAGTGCTGGCGTTTCTCGCCCGCGAAATCTCCCCGAACACCTATCTCAACCTCATGGATCAGTACTATCCCTGCTACCGCGCCGACGACTGCCCGCCACTCGATCGCCCGATCACCGCGGAAGAATACCGGCAAGTTCTGGCGCTGGCGGAACGCTACGGCCTGCGGCGGCTGGATAAGCCGCGCAGCCTGCGCTGGGTCTGAGCCAAGAAAGCCTAAGAAGCTGTTTTAGAACTTAGTGTGGGAAGTGCCGGATTAGTCGGCACTGGATTCCATGACCCTCAGTGTTGAAACGAAACGTGGATATCGGATTCCGCTTTGGAGTGAATAGCCGGATACAACCAAGAGCGGTGTTCCCGGCCTGCGCGGGAATTTTGGGGTCACGAGAACTTTGATGTCGATGACTATTTCCGTTGCAGCGGCACCTCGACAGGCTTCTAGGCAAGCCGCGCTTGCCGAATCTCGACTAAGCCTGGGCAACAACCAGGGGCACAAACATTTCCGCTGCACTCACCCCGCCGTGCAGGCCGACATGGGTATAGCGGCGTTCCCCCGTCAACCAATCCTTGATGGCGTAATTCTCCCGCATCACCAGGGCATAATGCCCGACCCGATCCAGCAGGCGCGGATGGGGTTCGCCCGGACCGAACCAGCCTTCTTCCACCAACTGTCGGCTCTTGAACAGCTGGGTTTGTTCCGCGAGTTTATTCCGCACATAGCGCTCGAATTGCTCGACCTTGTCCGGATGCACGTAGCAGTATGCCACCCGCGGTTCGCCGCACAGGGGCAGCACCAGCGACTCGGCGAGGGCCGGGTGCTTGTCCAGTTCGATCTGGCTCCCCGCGCCGGCATCCACTATGCCATGGTCGGCCGTGACGACCACGGTGCTGCCGCTGCCTTCAAGCGTCGCCATGAATTGGGCGTAAGCCGCGTCCAGTAAGGATAGTAGCTTTGCAGCCCGTGGGCTGCCGATGCCATGTTGGTGTGCCAGCGTATCCAGCTCGGGGTAATAGGCATAGATATATTTCCTTTCCGCGCTTGCCTGCACGATTTCGGTGATCGCCCGGAACATCCCTTCCAGAGAACGGTATCCCAGCCTTTGCGCCCGCCCGGAATGGGCGGCATTGAAGTCAGAATGCACGATCCACTGCGGCGATACCACATAGGATGGAACGGCGATCTTGTCGAAGAATGGCGTATGGCCGAAGAGCGTCACCACATCGATGCCGGATTCCCGGTAGGAGCGTCCGCCGTGGCGTGGCTGGAACGGCAGCACGGCGGCGACGCTGCCGATCTCGCGAAAATAGGTGAACCAGCCGGTCAGCCCGTGTTGTTGAGGCGCCAGGCCGGTGAGAAAGGTGGTGATGGCAGTGGCCGTAGTGGAGGGAAACACCGAGGTGATTTTGGCCCGCAGGCCATTGCGCAAGGCTTCGGCTTGCGATTGCGCCAAATGGTCGTAACCCAGGCCGTCGATCACCAGCAGAATGAGGTTGCGGGCGCCGGCAATCTCATTCGGCGGCAGTGCACGCAACGGCATATAGGGCGGGTTGCCGCCGCAGGCCGATTCGATGGAGGCCATCAGGTTGACGATGCTGCCTCCTTGATAGTTGGGCAGGTTCATGAGCTATTACGGCTTCCCCAGCCAAGCCAGGATGTCATCCGGCAGGCGGTCGCGGTTCTCCCAGGTCACCTGCCATAACTGGACATCCGGGCGGCGCTTGACTTGGTCGATAAGCCCCTTGCCGTGCAAAGCAATGGTGGCGACAACCGGCTTGCCCGATTCCAGGATCCTGCCAATGGCGGCGACGAATTGTTCCGACAGACATTCCATCTTGCCGATCTCATCCACCAGATAAACATCCACTGCTTGCTCCAGCGCCAAGGAAGAAGCAGCCAGCGCATCGATCACCGCCACATCCACACCGTATTTTCCGACGCGGCGGGGGCCTGGGAATTCCGTCCGCGCCATCACGCCCTCACGCCCATCGAAGCATACCAGGCGAAAACCGCGCCGCTCGCCGCCGGAGCGGATTTCCTCGGTATAGAAACCGGCCAGCCGCCAGTCCGGCAAGCCGGCAGCCACCTTGCGCAGCACCGTGGTCTTACCCACGCCGGGAACGCCGGTTAAAAGCAGGATTTTCAACGCACACTCTATCTCAACAGGCCTGAGATGACGACATCCACCGCCTCATCGGGTGTCAGGCCGTGGGCCATCAGGGTTTCTAGCTGTTTCTGGTCCACCGTGCCCACCGCCGCCTCGTGGGTAACCATGGCCTGTGGGTGTTCTACCCTGACGATGGGTTCGGCACTGGCCACGGCTCGGTCGCGCACGATCTCCTTGCAGTCCATGTGGCCGCGCGCCCCGGCAGCCTTGCCGTGGGTCACCCCGATCACGGCGCTGGTTGCCTCGTCCTCCACCGCGATGCGCGACTTGATCAGCCCTCGTGCATCCTCCCCCTCCAGGATCAGTTCATCCCTGATGCGGATCTCGTCCGTGCCATGGCCGTATACCCGGGTAGTGATCTCGGCTACGCCCTGCTTTTCCACCACCACCCGGTAATCGAGCTGCAGCTTTCCCACCCGCCCGCTGGTCAGGGAAAAATCTGAGAAATAGCGGGCATGCGACCCGACCCGCACCTCCGCCTGCGGAATCACCTCGATACCGCCGTAAGGTCCGTGATAATGTCCTTCGCTATGGCGCAACTCGGCGCCTTCCCCGAGTTCCACCCGGGACTCCATCACATGGCGCACCTTCTCCGCGTTGGGAAAAATGCAATGGGCGATGATGTGGGCCGAGGTATGTGCTTCGAGTTTGACCTGCAGGCGGATGTGCTGGCTGCCATGCGGTTTCATCAGGCCGATGCAGGTATGGATCGGGTTTTCCACCTGGATGCCGCGGGCGACAGTGATCTGGATGGTGATGACCCCGGCGCTCTCCTGGCTGCGGATATCAACACCCGGAATAGTTTGGCGGCTGAGCATCTGCTGGCCATCGATCACCAGGTGGGCGGTCTGCGGCTGGGTGAGGATCGCCGCATCCGGATAGTGGCTGAACAGTTCGCCCAGCAGGTTATTCAAGCCTTCAGTCATGGCATGTTTCCCCGTCGCATGTCCTGCAATCGCGACTGCGGAAGCGTTCGGCGACCCGTTCCGGTTCATCCGTCATGACCAGCCTGCCGCCGCAAAGCAGGGAGGCGCGGTTGGCAATGCGTGCGATCTCCTGTCTATGGGTAATCAGCAGTATGGCGGCACCCTCCCTTTGCAGTTCCTTGATCACATCGACGACCTCCTGCAGGGACAGCATGTCGATGCCTGAGTCCGGTTCGTCGAGGATCGCCAGCTTCGGCTTCAGAGCCAGCAAAGACGCCAGCTCGATGCGCTTGCGCTCCCCTCCGCTCAGTGTCTTGTCCAGCGCCCGCCCCAGATAGGCCGCCGGTTCCAGGCCGACGCGCCGCAGGCAGTCCGCCGGGGTGTTGGCGGCTCGCCCCAGGCTCAGATAGTCGCCCACGCTCAAGCCATCAAAACGGGCCGGCTCCTGCCAGGCCATGGTAATCCCGAGTCGGGCGCGTTCGTGGATGGCCATGGCAGTGATCAACTGCCCCTGAAAACGGATTTCACCCGCAGTAGGCATATAGCCGCCACAGCCCATGATGAGATTGGCGAGAGTCGTCTTGCCGGCACCATTGGCACCGAGCAGGGCGTGAATCTCCTGCTCGTTCACCGTCAGGTCTAGGCCGGACAGAGGTTTCTTGTCCCGCACCGAGTACGTCAAGCCTTTAACCTCAAGCAAAACCATGCGCTATACTCCAATCAAGCCATTTCACAAGGCAGGCGATGTTCGCCGATTACACCCGAACGCCTGCAGCTTCTCTTATGTATAGCTTTCTTCCAGGCCCGGAGCAATTCCGGTGCGGATCATCTATGGACAGAATTGATAATGAGACCCCTGTTCCATCCGAAACTCGTCAACGACCCTTTCGGGGATCCCGCGCTTTATGTGGATTGCCTGTTCGAGAAACGGGCCATGATGTTCGACTTGGGGGATATCAGGAAGCTTGCCCCGCGGAAGATTCTGCGCCTGAGCCATATTTTCGTTTCCCATACCCATATGGATCATTTCATGGGCTTCGACTGGCTGCTGAGGATTTCCCTGGGCCGCGAAAAGCGGATGCATCTTTTTGGCCCGGCCCGCTTCCTGGAGCAGGTCGAACACAAGCTGGCGGCTTATACCTGGAACCTGGTGGAGAATTATTCCAGCGATTTCACTCTGGTCGTGACCGAGGTTCAGCAGGAGGGGATGGCGAGAAGGGCCAGATTCCGCTGCAGGACCGCTTTCCGAAGGGAGGCTGAAGAAGAGCTGGCGCTGGCCGACGGGGTCCTTGTGGATGAAGAAATGTTTCGCGTCCGCTGCGCCATCCTCGACCACAAAACCCCCTGCCTGGGCTTCGCACTAGAGGAAAAGGCGCACGTCAACGTGTGGAAAAACCGCCTGGCGGAAATGCGCCTTCCCATGGGGCCATGGTTGCGGGAATTGAAACAGGCGGTCCTCCGGGGCGAAGCGGATGATACGCCGTTCCGTGTCTGGTGGAAGGAAGGCGGGCAGGTCCGGGAAACGCATATTCCGCTCGGCCGGCTCAAGGCCGAAGTGCTGCGCATCGTTTCTGGGCAGAAGATCAGCTACGTCACCGACCTGGTCTATCATCCGGAAAATGCCGGAAAGGTGATCAATCTGGCCCGCGGTTCGGATCTGCTTTTCATCGAAGCCGGCTTTTTGCATCAGGATGCCGAGCGTGCTGCACAAAAGTATCACCTGACTGCCCGGCAGGCTGGCTCAATGGCGAGGGAGGCAGGCGTGAAGAACGTTATTCCGCTTCATTTTTCCCCCAGCTACTCTGACCGGGAGGCGTTGTTGCGCCAGGAACTGGAAGACTCGCTTGGCTTGCAGCCAATTGTTTGATCGGCCCTAGAATGCCGGTACGTCAGCCGGGAATGCACTGCTGCTGAATGATGCCCAGTTCATGCGAGCCAGCGAATCCGTGCTCTGGCGCAGGATTCTTTGGGCTGCCCGCACCTTGTTGAGCAAACCGGTCAGTTCGGCATCGAACCTTTCATTGGCAACCAGTCGGTACCACTCGTCACCGTCCGGATCTTGCTCATCAAGATTGCGCCAGAACAGGTTGCTGAAGCTCCCGTATGTAACCGGTTTTCCCGCAGCAAGGTCGGCCTTGATTTTGCCGGCCCATGGACGGCGTCGTTTAATCAGCCCCTCCGCGCCTTCGTGAACCTTCACGGACAGGTAGGCATGGAGATCTTCCGGACGCCTGATCTGCTCAAGCTCAAGGATACTGTTTCCAGCCATGGCATCCGCAATCAGGGCTCGCAGATCAGCGCTGGTGATTTCCAGGGCAACGCCGGTTTGGAATTGTTGAATCTTGTCGAAGTACATGTATTCCTTCTCTCTTAAGACAAATTTTGATAGCAAAATCCTGCCAAGGTTCAATGTGCTATTCCAGATCACTCCGGGGCGGCTGCTACACTGGTAGTGTTGCATTTGCCGCGAGGTGGGCATGCGCGAAATTGACGGTTCCTACGGAGAAGGCGGTGGACAGCTGTTGCGCACGGCGGTGGCGCTTTCAGCTATTACCGGGGAAGCTGTCCATGTGCGGCACATCCGTGCCAATAGAACCAATCCCGGTCTTTCTCCCCAGCACCTGACCGCGGTCATGGCTGTGGCCAAGCTGTGTGGTGCTGAGGCAGAGGGGCTGGAAGTCAAATCGCGGGAAATTCTGTTCCGGCCTGGCCGGTTGGTTGGCGGCCGGTTCGATTTTAGAGTTGGCACTGCCGGCAGCATCACTCTGGTGTTGCAGGCGGCGCTGCCCGTTGCGGTTGCTTGCGGAGAAGGCTTGTGGATGCGCATCAGCGGCGGCACCGATGTCCGTGCTGCCCCACCCCTGGATTACTTTTGCCTTGTTCTGCTGCCCTTGCTCTCCAGCATGGGCGTCAGGGTCCGAATCGAGGTATTGAAGCGGGGGTATTACCCGCGAGGTGGCGGCGAGGTGGCCGTGGAGGTGCTGCCCTCCTTGCCGCTTCAGCCATTGATGCTGGATGCGGCCGGCGCCCTGAGGGAAATCCGCGGCTACGCCCACATTGCCAACCTGCCGGATCATATCGTTCAACGCATGGCGAGTTCGGCGCTGGCGGAGCTCTCGGCCTTTCCTGCGCCATCCATCAATCAGGCCGTATTGGGTGCAGATAAAGCCATCGGGGCGGGAGGGGCGATTGTTTTGGTCGCGCAAAGGGCACACACCATTCTGGGCGCTTCCGCCATCGCGCAACGAGGCGTGCCCGCAGAGACACTTGGCTCGGAAGCGGGCAGGCTGTTGCGCGAGGAAATTTCTGCCGGGGCAACCCTCGATATCCATGCTGCCGATCAGGTGCTGATTTATCTCGCCCTTGCAGGTGGTACCTCACGCTTTCGGGCAAGAAAGCTTACATCCCACGCTCTTACCACCATCTGGCTGCTGGAGCAGTTTCTGCCTGTACGCTTCAACATCATTGAAGCCGATTCCCTGAAGCGGGTCGAGGTGACATCCAATCCGGCTTGAAAATTCAGAAGACTGGTGCGCTCCAGAGTGTATTTGTTATTAGGGCGGCGTGCTTATGAGGCATCTTACTGTTCCTTAAGCTCCGCATTCATTTGCATGTAAATCAAAATTATTTATAGGCCCATACTGATTAATTGATCTGTATCAATATTTCTCATTGGCTATGGGGTATTCTGAAATAAAACCGATGTGGTCATCACCTTAATTTTGTTCTACCAGATAACGCCATGACACCACGACCATGAACAAATACCATCTGATCTGGAACGAAAGCCGCCACAGCGTTGGCATTGCCTTGATTGACAGCCAGCACCGTGAAATTATCAAGAGGGTTAACCAAATCGCCGACGGGGTTGCCAAAAGAAATCAAAGCGAAGCCGTGCAGGAAATGTTGGGGGGGCTGATCCTTTTTGCCCGTGAACATTTCGCCGTCGAGGAGCGTCTCATGGTGGAATATGGCTTTCCCGACATGGAGAGCCATATCGAGGAACATCGCAGATTGTTCCAACAACTGAACAACCTCATTAATGTAGGCCTACGCGCCCCAAACCATAACAAAGCGGCGCTGGTTTCTGCCTTTCTCACTGATTGGGCGGAGCAGCACATCCTCCGGGCTGACAAGGAACTCGGCGAATTTCTAGCTGCTAAGGGGCTCAGCTAGTGTCGTGGTGGTAAGCGCAGGCTTGGCCCAGGCCTGAGGGCTATGGTTTAGTAGAGGGAAACCGCCTGATCGAGTATGAGCGCGGTTACTTTCGGCATATTCCCCAGCCATTCGTTGGCGATTTTTGCCGCCTCCCGCTGCAGTGGCTCGCTTACCCCATGAGCAGCCTGGATTTCTATCGCGGCGACCTGAGGCTGGTCCACCGGTGCGCCGATGGCGGACAGGATTTGCACCGTTACGCCTTCCGCTTCCTCCAGCCGCTCGTGAATATCCCGCGCCATCAGCATGGCCAGGACGTTGTACAGTTTGCCCACATGGGAGACCGGATTCTTGCCCGCGACTGCTTCCAGGGACATAGGTCGTGCCGGCGTGATCAAGCCGCTGGCCCGATTGCCGCGCCCCGCTTGGCCATCATCACCCATTTCGGAGCTTAAGCCGGAAACGGTCAGATACAGGCCGCATTCGTCCGTGGCGGCTGGGTCGTCCAGAGTGTTCAATTGCAGACTGGCGCCTGGACCGATTTCCTGTTTGAGGTATTCGCAGATATGGGCTTTGTGCTGCCGGTAATCGGAGACACTCGCCACGTGGCGATCCACAAACGCCAAGGCAATGGTAAAAGCGGAATCATTCCCCACGCGCATGCCCATTACCTTGAAATCGGACCCGGCACTGGGAAAACGCTGCCTGAACGCCTTCGACCGCAAGATTTCGGCGAGGCGCAGGACGTTTGTCTCAAGGGGGGAGTAGGGGGCGAATCCCACGCCGAAGGAGGTGTCGTTTGATAAGGGGACGCCTGTGCTACGGGCGAAGATTTGCTTGAGGTTGGCACTGCCTTCACGGATATGGGTATCGATCACTATCCCCGCAGCAGCGTCTTGCAGATGCTCTTCCAGGTAGCACCGCGCCGCTTTTTCCACGATCTCCTGAACGTTGAAAGCAGGTTCGGGGCGCGTTGCCCGTCCACAAATGATCAGGCGTGCCTTTTCTTCAATTAATCCGCCCCCGAAGCGCGGTGCGCTGCGGCCCGCTGCCAACAGCCCCTTGTCCAGGTTATGGTGCAGAATTCGACCGTAAGCCTTCAGATAGGCGAGGGAAAGCGCACGGGAAGCCGCTTCGCACACACCGTCGGTGACGGTGTCCGGGTGACCTATCCCTTTGTGTTCGCACATTTCCACCTCCCGCTGCTCCACAGGGATGCAGGAGAATGGCGTGACTACGATATTTCTGGACATGGTTCGAGCGTTACCCCCATTTATCGCGTCTTGAGCAAATTACAGTATTGCACAGATTTCATGCGGCTATGAATGGATGGAAATCTTGTCGATTCATTGTGATAGCCGGCATAAAAAAAATATCTGTAGTTGGCTGTTGAATTATTAGACGGGGAGTCGTCCGAAATGTGCCACAAGCAGTCACATGACGTTTGGATTGAATTCCTGTTGTTTGGTTGTTTAGTGGCTTTGTCGATATTCCTTACATCACTACATTCCACCCCCATAAACCCGCCAATGTCTTAAAGTATAAGGTTCTTAATATGGAAGTAGCGTTGAAGTAAGAGAATGTCATTGCCTGAAACTATCTGTTGTCATCAAGATCCGTCGAAATATCTTACAGTTATGCGCATTGCGCGCGCTACACACATTTAAACACTCCTGATTCAATTGGCCTCTATGGCTGAACGAAGTCAATTGGCATGACTATTGCTAAACTTAAACCATATTTTCATGCCGCATAATTAAATACCAAAATGTGCAAACACAGCATCAAAAAATTAATTTTAACCTGGAGCAATCAATGAAAACCACACAAACCCTGCTCGCTGCTGTAATTCTCAGCACCGGTCTGTTATCCGCCAGCGGCGCCAATGCTGCACTGGAATCCCGTCTGGGCGGTCTAGCAGTATATGACACCCACCTCAACCTCACCTGGTTGGCGAATGCCAACGTTAACGGCGATATGACCTGGTCACAAGCCAACACCTGGGTGGCGGGTCTTACAGTGAACGGAATCAGCGGATGGCGCCTGCCCACTACATTGCAACCAGATGCTTCTTGCAGCGGGCAATATGCCCCCACGTCCGAATCCTATGGCTACAACTGCACTGGCAGCGAGATGGGGCATCTGTACTACAACGAACTGGGCGGTACCGCATATGGCAATCTCTATCCTAATGCCAACTTGGCACTATTTCAGAACGTTATGGCAGGAACCTACTGGTCCAGTACAGCGACGCCGTCTAACACCCTCGCGTGGACCTTCGCCTTCGGCGGCGGCTTGACGGATGGTATTGCCATGACCGACTATCGTTACGCGTGGGCTGTTCACTCCGGTGATGTTGCCGCCGCCCCCGTTCCTGCGGCCGCGTGGCTGCTTGGATCTGGCTTGATTGGCTTAGCTGGTATTGCACGTAAGCGCAAAGTAGTTTAATAAACGCTTGGGGTTAATAAGACGGCGGCCAATAGGTCGCCGTTTTTCGTTCCTGAGTTTGTTCGCTGAAAATCTGATTTCGGCTGGCTTGAAGGACCGCTATGGGTCGATCCCGGCTGTACGCCTTTCTCCACAGCAGATGTTGGTTCCAGTGGCATCGATCAGCAACTAGCCGGAGCGGCTTTTTGTGTATGGCCATTTGAGGCAATATTGCCTACAAAGATCAGGGTAATTCATTACCTTTTGTCTTTCGTGAGCTTGTCCTCCACCTCGGTACGGAACGGGTGACATGGCGGCTGTAGGGATAAGCAAGTTAATGCATGGAAAACATCCAACCTGGAAGAGAATTTCAGGTTCTGGAAAACCCCCTGAAGGCGGCAGAGGCCAAGCTGTACATCAGGACGGCCAGCAGGATCACCACGGCAAAGCCAAGGTGAATAGCCAGCAGGGTGGCAAGCACAGCGCCCACCACGGAGGCGAAGCCGTTGATGGCCCAGGCCCAGGGGATGCTGTCCTGGGCCGTCCGGGACAGGCGCGTCATGCCGGTGGGAAAGGGGATGCCCATGCATACCGCCAGGGGCGCGATGAGGCCGACCGAGATCGCGATTTTCGCCGCATCGGGCAAGTGGATCAGGGCCTGGAACAAGGCTGGCAGGATGGCGAGATAGAGCATAGCCACCGCAGCTATGATCAGCACCGCCCGGTGGACCCACCCTCCCTTCTCCCCGACCCCTTGCCGGCGTCCGGACAGCCAGCTTCCCAGCGCCGCAAACATCAGGAACGCGCACAACACGACCGCCACAGCGTAAAGGGGGTGCGACAGAAACAGTATGAATTTCTGGATGAAGGCGATTTCCATGAACATGAAGGCCAGGCCAATGGCTAGAAAGTACACGGCTGCCGGCCAAGGCGGCAAGGTGCGCCGGCAGCGGGATAGCGCCAGTGGCGCCAGGATCAGCAGCACACTGGCCCCTACGGCTTGGGCCAGCGTGGCCACCAGCAGCGGATAGCTCCAGTCGAGAAGCGGCATGCCACCTTGCCCGCGCAGAGAGAATAATTCTGCTGCCGCGCTCCATTTGAAGAAACGGAAAAAATACGGCCTGTCATCGGTCGCGGGCTCGATGTAGAACTTGTAGCGCGCGATGAAATCCTCGCTTCCGGGGCCCAGCAACGCCATGGCTCCCTCGAATAGCTCGGGCCGCTCCAGCAGGTTGTAGCGGTTGGCCTCGTCCGCGCGCATCCCCGGGTAATAGGCCAGGTCGAAGGAGCGTGTGCGGCTGAAGGCCTTGATTGCGGCGATTTCCGTCGCCGTGAAGTCGCTGTTCTTCACCAGCAGTGTGACGGTTTTCCAGCCCCGGATCATGGCCAGCCTTGCTCCCGGATTAGCGACGCCGGACTGCTCCAGGGCGCGCACCGCCGTGGCAAACAGCTTCAGCGAATCGCGCGGCGGCAGGCTGAGCCAGCGCGTGACGGCCAGCATGCCGCCGCGATTCAGGCTGCCCAGGTAGCTTTGGAACGCCTCCACGGTGTAGAGATAGCTTTCGCTCAGGCCATACAGGCCGGCCGAGGCGGTGCCGAAGGAATCCAGCAGCGCCACCTGGATCAGGTCATAGCGCTCACGGCTGGTGTTGACGAAAGCCCGCGCCTCGGCTGCGTGCACATGCACGTCGGGGCGGCTGTAAAGACCGCCGGCAAAGTCATGAAAACGCTTCTGGACCAGGGCTATCATATTCGGGTCCAGCTCCACCGCATCAATAGCCGTTGCGCCATGGTAAAGGGATTGCAGCACGTCGTTGCCGGTTCCGGCGCCTAGGACCAGGACCCGTGGCCGTTCCAACACATGGAAAGGCAGTGCCGAGGTCAGGTCGCCAAGATAGGACAGGGGCGCGAGCTGCCCATCGAAGCGCGTCAGGGCCACCGGGCCGTCCCCGTCCACGAACACGCCTAGTTGGGGCGGTGGTTCGCTGGTGGCGTTGAGACTCATTCCCGGCGCATGGCGGAAGGGAATTCGCGCGCTTTCGACCACCGTGATTTTTCCCAGGGGGCTGGAACGCTCCTCCGCCACGCGCATCCCGACGATATTCAAGGTTTGGCTCAGGTCCTTGTAGACAGAGGGATGAACCTGCAGCCAGGCGGCAGGCAACGCCAGCGCAGCCAGCACGACAAGTCCAAGGAACGCTTCCAGCAGCCATCTGGGCTGCATCTCCAGTTCGATGACGGCAACGGAGGCTGCCAGCAAAGCCAGGGCAGCGAGCGCGCTCAGCACCTGGTGGAGCGGCAACAGGAACAACAAGCCGATTGCCCCCAGGCTGCCGATGCCGGCACCGAGGATATCGAAGGCATAGATTCGCCCTGCCTCCTTGCCGAAGCGCGACAACACCAGGCCGATGCCCAGCCCTCCGCAGAAAAAAGGCAGCATCATGAGAAGATAAACGGCGAATAGCTTGGGGAGCTGAGTCTTGTCCCACAGCAGTTCGAGGGGATTGAAGGGTACCTGTTGCGCCAGCAGGAATGTCGCAGGCATCAGGATGGCCAGACCCAGAGCAGCAGTCAGGTATACCCTGGCAAAGCGGGGTTCAAGCTTCTCCTTCAGCAAGGTCAGGGCCGTGCCGCTTGCGCCGTAACCCAGCAAGGCTGCGCTGATGATCATGTAGGCGAAATGGTGCCACAGCACGATGCTGAACAGGCGCGTCAGCAATACTTCGTAGGCCAGGACAGAGGCGGAGAGAAGGGCGATGGCGAAAACGGGAGGACGCGTGGCTGTAGCCATGGCTGATAGCTCAGTGCCCACCCGTGAGGGGAACAAAGCGTACCGGCAAAATCTGGCGGCTGGTCACCGTGCCGTCAACCTGTTTCTCCAGCAGCATCAAATACTGGGTCAGGAAATGGGTGCCGAGGGGGATCACCATGCGTCCGCCCGGTTTGAGCTGCTTGATGAGGGGCGGCGGAACATGGCTGGCGGCGGCTGTCACCATGATGGCGTCGAAGGGGGCGGCTTCCGGCCATCCGTAGTAGCCGTCGCCCACCCTGGTTTCCACGTTGCCGTAGCCCATGGATTTCAGGCGCCGGGCTGCCTCTTTACCCAGAGGTTCGATGATTTCGATGCTGTAAACCGCTTTGGCTGTTTTTGCCAGAATGGCAGCCTGATAGCCAGAGCCTGTGCCGATCTCAAGCACCCTGTCGCCTTCCTTGAGATTCATGAGATCGGTCATCAACGCCACGATGAAGGGTTGTGAAATTGTCTGCCCATAGCCGATGGGAAGTGGACGGTTGAGATAGGCATAGGAGGCCAGTTCCGCAGGAACGAAACGATGGCGCTCCACTTTTTTCATCGCCGCCACGACATTCGGGTTGAGGGTGGCACGGCCGCTGTAGGATGAAGTAAAAGCCGCATCGGCGGCCACTTCTTCGACCATTTTATGGCGTGCCGTCTCGAATGCATCCCCCTGTGCAGGGAGCGCGAAGCACAGGCAAGCGAATGCAAGTAATGTGGAGTGACGCTTCATGATATGGGCTTCAACGTGACATGATCAACTCGCAAACATCGTCGAATTTCGATGGCGTAAAAATCACAGGGCACGCCGCCTGAAGGAAATAGCGTATCTATCATCTATCATTTAATAGCATAGAATGAATTTAAGGGGATACATGCAATGGATGACCTATTTCGCTTTGCGGACGAGTTGGGTCCGGCAAAAATCATCCACATCCATGAACCCTCGATCGGATTGAGAGCGGTATTGGTGGTGGACAACGTGGCCGCCGGGCCGTCCATCGGCGGGGTGCGCATGGCGCCCGACGTGAGCACGGAAGAGTGCTTTCGCCTCGCCCGCGCCATGACCCTGAAAAATGCTGCTGCCGGCCTGTCTCACGGCGGCGGCAAGGCGGTGCTCTACGGGGATCCGAAAATGCCCAGGGCGGACAAGGAGCGCCTGGTCAGGGGATTGGCCTGCGCTCTGCGGGATGTCCACGAATACATCTTCGGCCCCGACATGGGCACCGACGAGGAGTGCATGGCCTGGGTCAAGGACGAGATCGGCCGTTCGGTGGGTCTGCCTTGCGAGTTGGGCGGCATCCCCCTGGACAAGATCGGTGCCACCGGTTGGGGCATCAGCCATGTGGCTGATGTGGCCCTGCGCTATTGCGATTTTCCCCTGGCCGGGGCGCGCGTCGTCATTCAGGGCTTCGGTGCGGTGGGCAAGCATGCCGCCCGATTCCTGGCGGCAAAAGGCGCAATCCTCGTGGCCGCGGCGGATTCCCGCGGCACCCTCTACGACCCTGGTGGCCTGGATGTCGCGCTGCTGAGTGAACTGAAAGATACCGGCAAGAGCGTTATCGATTTCCCTACGGGCGAAAAACTCGACCGCGACGCGGTGATCGATATCGACTGCGACATCTGGATTCCCGCAGCCCGGCCGGACGTGATTCACGAGGACAATGTCAGCCGGCTCAAAACCCGGCTGGTGATCCAGGGCGCGAATATCCCTTTCACCCAGGGCGCAGAAAAGGCGCTTCATGCGCGTGGCGTGTTGTGCGTGCCGGATTTTATCGCCAATGCCGGCGGCGTGATCTGTGCCGCGATGGAATACCAGGGCGCCAGCCAGGCCGCAGCCTTCGAAACCATCGCGGAGAAGCTGCGGCAGAATAGCGAGGAAGTGCTGGAGAGGGTGTCGAAGAATGGCATGCTCCCGCGCGATGCGGCCATGGCGCTGGCCGTTGCCAGGGTCAGGAAAGCGATGGGTTACCGGCGCTGGGGGATTTTTTAATTCCCGTGTAGCTCGGATCAAGGAAGGACGCGGATGTATCGGATACGCTTCCATGGACGTGGCGGTCAGGGCATGAAGACTGCGAGCCGCATACTCGGATCGGCCTTCTTCCAGCAGGGCTACGAGGTGCAGGACGCGCCGCGCTATGGTGCGGAACGGCGCGGCGCGCCGGTCTTCGCTTACGTGCGAGCCGCGCGGCGGACCATCCAGGAACGCGGCATCATTCTCGAGCCCGATCTCGTCATCGTGGCGGACGACAGCCTGGTACCCATGCCGGCGGCAGGTGTCTTGCAGGGGGTCACCCCGCGCACCGTTCTCCTCATCAGCAGCGGCGAAACGCCGGAGACCTGGCGGCACCGGCTGAATATCGCCGGGCCTCTCCTGACCTTACAGGCGGAAGCTGCCGCGGGGGCCGAACAGCATTTTGTCGGCACTGCCCTGGCCGGGGCGGCGGCGCGGCTGGTGGGCGTGATTACTCTCTTGGCGCTGGAGCAGGCGGTGCAACTGGAATTGGCCGGACTGGGCGGGGAAACACTCTCCAGTAATCTGGACCAGGCCCTGGCAGCCTATGAACTGATGGCGCCCCAGGCCGGACTGGTGAGTGAAGGCGAAGCGCTTGCGGCGGCCGCCTACCAGCGCCCAGACTGGGTGGAACTGCCGCTGGACGAGGCGGATGCGGCCGCTGCGGCGATCCATGCCGGAGCCACCAGCGTCGAGGTGCGCACCGGCCTGTGGCGCACCCTGCGCCCGGTGATCGACTACCAGCGCTGCAACCGCTGCTGGTGGGTATGCAGCGAATTCTGCCCGGACAGCGCGATCCGGGTCAACGCCGAACATTTTCCCGAGATCGACTACGACCATTGCAAGGGTTGCCTGATCTGCGTGGCTCAATGTCCTGCCCACGCCATTTCCGCGATTCCGGAATCCAGTGAGGCCCAGCCATGACGCGCACTCTGATCACCGGAAATGCCGCCGCCGCCTGGGGCGCGCGCCTGGCAGGGGCGGAATATGTGCCGGCTTTCCCAATTACGCCCCAGACCGAAATCATCGAAACCCTCGCCGGCTGGATCGATGCCGGGGAGATGGAGTGCCGTCTGGTCACCCTGGAATCGGAACATTCCATGATCACGGCGGCGGGCGCAGCAGCCAGCACCGGGGTCAGGGTGTTCAGCGCCACCTCCAGCCAGGGGCTGCTCTACGGCATGGAGATGGTCTACGCCGTGCCGGGCTACCGCGCGCCTTTCGTGCTGGTGAACGTGTCCCGCGGCGTCCAGACCCCGGTGACCCTGGAGCCGGACCATAACGACGTGCTGGCTGCCCGCGACAGCGGCTTTCTGCAACTTCACTGCGCCACCTGTCAGGAAGTACTGGACAGCACCCTCATCGCCTACCGGCTGGCGGAAGACCATCGGGTACGGCTGCCGGCTCTGGTGAACCTGGACGGATTTTATCTTTCCTTTACCCGCGAACCGGTGGAGATCCCCGATCGGGCGGCGGTGGAGGGGTTCCTGCCGCCATACGATCCTGAAACCACCCGCTTCCATGCCGGCGAGCCGGTGAGCCAAGGCGTAGTGGTGCTGGGCGGGGCCTACTATTCCTATTTCCGCTACGAGCAGCACCTGGCGGCACAACGGGCGCTGGAAGTCTACGATGAGGTCGCCGCCGAGTTCGCGCAGCAGTTCGGCCGCAGCTACGATGCCGTGGAGACCTACCGCAGCGAAGACGCGGAAATCGTGTTCTTCATGATCGGCTCCTTTTCCACCAAGGCCAAGGATGCCGTGGACCGGCTACGGGAGGCGGGGCAGGCGGTCGGCCTGGTGCGCCCGCGCCTATTGCGCCCATACCCGGCGGAAGCGCTGCGCCGCGCGCTGGATGGCAAGAAAGGGGTGGCGGTGATCGACCAGAACCTTTCCATGGGCATGGGCGGCGTGCTGCATGGAGAGCTTGCTGGGGCGCTATACGGGCGGGCCGGCATGCCGTCGGTGCTCGCCAGCTTCATCGGCGGTCTGGGGGGGCGCGACATCGCGGCGGAAGAGTTCTACGAAATGGCCGCAGTGACCCGGAGGGCCTGCCGGGAAGGTAGCACGCCGCCGCCCCGTCTGCTTTACACCGCGGACGAACTGCGCCAGATGCGCAAACTGCAAGCGGTGGCCCACGCCGAGCGCATGGAGGGTAAACAATGAGCGATGAAACGATCACTTTATACAAGCACATGAAGGACCTGCCTTCCAACCGTCTGCTGGGGACGGGCACGCCGATGTGCGCCGGCTGCGGCGGCTTGCTGGCGATCCACCAGGCCTACGACATCTTGGGGGAGAAGACCGTGTTCGTGAATGCGGCGGGCTGCATGACCCTGCTCGCGGTTTATCCCTACACCCCGTTTCGCGGCTCCTGGCTGTATACCTCCATGGCGTCCGCACCTGCCGGGGCGCAGGGGGTGCGCGATGCTCTCGACATTCAGCTTGCCCGAGGGCGGATCAAACCCGAGGAGGACTTGCAGGTGGTGGTGCTGACGGGAGACGGGGCTGCCTACGGCATGGGGATGTCGTCCACCTCAAGCGCCATCGAGCACGGGCTGGATTTCATTTACCTGTGTTACGACAACGAGGGCTATGCCAACACCGGCCAGCAGTCTTCGCCCGCCACTCCTCACGGGGCGAGAACCTCCACCAGCACCGGCCCACAGGGTTTCGGCGGCCACAAGAAGGATCTCTTCGCCATCTGGGCGGCCCACCGCCCGGCCTACGTCGCTACGGTGATCGCTACGGAGCCTGTCGATCTCGCCCGCAAGATCGAGAAGGCGAAAGGCCTCAAGGGGTCGCGCCTCATCATCGCCCTTTCCCCGTGCCCCACGGGCTGGGATTTCGACCCCCGGGAAACGGTGGAAATCGGGCGCCTGGCGGTCAAAACCGGGATGTGGCCGCTGAAGGAATACGAGAACGGCAAGGTGACCCACACCAGGGTGCCACCGAAGCGTGCGCCGGTGGAAGAATATCTCGAGAAGCAGGGGCGCTTCGCCCACTTGTTCCATCCCCGGCGCAACGAGGCGATGCTGGCCGAAATCCAGGCCAGGGTGGACGACTATTGGGCAGGGGTGGAGGCGGACCATGGCTAAAAGCTATTGCCACCGGGGCGGTGCGATTCCCTTGCTGGGCGCGACTATCCCCGGGCATTTCGCGGATGTGGCGCAGCGCTTCGCGGAACGGGAGGCGCTAGTCTCCCTGCCCCAAGGCCGGCGTCTCACTTACGCCAGCCTGAGTCAGGCAGTGGACCGGCTGGCGTGCGGCTTGCTCGGCCTGGATTTCGGCAAAGGGGATCGTATCGGCATTTGGGCCACCAACAACATCGAGTGGCTGCTGCTGCAAATGGCGACCGCCCGCATCGGCGCCATCCTGGTGAATATCAATCCCGCCTATCGGGTGCGGGAACTGGCCTATGCCCTGAAGCGCTCCGAAGTGCAGGGCCTGTTCGTGATCCCCTCGTTTCGCAGCAGCGACTATGTGGCCATGCTTCTGGAACTGATACCGGAGCTCGACCGGGAAGCCGGAGCAGGCTTGGAATGCGCCGAATTTCCCCAGCTGCGGCGCGTGGTGCTATACGATCCGGCCCGTCCCGGCGACACCGCGCGCCCCCATGCCGGATTCACCGTCTGGCAGGAAGTATTGGCGGCGGCCTACGGCATACTGCCGGAAAGTCTGGACGAAATCGGCGCATCCCTGGATATCGACGACCCCATCAATATCCAGTACACCTCCGGCACCACCGGCTTTCCCAAGGCGGTGGTGCTCACCCACCACAATATCCTCAACAATGCTTATTTTGCCGCCCAGGCCATGCATTTCACTGAGGCCGACCGTCTCTGCGTCCCGGTCCCGTTCTATCACTGCTTCGGCATGGTGCTGGCGAATCTGCTGTGCCTGTCCGTCGGCGCCTGCGAGGTGATCCCCAGCGATCATTTCGATCCGCTGGCGGCACTGCAGGCGGTCGAGCAGGAGCGCTGCACTGCCATACACGGCGTGCCCACGATGTTCATCGCCGAACTGGAGCATCCCCGCTTCGGGGAATTCGATCTCACCAGTCTGCGCACCGGCATCATGGCCGGCGCGCCGTGTCCGCCGCCCCTGATGAGGCGGGTGATCGGGGAAATGCATTGTTCCGAGATCCTCATCGGCTACGGCGAAACCGAAGCGTCCCCTTTAACCCACCTGACTTCCCGCGACGACAGCTTCGAACACCGCATCGAGACTGTGGGCACTAATCTCCCCCACCAGGAGGTGAAGGTGGTTCACCTGGATAGTGGCAGCACTGTGCCGACGGGTGAAGTGGGGGAAATCTGTTTTCGCGGTCACCACGTCATGAAAGGCTATTACGGCGACGCGGAAGCCACCCGCAAAACCATCGACGCCAACGGCTGGCTGCACTCGGGCGACCTCGGCACCATGGACGCCGACGGCTACATGCGCATCACCGGGCGGCTCAAGGAGATGATCATCCGCGGCGGCGAGAACATCTATCCGCGCGAGATCGAGGACTTCATTTTCACCCATCCCAAGGTGGCCCAGGTGGCGGTGTTCGGCATTCCGGACGAGTTCTACGGCGAGGAAGTCATGGCCTGGATCCAGTTGCGGGCCGGCCAGAGCGCCAGCGAGGAGGAGATGCGGGAATTCTGCCGCGGCAACATCGCCCACTTCAAGATTCCCCGCTGGATCTGGTTCGTGGAGGAATTTCCCACCACCGTCACCGGCAAGCTGCAGAAATTCCGCATGCGCGAGATCGCCCTGGAGAAAATGGGCCAGGGTCTGACAGGTCATGCTTAGGCGATGCCGGAAACAGGCCTGACGATTTCATGGCTCGGTATGGAAGCCATAACCAATTGAATAATTACCGGGAGGTATGTGATGAACCTTCAACCCGTGTCGATCGAAGATATTCCCATCGGCATGCCGCTTCCTTGGCAACTTTATGACCGCGATGGGTATACGTTGTTTGCCCGAGGAGAAATCGACGCCAACCGGCACTTGCTTGAGAATCTGTTTGCCTATGGCATGCTCAGGGATGTAGACGCGCTCCCCCCTGCCAAAGATGCTTCGGAATGGGAGGAGTATAAAGATCTACCGCCAGCTGAAATGTTTCCGCCCCAAGGCATCAAGCCCCAAGTATGGGAGAGGGTGCAACTTCGCCTGCTCGGAAGGGATGTCCAAGCCTATCACTATGCCTGTTGATGCAGGCCAGAGGGTCATCATGGCGGATGGCGAGAGGGTGGAAGTGCGAATGGTTGCCCGGCATAGTTTCGAAAACCGTCGTGCCAGAGCGCCATTTGCACGCCCCTGGGTAAGACTGACATAAGCCATTGTCACAATTCCAGCCACGCGCTCGATCACGCGAACTTGAGCTGTTCAGGCGATTAACCGGGGGCGTTCCTATCCGGGATAATGGTGCTTGCCGACGCTGACCCGCTTCGCCTGCAATCCCTCCCCAGTTGCTTCCTCGATGAACTGCACTTCGCTGCCGACTTCCAGCTTGTCAAAATCGGGATGTACCACGTTGTCGCGGTTGAAATAATACTCCCGGCCGTCCGCCGTTTCGATGAAGCCGAAACCGTCTGGGAATAATCTGGCAACATGTCCATGCAGTTCGCCTTCATGGATCTTGGTATCGCCTCGCTGGCGTCGCCCATAATCTTCCAACTGGCGCTTCGCTGCATCGAATGTATCCCTCAGTGCCACATAGATATCTTCATGCATGTCGCGATTGATCACCAGCTCGCTGCCGGGCACGCTGATATCCAGCCGTACATTGAAGAGATTGCCCTGGTGTTTGTGCTTTCCTGCAATTTCCACAGTGGCCTTGCAGCCGATGATGTGGGAATAGAACGACTCCAGCTTTTCCACCTTCTCCCTGATATGTGTTTCCACTGCGTCGGAGTGGGGCATGCCACGAAGAACAATTTGGAGTGGGCGTTGCATGTTAATACCTCCTGGTTTGAGTTTCACGTTCCTGTTCGCGCGGAGCGACCTTGGCCAGTTCTGCCATCTCCTCAGCCTGCAGGTCCAGTATGTCATCTGCCGACACAATGCCTTCAAGCCCTCCTGCCTGGTTGACAACCGGGATACGGCGGATTCCCTTGGCGCGCATGAGCCGAATCGTCTCGAACACACCTTCATCGTCCTGCACGCTGACCAATTGCGGACTCATGATGTCCCCCACGGTGAAATCATTTAAATCCAGCGACTTCGCAATGATTTCGATGACGATGTCGCGGTCAGTCACGATGCCGACCGGCACTCGCTTGCCATCGGTTTCGTCCACGACAACCAGATCGCCCACATGATGCTGGCGCATGAGTTGCGCCGCTTCCGTGATGCTTGTTTTTCTGGTGGCGAACACTACTTCGCGGTTGCAAAATTCACCTATAGGCATGGAATTTTCTCTCGATTGCTTAATGTCGGACTGCGACAAAGTGAACATGGAAATCAATTTCAATATAGAACATTTGAGGAAATGGATCTCTATCGCTCCCACAGCACGCGCAGCAGGTTCTCCTGTTCGTTGTAGTGAAATTCCAGTTCGCCCTTGTAGGCATGATGCAGGGCTTCGCCGATACCGCGGGCGAGATGGATGTCGGTCGTGGTGATCAGGATGCTGTCATCCTGCTCCTCGATCCCGATAATCCGCTCCAGGGGGTGCTCCGCCTTGGCTCTTGCCTCCTCGTTCTTTACCAGGTGCAACAACTCCTCGCGGTGCTCCTTGAAAAAGGAGCCGCCCACGGTCACAAAACCAGCCGGGAATTTGTCATGGATGCGGTGACAGGCCGGACACAACTCCTCGTGGGCCTGGGCTGGCTTGGGAGCCCATTGCCAGCGCCCCTCGTGAAACACGGCGCCGCATTGCGGACAAGCTGTGGGTTCCGGCAGTTTATGCTTGGATTTATAGGCGTCGTGCCGATATTCCTGGATTAGGCGGTCGTGCCGGATGGGCTCAAAACCTGCGAACCGGGTTTTCATTTTTTATTCTCCTTTTAACAAAAGATTGACAACTTACATCCACTCCTTTTCCGCAGCAGTGCGCTGTTCACCCCACAGCGCACCCGGCGGCAGGTCGAGCAGGGAATATGCGCCTGCTTGCAGGGAAGATAATGACCTTGCGGCGGCAAGCATCATTCGCGCCGCAATCCCCGCTTCGTCGAAGCGCGCCTCCAGCAAAAAAGAGGCATGGACGGCTTCTTTCGCTGCGGCACGGCGCTCCACCAACACGCCACGATTTGTTTCTTCCAGTGCGGCAATACTGGGCACTGGAAATACCAGCGTCTGTTCATCAAGGAACAGGGGGTCATGGATGATGGCGTACTCCACTTCGGCTGCATCTGCCGACGGTTCCAATTCAACATAAACATAGCGTTGGATTGTTCCTTCCACGGACTCTAACTCTGTCGCCAGCGCTTTCCTGACCCCCTTGATCCCCTCCGCTGCCAGGGTATGGTGCAGACTGGGCCCGGTATGCAGGCTGGTTTCCGTATGCCCGTGGGGAACCAGCAATGCGAAATGGCTGCGGAACAGGGAGAAGGCGCCCGGGTCACATCCCGCTCCAACAATGGCCGGCACTCGGTGAACAAGCGCGGCCCGATGTATTTCTGACTTATGGGTGAGGAAGGCATCGCCGTGAAGGCGTGCGCATTCCACCACGGGGATGCGGCTTTGCAGAAGGTCTTTCACCATCCCTAATACCCCATCGGGAGGAACGCAGACGAGCGCGGCATCAACTTCTTTCAGCTCGCTGATATGGGTAACGACGGGCGTTTTCAGCCAGGAAGCCGGGCTGCCGCTGTGCCGCACTACCCCAGCCAGCACCATGGCTGGGTCGGCAAGAATGGCCTCGGCGCATTTGCGCCCCAGATTCCCCAAGCCAATGATGGCAAGTCGCAGTTTTTTCATGCTTTTATGCCGTTGTGACTAATGGATGCGATGCCCACCTCAAAACCCTTCTTCTTTAGCCGGTAGAAAGGGACCGGCAGCTCGGAATCCTCGAAATGGTCTGCGCTGAGAATCAATGTTTTCATGGCAACTCCTGAGGGTTTATCTCCGGAAGGTGCCCTGTGGTAACGATGGTACCGGGAGAGGGGAATTTCAATGCGGCTTGCCTATACTTAAGTATAGGTGAAGGGGTTGGATAGGTAGCGGACGCAGGCTGGGAGATGGAAATTGATGAACTGGAATATTATTGTGACTTCCCTGCCGGGCCCAGGGTGTGAATATCGCCTGCTGCACGAGCTTCGAGCTATGGGGAAATTCCATACTACCGAGTTCAAGGATGTGTGCATGGGTTATGTAGAGGATGTCACGAATTTCCTCGAGGCAATCCGGCAGGCGGAAACGGATGGTTCCCCCTGGATAAAGGATCTGGGGCGGGTGATCCCCGTCGAGAAAACTTTCCACTTCATCCCGGAAACCCTTGTGGAGCAATTGAAGGAGGCTGTCACCCCTTATGTCGGCCGCATTTCAGGAGGGACGTTTCATGTGCGCCTGGAACGGCGCGGGCTGATTGGGCAGGTAATCAGTCCCGAAGTGGAGCGCAGCGTCGCCGACCACCTCTTTGCCTTGGCTGAAAAGGAAGGCCATAAGGTGATGGCTTCCTTCAAGGATGCCGACTACATCGTCGCTGCAGAAACCGTCGGTCACGAATGTGGTGTGTCTCTGCTGACCCGTGATCTGCGGCAGCATTATTCTTTTGTAAAAACCGGATAGGACTGACCATAATGAATACTCCACAGACTTTTTTTGCTTACACGCCCAGGGGCGCGGGATTGTTGTGTGCCGTGATCTGCATCGAAGCGGGCAGGGATGTGTATGGCTGGTGGGTTGGCCATAGTGAGGGGGCTTACCCCCCGGCCTTTTTCAAGCTTGAAAATTTCTTTTCGGCCCAGATGACCTCCTTTTTTATGACCGAAGGATCCGATCTGTATGGCGGGTGGACAATCGACTACTCCACCGGAAAACCGAAACGGATCGATCCTCCTCTTCCGGTTGAAGAGGAGATGTGCCACTTACTGGAGCGGCTACAGGGTGAATTCAGCGCTGAATGGCTGTTTTTCGACGGCGATGAAGGGATCGAAGATGAGGTGGAAACCTACCGTCACCAGGATCTGCCGGTTCTGGGCGTCAATATCAAGAGCAGGAAGTTGAATAAACTGGATAAAAGTGATGTCGTTTGGACATACAGGTCAAAAAACTTCGATCAGGATATCCTTGATTACCTGATGCAAAAGTGGCCACTGGAATACGGGAAAGAATAGTGTGCTTGTCAGCGTTTATTCTGATACGCCTTACTAAAAGTGTGCCGTAGCTACATTGCCAAACTCCACAAATTTATGATTGATTGGGTATTTTTATGAATTCCTCTCCCCGCCATTGTTTGATGGCGGTTTTTATTTTATAATGCCGCCTTCGCAATGCGCCGGTAGCTCAGCTGGATAGAGTACTTGGCTACGAACCAAGGGGTCAGGGGTTCGAATCCCTTCCGGCGCACCAGTAAATTAAAGGGTCTACAGAAATGTGGGCCCTTTTTATTTTGTGCACTGTGCTGTAACGATTACGTCCGAAGACCCACGCTTCGCAAACTGCACAGCTTATCCGCATAGGGCGCTACGAACCAATGTGGTAAGAAGTTAGAATCTCTTCGGACGCGCAATCAAAACAAGAATATAGGCTATCTTCGGATAGCCTTTTTCTTTTTCCAGGGTATGCTTTACTCAAATCGCCAAAGTTTGATTTGCTGACATGGTTTTTTTGCCGGATTGTCTAGAATGGTAGCTGGGGAATGGTTGTTCGCATCCATGTCGTTTGGAGTGATTTGACAGTGAACGGTGAACGGGCTCATTCTCTGTTAGCCGAGGTTTTTCAGAAGAGTGAACTCATGATTATCCGCGTCTGGTTTGTTGTCCTTGCCAGTATCTTGCTGGGAGCGTGCGCAACGTCGCCCCAGGGGCGCACGCAGGTGACCGTGCCGTCCTCGGTAAGTGCTGTTCATTCCGAGATGGGTATGCGCCTGAATCTCGCCTCTGCGGCAGATACGCCTTCACCCTGCGCAGGGGTGGAGTGCAGGCTTGATCGTGCTTTCGATCAGAGGGTTCAGCGGCTGGGTACTCGTCTGGCGAAATCGGCTTTTGAAATTTATCCTGATCTAACTGAGAGAGTCAGCCAGTTTGAGTTCGTTATTGCCGAAAAGGCCGAACCTGGGAGTGCATCCTGCGCAACCGGTACGGTGGTGATTTTCCGCGGTGTGCAAAAGCTGCATCTTGATGAAGAGGCTTTGGCTTTCTTGGTCGCTCGCGAGATGGGGCATGTAATCAGCCGTCATCATGACGAAGATTCGGCGACCAGCATCCTGTTTTCCATAGCTGCCCAAGTGCTGCTGCCGGTCGCCAACCTTATTCGCGGTTCCGCCGTTTTGATACAGTCGGCTACGGCGATGGCAACAGCCTCATCGGCTGCTTCGTTTGTCGGTTCCCAGATAGTGATAGAGAGTTACAAACTCGACCAATTGCATGAGGCCGATGCCGTCGCTCTGGACTTGCTGGCTAGCCTGGGGTGGAACAGAGGCGAGATTGCCGGTGCACTGGCTGCCAGCACGCAGGTTGTTGGTGACGACAGGTGGTCGAAGGATCTTCAGGTTTCCGCCAGAGGGGTCGTTGGATTGGCCGAAAATTAATTCCGGTTTTGCTCCTGGGGATAATAATTTGAATTCCCTGTTTTTACGATATCATGAGGAAAATTAGCGAATATTTCATTTTTTTGCCGCCTGTTACCTACTGAAAGATAGATGAATAAGCATGCATAACCTCCCACAGGCGCAGGAAGTTTTCTTGGGGTTGCAACTCATCCTGGACAAGCGACAACGCTTGGTCGCGTATGAATTGCTGTTTCGTAGTGGCGAGTTGAATGCGGCGCATTTTCTCGACAATACGCAGGCCACTGCACAGGTTATCAACTATGCCTTCAGCCATTTGGATATTGGAGAGGCCCTGGCGGGATACGAGTGTTTTATCAACGTAGGTAAAGCGTTACTGATGAGTGACGCGATTGAAATCCTGTCGCAACAGCGGGTCACCCTGGAGTTGCTGGAAACAGTGGTGGTCGATCTTCCGCTGATTGAACGCTGTCGGGAGCTTAAAGAGATTGGTTTTGATTTGGCGCTGGATGATTATGTTAATGACAGTAGTTTCGATCCTCTTCTTGACGTTGTGGATATTGTAAAAATAGATATTACGCAACAGGATTGGCCGTCGACCCTGGGGATTGTCAACAAGCTTAGAAACTACCCGGTAAGGCTACTGGCAGAAAAGGTCGAGAGCCATGAGCAGTATCTTCAGTGCGCAGAGGCTGGGTTCGATTTGTTTCAGGGCTATTACTTTGCACGCCCCCATTTGGTCATAGGCAGGCGCAACCTTCCCAATCAGGCGATCATGCTCAAATTGCTGGGCCTCATTCTGACCGATGCCCCCGATCAGGAAATTGAGCAGGCCCTGAAACAGGATGCAGGCTTGAGCCTAAAACTGTTGCGGTTGGTTAATTCAGTATCGATGGGACTGAAAACAAAAATATCAACTTTTAACCAGTCAATTAAAATTGTGGGTCGACGTCAGATGCAACGTTGGCTGCAACTGTTGTTATATACCCCGCAACAGGATGAAGTGAGTTACAGTCCGCTGTTGCGACTTGCGGCCAAGCGAGGGAAATTGATGGAATCTCTCGCCCAGAAATGCAAAGAAAGTGACCGGGATTTCCATGATCGGGCTTTCATGACGGGCATTTTGTCTTTACTGGATGCTCTTCTGGATAGACCTTTGATGGAAGTGATTGATCTGATCAACCCGGCAGAAGATATTGCTGACGCCTTGCTGAATAAATCGGGCAACCTGGGTGGACTGCTCTCTCTGGCAGAAATGACAGAACAGGGGCAGTTTGATCATGCCGGGGATGTATTGGAAAGCTTGGGGCTGGCAGTGCAAGATTTGATGGGCGCGGAAGTGGATGCGTTGCGCTGGTCGAATAGTATCACGACTGAAATGGCCCAATGACGGGGTGCCGTCCCCCATGATGATTAATGGGGGGCGAACATTATAAGGGTCTAGAGGGTTGCGGTTTTTCTTGAGGCTGCGTGTACGTAGCCAGGCATCACATCCGTGCGGGTTCGAAGCTCGCGTCCAGATTCAGGTCGTCACAATAATCAAGGAAATTTCCACGCAGTGTGGGAATGTGAACGTCGGCATGAATGCCCACCGTCATGGTGACGGAAAACATGGATGTGCCAGTGTGTGGCGCCGGGTAAGTATCGGTCTGGAGTTCCTCGATATTGATGCCGTTCTTGGAGAAGAAAGCGGCCAGGTTGCGAACGATGCCGGGATGATCCATGGCCACCACTTCTACCCTGTAGGGAACCACTGGTTGCGTCCGTTCCCGTTGCTGGGTTCGTTTGTGGATGATAGAGAGCCCTAACTGATCGCCTAGCGCCCCCATTTGCCCTTCGAGCTTGGAAAGCGCGTTCCATGGACCGGAAAGCAACATGATCAGGGCGAACTGCCCGCCCAATACGGCCATACGGCTTTCTTCGATATTGCATCCGCTCTCGGCGATCTTGCTCGAAAGCCGATCGACAAGACCTATTTTGTCTTCGCCTGAAGCGGTGATCGCCAGATAATTATTTTGAGTGTCTATGTTCATGAGTTGCTGAAATACAATGGTTGAATGGGTTCCAGTGTAATACCCAAAACGATAATGTGCTAGTGAGAACGGGGGTACATAAAGAACCCCGGCATGCCGGGGTTCTTTATGTTTGCCGCAAGCTTACCTGATATGGATTCTTGAGGCTTGGGGGTCTGCGGTTACGCCAGCTTTGGTCAGAATAATACTTCTTTCGAAATGCCGTTGCGCATGAGAATGTGGCTCAAGGATTGCAGCGCTTCAAGCTGAATCTGGCGCACCCGCTCTCGGGTGATTTCGAGAGTCTCGGCAACCTTTCCCAGGGTGTGGGTTTGGTGGCCATTCAGGCCGAAGCGCCGCTCTACCACGCAGCGCTGTTTGCTTCCCAGTTCATCCAGCCATTGCTGTACGAGCGCCTCAAGCTGGGTCTGCTGCAACTGCACATCGGGCGGCAGGATGTTTTCGTCGGGAATCGCGTCACCCAGGGAGAGGCTCGGGTCGATATCCAGCGGCGTATCCAGGGATGCCATGCGTTCATTCAGGTTCAACACGTAGCGTACATCGGCCACCGGCTTGTCCAGCAAGAGCGCCACCTCTTCCGCGCTGGGCTCATCGCCTTTACGGGACTCAAGGTGACGGAACGCCTGCAGGCAGGTGTTCATCTCCCGGATTACATGCACCGGAATGCGGATGGTGCGCGACTGATTCATGATGGCGCGTTCGATATTCTGCCGTATCCACCAGGTGGCGTAGGTGGAAAAACGGAACCCTCGCTCAGGCTCGAACTTTTCCAGGGCATGTATAAGTCCCAGATTGCCTTCTTCGATCAGGTCCAGCAACGCCATGCCACGGTTGATGTAGTGTTTTGCGATGCTGACTACCAGGCGAAGGTTGCATTCGATCATGCGCTGGCGAGCATTGAAGTCGCCCTCTCTGACGCGGGTTGCAAGCTCACGCTCTTCCTTCGCTGTCAAAAGGGGGTTGCGCCCGATCTCATTGAGATAGATCATTGTGGCATCGCCTTGGTATTCGACGCTGCATGTTCCCATTCCGGACGGGAGTTCCATTAATTCTTCTGGCGGCTGAGTGGATTCTTCTTCCAGGATTTCCAGAATGCCATCTTCTTCCGGGTCGATTTTATTGAGAGTCATTGCGAACATGTTCTTTTCCTTATGTCTGTTCGTTCTTTGGAAATGCTCAGTGATTTTCTTCGACGTGCAGGAATCAGTCTACAGAAGTGGACGAAGACCTAGAATAAGGAGAGTACGTATTCTGTAGTAAGGAGAAACACGTATTTTGTAGTAAAGAAAATGCTTATTTCAGAGCCAAGATTTTGATACTGCAGTACAGGTCATTGGCAATGACAAGATGATATATTCGCTGTTCAAAACAGACTGGGGTGGTATTGGGAGGGCTGGTCATCGATTCCAATTGCTGCACTGTGGCAGGATTTGGCGTTATCAATTGTCGAATTGCTTACAGCCTATTGCACCAGGCCGATGTCGTGAGAAATTGCCATGAAGCTGGGTATTGACCTCGGGGGTACCAAAATCGAGATCATCGCTCTGGATGACGAAGGCGGTGAACTCTTGCGCCGGCGCGTACCTACCCCTCAGGGCGATTACTCCGGCACGTTGCGGGCAATTGCCGATCTGGTGCATCAGGCGGAAGCTGCACTCGGGCAGGTTGGAACGATCGGCATTGGTACGCCGGGTGCCATTTCCAGGGCCACCGGCCTGCTCAAGAATTCCAATTCAGTGCACCTCAACGGCCAGCCGATTGTTCAGGACCTGGAATCCTTGCTGCAGCGCAAGCTGCGGATCAGCAATGATGCCAACTGCTTTGCCCTCTCTGAAGCCACGGATGGCGCCGCTGCCGGTGCCGCGGTGGTGTTCGGGGTCATTATCGGGACGGGCACTGGCGCCGGCATTGTCGTTAACGGCCATGCCCTGACTGGCGCCAACGGCATCGCCGGCGAGTGGGGGCACAACCCACTGCCCTGGCCAGAAGGCGCGGAGCTTCCGGGGCCGGCCTGCTACTGCGGGCAGCACGGCTGCATCGAGACCTTTCTTTCCGGGCCGGGGATGATGGGAGATCATCAGCGTGTTAACGGTAAGAAACTCGACGCCGCAACCATCTCGGCACGGGCGGCGGGCGGTGATGTCGCGTGCGATCTGACCTTGCAACGCTATGAAAATCGCCTGGCGCGCTCGCTGGCTCACGTGATCAATATTCTTGACCCCGATATCATCGTGCTGGGTGGCGGTATGTCGAACATCCAGCGCCTGTACAAAAATGTGCCCAGGATTTGGGGGCGCTTTGTGTTTTCCGATCGGGTGGATACGCGACTGGTGCGCAACCGGTTCGGCGATTCCAGCGGTGTGCGCGGTGCCGCGTGGTTGTGGGAATGAGGTAGAAGTCAGGGCCAGGCTAGACAGGACTTGACTGGCGAACGATCGTTCACTACACTTCAACCCATGTCGAACGATCGTTCTTACCTGGACCAGCTCCAGGACTACTATGCCCAGCATCGGATCTTGCCTTCCTACGCTACCATGGCCGGGTTGCTCGGCCTCAAGTCGAAATCCTCGGTGGCGGCGCTGGTCGCACGCCTGAAGTTGCAGGACTTTCTCGAAGTCACGCCGGACAAGCGGCTCAAGCCGGGCGGCAGGTTCTTCGAACGCCTGCTTGCGGACAGTGTGCGGGCGGGTTTTCCCAGCCCGGCCAACGATGTCCAGCACGATATGTTGACCATCGACGAATATCTGGTCGAGCGTCCCTCGCAAACCGTGCTGGTGACAGTCAAGGGCGATTCCATGATCGATGCCGGCATCCATCCCGGCGACATCGTGGCGGTGGAGAAGAGGCCAGCCGCGAATGTCGGAGACATTGTCGTCGCCATCGTCGACAACGAATTCACCCTCAAATATCTGGAACGGGAAAAAGGCCAATTTGTTCTGCGCCCGGCCAACCCTGCCTACCCGATTATCCGCCCGACCGGATCGCTGGAGATTTTCGGCGTGGTGGTCGGCCTGGTCAGGAAATACAAATAAGGTGAGGGGTGAGGAGTAAGGGGTGACGGGAAAAAACAATTCACCACTATGGTTCTTTTGACCTTAACTTCTCACTCCTATCTCCTCACACGTTAATGCCATGCTCGTTACCGACTGGCCGCATGCCATCGCCCACGTCGATGCTGACTGTTTCTATGCTTCCTGCGAACTGGCGCGCCGCCCCGACCTGAGAAACCGCCCGGTGTGCGTCCTCTCCAGCCAGGACGCCTGCGTGGTGGCCAAGACCTACGATGCTAAGGCGGCCGGGATCAGCACCGGCATGCCGGTGTGGGAGGCGAAGAAGCGGCTTCCCCAAGCCGAGTACATCCCCGCCGATTTCGGCTATTACGGCCAGATGTCGGACAAGTTGTTCGCCATCCTCGCCCGTTTTTCGCCGGACATCGAAGTCTATTCCATCGACGAGGGTTTCATCGACCTGCGCGGCCTGCGCAGCCTGTGGCGCAAGGGCTACGGCGAGATTGCCAATGCCATGCGGAAAGCGGTCAGGCACGAAACCGGCATCACCGTTTCGGTCGGCGTTTCCGTCACCAAAACCCTGGCCAAGATCGCTTCCGAATTTAACAAGCCGGACGGCACGACTATTGTGCCGGGGCGGCGCATTGCCGAATTCCTGGCCCGCGTCAAAGCCCGCGATATTCCCGGTATCGGCGCCAACCGCGAAGCCTTGCTCGACAAGTTCGGGATAGTCACCGCACTTCAATTCATCGAAGCCGATGAAGCGCTGATCAGCAAGCTGATGGGCCGGTCGGGAACCGACCTGCGGCACGAACTGCGCGGTGAGCGGGTGTTTGCGCTGGAGCTGGAACCCCGCCTGCCGAAAAGCATCGCCCGCACCGCCTCCCTGGGGGAGATCATTGCCAGCCGTGAAACGCTGGCCGCCCACCTGACCCATCACACCACTCGCGTGGCGACGGAACTGGTGACGAAGAGCTACCTGGCAGCGAAACTGGCGGTGTTCCTGCGCCTGAAATCGTTCGACAGCACCAGCGTGGAAATCAGGCTCGACTACCCGACCAGTAGCTATTTTGTCCTGTCCAGAGCGGTGCAGGCGGCGCTGGAGCGGCTTTACCAGCCTGACCAGTGGTATCGCGGCTGCGGGGTGATCGCATCGGAGATCCGGTTCGTCGCCAGTGTGACTCCCGATCTGTTCGGCATCATGGAACAGGATGGACGGCAGGGCGCGCTGCTGGAAACGATGGATGCAATCAACGGCAAGTACGGCAGCGGTTCCGTGCGGATGCTTGCCAGCCTGCCGCTAAAAAGGCATGAAAAAGCCCGGCTCTTCAACTATCCTTTATTTGAAGTGGACTGATTGGGCGGGTGAAATGGTCAACGCATACTGGGAGCATTTTCCGCACCAGGCCGATATCGGCGTGCGCGGCGTCGGGCCGACACTGGCGGCAGCCTTCGAGCAGGCGGCGCTGGCGATGACTGCCGTGACGACCGACTTGGCGCTGGTGGCGCCTGCTGAATCCGTGGAAATTGCCTGCGAGGCGCCAGATGACGAATTGCTGCTGGTGGATTGGCTGAACGGCCTGATCCTGGAAATGGCGACCCGCCGTATGCTGTTCAGCCGCTTCGCGGTGACCCTGGGCGGACACCGCTTGCGCGCCACCGCCTGGGGCGAGCCGGTGGACGTGGCCAGGCATCAGCCGGCAGTGGAAATCAAGGGCGCCACCTACACCGAGCTCAAGGTGGGCAAAACTGAAACCGGGCTGTGGTTTGCCCAGTGCGTGGTGGACGTGTGACGTTATCCTAGAAACCTCAGTTGACCGCTCGACTGGATATTTACCAAAAGTAGGCGCCTCTAGGCGACACTGTGATTTAAAAAGAACTGTTTCATGATTTACCGTCTCACCCGGTTGGTGAGTCCGCTACGTGGCGGATTGCACGGTTTTTACGGCGCATGGCTGCGTTACAACGCCTTGGAATGGAATGACCATTCCGCGTTGTTGTGCCTTGCCCTGCACCCCAAAAACCGCACACTCCACCCCGTCCAACTAAGGTTTCTAGGATGGACCTTTCCCAGTTCGAACGCGTATCGGATTACGAGTGGCGCATCGCTCCGTTCGGCAGGATGCGCGTGCCGGCGGTGATCTATGCCGACAAGGCACTACTGCTTGAAATGGACCAGAAGGTTTACGAGCAGATCACTAATGTCGCCATGCTGCCGGGCATCGTCAAGGCCGCCTATGCCATGCCCGACGCGCACTGGGGCTACGGTTTCCCGATCGGCGGGGTGGCTGCCTTCGACCCCGGCGAGGGCGGCGTGATCTCCGCCGGCGGGGTGGGGTTCGACATTTCCTGCGGGGTGCGCACCCTGCATACCGGCCTGAAGGCCGCGGATCTCGCGCCGATCAAGCAGAAGCTGGCCGACCGTTTGTTCGCCCAAATCCCGGCTGGGGTGGGCAGCACCGGTCGTCTGCGCCTGGATGCGGCGGAAATGGATGCGATGCTGCGGGGCGGGGCTCAATGGGCGGTTAAACGCGGCTACGGCACCGAGGCGGATCTGAATCGTACCGAGGAACACGGCCGCATGCCCGGCGCCGAACCGGACAAGGTTTCGGAGCACGCCAAACACCGCCAGCGCGACGAGGTCGGCACGCTAGGTTCCGGCAACCACTATCTCGAGTTGCAGGAGATCGTCGAAATTTACGATGCCGAGGCAGCCGAGCGCTTCAGGCTGCACCCGGGCGAGGTCGTGGTCAGCATCCATTGCGGCTCGCGCGGGCTGGGGCACCAGATCGGCACCGAGTTCCTCAAGCAGATGGTGATTGCTGCGCCGGGCTATGGCATCCAGTTGCCCGACCGCGAACTCGCCTGCGCCCCGCTCGATTCCCCGCTCGGCCAGGACTACCTCGGCGCGATGCGCGCTGGGGTCAACTGCGCCTTGGCCAACCGCCAGGTCATCACCCATCTCACCCGCGAGGTGTTCACCGAAATCCTGCCGGGCAGCCATTTGACCCTGATCTACGACGTTTCGCACAACACCTGCAAACAGGAGCAACACACGGTGGACGGCAAGCCGCGCACCCTGTTCGTGCACCGCAAGGGGGCGACGCGCGCCTTCGGTCCCGGCCATCCGGCGCTGCCTCAGGATTTGCGCGATGTCGGCCAGCCGGTGCTGATCGGCGGCAGCATGGGCACGGCTTCCTATGTCCTGGTCGGCACCGCACAGGGCATGGAGCGCTCCTTCGGCTCGGCCTGCCATGGCGCCGGCCGCGCCATGAGCCGCCATCAGGCCACTCGCCAGTGGCACGGCAGCGATCTGGTGCGCGAGCTGGCAAGTCAGGGCATCCTGATCCGCAGCCCCTCGCTGCGCGGCGTGGCGGAGGAAGCGCCGGGCGCCTACAAGGACGTGAGCGCGGTGGTGGAGGCGGCCGATCGCGCCGGGCTGGCGCGGAAAGTGGCCAAACTCAAACCCTTGGCGTGCATAAAGGGATGAATGGGCGTACCTTCGTCGGCACCAGCGGCTGGGACTATCCGGACTGGTCGGACGGCTTCTATGGCGGCATTCCCCATAAGGACTGGCTCGCTTTCTACGCGCGTCATTTCAATGCCGTCGAGGTTAACGCCACCTTCTATCACCACCAGCGCAAAAGCACTTTCGAGCATTGGCGCGACCAGACCCCGGCGAATTTCACCTTCGCCATCAAGGGGCACCGCTATCTCACCCATGTGAAGCGATTGCTCGATCCGGAACAGCCGCTGCAGCAAAGCCGCGAGGCGGCAGCCGGCTTGGGCGGGAAGCTGGCCGTGATGCTGTGGCAGATGCCGCGCAGCCTGCACAAGGACATGGTGAGGTTGCAGAACTTCGCCAATGCCCTCGCGGCATGGCCGGAAGTGCGCCACGTCCTGGAATTCCGCCACGCTTCCTGGTTCGATGACGAGGTCGCGGTCTGCCTGTGCACCCATCGGATTGCCAACTGCTGGTCCGACGCCGCCGATTGGCCCTTATGGGATGCGGTCACCACCGATCTGCTTTACCTCCGCCTGCATGGGCATGCCCGCACCTATGCTTCAGCCTATAGTGATGGCGAGCTTGGCGACTGGGCCGAACGGGTGAGGGATTTGCAGGCGCAGGGGCGCGATGCCCATGTCTATTTCGACAACACCGCGGCCGGGGCAGCGCTGCACAATGCACTGAGGCTGAAGGAGATGCTGGGTTGAGCAAAAACGTCAATTCATTTGTTACAGAGTCACAGAAAAGTGGGGTTAGCAGGGATGGGTGGCTTTATCTCCCAACTCG
Organism: Sulfuricella sp. T08; assembly: GCF_000971475.1. Taxonomy (GTDB): domain Bacteria; phylum Pseudomonadota; class Gammaproteobacteria; order Burkholderiales; family Sulfuricellaceae; genus Sulfuricella. The sequence continues at coordinate 47,831 of NZ_DF967524.1, forward strand.
AAAAACATGAGCCAGCCCTTGCTTGAAGGAAGCACTGAAGAGATCAAATTGACAATCAGGTATTCGCGTCATCATAAAACCGAATCTGATTGCCCCCGGCCTCTTTGCCTTGATACATCGCCATATCGGCCCACTTGATAATATCTTCCGCACTGGCTTCGTTTTTGATAAACAGCGCCAAGCCGATGCTCGATGTGCAATGATGCTCAATGCTCGTTTTCGCTTGCCCCTCATGCTGAATTTTTAGCACATAAGGCTCTGCCAGAGCGGTACGGATTTTTTCAGCGACGATGCTGGCTTGCGTGGCGGACTCGGCTTTATCTTTGTCCAGTTCGCTGAGCATTACCACGAACTCATCCCCGCCAAAACGGGCGACGGTATCAACCTCACGCACGCAACTGGTGAGGCGCTTTGCTACCTCTATCAGCAGCAAATCGCCCACATCATGCCCGTGCTTATCGTTGAGCGGCTTGAAATTATCCAGATCCAGGAACATCAGCACGCCATAAAGGCCGTTGCGCTTGCTGGCGGCCATGGTGTGTTCCAGACGGTCGTTTAGCAGGCGACGGTTGGGCAACTTGGTGAGTTCGTCATAGAACGCCAGATTGCGGATTTCATCCTCGGCCTGTTTACGTGCGGTGATATCGTGGGACACAACGACCACACGACTCGCCTTGCCCTGACTGTTTTTGATCAGCCCACCACAAGACTCCATGTGGCGGATGTCGCCGTTCGGCAGAACGAATCGGAATTCCGTCCGATGGCCGATGCCGGATTGTACGGTTTCCTTGAATATCCGTTCCAGATGCTCCCGGTCATCCGGATGTATCTCGGCAAAGGAGTCTGTGCCCTTCATGGCTTCGGTATTGCCAAAAAGTTTAGCGTATGAGGGACTGTTGTAGAGTCGTCGTCCTTTCAGATCGAGCACCGCGATAAAATCGTCGACGTTCTCGGTGATCATGCGAAAAAATTCTTCCTGCTCGCGCAGCGTTTCTTCCACCCGCTTATGCCCGGTGATGTCGGTCAGCACGGCACGCACCACTGGTTCCTTGCCATCTTTTCTCAGGAGCCTGCAATCCAACTGGGCGAAAAAGCGTGGCCCGTCTTCGCGCTGGAGTACTAGTTCACAAGTCAGTGGTTCGTCGTGTGTTAGTACGTTTAGAAAATCGCGATGCCAGTGGTCGCGGTCCTTAGTGGCAACGAAATGGGTGAAACGGCGGCGCAGTAGTTTGTTGCGCTCCACCCCGAGCAGCGTGGCGCCGGTAAGGTTGATTTCGTCGATCATGCCCTCGTGGTTGAGGGTGAGGTAACCGACGGGAGCAAAGTCATAGAAATCCACATAGCGGTCACGGGATTCCTCCAGTTCAATCTGGGACTGACGCAAGGCCTCATTCTGCATCTCCAGTTCGATCTGATGCACCTGAAGTTCGTGCAGGAGTTCCTCGTCGGGGCACTGCTTCAGCTTCGTCTTCGATACGCGTGCAAGTTGTGCCTCCGCTTCCTGTCGCAATTGCGTGGGATTTTTGTCGGTTCGTTTCATGGCCATGAAAACCTGATTTTGAGGTTCAATCTGCAAAACACTCCTTGTACACAAAGAGCGCTCTCATAGAGTGTTTACGCTGATTTACAGTATAGGTGATGGGGAGCATCCAGTGAATGCTCGTCCGTCCAGGTTATGCCTCAAACTTTTTCTGGGACTGTCCGTTAAAAAATTTACAGGCAAAAAAACAGTAGGGAGATCGCCATGAATAAGGAGCCGATGATTCAGAAGCTGATGCGCGAAATCGAGATGGATTTCCGTGTCTGGGGCTGATCGACCGGCTTAAATTCAACAACATCATGAAGTCGGAAGCGACCTTTTTTATTAAATGAGCATTACTTGACAAAGCATTTGAGGACTGATTCATCCACAATTTAGGTTGTGGCGAAAAATTTCAATCATAACATCATGATAAACCACGGGCTTATTGATAACTTATTGATTAATAACAACAAGAGTGTAAGCGCAGAATTTAGTCAAATTACTGTTCTTCCTTGTTTGAAATGGACTTGCAATGTATCTATACAGCTTATACACAACCTTATCCACAGCTTATGTGGAAGGTTTGTTTGTCAATAAGGGTTTCCCCTAAATCGACATTTAACCGATGACATCGGTTAAGTAATGGCTGAGTTCCGTCATGGCGGCATATTCGGATGCGGCAATCCCGGCCTTGCTGAAATCTAGCGCATCCGGGTAGCCACTGGCAGTCTGGGCTTGCATCTTGGCTTCTCTACACCAGTCTTTTGCCCATGTTGCAGAGGTGGCCAGATCATCCGGCCCGAATTGGCTGATTGCCTGCTGTGCCGCCTGCCAGAAGCCGTTGCGGGATAGTGCGGTGTGAATATGCGCGATTTCAACCTGGTTACTCAGCCCAATCGCTTTGGCCAAGTCGTTCGCATTTTTGGCGAGAATTTTTTCGCGTGTTGTGACCACATGCTTTTCGATGATGGCCTTGACTGCCTCATAAGCAGGAGTGTAACGATCTGCTGGGCGGACAGTGGAAGAAATAAAGGACTGCAGGGTGATCAGCGCAGCCAGGGCATGACTGGTGTTGCGCGCTTGTTTGATGGCTTCCAGGCACTGGATTTCGGCAGTATCAGGCGTGAGCAGCAGGGCGATTTCGTTGTGTTCAGCCACCGCCTACCTTCCGCTGATTATGGTCGAGATCAATTCATCATTATCGGCATGCTCGATCAGGATGCGCTTGACTCTGTCCTGCCAGAGCAGACCGAACCTGCTCCGTTCTTCCGCATTGGCAACGCCCATCATGGCTTTTTGCATCAGTTCCTTCATGTCAGGGGAGGGGCTAATCAGCTCCGGATGATAGGTTGTCTCCACATTGATTCCGGTATCCAGACGGGTGTAGCGAATCTCGCCGGTGATGCTGGCATTGAAATGCAGCAGGTTACGGCGGTCGAATTTTCCACCGATACCCTTGAAGCCGCCGGACTGCGCGGCGCCAGTGAGAAGGCTGGCGACATTGGCGATTACGCCAGTCACGCCGTCAGCCTGACCATCACGGAATGAAACCTGGATTGCACCCCGTACCGGCAGTTCGCCGCCATAAAGGCTCGCCAGTGCCTTGCGCGTCATCAGGTAGGCGCCCGCCACCGTGGGGCAGGAGTGCCCGGCCAGCTTGACCGCGTCGAGATAGTTGTATTCGACGATTCCTTTTTCTGCCGCGCCCAGAAATTCGGAAAGCGGATCGTAAAGGGTGATTTTGGGGACGTCATTATAGAAACCCGGGGTGTTCATCATGGTCATGCTTCTCCGAAATAGGCTTCCAGCGGTTTTTTGCGGAGCCAGATTTTCCACAGGTCGGTTCGGCTGACTGAAAAAGATCTGGCCTGCCCACTATCGAAAGCATAGAGCGTCAATCGGGAGATTTTGTCGCGGGACAGTGCCTGCCGCAGCGGCCAAAACCAGTCTTTTTCCAGGTGCAACAGGGTTTCGCGCCAGAGGTGGACATCGCCGTACAGAGCAGGGGTGCGCAGCGCGTCGAGAACAACCAGATGATGCGATCTGCCTTGGGTGGCATGCAGCCATTCCACAGCAGTCTCCGGCACATTGGCGCAGGGGGTGTCGGTGGCGGCCGCAAGGCCACGGGTCAATGCGCTGTCGGCCCAGATATGGACGAAATGGGGGGTCAGGTTAGACGGTAGAACTCCGCCGCCCCAGGGCCAGATGCTATTCACCGGCAGCAAGCCGCGCTCCTCCCTCGCCTCGTTAACTGGATGGCGGTGCAGCAACATCTGGGTTTCATTGAGGATGCTGTGCCAGCGTTTGCCGTCAGGACCGCTGGGCAGAATATTCCGGATATTCCTGCCAACGGCAGTTTCCAGAGAATGGGTTTTCAGGTGGGCGGGGGGGTGAGCCAGGCGCAAATGCCAGTGGCCTGCCCGGGTCGGAAAGAAGCTCAGACCCTCATCGGCGAAATGCTCGTTAAGGGCGGCAGTCAGGCTGTTTGCCTCTTCTTGCGTGATATCCAGGTTGCCGGAATCCGCGAGCACCAGCCGGTCGCGTTGCAACTGCAGGTGCACGGGCTCTGCCAGCAGCCAGAAATCACTTCCCGGGTTGCCGCCGTTCGCCAGCAGGGTAAAGGCTGCTACCGGCCAGTCGTGACGTTTCTCGACGCCAAAGGTTCGGCACAGCCATTCATCCATGCTGCCATCCGGAAGCGTCTTCTGGCTGCCGCGCGCCAGCAACGTCACCAGAGCGGGCAGGGATAAATCCCGTAGCGTGTTTCTGGTTTCGGGGCGGAAGGGCGGAAACAGGCCCGGAATGAGAAGATGGCAGTGCATTTAGTGAGTAGGTTATCATCAGACTGGCAACAGGCCAACTCTTACTGGACTCTTCCGGGATGCGCTTGGCCGGTTTTGTGTTTCCGGCCGTTAAGTGGCAAACTGGCGCCTTTGCCAGCCATTCTTACCCGTGCAACCTTTCGAGCTCTTTGTTGGCCTGCGTTACACCCGCGCCAAGCGGCGCAACCACTTTATTTCCTTTATCTCCATGGTTTCCATGCTGGGCATTGCGCTCGGCGTGGCCGCCCTGATCGTGGTGCTTTCCGTGATGAACGGCTTCCAGAAGGAGCTGCGCACCCGCATCCTTGGCGTGGCGGCGCATGTCCAGATCAGCGGTGCGAACAATACCCTGGCCGATTGGCAAAGTGTTGCCGAAGTGGCGGCGCAGCATCCCGAGGTGGTTGGTACGGCGCCCTACATCATGGCGCAGGGGCTGCTATCCTACGACCAGACCGTGCAAGGGTCGGTGGTGCGAGGTATTTTGCCTGATCGCGAGGCGCAAGTGTCCGAGCTGGCCGACAAGATGAAGGTGGGCCGGCTGGATGCATTGCGCTCTGGCGAGTTCGGCATCGTGCTGGGTTCCGAACTGGCGCGAACGCTGTCGGTCTCTACCGGTGACAAGGTGGTGCTGATTGCGCCGCAGGGGAGAGTTACGCCGGCCGGTATCATGCCGCGGGTGAAGCAGTTCAGCGTGGTGGGGATTTTCGAGGCCGGCATGTACGAATTCGATGCCGGGCTGGCACTGGTTCATCTGGATGACGCGGCCAAGCTGTACAGCATGGGCAGCCGCGTTTCCGGTGTGCGGCTCAAGCTCAAGGACATGAACCAGGCGCCGCAGGTGGCGCGGGAACTTTCTGGCCGCTTCGGCGATGACGTCTACATCAGCGACTGGACGCGGCAACACGCCAATTTCTTTCGCGCCATCCAGATCGAAAAGAATGTGATGTTCATCATCCTGCTGCTGATCGTGGCAGTGGCGGCGTTCAACATTGTCTCTACTCTGGTGATGGCGGTTACCGACAAGCAGGCGGACATCGCCATTCTGCGCACGCTGGGCGCTTCCCCCGCGAGCATCATGAAAATCTTCATCGTCCAGGGCACCCTGATCGGGGTTATCGGCACGCTGATCGGCGTGGCTGGCGGCGTGGTGCTGGCACTGAATATCGACGTGGTGGTGCCGGCCATCGAACATGTGTTCGGCGTGCATTTCCTCGCCAAAGATGTGTATTACATCAGCGAACTGCCTTCCGACCTGCAAAGCCGCGATGTAGGGGTAATCGCCGCCGTGTCTTTCGTACTTACCCTGCTGGCGACGCTCTATCCCAGCTGGCGTGCTTCCAAGACCAACCCGGCGGAGGCGTTGAGATATGAGTAACGTGCTTTCCTGCACCAATCTGCACAAGGTTTTCCACCAAGGCAAGGTCGAAGTGCCGGTGTTGCTCGGCGTCAACTTCGAAATCGCACAGGGCGAGCGGGTGGCGATCGTCGGCGCATCGGGTTCCGGTAAGAGCACGCTGCTTCACCTGCTGGGCGGGTTGGATGATGCTACCTCGGGCGAAGTCGCCATCATGGGACGAAACGTCCATGAACTGGGCGAATCCGAGCGCAGCAGCCTGCGCAACCGATCACTCGGCTTCATCTACCAGTTCCACCACTTGTTGCCGGAGTTTTCCGCTCTGGAAAATGTCGCCATGCCGCTCCTGATCCGGCGCATGAAGCCGGATGCCGCGTATGAGCAAGCGGCGGAGATACTCAAGCAGGTTGGCCTGGGACACCGCCTTGGCCACACTCCCGGCGAGCTTTCCGGCGGCGAACGCCAGCGTGCCGCGGTGGCTCGCGCCCTGGTGACGCGTCCGGCCTGCGTGCTGGCGGACGAGCCGACCGGCAATCTTGACCGCCATACCGCTGAAGGGGTGTTCGACCTGATGCTGGAGCTGAACCGGGAGCTTGGCACCAGCTTCATCATCGTTACCCATGACCATGAGTTGGCGGCGCGGACGCAGCGCGTGCTCAAACTGGTGGATGGCGTGCTGGGTACCGAAGGCTAAATCGTTTCTTGGTATAGTGGCTACAAGCCATTCATTTTGCTGGCGACCGGATCTCGTATGATCTTTCCCTCAAACAAGAAAGCGTTGTTGCTCCTCCTTCTGCTACTGAGCGGCCTGGCTGTCGTCGGCTTTCTCTTGTATGCCTCCGGTTTCGTCAACTTGTTTCTCAGCAAAGAGCATCTGCTGGATTTCATCAACCGGCATCGTCCTTACGCAGCGTTCGTTTTTATTGGACTCCAGGTTGCACAGGTGGTGATTGCTCCAGTGCCGGGGGAACTGACAGGTTTCGCCGGGGGGCTGATTTTCGGATTGATCTGGGGCATAGTTTATTCGACGATCGGATTGACGCTCGGCTCATGGCTGGCTTTCATGCTGGCCAGGATGCTGGGGCGGCCGCTGGTTGAAAGAGTGGTCAAGGCGGAGACCATGGCACGCTACGATTATGTGATGCAGCACAAGGGCCGCCTGTTGGCCTTCTTCATGTTTATTATCCCCGGGTTTCCCAAGGACTATCTGTGCTACCTGCTGGGGCTGGGGCATATGCAGCTGCGCGATTTTCTGGTGATCGTCACGGTAGGACGGATGCTGGGAACCAGCCTCCTCACCCTGGCGGGCTCCTATTTCGAGAGCCAGCGCTATGGCCCACTATTTGTGGTAATCGGCCTCAGTCTTGGAGTAATGCTGATTGCGATCGTATTCCGGGATCGGATAGAGCGCTGGCTGCATCGCTTCCATTCCAAGTAGCTCATCTCCAAGTAGCTCATCCGTGCGGATCAATATCCTAGCCTTTGTCCTCGGTATCTGGCTGCTGCAACAGCAGGCAGTGCTGCCGAATCTGGCCTGGACCGGCCTGCTGCCATTGTTGTGGCTGGCTAGCCGTTTTTTTCCGGCAGTGTCGCGCGAGGTACTGGCCAAGGTGTTTTTTCTCGGGCTTGGTTTCTTCTGGGCTGCCTTCATGGCGCAGCAGCGGTTGCAGGATGCCTTGTCAACTGCTTGGGAAGGACGCGACGTCCAGGTAGTCGGCGTAGTGGCAAGCCTGCCGGTTGAAACCGAACGCGGGCTGCGCTTTACGTTCGACGTCGAGCGCGTGAAAACCCTGGAAGCAGTGGTGCCTCATCATATTCAACTCGCCGCCTATAGCGAGGGTTTCAGCCAGAAAACATCCGACGCCGCGCGGCCCGATTTCCACGCCGGCGAGCGCTGGCAGCTGACGGTGCGCCTCAAGCGCCCGCATGGCAACGCCAACCCGAACGGTTTCGATTTCGAGGCGTGGTTGCTGGAACGCAACATCCGTGCCTCCGGTTATGTGCGCCAGGAGGACGGTAACCGCCGCTTGGAGGAGCGTGTCTATCGGCCCGGCTACATCGTCGAGATGCTGCGCGAACGGGTGGCGCAGCGGTTTCAGGCGGTGCTGGGCGAGCGCCCCTATGCTGGCGTGCTCAAGGCGCTGGCGGTGGGCGAGCAGAACGCGATCTCCGCGGATCAATGGAAGGTGTTCCTGCGCACCGGAGTGAACCATCTGATGAGCATCTCCGGGCTGCACGTTACCTTGATCTCCAGTCTGGTATTTGCACTGGTGTACGGCCTATGGCGCCGCAGCCAGATGCTCACCCTGCGCTTGCCGGCGCGCAAGGCAGCTGCCGTGGCGGGCGTCTTGGCAGCCTTGTTTTATGCACTGCTGTCGGGTTTCGGCGTGCCGACCCAGCGTACCCTGTACATGCTTTCCGTGGTGGCAGCCGCATTGTGGATGGGGCGCGCCAGCTCGGCTTCATCGGTGCTGGCGCTTGCCTTGCTGGCGGTGGTATTGCTCGATCCGTGGGCGGTATTTGCCCCCGGTTTCTGGCTGTCGTTCGGCGCAGTGGCGGTGATCCTCTACGTCGGCGTCGGGCGCATCGGGAGGGCACATTGGCTGCGCGAATGGGCCAATGTACAGTGGGCAGTGACGCTCGGTCTGGTCCCCGCTTTGCTGCTGATGTTCCAGCAGGTGTCCATTGTTTCGCCGCTGGCCAATGCTTTCGCCATCCCGGTTATCAGCCTGGTGGTAGTGCCGCTGACCTTGGCCGGAGCGATTTTGCCGCTCGATTTTCCGCTGCTGCTGGCGCATCAGGTGATGGCATGGTGCATGGCCGCGCTGGAGTGGTTGAGCCAGATGCCGGATGCCGTGTGGCAGCAGCATGCACCGCCGGTGTGGACAGTGCTGGCAGCGGTGCTGGGCATTCTCTGGCTGCTGTTGCCGCGCGGCTTTCCAGCACGCTGGCTGGGTGTGGCGGGATTCGTGCCGATGTTCCTGGTGTTGCCGCCGCAGCCCGCGCAGGGTGCCTTGTGGCTTAGCGTGCTGGATGTCGGGCAGGGGCTGGCAGTGGTGGTGCAGACCCAAAACCACGCCCTGCTCTACGATACCGGCCCGCGTTACACCGCCGATGCCGACAGCGGCAGCCGCATCGTGGTGCCTTACCTGCGCGCCACTGGCATCAAACGGCTCGACGGGCTGATCGTGACCCATGACGACAGCGACCATAGCGGCGGGGCGGCTTCAGTGCTGGATGCGGTTCCGGTCGGCTGGCTGGCTTCATCATTACCCGCAGATAGCCCTATCTTGTCCCATGCTCGAAAGTCGCTGCCCTGCTTCGCCGGCCAATCCTGGGAATGGGATGGGGTGCGTTTTGAAATGCTCCACCCGGCTTGGGAAAGCTACGCCGACGAGCGCCTCAGAAAGAACGCCCGCGGCTGCACGCTGAAAATCAACTCGCCCTATGGCAGCGTACTTTTACCTGCCGATATCGAGCGCGAATCGGAAGCGGAAATCCTCGCTCGTACCCCCGATGCTTTGGCCGCCACACTCCTGGTGGCGCCGCACCATGGCAGCAAAACCTCTTCCACCGAGGCGTTCATACGCCAAGTCAATCCGTCCATCGTGATTTTTACCGCGGGATACCGCAACCATTTTGGCCATCCCAAGCCAGAAGTGGTGGAGCGCTACCGGGTGTTGGGTAGCCGGTTGTACCGTTCGGACCAGGATGGTGCGGTGCTGCTGCGTTTTGGGAAGAATGATGGGGATGCGCTCCAAACCTGGCGGCAGGAGAGACATCGCTATTGGCAGGAACGGTAGGTTGGGTTACGGCTTTCAGCCTGCCCAACCTATATTACTGGCCAAGTCTGCTATTATTCCCCCATGGTTTCCGTCCATTCTTCTCACACGCTGCCGACCGGCGGTGATCAACCTGATTTCCCTTCCTGGCTGGAATCTCTGGGCATAGAGTTCAGTCCCCAGGAGCGGGGAACCCTATTGCATGCTTGCGAGTTTGCGCAGGAACTTAATACCGAAGATCTTGACGCCATGAGACATGTGCTGGGCACAGCGGTTATTCTGGCACATCAGAACCTGGATCATGAAAGCATCGTTGCAGCAATCCTGCAAGGAGCGGCAGGCCACGATCCGGAAGGGTTAGTCAAGGTGGCGGCTATCTTCGGCGATGGGGTCGCCCGTCTGGTGGACGGTGTTGCCCGCATGGGTCAGATCAGCGAATACAGCGCACCTGCCGGCGGCGACAAGCGCGAGCAGGGCGCTCATATCGAGTCGCTGCGCAAAATGCTGCTGGCGATGGTGGAGGATATCCGGGTGGTGCTGATCAAGCTGGCCGAGCGCACCCAGGCCATGCGCGAGCTTTCCCACGCTGACGAAGACACCCGCCGCCGCGTGGCGCGCGAGGTGCAGGATATTTTTGCGCCGCTAGCTAATCGTCTCGGCGTGTGGCAGGTGAAGTGGGAGCTGGAAGACCTGTCGTTCCGCTACCTCGAGCCCGACCTCTACAAGAAAATTGCCCGGTTGCTGGATGAGAAGCGGCTCGGCCGCGAGCAGTACATCGCAGACGTACGCGAGCAGTTGCGGCAGGAACTGCTGAAGAACGGTGTGGTTGCCGATGTGTCGGGGCGGCCCAAGCATATTTACAGCATTTACAAGAAGATGAAGCGCAAGGGAGTGGACTTCGCTGAAGTCTACGACGTGCGCGCGGTGCGGGTGCTGGTGAATGACCTCAAGGATTGCTATACCGCGTTGGGCGTGGTTCATAGCCTGTGGCAGCCGATCCCTGGCGAGTTCGACGATTATATTGCCCATCCCAAGGGCAACGATTACCGTTCGCTGCACACCGCTGTGATCGGGCCGGAGGGGAAGGCGCTGGAAGTACAGATTCGCACCAACGATATGCATAACCACGCCGAGCTGGGAGTGGCCGCGCATTGGCGCTACAAGGAAGGCGGCAGACAGGACGCCGGTTTCGAGGAAAAGATCGCCTGGCTGCGCCAGATCATGGAGTGGAAGGATGACGTCCACGATGCCGGCGAGCTGATGGAGCAATTCAAGATCGGGTTGTTCCAGGACACGGTTTACATCCTTACACCCCAAGGCAAGGTGGTGGCGCTATCCAGAGGCGCCACACCGGTGGATTTCGCCTACCATGTGCACACCGATCTGGGCGACCGTTGTCGTGGCGCCAAGGTGGACGGCAATATCGTGCCGCTGACTTATCCCTTGCAGAACGGCCAGCGCGTCGAGATACTCACCGTGAAACAGGGTGGGCCTTCGCGCGACTGGCTCAACCCCAATCTGGGCTATATCAGGACATCGCGCGCCAAGGCGAAAATTCGCCACTGGTTCAAGCATCAGCACTACGAAGAGAATGTGGCCCAGGGGCGCGAGGCGCTGGAGAAGGAAACCCATCGCCTCGGCTTGCCCCTTCCCAACCTGGAAACGCTGGCGCAGAAAAACCGGTTCGCCAAGCCTGAGGATTTGCTTGCCGCCATCGGCCGCGGCGACATCACTGCCCGTCAGGTGATGGCAGCGGTCCAGGAAGAGGTCGAATCAAGGGAGGAAGAATGGCATCTGCCCGAACCCCGTGCGGGTATTGGCCCCTCAGCTTCCGGGGTGCTGATCTACGGTGAGGGCGGGCTGCTTACCACTATTGCTAAATGCTGCAAACCTGTACCGCCGGATGCGATCGTCGGTTTCGTTACGCGTGGTCGCGGCGTGGCGATTCATCGCCAGGATTGTCCGAATGTTCTGCATTTCGATGAGAGCCAGCGCGACCGCGTGCTCGTGGCCAGTTGGGGAACGAAGAGTGGCGGTCATTACGAGGTGGATATCGAGATTGAGGCGAACGATAGGCAAGGGTTGCTGCGTGATGTTTCCGAGGTAATGACTCGCGAGAAAATCAACGTTACGGCAGTGAGCACGCTAAGCCGGGGCCTTCAGGCGGGAATGCGGTTTACCGTGCAGATTGCCGATCTTGATCAACTTGCGCGCATCCTCGCCCTGATCCGGGAAGTGCCCGGTGTGGCTGGGGCGTGGCGGCGCAGCTGATCGGTTCTCAGTGAGTTTGCTCGAGCAATTGATATTTCGATTTCACCAGCTGTTCGGCGATTTCCAGAAAACCGTCGTCCTTGGCAAATGTCGCAACCCTGTCCCAAGGGTCGTTGCGGTCAATGGATTTCGCGGTCTTGCAGTCGGTTGGAATGCGCTTGCGGAACTCATACAGCATTGCTTCGGTTTGAATGATCAGACGATGCATTTAGTGCCTCCATGTCGTGTTTTTTCGTTGAGAGGAACCTTTCATATGGAAGGTGAATACCTTCCATGAGTTTCTTAAATATAGAGAATAAAAAAGTGATTTCAAGATCTTTTTAATGCGATAAAAATATCTTGAAATCAAGTATTTGTGTTGTTTTAGGGTACCATGATGTGGAGTTTCAGGAGCTGGCGCAGGAGGCGTATCCAGGAACACGATACTCTGCCCGAACCGGCATGGCGGGATGTTATTTCATCCTTGCCGTTACTGGGTGGTTTGTCAGGCGACGAGATCATTCGATTGCGCGAACTGGTGATTTTGTTTTTGCACGAAAAAGAACTGGTCGCGGCGGATGGATATGTCTTGAGTGGCGACATGAGGTTGAAGATTGCCACACAGGCGTGCTTGCCGATACTTAATCTAGGTCTGGACTATTATGCGGGTTGGGTGTCGGTCATCGTCTATCCGGACGAATTCGTGCCGGAATACGAATTCATGGATGAAGACGGGGTGGTGCACCAGGTGCGCGAGCCGATGATCGGCGAATCTTGGGAGCGCGGCCCGGTCATCCTGTCCGGCGCCGACGTGGAGCATTCCGGCGAACACGACGGCGTCAACGTAGTGATACACGAATTCGCCCATAAGCTGGATATGCTGAACGGCGTGCCGGATGGTTTCCCGCCGTTGCATCGTGAAATGGACCGGGTCGCCTGGACGCAAGCTTTCTCCGGTGCATTTGACGACTTTAGCGCCAAAGTCGAGTCCGGCGCGGAAACAATGATCGATCCTTATGCGGCTGAAAGCCCGGCTGAATTCTTTGCCGTGATGAGCGAGGCTTTTTTTGAAATTCCTCACACTTTGCGATCGGAATATCCCGAGGTGTACCGGCAGCTGGCCGAATTTTACCGCCAGGATCCGGCGATGCGGATGGGCGAGGAAGCGGGGTGCGCCTGATGTGGTCTGTTCTGGGTGTTCTGGCTGCGGCCTATGCTGGGCTCGTGGGTGTGCTGTATTTTTCCCAGTCGAGCATGGTTTATTACCCCGAGATCGGGCGTGAAATGGTTGTCACGCCACGCCAGGCCGGGCTCGATTACGAAGACGTGAAGCTGGTTGCGGCGGATGGGGTCGCCCTGCATGGCTGGTTCGTTCCCAGTGACCAATCCCATGGCACGGTGCTGTTTCTGCATGGCAACGCTGGCAATATTTCCCACCGTATCGATTCGCTGCTGATGTTCCACCGCCTTGGCTACAGTACCCTGATCATCGATTACCGTGGCTACGGCAACAGCAGCGGCAAGCCTTCGGAACAGGGCACCTATGAGGATGCCGAGGCGGCCTGGCGCCATTTGACTGAAACCCGGAAAATCCCTTCCAATACAATCGTGCTGTTTGGCGAATCGCTGGGCGGAGCCGTCGTGGCCTGGCTGGCTGCCCGCCACCGGCCGGGCGCGCTGGTGCTCGCCTCGGGCTTCACTTCGGTACCCGATCTTGCGGCGAAGTTCTACCCCTTTCTTCCGGTTCGGTGGCTGTCCCGCTTCGATTACGATACGCGCTCATATTTGCGCGCGGTCGAGGCGCCGGTATTCATCGCTCACAGTCCCGAAGACGAAATCATCCCCTACCAGCACGGGCGCGCGCTGTACGATGCGGCGAAGGCGCCCAAGCAGTTTCTCGAACTCAGCGGCGGCCACAACGAAGGATTTATTTTCATGCGCGAATCCTGGGTTCAGGCTTTGGGTGAGTTCCTGAACAGGCATGTGGGAGGCGCAGCAAAACACGATTTGAAACGGCGGGAAAATTAAGATAGAATGCCGTTTCGTTTTTTAGGCGCGTAGCTCAGCTGGTTAGAGCACCACCTTGACATGGTGGGGGTCGTTGGTTCGAGTCCAATCGCGCCTACCAAATTCTTAAAAAGTGCGGCCATGCCGCACTTTTGTTTTGGTAGGGTTGTTATGCCTGTTATTCGCTTGCCTGATGGCTCCGAGCGCAAATTCGATCAGCCAGTAACGGTAGCCGAAGTGGCCGCCAGCATCGGTGCGGGCTTGGCTCGCGCGGCACTGGCCGGCAAGGTCGACGGTAAGCTGGTGGATACATCCCATCGCATCGAGGTCGATAGCGATCTGGCGATCATCACCGATCGGGATGCCGAAGGTCTGGAAGTGATCCGCCACTCCACTGCGCATCTCCTTGCGCAAGCCGTAAAATCTCTTTTTCCGGATGCTCAGGTCACCATCGGTCCGGTGATCGATGATGGATTCTTTTACGATTTCTCCTATAAGCGTCCGTTTACGCCTGATGACTTGCTGGCCATTGAAAAGAAAATGGCGGAGTTGGTCAAAGCCGACCTGAAAGTCGAGCGTAAGGTGCTGTCGCGTTCCGATGCCATTACCTTCTTCAAGGATTTGGGCGAGCAGTACAAGGCGCAGATCATCGAATCCATACCCAGCGACGAAGATCTGTCGCTGTACACTCAGGGCGATTTCACCGACCTGTGCCGTGGCCCGCATGTGCCTTCCACGGCCAAGCTCAAGGTGTTCAAGCTGATGAAGGTGGCCGGCGCCTACTGGCGCGGCGATTCGAAGAATGAAATGCTGACGCGGGTGTATGGCACCGCTTGGGCGAAGAAGGAAGACCAGGAAGCCTATCTGCACCGTCTGGAAGAGGCCGAGAAGCGCGACCATCGTAAGATCGGCAAGCTGCTGGATCTGTTTCATACCCAGGAAGAAGCGCCGGGTATGGTGTTCTGGCATCCAAATGGCTGGACGCTTTACCAGATCGTCGAGCAGTACATGCGCGGCGTGTTTCGCGACAACGATTACCAGGAAATCCGCACACCGCAGGTGGTAGACCGCAGTCTGTGGGAGAAGTCGGGTCACTGGGACAAGTTCCAGGCGATGATGTTCACCACCCACTCGGAAAACCGCGATTACGCGGTCAAGCCGATGAACTGCCCGTGCCATATCCAGGTGTTCAACCAGGGCCTGAAAAGCTATCGCGACCTGCCCCTGCGACTGGCGGAGTTCGGCTCCTGCCACAGGAATGAGCCCTCCGGCACGCTCGCCGGCATCATGCGGGTGCGCAACTTCACCCAGGATGACGCCCATATTTTCTGTACCGAAGCGCAGATCCAGGATGAAGTGGCAACTTTCATCGATCTGCTGCAAAAGGTCTATGCCGAATTCGGCTTCGACGACATCGTCGTCAAGCTATCCACCCGGCCCGAGCAGCGCGTCGGCTCCGACGAGGAGTGGGACAAGGCCGAGGCTGCCCTGGAAACGGCGCTCAAGCGCAAGGGTCTGGAATTCGAATTGCAGCCGGGCGAGGGCGCATTCTACGGGCCGAAGATCGAATTTTCGCTACGTGACTGCCTGAATCGGGTCTGGCAGTGCGGCACCATACAGGTGGACTTCTCCATGCCTGGTCGGCTGGACGCAACCTACATCAACGAAGAGAGCGCCAAACAGACGCCGGTCATGCTGCACCGCGCCATTCTCGGCTCGCTGGAGCGCTTCATCGGAATTCTGATTGAACACTACGCAGGGGCTTTTCCGATGTGGCTGGCGCCGCGGCAAATGGTGGTCATGAATATCACCGATGCCCAGGCGGATTATGCGCGTGAGGTGGTGGCTGAACTCAAAAAAAATGGTCTGCGCGCCGAGGCGGACTTGAGAAATGAGAAAATAACCTATAAAATACGGGAACATAGTTTGCAAAGGCTGCCTTATCTCCTGATCGTAGGGGACAAAGAGGTGGCCTCGAAACAGGTTGCCGTGCGTACTCGTAAAGGCGAAGACCTAGGCCAGATGCCGCTGGAAGCGTTGATTCAGAGGCTCAAGGGCGAGGTTGCCGAGAGGGTAGGCACGGTTTAATTTTTTTAGATTTGGAGGTTTTGCTATCGCTCAGGAAAAAGAATCACGAATCAACGGCGAGATTACTGCGCAAGAGATTCGTTTGGTCGGTGTGGAAGGTGAGCCGCTTGGCATAGTTAGCCTGGCAGTGGCCATGGGAATGGCGGAAGAGGCTGAGATCGACCTGGTCGAGATCGCTCCGCAAGCCCAGCCACCGGTGTGCCGTTTGATGGATTACGGCAAGTTCAAGTACCGCGAAAGCAAGAAGCAGCACGAAGCCAAGCTGAAGCAGATTCAGATCAAGGTCAAGGAAATAAAATTCCGTCCGGGAACGGACGAGGGCGACTACCAGATCAAGCTGCGCAATCTGATCAAATTTCTGGAAGAGGGCGACAAGTGCAAGATCACATTGCGCTTCCGCGGTCGGGAGATGGCGCACCAGGAGATCGGTTTGCGACTCCTCAAGCGCGTTGAGGCCGATTTGATGGAACACGGCACGGTCGAGCAGTTTCCGAAAATGGAAGGCCGTCAGATGGTGATGGTGTTGTCGCCGAAGAAGAAGTAGTAGTAGTAGGCTTGGCGGTCAACAGGTCGGTATTGTTGACCGCTAAAAACAAGTGGTGTTCAGGCTACCAAGTTTCCCCGCAGGGGAGCGCCTGACATCAAGCTAAAATATAGGAGTTGAACATGCCTAAAATGAAAACCAAAAGCGGCGCTGCCAAGCGCTTCAAGTCTCTGGGAGGCGGCGGTATCAAGCGCTCCAGTTCCCATCTGCGCCACATCCTGACCAAGAAAACCACTAAGCGCAAGCGTCAGCTGCGCGGTACTTCGATGGTTTGTGCGAGCGACATGAAGTCGGTTCGCTCCATGATGCCCTACGCGTAAGGAGACTGAAAAATGCCAAGAGTTAAACGTGGTGTAACGGCGCGCGCGCGCCACAAGAAAGTTCTGGTACAGGCCAAGGGTTTCCGCGGCCGCCGCAAGAACGTATACCGTATCGCCAAACAGGCGGTGATGAAAGCCGGTCAGTATGCTTATCGCGACCGTCGCCAGAAGAAGCGTCAATTCCGCGCATTGTGGATTGTCCGTATCAACGCCGCATCTCGCGAACTGGGCCTGACTTACAGCGTGTTCATGAATGGTCTTAAGAAAGCCGCAATCGAAGTGGACCGCAAGGTTCTGGCCGATCTGGCAGTGTTCGACAAGCCCGCTTTTGCACACATCGTGGATCAGGTAAAAGCCCGCCTCGCTGCTTAATCTGCAGTAAAGAAAAAGGAGGCTGAGAGGCCTCCTTTTTTTGTTTGGGTTCAGGGACAAAAAATCGTTAGCTTCCGATATAAATTGAATGTTAAATCTTGATAATATCCTGAAAGAAGCGCAGGCCGCCTTCGCCGGAATAGATAATCCGGACGAGTTGGAACAGGCCAAGGCGCGCTATCTGGGCAAGAGTGGCGTGCTCACCGAGCAGCTCAAGCAGCTCGGCAAAATGCTGCCGGAAGAGCGCCGTGAAGCTGGTGCCCGTATCAACCAGGCAAAGGGCTTGCTGGAGCAGGCCCTGAAAGATCGACGTGAAGCGATTCAGGAGCGGCTGTTGCAGGCGCAACTGGCGCAGGAAGCGCTCGATGTGACGCTGCCGGGCCGAGGTTTGGGGGTGGGTGGCCTGCATCCGGTTACGCGTACTCTACAACGCATCGAGGCCTTGTTCCGTTCCATCGGTTTCAGCATTGCAGAAGGGCCGGAAATCGAGAGTGATTTCTACAACTTCACCGCGCTGAATATTCCCGAGAATCACCCCGCCCGTGCCATGCACGACACCTTCTACGTGGATGATCAACATGTCCTGCGCACTCACACTTCGCCAGTGCAGGTGCACTATATGCAGAATCATCAACCGCCGCTGAAGATCATCGCGCCGGGTCGGGTTTACCGCTGCGATTCTGACGTTACGCACACACCCATGTTTCATCAGGTGGAGGGGCTGTGGGTGGATGAGCAGGTGAATTTCGCCGAACTCAAGGGCGTGCTGGCCGATTTCATGCAGCGCTTCTTCGAGCGCGATGACCTCAAAGTGCGCTTCCGCCCCTCATTCTTTCCCTTTACCGAACCTTCGGCGGAAATGGACATCGGCTGCGTGATGTGCGGCGGCACGGGTTGCCGTGTTTGCAGTCATACCGGCTGGCTCGAAGTGCTGGGCTGTGGCATGGTGCACCCCAACGTGCTTGGCCACGTTAACGTGGACAGCGAGAAATACCTCGGTTTCGCCTTCGGTCTGGGTGTGGAACGCCTGGCGATGCTGCGTTATGGCGTGAACGATTTGAGGTTGTTCTTTGAGAGTGATCTGAGATTTTTAAGGCAGTTCAACTGAATGAAATTTTCCGAAAACTGGCTGCGTGCCTACGTCAATCCCGATCTCGACAGCGACCGGCTCGCCCATGCCCTGACTATGGCGGGGCTGGAGGTGGAGGCGCTGGAAACGGTCGCGCCTCCCTTCGACAAGGTAGTGGTGGGAGAAGTGCTGTCGCTGGAGAAACATCCCGATGCTGACCGTCTGAATGTCTGCCGGGTCAATATTGGTGCTGGCGAGCCGTTGCAGATTGTGTGCGGTGCGGCCAATGTTCGCGCCGGAGCAAAGGTGCCGTGCGCTCTGGTCGGCGCGCAGTTGCCGAAGATGGCGATCAAGCAAGCCAAGGTGCGTGGAGTCGAATCCTTTGGCATGCTGTGTTCCGAGTCGGAGTTGGGGCTGGCCGATGAAAGCAGCGGCCTGTTGCTGCTGCCGCCCGATGCGATGGTCGGACAATCAATCCGCGAATATCTCGGCCTCGACGACAAGCTGTACACCCTCAAGCTCACTCCCAACCGTAGCGACTGCCTGAGCGTAGCAGGAGTGGCGCGCGAAGTGGCGGCGGTGACAGGAGCGGGGTTGAGCCTGCCGAATGCGGTGGTGGTGTCTGCCGCCATCCCTGAACGGATCGTCGTTACGGTGGATGAGCCCACCGCTTGCCCGAGATACTGCGGTCGGGTGCTGAAAGGCCTGAATGCGGCGGCAACAACGCCGGAATGGATGGGACGCCGGCTTAAAAGAAGCGGGCTACGTCCGATCAGTGCGATCGTGGACGTGACCAATTACGTTCTGCTGGAGCTGGGTCAGCCCCTGCACGCGTTCGACCTGGCGAAAATTCAGGGTGGCATCAGCGTGCGTTTCGCCCGCTCCGGAGAGCAACTGGAACTGCTCAACCAGCAGACGGCGGCGCTGGATTCCGACATGCTGGTCATCAGCGATACTGCTCAGATTCTGGCACTGGCAGGCGTGATGGGCGGTCAGGCTAGCGCAGTGTCTGATACTACCGTCGATATTTTCCTGGAAAGCGCGTTCTTCAATCCGGATACGATCGCCGGCAAGGCGCGCAGGCTGACTCTTTCCACCGATTCTTCCTATCGCTTCGAACGCGGTGTGGATTTCGCCGCAACGCGTGCTGCACTGGAGCGGGCAACGCAGTTGTTGCTGGAAATCTGCGGTGGTGCGGCAGGCGAGATCACCGAAGTAACGGCTGAATTGCCTCAGCGTGCGCCAATCCGGCTGCTGGTCGCGCGCGTCAACCAGGTGCTGGGCATTGTATTGGGCGCAGCCCAGATAGCGGCGCTGTTGTCCCGCCTGCAATTCGATTTTTCAGAAGACGGCGGGGTATTCCAGGTCACACCGCCGAGCTATCGCTTCGATCTGGCCATCGAGGCCGACCTGATCGAGGAAATGGCACGGCTCTACGGCTACGATAATATCCCGGCACTGCCACCCCGAGGCAGCCTGAACATGCTGGCCCAGTCCGAGGCAGCGCGGGGGCGGGATGCGTTGCGGGCGCAGCTGATCGCGCGTGATTACCAGGAAGTGATCAATTACAGCTTTGTCGATGCGGCGTGGGAGCGTGATATTGCCGGCAACGACAATCCGCTGCCGCTAAAGAACCCGATTTCCAGCCAGATGGGAGTGATGCGCTCGACCCTGTTAGGTGGGTTGATCGATAACCTGTGCTTCAATCTCAACCGCAAGCAGGAACGCGTGCGCCTGTTTGAAACCGGGTGCTGCTTCACTCGATCGGCGGATGGCTTTAACCAGCCGGAGAAAATCGCCGGTCTGTGTTACGGCAACGCCAAACCCGAGCAGTGGGGCGAGGTCGTGCGCGGGGTGGATTTTTATGACGCCAAGGCGGATGTGGAAGCTCTGTTCTGGCCAGCGGTTCCCCGCTTCGAGGCCGCCTTGCATCCGGCCTTGCATCCCGGCCAGGCGGCAAAGGTGTCGCTGGAGGGTGAATTTATCGGCTGGATCGGCACGTTGCATCCGAAATGGCAGCAGAAATATGAGCTGCCGGCCGCGCCGGTACTGTTCGAGCTGGAGATGGCCGTGCTGCTGCGTGGCAGGGTTCCGGCGTTTGCCGAAATATCGAAGTTTCAGGCAGTGCGCCGCGATATTGCGGTGGTCGTGGATGAGGGAGTCAGCGTGCAGGCCTTGCTTGACGGCATGAGTGAGCACTTGCCGGGCGTCGTGGCCGAGCTCGCGTTGTTTGATGTCTATCGTGGCAAAGGCATTGATTTAGGTAAAAAAAGTCTTGCATTCCGGGTGTTGATGCAAGATACTCGACAGACTCTGACCGATGAAGAAGTAGACGCGGTGACCGCGCAACTTGCTGAAGTTTTGACTTCCCGCTACGGCGCGAAGTTACGTAATTGAGGAACGAAAATGACATTAACAAAAGCCGAACTTGCAGACATGCTGTTCGAAAAAGTAGGGTTGAACAAACGGGAAGCCAAGGACATGGTGGAATCCTTCTTTGAAGAGATTCGCGTATCCCTCGAACAAGGGGAAGGCGTCAAGCTGTCCGGCTTCGGCAATTTCGAGCTGCGCGACAAGCCTGAACGCCCCGGCCGCAATCCCAAAACCGGCGAAGAAATTCCTATCACCGCGCGGCGCGTGGTGACCTTTCATGCCAGCCAGAAGCTGAAAGGGCTGGTGGAAGAATCCTATCAATTAGAGGCCGCAAATGGCGGAACTCGCAAGCAAGCCTGATTTACCGCCGATCCCGGCAAAGCGCTATTTCACGATCGGTGAAGTGAGCGAGTTGTGCGGGGTCAAGCCCCACGTACTGCGCTACTGGGAGCAGGAGTTTACCCAGCTCAAGCCGGTGAAGCGGCGCGGCAACCGCCGCTACTATCAGCACCACGAAGTGCTGCTGGTGCGCCGCATCCGCGACCTGCTGTACGAACAGGGTTTCACCATCAGCGGTGCGCGCCATCGCCTGGAAGAAGCGGGTGAGCGCGAAGCACCGGCAGGGGTTGCGGGCGCTATGCCTGAAGCGGGCAATGCTGTGGATATGGCGTTGCTAAGGCGGGAAATTAAAAGCGTGCTGGAACTGCTTCATATCTAGTTCGAATGTAGCCGAGCCCGGAGGTTTCGGCTATAATGCCGTCTCTCGGGGCGTAGCGCAGCCTGGTAGCGTACATGCATGGGGTGCATGTGGTCGGAGGTTCAAATCCTCTCGCCCCGACCAACTTATAACTGAAGTGGAAGCCCGAAGGGGTGTTCCACTTCGAGATTTCACTGGCCAACCGTAAAAATCAACGATGCGAATTCTGTTGAGTAACGATGACGGTTATTTCGCTCCTGGCTTGGCCTGCCTTGCCGAAACACTTTCCTCCCTTGCCGATATCACTGTAGTCGCCCCAGAGCGCGATCGCAGCGGCGCCAGCAACTCGCTCACGCTTGATCGCCCACTCAGCTTGCGCAAAGCCCATAGCGGCTTCTATTACGTTAACGGCACCCCCACCGACTGCGTCCACCTTGCTGTGACCGGCATGCTGGATCATCTGCCTGACATGGTGATTTCAGGCATCAATCACGGCGCCAATATGGGTGACGACACGATTTATTCCGGTACGGTGGCGGCGGCAACTGAAGGCTACCTGTTGGGTATCCCCTCAATCGCTGTATCCCTAGTGAGCAAGGGGGCTGGCAATTATGAAACTGCAGCGCGCGTGGTCGCCGAGATTGTCAAGCGCCACCAGGACCAGCCCTTCACCAGTCCGGTGCTGTTGAACGTCAATGTACCGGACGTTCCTTATGATCAGCTCCAGGGCCGGGAAGTAACGCGGCTGGGCAGGCGTCATAAGGCGGAACCCGTGGTGAAGTCGGTTAACCCGCGTGGTGAAACGGTATACTGGGTGGGCGCGGCCGGCGCAGCGCAGGATGCCGGGGCTGGCACGGATTTCGGCGCGGTGGCGCGCGGTATGGTCTCTGTGACCCCGTTGCAGATTGACTTGACTCATTATGGGCAGATGGACGTGATTAAAGGGTGGTTATGAGTGCGAAACTCAGTGGCATTGGCATGACTTCCCAGCGTACCCGGGTGCGCATGGTGGAGCGCTTGCGCAGCCAGGGCATCAAAGATGAGGTGGTACTTGATGCGATGGCTTCAGTGCCGCGCCATATTTTCGTGGACGAGGCACTGGCCACCCGTGCCTATGAAGACTGCTCGCTGCCGATCGGTTTTGGCCAGACCATTTCCAACCCCCAAACCGTTGCGCGCATGTCTGAGCTGCTACGCGGCGGAAGACAACTGGGTAAAGTGCTGGAAATCGGCACGGGCTGTGGTTATCAGACTGCCGTGCTGGCACGCCTGGCGCAGGAAGTGTATTCCGTTGAACGGATCGCGCCGCTGCTGATGAAGGCACGGGGACATCTGCGTGAAATTCGTGCTGCCAATGTCAAGGTCAAGCATGCAGACGGCTCTCTCGGATTGGCGGAACTCGGGCCGTTCGACGGCATCATCATGACTGCGGCTGCCACTCACGTGCCGGAGGCGCTGCTGTCACAATTGGCCGAGGGTGGGCGGATGGTGTTCCCGATTGGAACTGGTGAACAGCGCCTTTGTCTGATAGAACATACTGCGTCTGAATATCGTCAGACGACGCTGGAGGCGGTCAAATTCGTGCCGCTATTGCCGGGGTTGGTATGATTGCTGGTACCGTTCTGGTCGCTGGTGTATTTGTCCTGCTGGTAAGCGGTTGCGCGTCGACCAAGTCGAGTGCGCCTGTGCTCGAGCGTGCTTCCATGGCTCAGAAATCACCCACCAAAACCAGGAAGGACGAAGATTTTCGCCCCCAGACTTACACCGTGCAGAAGGGCGACACCTTATATGGTATCGCACTGGAGCATGGCTTCGACTACAAGGAAGTGGCGGAATGGAACGGCATTACGTCGCCCTACACCATACATATCGGCCAGTCTGTGAAGCTTAACGCCTCTCCGCAGGCAGTAGTGGTTACTCCATTGAAAACCGGCGCCGCGGTCGGAAGCCGGCAAGCCGGCGACGATTTGTTGCTGAAGACCCAGCCCAAGGCGGTTAAGCTTGCTTACTCAGAACTGGCGGAAAAACCTTCCATGGCCAAGGAGGAATCCCAGGACAAACCGGCACCGGCTGAATTGCCGGCAGAGAAAAAAGAGGGAATACAGGCTGAGGATGATGAGCGGGTCGAATGGATGTGGCCTACTGTGGGCAAGGTGATTGCACCCTTCAATGAGACATCCAGCAATGGCAAGGGCCTGGACATTGATGGAAAAAGTGGTCAGCCGGTTCTTGCTGCGGGACCGGGAAAAGTGGTTTATAGCGGAAACGGACTGCGCGGCTATGGAAAACTGGTGATCATCAAGCACAACAAGACTTATTTGAGCGCCTACGCGCACAATCACAAGATTCTGGTCAAGGAAGGACAGAGTGTGACCAGGGGCCAGAAAATTGCTGAAATGGGTGATTCCGATGCCGATCAGGTCAAGCTGCATTTCGAGATACGGCGGTTTGGCAAGCCGGTCGACCCGATAAAATATCTACCCAGCGACAAATCCTGATGAGCGAAGACGCTTACAGCGACGAAGATGAGTTCGTGAGCGAAGACAAGGTCCCTCTGGAGGAGGAGAAGACCGATGTGCTGCCGGAGCGGCTTGAACTGCCTGGCGAGCCGCTGCATGACCCGACCCTGATATACCTGAATGAAATCGGGCAGAATGCCTTGCTGACCGCTGCAGAGGAGTACAGCCTGGCGTGCCGGGTCATCCAGGGTGACTTCGAAGCCCGCCAGAGGATGATCGAGTGCAATCTCCGGCTGGTGGTCAATATCGCCAAACATTATGTCAATCGTGGTATGGCACTGCTGGACATAATTGAGGAAGGCAACCTGGGGCTCATCCATGCCCTGGAAAAATTCGACCCGGAACGGGGTTTCCGCTTTTCCACCTATGCCACCTGGTGGATACGGCAGAATATCGAACGCGCGATCATGAATCAGTCGCGCACCATCCGCATTCCGGTGCATGTGATCCGGGAGATGAATATTTGCTTGCAGGCGTTCCGTCACCTTGAGGCCCACAAAGGCAACGAACCCAGCGTGGAAGAGGTGGCGCACATGATGGGCAAGCCGGTGGCCGATGTGCGCTATGTGCTGAACCTGAATGAGCGCATAGCCTCCCTGGATACGCCGCTGGATATTGATCCTGGCCTCTCCCTGTGTGATGCGCTTCCTGACGAAAATACCCTTTCGCCTGAATTGCAACTGCAGCACATCGAGCTGGAGGCACTTGTGCATCAGTGGCTGGAAGAACTGGGAGACAAACAGCGCTGTGTGATAGAGCGGCGCTTTGGCTTGAATGGCCATGCCATTCACACCCTTGAGGAAGTGGCTGACACCCTGAATCTCACCCGGGAGCGGGTGCGCCAGATTCAGGTGGAAGCGTTGAAACTTTTGCGCCGAAGCTTGAAGCGCAAGGGGATATCACGAGACGACACCCTCTGAGAAAAGCAGTTAACCACAGAGCCACAAAGTTGAAAAATAAGAAGGTAGGTTGGGTTAGGCGAGTGTTATTGCGCCGTAACCCAACCTACATATCTGTGATTCTGTGGTGAATGAACTTTTAGGTTTATTGCAGCCGGTATAGCGCTATCACTTCATTACCACAACCCTGATATTTCAATTCAGTGCACAGTGTCTTGACTAGTACGATGCCGCGCCCAGCGGGTCTAATACTGGATGAGATGTCCATATTCAGCATGGAATCCGCGGCAAATCCCTTGCCGCTGTCCACGATCCGCAACTTAAGGTAAGGAACCTGGTTTTCCTGCACCCGCTCCAGTTCGATTTCGATAGCCCCATGTTGCAGCCTAGCCAGGCGATCCTCGCGCATATCAAGGTAGCGCCCGAAGCCGTCTTCCTGATGTTTCAAACAGGAATCCAGGGCCAGTACGCCATGATCCAGGGCATTGTTGTAGAGCTCGGAAAGAATCAGGAATATTTCCTGGTACTGACGCTGGCTTAAAAATAACTGATTCAGCCAGTTGATCAGCCATGGCAACACATCAAAGGACTTGAGTTCCGGTGGGCTGAGCTTGACTGCCAGCCTCGATTCACTAGGTTCGACCGGGGTGGTGGATGGCGGCTCGGATTGGACGATAACTTCGCCCACAGGCGCCATCGGGCAGTGGATGGCGGCAATGGAGATGTCATCCGTCGCGTTATCCAGGCCCATGAATTTGTTCGCCGCAGCAACCAGATACCAGAATTGTCCCTGGTCACATTTCTCTTTCAGAGCCTCCAAGAGGCGGTCGGTGCCGAAACGTTCGCCACCTTCATTTTCCGCCTCGATCAGGCCATCCGAGTAAAGAAACAAACGCCCCGGTTCAGCCCAGTGAAATGTTTCTGTTTTCGAGAGAAAATCTGCATTGCTCATGATTCCCATCGGCGGGTGTGCTGCCTGCCATTCCCGCATGATTTCGCCATGGTCATCAACAAAATAGGCGGTCGGCATACCGCCGTTCCAGATCTCGATGGTGCGTTCTGAAAAATTGATGGCGGCCAGCACGGCGGCAACAAAGCGTTCTGTCGGCATGAGCTGCTTGATCTTGCTGTTAAGTTCCCTGACGATGGTTGCAAGGCTGTAGCCCTTTTTCGTCATGCCGTAAAACACCTCGACGACAGGCAGCACATTCAGTGCGGCGGACAGGCCATGGCCGGCACTATCGGCCAGGATGACGTGCATTATGTTGTTGGGTGTGAACTCGGTAGCGATGACATCGCCGCTGAAGCGTGTTGCCGGAAGAACCAGGCGCTCGACCATCGGGTCGTTGGGCTTGTTGGCTCGAATGATCCTTTCCAGCAGGTGTTTGGCCAGGTTTTGCTCGCGTTCGTTTTCCGCGTGGTAGAGCGCCAGTTGTTCTGCCTTTTCCGCTATGTCGCGCTGCATTCCCGCGATGCGTTGCATCGACTTGATTTTGGCTTGCAGGATCGGCAGGTTGATGGGTTTGGTCAGGTAATCGTCCCCCCCGACTTGCAGCCCCCTGACCAGATCACTGTCCTGGGCTTTCGCGCTGAGGAAGATCACCGGCACCCACTTGCTGCCGGCCAGCTTTCTGATTTCGGCAGTAGCCTGGTAGCCATCCATGACCGGCATCATGACATCCATCAAGACCATGTCCGGCGCTGCATCACGGTACAAATCGACCGCTTCCTGGCCATTTCTCGCCAGTATCGTGGTGTGGCCAAGTTTGGAGATAAATGCGCTGATCAGCGCCAGATTAGGTTCGGTATCGTCAACAACGAGAATATTGAGTGGCTTGTCCATGAGTCTCCGTGCGGCTACCCTAGCTGATGCTAAACAGCCGCTGGAAGTTTGCTACATCGAGTACCTGCTGGACGAGGCCTGTGCAGTTCGTCAGCGAGACTTTCAGGTTCGCGCTCTGGGCTTTTTCTCGCAACAGCAATAGCATGCCCAAGGCTGAACTGTCGAGGTAATCCACACGGCTGAAATTAACCTCGATTTCCTTGATCTCAGGTGTTTGCAAAGTTTCGTCGCAGGCATTGCGAAATTCGCGATGGGTATTGAAGTCGAAACGGCCACTGAGAGTCAGTCGGCCGATTTCGCCATTTTTTTCTACGGTTATCTGCATAGTGGTTCAGTCTTTCCAGATGCAACAAGTTAAAAAATCAGCAACAACATATTAGAGGCTAGTCTCTATCAAGTCTAAACACGGAAGCCGCGTGTACCCAGATTACCCAAGTATGCTATAACCCGCGCAGCCATATCCTGCAACGGCACGACTTCATCGACACCGCCAGTGAGGATGGCTTCCTTGGGCATGCCGAACACGACGCAACTGGCTTCATCCTGGGCAAAGTTGAAGGAGCCGGCCTGCTTCATCTCCAGCATTCCCTTGGCGCCATCCTTGCCCATGCCGGTCAGTATCACCCCGATTGCATTCTTGCCTACGTGGTTTGCAGCGGAACGGAACAGAACATCCACCGAAGGGCGATGGCGATTGACGGGCGGTCCGTCGGATAGCTCGCAGACATAATTGGCGCCGCTGCGCTTTACCAGCAAGTGGGAATGCCCCGGCGCGATATAGGCATGGCCTGGCAGGATACGGTCGCCGTTTTCGGCTTCCTTTACCGAGATTTTGCATAGAGTATCGAGACGCTGGGCGAATGATTTGGTGAAGGTTTCCGGCATGTGCTGAGTGATGGCGATTCCAGGACAGTCTGGCGGCAATTTGATGAGGAATTCCTTGATCGCTTCGGTACCACCCGTAGAGGCGCCAACGATAATCAATTTTTCTGTCGAGGCGATATGATTGGACAGGGATGGCAGTATGGCATCTGCCGTCAGGCTCTTCTGGACTATCATGGCAGTGGGTTTTCTTAGATGAGCCTTGGCGGCGGAACGGATCTTGTCGGCGATTTCATCGCTGTATTCCTGCATGCCGCGGCTGATATCGAGTTTGGGTTTGGAGATGAAATCGACCGCGCCCAGTTCCAGCGCGCGGAAAGTGATGTCGGAACCTTTTTCGGTGAGGGTGGAAATCATCACCACCGGCATGGGCCTGAGGCGCATCAGTTTTTCCAGGAAATCCAGACCATCCATGCGTGGCATTTCGACATCAAGGGTGATCACGTCGGGGTTCAGTGCCTTGATCATTTCCCTGGCGACAAGGGGGTCAGGCGCCGCACCGACTACCTTCAAATCCTTGTGGTTTTCGATAATCTCCTTGAGCACGCTGCGGATGAGTGCAGAGTCGTCGACAATGAGAACTTTTATGGGCATTAAAAATCCTTTTTTATTAGAGGCTAGCCTCTCTATCTCTAAAAGAGTTCTACATCACCTTCCATTTTGGCGTAACCCAGGCGAGATTCATAATCCTTCTCGCGTTCCACAATGGTGTTGTTGTGAACGCCTTTGAGTTTTTTAATCAGCGCCCGTCCGGTCTTGGGAAAGTAATATACCTTGCGAGGATAGATGTCGAGAAGGTCCTCGGCCACGATTTTTATTTTTTCGGTGTGCAGAAAGTCCAGGACAAAATCGGCATTACGCGCACCGACATTGGCCACGGTGAATCCGCGCAGGACGTTTCCCCCGCCGAACACCTTGGCTTCAAAATTATTGCGCTTGGCGCCTAGCTTGATGAGGTGGTTGATCAGCATTTCCATCGCATAGGTGCCGTAGCGCGCCGAGACGCTGATCGGGTTCTGCGGATCGTTGTCGCTGTGGGGTAGCATGAAATGGTTCATGCCGCCGATGCCACTGGTCTTGTCGCGCAGGCAGGCGGAAACGCAGGAGCCGAGGACGGTGACGACCAGCATGTCGCGCGTGGTGGCGTAATACTCGCCCGGCATGATCTTGGCTGCCTCCATATTGAAATGGCTGTCGTAGTAGAGGTTGGGCGAGAGGACTTCATGGTAATCCGGAGAGGTCATGGTGTGTCCCCCGGTTATCCATGGGCAGCGATGTGCTTGGCCTGGGGCGATAGTTCATAGACGGTCTTGCCCTGCGACCTGAACAAGTCGGCGGCGTGATAAAAGCTCTCCGAGTGGCCGGCAAACAGCAAGCCGTCCTTGTGCAGCAGCGGAACGAACTTCTTCAGTACATCGTATTGGGTTTTTTTGTCGAAATAGATCATGACATTGCGGCAGAAAATCGCATCGAACGGTCCACGCATCGGCCAGGATTCATCGAGCAGGTTAATTTGCCTGAAGGTGATCAAATCGCGCAATTCCTGGCGCACCCGGGCCTGGCCTTCTTGTTTGCCGGTGCCCTTGAGGAAAAACTTTTTCACCATTTCCTCCGGCATCTTTTCCAGTCGCTCCAGCGGATAGACGCCTTCCTGGGCCTTTTGCAGTACCGTAGTGTCCAGGTCCGTCGCCAGGATGTGCACCGGCGGCGTGAATGTGCCGAACAGATCCACCATAGTCATGGCCATGGAATAGGGTTCTTCACCTGTGGAGGAAGCGGAGCACCAGAGCGAGATCGGGTGGTGTCTGCCTACTTTTTTCACGTGCTCGGCCAGAAGCGGGAAATGATGCTGCTCGCGGAAAAAGGAGGTGAGATTGGTGGTGAGGGAGTTGGTGAAAGCCTCCATTTCCACATTGTCGCCCCGTTCCAGACGAGCCAGGTATTCGTTAAAAGTCGGTATTCGTGTCGCACGCAAACGTCGCGCCAGGCGGCTATAGACCATGTCCTGCTTGGCGGGCGACAGGGAAATTCCGGCCCGATCATGGATCAGCTTGCGGATGCGCTCGAAATCCTGCGCAGTAAAATGAAATTCACGCGCGTCGTTGAGTGGGGATTCTGCCATGGCTTTTTTGAGTCCTGAGTCCTGAGGCTAGAGGTTAGAGGTTAGAGGTTAGGGGCTAGCGGATTTGTCTGGCGTTATGCGCCAGGTTTTCTAGTTCCGAGCCTCTAGCCCCTGCTTTATTAAAACTCCTGCCATTCATCCGTATCACTGGCAGCTTTAGCTGGTTTGGGTGCGGACCTGGCCGGTGTGGTGGCGCGACGCGGTGCCATGGCTGTTTCGGTCGGTGCGGCGATCTGGCGGGAAGTCGAGGTGCGATTCCCTGAATTGTCGATCTTGAATACCGAAACCGACTGAGACAGATTCTGAGCCTGCTCTTCAAGCGACTCGGCGGCAGCGGCGGCTTCTTCCACCAGCGCCGCATTCTGCTGGGTGACTTCGTCCATCTGGGTGATGGCCTGGTTCACCTGCTCGATGCCGGCACTTTGCTCCGAGGACGCGGCAGAAATCTCGGCCATGATGTCGGTCACGCGCTTGATGCTGGTGACGATCTCTTCCATGGTGCTGCCGGCCTCGGCAACCAGCTTGGTGCCGCCCTCCACCTTGTCGACCGAATCTCCGATCAGGGTTTTGATCTCTTTTGCGGCAGCAGCGGAACGCTGAGCCAGGTTGCGAACCTCGGCGGCGACCACCGCGAAACCGCGGCCTTGCTCGCCGGCACGGGCGGCTTCCACGGCGGCGTTCAAGGCCAGGATGTTGGTCTGGAAGGCGATGCCGTCGATCACCGAGATGATGTCCACGATCTTGCGCGAGGACTCGTTGATCGAAGCCATGGTGCCGACCACCTGATGGACCACCGCGCCGCCCTTGCCGGCCACGCCGGAAGCGCCGATGGCGAGCTGGTTGGCCTGTTTGGCATTTTCGGCGTTCTGCTTCACGGTAGAGGTGAGTTCTTCCATGCTGGACGCGGTTTCTTCCAGGCTGGAGGCCTGTTCCTCGGTGCGTTGCGATAGATCCTGGTTACCCTGGGCGATTTCTTTGGAACCGGTGTTGATGCCTTCCACCGCCACCTTGATCTCGTTGACCAGCGTCTTGAGGTTTTCCACGGTGGCATTTATGCCGTCCTTGGTCTCGCCGAACAGGCCGGGGTAGTCCTTGCTGATGCTCTGGGTCAGGTCGCCCACCGCCAAGGCATTGGAGACGCGCATCACATCCCTCAGGCCGGTGTCGGTGACATCGGAAAGCTGGTTCAACAATTCTGACAAGGTCTTGGTGTAGCCCTGCTTGCCGGCCATGTCCATTTTGACGCTGAAGTCGCCGCGCGCCGCAGCCGCTTCAACGATCTGCTGGATTTCGGCGACGACCTTGACGAGGGCGTCCACGGTATTGTTGACGCCGGTCTTGGTCTGGCCGAAGACACCGGGGTATTCCTGGGTGATTTTCTGGCTCAAATCGCCCGCCGCTAGGGCGTTGGTGACACGCATGACGTCGCTGAGGCCGGTATTGGTGGTGTCGGAAAGCTGGTTAAGGGATTCGCCGATGGCCCTGCCGAAGCCCTGTTTGTTGCTCAAGTCCAGGCGTTTGCTGAAATCGCCCTGGACAGACGCGTTGACGACGGTCTGTATTTCTTTCACCAGGCTGGAGAGCGCATCCTGCATGGACTTGAAGGAATGCAGCAGTTTGCCGACCTCGTCATTGTGGTGGATCACAATGTTGCTGCTCAGGTCGCCTGCGGCAATCTTGCCTGCCACTTCCTGTGCGGTCCCCAAAGGACCCAGGATCGCGCGCAACAGCAGGAACCCGCTCCAGAGGGCCAACAGGACGCCAGCCACGATAATGGTAATGGCGATATTGCGGGTGCTGGTATAGCGTTCCGTGGATGCCTTGTATTCTTTTTCGGCCTCATCGAGCTGGAGCTTGATCAGGGCATTAACCCCTTCCCTGACCGGTACGAAAAGGGGGCGGATCTTGGTTTCAACGATATGTTCGGCTTCCTTGACGTTGTTGCTGCGCAGTGCGGAAATCGAGGCCTTGAGGCCTTCCACTACGAAGCGCTTGCGGTCTTCGGCAAACTTGTCTGCCAGGATTTTTTCCTCCGGCGTCAGGGTGGTGGCCATGTAGGCATCCCAAGTCTTGGAGATGGCCGCGATATTTTCTTCCATTTCCGCGGTGGACTTCTGGATGTTCTCCGGGGTCGGGGTCATGATCGCGTTGGCGTTCGCAATCCGGTTGCTCTGCAGCTTTCTGACAACGATATCCAGCTGACCCAGAGCGACCGTACGGTCTTCATAAACGCTACGCAGGCCTTCGTTGCTCTTGGCCATTCCGTACAGCCCATATATCCCGATCCCGATCAAGAGGAGAGACAGGAAGCTGATCATGAACAACAGGCGTGATTTGATGGTGAGATTGCTGAACATTGAGAGTTCCTTTTTGATCGATCTGGTAATATTTTTAATATTTAGATGTTTATGCTGCTGCTTTTTCCATCAGTTCCATGTCGCTGCTGGTCATGAGCCGTTCGATATCCACCAGGATCAGCATGCGCTCATCCACTGTGCCCAGCCCCATCACGTACTGGGTATCGATGGCTGATCCGAATTCGGGTGCCGCCTTGACTTGGTCGGGAGAGAGAGTGATCACGTCGGAAACGCCGTCCACCACCATGCCGACCACGCGGTTGGCGACATTCAGGATGATCACCACGGTGAACTGGTCGTATTCGACCTTGCCGAGGTGGAACTTGATGCGCATGTCCACGATAGGCACGATAATGCCGCGCAGGTTGATCACCCCCTTGATGAATTCCGGCGTGTTGGCGATCGCGGTGACTGCATCGTAACCGCGGATTTCCTGCACCTTGAGGATATCGATGCCATATTCCTCCTTGCCCAGGGTGAAGGTGAGGAACTCGTTGCCTACCGCGCTGGTGCCGGTGTTCTCTGTGCCGCTCTGTGCCATGATTTCTCCTTTTTTATTTCTGAGTCATGTGGGGTGGGTTAGGTGCGGTTTTTTGCGCCGTAACCCAACAAACCCAACCTGCATTATTAAAATTCCTGCCACTCATCCCCATCGCTGGCAGCCTTGGCTGGTTTTGGTGCGGACCTGGCCGGCGCGGCGGCGCGGCGCGGGGCCATGGCTGTTTTGGTCGGGGTGGCGAGCTGGCGGGAAGTCGCAGCACGGCTGCCGGAAGTGTCCAGCTTGAACACCGAGACCGACTGGGACAAGTTCTGCGCCTGTTCTTCCAGCGACTCGGCCGCAGCTGCGGCTTCTTCGACCAGTGCTGCGTTCTGCTGGGTCACCTCGTCCATCTGCGTGATGGCCATATTCACTTGCTCGATACCCGAACTCTGCTCTACTGAAGCCGCGGTAATTTCCGCCATGATGTCGGTGACGCGTTTGATGCTGGTGACGATCTCTTCCATGGTGCTGCCGGCCTGTTGCACCAGCTTCGAGCCATTCTCCACCTTGTCCACGGAATCACCGATCAGGGTCTTGATCTCCTTGGCTGCGGCGGCGGAGCGCTGAGCCAGGTTGCGCACCTCGGCGGCGACCACGGCGAAACCGCGGCCCTGCTCACCGGCGCGGGCGGCTTCCACGGCGGCGTTCAATGCCAGGATGTTGGTCTGGAAGGCGATGCCGTCTATGACCGAAATGATGTCCACGATCTTGCGCGAGGATTCGTTGATCGACGCCATGGTATCCACTACCTGACCCACCACTGCACCTCCCTTGCCGGCGACATCGGAAGCGCCGATGGCGAGTTGGTTGGCCTGCTTGGCATTCTCGGCATTCTGTTTTACGGTGGAAGTGAGTTCCTCCATGCTGGAAGCGGTTTCTTCCAGGCTGGAGGCCTGTTCCTCGGTGCGCTGGGAAAGGTCCTGGTTGCCTTGGGCGATTTCCTTGGCGCCGGTGTTGATGGATTCCACCGCTTCCTTGATCTGGCCGACGATCTCCTTCAGTTTCTCGACCGTGGCGTTGGAATCGTCTTTCAGCTGGCCGAAGGAGCCATGGTATTCGTTGGTGATTTTCTCGGTAAGATCGCCGCGAGCCAGCGCACCCAGCATCCTCACCACTTCGTTCAGTCCGGCCTCGCTGGTTTGCGTGAGTTTGTTGATGCCCTCGCCCAGTTGCTTGAAGAAGCCGGTTTTGCCGGTCATGTCCATGCGCTTGCTAAAGTCGCCCATCACCGCGCCTTCAACGATACCGGCAATCTCCTTCTCGGTTGCGACTTCCGCAGTGCGGTCGTTCCATTCGACCACGGAGCCGAGGCGCTCGCCCCTTTTGTTCATGACGGGGTTCGCGGCCAAGGCGAAGGTACGTCCCCCCATCATGATTTCTGTGCGGAAGGTGGTGGTGAACGTAGCCAGCAACTGCTTCTGGTGCTCCGGTTTTTTGTGGAAACTGTCGATGCTGATGCCGTTCAGGCCAGCCG
The DNA here is from genome assembly GCF_000971475.1 of Sulfuricella sp. T08. Taxonomy (GTDB): domain Bacteria; phylum Pseudomonadota; class Gammaproteobacteria; order Burkholderiales; family Sulfuricellaceae; genus Sulfuricella. The sequence continues at coordinate 81,668 of NZ_DF967524.1, forward strand.
CGCTGAAGTTCGGCAGGTCCTTGCGGATATCGTTTTCGGCGACCTTGAACATCTCTTCGACGGAACGGTTCATGTAGATGATGTTGCGGTCGTTGTCGGCGATCATCACGCTGGTGGCGACGTTGTCCAGTGCGATCTGGATGCGCAGCGCTTCGTCAGCGACACGCCTGGACTCGCTAACGTCGAAGCCCAGCTTGATCTGCATCTGTCTTAATGCGTTCAGTACCTTGCCGATTTCGTTGTTGACAGGGGCGTCGATATGGCTGGCGTAATTGCCTTGGGCGATCTGGCCGAAATAACCCACTGCGCTGTGCAGCGGTTTGACGATGGCGCGGATCAGGATAAAGCCGAGCCAGACCGACAGCAGGATGCCGGCCACGATGATCGCAATGGAGGTGTTCCTGATCGAAGCATAGCGGGTTTGCGCATGTTCATACTCTGACTTGGCGGTGCTGAGTTGCAGTTCGCCCAGCGCATCTATCTCTTCCCCCACAGGCTGGTAGAGCGGGCGAATGGCATCGACGACCAGGCGGTTCGCTTCCCTGATGCTGTTGGCGCGCAGTGCGGCAACAGCAGGCATTAGGCCCTCGGTCACGAATTTCTTGCGGTCGACGGCGAATTTATCCGCCAGTACCTTCTCTTCCGGCGTCAGGGTGGTTGCCATGTAGGCATCCCACGTCTTGCCGATTTCCTCGATATTTTTTTCGATTTTAGCGGTATTTGGATTGATGACGTCAGGCGTGGGCGTATTTAGTGATACCGCGACGGCAAGGCGATTTTGCAGCAGCAGCGACTCAATATGAGCAATTTGTCCGAGTGCAATGGTGCGATCCTCGTAAACGGTACGCAGCCCCTCATTTGCTTGGCTCATGCCGAACAGGCCGTACATGCCGATGCCAACCAGGAGGACTGACAGCATGCCAATGACAAATGTCAGCCGCGTCTTGATGCCCATGTTTTTAAACACGTTGAGCTTGCTGAAGATGCCGGATTTCACGACTTTGCCTTCCTGTATCTTCAAGCCACCGGCCCGGCCATCCCGGAACAGAGCGTAGGCACTGGATGCGGCTTCGATCTGGGCGTGGCTGGGTTTGCTGCGCACCGACATGTAGCCTACCAGCTGATTGTTTTCCCATATCGGCGTGGCATTCGCCAGCACCCAGTAAAAGTCGCCGTTCTTGCAGCGGTTCTTGACCATTCCCGTCCAGGGCTTGCCCGACTTGAGGGTGGCGTACAAGTCGGCGAAGGCTTCAACCGGCATGTCCGGATGGCGCACGATATTGTGAGGTGCGCCGATCAGCTCTTGCTGGGTGAATCCGCTGATGCGCATGAAGTCCTGGTTGATGTAGGTGATGACGCCCTTAAGGTCGGTTTTTGAAACCACCGAGTCGCTTTCGGTCAGCACGTACTCATTGTTGGTCACCGGCATGTTGATTTTCATTGTGCATTTCTCCAGATTTTATTTTTGTTCAACCAGTCTTGCTATCGCAGCTGGTTATGAGTTTCGATGTCCACCAGAATTGATTACTGTTGCCTGATCCGCACTAGCGCGCCGATATCCAGGATCATCGCCACCTTGCCGTCGCCCATGATGGTCGCGGCGGAAACGCCCGGCACCTTGCGGTAGTTGGTTTCCAGCGTCTTGATCACCACTTGGTGCTGACCGACCAGCTCGTCCACGAACAAGGCGGCTTTTTTCCCTTCGGCTTCGAGCAGCACCACGATTCCCTGCTGCGGTTCGGCAATGCGGGGCGTGATGCCGAACACTTCATGCAGGGCGATCAGCGGCAAGTATTCGCCGCGCACATGGACCACGCGGCCCTTGCCGGCGATGGTTTTGACCTCTTCCAGCGTGGGTTGCAGAGATTCGGTGATGAACGTCAGCGGGATGATGAATATCTGTCCTCCAACCGCAATCGACATGCCGTCCAGGATGGCCAGGGTCAGAGGCAGGCGTACAGTAACCCGGCTGCCCCATCCGGCGGAGGATTCGATTTCAACCTGACCGCCCATGGCGAGGATGTTTCTTTTCACCACGTCCATGCCGACGCCGCGACCGGATACATCGGTGACCACGTCGGCGGTGGAAAAGCCGGGGGCGAAAATCAGCTGCCAGACTTCGCTGTCGGGCATGGAATCGCTGACCGGAATATTTTTTTCGCGGGCTTTAGCCAGGATTCTTTCACGGTTCAGCCCGGCACCGTCGTCGTTGACCGAGATCACGACGTTCCCGCCCTGGTGGGCGGCTTGCAGGGTGATGGTTCCCTGTGCCGGCTTGCCGGCGGCGATGCGTTGTTCCGGCAGTTCGATGCCGTGATCCAGGCTGTTGCGCACCAGGTGGGTGAGCGGGTCGGTGATTTTCTCGATCAGGCCCTTGTCCAGTTCGGTACCTTCGCCGATAGTGACCAGCTCAACTTTCTTTTTCAGCTTGGATGCCAGATCTCGTACCACGCGCGGGAATCGGCTGAAAGCGAAACTGATCGGCATCATCCGGATCGACATCACCGATTCCTGCAGGTCGCGGGTGTTGCGTTCCAGTTGGGAAAGACCGTTCTGCATTTTTTCATAGATCGCCGTATCCATCTCGGAAGCGGTCTGGGCCAGCATGGCTTGGGTGATCACCAGTTCGCCGACCAGATTGATCAACTGATCCACCTTGTCGATGCCGACCCGGATCGAGGCGGATTCGGCTGGTGCGCTGGCCGGCGCCTTGTCCGTTGCGCGGCGGCCCGGATTTGTGGGTTGACTGGCAGGCTCGTCAGGGTTGGTCGGCGGTGGAGCGGCGATTTTGGGCTGGTCTTCAGCAACGGGGCTGTCTGCTGAAGCGTTGATTTTTTTGAAGAAACCGTAGCCTCGTTTCTCATCTGCCTGTTGAACCGCCAGCGCCTCCGAGACATCTACGAAGAAACCGAAGCCCTCATCGTCCGAGTCAGGCGCTGCCGCTTCGTCAGTGAAAAAACCGTAGCCGGGGTCTGTTTCAGCGGGCGTTTCGGTGTCGGTAAAGAAGCCGTAACCCGTATCGTCTTCGTTCGCTTCTGTCGGCGGCTGGGCAGCTTCGGATTCGATTTTGACCTGCTCAGGTTGCGCGAAGAAGGCGAAGATGTCGTTGATGGTGGCTTCGTCCGACGATGTTTGCAAGCTCATAGCCCAGGAGCGGGGGGTGGCCTTTTTGCCCTTGCCCTTGGCCGCCTGTTCGGTGACTTCGAATTTACCCAGGGCAGCCAAGTCGGCAAACAAGGGTTCCAGATCCTTGATCTGATCCAGAGTTTGTTGGTCAGGGGAAAACTCAATGCGGTAAAGGCGCAGATCAGAACCAGCGTCCTTCACGTTCGCTCCCTCTCCCCTTATGGGAGAGGGTTGGGGAGAGGGGTGGCCCCCTTGCGTGAGAGGGCTGTCGCTCGCCAGGTTATTGAGCTTCACGCAGATTTCGTCGGCAGCCTGGGTATCGACCTCCTCGGCACCCTGATGGCCGGCTAGTTGCCCGCGCAATACGTCGCCAGCTTCGAGAAACGCATCCACCATTTCGCTGCGCAGCGCCAGTTCGTTCTTGCGCAGCCTGTCCAGCAGGGTTTCTAGGATGTGCGTCACCCCGGTCATGTCGGTAAAGCCGAAGGTGCCGCTGCCGCCCTTGATGGAATGAGCGGCGCGGAAAATGGCGTTGAGATCGTCGGGGTTGGGTGAATCGACGTCGAGGCAGAGCAGAAGACGCTCCATCTCGTCCAGGTGTTCGGCAGCTTCGTCGAAAAACACCTGGTAAAACTGACTCATATCGATGGTCATGAGGTGCTTTCTGCGAACGTGAGGTTAACCAATAACTTTTTTAACGACTTCCAGAAGTTTTTGTGGGTCGAACGGTTTGACCAGCCAGCCTGTGGCACCCGCTGCCTTGCCCTGGGCTTTCATCGCCTCTCCGGATTCGGTGGTGAGCATCAGGATGGGAACGGATTTGTAGGTAGGTGTGGCGCGCAGCGTTTTGATCAGGGTCAGGCCGTCCATGTTGGGCATGTTCTGGTCGGTGAGGATCAGATTGAACGACTTGCTTTTGGCTTTGTTCACGCCGTCCTGTCCGTCCACTGCTTCTGTAACTTCATAGCCTGCGCCCTTGAGCGTGAAAGCAACCATCTGACGGATGGAAGCGGAATCGTCTACTGCCAGGATCATTTTTGCCATCGTTTTGTAACCCCTAAATTATTATTTATTGCTAAGGATAATCTTTATTCTCGGCCATGCAAAGGAAAATAAAACTTGAAAAACAATAGGATGCGAACGTCTTAAAACAGTTCGATGTCCCCGGATTCCATCTGGTTCTGTGAAACGGGGTTGTGCCTGGATTGCTTGATCAGATCTGAAGCCTGGTCGATGGCTTGATGAAAGCGCTGCAGCCGGAGTATGCATTCGCTGCGATTGTCTTCGCCGTCCATGGCGTCGTTGATGGGGATACCCGCAATGCTATGGATAATCGCACCCATGTTAGCAATGCGCGTGTTGATATGGTTCAGCAGTTGGGATGCCAGATCCTGGAATTGCAGCGAGGTGACTGCCATGCGCACATTGCCTTCTACTTCGCCGGCGATATCGGACAGGTCGGTAACGGTGCTTCCCATGCGGTCGTTGACTTTCTTGATTTCGGCCATGGTTCCCTGGACCTTGGTTTTCGACTGCAGGGCAAAATTCATGTCGCGCGAGGCCATTGCGTTGATGGCGGCTTCTGCGGTGCGGACTGAACGATAAACCGAGTCCATGTGCGCCCTGATTTCATGGCTGAACTGATTCGACCGGTTGGAAAGGCTGCGCACCTCGTCCGCCACTACGGCGAATCCTCGTCCCGCTTCGCCTGCGCGGGCGGCTTCGATGGCCGCATTGAGTGCGAGGAGGTTGGTCTGCTTGGAGATGGACTCGATTTCGCCGAGCACGCTGACGATCTTGTCCACATCTGCGGTAATGTCGTCCATCATTTCCACCAGCCCCATGCCGGCCTTGCTGGTTTCGATGGTGGAGTCGACGAACAGGGTCAGAGTGTCGGACGTTTCCTGCACGAAGCTCTCGAAATTGACGCCCTGAGCGCCATTCTGGCCCTGTTGGAGCGAGGTCATCTCCAGCGCCAGGTCCTGCTGTTTGCGCGTGCTGGCTTCCATGCCGGTGAAGCTGTTCAGCAGTTTCTCGGCGGCGTCCCGAAGCAGATCCTGCATTTGCTGGACTTCGGTTCTGGTGATTTCCATCTGCTCGTTGAACTCCGCGGAAAGCTGAACGAACAGCTCATGGGTGCGGCGGCTGAGCTCGTGGATTTCGCCATCGGCGATTTTCCATTCCTCTGCCGCCTTGGCCTCGAAGCGGCGCAGCGTCAGCAGGAACACCATCATCCAGCCGAAGTAAACGGCGCCGAAGAGGACAAAGTGGATGGTCAGGACCAAGGAGGTTATCTGGGGAAGCGCGCCGAAAGCCCATTCGAGGAGAACGCCAAGGAGCCCGATTACGATGCCGATCGATATGGCTTTAGCGAAGTAGCGCGTGGAGTTAGAGGTAAATTGTTTTGCCATGTGTTTTATTATTGTGTTGATTTTTTGCGGACGGCGCATTCTACGCAGTTACCCTCATCATAAAAACCATTTTGTCATTGTTGTCATATTGGTATCATGATTGCATGATGGTGGCCTATTAATCAAGAGGAACTATGTCGGACAAGAATCTCCTGTTTTGGCGGTCGAAATATTCGGTGAAAGCCGTTGCTGCCTTCCTGGTTTTGGCTGCAGCGGGTACGCTCGGCAATCACTTTTCGCTATGGCTGTTCCCCGGCGTTGAAATCCTGTTCGGCAGCATCGCCGTGCTGGTCGCTGCCCGCACACTCGGCTTGTTCTGGGCCTTGGTCGTCGGCGCCGTTTCCATCATCCCCCTGGTCGCCGTCTGGCATCACCCGTTCGGTCCTCTTCTATATGGTGGCGAGGCAGTGGTTCTGAGCCTCGCCTGCCATTACAGCCGGCGCAATATCGTTGCTATGGACGCTGTTTACTGGTTGCTGATCGGCATGCCCGCAACCTGGCTGCTGAATTATTGGCTCGGAACTGGCGACAGTAGCTTGGCTACCTATTATGCCCTGCGCAATGGGGTCAATGGCATCGGCAATGCTCTGGCCGCTCATCTGATCATACAGTTGCCGACACTGCTGGGCGGGTCTTCGCCTGGCGGACATAAAATTTCTCTGCGTCAGGCCATCTTCAGTTTGCTGCTCGCATCGGCGCTGGGGCCGCTCCTGATGCTGAGCGCGTCCAACATCCGCAACCAGCAAGGAATAATAGAGGCCAATATTGACCGTGACCTGAGGTTTATTTCCGAAGAGCTGGTGCGCGAGTTGCGTGGACATTCCGATCCGGCGGAAATAACCGAGGAGTTGAAAGCGCATGATCGTCATGGAGAAGCGCCGATAACGGTTCTTGACCGGGCCGGGCGGGTTGTTGCCGCATCGCGCGGCGATCTCGTTCCCGGCCATATTCATGCGCACGAAGGCAACATCAGGCTAGCCCCAGGATCAATTTTGGATGGCACAAGCCGGGCGCCACGCATTATTACCTCCGACGTGATTTATCGCGCGGGTAATTATTTTGAAAGGGTGACGGCACTGCCGGAAAATGGCGGCCTGACCCTGCTGGTGGAAATTCCCGCCGAGGCCTATCAGCAAAAGATGCGGCAGATTATTTTCAGCAGTATACGGTTGGTACTGGGCTTCTCGGTGCTGATTATTGTGCTGGGCAGGCTGGTCAGCTACAAACTCACCGACCCGCTGGCCAGGCTGGCGCAAGCTTCGACCAATCTGAGATGGAAAGTGCTCGAAGGAGAGAGTGCCCATCTTCCGGCCAGCCCGATTCTCGAGATCAATACGCTGGTTGCCAATTTTGGCGACATGGCGATCGGCCTGGGGAAAAATTTTCGTGAGCTTACTCACTCTCATGAGGCGCTTGAACAGGGCGTCAAAGAGCGTACCCATGAGCTGCATGAGACCAATCGGCAGCTTGAAGTGGAAATCGCCGAGCGCAAACAGTTCGAGGAGAAGCTGGCGGAACGCGCGCTCATGCTCGAAAAAACCCTGGAGGAGCTGGAATCCCAGAAATTCGCCCTGGATCAGCATTCGATCGTGGCGATTACTGACCCCGCCGGCAAGATTGTTTACGCCAACGACAGGTTTTGCGAGATCAGCCAGTATTCCCGCGAGGAGCTGCTCGGGCAGAATCATCGCAAACTCAATTCAGGCCACCATCCCCATGGGTTTTTTACACAAATGTGGACGACCATCGCGCGCGGCGAGGTGTGGCGGGGCGAGATCCGCAACCGCAAAAAGGATGGCAGTTTCTATTGGGTGGAGACCACCATCGTCCCCTTTCTGGACCACTCGGGAAAGCCCTACCAGTATGTGGCGATCCGCACCGACATCACGGCGAGAAAGCAGGCCGAAGAGTCGCTGGTCAGGCTTAACCGTACGCTGCAAACACTGAATGCCTGTGATGATGCGCTGGTGCGTATCCGCGACGAAGACGATCTGCTCCAAGAGATTTGCCGGATTTGCGTGGAAACCGGCGGCTATCGCATGGCTTGGGTGGGGTTTGCCCAGCAGGATACAGGGAAGACGGTGCGGCCGGCCGCGATGGCGGGGGCCGAGCACGGTTATCTGGACAAGGCGGCGATCAGCTGGGACGCCGCTGCCGAGCTCGGCAGCGGGCCGGTCAGGATGGCCATTAAAGCCAGTCGGTATTGCCTGGTCCAGGACGTTTCCAGCGATCCCGCCATGCTGCCCTGGCGTGACGAAGCGCTGGCGCGCGGCTACGCGGCGCTCATTGCGTTGCCGCTGTTTCTCGGCGATGACCAGATCGGCGTGCTGACGGTTTATTCCGCAGCTGCCGGCGGGTTCGGGAAGGACGAGGTCGATCTGCTGCGGGAGTTGGCGGCGAACCTCGCCTATGGCATCAAATCTCTGCGGATGGCCGCCGAAAACCAGCGTGCCGGGCAGGAGCTGCTGCGCGCCAAGGAAGAAGCGGAACAGGCCAACCGCGCCAAGTCAGAATTTCTTTCGCGCATGAGCCACGAACTGCGCACCCCGCTCAATGCCATCCTCGGCTTTGCGCAACTGATGGAGCATGACCCGGATGAGCCGTTATCACCTTCCCAGAGCGAAAGCGTCAAGCATATTATCCAGGCCGGCTGGCATCAGCTTGCGCTGGTCAACGAAGTGCTCGATCTTGCCAGGATCGAGGCCGGCAGGATGCAGATGCATCTGGAGAGCGTGATGCTGGCGCAGGTGGTGCAGGAATGCGTCGATCTGGTTTCGCCCCTGTCGAGCGAGCGCCGGCTAAAAATCGAAGACCATGTGTCGGCTTGCGGTGAGTGTTTTGTCTGGGCCGACCTCACCCGCTTCAAGCAGGTGATGATCAATCTGTTTTCCAACGCAATCAAATACAACCGTGAGGGGGGTACGATCACCCTGGCATGCCAGCGTTCCGCTCCTGGCCGGCAGAGGGTGAGCGTGACCGATACTGGCCCCGGCATTCCGGCCGACAGGCTGGATGAATTGTTCGTACCATTTAACCGGCTGGACGCGGACAAATCCCAGATCCAGGGCACCGGTGTCGGGCTGGCTGTGGCCAAGCGTCTGGTGGAGCTGATGGGCGGCGAAATCGGGGTTGATAGCAGGGTGGGTGAAGGAACGACTTTCTGGATCGAATTGCCTGAGCACGGCAGCGACGAGGCGGCTGCCGGAACTGCGCACATTGCCACAGCTGCAGGCCATGTGCTGTTGTATATCGAGGACAATTCGGCGAATCAGGCGCTGGTGAGCAGTGTGCTGAAAAGCCGACGCCCGGACCTGCTCCTGCTTTCGGCATTGACTGCGGAACAGGGTATGGAACTCCTGCGCACCACCCGGCCGGACCTCATCCTGATGGATATGGATCTGCCCGGCATGAGTGGCATGGAAGCCCTGGGCCTGTTGCGCGAGGATGACCAGCTCTGTTCCATACCGGTGATTGCAGTGAGTGCAGACGTCATTCCCGGAAATATCGAACTGGCGCTGGAGGCCGGTTTTTCGAATTTTGTCACCAAACCGATCGCGATCGACAGGCTGCTTGCCGCGATAGACGGCGTCCTGGGCTAGACCGCCGAGCTTATGTCATGACGATTTTGTCTTGTGCGCAGAGGTGAGCTTCTTCATAATCGCAACGAAGTTGAAAATAAAGATTTTCTTTAGGAATTAAATGGTATACGAACCCAGTCCGCAACCCGTCAGCTCGGCCGAACCAACCAGGGATTCCTTTCGTAATCGGCTGTTGCGCCCTTCTTTGGGCAAAAAAATCGGCATAGCCTTCCTGCTATTTCTTGGGCTGACGGCGGGGAACCTGATCGTTGCCGAGCGGCTGTATGACGGTATTGCCAATACTGCGACCATCATTAACGAAAGCGGCCGCCTGCGTTACCTCAGCCAGGAGATCGCTTTCCGTTCGGCCATCCTGGCCTATGAAAAACGCCAGGATAGTAAGGAGCTTGGCCAGCTGCTTGCCGCATTCGAAGATAAGCTGGGCAAGATCGAGGTTAGTGTGCGCCAGTTGCCGCCAAGTATAGAGAGCGAGACGGCTGATCTTTCCAATCGCTTGCGGGGGTTGCGCGGTGCCTGGCGTGGCTACCGTTCCGTGGTGGACATGATCCGCAATTCACCTGCCGAGATCGATGCTGTGGTTGCCGTCAAACGGCTTGACCTGCTTGCAGGCCCCATGCTGGGTATCGCCGATGGCATTGTCAACGAATTGACCCGTGCCTCGGAGAAGGCGCACGACAAGGTGGACTTCATCCTGCATGCCATGCTGGTCGCGGAAGCCGTGCTCATTTTGGCAATTTTCCTCTACCTGCGCTGGAAAGTGATCCTGCCGGTGCGGGAAATTTCACGCCTGGCCAGCCAGTTTGCCGCGGGCGACCGCTCGGCACGGATCAACTTCAAGTCGCGCGACGAGATCGGGGACTTGGCGCAGAACTTCAACCAGACTACGGAAACGGTCGGCAAGCTGATTGTCGGGCTGGATGTTGGCTTGAAGGTCAATACCGCACTGCACCGGGCTGCCCAGATCCTGCAGGATGAGCGCAGACCGGTGGGCGAGGTGATGCGGGAACTGGTTCTGATGCTGCCCTCCGCGTTCCGCAATCCGGAAAAGGTGGTGGCCCGGATCGTTTACGAGGGCGAGACGTTGGTTACGCCGGGATTCCTGGAATCCCGGCTGCGCCTGGGTGCCGATTTCGCCCGAGGCGGCAGCAGTCAGGATGCCGTAGAGGTGTTCCGCCTTGATGAGTTCTCTGCTGAAGAAGCGCCGTTTCTTGAGGAAGAGCAGGCGCTGATCAAATCGCTGGCAGAAATGCTGCGCTCCTACCTGGGGCGCAGCCGTGCTCAGTTGTCTCGCGGACGGCTGGTGGCCATCATCGAGGCCACGCCGGATTTTGTTTCTACCTCCACGCCGGACGGCAAGTTGCTGTATATCAACCATGCCGGGCGGGAGATGCTCGGGCTGGGCGAGGAGGATGTCACCCGCTACGATATTGGCCATTGCTATCCGGAGTGGGCGGGCACGGTGATCATGAATGCGGGCCTGCCAGCCGCGGTGCGCGACGGCATCTGGATGGGAGAAACCGCGTTGCTGCGCCGCGATGGCCGGGAGATCCCCACTTCTCAGGTGATCATTGCGCATAAGGCAGAGGACGGGAGGCTTAACTATTTTTCCACTATTGCTCGCGACATTTCCGATCGGATAGAGCTCGAGTCGCGGCTGACCGAGTCGCGCGATTTTTACCTCAGTCTGTTTCAGCGCTTTCCACATATGATCTGGCGCTCGGGAACCGATGGGAAGTGTGATTACTTCAACAAGACCTGGCTCGATTTTACCGGCCGCAAGCTGGAGCAGGAATTGGGTGATGGCTGGGCAGAGGGTGTGCACCCTGACGATCTGGACGGCTGCCTCAAAGTTTATCTCGAAGCGTTCGGTGAGCGCGAGCCATTCGAGATCGAGTACCGGTTGCGCCGCAATGACGGCGAATATCGCTGGATCATCGGCAACGGTGTGCCCTTTGAGGATCTGAACGGCGATTTCGCCGGCTATGTTGGGGCATCCTACGACATCACCCAGCGCAAACTGGCGGAAGAAAAGGCGCTCAAGCTTTCCCTGGTGGTGGAGGAAACTGGCAACTCGGTGATCATCACCGACCGCAATGGCATTATCGAGTACGTCAATCCCGAGTTCAGCAAAGTGACCGGTTACGTCTTCGAGGAAGCGGTGGGACAGAAGCCGGGCATGATCAAGTCCGGCCTGACCACACCGGAATATTACCGGGATATGTGGGCAACCATGATCTCCGGCGGGATATGGCGCGGCGAGCTGCTCAACCGGAAAAAGAGCGGCGAACTGTTCTGGGAATACGAAGTGATTTCGGCATTGAAAAATGCGGCGGGGGTGATCACCCATTTCATCGCCGTGAAGGAGGATGTTACCGAACGCAAGCACCAGGAGGAAAAACTGCGCCTGTGGGAGCGCGCCATCGAATCCAGCGTCAACGCCATTCTGATCACCGATGCCACTCGGCCGGGCAATCCGCTGATCTATACCAACCCGGCGTTCGAGCGTATCACCGGCTATAGTCAGGAGGAGGCGCTGGGGCGCAACTGCAATTTTCTGCAGAACGAAGACCATGACCAGCCTGGTATCGAAGAGTTGCGCCAGGCGATTCGAGAGCAGCATGAAGGCCGCGCGGTGTTGCGTAATTACCGCAAGGACGGCAGCATGTTCTGGAACGATCTGCTGATCGCGCCGGTGCGCGACGAGAAGGGCAAGGTCACGCATTTTGTCGGCGTTCAGAACGATGTGACCGAGCGCATGAGCTATGAGAGCCAGCTCGAGCACCAGGCCAATTACGATACGTTGACGCAACTGCCCAACCGCAATCTGTTCCAGGACCGCCTCGCTCAGGCGCTGACCTATGTTCGCCGCCACGAGTGCGAGCTGGCTGTGCTGTTCCTCGACCTGGACTATTTCAAGAACATCAACGACAGCCTCGGTCACAATGCCGGAGATGGTCTGCTCAAGCTGGTTGCCGTCCGGCTTGCCGGCTGCGTGCGTGAAGGCGACACCGTGTCGCGCCAGGGCGGGGACGAGTTCGTGGTGATCCTGTCCGACGTGACGGCGGAAGAGGATATTACAGTGGTGACGCGGAAAATCCTCCATAGCAATGAGCGAGCCCTTCGACGTTGAAGGCCACGAACTGTTCGTCACTTGCAGTATCGGCATTGCGCTTTACCCGAGGGACGGCGAGGACAGCCAGACCTTGCTGAAAAACGCTGACACGGCGTTGTACCGCGCCAAGGATCTGGGGCGCAACAACGCCCAGTTCTACACCGCCGAGATGAACGTCAAGGCGATGGAGCGGTTGATGTTGGAGAACGGTCTGCGGCATGCGCTGGAGCGCAACGAATTCCTGCTCCATTACCAACCGCAAGTGGACCTGCGCAGCGGCGAGATCACCGGCATGGAGGCGCTGGTGCGCTGGCAGCACCCCGAACTGGGACTGGTTTCTCCGGTCAGGTTCATCCCGGTAGCGGAGGATTCCGGCCTGATCATTTCGCTCGGCGAATGGGTGCTGCGCACCGCCTGCGCCCAGAACAAGGCATGGCAGCGCGCCGGGCTGAAACCCATCAGTGTTGCGGTCAATCTCTCGGCACGCCAGTTCAGGCAACCGAATCTGGTCGAGATGGTGGCCGGCATCCTCAGGGAAACCGAGCTTGATCCCGCCCATCTTGAACTGGAATTGACCGAAAGCCTGGTCATGCAGAACATCGAGGTGACGATCGCCACGCTGGACAGACTCAAGGCGATGGGGATTAAATTGTCGATCGACGATTTCGGCACCGGCTATTCCTCCTTAAGCTATCTCAAGCGCTTCCCGATTCATACGCTCAAGATCGACCAGTCGTTCGTGCGCGATATTACTACCGACCCGGACGATGCGGCGATCGCAAAAGCCATCATTTCCATGGCGCACGACTTGCAGCTCAGGGTGATTGCCGAAGGCGTAGAAACCGAGGAGCAGAAGTCTTTTCTGCAGCAGCGCCACTGTGACGATATGCAAGGATTTTTCTTCAGCAAGCCGGTGCCGGCCGAGGACTTCGAGGTTCTGCTCAGGGAGCGGAGATGCCTGCAGATGGCAGACAGTACGGCGGCGCTCGGGCAGCGCACCCTGCTCCTGCTCGATGACGAGGAAAATATCCTGACTTCGCTGACGCGCCTGCTGCGCCGCGACGGCTACGAGATCCTCAAGGCGACCAGCGCTGCCGCGGCCTTTGACCTGCTGGCGGGCCATCCGGTTGGCGTCATCATTTCCGACCAGCGCATGCCGGAAATGAATGGCACCGAATTCCTGCGCCGGGTCAAGCAGATCTACCCGGATACCGTGCGCATGGTGCTGTCCGGCTACACCGATCTGAAGAGCGTGACCGATGCGATCAATGAAGGCGCGGTCTACAAGTTTCTCACCAAGCCGTGGGATGATGACTTGCTGCGTGCCAACATCCAGGAGGCCTTCCAGCGCTACGAGTTGGCTCAGGACAACCAGCGTCTCAGCAACGAGATGGCCTCGATCAATGAGGAATTGAACCGCGCCAAACGCGAGCTGGAAAAGCGCGTGGAGCAGAAAGCCAGCGAAGCGCGGCACAACGTCGGCGTACTTCAGATTTCGCAGGAAATGCTTGAGTATCTGTCGGTAGGCGTGATCGGGGTGGGCGAGGACGGTCTGATCGCGGTCGCCAACCGCAAGGCGAATGAATTGTTCGATGTCGAAAAAAGGCAGCCGCTGGTCGGATGCTTTGCTTTGGAACGGCTGCCTGCCGCCATGATCGAATGCCTCGCCGGGGCTGGCGAACGTCGCTCTCAGCGGCTTGAAAACGGGCGCAATGTGATATTCTGGAGCCATGCTATGGGTGCCTCATCGGGATCGGAAGGGCGGGTGTTGGTGATTGTGCCGAACGAGGAAAGTGGAGACTGAGATGGTCACTGCGAAACGGTTTCCCCTGGAGCAACTTGAGGCGGGTATGGTGCTGGCGCGGGATGTCTGCGATGCAAGCGGCGGCCGTCTGCTGGCGCAGGGGGCGGAGCTGTCCGACGCCACTATCGCTTCGCTCCGGCGGCGCGGCGTGGACTATGCCGTGGTGGCGGTGGAAGAGATGCTCACCCCGGAGCAGCGCGCTGCGCGGGAAGTGGAAATCCGGGAGCGGGTCGAGCGGCTGTTCCGCAAGGCCGGCAATGACCCGATGCTGCTCAAATTGCGCGTCACCTTGCAAGACTATCGCCTCGCGGGACTGGAGTGACATCACATGCTGACCATTGATCAGGTAGCCAAGGCAATCCAGCAGGTTCCCTCGCTTTCCGCAGTGGTGCTGGAGGTGCTGGCGAGTTTCGACAGGGAAAACATCGAGATCGCCGGCCTGGTGCAGAAGCTTGGCCAGGATCAGGGCCTGACTGCCCGCGTGCTGCGGGTGGCCAACTCGCCGTTCTATGGCATGAGCAGCAAGGTAGGGTCGATCAAGGAGGCTGTGGTGGTACTGGGCTTTCACAACGTGCGCTCGCTGGTGGCGGCGGCAGGAATCATCGGCCAGTTCCCGGAAACCGAACATCCGGATTTCGATCGCATCGGCTTCTGGCAGCACAGTATCGGCACTGCGGCGTGCGCCCTGGTGCTGGCTAAAAGCCTGGGCCAGAATCAGGCGCTGGCATTCACCGCCGGGCTGCTGCATGATATCGGCAAGCTGGCGCTGGACGCCTATTTTCACGAGGATTTCCAGCTTGTTTTGGCGCACCGCGTGGCCGAGGATTCCACCCTGCTGGAAGCGGAGCGCACTGTACTCGGCCTGGATCACACCCTGGTCGGCCATGAACTGGCCAAGCGCTGGAAATTTCCGGCCGCAATCCAGCTGGCAATCCGCGATCATCACCAGCCCGAAAGCGAGTCCGGTCCGCTGGCCGATCTGGTGCATGTGGCCAACGTGCTGTGCCATGCGCTGGCCATCGGCAACGCCGGTTATGAAATGGTCCCGCATCTGTCGAGTAGCGCCTGGTCGCGCCTTGGTCTGGACTGGGATACTATGCCGGCGCTGTGGACCGAAACCGAGCAGCAGTATGCCGGCCTCAGTCTGTTGATCAGCGAATAACGGGGAATCTCGATGCTGTCCGATAAAGTTACCAAGCTTTCCTGGGTCTACCAGCTGTATCGCCTGGGCCAGACCTCCAATCTACGCGACCGTCCGAAGCAGGTGCTGCGTGCGATTCTGGAGCATATCGTCGAGGGCTTCGGCGCCAACAGCGGCACGCTTGCCCTGATCGAGGAAGACAACCAGCCGCTCACCATCGTTGCCGGCATTGATATTCCGGAACATGTCATCGGCAGCAAAATCGAGCTTGGCAGCGGCATCCTCGGTCTGGTTGCAGAAACCGGCCAGGCGCTGTTGCTCAATGGGGATATTTCTAACGATGCACGCTTCAAGGTTACGGTGGTGCGCGACAAATCGTCGCGGCCACGCTCGGCGATGTGCTGGCCGCTGAAGATCGAAGACCGGGTGATTGGCGCGCTTAGTATCAATCGCAAAGATGCGGCTGAGTCCTACACGGATGTCGACCTGGAAAACGGCGGAGTCGTTGTCAACTTGATCACGGTGGTGATCGAGAACACCCGACTGCACCGCGACCAGGAACGGCGCATCGCTATGCTGTCGAAGATGAACGATGAGGTTCGCAGCGTCAACAAACGGCTGGAAGATGCCCAGAACCAGCTGCTGCAATCGGAAAAGATGGCCTCGATCGGTCAACTCGCGGCAGGCGTAGCGCACGAGATCAACAACCCGGTGGGTTACATCAACTCCAATCTGGGCACGCTGCAGAAATACCTGCGCGACTTGTTCGACATGCTTGCCGCCTACGAGCAGGCGGAGCCGCTGCTTGCCGAACATGCCGAGGTGCTGCGGAATATCGGCGCGCTCAAGGAGAAGCTGGATATCGCCTATCTCAAGGAAGACGTGACAGCGCTGATGAGTGAGTCACAGGAGGGCATCAGCCGGGTGAAAAAAATCGTGCAGGACCTCAAGGATTTTTCCCATGTCGACGAGGCTGAATGGCAGTGGACGGATATCCGCAAGGGTCTGGACAGCACCCTCAACATCGTCTGGAACGAGATCAAGTACAAGGCCGAGGTGATCAAGGTATACGATGATCTGCCGGAAGTGGAATGTCTGCCGTCCCAACTCAACCAGGTGTTCATGAACCTCCTGGTGAATGCGGCGCATGCCATCGAGGATAAGGGGATTATTTTCATCCGCTCGGGCCACGAGAACGACTGGGTCTGGGTTGAAATAGCCGATTCCGGTAAAGGCATCCCGCCGGAGAACCTTAACCGGATTTTCGACCCGTTTTTTACCACCAAACCGGTCGGCCAGGGTACCGGGCTCGGCCTGTCGCTTTCCTACAGCATCATCCAGAAACACCACGGCCGCATCAACGTTTCCAGCGAGGTGGGGGTGGGGACGATATTCCGCGTTTATTTGCCGATTAAGCAACCGGAGAAGAAAGCAGATCAGTAATGACCGAAACTGAGATCGAGACTTTGCCCGCAGCAGAACCTGCTACGATTTTGTTCGTGGATGACGAGGCAAACATCCTCAGTTCTCTGAAGCGGCTGTTCCGGCCGCTGGGTTACCGTATCTTCATCGCCGAAAGCGGCGCGGCAGGGTTGCAGGTGTTCGAGCAGAACCCGATCGACCTGGTGATTTCTGACATGCGCATGCCTGAGATGAATGGCGCCGAGTTTCTCGAAAAGGTCCGGGCCAAATGGCCGGATGCGGTGCGCATCCTGCTCACCGGCTATGCCGATGTCACCTCGACCATCGCCGCCATCAACAAGGGCGAGATTTACCGCTACATCGCCAAGCCTTGGGACGATAACGACATCGTGCTGACGGTGAAGCACGCGCTGGAACGCAAGAACCTGGAGCTGGAGAAACTGCGCCTGGAAGCTTTGACCCTGAAGCAGAACGAGGCGCTGAAGGACCTCAACGCCAACCTCGAGGCCAAAGTCAGGGAACGCACCGAGGAGGTGCGCCAGACCATGGGCTTCCTCGAGGTGGCGCACAAGCAGTTGAAGGAAAGCTACCTCACTTCGCTGAAAGTGTTCGCTAACCTGATGGAACTGCGCGAAGGCGCGATGGGCGGTCATTCGCGCCGGGTGGCGGACTACGCGCGCCGGTTAGCGCAGCGCCTGGGGTTGTCCGACAGCGAGGTGCAGGACGTGATGTTCGCCGGCCTGCTGCACGACATCGGCAAGATCGGCCTGCCCGACCACCTCCTGCACAAGCCGTTTTCCGCCCTCACTGCCGAGGAGCGTGCGGAGGTGATCAAGCATCCGGCCATCGGCCAGGCGGCGCTGATGGCGTTGGAAAACATGAAGGAAGCCGCCAGACTGATCCGCAGTCACCATGAGCGCTTCGACGGCATGGGCTACCCCGATGGCCTGAGCGGCATTGCGATCCCGAGAGGCGCGCGCATTCTGGCGGTAGCCAACGATTACGACGCGGTGCAGACCGGATCTGTATTGAGCAGGCGGCTGACGGAAACCGAGGCGCGCGAGTTCCTGCTGGAGGGGCGGGGCAAGCGCTACGACCCGAAGGTGGCGGATGTCTTTCTGGAAATGCTCGGCGGAATCGATTCTTCGGGCTACGCAGGCCCCGAGGTGAAAATACTCGCCACTGCCCTGCGCAAGGGGATGGTGCTGGCGCGCGACCTGGTTTCGCATGACGGGTTGCTGCTGCTGTCGAAGGATTACTTGCTAGACGATGCCATGATCGAACAAATCCGCAGTTTTGAACAAGCCGAAGGCAAGCCGCTGGCAATTTACGTGCGGCCCGGAAAGGAGTGATATGCATCGCATCATGTTGGTGGATGACGAACAGAATATTCTCAATGCGCTGCGTCGGCTGTTTGTTTCGCCGTCGTTGCAGGATACTGGCAGTCCAAAATTTCAGGTGGAAACCTTCACTTCACCGCAGCAAGCCTTGCGGCGCGCCGAGGACGGGGTGGTATTCGACCTGGTGATTTCGGATTACCGCATGCCGGAGATGGATGGCGTGGCTTTCCTCAAGGCATTTAAGAAAATTCAGCCTGATGCCGAGCGGCTGATCCTTTCCGGTTACGCCGATCTGGGAGCGCTGGTGGGGGCGATCAACGAGGCGCAGATTTTCCGATTCATCTCCAAACCTTGGCACGACTATGAGCTGAAGTCGGCAGTGGAACAGGCCCTGGCTCACCGCGACCTGCTGCGGGATAATCAGCAGCTTGCCGACCAGGTGCGGCTGCAGATCGGCGTGATCTCGAAGCAGGAAATGGCGTTGCGCCGACTGGAAGAAGAGTCGCCGGGGATCACCAAGGTGCACTGGGGGGAAGACGGTTCGGTGATTTTCGACGAGAACGAAGTTTCCGACGATGCCGCGCAGGAAGCTGACAAGTGGCTGAATTCGACGAAGTAAATCGCAAGATCACGCTCAAGCTGGTCTATTATGGCCCGGCGCAAAGCGGCAAGACCACCAACCTGATGAGGCTGCACGATCTGCTCGCCCCCGACCTGAAAGGGGAGATCATGACCCTGGAGACGCAGAACGACCGCACCCTGTTTTTCGATCTGTTGCCCCTCGGCTTCAGGACGCCGTCCGGCTGGCTGGTAAAGCTCAAGCTGTTTACCGTGCCGGGCCAGGTGGCCCACGACGCCACTCGCAAGGCGGTGCTGTCGCGCGCCGACGGCGTGGTGTTCGTGGCCGACTCGCAGCGCGCGCAGTCGGCCAACAATGCGGAGGCGTTCCAGAACCTGGAGGAGAACGTGCAGCGCGTCGGTCTGGATTTTTCCGCCCTGCCCCTGGTGGTGCAGTTTAACAAGCGCGACCTGCCTGCGGCGCAAATCCTGTCGGAAGACGAGATCAACCAGCGCTGGGCAAAGGCGCCGTGGCCGCTGGTATTTTCCTCGGCACTGATTGGTGAAGGCGTAAAGGATACCTTCGTCCGGCTTCTGCAGCAGGTATACCCGGCGCTGGATAAGTCTTTTGCCTTGCAGGAAATCCATGGCGTCGATCAGCAGTCCTTCGTCGCTGCAGTGACGGGAGGCTGAAGTGGAGCTCGAACCACGCACCTTTGACCGCGAGTTCGATCTCGCCGAACTGCTCACCGGCATGCCCCTGGCACGCATGGCGCCGATACTCACGACGCTGCTCGACGGCGAGTTCCGCCTGGTGACGGTTGACGGCCGGCTCATGCTGGGTCGAGCCGAGTCGTTCGCCCAACCGCACTGCGTCGCGATCCGGCATGACCTCGAACCGCTTGGTTATCTTGAATCAGCGAGTGCCGACGAGGCCTGTCTTTCGGCCGCTGCCGGCATGATGGAGCTGATGCTGCAACTGTCGGCGCGCTACCTCATGGCGGCCGATTTGCACATCGAAACCGTGCAGGAAGATTATGCCTCGCTGAAGGAATCGGAAGCGCGCTACAAAGCCCTGTCGGAGGAGCTGGAGGCGCGCGTCAGGCAACAGGTGGAAACCATCGAAACCGCGCAGCGCCAGCTCTACCAGGCGGAAAAGCTGGCCTCCATCGGTCAGCTCGCCGCCGGAGTGGCGCACGAAATCAACAACCCGATCGGCTTCATCCGCAGCAACCTGGGCACGGCGCAGCAGTACGTGGGCGACCTGTCGCGCCTGGTTGCGCTGATGAAGACAGGGGATATTGCGCAGTGTCGGGCGGCTTGGGAGCAGGCGGACATGGGGTTCGTGATGGAGGATTTTGCCGCCCTGCTGCGCGAGAGCATCAATGGCGCCGATCGCGTGACGAAGATCGTCGCCGACCTCAAGGGTTTCTCCAGCGTCGACCAGGCCGAGGAGGAGACCGTCGATCTCAACGACAACCTGCGTTTCGCCAGTAATGTGCTCGCCGGACAGCTCAAGGACAAGGTGGAACTGGTGCTGGAACTGGGGGCGCTGCCTAAGATCCTGTGCCTGCCCGGCCACCTGAACCAGGTGTTCCTCAACCTGCTGCTCAACGCTGCGCAGGCGCTAGCGGATCAGGGCCGGATCACGGTGCAGAGCGAGGCGGCTGGCAACGAAATCCGCATCCGCATCAGCGACAATGGCTGCGGTATTCCGGCAGAACAACTGGACCGCATCTTTGACCCGTTTTTCACTACCCGCGAAGTCGGCAGCGGTACCGGGCTCGGCCTGACGGTCTGCCGCGATATCGTGCAGGCACATGGAGGGCGGATCGATGTGGAAAGCAAAGTGGGAGCGGGAACGACGTTTACGGTGAATTTTCCAATCGGATGAAACATGGCTAATTATGCACCACTCTTTACAGGCGGTATGCCAACCGGTGAGCCCGAACCGGCCAGGCCGGCCGTTTACCGCATCCTGTTGGTGGACGACGAGCCGAACGTGCTCAAGGCGCTACAGCGCGTGTTCCGCCAGGAAAGCTATGAGATCGTGCTCGCCAACAATGGCCCGGAGGCCATAGACCTGCTGCGCAAGGACGCTTTCCACCTGATGATTTCCGACTACATGATGCCGGGGATGACCGGTGCCCAAGTGCTGAAGCAGGCCAAGGCGATCCAGCCCGACATGATCCGCATCATGCTCACCGGTCATGCCGACACTGGCGCTGTGATGGGGGCCGTCAACGAGGGCGCGGTCTACAAGTTCATCCTCAAGCCGTGGAACGACGACGACCTGCGCGTGACAGTAGCGATTGCTCTGGAGCAGTTCGACCTGATCCAGAAAAACCGCGCGCTGCAGAAGGAAAACGCAAAAAAAACCAATGAGATCAGTGCTCTGGCGAAGATGGCGGTGACCAATCGCAGCCAGCTCGCGATCATGCTCAACAAGCGCGGCCTGCTCAATAGCCAGCAGGTGCAGGAGCTGCATCGTCTGCAGCAGACGCACAAGGAACCGATCATCAAGCTGCTGCTGGAGCGCGACTGGATTCCGGAAAAAGCCATACGTGACATCCTGCGCAAGGATTTCCTGGTGGAAGAGGTTGCTCTCGCCGAATTCCACGTCGATCCGGCGATTGCCGCGCTGATTCCGCAGAGCTTCTGCGAGCGGCAATGGGTGGTGCCGCTCAAGCAGCAAGGCCGGAAGTTGATGCTGGCTGTGGCAGACCCGATGGATTCCGGCCTGGTGGATGATCTGCGCTTTGTTTCCGGGCTGGAAATTCAGGCGGTGATGGCGGACGTTGCCAGCATCCGCGCCAAGATTGCTGAAGTTTATGGCAGCGAGGAGCAACCCTCTTTCGAGGACCTGGAAACCCTGGTATCCAGCGTCGACCCCTACGAGGGTATCGAAGTGGTGATCGAGGAGGAGGAAGACCAGCACTCGCTCGAAGAACTGCTGCGCTGCACCGAGGAGCCGCCCGCCATCCGCCTGGTCAATGCGATCATCCTCGAAGCAATCCGTCTCGGCGCATCCGATATCCATATCCATCCGCGTACCAAGAGCGTGGTAGTGCGGCTCAGGATCGACGGCGTGCTCGCCGACAAGATCCACATCCCGCACCAGCTCCATACCTCGCTGGTGTCGCGCCTGAAGGTGATGTCCGAGCTCGACATCAGCGAGCGCCGTCGCCCGCAGGACGGCCGCATCACGGTAAAGACGCCGCTGCGGATCGTCGATCTGCGCATTTCCACCCTGCCTACCATCAACGGCGAGAAAGTGGTGATGCGCATCCTCGACCGCAATTCCGCGGTGAAGAGCATCGAGGGGCTGGGGTTTTCCCCTGCCGACCTGAAAAAAGTGCTCAACATGGTGGACAAGCCGCAGGGCATCATTCTCACTACCGGCCCCACCGGCAGCGGCAAGACCACCACTCTGTACGGCCTGTTGCAGCACCAGGCCGACCCCGGCAAGAACTATGTCACCATCGAAGACCCGGTGGAATATTACCTCGACATGGCCGGTCAGGTGCTGATCAAGGAGAAGATCGGCCTGACCTTTCCCGTCGTGCTGCGCTCGATCCTGCGCCAGGATCCGGATGTGATCCTGATCGGCGAGATCCGCGATTTGGAGACTGCCGAGGTGGCGCTTCATGCCGCGCTCACTGGCCATCTGGTTTACTCGACGCTGCACACCAATTCCGCCGTGGCGACCATCGCCCGCCTGTTCGATCTCGGCCTCAAGCCTTATGTGCTGGCGACCGCACTCGAAGGCATTATCGCCCAGCGTCTGGTGCGGTGCATCTGCAACGACTGTCGCGAGCCGGACATCCCCGCGCCGGAATTGCTGGCACGCCTCGGTCCCCTGTTTGAAGCGGCAAAAATCACCGCCTTTCGCGGCAAGGGTTGCGCCAAATGTCACGGCACGGGCTATCGCGGGCGGCTTGGAATCTACGAGGTGCTGGAACCGGATGAAAAAATGCGCGACCTCATCGCCAGTGGCGCCAGCATCCTGGAAATGACGAAATTGGCCCGGCAGATCGGTGCCACGCCGATGATCGAAGACGCACGGGAGAAGGTCAATGCCGGGCTGACCACGCTGGAAGAGGTGTTGCGCGTGCTCGGGCCGCAGTAACAGCACTCAGGACTGAACAATGCTCAACTGGAATAAAATAGACACCGTTTTTCTCGACATGGACGGCACCCTGCTCGACCTGCATTTCGACAACCATTTCTGGCTCGAGCATGTGCCGCTGCGCTACGCCGAGAAGCACGGTCTGAGCCATGCAGCGGCGCAGGATGCATTGGCGCCGCGCTACCACAAGGTGGTCGGAACAATGGAATGGTATTGCGTGGATTACTGGACGCGCGAACTGGGGCTGGACATCGCACGGCTCAAGGAGGAAGTGGAGCACCTGATCGCCGTGCACCCGCATGTCATCGATTTCCTCGCGGCGCTGCACAGCAACCACCGACGCACAGTGCTGGTGACCAATGCCCACCATAAGAGCCTGACCCTGAAAATGCGCAAAACCCGTCTCGACGGCTATTTCGACGGGGTAATCTGCGCCCACGACATCGGCGTACCCAAGGAGCATCCCGAGTTCTGGGGCAAGCTCCAGTCCGTCGAGCGTTTCGATCCCCTTGCCACGCTGCTGGTGGACGACAGCCTGCCGGTATTGCGCTCGGCGCGGGATTACGGCATCGGTCATCTGCTCGCGGTGCATCGGCCGGACACGCAACTGCCTGCCAAGGATGTGGCGGAATTCGACGGCATTCACACCTTTCTGGAGATCATTCCGCGACTTGATTAACCCCCAAACTCAGTCGGCTAAGCTCCCTTCCCTTGGAGGCGAATGAATTCTTCGCTTAAGTTCCGGTACACAAGCTAAATCGCTATCTTGGGTTACGGAGAGGTGTATGGCAACCGTCTGGAACGCATGGTTTTTTTCTGTGTTTCTGCATCTCTGTGGTAGATTCTGAAATCTTCGGGTTAGGGGGTTGGTCTAGTGCGCAAATCAGGAAAACTAGCGGAGTTATGGGGAAGGGTCGGGCTGTTGCCGCGCCTGATGTTCTCCGTCGTGCTGGTGATTCTGGCTGCGGCCAGCACGCGCAGCTACCTCCTGGTCATCGATGAGAGCGCCACCATGAGCGACCGCCTCAAGGCGGAACTGCATGAGACTTGGCATTCCCTGTCGCCATTGCTGGCTGAGCAGGCGACGACCGGCGACTTTGCCAGGATCCGGCAATTGCTCGATACCCAGGTCAGGGAGCGTGAAGATATCAGTCGCATCGAATGGAAGTCGCATCTCGGTTCGCTGGTTGCCCAAAGTCCTGTCCCGGTGCGGCTTGAAGCGCCTGCCTGGTTCCTGCGCATTGCCGTCATCCCTGAGCTGGAAGAATTATTTCCCATCGAGCTGGGTGGGGCGAACTACGGCACGCTGAGGCTGCGTGCTGATCCCGTTCCATCCCTCAACATCGTATGGCGCCATCTGATGACGCAGATCAAAATTGTTTCCATGGTAATCCTTGCCATTCTGCTGCTAACTGCCTGGGTGCTGCGCAGCAACCTGAAAAAGCTTAACCAGTTGTCGGCCGCCGCCTATCGTTTCGAGCGGGGCGACCATGGCGTGCGTGTGGAAGCCGGGGGTGCCATGGAAGTCCGATCCGCTGCCCATGCCTTCAACAGCATGGCGGGGAAAGTGGAACAGTTGCTGCAGTCGTTGCTGCAAAGCGAGAGCAAGCTCCGCGCCGAGAGGGAGCGTGCCCAGATTACCCTGTCCTCGATCGACGATGCGGTGATCTCCACTGACGTGGCGGGGCGGGTAGAGTACCTCAATCCGCAAGCGGAGCGGCTGACTGGTTGGGCCGTGATTGAAGCGCAGGGGCGTGAGCTGCACGAGGTGTTCAACGTCATTGGCGAAACGACCCGATTGCCTCTGGAGAATGTTGCTTGCCAGGTGTTGCTCGAAGGTGTGGCGGTCAAGCCGGAAGGTAATTCCTTGCTGTTGACGCGTGCCGGTCAGGAAGTCGCCATCGATTTTTCCTTCGCGCCGATTCGCAATCCGGACGGCAGCGTGATGGGTTGCGTTCTGGCCTTCCACGACGTCAGCGACAAACGCCGGCTGATGCAGCAAATCACCTGGCAGGCGGGGCACGATCCGCTGACCGGATTGCCCAACCGCACTTTGCTGGCCGATCGGATCGAGCAGGCGATTTCCAACTCGCGTCGGGGAGACAAATTGTTGGTGGTGGGCCTCATCGATCTTGACGGGTTCAAGGAAGTTAACGACCTCTATGGACATGAACTGGGCGACCAGTTGTTGAAAGAGGTGGCGCAACGCTTCCTGCATGACGTGCGCGGCGGGGATACGGTAGCCCGGCTGGGGGGGGACGAGTTCGTGCTGCTGCTCACCGATATTGCCGATATGGATGAAATGGAGGCGGCGCTGGACCGGATCCTGAGCGATGTTGCCAGGCCCTATCAGATTGACAGCCGGCAGGTGCAGATCTCGGCCAGCATCGGCGTGACGGTATATCCGTTCAATGAAGCTGACCCGGAAAGCTTGCTGCGCCACGCCGATCAGGCCATGTATCAGGCCAAGCAGGCGGGTCGCAACCGCTATTCCCTGTTCGATGTGACGCTCGACCAGCAGACGCGTTCTCGCCACCGGGAGAGGGAGCGTGTTGCCCAGGCGCTTCGACAGGGGGAAATGCGGCTTTATTATCAACCCAAAGTGAACATGCGTTCCGGCCAGGTCACCGGTTTCGAGGCGCTGCTGCGCTGGCAGCATCCTGAGCGCGGGTTGGTTGGGCCTCTGGAGTTTCTGCCGCAGGTTGAACACACCGATCTGATTGTGGAAATCGGCTTATGGGTCTTGCAGGAAGCCTTGCGCCAGCTTGCGGAATGGGAGAAAGCAGGGGTGCTCACCACGGTGAGCGTCAACCTCGCGGCGCGTCATTTTCAGACCGCGGATCTGCCCCACCAGTTGCGTGCCCTGTTTGAGCTATATCCTACGGTTTCGCCTGGTTCGCTGGAACTGGAAATCCTGGAAAGCGCCGCGCTTGAGGATATACAGTCGGTTCGGGCAATCATGGCAGCCTGCCAGAAGCTGGGTGTCAGGTTCGCGCTGGACGACTTCGGCACTGGCTATTCGTCGCTGGCATACCTGAAACGCCTGCCCGCCAACACCCTGAAAATCGACCAGTCATTCGTGCGCGACATGCTGGAAGACCCGGACGATCTGGCTCTCATCGAGGGCGTGGTGAGTCTGGCGAGTATTTTCAAGCTGGGCGTGATCGCCGAGGGGGTCGAAACCACGGAGCATGGCGTGATGCTGATGCGTCTGGGCTGCGATGCGGCGCAGGGCTATGGCATCGCCCGTCCCATGCCCGCAGCCGACGTGCCGGCATGGCGCGCGCAGTTCAGGCCCGATCCGGCTTGGCTGCGCTGGGCGGACATGCGCTGGGATCTGGCTGATTTTCCGCTGCTGGTCGCACAGCAGGATCATCTGAAGTGGGTCAAACAGGTCACGAGGGCAGTCAGCGCTAACGCAATGGCGCTGACTGAGGAAGAATTGAAGGATCAGCACCACTGCCGTTTTGGTTCCTGGTTTTACGGCAAAGGCCAAGAACGCTACGGCCATCTGCCTGTTTTTGCCGAGCTGGAGCCGATCCACGCCCAAGTGCATGAAGTCGGTTCGGAAATTATTCGCCTGCGCGATGGCAGTGATGATCGCGCTGCAGAGGCGCTATGTCCGAAGCTGCTGGAATTGAAGGATCAGGTGCTGGATAAACTGTTGGAGCTGCAGAATGCCATGGTAAATTTAGAGGCCAGAGGCTAGGAGCCTGATCCGGCCTCTAACTCAGCAGCAACGCCGCTGCCACCTTTCTGCCTTCGGAAGCGAGTATGTTGTAGGTGCGGCAGGCAGCCGGGGTGTCCATCACTTCCACGCCGATATACGCCCGGAGCAGTACTTCCGTCAGGCGGGGGTGAGGAAAGAGCAGGGTGCTGCCGGTACCGAGCAGTAAGATCTCCGGCATGAATTCCAGGATGGCCTCAAAATGGGCGGCCTCCAGAGCTGCGAAGCTTTGCGGCGGCCATGTTTCGACGATCCGATCCGGCAGCACGATCAGGCTGGCTTGATAGTGTTGATGGTTGACCGCGACATAATCGATGTCGTAGCCAGTGAAAAGATTTAAGCCGGCATCGTCGGCCAGGTGGAATTTCAAGGTGGGCCTCCATTTGCGGGACAAGGGACGGTCGGGTAAGATTATACCTTTTTAGCGCATTCTGTGGGGTGACACAGTCGCCAGCGCAAAAAGGGGCTCGAAGCCATGCAACCCGTACTCAAATCCAGCAAGCTCGCTAACGTCTGCTACGACATCCGTGGCCCGGGGATGGTGCGCGCCCGGCAGATGGAGGAGGACGGTCACCGCATCATCAAACTCAATATCGGCAATCCGGCACCGTTTGGCTTTGAAGCACCGGAGGAAATTCTCCAGGACGTGATTCACAACCTGCCCAATGCTTCCGGCTATTCCGATTCCAAGGGGCTGTTCGCCGCGCGCAAGGCGATCATGCATTACACCCAGGAAAAAAAGATTCGCGATGTGCAGATGGAGGATATCTACATCGGCAATGGCGTGTCCGAGCTGATCGTGATGGCGATGCAGGCGCTGCTGAATACCGAAGATGAAGTGCTGCTGCCGACTCCCGACTACCCGCTGTGGACCGCAGCAGTGACCCTGGCGGGCGGTGTGCCGCGCCATTATATCTGTGACGAGCAGGCTGGCTGGCTGCCCGACCTGGACGACATCCGCGGCAAGATCGGCCCGAATACCCGCGCGATTGTTCTGATTAACCCCAATAATCCAACTGGGGCTCTGTATCCGGTGGAACTGCTGCAGGAGATCGTCGAGATCGCCCGCCAGCACCAGCTGATCATCTACTCCGACGAGATCTACGACAAGGTCTTGTACGATGGCGCGACACACACCTCGATTGCCTCGCTGGCGGACGATGTGCTGTTCATCACCTTCAACGGGCTGTCGAAGAACTACCGCGCCGCCGGTTACCGTGCCGGCTGGCTGATCGTGTCTGGTGAAAAGCGTCATGCCCAGGATTATGTCGAGGGGTTGACCATGCTCGCCTCGATGCGTCTGTGCTCCAACGTCCCGGCACAGTATGGCATTCAGACCGCACTCGGCGGCTACCAGAGCATCAATGACCTGGTCGCGCCCGGCGGCCGCCTTGCCAAGCAGCGCGACCTCGCCTGGCAGATGTTGACCGACATCCCCGGTGTTTCCTGCGTCAAGCCGCAGGGGGCGATGTATCTCTTCCCCCGGCTCGACCCGAAGATGTATCCGATCGCCGATGACCAGGAATTCATCCTCGAACTGCTGCTCGAGGAGAAGGTCCTGCTGGTGCAGGGAAGTGGCTTCAACTGGCCCAACACCGACCATTTCCGGGTGGTGTTCCTGCCCAACGTGGACGACCTCACCGAGGCCATCGGCCGTATCGCGCGTTTCCTCGATCATTACCGCAAGCGGCATGGCTCCTGAACTGAATTACTGACAACTGTTAACTGAAAAACATATGAAACCCATCAACGTAGGTTTATTAGGCCTGGGCACCGTCGGCGGCGGCACCCTCACGGTATTGCGGCGCAACGCCGGAGAAATCACCCGCCGTGCCGGGCGCGAAATCAAGGTGACCATGGCGGCGGTGCGAGATCTGGAAAAGGCGCGGAAACTCGCCGGCCAGGAACTGGAAATCACCACCGACCCGATGGCGGTGGTGAACAACCCGGACATCGATATCGTCGTCGAGCTGATCGGCGGTTGCACGTTAGCCAAGGAACTGGTGCTGAAGGCGATCGCTAACGGCAAGCACGTGGTCACGGCGAACAAGGCGCTGCTGGCGCTGCACGGCAACGAAATCTTCATGGCGGCGCAGGCCAAGGGTGTGATGGTTGCCTTCGAGGCTGCGGTGGCGGGTGGCATCCCGATCATCAAGGCGCTGCGCGAGGGGCTTACCGCCAACCGTATCGAATGGATCGCCGGCATTATCAACGGCACCACCAACTTCATTCTGACCGAGATGCGTGACAAGGGTCTGGCCTTCGATACCGTGCTTAAGCAGGCGCAGGAACTCGGCTACGCAGAGGCCGATCCTACCTTCGACATCGAGGGCGTCGACGCTGCTCACAAGCTCACCATCATGGCGGCGATCGGCTTCGGCATCCCGATGCAGTTCGACAAGGCTTACACCGAGGGCATTTCCAAGCTGACCAAGGAAGACATTGCCTACGCCGAGGAGCTGGGCTACCGGATCAAGCTGCTCGGCATCACCAAGCGCACCGACAAGGGAATCGAACTGCGTGTCCACCCGACTCTGATTCCGGCCAAGCGCCTGATCGCCAATGTGGAAGGCGTGATGAACGCGGTGCTGGTGAAGGGCGACGCCGTTGGTGCGACCATGTATTACGGTCGCGGCGCCGGTGCCGAGCCGACTGCCAGCGCGGTGGTGGCGGACCTAGTCGATGTGACCCGGATGCTGACCTCCGACCCGGAGAACCGTGTGCCGCACCTGGCCTTCCAGCCGGACGCCTTGTCCGATGTGCCGGTGCTGCCGATCGATGAAGTTCGCACCTCCTACTATCTGCGCCTGCGTGTTTTCGACAAGCCCGGCGTGCTGGCCGATGTGACGCGCATCCTGGCCGATCTGGGTATCTCGATCGACGCCATGATCCAGAAAGAGCCAGCTGAAGGCGAGGAGCAGGCGGACGTGATCCTGCTGACGCACGAAACTGTGGAGAAGCACATCAACCAGGCGATCGCCAAAATCGAGGCGTTGTCTTCGATTTCCGGCAAGGTGACGCGGATCCGCCTGGAAGAGCTCAGCGCATGAAATATCTCAGCACCCGCGGCGGCATGCCGCCCAAGACTTTCACCGAAATCCTGCTCGGCGGCCTTGCTACGGATGGCGGCTTGACCATCTCCGAAGCTTATCCCAGGTTCAGCAAGGAAGAGTTAGCCGCGATGCGTGGCATGAGCTACCGCGAGCTGGCATTCGAGGTAATCCGCCGCTTCGCCGACGATATTCCCGCTGCCGATCTCAGGGCCATCGTCGACAAGACCTATACCGCGGCGATTTTCCGCAGCGACGAGATCACTCCGGTGAAAACGCTGGAGCCGGGGCTGCACATCCTCGGGCTGTCTTACGGCCCGACGCTGGCCTTCAAGGATGTGGCGATGCAGTTGCTCGGCAACCTGTTCGAGTACGTGCTGGCCAAGGAAAATTCCGAGATCAACATCCTCGGTGCGACTTCGGGCGATACCGGCAGCGCGGCGGAATATGCCATGCGCGGAAAAAGAGGAATCAGAGTGTTCATGCTTTCGCCGGAGGGCAAGATGAGCCCGTTCCAGACCGCGCAGATGTTCTCCCTGCAGGACCCGAACATTTTCAACATCGCCGTGAAGGGCGTATTCGACGATTGCCAGGACATCGTCAAGGCGGTTTCCAATGACCTCGACTTCAAGGCCAAATACAAGATCGGCGCGGTCAATTCGATCAACTGGGCACGCGTTACGGCCCAGGTGGTGTACTATTTCAAGGCCTATTTCGCGGTGACCCAAAGCAACGACGAGGAAGTGTCCTTCTCCGTGCCTTCCGGCAACTTCGGCAACGTCTGCGCCGGTCACATCGCCCGCCAGATGGGCCTTCCGATCCGCAAGCTGATCGTCGCCACCAACGAGAACGACGTGCTCGACGAATTCTTCCGCACCGGCGTCTATCGTCCCCGGCCGGAGACCCGCCACACCAGCAGCCCGTCGATGGACATCTCCAAGGCATCCAACTTCGAGCGCTTTGTTTACGACCTGGTCGGACGCGATCCGGCAGTGGTTAATGAGCTGTGGAAGGAAGTGGACGCGGGTGGCAGTTTTGATCTTTCCAAAATGTCGTATTTCGCCAAGGTCAGGGAATTCGGCTTCGAATCCGGCTCCAGCAGCCATGCCAACCGGCTGGAAACAATACGTCGCATACATCAACAGTACGGCATGATGATCGATACCCACACCGCCGACGGTGTGAAGGTCGGCCTGGAACACCGCGAAGCCGGTATCCCTATGGTGTGCCTGGAAACCGCCTTGCCCGCCAAGTTCGAGGAAACCATACGCGAAGCGCTGGGCTGCGAACCTGAGCGCCCGGCAGATATGGTGGGGATAGAGAACCTGCCGCAGCGCTTCGAAGTCATGGCGGCGGATGCCGAAGCTGTGAAGCGCTTCATTGTTCAGCATACGGGCTAAGTCTTTCCTGCATGACCGACTGGCATGAATAATCTTATCCTGCTGGTCGCCTGTTTCCTCTTCGGCATGGCGCTGCGCAAAGGCGGGCGCATGCCTGGCAATGCGCCTTCCGCGCTGAACAGCTTCATCATCCACATCTCCCTGCCGGCGCTGGTTCTGCTTTACATCCACGATATCCGTTTCACGCCTGCACTGGCCTATGCGGCCGCCATGCCCTGGATGCTGTTTGCCATGGGTGCCGGGTTCTTCTGGATGGCCGGACGGGTGCTCAAGTTGCCGCGCGCGACTGTCGGTGCCTTGATGCTCACCGGGGGGTTGGGCAACACTTCGTTTATTGGCTTGCCCATGATCGAAACCTTTTACGGGCACGAGGGCATTGCAACCGGGATCATTGCCGACCAGTTGGGCTCCTTCCTGGCACTGTCCACAGTCGGGATCATTGTTGCCGGCCTGTATTCCTCCGGTGCGCCGGACGCCCGAACCATCGCACGCAAGATCGCGCTGTTTCCGCCTTTCATCGCATTGGTAGTCGCGGTGGTGCTGATCCCGGTGGATTATCCATTATGGTTTTCAGCTGTTCTGAAGCGTCTGGGCGACACCCTGGCGCCGCTCGCATTGGTGTCGGTGGGTTTACAGTTGCAGCTGGGGCACTTGACGGGCAATGGCCGCAACTTGGCTCTGGGATTGGTGTTCAAATTGTTTCTCGCACCGCTGCTGCTGTATTTCTTGTTGGTGGGAGCGCTCGGGGGGCGCGGGCTGGTAACGCAAGTAACGCTGTTCGAAGCCGCCATGGGGCCGATGATTACCGGCGCTATTGTGGCGATCGAACATGATCTCGATCCTCCGCTGGTCAGCCTGATGGTGGCGGTGGGGATAGCCCTGTCCTTTTTTACGCTTACCGCCTGGTGGTGGGTGTTGCGGGCCGTGTAAAACACTGCGCCAGCCACAATCCCCGACTTACTTGGGAGCTGTGCCATATTCCGAGCAATAAATCATTTGCTCGAATCTTATATATCAGATATAAATTATGTATACTTCTTGGGGCGCGTCCCGGAGTGATTGTCCGGAGAGGTATGCTCCCATTAATTGTATGATTATATTGGAGAATAACCACATGAAAAAGACTTTAATTGCTACGCTGCTGCTGGGCTTGTTCGCTGCACCGTCTTTCGCCGCGGACGCCATCAAGATTGCAATTACCGGCCCCTTCAGCGGCGGTTCGGCGCCAATGGGTACATCGATGAGGGACGGCGCCAAGCTCGCAATTTCAGAGATCAACGCGGCGGGCGGTATCAGTGTCGGCGGCAAGAAAATGAAAATCGAGGTGGTCGAACGGGACGATGAGGGCAAGAACGAACGTGGCGCCCTGATCGGACAGGAACTGGCCTCGATGGGCGATTTGTCTGGTGTAATCGGCACCGTAAATACGGGCGTCGTGCTCGCGGGCGACAAGCATTTGCAGGAAAAAGGCATCACCAAAATCATCACGCCCGCAGCCGGTTCCGCTTCCATGACCCAGTGGAGCAAGGCAGGGGTCAAGGATCTGTCGATTTTCCGTTTTTCCGCGAATGATGGCATCCAGTCCGCCATGGTGATTGAAGAGGCTATTGACCGTAAATTTACTAAAGTGGCGATTCTGCATGACGCAACCAACTACGGTGTTTCCGGCCGTGACGACCTGCTGGAGCAAATCAAGAAGCAGGGCAACAAATTGCAAGTGGTTGCCACCGAAAAATACAATATCGGCGACAAGGACATGACTGCACAGCTGCTGCGTGCGAAAGCCGGTGGTGCACAGGCGATCCTGCTCTGGGGGATTGGACCCGAGATGGCCGCCCTTGCTAACGGTATGGCAAAAATGGGCATGAAAGAGCCGCTGATCGGTGGCTGGACCCTCTCTATGTCCAACTTCATCGACAACGCAGGCAAGAGCGGCGATGGTGCCTTGATGCCGCAGACCTTCATTGAGGAGCCGATTACGCCCAAGGCCAAGAGTTTTATCGACGGCTACCACAAGGCTTATGGGGTCAGCCGCATGGCATCCCCGATGTCTGCAGCCCAGGGTTATGATGCCGTTTATATTTTTGCAGCTGCCGTGAAACAGGCGCAAAGCGACGACACCCACAAGATCAAGGAAGCGCTTGAGGATTTGAAAGAACCCGTGAAAGGCGTGATTGCTACCTGGGTGCACCCCTTCACCAAATGGGATCCCGCCAACGAGCAGACCCATGAAGCTTTCCGTCGTGAGCAGGTGGTGATGGGCATGGTCAAGGATGGCCGCGTTGTTTTCGCCAATGAGGCCGAAAAGCAGCGCCTCATCAAAAGTGCAACGGAAGTGAAGAAAGGTAAGTAAAGCTGTGGAAGGGGGTTTCCCCCTTCCTCGGCCCACACAAAGCAAGCATCATGGAATCAATAATTATCGCCCAGATGGCTGTGAGCGGGGCCTTCATGGGCCTTGTTTACGCTCTTATCGCCTACGGTTTTCAACTGACATACGCTACCAGCAAAAGCATCAATTTCGGTCAGGGCGAGCTGGTGATGTTTTCTGCTTTCTTCAGCCTGACCCTCATTAATGTCGGTCTGCCTTACTGGCTGGTGGTGCCGGGTGGCTTGCTGTTCGGCGCGGTCCTCGGTCTGTTCGTCGAGCGTGCCGGGGTGCGCCTTGCGCTTGAGCAGAAAAGCGAGGGATGGATACTCCTGACCATCATTATCGGGCTATTCGGTTTTTCAGCTGCAGAGAATATCTGGGGGAGGGACGATCGCCCGTTTCCCACGCCCATTTCATCCGACTCATTCCAGGTTTTCGGTGTCAGCATTACTCCGCTTGAAATCTCCGTGGCCATAGGCGTTCTCGCCGTGATGGGGCTGATCGAGCTGTTCAAGCGCAAGACCTTGCTGGGAAAGGCGTTTGAAGCTGTCTCGGCGGACCGTGATGCGGCTGAACTGATGGGGGTTTCGGCCACCCGAACGATCATGCTCTCTTATGGTTTGTCCGGGATGGTGGCGGCGATGGCGGGAATTCTGGTTTCGCCGATTACCACAGTAGGTCCTACCATGGCATCCGCTCTCATCCTGAAGGCTTTTGCGGTTGCCGTGGTCGCTGGTCTTGATTCAGGCTTCGGCGTGGTTCTGATTGGTTTGTTCCTGGGTGCCCTGGAGAGTCTGGCGAGCTTCTATATCGGTAGCGGTTGGCGCGAAGCCCCGGGTTTGATTTTGCTCATTCTTGCCTTGGCCGTGCGCCCGAATGGGGTCTTTGGCAAGGCCAGCATCCGGAAAGTCTGAACTGAGTTGGGGTGCCGTTCGCCGTAGCGACCGGCACTCTTGAGCAGAAACAGACAAGGTAACGGGAACAATAATTTTCAGCGGCATGCTTCACTGACGCAATCAACTAATCGTAAAACTGACCGACCATGTGGAAACGCCTGTTATTCATTCGCGGAACAGAGCTCGTTGCTCTCGCCCTGCTTGCCTCCATACCCCTGGCAGTGGACAACTCCTATGTCCTGGGGTTGCTGACCCTGCTGGCGATTTATGGCATTCTTCTCATCGGTCTGGATGTGACCGTGGGCTACCTCGGTCAAGTCAACCTGGCACAAGCCGCGTTCCTGGGACTCGGCGCCTATGCCGCGGGGTTGAGTGTTTCCCTGCTCGGTTTCGGGATATTTGGTGCGCTTGCCGTCAGTCTTCTGGTGGGGCTGGTTCTTGGTGGCTTGCTGGCGTTTCCGGCGTTACGACTGGAGGGGCCACAATTTGCCCTGGCAACACTGAGCTTTTCAGCCCTGAGCGTAACCGTTCTTAACGAGTGGGAGTCGCTCACCGGCGGAGCACAGGGCTTGCACGTGACTCGCCCCGATCTTTTCGGTTTACATCTAAAAGCCCAGGGGTTTTATTGGCTGTGCCTGATCCTTCTGGCCCTGGTCTGGATGGCGATGCGTAACCTGCTCTCCTCGCAATGGGGTCGCGCCTTCGAAGCGTTGCGCGACAGCCCGATCGCTACCGATGCGATGGGGGTCGGGACCTTTCGTCACAAGGTGGCGGGCTTCGCCTTGGGATCTGGACTCGGCGGCTTGGCGGGCGGGCTGTATGCCTTCAATTTCGAGTATCTGCAACCGCAAACCTATGTTTATGACCTTATGGTGATTTTGCTCCTCGGCGTTGTTCTGGGGGGACGCAAAAGCCTGTGGGGCGCTTTTGTCGGGGCTTCGCTGATTGCCCTGCTGCCCAATCTGCTGTCCAACTGGCTTATGTTCGAAGTGATTTCGGCGATTGGCTTGCTGGTGGCTCTGGCGGCGGGGGTGCGCGGGCTGATGAAAAAGACCACCAAACCGTTTCAGGCCATCGCGCCTGTCATCGCCATGGGTTTGCTTGTTGGGGGAGGCTTCCTGGTGGAAAACACTGAAAACTGGCGCAAGGCGATCTTTGCCCTGATGCTGTTTGCAGTGGTGGTAGGGCTACCGGAGGGCTTGATGGGATTCGCCTCCCGCTTTCTGGCTCAGTTGTTCCGCATCGATCCGCCTGCGCTCCCCGCGCCGGCTGAGCTGAATACCGTGCTGGCGGCCAAGGCGGCCAATGGCGAAGCGCTGCTCGAATTGCGGGATTTGAAGCGCTACTTCGGCGGCGTTAAAGCTGTCGACGGCGTGTCCATGACGGTGCGTGCCGGCCAAGTCCACGGCTTGATCGGCCCTAACGGTTCCGGCAAGAGTACCGCCGTGAACGTCATTTCAGGGCTTTATGCCCCGACTGCGGGCGAGGTCCTGCTGCATGGCAGGGCGCTGCCGCAAGGGAGCCTGTTCAAGGTAGCACGGGTCGGCGTTTCGCGTACCTTCCAGAACCTGCAACTGTTCGGCGAACTGACCGCGCTGGATAACGTCATGGTCGCGCTGAAAGGGGTTTATCGCAGTCCGCTGCCTCTCGTGCTGCTGGGGTTTGCCAGGGGTGAGGAAAAACGCGCCCAGGCCGAGTCCCTGGCGCTGCTGGAACTGGTCGACCTCAAAGACCAGGCCCGCACACGGGCAAAAGACCTCACCTATGGCGCACAGCGTTTCCTGGAAATTGCCCGTGCGCTGGCGCGCAAACCCGATCTCCTGATTCTGGACGAACCCGCTGCCGGTCTTGCCCATCCGGATGTGAACAATTTGGTGGAGATCATCAAGCGCATCCGCCAGTGCGGCATCACGATCGTTTTGATCGAGCATCACATGGATGTGGTGAGCGAGTTATGCGATGCGGTGACCGTCCTGGATGGCGGCCGGGTGATTGCCGAAGGCACCCCGGATGAAGTGAAACGCGATCCCAAGGTCATCGAGGCCTACCTGGGGGTTGTCAGCGAGGCGGAAGCGCCTGGCGCCATACCGTCGCCGGCTTAACGAACAGAAAGAAGCACAGATGCTAGTCGTCGAAAATCTGCATGCGGGATATGGCACCAGCGAAGTGCTGGTAGGAACTTCGCTGGAAGTGAAACAGGGCACGGTCGTAGCTTTGATCGGAGCCAACGGTGCCGGAAAAACCACCACCATGCGTGCCATTTCGGGAATGCTGAAGCCGACTAAAGGCCGTGTCATTCTTGATGGCAAGCCGGTGCAGGGTCTGGATGCCTCGCGTATCGCCAGGCTGGGTCTAGCCCACTCTCCGGAGGGGCGCAAGGTTTTCGGCCCTTTGTCGGTGGAGGACAACCTGCTTCTCGGCGCCTACAGCCGCCTGCCTCTGTTTTTTGGCTTCCGCAGCAAGGCCGTGGATGACCTGGAGCGGATATACGATCTTTTTCCCATCCTGCGGGAACGGCGCCAGCAGGCTGCCGGGACCTTGTCAGGTGGCGAACAGCAGATGTTGGCCATCGGTCGCGCACTCATGGCCAAGCCCAAGGTCATGTTGCTGGATGAACCGTCCATGGGTCTTGCACCCGTCATCGTGCAGGAAGTCTTCAAGACCATCCGGCGTCTGAAAGAATCCGGAATCACCTTGCTGCTGGTGGAGCAGTTCGCCAAAAGCGCATTGGAAGTGGCGGACTACGCTTATGTGATGGAGCGTGGCTGTATCGCCGTAGAAGGCAGTCCTGCGGAGTTGCACAAAAACGAGCGGGTGCTCGCCGCCTATCTGGGGTAGTTTCTGATTCTAGCGGCTTCCGAAGCGCATCGATAAATCCACTGCCTTGATGTCCTTGGTCAGGCTGCCGACCGAGATGCGGTGCACGCCCGTCCCGGCCACGGCGCGCACAGTTTCCAGGGTGATGCCGCCGGAAGCCTCCAGTTCGGCCCTGGCACCGGCCAGCATTACCGCTGCGCGCAGGCTTTCCAGGTCGAAGTTGTCGAGCAGAATCAGTTTTGCACCTGCGGCCAGCGCCTGCTCCAGTTCGTCCAGACTTTCCACTTCGATCTGTATCGATACCCCCGCTGCGGCGATGTTCACAGCCTGTGTCAGTACCTCGCGAATACCGCCCGCCGCCATGATGTGGTTTTCCTTGATCAGGATGCCGTCGTAAAGCCCCACCCGCTGGTTTTCCCCTCCGCCGCACTTGACCGCGTATTTCTGCGCAACACGCAGGCCGGGCAGAGTCTTGCGGGTGTCCATGATTTTGGCGTGAGTATCCCTGACCAACTCGACAAACTGACGCGTGGCGGTAGCGGTGGCGGACAGGGTTTGCAGGAAATTCAGCGCCGGTCGCTCGGCGCTGAGCATGGTGCGCGCGTTGCCGCTGATTTCGGCCAGTGTTTGCCCGGCGGCCACAACGTCGCCGTCGCGGACAAACCATTTGATTTCCACCCGTGCATCCAGCCTGCGGAAGCAGGCCTCGAACCAGGCCGAGCCGCAAAGTACTGCCGCTTCGCGGCTGATAATAGTGGCGCGTGCCTCTTGCCCCATCGGGATCAGATGCGCGGTCAGATCGCCACTGCCGATATCCTCGGCTAATGCGGCTTCAACGTTGCTTTCGATGTGTGCTGTCAAGTCCATACTTCTAGCCTTATTGCCAAACTATTCATCCCGGTTCACCCTGATTATTCTGAGCATCATCACATTCGGCACCAGCACTTTTTTCGGTTTCATTGTCGTTACTTTAGTGCTCTGGCTAGTGCGAGATATTGTGCAGAAGAAACATGTCGTTCTGCGCAATGGTTCCATTATCGGTCATTTTCGAGACCTGCTGGACAAGCGAGGAGGGTTTTTTCTGGTCTGCTTCAAATCCGAAGTGCGTCAGCGCATTGATTTCCATGGCTGCATCAAGGTTGTTATTCTATTCAAACTCTGCTGAAATTCATATTCTGACTAAATTACTCAATTTATTGGCATGACAGCAGTGAAAACCGCCATTAATCTGCATGCACACGCTCAAGAAGCCCTGCTAAAGGGACTTCTTTCTTTGCTACCCGCTTCATTGGTATTGACCGACCCTGAGGATTTGCGCCCGTTCGAATGCGATGGGCTATCGGTATACCGTCGTCTGCCGCTGGTCGTGGTTTTGCCGGAAACAATCGCGCAGGTGCAAGCCGTAATGCGTTTGTGTCATAAATTGCAGGTGCCGGTAGTGGCGCGTGGCGCAGGTACCGGCCTGTCCGGGGGGGCGTTGCCATCGAGTGATGGCGTGTTGCTGAGTCTGGCCAAGTTCAAGAGCATTTTGAATATCGATCCGCAGAATGCGCAGGCAACGGTGCAGCCGGGCGTGCGCAATCTGGCCATTTCTGAAGCGGCCGCCGTGCATGGCATGTATTACGCTCCTGATCCTTCCTCACAAATTGCCTGCACCATAGGCGGCAATGTTGCAGAAAATTCCGGTGGCGTGCATTGCCTCAAATATGGCCTTACCGTACACAACATCCTGATGCTGAAGGTTGTCACCATGGAGGGGGAACTGCTCACCATCGGCGCTGAAACACTGGATGCACCGGGCTATGATTTGCTTGCCCTGATGACCGGTTCAGAAGGCATGCTGGGCATTATCGTCGAGGTGACAGTAAAGCTATTGGCCAGGCCGGAGCGTGCGCAGGTCGTGCTCGCCGCTTTTGATGATGTGGTGAAGGCCGGTGAGGCGGTCGGTGCCATCATTGCTGCCGGCATTATTCCTGCGGGCCTGGAGATGATGGACAAGCTCGCCATCCAGGCCGCTGAAGATTTTGCCCATGCGGGCTACCCGCGCGATGCCGAAGCAATACTGCTGTGCGAATTGGATGGGACGAATGCAGAAGTATCCGAATACATTATGGCCGTGCGCAAAGTGCTGACACAGAGTGGCGCCACCGAAGTGCGCACTGCGGTGGATGAAGCCGAACGGCAACTTTTCTGGAAGGGACGCAAATCGGCCTTTCCGGCAGTGGGCCGCAT
The DNA here is from genome assembly GCF_000971475.1 of Sulfuricella sp. T08. GTDB lineage: Bacteria > Pseudomonadota > Gammaproteobacteria > Burkholderiales > Sulfuricellaceae > Sulfuricella. Next base: position 120,800 of record NZ_DF967524.1, read on the forward strand.
TTCACCGGATTACTACTGCATGGATGGCACCATCCCGCGCCACCATCTGCCACGGGTATTGCGACAGATCAGTCAGTGGTCGGTGGAATATGGCCTGCCGGTGGCCAATGTCTTTCATGCCGGTGACGGCAACCTGCATCCACTGATTCTGTTCGATGCCAACAAGCCGGGTGAACTGGCGCGCACTGAGGAATTTGGTCGACGCATCCTGCAATTATGTGTAGAGGTAGGTGGCACTATCACCGGTGAACATGGCGTTGGGATGGAAAAGATAGACCAGATGTGTATCCAGTTCCAGAGTGGCGAGCTCAGCCAGTTCCACGAAGTCAAGGCTGCCTTTGATCCTTCTGGCTTGCTCAACCCCGGCAAGGCAGTGCCCACCCTGCACCGCTGTGCTGAATTGGGCGCCATGCATGTGCATCATGGCCAGCTTCCTCACCCTGAACTGGATCGCTTCTGATGGCTGACATGGATAGAAGCGCAGCACTGCAGCAACAAGTACACAACGCCATCAATGCAGGTACGGCACTGAATATCCGCGGCAGCAACAGCAAGCACTTTCTGGGGCGCGTAGCAGACGGCGAAGTGCTGTCACTGTCAGAACATCGCGGCATGATCGAATATGACCCGCGCGAGCTGGTGCTGACAGCCCGTGCAGGCACGCCTCTGGCAGAGATTGAAAGCGCATTGGCCGAGGCAAGCCAGATGCTGACCTTCGAGCCGCCGCATTTTGGTGAATACGCCACTCTGGGCGGCACCATCGCTTGCGGACTGTCCGGCCCGCGCCGTCCTTATGCCGGGGCCGCACGCGATGCGGTATTGGGATGCAAGCTGATCAATGGCAAGGGCGAGTTGCTGAGCTTCGGCGGACAGGTCATGAAAAATGTGGCGGGATACGATGTCTCGCGACTGATGGTCGGAGCATATGGCACTCTTGGCGTGCTGCTGGAAATCAGCTTGAAAGTCTTGCCTCGTCCCGCCTCCAGCCTCACCGTAATCCATGAATGCCCACAGACCGAGGCGATCAACCAGATGAGTCATCTGTTGTCGCAACCTGTGCCGGTGGATGCAGCCTGTTATCACTCTGGGCATTGCACTATCCGTCTGGCTGGAAGCGAGCAGGCCGTCAGGCACGCACAGAAACAGTTGGGGGGAGAGGCCCTTGAAAAATCCGCACCTTTCTGGCTGGCGCTGCGCGAACACCAACTGTCATTTTTCAAGAGCAGTAAGCCGCTGTATCGCGTGCTGGTGAAACCTGCCACACCGTCTCTGCCGATAGCAGGAAGCTGGCTGCTGGATTGGGGTGGTGCGCAGCGCTGGCTAGTGAGCGATGAGCCTGTCGCCGTTATTCGTGATAGCGTTGCTGCTGCTGGCGGGCATGTCAGCCAGTTTCGGGCTTCTGCGCAGGATGAGGAAGTGTTTCAACCCCTGTCTGCCGCGCTGCTCACCATCCATCAACGCCTGAAAAACAGCTTTGACCCGCACCGGATTTTTAATCCCGGGCGCATGTATTCAGGGCTATAAGATCATGCAAACCGCAATTGCTCACAGTTTTTTACAGCGCGCAGAAATTGCCGAAGCCGATGCGATTTTGCGTGCCTGCGTACATTGCGGGTTTTGCAACGCCACCTGCCCCACCTATCAGTTGCTGGGTTCCGAGCTGGATGGACCACGCGGACGGATTTACCTGATCAAGGAAATGCTGGAAGGCAATCAATCCAGCGCCAAGACACGCTTGCATCTGGATCGCTGCCTGACCTGCCGCTCCTGCGAAACTACCTGCCCATCCGGCGTGCAGTTTGGTCGTCTGATTGATATCGGGCGCCAGGAGATCGAAAAGCGTTCACCACGCTTGCTGTGGGCCAGTATGGTGCGGCACGCGTTGCTGGGCGTATTGCCTTACACCTCGCGCCTACGCGTGGCACTTGCCTTAGGCAGGCTTGTGCGCCCGCTGCTGCCGGCAATGCTGCGTCACAAACTACCGTGTGTGCGCAAACCCTTGCCGCGTCCTCAAACACAAAATCAACGCCGCATGCTGGTGCTGGAAGGCTGCGTGCAGCCGCTGGCGGCCCCCACAACCAATGCTGCTGCTGCAAGTGTGCTGGATAAGCTCGGCATTGGCCTGGTCAGCGCGCCCCAAGCCGGTTGCTGCGGCGCCATGCACCAGCATTTGGCGGCGGCCGATAGCGCGCGAGACATGATGCGCCGCAACATTGATGCGTGGTGGCCTTATGTCGAGCAAGGAATTGAAGCCATCGTGATGACCGCGAGCGGCTGCGGTGTGATGGTGAAGGATTATGGGTACGCCCTCAAGGACGACACGGCCTACGCTGCCAAGGCGGCTCGCATCAGCGCCCTCACCCGTGATTTGAGCGAGATTCTAGGCAATGAAAATCTGGACCTGTTTGCCGGCATCGGAAAGGGGCGACGCGTTGCATGCCAGTCTTCCTGCACGCTGCAGCACGGACAGAAACTGGGCGGCGTGGTTGAAAAAATTCTGCAATATTGCGGTTATACGCTGGCGCCGGTTGCAGACAGCCATCTGTGCTGTGGGGCAGCAGGTACTTACACCCTGCTGCAACCGGCATTGTCGCAACAACTGCTGAATCAAAAGATTACAGCGTTGATGCAGGCTGAACCCGATGTGATTGTCACCAGCAATATCGGCTGCCAGTTACATCTGGAAAGCGCCAGCAAGGTGCCGGTGCGGCACTGGATCGAATTGCTGGTACACCCTCAATCCTCAATCTAAACTTTTTAACCTCTGAAAAGGAAACAGCATGGCGATCAAGTCATTTCATCCCCCTCAACGCATACTGATGGGCCCAGGCCCCTCCGATGTCAGCCCACGTGTGCTGGCTGCGATGGCACGCCCCACCATTGGCCATCTCGATCCTGTATTCGTGACCATGATGGATGAGATGAAGGCTCTGCTGAAATACGCATTTAAAACGGAAAACGAATTGACCATGCCGGTTTCCGCACCGGGTTCCGCCGGCATGGAAACCTGCTTCGTCAATCTGGTTGAACCCAGTGACAAGGTTATCGTGTGCCAGAATGGCGTGTTTGGCGGGCGTATGAAAGAAAACGTCGAGCGTTGCGGTGGTATCGCAGTGATGGTGCAGGACGATTGGGGACGCGCGGTTGATCCGCAAAAGCTGGAAGATGCACTCAAAGCTAACCCGGACGCCAGGATCGTCGCCTTTGTTCACGCCGAAACCTCTACTGGTGCGCTGTCAGATGCAAAAACGCTGGTCGAGATCGCACACCAACACAACTGCCTGGCTATCGTGGACGCAGTCACTTCACTGGGTGGCTCGCCGCTCAAGGTAGATGAATGGATGATCGATGCGATCTATTCCGGCACACAGAAGTGTCTGTCGTGCACCCCCGGGCTATCGCCGGTGAGCTTCAGCACTCGTGCATTGGAAAAAATCAAGAGTCGGAAATCACCCGTGCAAAGCTGGTTCATGGACTTGAATCTGGTCATGGGCTACTGGGGCGGAGCCGCCAAACGCGCTTATCACCACACTGCGCCTATCAACTCACTATATGGCTTGCACGAAGCGCTGGTGATCTTGCAGGAAGAGGGCCTGGAAAATTCCTGGGCGCGTCACCAGAAAAACCATCTCGCACTGCGCGCGGGTCTGGAAGCGATGGGACTGAATTTCATCGTGCCGGTAACAGAGCGACTGCCGCAATTGAACGCGATCAGCATACCGGACGGTGTGGATGAGGCTGCAGTGCGCAATATCCTGCTCAATGATTATCATCTGGAGATCGGTGCTGGCCTGGGCGCGATGGCCGGCAAGGTATGGCGTATCGGCTTGATGGGGCACGCCTCGAATCCTCGCAACATACTGGTGTGCCTCGCTGCGCTGGACGATGCGCTCGGACGCGCCAAAGCCCCTGTCAAACGCGGTGTCGCAGTGGATGCTGCGCAAAAGGTGTTGGCTGGTTGAGCCATGCATGGACTTCAAACAAAACCCGCCCTGTGCGGGTTTTTTTCTGGGCGGATTATGTCCGAAGTGTCACTGCGTTATGACTGGAGTGTGGTGTGTGTCAGTTATTTCCGTCAACTTTGACGTTACGGATGAGTGCCACGGACCCGCGCCATGCTAGGGCAGCATTTCCACAATCTTCTGTAGATATTCCGGCTCGTCCCATTCAGCTCCACCCTGCAGGACATAACGGATGTTGCCCTTAGGGTCGACCAGAAAGGTGGAGGGGGCGACAAAAACTTTCCAGGCGCTCAGTGCCTTGCCGTCGCTGTCCATCAGGATGGTGAAATCGACATTCACCCTGGTGAGAAAATCCTTAACCTCTTTTTCCGTTTCGCCCATATTGACGGCGAGGATGACGAAAGGCTTGCCGGCCAGCTTGGCCTGGAGCCGCATCATGGAGGGCATTTCCTTGAGGCAGGGCGGGCAGTAGGTGGCCCAGAACTGCACCATCACCACCTTGCCGCGGTAATCCTGCAGCTTGAGCGGTTTGCCATTGAGGTCATTCAGTGCCAGTGGTGGAGTGGAGCCGCCTTTCCAGGTTTTCAGATCCTGTGCCTGTACAGAGGAGAGCAGGAACAGACATGAAATGAAAAGGATCAGTTTTTTCATTGCTTGGACTCCAGTTGTTTGATCGCATCCAGTATCAGTTCAGGCAGTCTTTCAGTCATCGCTTTTTCTTCATCCGTGGGGTCCTGCGCCGAGTAGAAGAACCCGCGCACGTTGGGCAACACTTTGCTGGCGACCTTGCTGCCGCCACGGGCGAATTCTACCTTGAGATGTTCCAGCCACCACCGTGCGGGGGATCGCTGGCCCTGATAAATAAACACCGGCAGGGAGGTTCTGGATACGATGCTGTGATAACGCGCCTCCACGCCTGGTGCGGGTTTGACGGAATAGAGATCCGGGCTGAACAGGATAATGCCTGTCAGGGCGGCCCGCTCTTGAGGTGTGGCCTGATTCTGCCACATGTATGCACCCTGGAGGATAGGCAGGGCGCCACGTCCGGTAGTGACCAGCACGACCTTCTTGCCGGACAGCTTGATGGTCTGGCCGATGACTTCGGCGATTTCCAGGGGTGGGAGCTGATCCATGCTGCTAGCCAATGCCGGCAAGGAGTGTGCACCCAGCATGTCCGGCAGCCAGGCTTCCAGCCCGAGTCTGGCCAGCGACTGCGATGCCCGTGCCTCCTGGGTGCCGAGCCCCTCGTCGCAGGGAAAGCCCAGCATCAGGGTGTTTCCTTCGCCGGGAAAGGTGCGCAGGAAAATTTCCGAACCCGTGGACGTGCGCAGGGAGGCGGGTGCGGCCCACGCACCGGAGATACCAAGAAATAACGCGAGGCAGAGAGTGAAAAGTCGGGAAATCAGCATGGAGTACACCCGGGTTGTATAGTGGCCAGTGTAGCGCAAACTCATTGTTCTGTGACGGCTCATCGGCCCGGTTTATTGCTGAATGTCCCATTTGGTCTTGAAATTCCCCGATAATTCCCTATATAGGAGTTATATGTCTATTTATTATTGAGAGGGATTGACGATGCGTTTCGACAAGCTCACCACCAAGTTCCAGCAGGCCTTGAGCGATGCCCAGAGCCTCGCGGTCGGCCAGGACAACCAGTTCATCGAACCACAGCACCTGCTGTTGGCCCTGCTTGGCCAGGAGGACGGCGGCACCTCTTCGCTCCTGCAGCGCGCCGGGGGTAATGTCGGCGCGCTGAAGCCTGCCCTGCACAAGGCGATCGAGCGACTGCCCAAGGTCGAGGGGCATGGCGGCGAGGTAAGTATTTCGCGCGACCTGAATAATCTCCTGAATCTCACCGACAAGGAGGCGCAAAAGCGTGGTGACCAATTCATTGCATCGGAGATTTTTCTGCTGGTTGCCGCTCAGGACAAGGGCGAAACCGGGCGCTTGCTGAAGGAGCACGGGGTCGGACGCGAAGCGCTGGAACAAGCCATTAATGCTGTCAGGGGAGGGGAAGCCGTGAACAACGCCGAAGCGGAAGGGCAGCGCGAGGCCCTGAAAAAATACACCCTGGATCTGACCGAACGCGCTCGACTTGGCAAGCTCGATCCGGTGATCGGTCGGGATGACGAGATACGCCGCACGATTCAGGTTTTGCAGCGGCGCACCAAGAATAACCCGGTGCTGATCGGCGAGCCTGGCGTGGGCAAGACCGCCATCGTCGAAGGCCTGGCGCAGCGCATCATCAACGGCGAAGTGCCGGAAACCCTGAAGGGCAAGCGCGTGCTGGTGCTGGACATGGCCGGCCTGCTGGCTGGTGCCAAGTATCGCGGCGAATTCGAAGAGCGCCTGAAAGCGGTGCTGAAGGAAGTGGGGCAGGAGGAGGGGCAAGTCATCCTGTTCATCGACGAGCTGCATACCATGGTCGGTGCCGGCAAGGCAGAGGGCGCGATGGACGCCGGCAACATGCTCAAGCCGGCGCTGGCGCGCGGCGAACTGCACTGCATCGGCGCGACCACGCTGGACGAGTACCGCAAGTACGTCGAGAAGGACGCCGCGCTGGAACGCCGCTTCCAGAAGGTGCTGGTGGACGAGCCCTCGGTGGAAGACACGATCGCCATCCTGCGCGGCCTGCAGGAAAAATACGAACTGCACCACGGGGTGGACATTACCGACCCGGCCATCATCGCGGCGGCAGAATTATCTCACCGCTATATCACCGACCGTTTCCTGCCCGACAAGGCGATCGACCTGATCGACGAGGCCGCATCACGGATACGGATGGAGATCGACTCCAAGCCGGAAGTGATGGACAAGCTCGACCGCCGGTTGATTCAGCTCAAGATCGAGCGCGAAGCGGTGAAAAAGGAGAAGGACGAGGCCTCGAAAAAACGCCTGGTTCTGCTCGATGAAGAGATTGTCAAATTGCAGCGCGAGTACAACGATCTGGAAGAGATATGGAAGGCCGAGAAGGCCCAGGTACAGGGTAGCCAGCATATCAAGGAAGAGCTGGATCGCCTCAAGGTGGAAATGGACGCGGCCACTCGCAAGGGCGAGTGGCAGAAGGTTTCCGAAATTCAGTATGGCAAGATTCCGCAACTGGAGGCGCAACTGAAGCACGCGGCTACCGCCGATGAAGCTATGCCTGCGCACCAGCTGCTGCGCACCCAGGTGGGCGCAGAGGAAATCGCCGAGGTGGTGTCGCGTGCGACCGGGATACCCGTCTCCAAGATGATGGAAGGCGAGCGTGACAAGCTGCTGCAAATGGAGGATCAATTGCACCAGCGCGTGGTCGGCCAGGATGAGGCGGTGCGTCTGGTGTCGGATGCGATCCGGCGCTCGCGTGCCGGGCTGGGCGATCCCAATCGGCCCTATGGCTCGTTCCTGTTTCTTGGCCCCACCGGTGTCGGCAAGACTGAGCTGTGCAAGGCGCTGGCCGGGTTCCTGTTCGATTCGGAGGAACACCTGATCCGTATCGACATGTCGGAGTTCATGGAACGTCATTCCGTGGCGCGGCTGATCGGCGCGCCGCCCGGCTATGTCGGCTACGAAGAGGGTGGCTATCTGACCGAGGCAGTGCGTCGCAAGCCTTACAGCGTGATCCTTCTCGACGAGGTGGAAAAGGCCCATCCGGACGTGTTCAACGTCCTGCTGCAGGTGCTCGACGACGGCCGCATGACCGATGGCCAGGGCCGCACCGTGGACTTCAAGAACACCGTGATCGTGATGACCTCCAACCTGGGATCGCAAATGATCCAGCAGATGGAGGGGGACGACTACCAAGTGGTAAAGCTGGCTGTAATGGCGGAGGTGAAAAGCTATTTCCGGCCGGAATTCATCAACCGCATCGACGAAGTGGTGGTGTTCCATGCCTTGGACGAGGAGAACATCAAGTCCATTGCCGGTATCCAGTTGCAGTATTTGACCAAGCGTCTGGCTGCTATGGAGATGAAGCTGGAGGTGTCTGACGCGGCGCTGACCGAACTGGCTGCGGCGGGCTTCGATCCGGTGTTCGGCGCGCGGCCTCTGAAGCGGGCGATCCAGACTCATCTGGAAAATACCCTGGCGCGGGAAATCCTGGCCGGACAGTTCGCTGCCAAGGACACCATCAAGGCGGACTTCAAGGAGGGAAGATTTACGTTCGTCAAGGCCTGATTTTTCATGGCAGCATCGGCCGGCAAGGAGGTAAAATATGCCTTTGCCGGCTTTTTTATTGGTTTCCATGCGACAAGCGCACCATCAACTGACTGTTTTTTCTTCCCAAGGCCGCAGCCTGTATGAATTCACCCGTGAGCTGCGCGACTGGGTGAGTTCGACAGACATCCAGGTTGGTATGCTGACAGTATTCATTCAGCACACATCGGCCAGCCTGCTTATACAGGAGAATGCAGACCCGACCGTGCGGGCCGATCTGGAGCGGTTTCTCGCACGGCTGGTGCCGGACGGCGACCCAATTTTTCAGCATCGTCAGGAAGGGCCGGATGATATGTCTGCCCACGTCCGCACTGCGCTAACCCAGATTTATCTGGTCATCCCGGTTGTGGGTGGTGCTCCGGTGCTGGGCACCTGGCAGGGTGTCTTTCTCTATGAGCACCGTTACGAACCGCAGCGCCGCAAGGTATTGCTGCATTTGATAGGCGAATGAATATGGCAATTCAAATTTTCCTGCGTCTTGCGGTCATGGCGGCGTGCCTGGCCTGCTTGCCTGTGAGTGCAGCAACACCTGGCGATGCCGAGGCCATTCCTCATCTCGACAGCCGGGGCAAGGAAGGATTCAGGGAGTTCCTTGCAGCGGGGAAGCATCGTTCTTTCGTAATCGCGCCAGGTGGCGCATGGGCCTGGAAAGGCGGCGAGCCAACAGTTGATGCGGCTGTCGAAGGGGCGGTTCAGGCATGCCAGAACGGGACTGAACAGCCCTGTGTGCCCTATGTCATCAATGACAAGGTAGTGTTCGATGCCAGGCGGTGGGCGACTCTGTGGGGTCCCTACCAGAGCCGCGCCACAGCTGCCAAGGCTTACACCGGCAAGGAACGGGGTAGCCGCTTTTTCGATCTCGCCATCAAGAGCCCAGCTGGCAAGCCGATGAAGCTCTCCGATCTGCGCGGCAAGGTAGTGGTGCTGCATTTCTGGGGTACATGGTGTCCACCCTGCCGGCGCGAAATGCCGGAATTACAGAAGCTCCATCAGGAACTGGGGGCCTCCTCCGGCGTGCAACTGGTCCTGTTGCAGATGCGGGAGGATTCTGCCACAGCGCACGAATGGGCGCAGCAACAGCATTTAATCCTGCCATTACATGACTCCGGCGTTAAAGAGATCGGCACCGAGTCTTTGACTCTGGCTAACGGCAAGACCATTCCAGATCGCAGAATGGCGGTCGCATTCCCTACAACCTATGTCCTCGACAAGCATGGCATCGTGGTGTTTTCGCATGTCGGGCCGATTGAAGGCTGGTCGCAGTATCTACCTTTCTTGCGGGATGTGGTGGCGAAATCGGGGAAATAAAGTGTAGGATGGGTTGAGCGTAGCGATACCCATCGCTTATGCTCCGATTCAAGCTGCAGATCAGTAACCGGGGTAGGCGGCGTTTCCGCCAATAGCGCTCCCGATGACCGCGCCAATCGCGGTGGCGGCGATTCGCCCGTTACCCCGGCCGACCTGATTTCCAAGGGCGCCACCGGCAATCGCGCCTATAACCTGGCCAACCAATCGGTTCGATCTCTCCCCTGGATAAGTGGCTGGCTGCTCGTAGTAGCGCGGCTCGGCTTCATAATAGACCGGACGGTCGCGGTACACGACGCGCTCGCGATAAACGACCGGCGGCGCCTGGTAGATGACCTCGGGCTCCTCATAGACGTGATGCACGACTACGTGATTTTCTTGGTGATGATGACGATGCTCCCGGTAGTCGTCATCCCAGCCGCGGTCTGCGAAGGCGTTAGCGCTGAAAACTGCCGTGGTAATCATTGCTGGAATCAAAAGCCTGTTCATGTTTATTCCTTATCAGTGGTGTGTGCGTTTGCCTGAATAACGCGCATCACCCCAATTTCGTGCACCGGTAAATATTAAGAAATTGTAAGGAACTGTAAGCATGTGTATTGGCGCAGAAGGGTACTGTGTGACAGCCACAATATCGCGGTGCCTTGAGATCGAACAGACATTCCCTTGCTCTTCATCTTGATCCAAATTCTGTTCATAAAATAATTGCACCGCAAATTTAGGGGAAACCCTGATGGTCAAGTGATGCTCTGGTGCGATAGGGTGTGACTTGAGTTTTTAATCACCATGGTCGGATCAGGTGCGACGTCTCATGCAGCGTTTTGAGGTAAGTAATCCAAATTTGGCAGTTCATTCAAACGTCTGTTGCGCTTCCCCGGGGCGGTCACTCAGGCTGTTCAGACGAATGTTTTTAACGTGTTCTCGATCAGGCTGTCAGCGGCCAGCCTATATCCCAAGGGTTCACTTGATCAAGTAAATGCGAAAGCGCATCATTTTCTTGGCATCCTCGAATTACCGATACTTTGTTGTTACAGATATATTGAAGCACGTCGAAAAGGTGATGACATGCTAACTACTTCGGTTCATTGGGCGGCAGCGGATCGCGTATGCGCCAAGAAATGCAGGCAAGCAGTCGGCGTCTTAACGCGGCGGGATATGTGCGGGTGATGCTAGCTACCGGATATCGCTTCCTCGGCGAAAAGGCGCGCCCTTGGCTGTTTGCCTTGCTGGCCGTGCTGCTGGTGTTTGCTACGGAACAGGTCGTCGAGCATTTCGCGCGTCAGAGCGATCTGGAGCAGGAAAGAAGCGATGTGCTCAATCGCCTTTCCACCCTGCGCGCCCGACTCGAGGGGGTGATCAATGCCAATCTGTTCCTGGTGCATGGCCTCACCGCCGTCATCGAGAACCGGCCAGACATTGATCAGGCCGGTTTTAGCGCCATTGCCAATAATCTGGTGGACGAACGCCATGCCCTGCACAATATCGCTGGCGCGCCGGATATGGTGATTTCCCTGATGTACCCGCTTCAGGGTAACGAGGCCGCGCTGGGCCTGGATTACCGTACGCACCCCACACAACGGGAGGGCGCCCTGCGCGCGAGGGACAGCGGCAAAACGGTAATCGCCGGGCCGCTGTCGTTGCAGCAGGGCGGCATTGCTATCATCGCTCGGGAGCCGTTGTTCCTGGCTCCCGCCCAGCCTGGAGGAAAGCGGCGTTTCTGGGGGCTGGTCTCGGCCGTAATCGACGCTGAAACACTCTACCGAATGGCCGGGTTGCGCGACCCCGACCTCGGCCTGCGTCTGGCACTACGTGGCACAGACGGCACCGGTTCGCACGGCCCGGTGTTCTTCGGCGACGCGAAACTTTTCGGCAACCGGTCAGTGACCGTGGATGTCACGCTACCGGGCGGATCCTGGCAGATGGCCGCCATCCCGGCCGACGGATGGGAACAGATAGGCACGAATATCGTTCTGATTCGCCTGATGGGATTGCTGGCAGCGCTGGCGGCCGGAATCATGGTCTATCGACTGGCGCGCGATGCGCAGGCTTTGGCCAGCTACAGCGCCAGACTGCGCACACTGCTGAATACCATCCCGGACATGATCTGGCTGAAGGATGCCCGCGGCGTGTATCTCACCTGCAATCCCCGTTTCGAGCAATTTTTCGGAGCTCGCGAGGCAGATATCAAGGGCAAGACCGACCATGATTTCGTGCCGGCTGACCAGGCCGATATTTTCCGCGAGAGGGACCAGGTCGCCATCGTTGCCGGCGGCCCCAGCACCAACGAGGAATGGGTTACCTTCGCCAGCGATGGCCACCGCGAACTGATCGAAACTATCAAAACGCCGGTATATGATGACAATGGCCGCCTGCTGGGGGTGCTGGGGATTGCCCGAGACATCACCGAACGCCAGAAGCAGGAAGAGGAGATGAAACGGCTGCACGCCACACTGCATGCGCTGGTGGAAGGCAGCACGGACGCGATCTTCGTCAAGGACCGCGAGGGCCGCTACATCGTTGGCAACCGGGCTCTGGCGACCCTGCTCGGCCGGCCCATGGCGGAAATCCTGGGAGCGGACGATCATGCCCTGTTCCCGGAGGAACTCGCCGAGCGCTTTCGCGCCGACGACCTGCGCATCATGGCGGCAGGGGTGACAGAAACCTACGAGGAGCCGGTTGTCACCCCCTCGGCCACTTACAGCCACCTGACCACCAAGGGTCCGCTCATCATCGATGGCGAAGTACGTGGCGTGTTTGCTCTCTCACGCGACATCACCGAGCGCAAGCAGGCCGAAGCGGCGCTGCAGGAAAGCGAAACCAGGCTGCGACTGTTCATCGAACACGCGCCGGCTGCCCTGGCCATGTTCGACCGCGAGATGCGCTATCTGGCCGTCAGCCGCCGCTGGCTGACTGACTATAGCCTGGAAGGAGGTAACATTCTCGGTCGATCCCATTACGAAATCTTCCCGGAAATTTCAGAGCGCTGGAAGACCATACATCGTCGCGGGTTAGCCGGTGAGGTGGTGCAGGCGGACGAGGACCCTTTCGAACGCGGGGACGGCACCGTTCAGTGGCTGTGCTGGGAAGTGCGGCCCTGGCATGCCGCCGACGGCGCCGTGGGCGGCATTGTGATCTTTTCCGAGGATATCACCGAGAGAAAACAGGCCGAACAGGTGTTGCAGGAGAGCGAAGCCCGCTATCGGTCCTTGCTAGAAATGGCTCCCTTTCCCGCTGTGCTTTCCCGCTTGCGGGACGGCATATTGCTTTACGGTAATCACCGCGCGGAAATTCAGTACGGGATATCACGCGAGCAAGGTATCGGCCAGCCCGCAGACAGGTTTTATCAGAACCCGACGCAGCGTGATCGTTTCATTGATCATCTGCGAAAAGACGGTCGCGTGGATGATCTTGAGGTGGGCATGGTAACCATGGACGGGCACCCCTTCTGGGCCCTCGTTTCCGCGTCGATCGTGGATTTCGAGAATGAGCCGGCCATCTTCGCCGCCATCAATGACATCACCGCGCGCAAGCGCATGGAAGATGATATTCGCCAGCTCAACGACGAACTGGAGGAGCGGGTACGCCAGCGCACTGCCGAACTGGACACGGCAAACCAGGAACTGGAGACTTTCACCTATTCCGTTTCTCACGACCTGAAGGCTCCCCTGCGCGGCATCGACGGCTACAGCCGGCTGCTGCTGGAGCAATACCAGACACTTCTGGATGAGGAGGGCCGTCTGTTCCTGAACAATGTGCGTCATGGCGTGGAGCAGATGAGCCTGCTGATCGAGGATCTGCTCGCCTATTCCCGCATGGAACGGCGCAGTCTTACCGGCCAGAGCGTGGATCTGGCTCGTCTGGTGACGGGCGTCCTTGACGAGCGGCGGACGGATATCGAAGCACGAGGCATGATCGTCGAGGTGCAAGGATTGCAGGAGTTGACCGTTCGTGCCGACCCGGAAGGCCTGACCATGGTGCTGCGCAACCTGGTCGACAATGCCCTCAAGTTCGCCCGCGACAGCCGGCCGCCAACGCTGACGATCCGTGGAGCGATCACAGAAAAATCTGTTATCCTTAAACTACATGACAACGGGATTGGCTTTGACATGCAGTTTCACGATCGCATCTTCAATATCTTCCAGCGCCTGCAGCGCGTAGAAGATTACCCCGGTACGGGCGTCGGCTTGGCCATCGTCCGCAAGGCTATGCAGCGCATGGGCGGGCGGGTCTGGGCCGAGAGTGCGCCCGGCCAGGGCGCCACATTCTATCTGGAGTTGCCGCGATGATCCCCGATTCCATCCTGCGTCCCATCCTGCTGGTGGAGGACAACCCGGTCGATCTGGATCTGACCCTGCGCGCCTTCGCGCATCACAACCTGGCAAGCCCCATCCAGGTGGCCCGCGACGGTCAGGAAGCTCTGGACTGGATTCCGCGCTGGGAAGCGGGCGAAACCATGCCTCTGGTGATCCTGCTGGATCTGAAACTGCCGCGAGTGGATGGCCTGGAAGTGTTGCGCCAGTTGCGTGCACACCCGGTGAGCTGCGACCTGCCGGTGGTAGTGCTGACTTCGTCCAGCGAAGACCGGGACGTGAAAGCGGCATATCGCCTTCACGCCAATTCCTACATCGTCAAACCTGTCAATTTCGAAAAATTCATGGATGTGGCGACCCAGATCGAATTGTACTGGCTGCTCATCAACCATCCGCCGCGATAACGATAACATGACCCTGCGTATCCTGCATGTCGAAGACAGCCCGGACGATGCCGACCTGACCCGGCGGCACCTGTCGCGCCACGCCCCCGATATCGAACTGACCCAGGCGTCCACACTGGCCGAAGCACTGGTCTGTCTGCAGGCACCCGCCAGTTTCGATGTGGTCCTGGTGGATCTGAAACTGCCGGATGGATCCGGGTTTGAACTGCTGAACTGGATCCGGCAACACTCCCTGCCCATGGCGGTGGTCATGCTCACCGGTTCGGGCGACCAGCAAGCGGTGGTCGCTGCACTCCAGGCCGGCGCCGATGACTACCTGAGCAAGGGCGCTACATCCCTGGAGCGCCTGCCCGCCATCCTGCACGATGCCAGCAAACGTTTCCAGGCAGCCCGTATTCGTCGGTCCCGATTTTTACGCGTACTGTATGCCGAGCGCACTGCTAGTGATATCGACCTGACCCGGCGTCATCTGGCCCGTTTCGCTCCTCACGTCCGACTGACTGTAGTGGGGGATGCCACCGAGGTCTTGCAGCGTTTGCCCGTGGATGGAACAACGCTAGCGGACTTCGATGTGGTGTTGCTGGACTATCGCCTGCCCGGACTGGATGCCCTGGAGGTGGTCAAGGTGCTGCGCGCCGAGCGCGGCCTGGACATCCCCATCGTCATCGTCTCCGGGCAGGGCAGCGAGGAGGTGGCGGCGAGGGCTATCCATCTCGGGGTAGACGATTACATTGCCAAGCACCCCGGCTATCTGCACGAACTGCCTGCCACCCTGGAAAAGGTGCTGCGCCAAGTGGAACTGGCACGGGAGCGAAGCTCTCTGCGGGAGACAACGGAACGTCTGGAGCGGGCCTTGACCACCAGCCCGGTGATTCTTTACACCCTGCGCCTGGATCCGGAAGGTGCCACGCCCGTTTGGGTCAGCAGTAATATCGAGCGCCTGCTGGGATACACAGAGGCGCAGGCGCTGCAGGCAGGGTGGTGGTCGAGCCGCCTGCATCCAGATGACCGCGACGCGGCACTGGCAAGCCTGGGAGAGCTGCCGGGCGCGGGGCAGATTACCTTCGACTACCGGTTCTTCGACTGCCATGGTCAGATCCGCTGGATACACGACGAGTTGCGTCTGTCGCAAGCCGGCGAGGGGATCGGCGCCTGGCTCGACGTTACCGAGGCCAAGATGGCCGACCAATTACGGGAAACACGGGTCGCCATGCTGGACGGCTTGGTGGCCGGTCGTCCCCTGTCCATGATCCTGGAAGAAATCGTTACCCGCCTGGAAAGCATACATCCGGAATTGATGGTCTCTATCCTGGTGCGAGATACGCGCAGCGGCCAACTATATACCGCTGCCGCCCCCAGTCTGCCTGCCTTCTTCAACGCCGCCGTGGATGGCCTGAAGCCCGGAGTTGGGCAGGGTTCCTGCGGGACATCGGCGGCCACCGGCGAGAGGGTCATCGTCGAGGATATTCGCACCCATCCTTATTGGGCGCCATACACTGATCTGGCCGAACGTGCCGAGCTGCGCGCCTGCTGGTCTATCCCTTTCAAGGACGGCGCCGGTCAGGTGCTGGGCACCTTTGGCATCTATTATCGGCAACCGCGTTCACCCGACCCGGTGGAGCTGGACTTGATCAACGAGTTTGCCCGCATCGCCGGGCTGGCTGTTGAGCGGAGTCGTGCCGATGCTGCACTGCGCCAGGCAGCGGCGGTACTGGAGAGCGTCGGCGAGGGGGTGATGGTCACCGATCTGCAATCTCTCATCGTCTCCGTCAACAGTGCCTTCACGACCATTACCGGCTACACCGAGGCCGAAGTGCTGGGCCGCAATCCGGGACTGCTGCGGTCAGGGCGCGAGGATCAGGCGTTTTACCGGGCTATGTGGAACAGCATCAAAGACACCGGCGCCTGGCAGGGAGAGCTCTGGAACCGGCGCAAGAACGGCGAACTCTTTCCGCAGTTGCTCACCATCAGCACCGTATACGACAGCGACGGCCTGCCCGGCAACTATGTGGCCGTGATGACCGATCTCAGTCAGCTCAAGGATTCGGAGGCCCGTTTCGAGCACCTGGCCCACTATGACCCGTTGACGGCCTTGCCCAACCGTCAGCTGTTGCAATCCCGTCTGCAGCACGCCCTGGCCACTGCCGAGTTGCACAAACAGCGTCTTGCGGTGCTGTATATCGACCTGGACCGCTTCAAGAACATCAACGACAGTCTGGGCCACCCGGTGGGTGACGAACTGCTGGAAGCCTTGGCCCGGCGCATGGAGGAGCTGCTGCGGGGCGAGGGCATTCTGGGTCGCCTGGGCGGTGACGAGTTCCTGCTGATCATGGAGGATCTGCAACGCCCGGAGGAGGCAGCAGTTGTCGCCAAGGATCTGATCGGCTTGCTGGATCAACCCTTCCACCTGCCCAGCGGCCACGAAGTCTTTGTAGGCGCCAGCATCGGTATCAGCCTGTTTCCGGAAGATGGCGCTTCCTGCACCAAACTCGTCCAGCACGCCGATGTAGCCGTGTACCAGGCCAAGGAATCGGGCCGTAATACCTACGCCTTCTACACGCCGTCCCTGACCGTGATTGCCAACGAAAAGCTGGATATGGAGGCGCGCCTGCGACATGCCCTGACCCAGGGTGAATTCTTGCTGCACTACCAGCCCCAACTGGACATCCAAAGTGGCGGCCTGATCGGCTGCGAGGCCCTGGTGCGCTGGAACAACCCGCAACATGGCTTGATCTCGCCGGCCCGCTTCATCCCACTGGCGGAGGAGACTGGCCTCATCTTGCCTTTGGGCGAATGGGTGTTGCGCCAGGCCTGTTCTCAGGCGCGGGCCTGGCTCGATGCCGGCATGCCGCACCTGTCGATGGCCGTTAATCTTTCCGCGCGCCAGTTGCAGCAGCCTGATATCGTCGCTCGCGTCGCCGCCATCCTGGAAGAAACCGGACTGCCCGCCGAGACGCTCAAGCTGGAACTCACCGAAAGCATGATCATGGGCCATGGCGAAGAGGTGGTAGTCCTGTTGCAGGACTTGAAAGCGCTGGGCATACGTCTGTCGATAGACGATTTCGGCACCGGTTACTCCTCCCTGGCCTATCTGAAGCGCTTTCCCATCGATGAGATCAAGATCGACCAGGGCTTTGTACGCGACATCCCGAATGACAGCGATGACAATCAAATCGCCATCGCCATTATCGGCATGGCGCACGGCTTGCGCCTGAAGGTTATGGCGGAAGGCGTGGAAACTGAAGCCCAGCGAGACTTCTTGGCGCAACATGGCTGCGATGCGTTCCAGGGCTATCTGTTCAGCCGCCCGCTGCCTGCGGAGGAATTGACTCGCTTCTTGAGCGGAACTGGTTCACTGTAATCGTGAAGCTCGAGTTACGCTGAGCGTTCAGACAAGCCGGTTATGGAGTTCATACGGCGCCCCTTCCCGCCATCGGCGTGGACTGAGAGGGAACCGAGCCTGCCCCGTTATTCATCGGAACTGATTGCATTCACGCAACAAAAAAATGGCCACTAAAATTAGTGGCCATTTTTTGTTTGCGAGGGGAGACTTTAATCCACTTCTTCCCATCCGGTAATCATCGCCTTGATATGCGAAGTCGGTGTGTGACCCGCCGTGGTCAGGTAGACGTGGGCGATCAGGAACAACAGCATCATGAATGCGCCGGCAGTATGGAAGAGCGCCACCCACTCCAGAGAGACATATTTGTCCACTCCCCATGCCGTCCAGTCACTAAAGAACAGGTAGAACCAGCCTGAGAGCCACAGTAATGGCCCGATGAACAGCAGCACGCCGAGATAGGCCAGGC
>NZ_DF967523.1 GCF_000971475.1 Sulfuricella sp. T08
GGGCTGCAAAACTGAGTTGTTTCATGGGCAATTTCAGTCGATTGATGATGTCCGCTATTTTACAGGTTCAGGAACTTGTTCAGGGCTTCCCTAACCCAACCTACATAACTCAGTCTTCTGCGACTCGTTTCGCGATGTGGGCTAGTGCGGCATCTACCTCGTCGATGAGGATCAGGCACAGGTCGCCGGGTTCCAGGCGCGCCAGGGCGGTGTCGATAGCCAGGAATTCACCGCGGATTTCCTCGATCGTAGTGGCACGGCTGGCTTGCTCCAGACCCTGCTGAAGGAGCGCCAGCACTTCACCGTCGGCCCGCCCACGCTGGCATTGATCCTGATATAAAATCACCGTGTCGAAAGCCTCTCCCAGAATCTGGGTTTGCTGGCGAATATCTTCATTACGCCGGTCGCCCGCACCGCTGATCACAACCACGCGCCGCTTTGCCGGCATGTGTTCGACGGCCTTCACCAGTGCCTGGATGGCATCCGGGTTGTGTCCATAGTCCGCGATCAGGGTGGCGCCATTGTAGTCGAACAGGTTGAAGCGCCCAGGCACGGTTGCCGCATCGCTCACAAACGAGGCCAGGCCGGCGTGGATAATTTTCCAGTCCAGGCCCAGCGCCCAACCAGCAGCAATCGCGGCCATCGCGTTCTCGACCTGGAAGCCGATCGAGCCATTCCGGGTGAGAGGAATCTGCGCCAGTGCGATGCGATGCTCGAAGCTGCCCTCGGCGGCCACGATGGCGTCTCCGTCCACGTACACCACGCGCAGGCCGCGCGCATGGTGAGTGGCCATGACCGGATGATGTCGGTCGCTGGTGAAGAAGGTCACCGAACCTGGACAGGCATCGGCCATCTTCGCCACGATCGGGTCTGCTGCGTTGAGAACCGCAACGCCGCCAGGTGCGACGTTTTCGACGATGACCCGTTTCACCACGGCGAGATCCTCGACCGTGCTGATATAACTGAGGCCGAGGTGATCCCCCATGCCGATGTTGGTGACTACCGCCACGTTGCAGCGGTCGAATGCCAGCCCCTCGCGCAAAACGCCTCCACGTGCGGTTTCGAGCACCGCGGCATCGACATCGGGGTGGCGCAGCACGGTGCGGGCGCTCTTGGGGCCGCTGCAGTCACCGGTATCGATACGCCGCCCCTGGATGTAGACGCCGTCCGAGTTGGTCATACCGACGCGCAATCCCTTTTCGCCGAGGAGGTGAGAGATCAGGCGCACGGTTGTCGTTTTGCCATTGGTACCGGCAACCGCCACCACCGGTATGCGGCCATCTTCACCTTCGGCGAACATGCTGGCAATAATCGCTTCGCCGACTGCACGTCCTTTGCCGAACGAGGGTGAGATGTGCATGCGCAGGCCTGGAGCCGCGTTGACTTCAATGACAGCACCGCCTTGTTCCTCAAGCGACATGTGCACGCTGTCACACACTACGTCTACTCCGCAGATGTCGAGTCCGATCATCTGGGCTGCTGCTACTGCACGTGCCGCCAGTTCCGGGTGAACGTCGTCGGTTACATCGGTCGCTGATCCGCCCGTGCTCAGGTTTGCATTATTCCGCAGCATCACGCGCGCACCCTTCATGGGTACTGAATCTGCGGCGTGGCCCTGCTTGGCTAGTGTCGCCAGGGCAATGTCGTCGAAGTGGATTTTGGTGAGTGAGGTTGAATGCCCTTCGCCGCGCAGGGGGTCGCTGTTGACCTGCTCGACGAGTTCGCGGACGGTATGCACGCCGTCGCCAATCACCTGGGGCGGGTCGCGGCGTGCCGCTGCGACGAGATGATTTCCCACCACCAGCAGGCGGAAGTCATAACCGGGAATATAGCGTTCAACCATGATTTCGGAGCTGACTTCGGCAGAGGCGGCATAGGCCGCCAGTACGCGTTCATGGGTCTCGATATTGACGGCAACGCCTTTGCCCTGATTGCCATCCTGGGGTTTGATCACCACCGGGCCGCCGATTTCACATGCTGCCACCCAGGCGTCCTCGGCATCCGACACGGGTCGTCCGTGAGGTATCGGAACCCCGGCTGCATCGAGCAATATTTTGGTCAGTTCCTTGTCCTGGGCGATGGCCTCGGAAATGGCACTGGTATGGTCTGTCTCGGCGGCCTGAATGCGGCGCTGCCGGCTGCCCCATCCGAGCTGCACCATGCTGCCCGACGTCATGCGCCGATAAGGGATGCCGCGCGTTACCGCGGCCTGAACGATGGCCCCGGTGCTGGGCCCGAGGCGCTCGTCCTCATCCAGTTCGCGCAGTCGTGCCAGTGCGTCGGCGAGGTCGAAGGGCGTGTCGTTCGCTGCTGCGAAGCAAAGCGTTTGAGCGAGTTCGAATGCGAGCCGGCCTACCTGCTCCTCACTGTATTCGACCACGACCTGGAATACGTCTGCCTCAGTCGTTGCTGCAGTGCGGCTGAAGGTCACCGGACATCCCGCCTGCACCTGCAGCCCAAGGGCGGCGAACTCCAGGGCGTGCGCCATGGGAATGGATTCTTCGTGACCAGCAGGTTTCAAGGAGCCGATTTCCGGGAACCGTGCGCGCAGTCTGGCTTCGAAGTCGGGCATATCCCCAATCAGGCATTCACGGCATGTCACAATGGCTTCGATTACAGTGCGCCTGCTCCACAGATTGGGGCCGCGCAACGCCCTGATGCGTGATACTTCCATTTTGTTTCCCCAAGTTACCCGGTCATCTTCGCCGCGGTAGGATGTTTATTGGTCGGACCTAGTCCGGCCTAAAGGTTTCGATTCCGGCGCGGATCAGTTCCAGAGGCAGACCGAGTGCCCATGCCGCCCCGGCAGCCGCCAGAACATTCTCGATCTGCAGTCCGGCAACTTCGGCGTCTGCCAGCATGATGCCGGACACTTCGACAAGTCGTACTTCTTCACTGCCCGTAGCGAGTGTCACGAAGGTGTCGCGCACAAGCACCGCTCGCTTCCCCCGTGTCAGGTGCTCAGTGATGGCCGGAACATCAGGATTGGCGCCGAAGAAAATGACTTCGCCATCACATAGCGGCGCCATTTCCACAGTCATCGGGTCGTTGCCGTTGAGCACCGCCACCCCGTCCGGGAGCACCACGTCGACTTGGGTGCGCAGTACGTTGAACACCTGATCGGGTGTCTCAATGTAATATTTTCCGAAGTGCCGGGCTGGATCAATATCGGTGACGACGCCGACCTGGCATCGGTCATAGGCCAGCCCCTCGCTGAGTATCATATCGCTGCCATTCTCGAACACCGCTGCCTCAGCCACCCGGTTCAGCAGCACTTTACGAGCGGCTGCCCAACTCGCACGATTCCCTTTTTCAACCAGTCGTTGATCATGATAGAGACCGTCACGACACGCCAGGCCCACGCGCTTGCCGCTGAGGTGAAGCAGATACGCTACCAGTCGTGCGACCAGATTGGTTCCGTTGGTACCGGTGATGCCGACTATGGGGATGCGACCGTTTTCGCCTTCGGAAAACAGGCTGTCGACGACTGCACGGCCAATCGGACGGGGTTCGCCGCTCGCCGGTTTGAGGTGCATAAGCAGACCGGGGCCCGCGTTGACTTCGACAATTGCGCCCCGCTGCTCGTCGAGGGGGCGCGAGATATCCTCGGCAACCAGATCGACCCCCGCAATATCCAGCCCCACGATACGGGCCGCGAGGCAGACGGTCGCAGCTACATCTGGATGGACGAGGTCGGTGACGTCGAAGGCGACATTGCCGTTACGTTGGATCATCACTTCCGCGCCCAGTGGCGGTATGGTGTCAGGAGTAAAGCCCTGGCGCGTGATTTCGAGCCGGACGGCCGGGTCTTCATCTACCCGAACCAGATTGAGCGGGTAATCCTCGGTCGTGCCGCGCCGTGGGTCGGTATTGATCTGGGTATCGATGAGTTCGATGATGGTCGAACTGCCATCGCCTGTCACGGAGGCTGATTCCCCGCGAGCCGCTGCCGCCAGGCGTCCGCCCACGATCAGCAACCGGTGTTCGTTGCCGCGCACGAAACGCTCGACGATGACATCGCTGCCCTCGTCGAGCGCCAGTTTGTAGGCGGCCTCGATCTCTTCACGTGTCATCAGTTCGGTGGAAACACCGCGGCCATGGTTGCCATCGCGGGGCTTGACCACGACCGGAACGCCAATCTCCTCGGCGGCCTCCCACGCGTCTTCCGGGCTATCGACGATGCGTCCTTCGGGAACCGGTACTCCGCAAGCCTGAAGCAGATTCTTGGTAAGATCCTTGTCGCTAGAAATGCTTTCGGCAATGGCGCTGGTCTGGTCGGTCTCAGCGGTCCAGATGCGGCGGCTTCGGGCGCCGTAGCCCAGTTGTACCAGATTGCCTTCAGTCAGTCGGATAGCCGGAATGCGTCGATCCGAGGCTGCATCGACGATGCACGTCGTGCTCGGGCCGAGGCAAAGGGAATCGGCCATATCCCGCAGGCGGGCGACCGTGGCGGGCATGTCAAACGGACGATCTTCGATCGCCGCCATGACGAGATCACGAGCGGCATACAGGCAGGCACGGCTCACTTCTTCATGGCGTGACCTTACCACGACTTTATAAACACCCCGCACCGAGGTGCTGCGTGCTTTCCCGAAACCGCTCTGCATGCCCGCCAGGTTCTGCAGTTCCAGGGTGACATGCTCGAGTATGTGTCCAGGCCAAGTGCCTTCGCGCACCCGCTGCAGGAACCCCCCCCGCTCGCCAACGCCACACCGGTGTTCGATCAGCGAGGGCAGCCATGAGGACAGGCGCTCGTAGAAACCGGGGATGGTATTGGAAGGTGAGTCTTCCAGGTCTCCGATGTCAACCCATGCTTCGAGTACCGGACGGTATGTCCATATATTCGGTCCACGCAGGGGCACGATTTTGAGAAATTCGATATTCTTTTTCATAAAAAATACTTTATAAGCCTCTCAGTAGATCCAGCCATAGGCGGGCCGAGCGGCAGGTCCGACGTATTTTTTGGGATAGCCCAGAAGGATAGAGTGATTTGAGCATATTGTGTTGTTGCTCGCAACTGCTCTGGGATAAACAAAAAGGCACCGTATGGATTGGGCGCCGTGCTCAAGTAGCTCAGTGGCATATGGCGTGCGAATCCTTGATGGCTCTTAAGGTCAGGTATGTCACAGGATATTTTAAAACAACTAGAAAATTAACGCTGCATGCGGCAATCCGTTTACCACAATGGGAAGGAGATTTTTTCATTAACGTATCCACATCGCCATTCTCCCGCTTGCGGCTAGATGTTTAAGACTGAAGTTTTCCGGTGGTTTACTTAAATCGTGTGGCAATGGGCGTGAGCGTAAGAATGGGGTGGGGGTGGCAAATGCCACTGTTGCTTATCCGGTTTCAGCCATCGACCAGTTTTATGTGCTGGATTACGTTATTTATCAACAGATATTTATTTCGAAAACGCCAGAAACGGAATATCGGGATCCGTCAACATTTTTTCGGGTAGGCGGCTAATCTGGCTTGCTGGGGATGTCTGCGCAGACTATTTCAAACTCTATTTCTGCCACAGTATTGTACGGTATTGCAGTCATCTGAGTTTTGTCTTCATCCAGTGAGAGGGAGGTGATGAAATTGCCTTGTTCGCTGTAAGTTACGCCGTGGAGCAGGCCCTGGGTCCGCTCCGCGCAATTCATGATGCGGTGCATTTTCTTTTCCTTGATCATCTTGCCGGAAGTTTCATCTTTGACCATTGGTTGGGTGTAAACGATTTTTTCCCAAAATTTGACCACCTTGCCGCTACGTTCAAGATGAACCTTGTCGATGGAAAAGGTGATGTTGTCGGAGGAGGTTGGAATGGTCAGCCATTCTTCCGCGGCATGCGCCGGGCAGCAGGTGGTGAGCGCTAACAGCATCGTCAGGTGTTTGGCTGTCTGCAATAATGGATATGCCTGAAAAGCATGTCTTTCAATATTATTCAAAGTGGTCAATTGCATGTTGTTCCATTTTAAGTATTTAGAGAACACAAACTTTGCAGAGAAAAATATCATATCTGTTTTGCGCTAATATGCTATCCCGGTTAAGCTGCCGCGGTCCAGTCTGATGCTGAAAAACGCGGTGCGCCTCTTGCGACGCTAGCCCCCAACGACTCCTGAAAACAGTCGAATGTCTGATGCTGTACTCTTGGTTTCAAGGCAAGTAAACTTCGTTCCAGCATGACCCCGGTTGAGGTCATGATTTTTCAGACAAAAATTCAAGGTAGATTTGTGAAACACATCCACTCTCTTTCGGCGCCAACCGGAAAAACTTTGCCCGATGCCTGGCGCACCGAGGTGGAATCTCAGCTGGCCAACCAAGAGGAGATCCTGGCGTGGCTGGAGATTGATCTCGATGTGCGCCTTCATTTTACCCAGGGCCTTGTCGTCGTGACCAACCGTCGGGTGCTTGCCAAGAGTCGTGAAGAGGCAGCATTGCGAGACTGGACTTACCGGAATGGGCTTGCCCTGCAGCGCCACGATCATGCCGGGGTGGGCAGCCTTGAACTGCATGACGACGAAACGCGCCTCGTCTGCTGGCGCTACACCCTTGGCCATAATACTGCGGCATTGCGCCTGGTTGAGCACTTCGAGCAGCAGCTTGCCGGCTTTCTCGCCGGGCATCCCGTCAGCCATCAGGCAGAAATGGTCTGCCCCAGCTGCAAGGCGCCGCTCCTGCCGGACCAGGAAGAGTGCCCTATCTGCACCAGGGAAATCCATGTCCCTCCCTCGACGTGGACCCTGTTCCGACTGTGGCGATTTGCCAAGCCCTATAACGGACAGTTGCTTGCCGGCTTTCTGCTGACGCTGGCGTCTACTGCTGCCACTCTGGTGCCGCCTTACCTGACCATGCCGCTGATGGACAAGGTGCTGATCCCCTACCAGAACGGCGCCCCCATCGATTACGGCGTGGTGGCACTCCTGCTTGCGGGGTTGCTGGGGTCTGCACTGGTGGCATGGAGTCTGGGCTGGGCACGTACCTATATCCTCGCCCTGGTGAGCGAGCGCATTGGGGCCGACCTGCGCACGACCACCTACGAGCACTTAATGCGGCTCTCCCTGGAGTATTTCGGCGGCAAGCGCACCGGTGACCTGATGACCCGCGTCGGTTCCGAGACTGACCGCATCTGCGTGTTCCTTTCGCTACACTTGCTGGACTTCGCCACAGACGTGCTGATGATCCTCATGACCGCGGCGATCCTGTTCTCGATAAATCCCTGGCTGGCGCTGGTGACATTGCTTCCGCTGCCCTTCATCGCCTGGATGATCCATGTGGTGCGCGACAAGTTGCGCACCGGTTTCGAGAAGATCGACCGGGTCTGGTCGGAGGTGACCAACGTGCTGGCCGATACCATACCCGGCATCCGTGTAGTCAAGGCCTTTGCCCAGGAAAAGCGTGAAGCGGCGCGCTTCCGCGAGGCCAACCAGCACAACCTCGCGGTGAATGATCGGCTCAACAAGATATGGTCATTGTTCACACCTACCGTCACCCTGCTGACCGAAATCGGGCTGCTTGTCGTATGGGCGTTCGGCATCTGGCTGGTCTCGCGCAATGAGATCACAGTCGGTGTGCTGGTTGCTTTCCTGGCCTACATCAGTCGTTTCTATACGCGGCTCGACTCGATGAGCCGCATAGTTTCGGTGACGCAGAAGGCCGCCGCCGGAGCAAAACGCATTTTCGATATTCTCGATCACGTATCCAGCGTTCCGGAGCCAGCCACCCCGGTTCACCTTGAGCAGGTGCAGGGGGGAATCGAGATTTGCAACGCGGGTTTTCGCTATGGCAACCGGATGGTCATTCGTGGAGTCGACCTGAGCATCGCCCCCGGCGAGATGATCGGTCTGGTGGGGCATAGCGGGTCGGGCAAGAGCACACTCGCCAACCTGATTTGCCGTTTTTACGACGTTTCAGAGGGTTCGATTCGTGTCGACGGGGTGGATATCCGCTCCCTTCCGGTTTCCGAATATCGGCGCAATATCGGTCTGGTACTGCAGGAACCTTTCCTGTTCTTCGGTACCATTGCCGAGAATATCGCCTATGGCAAGCCGGACGCCACCCGGGCGGAAATCGTTGCTGCCGCCCGCGCTGCCCACGCCCACGAGTTCATTCTGCGTTTGCCGCAGGGCTATGACTCCCTGGCCGGCGAGCGTGGCCAAGCCCTGTCGGGCGGCGAGCGCCAGCGTATCTCCATTGCACGGGCACTGCTCATCGATCCGCGTATTCTGATCCTCGATGAAGCCACCTCGTCAGTCGATTCAACGACCGAAAAGGAAATCCAGAAAGCCCTGGATAACCTGGTTCAGGGACGAACCACCATTGCCATTGCCCACCGCCTCTCCACCCTGCGTCGCGCCGACCGGCTGGTGGTGCTCGATCGCGGGCAGGTTGTCGAGGTGGGTAATCATGACGAGCTGATGGCCAGCGAGGGTGCCTATTTCCGCCTTTATCAGGCGCAAGCGCGCAACGTGGATACTGATATGGACGACAAGGTGTGGAATGCCGAGCCCGCAACCAAGGAGGGCGTTGCATGAACAAGACCATTGATTTCAAGCTTACCCGCAATACTTTCGGCAGGCTGGTTTTTACCGGCGCGGATGGCGAAGTTCATGATGGCGTGGTGCCCGTACACGCCTTTCCCATCGCCGCTCCCGCGGAGGGGATTTCGCTGGTCACTATTGACGGGCACGAACTGGCCTGGATCGATTGCCTGACGGATTTGCCGGACGAATCACGTGTTCTTCTGGAGGAGGAGCTGGCAAGCCGGGAATTCATGCCGGAAATTCGCAGTATCCGCCGCGTCTCCAGCTTCGCCACGCCCAGCACATGGCAGGTGGAAACCGATCGTGGCCCCACCACATTCATTCTCAAGGGGGAGGATGATATCCGTCGCCTCGCCGCGTCCACGCTACTTATCGCCGACAGCAACGGCATCCATTTCCTGATCCGGGATTTCCAGACGCTGGATCAGAGCAGCCGCAAGCTGCTGGATCGTTTCCTTTAACCTGTAAACTGCGATTAACTGCCGATTAACGCAGAACATTCAAGCTGTTACTCCCATGAGCTGATTCACTTTACCGGTGAACGGATAAAATTTTATAACGCCATGAAATATCAGCACTCATCCCTGTTAATCGGGGGTTGACTGCTTTTTCAAGAATTAAAGGATGGCTATAAAAAAGGCGGGGGAAACCCTGCCTTTTTTTCGTTTCCTGTGTCGGTATTACTTGGCAGCAGGATCCGCGACCGTGGAGAAGGTTGTTCAATGCCTGCTACATCTTCAGCAAGGTGGATGATCCTGCTGGTGATGGAGGCATTGCCATAAATCATAGCTGGTCTATAGTTAGATCTTGTCTAACAGGTAAAAATTTTGTGATCTCCAGGGCTGCGCTCACTGGTCAATAATGGAACTTTTTGCCACGAATTACTCTCATGGTTAATGGGGCTAAGGTAACGGGTAGGTAGGAGGTGCGATGCGCAAGAAACCGACCGAGCAAGATCCTCAACTGCTCAGGGCATCCGCTGAGGCACGACTGGCGGGCGGGCTGGCGACAGAACCAACAGCCCGTCCTGTTGAGGAACTCCTGCACGAACTCCAGGTGCACCAGCTCGAACTGGAGATGCAGAACGAGACCTTGCGCAAGGCGCAGATCGCCCTGGAGGAATCCCGCGACCGCTATGTGAATCTTTACGACTTTGCCCCCGTCGGCTACCTCACCCTTACCAGCGAGTCGCTGATCGCAGAAATCAACCTCTGCGGCGCCGCATTGCTGGGGGAAGAGCGTAGCAAGCTGATTCACCGCCGTTTTGCCCGCTTCGTTACTGGCGATGATCGCAACCGTTGGAGCCAGGATTTCCTGCGCGTAATGCTACGTGGCAACAAAGAACGTTGTGAGGCGGTGCTCCAGCGTGCGGACGGATCACACTTTCACGCGCAACTGGATTATCTGCGGCTGGAAAAATTCGGTGCCGAGCCGGTGGTGCATATCGCGTTGACCGACATCACCGAGCGCAAGCAGGTCGAGGAAGAACTGCGCATTGCCGCCATCGCCTTCGAGTCGCAACAGGGAATGATGGTGACTGACGCCAACAGAGTCATCGTGCGGGTCAACCAGGCATTTACCCGCCTGACCGGTTACAGCGCGGAAGAAGCGGTGGGTAAAACGCCAGCGCTGCTCAAATCCGGTCGCCACGACCAAGCGTACTACCAGCGCATGTGGGAAAGCCTGAAGCAGAAGAAGTACTGGCAGGGCCAGATATGGAACCGGCGCAAGAACGGCAAGATTTACGCTGATTGGCAGACGATCTCCGCCGTCACCGCACCCGATGGGCTCGTCACCCACTACGTCAGCACTTATTCCAATATCACGCAGAACCCTGAGGCGGAGGCCGAGATCCACCGCTTGGCTTATTACGACCCGCTCACCCAGTTGCCCAACCGCCGTCTGCTGCAGGACAGGCTGGCCCAGGCGCTGGCGGCTACGGCCCGCAGTGGCCACTGCGGAGCGATCCTGTTCCTGGATATGGACAATTTCAAGGCGCTTAACGATACGCGCGGCCACGATGTCGGCGATCTGCTGCTGGTCGAGGTGGCGCAACGCCTGCACGCTTGCCTGCGCGAGAGCGACATGGTGGCACGACTGGGCGGCGACGAGTTCGTGATGTTGCTGGAAAGCCTGGGTGGAGAGGCCGAAGAGGCGGCCGCACAGTCCAAGCTGGTCGGGGACAAGGTGCAGGAAGATCTCGCCAGGCCCTACCACCTCAAGGGCGGCGAGTACCAATGCACCACCAGCATAGGGATAGGACTATTCTGCAACAATAATGTGAGCGTCGAGGAACTGCTCAAGCATGCCGATCTCGCCATGTACCATTCCAAGACCGCCGGGCGCAATACCTTGCGTTTCTTCGACCCCGCCATGCAGACTGCGCTGGATGAACGCAGCGCGCTAGAGACCGATCTGCGCCTAGCCCTGAAGCACCAGCAGTTGAAGCTTTACTACCAGCCACAGATGGAAAGCACGCACGGCCTTGTCGGCGCCGAGGCGTTGTTGCGCTGGGTGCACCCGGATCGTGGGCTGGTTGCGCCGGGTGAGTTCATTCCGCTTGCCGAGGAAACCAGTCTCGTCCTGCCCATCGGCCTATGGGTGTTGGAAACCGCTTGCGCCCAGATCAAGGCCTGGGAGAACAGTCCGCACACCCGCGAACTGCAGATTGCCGTCAATGTCAGCGCACGCCAGTTTCACCAACAGGATTTTGTTGCTCAGGTACAGCAGGTGCTTTTGACGACCTGCGCCAACCCGACGCGCCTCAAGATCGAGCTGTCCGAGAGCCTGATGTTCGACAACGTGGGTGACGCCATCACCAAGATGCAGGCGCTCAAGGCCATCGGCATCGGTTTCTCGATGGATGACTTCGGTACCGGCTATTCGTCTTTGTCTTACCTGACGCGGTTGCCGCTCGACCAGATCAAGATCGACCAGTCGTTTATCCGCGCCATTGGCTCTGACCCGAATGGTGCCGCGATTGTGCAGACTATTATCACCATGGGGAAAGCGCTCGGGCTGAACGTCATTGCCGAGGGAGTGGAAACCGCGGCGCAGCAGGATTTTCTTAACCTCAACGGCTGTCATATACATCAAGGTTATCTGTTCAGCCGAGCATTGCCGTTGGCCGAGTTCGAGCAGTTCATGAACCTGAATACCACACTTCATTAACCGTAAAGACATGAAAGACTGTTTATAGTCACCAGGCGGGCGGGTAGGTAACCTGATTTTTTTGGATGAATCTGAATCAGGGGTAAAACGTAGATCCCATAAAAAAAGGCGGGGAAACCCCCGCCTTTTTCGTTGCTTGCGCCGGAATTACTTGGCAGCAGGAGCCGCTTCCATTGCAGCGTCAGCTTTAGCTGCTTTAGCTTTTTTGGCTTTTTTGTGGGTTTTTTTAGCTTTCTTGGCAGGCTTGGCGGTTTCAGCCTTAGGCGCTTCGGCAGCAGCAGGAGCAGCGGCAGGAGCGGCAGCGTCAGCAGCAACAGCGGAGAAGGTAACAGCGGCGAAAGCAGCGGCGATCAGTGCGGACAGAATTTTGCTCATTTTTAATTCCTTTAATTTAACTAGTTAAGTTTTAAATTCAAGTGACACGATGGCGCGTCACATCCAATAACGACCGGTTTGGGGTGTGGTTGACAGCAGGGTAAAAAATTTTTCAAGTATTGAGGTTAAACCGTTATTTCACGCCATTCACCCTGCGCCAAGCCGGTGAGCGTCCAGTCGCCGATACGGTGACGTATCAGGCGCAGGGTGGGAAATCCGACCTTCGCCGTCATGCGTCGCACCTGCCGGTTCTTGCCTTCCCGGATAACGAGTTCGATCCAGCTAGTGGGAATCTGCTTGCGGAAGCGAACGGGCGGCGTGCGTGGCCATAAGTCCGGGGGTTCATCAATGAGGCGGGCCTCGGCAGGACGGGTGACGAAGTCGCCCAGATCCACTCCCCGGCGCAGACTTTCCAGCGCGGTTTCGTCAGGAATGCCTTCTACCTGAGCCCAATAGGTTTTAGGCAATTTATGGCGGGGGTCGCTAATGCGGTGTTGCAAAGGACCGTCATCGGTTAAAATGAGCAACCCTTCGCTGTCGGTGTCCAGGCGTCCTGCCGGATAAACGCCGGGCAGGGGAATGAATTCTTTCAGCGTGGCATGCTTGCCGTCGCTGCTGAATTGGGTGATGACGCCGTAGGGCTTGTTGAACAGGATAAGTCGGCTCATGGACAACATTATATAGGACGCAATCATGACGCAAAAATTTCAAGTGCCGCAACAGGGCAGCAAAATCACGGTGAATGCCGACTTCTCCCTGAATGTTCCGGACAATCCGATTATTCCCTTCATCGAGGGTGACGGTACTGGTGTGGATATCACGCCGGTGATGCGCAAGGTAGTGGATGCGGCGGTGGACAAGTCCTATGGCGGCAAGCGCAAGATCGCCTGGATGGAAATCTACGCCGGCGAGAAAGCCACCAAGATCTATGATCCCGATACCTGGTTGCCGGATGAGACGGTACAGGCGCTGAAAGAATACGTGGTTTCCATCAAGGGGCCTTTGACCACGCCGGTATCGGGCGGTATCCGCTCGCTCAATGTGGCCTTGCGCCAGATGCTCGACCTGTATGTGTGCCTGCGCCCGGTGGTTTACTTTCAGGGCGTCCCGAGCCCGGTAAAGGCGCCGGAAAAGACCGATATGGTGATCTTCCGCGAAAACACCGAGGATATTTACGCCGGTGTGGAATGGGAAGCCGGCTCGCCGGAAGTAAAAAAAGTTATCCAGTTCCTGCAGCAGGAAATGGGCGTGAAGAAAATCCGTTTTCCTGATACCTCTTCGATCGGCATCAAGCCGGTATCGATCGAGGGTACACAGAGGCTGGTACGCAAGGCGATCCAGTACGCCATCGACAATAAACGCAGTTCGGTAACCCTGGTACACAAGGGCAACATCATGAAGTTCACCGAGGGCGGCTTCAAAAAATGGGGTTACGAACTGGCGCAGCGCGAATTTGGCGCCGAGTTGCTGGACGGCGGGCCATGGATGAAGTTGCCGAATGGCATCGTGATCAAGGACGTGATTGCCGACGCATTTTTGCAGCAGATACTGCTTCGGCCGGAGGACTACGACGTGATTGCCACCTTGAACCTGAATGGCGACTACATTTCCGATGCGCTGGCGGCACAGGTGGGCGGCATCGGCATTGCGCCGGGCGCCAATCTATCCGACAGCGTGGCGGTGTTCGAGGCGACTCACGGTACAGCACCGAAATACGCCGGCAAGGATTATGTCAACCCCGGCTCTATTATCCTGTCGGCGGAAATGATGTTGCGCCACATGGGATGGATCGAGGCGGCTGATTTGATCGTCAAATCGATGGAGCAAGCGATTCTCGCCAAGCGGGTCACTTATGACTTTGCTCGGCTGATGGAAGGCGCGACCCAAGTTTCCTGTTCGACTTTTGGGCAGGCGATGATCGAGCAGATGTAAGCTTTTAGCCTGCGGAAGCAGGCTCTAAGCCGCCCCCGGCTTTTTCACTGCGCTCTGAATCGGTTTCGGCGAGCGGGACAACGCCTGCGTTTCGCAGTAAGTTGATTAGATCTTCACCCACCATGCCCAATTCGTCACGCAGGATTTCCAGTCGTGCAAGCAATATAGCGGCTTGACTGGATTTCTTATTGACGTAAACCTCATGGTGATCGGGTTCCATTAACATTTTCTCCCTTCAAGCAATGCAAAAACTATCAATATTAATTATTAGCATGTTGCATTGAAAATGCCAGGGAATTTAATTGGATAAATGGAAAGCCGATTGCGCTCTGAATTATTCTTTGTCCAGATAAATTATGGGGATGAGCTAATATGTGTAGAAATTGGGTTTACATTTTTTTCTGAATTGGTTTACACTTTAAAGTAAGTTATTAAAGTCATGGTTTCAAGGAGGAAGCATGCGATTAAATTGGGTAGTGGGATGCGCGTGGTTCATTGCATCCGCAACAATAGCTGGCGAGATCAGCCAAGCGGACCAGGCTGGAGGTATTGCGCTCCAGGCCGAGGCCCAACTCGCGAACAAAGAAGCTCCAATCGCCTTCCGCAATTCCGGACTTAATCTGAAATCGTCGTCGGCGATGGTGGTGGATCAGGAGACCGGACGTACGTTGTTCGGTAAGAATGCCGATGCGCCCATGCCGATTGCCTCCATCACCAAGTTGATGACAGCTATGGTGGTGCTGGACGCAAAACTGCCCCTCGATGAAAAGATCACTATCAGTAGCGAAGACAGGGACTCGTTGAAGGGTACGCACTCACGAATCCAGGTCGGGACGACGCTTAGTCGCCAACTGGCTCTGCAACTGGCGCTGATGTCCTCCGAAAATCGTGCGGCGGCGGCTTTGGGCCGTGTCTATCCCGGAGGTCTCCCGGCCTTTGTCTCTGCGATGAATCGCAAGGCCGCGAGTCTTGGCATGTTGCACACCCAGTTTGTCGATTCTACCGGCCTCAACAGCAGTAATACCTCGACCGCGCAGGATCTGGTCAAGATGGTCAACGCCGCTTATGCGTATCCCCTGATCCGTGAAATGACCACCACAGGCTTCTATGATGTGGCTATGCGCGGCGGACCGCGCCGGGTTCAGTTCAAGAACACCAACATGCTGGTGCGAAACAAAATCTGGGAGATCGGGCTTTCCAAAACCGGTTTTATTAACGAGGCCGGTCATTGCCTAGTGATGCAGGTGAATATCGCGAATAAGCCGATGGTGATCGTGCTGCTCGATTCGTGGGGAAAACTGTCGCGTATTGCTGATGCACAGCGCATCAAGAAATGGATGGAAAGCAGCAAGGCTGCAAGGCGCCACTATGGCTAGTTAAGTTATCTCAATAAAAGGCCCGGCAGAAATCCTGCCGGGCCTTTTTTATTTTCAGGAGAGAGATGCCTGCCATCCGAGTTGAATCTATGCTCGTTGGGGTGGCCGCCTTATCGGGCGCCGAGTCGGGTTAGTTCATCCGCGGTGTTGAGGTTGAGAAAAGCCTGTTCGTCGTTGAATGGCACTTCGACGCGCCGAAGCATGGATTGCCATTCCCCGACCCGCCGACCACCCTGAGCGAGAAAATTTTCCAGGCCGGGCAGAAGGCTACACCGGCACAGGCAAACTGCACGGTGAATTTGCCCACCGCAAACCGGGATGGCAATGTCTGCGCCGCTTTCCTCGAGCGCGACAGACAATCGCCCAACCAGATCGCCAGGCAGAAAAGGGGTGTCGCACGGCACGCTTAGAATCAGCGGGTGGGCGGATTCGGTCATGCCGCGGAGCAGCCCGGCGAGCGGTCCCTGAAAGTCGGGGGACACATCAGGTAGCGCCGGGTGACCGAAGAGGCGGTATTGGTCGAAGTTGCGGTTGGCGCTGATGAACAGCTCATCGACCTGTGGCGCAATGCGTTCCAGTACCCAGGCGACCAAGGGGCGGCCGTTCAGAAGCGCCAGCCCCTTGTCGACGCCACCCATGCGCCGAGCCCGGCCTCCGGCCAGAATGACGGCACTAATGTTTAATCGATCGGTAGGCACTGCGGACCTGTTCATCAAATGGTTAACCGGAATGAACGGATGTTAGCAAGTCTCTCGCCTGCCGCCTAGTTGACAGGGAATATATTGAGACTAAGCTGAAGATTAACAAAGGGTAACCATAGGGAAAAATGGTTTTGTGTAACATATGCTGGTTAGTTGCACCCAAAATTTAACTGGAGAAAAAATTATGAATTCACGTTTCATGCGCATGACCAGCCGCTTGCTGATCGCCAGTGTTTTAGGACTTGGCCTGCCACTCCAGTCGGCTCATGCCGGGCTGGTGGGAACGGATAAGGTGGCCGTGTCCGCCCAGTCCCAATCCGAGCGCGAGCGTATCCGTACTTTTCTCGACCGCGAAGACGTGCGTAAGGAATTGCAGATTCAGGGAGTCGATGTTAACACCGCCAAAGCGCGTGTGGATGCACTGACCGACGAAGAGGTACAGAAAGTTGCCGGCAAACTGGACACGATGCCTGCCGGTGGGGAAATTATCGGGATACTGTTCACCATTTTCGTGATCCTGCTGGTAACGGATATTCTGGGGTTTACCAAAGTGTTTCCGTTTACTCGCTCTATCAAGTAAATTCGAACCATGTTGTTTCGAGTCTGCGCCCGCCTGATCGCGGGCGTTTTCTTTTTGATCTGGCTGGGTGGCTGCGCTACGCCGCAGACTCAGGCGCTGCTCAAGACGCACTCCAGGCAGTTGCCGCAGCAGGTGGAACTCAGCAAGGTACCGTTCTATCCCCAGGAAACCCACCAGTGCGGTCCGGCGTCACTCGCCATGGTGCTTAACTCAGGTGGCGCAAAAGTGACCCCGCAGGACCTGACCCCGCAAGTGTATCTGCCGGGACTTGCGGGCAGCCTGCAAGTCGAAATGCTGGCTGCCACGCGGCGTAATGGTTTTTTGGCTTATGAGCTTGCGCCGAAGCTGGACGATTTGCTGACGGAAGTGGCTGCCGGTTCGCCGGTGGTCGTGTTGCAGAATGTTGCGCTGAGCTGGTATCCGGTTTGGCATTACGCGGTGGTGGTGGGGTACGACCTCAAGCGCGAGGAAATTGTTCTGCGTTCCGGCCTGGAGCGGCGGCAGGTTCTGCCTTTTACGACATTTGAGCATACCTGGGAGCGCGCCGGCTACTGGGCGATGCTTGCGCTGCCACCGGGCAGGATGCCGCGCACCGCGACTGAAGCTGCCTATGTTGCCGCGGCAGTGGCCTTGGAAAAGGTAGCCCCGCCGAAAAGTGCCGAAGCTGCCTATGAAGCGGCCCTTAAACGCTGGCCGCGCAATCTTTCCGCCCGCATCGGCCTGGGCAATGCGGCCTACGCCCAAGGCGACTGGAAGCGCGCCGAAAAAGCTTATTTGCAGGCAACGCGGGATCATCCGAAATCCGCCATTGCCTACAACAACCTTGCCCAAGCGCTAGCCGAGCAAAAGCGTTATCCTGAAGCCCTGGCCTTGGCAAATCAGGCCGTCCTCCTGGGTGGTCCGGAGTCGGGCGCCGCCAAAAATACCCTGGATCAGATCAGAAAAAAGATGCGGAAATAGGCTCTAAGTTTCAGGACGGATTGCGCCGGAACAGCCAATAGCGCTCCGATCTGTCTCCGGGTCGGTTACCTTCCCATATTTTGTGCCATTCCGGGCCGGGAGGCGTCTCCGGGTTCTTGGCGCTGCCCTGCACCAGCAGCAAATTACACGTTATTCCCTTGTGAGTTTCCGTGCGTCGGGTAAGAATGCCGGCGTAATATTCCAGCATGGCGCGTTGCGGCTCGCCCAATTTGCTGCTCGAAATGCAGGCGTGGCGGGCGGGCAAGGCTTTCTGCATGGAGACGATCATGGAACGGTAGCTTTTGCCGGCATCAAGCCAGGGTAGTGCTAGTGTCATTATGATCACCCACACCAGCGTGATGCCGGTAGCCGAGTTGAGAACGGCGCGCGGATTGCGGGGCAGGGATCTGGCCCAGAAAACGATGAACAGCCAGGCAAGGGTAGCCAATAGCGCAATGGCAAAGTGCATCGGTTCGAAAGTCGGGATGTAACCCGGTTGCAATCTTTGCAAACGTTCTGCCTGGTTAACAGGATGACCAGAGATGATGGCGAACCAGAAGAACCAGAACACGCCAGCGATGAAGCCGAAGGTCATGATGCTGAACCAGTTCAGCGCACTGGCCGCGCCGCGGCGTAAAGTGTTGACGCCCGGTGCGGCCAGCAGCGAGAGTGGCAGCAGCATCGGCAGGGCATACAGCTCGCGCGCGTCGGAGGCCAGGCTGAATATCCCCAGCATCACCAGAAAGGCGGTGAGCACAAGCTGAATCCCGGGTTGACCGAAGACGGTGCGTCGTCCCTGCCACAGTGTCCACAGCGCAATCGGCAGGGCTGGCCAGGCGAACCAGGGCAGGATTTTTAAGTAATGCAAGTGATCGCTGCCAGGGCCGAGTTTGGCAAATCCCAGAAATCTCCCCAGGTTGTTGATCCAGAACCATTCCCGGAACAGTTCCGGCGAGCGCAGATACAGCAGGATCGGCCATATGGTGAGCCATGGGACTGCCGAGAGGAAGGCGATTGCAAGGCACAGCGCGTAATCCCGGCTGCGCCAGTGGCGGAATACGAGCGGCAAAATCAGGGCTGTCAGCCCGATGATTCCGGGTGCGATCAGACCCTTGGCCATGAAGCCGATACCGGTCCCCGTGCCGAGCCAGAAACCTGCCAGTGCTAATCTCCTGCGACTCAGCGCCAAGCCATAGATGGCCATTGCAAATCCGGCCAGCAAGGCGGTGTCGGTGATCATTTCATGGCCACGGATCAGCAGCCCCAGGCAGCCGATCAGGATGAGTACAGCGAGGCGGCCATGACTCTTGCCCCACAGTTCTCTGCCGGTCAACCCGGTGAGCAGCAACGCGATCGCCATGAAAAAGCCGGTGGTCAGGCGCGCTGCGTCATGCACAGGGAGCGCGAAGGAGAATATTTTTCCGAATAGCGCCGCAGTGATGTAATACAGCGGCGGCTTTTCCATGAATGGCTCGCCACCCAGGGTCGGTACGATCCAGTCGCCGCTTTGGAGAATATGGTATATCAGTCCGAAGCTGTAGGCTTCATCAGGTTTCCATGGCTGATGGCCGATCAGGCCGGGCAGTATCCAGGCCAGGCAGAGGATGGCAAGCAGGAAGAAGGTTGAACGGCTGCTGGAGTTGGTCAAGTTTGTGGGTTGGCTCATGGAGTGTCAGATAGTGTCGGCGGCTATTCAACCGTTTTAAGTGGTTGCCCTGCCTGCGGCTCACCGCTGGGATAGGCGTGATTCATCAGGCGCAGGTAGCCCTCGGCATTCTTGCCGAGTGGGGACAGGCGCGCCAGGCTGGCGAAGGTTTCCCCTTTTTTGGCGGTGCGGGTGTGTATGAGTGTGGGCTTCGCCAGTTTACGCTCGGAATCCTGCAGGGCGTGAAAGCTGTCGATAGCGGATGATATTGCCGCGCGGTGATGGTTATAGGCGGCCGGGTTTTTTGCGGTAGCAACCAGGACAAAGGCCTGATCCCGGAAAAAGATCACGCCGGCCTTGACCGGTTTGCCTTGGCGTATCCCGCTCATGATGGCGGCGGGCAGGCCGTTGATCGGGGTGGTATCCAGTTCGTTGCCGGCGTCCAGCCGGATATTGCGGCGCAAAAAATCTGCCGGCGTGCCGCGTGCGGGGCCAGCCAGTACCAATTCGATGAGCACGTCGTTTTCCGGGCTGAGGGCGATAATCTTGTCGGGGCTGTTTTTGATTTTCCAGTTGGGCGGGAAATTCAGTCCGAATCCCAAGCCGTCATGCAGGAACCGGTTGTCGCGGACGATGCCTTGGCTGGGGCTGTCGCCGAAAACCAGTCCGTTGATCTGAGTCAGATAGGCGGCCTGGCGGCTGTCGGATTGAGTTTGCTGGACAAAACGGTTGGCCTCGCCGACGACTTCCTTGAGCCGGGTATCGTTGTCGGGGTGGGAGGCGAACAGGCCGTGGTAGCGCCTCGGTTCGCGGCCTTCTCCGCGCGCAATTTCAGCATCGAACAGTTCCTGGTTCTTGAGGACGCCGACCACCTTTACCATCGCCTGTGGATCGTAGCCGGCGCGCGCCAGGTATTCTGCACCGAGGCGGTCCGCTTCCAGTTCGTGGTCGCGTCCATAGCCTGAAAGCAATGCGTTGCCGAGCAGGCTGAGCAGATCCTGAGCGCCGCCGCGCAATTCCGGCACCAGGACAGAGCCCAGCGCCACGCCGATACTGGCGGCCATCGAGGCGCTGTACTGCTGCACGCTGTGGCGCGCAGTGACGTGGCCAATTTCATGTCCCAGCACGGCGGCGAGTTCGGCTTCGGAGTTGAGATAAGCCATGATGCCGCGGGTGATGTAGATATAGCCGCCGGGCAGGGCGAAGGCGTTGATTTCCGGGCTGTCTACCACGGTGAAGTGGTACTCCAGGTTGCCGCGGTGGCTTTTCTGCGCGAGGTGCTGGCCGACTTCGTTGACGTAGCGCTGCAGGGTGGGGTTGTCGTAAACGCCGTATTCCTTGCGGACTTCCTCGTCGCCCTTCTGGCCGGTGCGGACTTCTTCGCTTTCGGACATCATGACGAAATTCTGCCGTCCTGTAACCGGGTTGACGGCACAGTTGGCGAGCAGTCCCAGGCAGAGCAGACCGGCAAACAATCTGGAGGCGAGCGTGAATCTCATCACGATTTATTTTAGCTAACCATAAACAAAAAAGGCAGCCTCAAGCTGCCTTTATGTTGCTGCGTAGCGTCGAAGCTTACTTCATGCCGTATTTCTGGCGGAATTTTTCGACGCGGCCAGCGGTATCGATGGTCTTCTGCTTGCCGGTGTAGAATGGGTGGCACATCGAGCAGACTTCAATGCCCAGCGATTTGTTCATGGTCGAACGAGTCTTGAACTTTTCGCCGCAGCTGCAAGTCACTTCGATTTCGTTATATTCTGGGTGAATTTCCGGTTTCATGGCTTAAATCCTTGGAATCTGGCGGCTTTTTTTAGGGCCGAATTCTTGAAAAAGAGGGATTATCCTCTAAAAAACGGGCTTTATCAAGTCCGCTTGTTCGCTTATCTGCGGCTGGTTATCCGCGGCGCATCGAATCGAAAAAGTCCGCGTTGTTCTTGGTTGCCTTGATCTTGTCGATCAGAAACTCCGTTGCCTCCAGATCATCCATCGGGTAGAGCAGCTTACGCAGCACCCAGATTTTTTGCAGAATGTCGGGTTTGATCAGTAACTCTTCCTTGCGCGTGCCGGAGCGGTTGACGTTGATCGCCGGATACAGGCGCTTCTCCGCCATCTTGCGATCCATGTGGATTTCCATGTTGCCGGTGCCCTTGAATTCCTCGTAGATCACGTCGTCCATGCGCGAACCGGTATCCACCAGCGCAGTGGCG
This sequence comes from Sulfuricella sp. T08, assembly GCF_000971475.1. Taxonomy (GTDB): domain Bacteria; phylum Pseudomonadota; class Gammaproteobacteria; order Burkholderiales; family Sulfuricellaceae; genus Sulfuricella. Next base: position 21,473 of record NZ_DF967523.1, read on the forward strand.
ATGATGGTCAGCGAGCCGCCCTCCTCGATGTTGCGCGCCGCGCCAAAGAAACGCTTGGGTCGCTGCAGTGCATTGGCATCTACGCCGCCAGTAAGCACCTTGCCGGAAGACGGCACCACAGTGTTGTAGGCACGTGCCAGGCGGGTGATCGAGTCAAGCAGAATCACTACGTCCTTCTTGTGTTCCACCAGGCGCTTGGCTTTTTCCATCACCATTTCGGCGACCTGGACATGGCGCGTGGCGGGTTCGTCGAAGGTGGAGGAAACCACCTCGCCACGCACCGAGCGCTGCATTTCCGTTACTTCTTCCGGTCGCTCATCGATCAGCAGTACGATCAGATAGCATTCCGGGTGGTTGGCCGCGATGGAGTGGGCGATATGTTGCAGCATCACGGTCTTGCCGGATTTCGGCGAGGCCACCAGCAGGCCGCGCTGCCCTTTGCCGATCGGTGCGACCATGTCGATGACGCGACCGGTAATGTTCTCTTCCGCCCTGATATCGCGTTCCAGAATCATTGGCTGATTCGGGAACAGCGGCGTCAGATTCTCGAACAGGATCTTGTGCTTGGAGTTCTCAGGTGGTTCACCATTGACCTGATCCACCTTGACCAGTGCGAAATAGCGCTCGCCCTCTTTAGGGGTGCGGATCTCGCCCTCGATCGAATCGCCGGTGTGCAGGTTGAAGCGGCGAATCTGCGAGGGACTGACATAAATATCGTCCGGCCCGGCCAGATAGGAGGTGTCAGGAGAACGGAGGAAGCCGAAGCCATCCGGCAGGACTTCCAGCGTGCCTTCGCCGTAAATGCTTTCGCCTTTCTTGGCCTGATTCTTGAGTAAGGCAAAGATCAGATCCTGCTTGCGCAGGCGGCTTGCACCCTCGATCTCGTTGGTGATGGCCATTTCCACCAGTTCGGTGACGGGGAGGTGTTTTAAATCGGATAAGCGCATGGCGGTAGGGTAGGATGAATCAGTAGAAAAGGTGGATCAAAGGTAGAGCAAGGTGGATCTGGAATTTCTTAGAGTGCGGCGGGAAGAAGCTTGCGCCTGAGCCCGAGGAACGGGCAGTCAGGCGCTAGGTTAGCGGCTTTAAATATTGCTGTCAATGAATGCGGTCAGTTGGGACTTGGACAGGGCGCCCACTTTGGTGGCTTCGATGTTGCCATTCTTGAATATCATCAGGGTAGGAATGCCGCGAATGCCGAATTTTGGCGGCGTGGCCTGGTTTTCGTCGATATTGAGTTTGGCGACCTTGATGCGTCCCGCGTATTCCTGCGCAATTTCGTCGAGAATCGGGGCGATCATCTTGCACGGGCCGCACCAGTCCGCCCAGTAATCAACCAGTACGGGTAACGGGGATTGCAGGACTTCTGGCTCGAAGGTGTCGTCGGTGACGTAATGGATATGTTCGCTCATGAGATTCTGGCTCCAATTCAAAATAATAGAGAATCAACGGAAAAGATTGTGAAACGCTGTGACAGTTTGACGATTGTGTTTGCTTTTGTGTTGTGACAGACGTGTTGCCGGTTTATGGGCTGGATATGAAATGTATTTTTGAACTTTATCCTAACCAAAAAAATCCGGCAAGGGGAATTGTTGGACGAATGCGTTGATTATGCCACCCGGTTTCGGGATAAAATCAGGTTGTTCCCCATTGTTCCCGGTATTCCCGGACGCTTATCAATTCATTATATGCGGAAATCTTCGGTTGACACTGTTTCCGTCCCCCATCTGCTGCGCGTCGCCGCACGGGAAATCGTTGCGCTGGAGCAGGAGCGGCTGCCCAGGCTGACCGGCCTGGTGATACTGCTGCCGAATTTTCATGCCGTCGATTTGATGGGCGAGGCTCTGAGCGAAGCGGCGGGCGCGCCCTCCCTGCTGCTGCCGCGCATGACCACCCTGACCGAATGGGCCGGAGAGGTGGCGCTGGGACGTGAGGTTCTCCCCGACAGCTGCCGTGCTGCCCTGCTTTACCAGGCCCTGCGCGAGCGGAAATGGTTTGCCGACGCCGATTTGTGGCATGTCAGCCGGGAATTGCTCAGCCTGTTCGACGATATGGCCCGGCAGGGAACCGGCCTGCCGGATTCCTATCCGGAGTTTATCGCGCTGCTGGAACAAGCCTACCGCACCCGCGCCGGAGAACCGCTGCAGTTCGAGGCGCGCCTGGTGCACGAGTTGTGGTATGCCATGAGCCTCAGCGGCGATGGCCGCGTCGATAGCATCACCGCCTACCATTTGCGGCTGGCCGGCTTGGCCGATGTTGCTGCCTCACCCTTGTATGCCGTCGGCCTGTCCGGCCTGACGCCGATGGAGCAGGACTTTTTCCGGCGCTACCGGGAAAGGCAGCCGGTACACCTGTACGGCTGCGACGATGAGGTTCCAGCCGATGACTTGAGCAGGTTGGTGCAAATAGCCTGGCAGTCTCCGGTGGCTGTAACCCTCTTTCCCAACTCTCTCTCAGATGGACGCCCTCACCTCAATCCTCTCCCGCAGGCGGGAGAAGAGGCAAACGTGAAGGGCGCTTGTTCCGATCTGCCCGGCTTGCGCGAGCGCGCCGCCGAATTTCGTCAGCGCGGTCCGGAAAGTCCGTTGAGAGGCCGCCTTGAATTGCTTGAAGCGCACAGCCTGGAGCAGGAGGCGCAGGCTGTGGACAGCCAGATTCGCGAGTGGCTGCAGGCAGGCAAAAGCGCCATCGCGGTGATCGCCCAGGACCGGCTGGTGGCACGCCGCGCCCGCGCGCTGCTGGAGCGCGGCCAGATCCTGATTGCGGACGAAACCGGCTGGACCTTTTCCACCGTGGCCGCCAGCGCCGTGGTGATGCGCTGGCTCGACGCCATGGCCAGCCGCTTCCACCACCTCGATCTGCTCGACCTGCTCAAATCCCCGCTGATCTTCGCCGACTGGGAGGTTGGGGCACGCAAGCATGCCGTCTACGGCCTGGAGCAACTGGTGCGGCGCCATAGCGTGATCTCCGGTCTGCATCACTACCGCGGCCTGGCGCAGCGCGAAGGTGCGGAGGACGTGCTCGCGCTGCTGGCCCGACTGGAGCAGGCGCAGGCCCGCTTCGGCGCGCGCAAGCGCGGGCTGGCGGCATGGCTGGCCAGCTTGCTGGAAAGCCTGGAGGTGCTAGGCTTGCGCCAGGGTCTGGCGCAGGACTTGGCCGGAGAGCAGTTGCTGCGGCTGCTCGCTCGCCTGCAAAAAGAATTGACCCAGGATCAGGGGCTATTCTCCCTGAGCGAATGGCGGCGCTGGCTCGACAGCCAGCTCGAAGCCGCCACCTTCCGCGATACCGGCATCACCAGCCCGGTGGTGTTTACTCACCTCGGCGCCGCGCGCCTGCGCCGCTTCGACGGCGTAATCGTGGCCGGCGGCGATGCCGCCCATTTTCCGGGAAGAGGAAAGGAAAGTGCCTTTTTCAACCAATCGGTGCGGGCGCAACTCGGGTTGCCGACTTTCGAACAGGACCTGCGCCAGATGGAGCAGGACTTCACCTCGCTGCTGGCGGACTGCGGCACCCTGCTCATTACCTGGCAGGGCCGAAAAAACGCCGAACCCAGTCTGGCGAGCCCGTGGGTAGATCGGCTGGAGGTCTTCCACCAACTGGCCTATGGAGAGGAGCTGCCGCGCAGGGCGGCTGATCTGCTTGGGAAGGCCGCCGATATTCTTACTCCGTTGCCCGCCACGGCCCGCCCGACATTGCCGCCCGAACTGGTTCCCGTCGCCCTCTCCGCCAGCGGCTACAACAGCCTGATGGCCTGCCCCTACCAGTTTTACGCCCGCCATGCCCTGCACCTGAACGAGCTGGACGAAGTGCAGCAGGCGCTGGAAAAGAAGGATTACGGCGAGCACGTGCATGCCATCCTGCACCATTTCCACCAGCGCTATCCCGCCATCAGCGGCTGCGACCGGGCCGAGATGGAACAGGCCCTGCGCGACATCAGCCGGGAAGAATTCCTCCAGGCGCTGGAGGCAGACTACCTCGCCCGTGCCTGGGCGCTGCGCTGGGATGTGCGCATTCCCGCCTATCTCGACTGGCAGGCGGGGCGCGAGCAGGAAGGCTGGCGCTGGCACGACGGCGAGCTGTGGCGCACGCGGGAACTGGAACTGGACGGGGGGCGTAGCCTGACCCTGAAGGGCCGGATCGACCGCATCGACACCCGGTCGGACGATGGTGAAGCCGCCTACGCCGTGCTGGATTACAAGACCCAGAGCCGCGTCGGCCTGCAAAAGAAGCTGGAAACGCCGGGCGAGGACGTGCAGCTGCCGGTGTATGCGCTGCTGCTGGAAGAGTCGGTGGTCGAAGCGGCATTTGTGCCGGTGGACGAGGATGGCAGCACCAAGATAGTGGAGCAGGAAGACATTTATGCGCTGAGCAAGGCCACCGGGCAGCGCCTGCGCGAGCTGTTCAACGCCCTGTACCGGGGCGCTGCGCTGCCCGCCCAGGGCAGCGCTCCGGCCTGCGCTTACTGCGAGATGAGCGGCCTGTGCCGCAAGGACTATCGGAGCGACCATGAGGGGCAATGAGATCAACCGCGCCGCGCTGAATCCAGCTTCTTCGGCGGTGGTCGAAGCCTGCGCCGGCAGCGGCAAGACCTGGCTGCTGGTGTCGCGCATCGTGCGCCTGCTGTTGGCCGGGGCGGCGCCGTCCGAAATCCTGGCGATCACCTTTACCCGCAAAGCGGCGCAGGAAATGTCAGCGCGTTTGCGCGACTGGCTGCGCCTGCTGGCGCTGGCGCCGGACGAGGAAGTGCGGGCTTTCCTGCTTGAACGCGCCGTTCCGGAGCATGATATCGAGTCCCTGCTGCCCCGCGCCCGCAGCCTGTTCGAAATCTTCCTCTCCGCCCAGCCCGGCATTACCATCAACACTTTCCACGGCTGGTTTCTGCAACTGCTCCAGCGCGCCCCGCTGGACAGCGGGGCGGGCGGCGACTGGGGGCTGCTTGACCAGACCTCCGCGCTGCTCGAGGAAGCCTGGCAGCTGTTCGCCGAAGAACTGCAATCCGACCCTGGTTCGGAATCCGCCCAGGCACTGGATTTCCTCTTCACCGAGCACGGCTTGCACAACACCCGCAGCCTGCTGCTCGATTTCGTCGCCAAGCGCGCCGAATGGTGGGCTTATACCCAGGGGGCGGAGGATGCGGCAGCGTTTGCTGCAGAGACATTGCGCCGCGATCTGGCGGTGGAGCCGGAGCGGGATGTGCTGGCCGAGCTGTTTGCCGATAGTGGTTTGATCCTCGATTTGCAGTCTATTCTGGGGCTGCTGGAAATCAATACGGACACGGATAAGGGGCTTGCCATCGGACTTTCACGAGTACTGGCGGATATTGGCGAGCAGGCTTCCTCTCCCCCAGCCCCTCTCCCACAAGTGGGCGAGGGGAGTTTAAGCCCCTCTCCCGCAGGCGGGAGAGGGGCTGGGGAGAGGGGGTTTTCGCAATGCTTTGAGGCGATCTTTGCCGTGTTCTTCACCCTGAAAGGTGACCCGCGTAAGCGCAAGGCGAGCAAAGACCAGGCAAAACGTTTGGGCGCGGAGGGCGAAGTTCGCCTGCTCGAACTGCATGGGCGTTTGAGCGAGCGCCTTGCGGCGGTGCGGGACGCGCTTGCCGCGCTAGCCGCTTACCGCTTCAACCGAGCCGGCCTGCGCTGCGGCGCGGGGCTGCTCGACGCCTACCAGCGCCTCAAGGAGGAACGGCGGGCGGTGGATTTCACCGACGTAGAATGGCGCGTCCACCAGTTGCTCAATCGTTCCGACCACGCTGAGTACATGCAGTACAAGCTCGACTGCCGCTACCGTCATATCCTGCTCGACGAATTCCAGGACACCAATCCGTTGCAGTGGCAGATCATGCGTTCCTGGCTCGATGCCTCGACGGGTGCAGGCAGCGCGCCGACGGTGTTTCTGGTGGGCGACCCGAAGCAGGCGATCTACCGTTTCCGCCGCGCCGATGCGCGCCTGTTCGGCATCGCTGCCGATTTTCTGGAGCAAGGCTACGGCGCGGCCCGGTTGCAGCAGAATGTTTCCCGCCGTAGTGCACCGCCGGTGCTGGAGGCGGTGAACTGCCTGTTCGGGCAGGAGGAGGAATTCACCGGTTTCGAGCTGCACCAAGCCCATCACACCGAAATTCCGGGCAGGGTGGAAGTGCTGCCTTTGGCCCAGGGCGATCAAAATGAACCCGCCGAAGCGCAGTCGTCAGTCCTGATCTTGCGCGACCCCCTGACCGAAGCGCTGGAGGAAGAGGAAGACCAGCGCGTCGAACGGGAAGCCCAGCAACTGGCGGAAAAAATCGGCAGCATGGTGGGGTCATGGCAGATCGCCACGGAGAACGGCGAGAACAGGCCGGCGGAATTTCGCGACATCCTGCTGCTGAAACGCAGCCGCACCCGGCTGGAAATTTACGAGCGTGCCTTGCGCACGGCCCGCATCCCCTACGTCAGTTCGCGTCAGGGTGGGTTGCTTGAAACGCTGGAATGCAGCGATCTGACCGCCTTGCTGACTTTCCTGATCACCCCCTTCGCCGACCTTTGTCTGGCCCAAGCGCTGCGTTCGCCCTTGTTCGGCTGTTCTGACGACGACCTGATGCGATTGGCAAAGCTGCCAGATGGCTCCTGGTGGGCGCGCCTGCAGGCATTGGCCGTGCGCGGTGAGGCAGGCCCGACCCTACAGCGGGCAGCGGACCTGCTGCAAGGCTGGCTTGCACTCACCGACACCCTGCCGGTGCACGACCTGCTCGATCGCATCTATTTCGAGGGCGACTTGCTGCCGCGTTACGCTGCTGCTGTGCCGGATGCGATGCGCGGCGCGGTGCAGGCCAATCTGCACGCCTTCATGGAACTGGCGCTGAACGTGGACAGCGGTCGCTATCCCAGCTTGCCCAAGTTCATCAACGAATTGCAGCAGCTGCGCCGTGCGGCGGCGCAAGAGGCCCCGGACGAAGGCATCGTCGGCGATGCCGGCAACGCCGTGCGCATCCTCACTATCCACGGCTCCAAGGGGCTGGAGTCGCCTATCGTCTGGCTGCTCGACGCTCATGCCTCGCCCCGCAATGAGCGCGGCTACCGGGCCGTAATCGACTGGCCGCCGGAAAGTCCCTGCCCGCAGCACTTCTTCCTCTACGCCGGCAAGCGCGAGCGTGCTGCGCAGTGGCAGCCGGTTTTCGATGCCGAAGCCCAACTGGAGCGGCGCGAAGACCTGAACCTGCTGTATGTCGCGATGACCCGCGCCCGTCAGGCGCTGATCGTCAGTGGCAGCGAAAGCACGCGCAAGTCCGAGGAAAGCTGGCACGGAAAAATCCGCAATGCCCTGACCGGCGAAGAAGCCGGGGAGACCTGCGAACTCGGCCAGATGCCCCAGCTGCCCGCAGGCGCGGCGCAACCCGAAGCCGCGCCGCCCCCCGTTTTTTATACCCCTGCTGCGCAGGCTATCCCCACCGGCAAACGGATCAGCCAGCGCCAGACCGAGGCACAGCGCCATGGCATCCGGCTGCATGCGCTGCTGGAATGGATCGCCCCGCCTTCGCAGGCGCTCGACCGGGCATGGATGCAAGACAGGCTGGAAGTGGACGATGCCGAGTTCGACACGCTCTGGCAGGATGCCTTGCATCTCACCCAGGCTCCCCATTTGCAGCGCTTCTTCGACCCTGCATGCTATGTGAATGCCTGGAAAGAAGTGCCCTACCGAACGGCAGCGGGGGAGAGCCGTCGTCTCGATCGGTTGGTTGAGTTTAAGAATGACGTCTGGATACTGGATTTCAAGGCCGCCGAGAGGGCGGAAGAGGGGAATCTGGCGGCATGTGCTGCGCCTTATCTGGGGGTGATGAGGGAATATCGGGTGGCTATGGAGGGGGTGTTTGCACCCAAGAGGGTGAGGGCGGTGTTGGTGTTTGGGAATGGGTTGATATTTGAAATCGATTAGCTGGGTTTGAGCCTAACACCAACATAACCGGCACGAGATACGAGCGATCGGCGCCGTAGGCGCGAAGTTAATGTACTCGTTGGACATTTCTTTGCTCTATTCGACGAAAAAAATCATCAAAGATTTTCTTCCCTTTTTCGATATTGTCATTGAAGATATTTAAATAATCGTCACTAGATATTTCCAGGTCCAACTCGTTTCTAACTGAAAGGACTGCATTGGGTAGCAATGCTGATATTTCAAAGAATTTATTCATGCACTTTCTAATAAATTCCAAATGCTCTTTATTTTGTATTTGCCATAGTTCAGCAATTTCTGCTTGAAATTTATCGTATTTCTTCTGCTCGAAATCGACGTTTCCATTGATAGTTTTCCACAGTGCCGGATCTTGATTTCCTTCCAGATTTAGATTTTTCATTATGGCAATGTAACGATCAATTTCTTGCTGCGACTTGTCGCGCAGGTTTTCTAGAGTATGAATAGAGTTTTTTCGTAACATCAGCCCACTACGCTCAAGCATCAAATCTAATGTGGCTGATCCGATAGCAGCCATGTATTCGGTAACTGCCTTTACAGTTTCTTTGGAGCCAACGATTTGAACTTTCGCGATCTTTCCCGAATCGCTAACCATGCTGGAAGAGATTTGTTCTTCGTTACGATTAAGATTGGAAAAACTAGGTATGATATTTTGGCTCCGCGTTATAGCTTCGACCGCCTCCATATACACTTCTTTCTTGATGTTCTTTTCACGCTCTACCGCTGCGAATTTTAGCTGATAGTTACTTCTGATCTCTTCTAATATTTGCGCATAACCTGACTTTACTGACTCCACCTTATCAGTAAGGGATTCAATATCTTCTTTAGTAGCTAGATTTTTTGCTTTTTCTGAGAGGTATGAAGGTATAAAAGATTTTATGAAAAAATATATTATTCCACCGCCAAGCACGGCGCCTATGCTGAAGCTACCAATCAGTGAGATCAATTTTTCAATTTCCGAATATTCCATAGCATTTATTTACGCCTCAATTTAAAGGGGCCAGGCACGATTAAATTTTGTGTTGGAATGTTAGAGCTCTATTGTGCATTTTATGACAATTGGGCCACTATAGGCATTTGTTCTAGTGGTTACAAGCGGTGCTGGGTTTTGAGTGCGCTTCGCGCAAATGTTTAGATGCCGGGGGCTGCCCGGCAGCAGGTTACTTTATTTTGCTTGTCCAAAATACAAGTAACCAAACAAAAAGACACCCTGCCGCGCCGGTCCTGCGGGCTACCTTCGGTTTGCCGGACAAATTGGGCGGCTGCGCAACTCGCCCTAGCAGGGCACACAAACCGTGCCCTGCCGCGGAGCTCGAACAGTGCTCGCCTTCATCCCAATTTGCCCGTCAAACCGAAGCGGCGCAGAAGGGGAGTTGGGTTTTGTGGGCGGAGCCCGTGTTTTGGGTGCTCTCCCCGTTGGGGAGAGCGGGGTGGGGCGGTTTTGTTTTGCTTTTCGGTCCCCTTGGTCCACCGCCGAGCAGCACAGCAGGGCCGGGGGATTTCGGCGAGGACTGTCTGAGGCCACAGGCCGAGTTCCGCAGCCGCCCGGCTCGGCGAGCAGCACAGGGAACCCCGCAGGGGCGGTGGATAGGGGCGGCTTTCTTTGGTTACTTTCTTTAGCCGTTTAAACTAGTCCGCCGGGCTACCCCCGGCACCCAAATCAACCGCGCAAAGCGCGCCACACCACTATTGCCAAGTCTTGAAAACCTCACTGAGGTATTCAGAAAAGAAATAATAACCCGTCAGTCCGGCCATCACCAGAACAAGCAGAACCAATGCGGTTATGACGGACCATTTGGTGATGGGGCTGGGCTCGGAGGTTTGTTTCGTTTTCGGTTTTGCTTCTTTATGTGGGTGCCAGCCAAACATTTCAGGCAGGTGGATGTCCATGATATTGCCCTCCAGAAACAGTTGCGGATAAATCATGGCTTGGCTCGCGCCAAACCTGTTTATTTGACTCGGCTATTCGCCTCTTGTTCCGTGTTTTTATGGAAGGAGCCGCCAGGCTTGCCGCGCTGCTTCCTGCCATTCGGCCAGCTTTCTGCGCATCCGTTTGTAATGCGATCCCCGCCAGTAAACCCGGCCACAGTGCGGGCAGACCAATAGTTCATCCTCCGTTTGACGCACATCATCCGGCACCTGCTGGGCGTGCTCCGGGGTGGCGGGCTGAAGCAGGGTGTTGTCCATCAGGCAGCGGGTGAAGGCGTGGCTGAGCCAGTCGATGTCGAATTGATTACTCAGGACTGCCGCCTGGAGGTCGAGCGAGCCGAATGGAAGCTGGATGACGTGGCCCTTGGCGGCTTTGTGTTCCGTGATCTTGCGGTCGGCGGTGAGCAGCCAGCGGCCTTCGACGATTGCTTCGCGCAGGATTTGCGCATCGGTTGCAGTCTCGACTGCCAGAGTGGTGTCCAGTCCGGCGGCGCGCAGGTAGCGGGCCAGGCGCGCCAGCATCACGTCACACAGGAAGCGGGGAGCAGATTCCATAAGACTCTCTATAATAAATCAAAGTGGGTCCGTCCACTTTTCTTGCATGAAGGAGAAGCGCTATGTCCAAAAAAATATGGTTATTGCCGCTGGCTGTGGGGATGATGGTTATGTCACCACTGGTTGTCGGCCAGGATCAAGTGAAGCAGCAGGACCAAACCCGCCAGCAGGACCGGCTTCGTACTCAGGATCAGGAGCAGGTATACGGCTCGCAGTTGATGACACAGGAAGAGCGCATGGCTTACCGCACCAAAATGCGTGCGGCAAAAACCCAGGAAGAGCGCGAAAGAATCCGCGCTGAACACCACGAGCAGATGAAGGTGCGCGCCAAGGAGCGAGGCGTTACTCTGCCGGATATGCCCCCAGCAATGGGCGGTGGCATGGGCCCCGGAGGTGGTATAGGAGGCGGCATGGGGCCCGGTGGCGGTGGCATGGGTCCGGGAGGGGGAATGGGTGGCGGCCCCAGAGGGCGCTAATGATTTATTGAGGTGATCCTTCCGATTTCCCTTCTCCCGGCAAGGGGGAAGGAGTCGGAATATTGCCCCCAATGTCATGAGGAAATATACGGATTCCTGGGCGCGGTCGCTATGCGCTCACGCCCGGAAGAGGGGTGAGTTTAGTGGCGACCGGTGCTGCCGAAGCCGCCGGAGCTGCGTTCGCTTGCTTCGAAATCGTCTACCACATTGAATTCGGCATGGATCACCGGGACGATGACCATCTGCGCGATGCGCTCCATCGGGTTGAGGATGAAGGGCGTGTGGCCGCGGTTCCAGCAGGAAACGAAGAGCTGCCCCTGGTAGTCTGAGTCGATCAGGCCGACCAGGTTGCCGAGTACGATGCCGTGCTTATGGCCCAGGCCGGAGCGCGGCAGGATCATCGCCGCCATGCCGGGGTCGCAGAGGTGGATGGCGATGCCGGTGGGGATCAGCTCGGTGTGGCCGGGATGGATGGTCATGACGTGTTCGATGCAGGCGCGCAGGTCCAGCCCCGCCGATCCCGGCGTGGCGTAGCTGGGCGGGTGCTGCTTGAGGCGTTCGTCGAGAATTTTGACGTCGACTTTCTTCAGATTCTTTTTCATTTCAAGCCTCATTTTTATTTCCTGAATGATGGTAAAGCTTGGCGACGTGGGCGATCAGCTGCCTCGCCAGTACGATTTTTGGCGCGCGCGGCAGCGGGTGGGTGCCTTCGTCGTCGAATAGAATTAACTCGTTGTCTTCCTGGCCGATGGCGTCCTGCACCATGTTGGCGGCCAGCAGCGGCAGGTTTTTCCGGCGCCGCTTCATTTCGGCGAATTCGTAGAGGTTCTCGCTTTCCGCAGCGAAGCCGACGCAGAACGGCGGGTTGGGCAGGTTCATCACGTTGGCAACGATGTCGGGGTTGGGTGCCAGTTCCAGCGTGAGGATGTGAGCATCTTTCTTGATTTTCTGCTCGCTCGGGTTGAGCACGTAATAGTCAGCTACTGCTGCGACGCTGATAAAGATGTCGGTTTCGCCAATTTCCTTGTTGACCGCTTCAAGCATCTGCTGGGCGCTGGTGACGGCGATGGTTTTTGCCGCTGTGGGCGGTTTCAGGCAGGTCGGGCCGGAGACCAGGGTAACTTCTGCTCCGGCTTCGATGGCGGCACGGGCGACAGCGTAACCCATTTTGCCCGAACTCATGTTGGTGATGGCGCGCACTGCATCGATCGCTTCGAAGGTCGGCCCGGCGGTGATCAGCACGCGTTGGCCTTTCAGCAGCTTGGGATGCCAGAACGATTCTAGATCCTCTATCAGTATTTCCGGTTCCACCATTCGTCCCATGCCGGTTTCGCCACAGGCCTGAGAGCCGCTGGCCGGACCAAGGAGGGTGATGTCGTCGCGCCTGAGCTGGGTGATGTTGCGATGGGTAGCCGGGTTGTCCCACATTTCGCGGTTCATCGCCGGGGCGACCAGGAGCGGGCAGGCGCGTGCCAGGCAGGCCGCGGAGAGCAGGTCGTCCGCGGCGCCGTGTGCGAGCTTGGCGATAAAATCGGCGCTGGCCGGGGCGATCAGCACCGCGTCGGCGCCGCGCGTGACATCGATGTGCGCCATGCCGCCGGCTGCCTGGCCGTCCCATAAATCGCTCAGAACCGGTTTGCCGGAGAGCGCCTGGAAGGTGGCCGGAGCGACGAAGTGGCGGGCCGCTTCGGTCATGATCACCTGCACCTCGATGCCGTTTTTCACCAGCAGGCGGGTAAGCTCTGCTGCCTTGTAGGCGGCCACGCCGCCGGTGACGCCGAGAACCAGGCGCTTTTTCACTGTATCGGTCATAATCCTTTTATTCTACTTGAAACAACAAAGAATTTGTCATGGCGATAACGGATTGGCCGGAAGGCGAACGACCCCGGGAGAAGCTCCTGCAGAAAGGCGCGTCCAGCCTGTCGGACGCCGAGTTGCTGGCGATTTTTTTGCGCACCGGCCTGCCCGGCAAAAGTGCGGTGGATCTGGCGCGCGAACTGCTTGGGCGCTTCGGCAACCTGACGACCTTATTTGCCGCCGGGGAAAAGGAGTTTTGTCAGACGCCCGGCATGGGTGCGGCGAAATATGCGCAACTGCAGGCAGTTCTGGAGATGGCGAAGCGCGCGTTGCATGAAGAGATGTCAGAGCGCGATGCGCTGTCCTCGCCGCAGGCTGTGCGCGATTATTTGCGGCTCCGGTTGCAGGGGTTGCCCCACGAAGTCTTCATGGCCTTATTCCTGGATGCGCAAAATCGCGTCATAGTCAGCGAAGAACTGTTTCGCGGTACTTTGACCCAGACCTCGGTTTATCCAAGGGAAGTGGTGAAGCGCGCCCTGCATCACAATGCTGCTGCAGTAATCCTGGCGCATAATCATCCTTCCGGCGTGGCCGAACCCAGCAATGCTGACCAGGTGCTGACCCAGGCGCTGAAAAATGCGCTGGTTCTGGTGGACGTCCGGGTGCTGGATCATTTTATCGTTGCCGGAAGCGGTTTTCTGTCCTTCGCAGAGCGAGGCCTGCTCTAGAGAGAGTAATTTCTTCTTGAGTTGTCGGGCAAAAATATGGTATAAATCGCGTTTTTCGTAATTCATTCTTCTATTTTCTGGAGCAATACCATGGCCCGCGTATGCAAGATCACCGGCAAGAAGCCGATGTCGGGGAACAACGTCTCCCACGCCAACAACAGGACTAAACGTCGTTTCCTGCCGAACCTGCAAAATCGCAAGTTCTGGGTGGAAAGCGAAAACCGCTGGGTGAGTATGCGCCTATCCTGCGCTGCATTGCGCACTATTGACAAAAACGGCATCGACGCCGTGCTGGCGAAGCTACGCGCTCGCGGCGAAAGCATTTAAGGGGCTAAGAAATGGCAAAAGGCGGACGCGAGAAAATCAAACTGGAATCCACTGCGGGTACCGGTCACTTTTATACTACCGACAAGAACAAACGTACCATGCCGGAAAAGATGCTGATCAAGAAATTTGATCCGGTGGCACGCAAGCACGTGGACTACAAGGAAACCAAGCTGAAATAAGCTGGTTTGCCTAGGTATTGCCCAACAAAAAACCCGCTTCGGCGGGTTTTTTGTTGCCTGTATCAACCGGATCACCGGGGCCAGACGAAGTGCGTAGGATGGGTGGAGGCTTGCCGATACCCATTGCTTATGATTATAGATGATGGGTATCGCTTCGCTCCACCCATCCTACGCGGGTTGCCAGGATTAGCTGGGCTGATTGCCGATGATGCGGATATCTCTTTGCGGGTAGGGGATTTCGATGTCCGCCGCCTGGAATTGGCGCCAGATTTCCAGGTTGATGTCGGATTTCAGGCCGAACTGGCCTTCCTCCGGGTCGTCGATCCAGATGCCTAGTTCCAGGTCGATGCCGTTGTCGCCGAAGGATTTGAGAAATACTTTGGTTTCCGGATCGGCAAGTACCCTTGGCTGCTTCGCGGCGGCATCCCTCATGATCTTCATGGCGCGTTCCAGGTCGCTCTGGTAGCTGACCTGTACCGGAATGCTGACACGAAAATGGCGGTCGGTATAGGAATGGTTGATGACGGTGGAACTGATCAGGGTTTCGTTCGGGATGATGGCTTCGGTGCCGTCCAGGCTTTTTAGCACCATGTAGCGTGCGGTCAATTTTGAAACCGTGCCGAAGCGCCCTTCAACGGTGAGGGCATCCCCGGGGTGGATGGATTTGTCGAGCAGGATGATGAAGCCGCTGACGTAGTTGCTGGCAATTTTTTGCAGGCCGAAACCGATGCCCACGCCCAGGGCGCCGCCGAATACCGAAAGCACGGTGATGTCGATGCCCGCCAGGGGCAGGGCGATCAGCACGCCGAATATGATCAGGGCGGCGCGGATCAGCTTGGACAGCACCACGCGCAGATTCATGTTCAGGTTCTCTGTGGCCATTACCCGGTTTTCGAGTATCCGCCCCAGCCACATCGCCGCCAGCACGGTGACAAGGACGGACAGGATGCCGCTCAAAATAATGAGCAATGAAATTTTCTGCTTGCCAATATGGAAGCTGAGGTCGTCCATGGCATCCAGAATTTCGGGCAGAAAGCCGGTGAGGTGCAGAGCGAGGCCGACCCAGATTGTCATGGCAATGAAGCGCTCGGAACTGTGCAGCCAACCGCTCGGGGCGAAAATCTTGCGCAGCGCATAGACGGCAAGGCGGACCAGTGCCATGGCTAATAGCAGGGACGTAGCGATATTCAGAAGATTGACCGAGTGCCAGTTCTTGAGCACGGTCTTTCCGATCACCACCAACAGCAGTGCAACCAGAGGAAAAGCCACCCGGGAAACCCCGCCCAGGCCAACTTTGATGGCGCCTTCCGATTTCGGCAGGTGGCTCCTCAATAGTCGGTTAAAGCCCCAGGCCAGCGCCAGGCTAAAACCCAGCACCGCAAGTTGCCACAGTATCGTGGTTTGTTCCAGATCGGAAAGTAGGTCTGTCAGCAGGTTGTGAGCATTCTGAGGCATGGAGTGATTTGAACACGAGTGAGAGAGCTAAATTCTAGCATGGCCGGAGAGCCGCCCGGAGTGTTGCGGCTTATAGCCACTTTTTCTTGCGGAAATACACCTGCATGGAAATGCCGACGGTCGCCATCAGCAGCAGTATCGCCGGGTAGCCCCAGGTCCATTCGAGCTCCGGCATGTGTTTGAAGTTCATGCCGTAGACGCCGGCGAGGAAGGTGAGCGGCATGAAGATGGTGGCGATCACGGTGAGGACGCGCATTACCGAATTCATGCGGTTGCTGACGCTGGACAGGTAGATGTCGAGCAGGCCGGTGGCGAGGTCGCGGAAGGTTTCCAGCGTGTCGATGATGTGGATGGTGTGGTCGTAGATGTCGCGCAGGTAAATTCGCGAAGTTGGCTCGAAGAAGGCTGATTCGCCGCGTTCCAGCGCACCGATGACGTTGCGAAACGGGAAGATGGCCTTGCGCAGGAAAATCAGTTCGCGACGGAGTTTGTGGATTCTTTGCAGAGTACTGGGTGTGGCGTTGGCAATGACTTCCTCCTCGAGGGCGTCGATTTCTTCTTCCCGCTTTTCCAGTACCACGAAATAGTGATCCACCACCGCATCCAGCAGTGCGTAGGCGAGATAGTCCGCCCCGGTCTTGCGGATGAACCCTTTGCCGCTTTTGATGCGCTCCACGATCGGGTCGAAGATGTCGCTATGCTGCTCGCGGAAGGAGAGCACGAAATTCTTTCCCAGGATCAGGCTTACCTGCTCGGCGGCGATTTCCCCGCGATCGTTGAGGGACAGCATTTTCAGCACAATGTAGACGTAATCGCCGAAATCCTCCATTTTCGGGCGCTGGTCGGTGTTCATGATGTCTTCCAGCACCAGCGGGTGCAGCCCGAAGCATTCGCCGATGCGCTGAAACAGGTCGATCTGGTGGATGCCGTCGACGTTGACCCAGGTGATGCCTGTGGCCGCCTTGGCGGCGCAGTACTCCTCGGCAGCCTCGGTTTCCGTGTCGAGAAAGCTGGATTCGTCGTAATTGATCAGCCTGACGCGGGTCTTTTCGCTCCGTTTTTTCCCAATGTGAACCAGCGTGCCGGGCGGCAGACCGGCTTTTTTCGATCTTTTGGCGAATTTGGACATGGCTGCTCCAGGGGTTACGGAAATGCTGCAATGCAATTATGAACCACTTTTCATTGCGACAAGCTGCGGCAATACGTTAAATTAGCCCTCACCGGAGATTTTCCGGCTCAAATCCAGGAGTCGCAATGGAACGCTTTACCATCTCGATAGACGAGGATCTTGCCGCCGAATTCGACCGCCTGATCACCCAGCGCGGCTACCGCAATCGTTCCGAAGCAGTGCGCGACCTGATGCGCGGCTACCTGGAACGGGAACGGCTGGAGCGCGACGAAGCAACCCACAGCGTCGCCAGCCTGTCCTATGTTTACAATCACCACGAACGCGAGCTGGCCGAGCGCCTCACCGCCTTGCAGCACGGCCATCACGACCTGACAGTGGCGACCATGCACGTTCACCTCGACCACGAGCACTGCCTGGAGAGCGTTATCCTGCGCGGCCAGACCGCTGCCGTGCGCAGCTTCGCCGAGGCCATGATGGCCGAACGCGGTGTGCGCCATGGTCAGATCAATCTGGTCGCGGTCGAGGTCGAACATGGTCACCACGCCCACGGCTATGTGCCGGCGGGTAAGGGCGCACCGCACCTGCATCTGAAGCCAAAAACCTAATCCTGCGTATCCCAGTCGTGGGCATGTACATGAACATGCTCGACTCCGCCGTGGCGATGCTTATGGCGGTGGGCCAGGTTGGCCTTTTCCAGCAGTTCCGTGGCGCGGAGCGCCTGCTCTACCGGTCCGTCGAACAGAATTTCGCCGCGTTCGCCGAGAACCAGGCAGCGGCTGCCGAGTTCGGCCGCCATGCTCAGGTTATGGGTACTGACGATGACGGTCTGCGTCGAATCCAGCAGGGTATCCACCAGCCAGCCCGCCGTCGCTGGGTCGAGACTGGCTGCCGGCTCGTCCAGCAGCAGGAGCTGTGGTTCCAGCGCGAGCAGGCTGGCCAGGGCAACTTTCTGTTTCTCGCCGCCGCTCAGGCTGAAGGGTGCTTTGTCGAGCAAGGGGCCGAGCCTGAGCGCGCCGGCCCAGCTGGCCACGCGCGTGTCGGTATCCGGCAGGCCGAGCTGCCGCGGGCCATAGGCGATTTCTTCGCGCACGGTCGGGTTGAACAGCATCGCCTCCGGATGCTGGAACAAGAGCCCCACCTGGCTGCGAAAGCGGCGCGCGAAATCGCGCTGCTGCAGGCGTGACCGTTTCAGCTCCTCGCCCTGCCAGTACACACCGCCGCGTTCGGCGAAAATCAGGCCATCAAGCAGCTGCAGCAGGGTCGATTTGCCGCAGCCGTTGGCGCCGAGCAGTACCATCTTTTCGCCGGCTGCGACCGAGAAGCTGAGATCGTCGAACACCTGGGCGCCGTCAAGCCAGCTGAAGCCGATGTGATGGAGTTCAATCATCGAAAGCTCCGCGCGAACGCATCGCCTGGGTGACCTCGGTGGTCGAGGCGAGCGATTTGTCGAACAGGGTAGTGGCCTGTGCCGCGGCATTGCGGGCGCGGTCGGCCAGGTGAGGCCGCATCGGGTTGCGGCTTTCGAAGGCGAGACGGAAGTCGCGCACGATGCGGGCGAAGGTCTGCATCTGCCCCAGCGCCAAGGTGGTGAGCAGGGTCAGCAAGGGCCAGCCGCGCAGCGCCGCCAGCAGGTTCACGCGCGCGGCGAACCAGAAGCCGAGGTAGACCAGCAGCAGCACGCGCAGGTTGACCAGCAGCAGGTAGTCGGGCGAGAAGCCGCCTTGCCAAGCGGTGACGGCCAGATAGCCGAGGCTGACGGTGAGATTGAAAGCCAGCAGCGCACGAATGGTTTTGCCCAGCAGCCGCCAGCGCAGCTTGCCGCTGGCAGTAATGGCGAGCAGGAGTGCTGCTGCCAGCCAGACGGAATGGTGCAGGAAGGTCGCCGCGACCACGGCTGCGGCATAGACCAGCAGCCATCTGCGCGGATTCATGTCACCCACCTGCGCGCACGGGCGAGTCGCCATACCAGCACGGTCAGCACTGCTTCACCCGCGCCGATGACAAGGTGCGGCAGCATCACGGCAGGCAGCGTGATATCGATTCCGAATGGGAAGAACAGCGGTGTGCCGTCGGCGCGCCGCGCAATCGACGGCTGGATGCCGAGCACCAGCGCGATCAGCGCTGCCGGCAGCACCACCGACAGCCAGGCGCCGAAGCCGACTGAGATGGTTTCCCCCGCGCCGCTGAGTAACCTCTTGCCGCCGACTGCGGCGGCCGCGCCGACCAGTCCCATCGCCAGCGCATTCACCGGCAGTGCGGTGATGCCGCCCGCGCCGAACAGCAGCGCCTGCAGCAGCAGTACCAGGCTGTAGGCGATGAAGGCTGTCCGCACGCCAAAGGCCATCGCCAGCAGCGCCACGCCCAAGGCGTGGCCGGAGGTGCCACCGGGCAGCGGCACCATCACCAGGCCCAAGCCATAAGCCAGCGCCGTCAGCATCGCCAGGCGCGGTACGGTGGTTTCGTCCAACTGCTGCCTGAGGCCGCGCGCCGCCCACGACCAGGCGCCGGCAGCGAGTGCATAGGCGGGCAGGTAGGTTTGCGGCGAGAGGAAACCGTCGGGGATATGCATGTTTGCTCAGATCAGAATCGAGGAGCTGAAGATCAGGCGGTTTTTTTTCGCCCCTTCGCCGCCATGCTGCTGGTTGGATTCGTTGAGTGCGCTCAGGTTTTTCATGAGGTTTTGCGTTGCCTGATCAGGAGCTGGACCAAGCCGAAGCCGGCCAGTAGCAGCGACAGCCCGAACAGGATCAGGCTGAGCCGGTTCGGTCCTTGGCTGACCGGGGAAGAAGAACTGGCAACGGCAGGTGATTCGAAGCTCAGGTCGGTGCCGTGGCCGTCAGTGGAAAAGGCTTTCAGACGCCATGCCCGGTTGTCTCCGGGGATGAAGACAACGCGTCCCTGCGCATCGGTGCGGCCAACTTGGGCCGGAATGTCCTTGCCTGCCGGGTAGAGTTCGTAGGCTTCGTAGGCGTAGGGTTTGCCGTCGGCATAGACGAGGTGCACGGTGACTGCGCTGGTGGTTTCGATGGTGTGATGGACCTCGTGGGCGGCGCAGGGGGCGGCGAGCAGGAGCAGTATCAGCAGCCAGTTTTTCATTGCGGCAGCTCGAACTGCAGGGTGGTGGCTCGGACCAGGGTGTCGGCCTTGCCGTCGGCGAGCCGGGTTTCGAGGCTGGCCTCGATCAACTGTATGCCGCCCTGGCGCAGGCGAATCACCACCTTGCCGTCTTCGCCGCTGGCGCCGCGCGTATCGCCGCCGTAGGCAACCGGCACGCCGACACGGGGCTGCTTGTGTTCGGTTACCAGCACTGTCAGCTTATCGCCCGGTTTAAGACGGGTGGGGTCGCTTAGCGGCGTGAGTTCCAGCCCGTCGGTCAGTGGTTGTGCCGCTGCGGGCGCCCAGCGGTCGATGCGCTTGACCGACTCCTCCGACAACCAGCTTTCGACCACGCCGCTGGCCTGATTCTTCGGCACGTTCCTGGTTTCCCATGCCGTCTTGCTCCAGTAGCCGGAGGAAAAGCTGACGAACAGCGCCGCGCAGTTTGCCACAATGCGGACTGGGAAGTTTTTGACCAGGGCCGGGGCGCGGACAGTGCCGCTGTCATCGACACAGACCGCGCTTTTGGCAAAGGCTGGGTCGTAGTTCACAAACTCTGCGCCGGCGTGGGCCGAATGCCGGTGCCCCTGGTACAGGAGGTAGCCGTTGCTGTCTCTTTCCAGCCAGAGGTCGTGGGCGAGCGCAGGCATGGTACAGAGGAGTAGCGCCGCTACCGACAGGCTGATTTTCCAGTCTATGGTTTGCCATGTGGACATGCTGGCTCCGGCGAGGGTGGATGCAGGAAATGTTATATGAAGAATTATAAAAACATCATACAACATGGTGCCGTGGATGCAAGTTTCCCGTCACAGCAGGGAAATCTTCAATCCAAATCCTGGGGAATCGTATTTTCAGACGGGCTGCCTGATTGAATTTTCAAATGACCATACAGGATCATATTGTCTTTTTAGTATTTTCTACTATGCTGTTATATAGAAGACATATATGTCCTTAATTCGTGTCGAACTCCAAACAGATCGGGAGCCAAGCGATGAGCGAGAAAAAGATCGAAAGCAGCGAAAATATCGTGATGCTTGAAAACAGGCTGGGTATTTCGCGCCGCAGCTTTCTGCAATTGTGTGCGGCGATGGCTGCCACCATGGGCCTTCCGCCCGGCGCCGACGCGGCGATTGCCGCAGCGGTGGCAAGCAAAAAGCGTCCTTCCGTGATCTGGCTGCACTTTCAGGAATGTACCGGCTGTACCGAATCCCTGTTGCGCGCCGAGCATCCCACCCTGGAAAAATTGATCCTGGACGTGATCTCGCTGGATTACCACGAGACCCTGTTCGCGGCTGCCGGCCATCAGGTCGAAGCGGCTCGCCGGCTGGCAATGAAGGAGAACAAGGGCAAGTACCTGCTGGTGGTGGAGGGGGCGATCCCGACTAAGGACAAGGGCATCTACTGCAAGATCGGCGGCCAGACCGCGATCGACATGCTCAAGGAGTGCGCCGCCGATGCCGCCGCAGTGGTGGCCATAGGTAGTTGCTCTTCATGGGGCGGCATGCCTTCCACCGGGCCGAATCCGACCGGCTCGTCCAGCGCTAGCGAGGTGCTGGGCAAGGTGATCCCCAATATCCCGGGCTGCCCGCCCAACCCCTACAATTTCCTGTCGACGGTGGTGCATTTCCTGACTTTCGGCAAGCTGCCCGAGGTCGATCATCTGGGCCGCCCGAAATTCGCCTATTCGCGCCTGATCCACGAAAACTGCGAACGCCGCGCCCATTTCGACGCCGGCCGTTTCGCCATGGAATTCGGTGACGAGGGCCACCGCAAGGGCTACTGCCTGTACAAGCTGGGCTGCAAGGGTCCGGAAACCTATGCCAACTGCCCGTCGATCCTGTTCGGCGACGTCGGAAACGCCAGCTGGCCGGTCGGTACTGGCCATCCCTGCATCGGTTGTACCGAAAAAGGCATCGGCTTCACCAAGCCGATCCATGCCTTGGCTGATCTGAAGAACGTAGTGCCGCCGCTCGGCTTCCCGCGTATCGTCGAGGAGCAGGGCTCGGGCGCCACCATCGCTTCCGTCGCGGTAGTAGCGGCGGCAGCCGGTGCGGCGGTGGGCGCGGCCGCGGCCATGGCCAAGAATCTCGGCCAGGTGACGGTGCCGCCGCCTGAAAAATCTGACAAGACTGAAGGCAAGACAAAAACTGAAAGGGCCGAGCCATGAAACGGCGCGATTTCCTGAAAGGCGCACTGGCTGGCGGAGCTATGCTTGCTTCAGGCTCGCCTGCCCAGGCGCGCCCCAACAAGACCATGCCGCCCGAAGCGGTCGGCCTGCTTTACGACAGCACCCTGTGCATCGGCTGCAAGGCATGCGTGGCGGCCTGCAAGGAATCCAACGGCATGCCGCCGGAGTTCTCCACGGCGGAGCAGTACTGGGATACCCCACTCGATATTTCCGGCAAGACCCTCAATGTCATCAAGATGTACAAGGAGGGCAGCGGCGAAATCAAGGACAGCGAGAAGAACGGCTATGCCTTCATGAAGGTATCCTGCCTGCACTGCGTCGATCCCTCGTGCGTATCAGCCTGCCCGGTGTCGGCGATGACCAAGGACCCGGTCAACGGCATAGTCAGCTACGATAAGGGTGCCTGCATCGGTTGTCGCTATTGCGTGGC
The DNA here is from genome assembly GCF_000971475.1 of Sulfuricella sp. T08. Classification (GTDB taxonomy): domain Bacteria; phylum Pseudomonadota; class Gammaproteobacteria; order Burkholderiales; family Sulfuricellaceae; genus Sulfuricella. The sequence goes on from NZ_DF967523.1 coordinate 43,703, forward strand.
GGCGTGCCCGTTCGGCGTGCCGCGCTTCCAGTACGACCGGCCCTTCCCGCAGATCACCAAGTGCCAGCTGTGCACACACCGCATGAAGGAAGGCAAGTACGCCGCCTGCGCCTACGTGTGTCCGACCGGCGCCACCCTGTTCGGCAAAGTCAGCGACCTGCATGCTGAGGCCAAGCGCCGGCTGGCGCTGAAGCCGGGTGATGACACCGAATTCCCTCGCGGCAACCTGAACACCCACGACCAGTCTTCCTTCCCGGCCAAGGCGGCCAAATACCTGCCGCAGATCTACGGAGAGAAGGAACTGGGTGGTACCCAGATGCTCAAGCTGTCTGCCGTACATTTCGAGAAACTGGGTATGCCCACGCTGCCGGAGCGCTCCTATGCGGCCACTTCCGAGACCATGCAGCACACGCTGTACGGCGGGCTGGTGCTGCCACTGGTGTTCCTCGGCGGGTTGACGTACATCGCCAAGCGCAACGTCAAGAATTACGGCGACGACGAGAAAGAATAAGGAGGCTTCGATGTCGGCAACTCACAACCATCCCGCTCCCGCCCCGCTCGGCGGTCCGCTGGTCACCCCGGTGACGATCACCCTGGCCATCCTGGTGGCGATCGCCTTCGTCATCCTGGGCATCCGTTTTGTGTTGGGCATCGGTGCGGTGACCAATGTCAGTGACGGTTATCCTTTCGGTATCTGGATCGCCTACGATGTGGTGATCGGCTCGGCGTTCGCCTGTGGCGGCTATTCATTGGCGCTGCTGGTGTATATCTTCAACAAGGGCGAATACCACCCGATGGTGCGGCCGGCACTGCTGGCTTCCATGTTCGGCTATACCCTGGCCGGTGCCTCGGTTATCTTCGATCTGGGCCGCTACTGGAATACCTGGCACATTTTCTGGCCAGGCTATGCCCAGGTTAATTCGGTGATGTTTGAAGTGGCGGTGTGCATTACCGCCTATATCGTCGTGATGATGATTGAATTTTCGCCGGCTTTCCTGGAAAAATTCGGCTTCAAGGATATCCATAAAAAGCTCAACAAAGTTCTGTTTCTGATCATTGCGCTGGGCGTGTTGCTGCCTTCCATGCACCAATCCTCGCTGGGCTCGCTCATTGTGGTGTTCGGCAACCAGATTCACCCGCTGTGGCAGACCATCATGCTGCCGCTGCTGTTCCTGATGACGGCGGTGATGATCGGCTTCGCCATCGTGATCTTTGAATCATGCCTGTCGTCGAGCGGTTTCAAGCGGCCGCTGGAATTGCATCTTCTGACCGGTCTGTCACGCCTGATGACCGGCTTGCTGGCGGCCTACCTGGTGGTGCGGGTGGGCGACCTGGCGGTGCGCGGCGCGCTCGGCTTCATGTTCGAGCCCAGCATCGAGGCCTTCATGTTCTGGGTAGAAATGGGACTGTTCGCAGCTCCTCTGGTCTTGCTGTGGCAGCCCGCCGCAAGGCAGAAGCCGGCCAGATTATTTGTTGCCGCGTTTTGCCTGCTGTTCGCCGGGTTTTTCCTGCGTATCAATGCCTTCCTGGTTGGCTATGAAACCGGCGCGGGCTGGCACTATTTCCCGGCGGTGCCGGAAATCATGGTCAGCGTGGGCTTGATTGCGCTGGAGATACTGGGCTACATCGTGCTGGTGCGTTACCTGCCGATTCTTCCGAAAGAAGAGCAAATCTAGGAGACAAGCATGGGAACAAGAATCACGATTGATCCGATCACCCGGATTGAGGGCCACCTCAGGATAGATTGCCAGGTGGACAACGGCAAAGTCTCCAAATCCTGGGCTTCCGGCCAGATGTGGCGCGGCGTCGAGCAGATCCTGCTGGGGCGTGATCCGCGCGATGCCTGGGCGATCACCCAGCGCATCTGCGGCGTATGCACCACGGTGCATGCCATCGCCTCGGTGCGCGCGGTGGAAAACGCCCTGAACCTGGAAGTGCCGCTTAATGCGCAGTACATCCGCAACCTGATCATCACGGCCCACGCTATTCATGACCATATCGTGCATTTTTACCATCTCTCCGCGCTGGATTGGGTGGACGTGACCTCCGCGCTCAAGGGCGACCCGGCCAAGACCGCGCAGTTGGCCGAGAGCCTGTCCACCTGGAGCGGCAACAGCAAGCAGGAGTTCACCAAGGTGAAGGAGCGGCTCACCGGTTTTGTCGGCACCGGCCAGCTTGGCATTTTTACCAACGGCTACTGGGGGCACCCGGCGATGAAGCTTTCGCCGGAGGTGAATCTGCTGGCTGTGACGCACTACCTGCAGGCGCTCGATGTGCAGCGCAAGGCCAACAAGATCGTTGCCGTTCTCGGATCGAAAACGCCGCACATCCAGAATATGGCGGTGGGCGGCGTGGCTAACCCGATCGCGCTTGATTCGCAATCTGTCCTGACGGTTGAGCGGTTGCTGGCGATCAAGACCTGGATCGACGAGCTGGCGGATTTCGTCAAGAATGTCTACCTGGTGGACGTGGCGGCAATCGGCGCATTTTATGCGGACTGGACCCAGATCGGTGCCGGCATCACCGATTACCTGTCGGTGCCGGATATCCCGCTCGACACCAAGGGCACCCAATTCGCCCTGCCCGGAGGCTACATTCCCGGCGGCGACCTGTCCAAGTTCCACGCGATCAAGAGCTTCAGCGACCCTTATTTCCGCGACGGCGTCGAGGAAAGCGTCAAGCATGCCTGGTACAAGGGCGGCAAGGGCGCGCTGCATCCCTACAAGGGCGAGACCGTGCCGGAATACACCGACTTTCAGGACAACGGCAAATACTCCTGGGTCAAGTCGCCCACCTTCTACAGCAAACCGGCCCAGGTCGGCCCGCTGGCCCGGGTCTTGGCGATGGTGGCGGCCAACTACGAACCCGCAGTCAAATACGTCACCCAGACCCTCGACACCGTCAGTGCGATTGCCAAGACCAAGGTGCCGGTGGCGGCGCTGCATTCCACTATCGGCCGCCATGCCGCGCGCGCTGTGTCGTGCGCGGTGCAGGTGGACGTGCTTGGGAGCCAGTGGCAGATGCTGGTGGACAACATCGCCAAGGGCGACGTCAAGACCTTCAACAAGCCAGTGTTCCCGAAAGGCGAAATCAGCGGCGTTGGCTTCCACGAAGCGCCGCGCGGCGTGCTGTCGCACTGGGTGGTGATCAAGGACGGCAAGATCGCCAACTACCAGGCGGTCGTGCCGACTACCTGGAATGCCGCGCCGCGCAACGAGAGCGATGCTATCGGGCCGTACGAGGCATCGCTGCTCAATACCCCGGTGGCCGATCCGGAGCGCCCGCTCGAAGTGCTGCGCACGGTGCACTCCTTCGATCCGTGCCTGGCCTGTGCCGTGCATGTGCTCGACGACGAACAGCGCGAGATAGTGAAAGTAAAAGTCCTCTAAGGCTAACCGCAAAGGACGCGAAGGTTTACCAGGTTTTTCACGTCCTTTGCGGTGAAAGGTTTTTAAAAATGCGCATAATCATTCTCGGTGTCGGCAACATCCTGCTTTCTGACGAAGGCATCGGTGTGCGCGCGGTCGAGTCGCTCAAGCGCGAATACCGCCTGCCGCCGGAAGTGGAGGTGATCGACGGCGGCACCTCGGCGATGGAGATGCTCGACGATCTGGCCTGTGCCGACCATCTGATCATTGTCGACGCGGTGCGCAGCGGCAAGCATCCGGGCACTATGGTGAGGATAGCCGGCGACGCGGTGCCGGTGTTCTTCAAAACCAAGCTGTCGCCGCACCAGATCGGCTTGTCCGACGTGCTGGCCACGCTCGTTCTGACCGGCGAGCAGCCGGGCGGCGTGACCGTGATCGGTGTGGAGCCTTGCTCTCTGGCCACCGGTATGGCGTTGACACCGCAGATCGAGGTGCTGTTGCCGAAAGTGGTGGCGCAGCTGGTAGAAGAATTGCGGCAACACGGCATGGCAGCTGAACGCCTCGAGGAGGAGGTGGCCTGATGTGCATGGCGATCCCTTCACGCATCGTAGAACTGGCCGGTGAAATGGCCACGGTCGAGGCCTTCGGCGAGTTACGCAGCGTCAGTCTGATGCTGATGAACGACGGGGTTGCCCTGGGCGATTACGTTCTGGTGCAGGCCGGCGGGTTCGCCTACGAGCGCGTCGAGCATCAGGTCGCGCAGGAAGCATTGAGAATTTTTGGCCAGGTGGTCGGTTTTCCACAGGCTTAATACTGGGTTTTTTTCGGGTAAGATGAGCCGGCCGGTATGGTCGGCTTTTTTCTGAGCTGAACCCTTGCTGCTGTTCATAGTACGCTGCGCGAAAACCCCCCTGAATGGTATGATGCTGATTGAATAGCCTAATTAGTAGAGCCTTGCTTTACGGCATTGGTTCGGAGAAGACAGATACAACATGAACCAAGACCTGCAAAAGACCCTATGGGCGGCTGCTGACAAGCTGCGCTCCAACATGGACGCCGCCGAATACAAGCATGTCGTCCTGGGCCTGATTTTCCTGAAATACATCTCCGACGCCTTCGACGAGCGGCGGGAAGAACTCCAGGCTGCTTTCGCCGACCCCAAGCATGAGCTTTACCTCGGTGATGACAGTCAGGTTCCCACCATGCTGGAAGACAGGGATTTCTTCACCATGGCCAACGTCTTCTGGGTGCCAGAATCCGCGCGCTGGGAAACCATTCGCAACCAAGCCAAGCAGCCCGACATCGGCAAGCGCATCGACGATGCCCTGATTGCCATTGAGCAGGACAACACCAGATTAAAAGGCATCCTCGACAAGCGCTTCGCCCGCACCCAGCTCGAACCGGGCCGACTGGGCGAACTGATTGACATGATTTCCTCCATTGGCTTCGGCGCAAAGGATAAAGCCAAGGACACCCTGGGCGAAATCTACGAATATTTTCTTGGCCAGTTTGCCAGCGCCGAGGGCAAAAAAGGTGGCCAATTCTACACCCCCGCCTCGGTGGTCAAAGTGCTGGTGGAAGTGCTTTCCCCGCACAAGGGCAAGGTGTATGACCCCTGCTGCGGTTCGGGCGGCATGTTCGTGCAGTCCGAAAAGTTCGTCGAGTCCCACGGCGGCAAGTTCGGCGACATTTCCATCTACGGCCAGGAATCCAACCCGACGACCTGGCGACTGGTGGCGATGAACCTCGCCATACGTGGCATGGATTTCAACCTCGGTAAGGAACCCGCCGACACCTTCACGCGAGACCAGCACCCCGACCTGCGGGCCGATTACATCATGGCCAACCCACCGTTCAACATATCCGACTGGGGTGGCGACAAGCTGGCTTCCGACCCGCGCTGGGTGTATGGCACGCCACCGGCGGGCAATGCCAACTATGCATGGCTGCAACATATGCTGTGGCACCTCAAGCCCACTGGTATGGCGGGGGTGGTTTTGGCGAATGGCTCCATGTCGTCGAACACCAACAATGAAGGGGCCATCCGCAAGGCAATGGTGGAAGCCGACGTGGTGGAAATCATGGTTGCCCTCCCGCCGCAACTGTTCTTCAACACACAGATTCCGGCTTGCCTTTGGTTTCTGGCCAAAGACAAAACCAAAAATGGCCGCAATCGCCAAGGCGAGTTCCTGTTCATTGACGCGCGCAAGCTGGGCCGCATGGAAGGTCGCGTATTCCGGGTGTTCGACGATACCGACATCGAAAAAATCGCACTAGCTGTCCATGCGTGGCGGCACTCTTTCTCCCCTCTCCCGCAAGCGGGAGAGGGGCTGGGGGAGAGGGTGTACGCCGACGAGCCCGGATTTTGCGCTTCCGTTAAGTTGAGCACGATTGCCGAGCACGGATTCGTCCTCACCCCCGGTCGCTATGTGGGGGCGGAAGAAGTCGAGGACGACGACGAGGCCTTCGCCGACAAGATGGCCATGCTCACCGCCAAACTCGCTGAGCAGATGAAGGCAGGCGACGAACTTGACGACCTCATCCGCGAAAAGCTCGGCAGGTTGGGATATAAGCTATGAGCACCATCGAACACGAATCTGTCGTTGCCATAACCAATAAATACACTAGAAAGTTATCGTATGTCTGAATTGAGTTTTGAGGCATTGGAGCTCTCAATTGCCGCATTGGAACAGGGCTTAATCGAGCATGAGCAATACCCGCAGTTGCTTACTGTGCGGGATGGTGTCATCCAGCGCTTTGAAATTGCGATGGATGTCTCTCGCCAACTTATGATTCGCGTTCTGAAAGAGGTTTTTTCCCTTGATGCAGCCAGTGCCCAAAAGGACACCATTCGGGAAGCCGCAAAGTTCGGCTTGATTGCCGATGCCGAAGCATGGATGGGGCATCTGGCTGCCCGTAATCGCACCTCGCATACCTATGACTCGGAGATTGCGGAACAGGTGTTTTCCCACATCCCTTCGTTCCTGCCGGATGCAAGGGACTTGCTCCAACGCCTCCGCACCCATGCTGCTTGATATTCGCCCAGACTATTTGCAGATTGTCCAAGACATCCTGCAAAAGCATGTGCCTCAGTATGAAGTATGGGCATTCGGTTCCCGCGCCAAGTGGACAGCCAAGGAATACTCCGACCTCGACCTGTGCGTCGTATCAGACAAGCCGCTGAGTTTTTCTGTGTTGGGGGCGATAGGGGATGATTTTTCTAATTCCGATTTACCGTGGAAAGTAGACATCGTGGATTGGGCGACCACCAGCGCATCGTTCCGCAAGATTATCGAGCGGGACAAGGTGGTTGTGCAGAAACGGAGCTGTGGTATGAGTTCTGAGTGGACAGAGGTTCGATTGGAGGAGATAACCACTATCTTAGGTGATGGGCTTCATGGAACACCCGAATATGATGACCAGGGTGATTATTACTTCATCAATGGAAACAACTTAAATGATGGAAGAATCATATTCAATGAAAACACACGCTGCACGCCCGCCTCAGAATTTGATAAACACAAAAAAGATTTGAATAACAGAACTATTCTTGTCTCCATAAATGGAACATTGGGTAATGTTGCTCTATATCGTGGAGAGAAGGTTGTCCTAGGTAAAAGTGCTTGTTACTTCAATGTTCGTGAAGGCGTGGATAAACAATTTGTTCGATATGTAATTACTAGCGATTTATTTCAAAATTACATCCATAATTTAGCTACTGGCTCAACAATCAAAAATGTTTCGCTTAGACTGATGCGCAACTTTAGATTTATGCTGCCGCCTCTTGAGTTGCAGGAGAAAATCTCGGCAACACTAGTTGCTCTCGACGACAAAATCGCCCTGCTGCGCGAAACCAACACCACGCTTGAAGCCATCGCGCAAGCCCTTTTCAAGTCGTGGTTCGTGGATTTCGACCCTGTTCGTGCCAAGGCCGAAGGCCGCGTCCCGGAAGGCATGGACGAAGCCACCTCCGCGCTCTTTCCCGACAGCTTCGAGGAATCGGAACTGGGCTTGGTGCCGAGGGGGTGGCAGGTTGGAACCGTTGAAGAGGTGGCAGCGAAAATTTTCAGTGGTGGCACTCCTGATACTCGTCGCCCGCAGTTCTGGAAAGGTGATCTTCGTTGGTTTTCGTCTGGTGAAACCAGAAACAAAATAGTCATTGAGACTGAAAAGCGAATTAGCCAGGAAGCTGTTGCAGGTTCATCCACGAAGTTGGCGTTACCTGGTGACATTTTGATTGCGTCTGCTGGACAAGGACATACACGTGGGCAAACATCATATTGCGCAGTGCAAACTTACATAAATCAGTCTGTTGTCGCGGTAAGAGCCAGTTCAGATAATTGCTCACCTGAATGGTTGTACTTCAATCTTTCTCGACGATATGAAGAAATGCGTAATCTTTCAGATTCACACAGCAGTCGGGGTAGTTTAACTACCAAACTGCTCGGTGGTATGCCTGTGTTAATTCCATCGCCTAGTTCAATTCAGGCATTCTCGAGCCTGGCCTCCGTTGCTCTCAAGTCACAAGCTGAAAACGAGAGGCAAGCCCAAACCCTCGCCACCCTACGCGACACCCTGCTCCCCCGCCTACTGTCCGGCAAGCTGCGGCTAACTGACTCTGAGCCCGTTGAAGAGGCCGCCTAGTGAAAATCACCCGAGTCCAGCGCATACGCAACTATCGGGTATTTCGTGATTTTGCTTGGCCAGAGGATTTGCCTGATTTTGGCAGGTTCAACCTCATCTACGGATGGAATGGCTCCGGAAAAACAACCCTATCGAGTCTCTTCAGGCAACTAGGCAATCCGCAAGCTGTTCAAGAAGGTGAGTTCGAGTTCATCATCGACCAGCATTCCGTCACGAATAAGAGCCTAGATAGCGCTGCGTTGCCTCCAATACGTGTGTTTAATCGCAACTTCATTGACGCGGCTGTCTTCGAGACAGTTGGAAAACAGTTTTCCCCTATCTACTTTCTGGGTGAAGACAGCGTAGAGAAGCAGAGGCAGGTTGAAGCATTCAAGGTCCAGCTTGAGAATGCACAGAAAGAACAAACCAATGCCCATGCCAAACACGAGGCGGCCCTCTCAGAGTTCGAAGCATTTTGCACGGACCAGGCCCGTATCATTCGTGAGCTTCTGACCGCACCTGGCAGCCCATACAACAATTACGACAAGCGCAATTTCAAGGAAACTTTAAGACAGCTCAAAGACGATACCTACAATAGCCGCCTCCTCAACGAACAACAGAAAGCCGAGCTGAGACAGGCTAAAGATGGGAAGTCAAAACCCAAGATACCCGTATTTCAGGCTGACTATCCGAACCTTTCCGAGTTAACGAGTGCGGCTCAACATTTGTTGAGCAAATCTGTTGTTTCTCGGGTGATTGAGGAGCTCGCAAAAGACCCCCCTGTTGCATCGTGGGTGGGCGCTGGCCTGCCGCTTCATACAGATGACCATGCGTCAGCGACTTGTCGCTTCTGTGGCCAGACGCTTGCCGAAGAACGCTTGCAGCAGCTACAAGCGCACTTCAATGATGACTTTAAGCGATTCCAGGTCGAACTTGCGGGCTTCATCTCAAAAATTGAGGCCGCAAAGAGACAGGTCAAGGAGAGGCATCCGCCCGAGCAGTCCCTACTCTATGACCACCTCACAGAAGAGTATGAGAAGGCGGTAGGCAAAATAGCATTACATCGCACGAATGTAACGCTCTACCTGGATGCACTTCTCCAGGCTTTGGCAGCCAAGAAGGAGTCACCATTCACATCGGTGGCCTTACTACCTTTCTTTGGCATAACTTCTCTGACCAATGAGCCAATGGGGGTGCTTGGGACAATCTTCTCCGTGGTCATGGCTGGGACAGGCGTACTCGGAGCACTCCAGGGGAAAGAGGCCTTCGAGAAAATTAGTTCGTTGATTGCCACCCACAATAACCTGACGGATAACTACCTCAACGAAATCTCCAAGGCCAGAAAAAAACTGGAAGAGAACTTTGCTGCTGAGGCTTTTGAAGAGCATAAACGCAAGCAGCAATCCATCGGCTCAAGCAAGGCCTCTGAGGACACAGCGACCACTGTGGTTAAGGAGCTAAGAAATAAAATCGCGGCTTTGCTTCGAGTTATTAGGCAACACCATCGGCCCGCCGCCGAACTGACCAATGAGATAAGCGCATACCTTGGCCGGGATGAACTGGCATTCGTTGCACACGAAAATGGGTACACCCTTACCAGATACGGACAACCCGCGACAAACCTCAGTGAAGGCGAACGGACTGCGATTGCATTTCTGTATTTCTTAAAGTCATTGCAGGACACCGAGTTCGACCTGAAAAATGGGGTTGTTGTGATTGATGACCCTGTTTCCAGTCTGGATGCCAATGCACTCTATAGCGCTTTCGGTTTTATGAGAGACCGCACCAAAGACGCTGGCCAGCTATTCATACTGACACATAATTTCGCTTTCTTCAGATTGGCAAAAAACTGGTTTCACAACTTGCCAAAACCGCTGAAAAAAACAGCTGGCTTCTACATGCTTACCTCTACCACCCTCGCTGACCATCGCAACTCGGCAATAGGGCAATTGGACCCACTGCTACGACAGTATGAGTCTGAATACCACTACCTGTTTAAATGTGTCTATGAGGAGGCTAATCGGCCATCAGGGTTCGTTGAGCTGTCCGTAAACTACGGTATGCCAAACATAGCCAGGCGCGTGCTGGAGGCCTTTCTAGCCTTTCGACTTCCGGGCAAGGCAAACGAGCTATACCAGCAATTAGAGCAAATTACGTTTGACCCGGCGAAAAAGGCTCGCATGCTTCGGTTCTTGCATACTCATTCACATCTCAAGCAAATCACGGAACCTGAGCACGACTTATCCATTCTCGCGGAGACCCAAGCCGTGCTCCAGGACGTGCTTAGCCTAATTGAAGATACTGATAAGGAGCATTTCCGGCAAATGCTTGCGCTAGTCAGCCCACCAGAGAATCAAGAAGAAGGGGAGTGACATGAGCCTCATCGACGAAAAAATGGCCGAGCACGACACTCTGCTTCCCCGCCTGATGTCAGGAAAACGCAGGGTGCCAAGTGGCAAATTGTCAGAGGAAGAGCTTGTATGAAGTTACGGCTATTTTCCTCAGTAATTATTTTTCTGAGCGCCTATTCACCGCTTGCCATCATCTTCTGCATTCAGAGTTTTGATTTTGAGAAACAAGAGTTGATGCACCCACTCGTTATATGGCCAATTCTGGGCTTGGCAGCGGTTAGCTGCATTATCTTGTGGGCAACAGTTAGGCTTCCCAAGGTTTCAACTTCCCCGGTCACCATCAAGTCCGTATCAAATAAGTCGGGTGAGTTGGTCAGTTACACTATCCCTTACATGGTTTCATTTTTTGTAATTGAGCACTGGAACACCCAGCTGCTCGCTAGTTTCGCCTTTTTCATGTTCATCATGTTTTGGCTGACGCTCAAGACGCACACCATCTTCAACAATCCAATTCTCGCCATGATGGGATACAACATTTTTGATGTGCATTACGAGAAAAACGATAGGGAGTACCAGGATTATTTGTTGGCGAAGGGTGGCCGGTTAAGGAGAAACGAGCAGTGCCGGATAGTCGAGATTTCAGAACAGCTTTATTTGGTCACAGAACGTAACCCTGAGGTGTAAGCGTGGAAAAAAATAAAAAATTGCTTGCAACAATAAAATCGCTCAACTGGAATCTGGCGAGCGTTTCATTCTACGTGGTCAAGCGTCAGCTGGTGCACCGAAAAGCCACTTACGATGTGCTGCAAGTCAATGCCGATGATGAATTACGAAAGAAATTGCGTGGCATTACGAGCGGCAAGATTCAACAGTCCAATGCCGCCCTTGAGTATGACTTCAATACTGCCGATTTAGATGACAACCTCCTGGGTATCGCCACCTCGGAAACTGATTTTCAGTCCATCATAAACACAATTACCGCAGAAGAGGAACCAGAACTCGCGGATTCAATCGAGAAATTGATTGACTCATGGCTCTATATCGCGCGCTTAGACCTTGCTGGCAAACCGCCGCTGTATGCAGCACGGCGTATCTCCGAGGGTTGGACAACCAAGAAAGTTTCTCAGCTTATCAGCATGATATTTCAAAACAACATGCTGGTTGATATTGAGCAAAAAGAGATATTCAGAATTGATGGGAAAATCGATTTCTTTTCCTACGATGACACCACATTTATTGCCGACAAAAAGAATTTCGAGACTGCATTGAACTTCAGGGAGGGCATGGAACGAAACCGTGATGAGATTGTAGAAGAGCTCCACGCCCTTGATTTGTTCGACAACGCTTCAGAGATTTCAACCTTGGTAGGTAACAACATTCGGCGTTTGAGGCGGTTATCCCAAGTCAAGAAAGCTGGCTACTACAAGGATGCCAATTTCTTGGCAAATCTTAAAAAAGTGAACGATGAAGAGAACTGGGGAATAAAATATTCCGCAGATGGAAAACTACTGGTCACAGAGGAAGACATCGAAACTGTATTACGTGTCCTGAATAACGACCGGCTTACATCCAAAATCAATTCTGAAAACTTCGATGTCGATGTGAAGCATAAACTAGGCAGTGCCATTTGATATGAGCCTCATCGACGAAAACATGGCCGAACAGGCAACCCTAGACTGGTTTGAGGAGCTGGGCTATGAGCGCATTTTCGGCCCCGACATCGCCCCGGACGGCCCGGAACAGGAACGGGAGAGCTATAAACACATCGTCCTGACTGACCGCCTTCTGACTGCGCTGACACGTATCAATCCTCACATCCCCGCTACCATCTTGGAAGATGCAGCCCGTCAGGTCATCCATGGCAACGCTGTTGGCCTGATGCAGGCTAACCGCCAGTTCCATCGCTGGCTCACCGATGGCGTGCCGGTGGAAATCAACCGCGACGGCGAAACCCTCGGCGACCGGGTGAAGCTTATCGACTTTGCCAACCCGGACAACAACGAGTGGCTGGCGGTCAATCAGTTTTCCATCGAAGGCCCAAAGCATACCCGCCGCCCGGATATCGTGGTGTTCGTGAACGGCTTGCCGCTGGCAGTCATCGAGCTTAAGAATCCTGCCGATATGAATGCCGACATCTGGGCGGCCTTCAACCAGTTGCAAACCTACAAGGAAGACATCCCCGACCTGTTCATATTTAACGAGGTGTTGGCGATTTCCGATTACACCCTCGCTCGCGCTGGTTCCCTCTCTTCCGACCAGGAACGCTTCAACGCCTGGCGCACCATCGACGGAGTAGCACTTGACCCGTTGGGCGACTTGCAGCAATTGGAAACGCTGATACGAGGGCTATTCCGCCGCGATTTCTTCCTCGATTACCTGCGCTACTTCGTGCTGTTCGAGGAAGATGGCAACGTCAAGAAAATTGCAGGCTATCACCAGTTTCATGCCGTGCGCGCCGTGGTGCAAAGCGTCATTCAAGCCAGCCGCCACGGTGGTTCGCGCAAGGGCGGCGTGGTGTGGCATACGCAAGGTTCCGGCAAGAGCATTGAGATGACCTGCTTGGCGGGCCACCTGATGATGGCTCCTGAAATGCAGAACCCGACCATTGTGGTTGTCACCGACCGCAACGATTTGGATGGGCAATTGTTCGAGACTTTCGCGGGGGCATCCGACCTGCTGCGAGAAAAGCCTGTCCGTGTCGAGACCCGCCCCGACTTGCGTTCCAAGCTGGATAATCGCCCTTCCGGTGGCATCATCTTCACCACTATTCAGAAGTTCGCGCCCTTCGAGGATGAGGATAACTTCCCCATTCTCTCCGAGCGGGAAAACGTCGTGGTCATCTGCGATGAAGCGCATCGCTCGCAATACGGCTTCAAGGCCCGCTTGCAGGGAGTCGAGGATTCTTCCGGGATGATGGGCACGGTGCTCAATACTGCTGTGCGCTATGGCTACGCCCACTACCTGCGTGAGGCTCTCCCTAATGCCACCTTCGTGGCCTTCACTGGAACGCCGATTTCTAGCGAGGATAAAGACACCCGCGCTGTCTTCGGCGATTACGTCCACATCTACGACATCGAGCAGGCTGTGAAGGACGGGGCCACAGTGCCCATTTACTACGAGAGCCGCCTCGCCAAGCTGGAGCTGAAGGAAGGTGAAACGCCTCACATCGACGAGGAAGTCGATGAGTTGACCGAGGATGAGGAGGAATCCGACAAGGCGCTGACACTGCGCCGCTGGGCCGCGCTGGAAAAAGTCGTCGGCGCCCCACCCCGCATTCAGAGTGTGGCGGAAGACTTGGTAACGCACTTCGAGAACCGCCTCGCGGCCATGGACGGCAAGGCGATGGTGGTGGCGATGAGCCGAGAGATTTGCGTCCACCTCTACAACGCCATCGTGGCGCTGCGCCCGGAGTGGCACGACGACGAACCCGAGAAAGGGATTATCAAGGTGGTGATGACGGGCTCCGCATCCGACAAGGCCTTGCTCAAGCCGCACATCTACACCAAGGACATCAAGAAGCGCCTGGAGAAGCGATTTAAAGACCCTTCCGACCCACTGAAGCTAGTCATTGTCCGGGATATGTGGCTCACCGGCTTTGACGCCCCCTGCGCGCATACCATGTATGTGGACAAACCCATGCGCGGCCATAATCTGATGCAGGCCATCGCCCGCGTGAACCGGGTTTTCAAGGACAAACCGGGTGGGCTGGTGGTGGACTACATCGGCATCGCTACCGAACTGAAACATGCACTGGTGGAATACACCAACTCCAAGGGCAAGGGACGGCCAACCATCAGGGCAGAAGAGGCCTTGGAGATACTGATGGAGAAGATTAGCACCCTGCGAGCCATGCTGCATGGGTTTGACTACACTCAGTTCCGGACTAAGGCGTTATCCTTCCTGGCTGGCGCCTGCAACCACATCCTTGGACAGGACGACGGCAAGAAGCGCTGCGCCGACCAAGTGCTATCCGCCAGCAAGGCATTTGCACTGTGCTGCACGCTGGATGCAGCGCTGGAATATCGAGACGAGCTGGCTTTCTTTCAGGCCATCAAGTCGGCCCTAACCAAGCATGGCACCCAGGACACGAAACTCTCTGATGAGGCCAAAGAACACGCTTTGCGGCAAATCATCTCCGGCGCCCTGGTGTCGGATAAGGTTATCGACATTTTCGCCACGGCGGGGCTGAACAAACCCAATATCGGCATTCTCACCGACGAGTTCCTGGACGACGTGAAAAACATGGAACACCGCAATCTGGCGGTGGAGTTGCTGGAGCGCCTTCTCAAGGACGACATCAAGAGCCGCTTCGCCACCAACGTGGTGCAGAACCAGAAGTTCTCCGAGCTGCTGCAAGCCTCATTGACCCGCTACCGCAACCGGGCCATCGAGACCGCCCAGGTCATCGAGGAACTTATTGCCATGGCGAAATCCTTCAATGAGGCGGCACAGCGGGGCGATGGCCTGGGGTTATCTCCCGACGAACTGGCCTTCTACGACGCACTGGAAACCAATGAAGCTTCGGTACGGGAGCTGGGCGATTCGGTTTTGAAGGAGATTGCCCGCCAGCTAACGGATTTCCTGCGACGGAATCTCTCCGTTGACTGGTCAGTGCGGGAAACGGTGCGGGCAAAGATGCGTGCCCAAATCAAGCTTATTCTGAAACGCCACAAGTATCCGCCAGACCTTGAAGCACGTGCGGTGGAACTGGTGTTGAAGCAGGCTGAGGCGCTTTCAGAAGAATTGCTGGCCAAGTAAGCGGCAATTCGACGCGCATCCATGATCGTTTTTTGATTGCGGAAGAACGTGCAATGACATTCGAAGCTAAAATCCGCATCAAATTGCACTGGGATGGACAGCGCATCGGCCAGGCCGAGCTGCGGCCGCGTCCGCTGGTGCGGGCGACCGAGCTGGTGCGGGGCAAGACCGTTGAGCAGGCGGCGACCGTGATCCCCATGCTGTTCAGCATTTGCGGCAAGGCGCAGGGTGCGGCGGCTGCCGTGGTATTGACGTTTGCTCAGGGGGGCGAGCCAGACCAGATGGTGGAGAGGGAGAGGCTGGTGCTGGCCGAGGCGCTACTGGAACTGTTGTGGCGTTTCTTGCTGGATTTGCCGGGGATCATGGGAAGCCAAGGCAATGCCGCCCTGCTGGCCGCATTGCGCAAGGGCCTGGCGCAGGCTGTGGCAGGCCAGAATGAAACGGCTTGGCAGACGTTTGCCGTGCAGGCTGAAACGGCCTTGAGCCAGGCCATACTTGGTATGCCTGTTGCCGACTGGCGCGGATTTTCCGATCCAGCGAAGCTGCCGGAATGGCTGCATCTGGCGGAAACCGAAACCGCGCGCAACCTGCTGGAGCTTTGGAACGGCGAGGGATGCTGGGGCGACGGCGGGGTTGCCCTGATGCCGGACACCAGTCGCGAACGCATACTGAACGAGGTGCTGCCTGGCTTGGAGGGTGATGAGCACTTCGCCCTGCTCCCCCATTGGCAGGGCGGGGTGATGGAAACCGGATCGCTGGCGCGGATGCAGATGCATCCTTTGCTGGCGGAACTGCTGCGGCAGGAGGGGGCGTCGATTCTGGCCCGTTTCCTGGCGCGCCTGTTCGAGATTGCAGAGCTGCTCGATCGTCTGCGCGAGCCAGTGGAGCCAGGCTGGGTGCAGGGGGCGGCACTGGGACCAGGCATCGGCCTGGCTTGGGTGCAGACCGCGCGTGGACTGCTGCTGCACCGCGCCGAACTGGACGGGCAGGGTATTGTGGCGGATTACTGTATCGTCGCGCCCACCGAATGGAATTTTCATCCGGCCGGGCCCTGCGTCGAGGCGCTGACGGGAAAATCCGCATCCAGCGCCGATGAAGCGCGGCGCAGTGCCGAACTGCTGGTGCAGGCGCTGGATCCCTGCGTGGCTTATATGATTGAGGTGGAGCATGCATGAGATGTCGCTGGCCGAGGGCGTGCTGCAGGTGATCGAGGACAGCGCCCGGTCCAACGGCTTTACCCAGGTGAAGACGGTATGGCTGGAAATCGGCGAATTGTCCGGGGCGGATGTTGAGGCGATGCGCTTTTGCTTCGATGCGGTGGTCAAGGGCACGCTGGCGGAGGGTGCCCAGTTGGAGATTGTCGCAACCCAAGGACAGGGGCGTTGTCTCACTTGTGGCCAAACCGTTCATATCCAGCTACGCTATGATCCTTGCCCTCTGTGCGGCGACTATCCGGTGGAGCCGACCGGCGGGCTGGAGATGAAGGTCAAGGAACTCGAAGTGGAATAAAGGAGAATTCAAATGTGTACGACTTGCGGCTGCGGTCAGGGCGAAACGAAAATCGATGGCGAAGAACATACCCATGCTTACGTTCATGCCCATGAACACGGCAGTCTGTTGCAAGGCCGTCCTCACGCACACACCAGCCGCATGGTGCAAGTCGAGCAGGACATTCTCGCCAAAAACAACCAGTACGCATCAGCCAACCGCAGCCATTTCGCCGAACACGGCATCTTCGCGCTCAATCTGGTGTCGAGTCCCGGTTCCGGCAAGACCTCGCTGCTCACCCGCACTATCGAGCGGTTCAAGGACAAGACCCGGATTGCGGTGATCGAGGGTGACCAGCAGACCAGCCTCGACGCCGACCGTATCCGCGCCACCGGTGTGTCCGCGGTTCAGATCAATACTGGCAAGGGCTGCCATCTCGATGCCCACATGGTGGGACATGCCATGGAGAAACTCGCGCTGGCCGACAACAGCCTGCTGTTGATCGAGAACGTCGGCAACCTGGTCTGCCCTGCAGCCTTCGACTTGGGCGAGGCGCACAAGGTGGCGATCCTGTCGGTGACGGAGGGCGAGGACAAACCGCTGAAATACCCCGACATGTTTGCCGCAGCCGAGGTGATGCTGCTCAACAAGATGGACTTGCTGCCCTACCTGAATTTCAACGTGCCGCTGTGCATCGAGTATGCGCGTCGCATCAACCCCTATATCCGCGTCATTCTCACCTCGGCGGTCAGCGGCGAGGGGATGGATGAATGGAGGGAATGGATAGCGGCGGGCATGAAGCAGGCGGCTGAACAGAAAGCCAATGAGGTGGACGCGCTGAAGCGCAGGGTCGCCAAACTGGAGGCTGAACTGAGCAACGTGAGGGGTGAGGGGTGAAGCGTGAGGAGCAGCGGACCCATTCTCGATAGTCCGGATTTTTCGCCCCGTGCAGTGCGTATCCGCGTCCGCGGCCAAGTGCAGGGGGTGGGGTTTCGCCCCTTCGTCTACCACCTGGCCCTGGAGTTGGGGCTGAGCGGTTGGGTGCTGAACGACGCCGACGGCGTGGAAATCGAGGCGCAGGGCGGCGAGGTGGCGCTGGAAGCGTTGCTGAGCCGGCTGAAAAAGGATGCGCCCGACCTGGCGCAGGTGGACGAGGTGAGCGCGGCGCCGGCCGAGGTTGTGCCGCGACACGGTTTCGCCATTCTGGAAAGCCGCTCCGGCCATGCCCATACCGGGATCACGCCCGATGCTGCCACTTGCCCGGCTTGCCGCGCTGAGATTTTTGATCCCGCAAACCGGCGCTACCGTTACCCCTTTACCAACTGCACCCATTGCGGTCCACGTTACACCATTACCCGCCATCTGCCCTACGATCGTCCCAACACCAGCATGGCGAAGTTCGTCCTGTGCCCGGCCTGCCGGCGCGAATACGAGGATCCGCTGGACCGTCGCTTTCACGCCCAGCCTAATGCCTGTGCGGTGTGTGGGCCGCACTTGGCCTTGCTGGAAGCGGACGGGCAGCCGATCAGGAGTGACGACCCGATTGCCGAAACGGTGAGCCGTTTGCGTGCCGGACAGATTCTGGCGATCAAGGGTATCGGCGGCTTCCACCTGATGTGCGATGCGCGCAATGCCGAAGCCGTGGCGCGCCTGCGTCAGCGCAAGCAGCGTGAGGAAAAACCGTTCGCGGTGATGCTGGCTGGCATTGCTTCGATTGCGCCATGGGTCGTTTGTGGCGAGGGCGAACGGCAACTGCTGGAGGCGCGCGAGCGGCCCATTGTTTTGCTGCAAAAGCGGCCGGGATGCGACGTTGCCCTGCCCGGCGTGGCGCCCGGCATGGCTGAGTTGGGCGTGTTGCTGCCCTATGCCCCGCTGCACTATTTGCTGTTTCACGAAGCGGTTGGCCGACCGACCGGTACAACATGGCTGGCTGCACCGCATGATCTGGCGCTGGTCTGTACTTCGGCCAATCCCGGCGACGAGCCGCTGGTGACCGGCAACGATGAGGCGCTGCGGCGGCTCTCCACCATTGCCGATGCATTCGTGATGCACGACCGCGATATTGTGGTGGGGTGCGATGACAGTGTAGTAAGGAATGAGGGGTTAGGAGTGAGGAGTGAAAACCACTACCTCAGCGCCTTTGACCTTGCTCCTCACTCCTCGCTCTTCACGCCTCACTATCAATTCATCCGCCGTGCTCGCGGTTACACTCCACGCGCCATCAAATTGTCGAAGGCGGGGCGTTCGGTGCTGGCTTGCGGAGGTTGGTTCAAGAACACTGTCTGCCTGACTCGCGGTGACGAAGCTTTTCTCTCGCAGCATATTGGTGATCTCGACAACGCCGCAACTTGCCGCTCGCTGGAGGACACGGTGCAGCACTTGATGGGCGTGCTGGAAATCGAGCCAGAGGTTGTCGCCCACGATTTTCACCCAGATTTTTTCAGCACCTCCTTCGCGGCGGGTTTTGCGCGGCAGCGCGGACTCCCCGTGCTCGCCGTGCAGCACCATCACGCCCACATTGCTGCGGTGATGGCCGAGCATGGGTTGACCGAACCCGTGTTGGGGCTGGCGCTGGATGGGGTGGGTCTGGGAACGGATGGCGCTGCCTGGGGTGGCGAGTTGCTGCGGGTGGATGGGGCGCATTTTGAACGCCTGGGTCATCTGAAAGAATTGGCGCTGCCCGGTGGTGACATCGCCGCACGCGAACCCTGGCGCATGGCGGCGAGTGTCTTGCATGCCCTGGGTCGCGGCGAGGAAATCGAACGCCGTTTTGCCGTGCCGGCTGCTGGCGCGGTGCGGCAGATGCTGGAACAGAGTTTCAACAGCCCGCTCAGTTCGAGTTGCGGCCGCCTGTTTGACGCCGCCGCCGGATTGCTCGGCATACGCCAGGTTGCCGCCTTTGAAGGTCAGGCGGCGATGCTGCTGGAAGGCGTGGCCGAACGCCATGGCCCTGTTGCGCCAATGGAGCAGGGTTATACTGTGCAGGATGGTGAGCTGAATTTATTCCCGCTGCTTGCCGCGCTGGCTGAAATTGACGATGCCGGTTATGGCGCCGCGCTGTTTCACGCCACCCTGGCCGATGCGCTGGCGACATGGGTGGTGGATGGAATCGAAAGAACCGGACTTGAGCGTGTGGTGTTTGGCGGGGGGTGTTTCCTCAACCGGCTGGTGAGCGCAGCACTTGCCGCTCACCTGGGGCAAGCGGGTGCGAAGGTGTGCCGTGCATGTCAGGCCCCGACCAACGATGGCGGGCTGGCGCTAGGGCAGGCCTATATTGCGATGATGGAGTGAATAATGTGCTTGGCAATCCCGGCCCGCGTGGCCGAGCTACTCGATAACGATAGTGCCGTGGTGGAGCTGGGCGGCGTGCGCAAGGAAATTTCGCTGGCGCTGTTGGATGGCGTGGTGGTGGGCGATTACGTCATAGTACACGTCGGCTATGCGCTCAACCGGCTTGATCCGGAAGAAGCGGCCAAGACCCTGCAACTGTTCGCCGAAATCGGGTTGCAGACAGAATGAAATACATCGACGAATTTCGCGACGGCGCGCTGGCGCGCAAACTGGCCGCCGATATCCGGCGCGAGGCACATCCGGATAGAAACTACGGCCTGATGGAATTTTGCGGCGGCCACACCCACGCCATTTTCCGTTACGGTGTCCAGGGCCTGCTGCCCGACAATATCAACATGATCCACGGCCCCGGCTGCCCGGTGTGCGTGCTGCCGATCGGCCGGGTGGATAGCGCCATCGAACTGGCGCATAGCCCCAACGTTATTCTGTGCACTTACGGCGACATGTTGCGCGTGCCCGGTTCGAACCGGGTAAGCCTGCTCAAGGCCAAGGCAGGCGGGGCGGATGTGCGCATGATCTACTCCAGCGCCGATGCGCTGAAAATTGCACAGGAAAATCCGGACCAACAGGTGGTGTTCTTCGCCATCGGTTTCGAAACCACTACCCCCCCTACGGCGGTGGCGATCCTGCAGGCGGCGACAATGGGCCTCGCCAATTTCTCGGTATTTTCCAACCACGTGCTTACCCCCGCTGCAATCTCCGCCATCATGGGGAGCGGAGAGGCCAGGGTGGATGGCGTGGTCGGCCCGGCCCACGTTTCCACCGTGATCGGCAGCCGGCCCTACGAGCTGTTTGCAGAGCAGTACCACATGCCGGTGGTGATCGCCGGCTTCGAGCCGCTCGACGTGATGCAGGCGATCCTGATGCTGGTGCGGCAGCTCAACGAAGGCCGCGCCGAGGTGGAAAATGAATTCACTCGCGCCGTCACCCGTGATGGCAACCTCAAGGCGCAGAGCCTGGTGGCGGAGGTGTTCGAGTTGCGCAAGACCTTTGAATGGCGCGGCCTCGGCTGGGTGCCCGACAGTGGCCTGCAAATCCGGGAAAAATATGCGGTTTACGATGCGGAAAAACGTTTCGAATTGCCTTATCAGTCGGTAGCCGATCACCCGGCCTGCGAATGCAGCGCCATCATCCGCGGAGTGAAGAAACCACTCGACTGCAAGGTATTCGGCACGGTATGCACGCCGGACAATCCGATAGGCTCGTGCATGGTGTCGTCGGAAGGGGCGTGTGCGGCTTATTACACTTACGGACGGTACAAGGCACATGAGTAATGTGAAACGTGGCTATATCCGACCACTCGACCTGAAAAACGGCCAGGTCGACATGACCCACGGCAGCGGCGGTCGTGCCATGGCGCAGTTGATCGAGGAGCTGTTTCTGGCTGCTTTTGACAACGAATTCCTGCGCCAGATGAATGACCAGGCGAGTTTCCATATTCCGGCGGGGCGCATGGTGATGGCCACCGACAGCCATGTGGTCTCACCGCTGTTTTTCCCCGGCGGCGACATCGGCTGCCTGTCGGTGCACGGCACCATCAATGACGTGGCCATGGCAGGCGCCGTGCCGCTGTATCTTTCCGCCAGCTTCATCCTGGAGGAAGGTTTTCCGCTCGCCGATCTGGCGCGTATCGTCGAGTCCATGGCAGCTGCATCCAGGATAGCCGGCGTGCCTATCGTTACCGGCGATACCAAAGTGGTAGAGCGCAATAAAGGCGATGGCGTATTTATTACCACCACTGGCATAGGCGTGGTGCCACATGGCGTAAATATTTCCGGCGACCGTGCCCGTCCGGGGGATGCGATTATCGTCAGCGGTACGGTCGGTGACCACGGCGTGGCGATTCTTTCCGTGCGGGAGAATTTGAGCTTCGGTACTTCAATCCAGTCGGACACCGCAGCCCTGCATGGACTGGTGGCAGCCATGATCGCGGCGGTACCCGGCATTCACGTGCTACGTGACCCTACTCGCGGAGGGCTTGCCACTACCCTCAACGAAATCGCCCGCCAGTCGGGGGTTGGCATGACGCTGCGCGAAATCGACTTGCCGATCCGCACTGAGGTCAGGGCAGCCTGTGAGTTTCTGGGCCTCGACCCGCTTTACTCTGCCAACGAAGGCAAGCTGGTCGCTTTTTGCCGGCAAGAGGATGCGGATGTGCTGCTGGCAGCGATGCACGGCCACCCTCTGGGGCAGGATGCGGCGGTGATTGGTGAGGTGGTTGAGGACGATCATCACTTCGTGCAGATGGATACCGCCTTCGGTGGACGGCGCATCGTGGATTGGTTGACTGGGGAACAACTTCCCCGCATTTGTTGAACCAAGCTTGCATGGGTTGCATCAATCAATAGCCGGATTCTGTACCGGGTTTCTGGAATAAAATGACTAGTTTGCGTGTTAGCATGATATATGTGGACGTTGATGATTTTGGATGAGGCGGCCCGCGATAAACACGATTGCTTTTCTGGCCGGAGAAAGCGCTGATTGATTGGTTTTCCGGCGAACCCATGGAGAATGCCATGCACCGTTTTTTGATTGGAGTTTTTGTCTTGCTGTCAGCTGTTATGCAGTCTGCCATTGCGGGCCCACTGGATGAGGCTAAGGCCAAAGCACACCTCAATGCAGTAGCGGCTGGTGATTTGGAAGCATTGATGCGCGATTACGCGGAGGATGCCTACATGGATTGGGTCGGCGGCCCTCTCGATGGCCGTTATCGTGGCAAGGAGGCCATCAGTGCGGTTTGGCAGAAGTTCATCGCCGCTAATGCCGGGAAGCCACGGCCGGCAAAGTTCGGCAAGCTTGGGGCTTACGCTAACCCGAAAGGAGCTTCCATAGAAGCCACGGCAGAATACGGAGGCACCCCTCCGGTCAAGGTCTGGCATGCGCTGACTTATCGCGATGGCAGTCTGTCCACCGAAATCTGGCAGGTTGCACCTGCCATCATGGTCTTGCCGTGATCCGTTCACAGGCCGTTTCCCTGGCAGCATTACTGCTTCTAGGTGGGCCGGTATACGCCGGGAGCTTCGAGGCATATGTTGCAACAACGGCTGGCAAGCCTGTGGAAGATTCCGTAGTAGTCGTCGAACCTGTCGTCAAAGCCGTTGCCAGGCATCATTCAACCGCGACTATTGAGCAGAGGGATCGCGAGCTGGTCCCGTATGTTACGATCGTGCAGACGGGCGCCGCGATTGATTTTCCCAATCGTGACCCGTTCAAGCACCATCTCTACTCGTTTTCCCCGGCCAAGCGCTTCGAGATCAAGCTTTACGCCGGAAAGCCGGCGCAGCCCGTGGTTTTCGACAAGCCTGGTGAAGTGGCCCTGGGCTGCAATATCCACGACTGGATGGAAGCCTATGTCCTGGTCGTTGACTCCCCTTATTTCGCCAAAACCGACGGCAATGGACGAGCCTTCATCACGAATATTCCGCCCGGGCATTATCGGCTGAGACTATGGCACCCGCGTCAAAACAGCGAGCCTCCCCTACGTGAAATTGAAATCGGTGCCGCGCCGACCCAACTCAACTTGGCGATGGACATTGCACCGCGCATCGCCAAACAAAAACCGCCGGTCGAGGCCGATCATTATTAGAGGCGCCCTTAAGCGATGATCGTCCGGTCTCTCCAGTACCGCATTGTTATCGTGTTCGTCGGTCTATTGCTATTGGTGATGGCGATAGTGCTTGCGCTGGTTACCCGTACCAATGGCCGCATCGTTTTTGCCGAGATGGAACGTGAGCTTTCAGCCGGCACTCAGGTGTTTACACGGCTGATTGAGCAGAATCAGCGTCAGTTGGAAACGGCGGCTACCGTATTGTCGGCGGACTTTGCCTTCCGTGAAGCCATCGCCACGCAGGACCGACCGACGATGCGTTCCGTTATCCGCAATCACGGCTTGCGCATTGGCGCCCAGGCGATGATGGTGATCAGTCCGGACGGGCAATTGATTGCCGACACCCAAAGCAACTCCGCTGAACTTCGCCTGTTCCCTTTTCCAGACCTGCTGTTGGTTGCGGAGTCGGCCGGCAAGAGCACTGGCTTCAGACAAATGAAGGATGGCCGGCTGTACCAAATTGTCCTGGTTCCTATTCTTGCGCCCAAGCGTATCGCCTGGGTGGCCATGGGTTTCCTGGTGGATGATCGATGGGCGCAGGAATTGTCCGGAATGAACGGTCTGGCGATCAGCGTGATACGGCGCAGCGGAACCAGCGTGGCTGTCTTGGCTTCTTCTCTCGACGGACCGAAACGGAGCGCGCTGCCCGGTGCTTTGACGCGGTTGTCGAATGATCTTTCCCAGGCCGTACCTATCGGTGATGAGCATTACCAGACCGTCCAGCTACCGTTGGGAAAGGAGCTGTCGGTAGTGCTCCAACGTTCAATCGAGCAGGCGGAGGCCCCTTTCCGATCCTTGCAAATGGCCTTGTGGACCATCGTGCTGGCTGGCGTTGTGATTTTTTCCATCGGCAGCGTCATGCTGGCACGGCGCATAGTCAGTCCGGTAAACGAGTTGGCTGCGGCAGCACGCCGCATCGAAGCGGGGAATTATATCGAGCCTGTTCCAAGTCTGCCCCCTGATGAGATTGGCCAGTTGGCAATGAGCTTCGACCGAATGCGGGAACAGGTTGCAAGCCGCGAGCAAAAAATCCTCAAGCTCGCCTATGAAGACACCCTGACGGGGTTGCCCAATCGGACTCGTTTTCTTGAGGCTTTCAATCAGTTGCCTGCGGATTGTCCATGCGCCATTGCCGTGCTGAATCTTGATCGCTTCGCGATGATCAACAATGCGCTCGGACACCCGATCGGCGACCGGCTGTTGCGGGAGGTCGGCTTGCGTTTGGGTCTCGTTATGCCAGGCTCCGTCATCGTCGCCCGACTTTGGGCTGACGAATTCGCCTTCCTGCTGGAAGGGGCTGATCAGGCCTCTGCGATGAGCATCGCGGAATCGGTGCTTGTGAAATTACGGGATCCAATCACATTGGATGGCCAACGGCTCGACGTCGGTGGCAGCATCGGCATCGCCCTCTACCCGGGGGACGGGCAGGATGCCCCCACCCTTATTCGCCGCGCAGAATTTGCGATGAACGCCGCAAAGCGGCGCCATGTTGGCGTTGCTTTCGCGAGCGGGATCGGTGAAGAGACGCAACATGAACACTTGTCCCTGATCGGGGAAATGCGCGAAGCTCTGGCTCGACAGGAGTTCCTGGTTTATTACCAACCCAAACTGGATCTGGCCAGCAGGAAAATTACGGGTGCCGAAGCGCTAATTCGATGGCAACACCCGGAGCAGGGTTTGGTTCCCCCGATAGGCTTTATCCCATTTGCGGAACAGACGGGATTCATCCGGGAGATCACGCCCTGGCTTCTGGAAACGGTTGCCGCACAGACTGCGCAATGGAGCGAAGAGGGACTTTCCATCGTGCCGTCGATCAACCTTTCGACACTTGATCTCCTCAACACCGGCCTGGTTGACCAAATGCGCGGGCTGATCGAATTGCACAGTCTCCCAGCCAATGGGCTGTGTCTTGAGATTACCGAAAGCGCGCTAATGGAAGATCCGGCGCTCGCACTGGCGCACCTGGGTGAACTGGCTGCGTTAGGCTTTAAGCTTTCGATTGACGATTACGGCACCGGCCAGGCATCGCTGGCCTACTTGAAAACATTGCCTGTACACGAGCTAAAAATCGACCAAACCTTCATCCTTTCAGTTGCCGACTCACCCAAAAATGCCGCCATTGTCCGCTCCACGATTGCGCTGTGTCACGCATTGGGCCTTACGGTGGTGGCAGAAGGCGTTGAGACCTCCGCTGATCTCGCCTGGCTAGCTGACAATGAATGTGACATTGCCCAGGGCTATGGCATTGCCCGCCCCATGCCGGCTGATGACTTGCCAGACTGGATAGCCGCTTACAGCGTGCCCGCATTTGCAACGTAGGAGGTGTTCGATCCGCTACGCAACGCCCAACCCATCAGCCTTCGATCAGCCGCCGGACCACGGCATTGAAGGGGGTTATCCACTCCACCGCGAACTGCTTGTCGCAGGCATTCACTTCCGCAATGGCGCGCAGCATCGAACGTCCATGGCCGCGATGAGTATGCTTCAGCATCACGGCTTCAAAAGCGTCGACGATCGCCAGGATTTTTGCTCCCGGGCAGATGGCATCTGATTTCAAGCCTTCCGGGTAACCCGCGCCGTCAGGCATTTCATGGTGCTGTGCCACCATCTCTGCAGCGAGTTCCCAGCCTTCCATCCGTTCCAGCAGGCCGGCTCCGTAACCAGGGTGCGCACGCAGAGCTTTCTTGTCATCCTCATTCAGTCGTCCCAGTTTGTTCAGCCACATCCCTTCGGGCAGGAACATCATTCCAACGTCGTGCATGTAGGCCGCGGCTTCCAGTTGTACCGGATCGACCGGTTTGCCTGCTGCCTTGTTGGTGTCCAGGGCAAGGCGAAGAATCCGGGTGCTGCGCCCCTGAAAGTGGGTTGAGCGGCTTTCGAATTGCTGCGCAAGCGAACGGAAGAAGCGCAGATCCGAGGCGATGCTTTCCTGGCTGCGCGAGATCGCCGACTTTTGTGGTGTGCTGCGCAGCGTCGCCATGGTGGGACGAAACCCGGTGACTGATTCGATGACGCCGCTGATGGCGATGTCGAGCTGGTTTTGCGGGGTCTGGCTTAATTTTTCCAGTCCTTGTACCAGTTTGACGAGTTCCAACTGGGTGACGGGTTTTCCCGCTGCCAAGGCTTCCACAGCCAATTCCAGGCGATCTATCGTCAGCAGGATGATTTCGCCGAGCAACCCGGTGAAGCGCAGTTTGCCTGTACGCAGGTGCCCCATCAGGGTTTCGAGTGGATGGCTGATGATGACGCCCATGTCTACCTTGCACAAGGCAGCGTCGCCCTTGATGTTGTGCAGAATGCGGAACAGGTTGTCGACGATTTGCTTGTCGTCAGGCGATTGTTTGAGCCGGGCTACATCCTGCTCGATCTTGGGGGCGAGGTCGGCCAGGTCTTCCAGATAGTCATTCAGCGCCTGGCGGTCGAAGATTTTTGGCTGGGTAAGGGCTTGAAGATTTGCCATTCGGGCTCTCTTTTTAGTATTTAATACGGACGACGGAGTAAGATATGAAGTCGCACCGCTTCTCCTGACTACAAGTTATACTTTAAATATTCTGCGCATAACTGTTGCTTTTTTGGAACACTTGCATCTATTTTATAAAAAATACAACAAAGTTATGGTGCTAGGTTAAAGACATGTAGTATAAGCTTAGATAAAATTCTTAGTGTCTTGTTTATAAATAATACGTATGGCACCTGTCGCCTCACCATTGATCCAGAGTCTGGAGACTTCAAGTCTCCCCTCCTTGCCGCATGTGTTATTGCGGGTGCTGGACGCGTGCAATAGCAACGAGACATCGTTTAGCGCAATTGCGGAAATCATTAGCAAAGATGCCGCGCTCAGTTCCAAGGTCATTGGCGCGAGCAGTTCCGCCCTGTATGGCAAGCCAAACAAAATAACGGCATTCGAACAAAAGCTGGTCATGCTTGGCCTTGATATGGTCAGGACCATTGCCATCAGTTCTTCGGTTTATCAGGTCTTCAGCAATATCAGCAGCAGCAGTCCGGAATTTGACATGAAGTCCTTTTGGGGTCGGTCGCTGACCTCTGCCACCCTGGCCAAACTTATCGCCCAGGAAACCGCATATCCCCATCCGGAGGAGGCGTATCTCACCGGACTTCTGCTCGACGTCGGTCAGTTGGTGTTGTGGAGCAACTTTCCCAAACAGTATGCCACGCTCTCTGCCAATGTCGATGATGATCTCCAGCTCATGCAGCGGGAAACGGAAGAAATCGGAAGCAATCATTGCGAAGTTGGGGCATGGCTGGTAGGCAGCTGGCACCTGAATTCATTCATGGCGGACGCAGTGCTCTATCATCATGTGCTTGCGTCAAGGGTCACCGATGCACACCCGTTGATCAGGATTGCACATGTGGCCAACAGCATGAGCCTGGCCAACCCCGGTAACGAGGAGAGGCTGGCGGACGGGGCTGCGTTGTTGGGAATCACCCTGGCAGACTCCCGGCGGATGATAACCAAGGCCAGGGAACTGGTCACCAAGATTGCACAGACTCTTGAGATTGAGATCGACACGGGTACAACAGGCGCTGCGGAAGCTGGCGCCGCGCCCGAAAAGCCGGATCAGGACAAGTTCCACCAGAAAAAGATGCAGCTTGCTTTGGAGGTGCGGGACATTGCCCTGGTTGACGGTATTGCGCTGGGCGTTACCTCCGCTCCGCCCTCACTGGATGGCATCCTGTTGGCCATTCAGCGCTCGCTGCATATCCTGTTCGGCTTTCAAAATATCATTTTTTTCCTTCGCGACCAGGAGTCGGGCACTCTTCATGGGAAGAGTCTGGCCTCGCAGCATGAACTGGTTAATGAAATGGCTATCCCCCCGAAGAGGGGAAACAGCATCGTCACCGACGTCCTACTCGTCCGGTCAGCCTACAGTTCATTCGTTTCCGGGGAAAATGGGACCTTGACTGTGTTGGACGACCAGATTGCCCGGTTGATGCAGGCAGAAGGGTTTTACTGTCAGCCCATGATTGCACAGGATACTATCGTTGGTTCCATGTTGTTCGGGCTTGCCAAGGTTCAGTTGCCGCAGGTCGAAAAGCAGCGCAAGCTGATTTCGATGTTCGCACAGCAGGCCTCTCAGACCTTGGCTGCATGGCATGTGGATAATGAGCAGGCGCGGCGTACCGAGTTCGAGGTGATGTCCGCATCGCGGGCCAAGGCCAGGCAGGTTGTGCACGAAGCCAACAATCCGCTCAGCATCATAAAAAATTACATCAAGCTGTTGAGCGTGAAGCTGCCACAGGAAGACACGGTTCAAGGAGACTTGGCGATCATCAGGGAAGAAATAGATCGCGTCACCAAGATCATCAGGCAGGTAACCGAGGCGACCGAAGCTTATGCTAACCCGCTGGAGGAATTGAACGTCAACGGTGTGATTCAGGATCTGTACAAAATCTTTTTTGAATCCCTGTTTGCGCAACATCAAATAACCGTGCAAACCCAGCTTGCCCCGTCGCTGCCGAATATCGTGGCCGACAAGGACAAGCTGAAGCAGGTGCTGATTAACCTGATGAAGAACGCGGCGGAGGCCATGCAGGAAGGGGGGTTGCTGCTCATTTCCACGCGTGGGGAAATCATCCGCGACGGCAACGAATATATCGAGATTTCACTCGTGGACAACGGCCCCGGAATCCCCAAGCACATCATGGCGGATCTGTTCAAGCCGGTCTCCAGTACCAAGGGGAAAGGACACGCAGGCCTGGGTCTATTGATTGTGAAAAACCTGGTCGATGAATTGAAAGGCAGGATTTTCTGCCAGAGCAATGAAATATCGGGTACCGCTTTTCAGATACTTTTACCCGTAACGGCAAAGGTGGTGTTGATGGATCGGTGATCCGTCGCTTTTCGGCTCGCGCCGTATTTCGGTAGATCAGGGGTCTGGCGCTGGGGAGGATGCAAAATGATGGAGCTTCAACTATGAGTGTCGTTTTGGTCGAACAACCATTGATATTGGTTGTAGATGATGAGTTGCACCTGCGCAACAGTCTGAGCGCTCTGCTTGGTCTTCATGGTTTTGCAACTGTAACCGCGGATGGAGGGCGCGCTGCTATCGAGCTTCTCCAGAACCAGCAATTCGATCTCGTCCTGCTGGACCTTTTCATGGCGGATGTGGACGGACTTCAGGTCATGGATTCCATTATCGAGCAGCGGATCGATACTTGCGTCATTGTCGTCAGTGGTGACGTTTCCATAGACTCCGCAATTAGCGCCCTGCGCCATGGGGCCTACGACTTCCTGAGAAAACCCTATGAGCCGGATGAGCTGCTTCTGAAGATCGAGAATGCCCTCATCAAGCGTCGTCTGGAAAAAGAAAACAGAGCCATGAATCTCCAGTTGGGGGAGTCGGAGCGCTGGTACCGTTACATGGTGAACAGCTCACCGGACATCATTTATACGCTGGATGGCAATGGCCGCTTCACATTTCTCAATGACCGTGTGGAACCGTTGCTAGGCTATCGCAAGGAAAGTCTGATCGGTCAGCATTATTCAGCTCTCATCTATCTCGAAGATCTGGAGTCTGCCCGTTATATCCTGAACGAAAAGAGGGTTGGTGATCGTGCGTCCCGCAATATGGAACTCCGGGTCCGCCACAATATCGAGTCGAAACTGCTTACCCTGGAATTCAGCTCTTTCGGAATGTACGAGGAAGGCATGACAGATCAGCCCGCAAGGCATGTGGGTACCTATGGTGTGGCGAAGGATGTCACCGAAAGAAAGAAGGCAGAGCAGATAATCAGCTACCAGGCCTATCATGATCAGCTCACCGGGCTTGCCAACCGGATATTGTTCAAGGACCACCTCGATCTGGCGATTGCCCAGGCTAAACGCAACCAGAAAATGCTGGCTGTGATGTTTCTGGATCTGGACCGCTTCAAGGTTGTCAACGACACGCTGGGCCATGTAATCGGCGACAGTCTGCTAAAAAAAGTGGCATCGCGGCTCAAGGGTTGTTTACGTGAGGGAGATACGCTGGCTCGTCAGGGTGGAGACGAATTTACTCTGCTTCTTCCCCAGATCGAAGATCGGGAAGATGCCATTCGAACGGCGGAGAAAATGATCAAGTCGTTTGACGTTCCATTCCAGATCGATGGGCACGAACTCTACGTAACCATCAGCATGGGGGTCGCGCTTTACCCTGTAGACGGGGAATCCATAGACAACCTCATCAAGAACGCTGACATTGCCATGTATGACAGCAAGGCGAAAGGCAGGAACCGTTACCAGTTCTACTCCGGTCGCATGAATGTGTCGTTTGCCGAGAAGCTCTCGATTGAAATGCAGATGCGGAAAGCGATCGACAGGCAGGAGTTTCAGGTTTTTTACCAGCCCCAGATCAGGGTTGGTACGGGCAGGATTTCCGGTATGGAGGCCTTGGTGAGATGGTCATCGCCTCTCCATGGCAGCCTGTCGCCGCTGGAATTCATTCCACTGGCAGAAGAAACTGGCCTGATTCTTTCCATCGGGGAGTTTGTGCTGAAGTCCGCATGCGAACAGGCCATGCTGTGGAAAAATGCCGGTCTGCCGCCGCTACGAATGGCAGTGAATATCTCCTCTCAACAGATTGAACAGGACGGATTCTGCGATTGCATCTCGCGGTTATTGCAGGAATACCATATGGACGGTTCGATGCTTGAACTGGAGGTCACTGAAGGCGCGTTGCTGAACGATGGCGAGCATATGATTGCAAAACTTAAAATGCTGGCGAGCATGGGAATAAAGATCGCGCTGGATGACTTCGGTACCGGTTATTCGTCCTTGAGCTACTTGCAGAAATTCCCAATCAACACCATCAAGATCGACCAGTCTTTTGTGCGTGGACTCCCCAGCGACCCGAATAATGTTTCGATCGTGACGGCGATTTGCGCAATGGCGCAAGGGCTCAAGATGAATCTGATCGCGGAAGGTGTGGAGAAATCCGAGCAGCTCAGATTTTTGTACTCTCTCAATTGCAACGAAGCGCAGGGATTCCTGTTTAGCAAGCCACTGCCCGGCAATGAAATTACCGGGCTGTTGATGAGAAATGGTCCGTTGGCGCCACCCGCATTTTATTTGGGTCAAGCGGAATCAAATTTTCAGACTCATAAAGTCGGTTAACAGATTCCTAGGCAAAGCGCTCATGCAGATATTGGATGATATCGGCGGACTCGTACATCCACTGG
This sequence comes from Sulfuricella sp. T08, assembly GCF_000971475.1. Classification (GTDB taxonomy): domain Bacteria; phylum Pseudomonadota; class Gammaproteobacteria; order Burkholderiales; family Sulfuricellaceae; genus Sulfuricella. The sequence goes on from NZ_DF967523.1 coordinate 75,427, forward strand.
CTATTGCCCTGTTCATCCGTGATTTTCAGGCAGGGCACCTTGATCTGGCCGCCGCCCTGCAATAACGCTTCGCGATTCTGCTGATCTGTTTGTGCATCACGTAGTTCGATATTTAGCGACAGGCGGCTGATCTCTCTCCGGACCTTGATGCAAAAGGGGCAGGTCCTGAATTGATAGAGGATCAGCCCCCGGCATTGCAGGTCGATCTGGCGTTGTTCAACGGGCTGGCGCGCAACGCCCTTCGGTGTAGTCACGATCTCCCAAAGCAGAATGAAAGGACCGATAACGACTCTCAGGCTGCGGAAGAAAATTTTGAAGACCCATTTCATGGCGAGTTACCTAGTGTTAGAGAGAAGATGAAAGCATAGGCGGCCTCAAATGAAAAGGGCTAGTCATTGCTGACTAACCCTTTGGATTTCTTGGTAGGCCGTGCCAGATTCGAACTGGCGACCAACGGATTAAAAGTCCGCTGCTCTACCGGCTGAGCTAACGACCCCCGAAAAACAGCGATTATGCCGTGGCATGCGTTTGCTGTCAAGAGCGAGGCCCCGTCCAGCGGGGCCTCGTGATGTTAATGTCTTGATTAAATCAGCCTTCTTGCATCATTCTCCAGTACTGATATTTCATTGTGGAGGCGCAGCCTGCAATGATGGCCAGCAGGGTGATGATGGAGCCGACCGCTAGAGTGGATACCCCGGTCACCCCCTGGCCGATGGTGCAACCCATTGCCAGAACGCCGCCGAAACCCATCAGGATGGCGCCTACGAAGTGATTGAAGAAATCTTTCACCGAGACAAACCATTCGATACGGAAGTTCCTGCTAATCAGGGACCATAGCAAGGACCCGAGGATCACGCCGGCAACCGACATAACGCCGAAAGTTAGCGCGGTGAGCTTGAAGCCGGCCATAGCGTAGCCGAGGGTCTGGCCCATGGGGTTGATGAAGGTAAAGGATTGGGTCGAGAGAGGCCGGCTGTCAGCGGGTTTCAGCTCTTCCGGTTTGGCGTACATATCCCATTGCTCGGCGACGAAATTTTGCAGGGAGAAGGATTGTCCGTCGGCGCTCACCATCACGTTGCTGGTGATGTACCAGGCGGCCAGCACGGCCAGACCCACCGCCAAGCCGCCCAGGATATTATCGAAGTTGCTGCGGAAATCGGCGGACATGAATGCAAAGCCGATCAGCACCAGCGCAAGTAAGCTGCCGATCGCCAGCCGCGGTGTGGCGGCGCTGCCGCTGCCGGCGACGATTGCGCCCAGATCCTGGTTGGTTTGCAGAGTGACAGCGAGCGGACGTATCCAGTCGTAGAACAGCATGGTAAACAGCGTCTTGTCCGAGCCTGGGAATGGATTGACCATGTAGTAGGCGATGACCGCGATGATGGCCAGGACCATGATGGACTTGAGGTTGCCACCACCGATGCGGATCAGAGTTTTGTTGCCGCAACCGGAGGCGAGGGTCATGCCGACGCCGAACATCAGTCCGCCCAGCAGGTTTTCGGCCCAGACCAGTTGATTTGCACGGTAGGGCGGGAAGGTGGAGGCCAGTTTGACGAGGCCGCTGGCTTCGAGGACCGCCACGCCCAGCATCGCTACCGCAATTGCAAATAGCCAGGCACGCAGACGGCCTGTGTCGCCCATGTTAACCCAGTCGGAAACCGCGCCCATGGTGCAGAAATTGGTTTTGTTTACGAGCGCCCCCATGATCAGGGCGATGCCAAAGGTGGCCCAAAGAAAAAACGATTGGGCTTGCGCAAAGTTCTCAAAAACCATCTGTTTATCCCTCTATCAAGTTATTTATCGTACTTGTTTGATTTTAGAGTTAAATGCAAAATTTATACATAGTCTGTTCGTACTAAATTCAGCTATTCGTTTCAGGCTGGTAGCGGGTGGGATCAGCAATTTCCGCGCTGACGAATCCCTGTCGGCGCAAACGGCAGGAATCGCAGGTTCCGCAGGCTGATCCGTCCTCTCCGGCCTGGTAGCAGGAAACGGTGAGGCGGTAATCCACGCCCAGTTCTATGCCGCGGCGGATGATTTCTGCTTTCGAGAGTGAGCCCAGCGGTGCGCGAATGTGCATGGTATTGCCTTCGACTGCGGATTTCGTGGCAAGGTTGGCCATTTTCTCGAAGGCCTCGAGATATTCAGGGCGGCAGTCAGGGTAACCCGAGTAGTCCACCGCATTGGCACCGATGAAGATGTCGCGGCTGCCGAGTACCTCCGCCCACGCCAGCGCGAGCGACAGCATGATGGTGTTGCGTGCCGGTACGTAGGTAACGGGGATGCCGGCCGATGGTGCATTTGGCACGGCAATTTTTTCGTCGGTCAGGGCTGAGCCGCCGAATGCCGCCAAATCGAGTTTAATCGTGCGCTGCTCGCTGGCACCCAGCGCGGCGGCAACACGCTGTGCAGCTTCCAGTTCCGAGCCGTGGCGCTGACCATAATCCAGGCTCAGGCAATAGCAGGCAAATCCCTCGCTACGTGCGATGGCAAGAGTGGTGGCGGAATCCAGTCCGCCCGACAGTAGCACAACTGCTTTGTTCAAGATGGCATTCCCCTCAAATGGCTTTCAATTCTACACTTAGCCCTTCCGGTTTTGAATCAAACTCGAAAAGCGATAAAATCGACTTTTTTTGCAGGAAAATCCCATGATCTGGAAGCCCAATGTCACCGTGGCGGCGGTGATTGAGCAAGATGGAAAGTTCCTCATGGTAGAGGAAGAAACCGGTGAGGGCATTCGTTTCAATCAGCCTGCCGGCCATTGGGAAGCTGATGAGACGCTGGCGCAGGGCGCAGTTCGCGAAGCTCTGGAAGAAACCGCTTATCATTTCACTCCGGAGTGGTTGCTGGGCATTTATCGCTGGCGTCACCCCCGTAAGGATATCACTTACCTGCGCTTTGCCTTTGTCGGGAGCGTGCATGGACACGAGCTGCAGCGACAGTTGGATAGCGGTATCCTGCGCGCCGTATGGTTGAGTCAGGAAGAAATTCGAGCCACGGCTGAGCGTCACCGCAGTCCACTAGTGCTTCAGTGCATTGAGGATTATCTGGCCGGCACACGTTATCCTCTGGAACTGGTTACCCACCTTTCCTGATGAGGGCGTGGATAATCCTGGTGATGTTGTGTTTCGGCCTGGCCGCGCAGGCCGATGAAGTCAGTATTTGTTACAACTATGACTGCGCCGCAACCGCCAGGGTTAATCTTAGAGCGTACCAACTGCTCGCAGCCAGAAGGTTGTTGCTGCGTGCAACGGATGCAGTCGAGGAAAGAAAGGCAATTTCCCTGGTGATCGGACTGTTCGAGGTTGCCGCTGGACGGCAGACTCCGACCTGGGCCGATAAAGGCCGCAATGTGAATGATGATGGCGTGGATGGACGGATGGATTGCATCGATGAAGCTGCCAATGCCAATAGTTATCTTCGCCTGCTTGAAAGTAAGGACTGGCTTAAATACCACCGTGTGCTGGAGCCGGTGAAGAGAGCTCCGCTTTTGGTGAATGACCATTGGGCGGCGCGCATCGTGGAACAAATGACTGGCCAGGAGTTTGCGGTGGATTCCTGGTTTTTCGACAATGGACAACCGGCATTCGTAGTGCCACTGGATGAATGGCTAGCTGGAGCGGAACCCAATGAGGAATAAGCGTGTGGTGGTGGGTATGTCGGGCGGGGTGGATTCCGCTGTCGCGGCGTTGCTGCTGAAGCGACAGGGCTATGATGTGGTTGGCCTGTTCATGAAGAACTGGGAGGATGACGATACCGAAGACGGCTATTGCCCGGCCAAGCAGGATTTCATGGACGTACTGGCGGTGGCCGACAAGATCGGCATCAAGGTCGAGGCGGTGAATTTCGCCAAGGAATACCGTGAGAAGGTATTCGCACTTTTCCTGCGCGAATATCAGGCTGGTCGCACCCCCAACCCGGATGTGCTGTGCAATTCAGAAATCAAGTTCAAGGCCTTTCTCGATCATGCCATCGCTCTTGGCGCCGACAAGATTGCCACCGGTCATTATGCCCAAGTGCGGGAGCGGGCAGGGCTGTTCGAGCTGCTCAAGGCGGAAGACGGCAGCAAGGACCAGAGCTATTTTCTGCATCGCCTCAATCAGGCGCAACTTTCCAGGGCCATTTTTCCTTTGGGCGAAATATATAAGCGCGAGGTGCGAGACATTGCCAGGGAGGCTGGTTTGCCGGTCCACGCAAAGAAGGATAGCACCGGCATCTGTTTCATTGGCGAGCGGCCGTTTCGCGAATTCCTTTCTCGCTACCTGCCGAAGCAGCCGGGCGACATGGAAACGCCGGAAGGTAAAGTGGTGGGGCGGCACGAGGGGCTGGCCTATCACACCATCGGACAGAGACAGGGGCTGGGTATCGGCGGGCAGGGTGAGCCGTGGTTCGTCGCCGGCAAGGATATGGCGCGCAACGTGCTGATCGTCGTTCAGGGCCATGACCATCCCGCTTTGTTCAGGGAAGCTCTGGTTGCCGCTGACTTGTCCTGGGTGTCAGGCCATGCGCCCCACACGGATTGGGTCTATGGCGCCAAGATTCGCTACCGCCAGGCGGATGCGCCGTGCTGCATCCATCGCGTGGATAGGGAAAACTGCGAGATCGATTTCGCCCAGCCGCAGTGGGCGGTGACGCCGGGACAGTCGGTGGTGGTGTATGAAAGCGAAGTGTGCCTGGGGGGAGGTGTGATTCAGTAACGGCGGAACAGGGCTGAAGCCCGCCACATATAGAAGCTGACTGGCTCTGATAAAATCAAAACTTCCCCCGATTGCCCCTCCACCGCGGCTTGCAGAGTGTGGGCGCCGCGATCGATTTCCGTAAGCGTCAGACTTGTCGTTCCCGTGACGGGCATGGCTGTGCCGTCCAGCAGCAGCTTGATCCGGTGCCCTTGCTCGATTTGCAGTGCAGGGGATAGCGTTAGTTCCACGACCAAGGTGCCGGTATTGCCGTGGATGGTTTCTTCCGCAGCGGGTTGGGTGATGGCCAGCGAGGTATAAGCCACAGCTTCGCCCGCCGCCCACGAGGTGAGAGGCAGAGCAAGGCAGAGCAGGATGAGGCTGAGCGTGCGGATCATCCTTGAAATATAGCAGCTAACCCGGAGTTCATCCGGGCGTCACACTTCAAGCTGCTGGCGGCAGGGTTTCCTTGAAAGAAGGTCGCTGCGACAGCTTGTCGGCGAGACGGGCCAGCACAGGGTGAGACTTGCGCCATTCAATCTCGGGAAAGCGCAGGTCGAGGTACCCCATGGCGCAACCGGCAGCGATGTCGGACAGGTTGAAAAACTCGCCGGTGCACCAGTTCTTTTCGCCCAGTTCTTCCGCCATTGCTTCGAGGCCGCGGAACACCTTCTGTTCCTGGCGCACGATCCACTCTGGACTTTGCTGCGATTCCGGACGTTTCTTCTCGATATAGATCGCGGCAGCGGCGTCGGATACGCCGTCGGCCAGTGCTTCCCAGCGGCGCACTGCCAGACGCTGGCGGCTGTCCTTGGGAATCAGCTGGGACACCGGGCTGACAGTGTCGAGATATTCAACGATCACGCGCGAATCAAACAGGGTGTGGTTGTCGTCCAGCACCAGCACCGGCACCATGCCGAGCGGGTTGTAGTCGGGTACGTGAGAGCCAGCTTCCCATGGGCTGTCGATCACCTGTTCGTATTCGATGCGTTTTTCCGCCAGGACAATACGCACTTTGCGCGCGAACGGGCTGGTAGGGGTCATGATCAGTTTCATTTCTTGCTACACCTGCGACAGTTTAATGATCTTGTGCGGACGGTATTCCTCCATCCGGTCGAAGTTGAGATAACGGTAAATATTCTCGGCCTCGGGAGCGATCTTGCTGTTCACCAGATCAAGATACTCCTGCACCGTCGGGATGCGTCCCAGACGCGCGCAAGCTCCCGCCAGCTCGGCAGAACCGAGGTAGACGCGGGCGCCCTTGCCCATCCGGTTGTCGAAGTTGCGCGTGCTGGTGGAGAATACCGTGGCATTGTCGGCAACCCGCGCCTGGTTGCCCATGCACAGGGAGCAACCGGGCATTTCGGTGCGCGCCCCGGCGCGGCCAAATATACCGTAGGCGCCTTCTTCGCGTAGCTCTGATTCATCCATCCGGGTAGGCGGTACCACCCACAGGCGCGGCGTCACCATTCCGGCATCCTCGATCATTTTCGAAGCGGCGCGGTAATGCCCGATATTGGTCATGCAACTGCCGATGAATACTTCGTCGATCTTGTCGCCAGCGACGGCGGACAGCGGCTTGATGTCGTCAGGGTCATTGGGGCAAGCCACCAGCGGTTCCTTGATAGTAGCGAGGTCGATCTCGATGATGTGTGCGTATTCGGCATCTGCATCCGGCGCAAGCAATTCGGGCTTGGCCAGCCAGGCTTTCATGGCGTCGATGCGGCGCTGCAGGGTGCGAGCATCCTGGTAGCCATTCTCGATCATATTGCCAAGCAGGGCGATGTTGGAGTTGAGATACTCGATCACCGGTTCCTTGTTGAGATGCACCGTGCAGGCAGCAGCGGATCTTTCAGCCGAAGCATCGGAAAGCTCGAACGCCTGCTCTACTTTCAGGTCAGGCAGACCCTCAATTTCGAGAATACGGCCAGAGAACACATTTTTCTTGCCCTGTTTGGCGACTGTCATGGAGCCTTCCAGAATCGCTGCGTAGGGGATGGCATTGACCAGATCGCGCAGGGTAATGCCCGGTTGCATCTTGCCCTTGAAGCGCACCAGCACCGATTCCGGCATGTCCAGCGGCATGATGCCCATGGCCGCGCCAAAGGCTACCAGGCCGGAGCCGGCGGGGAAGGATATCCCGATCGGGAAGCGGGTATGAGAGTCACCCCCGGTGCCGACAGTATCAGGCAACAGCATGCGATTCAGCCAGGAGTGGATGATCCCGTCGCCTGCTTTGAGGCTCACGCCGCTTCGGCTGGTCATGAAATCCGGCAGGGCATGTTGTAGCTTGATGTCTATTGGCTTGGGGTAGGCGGCAGTGTGGCAAAAGCTTTGCATTACCAGGTCAGCAGAGAAGCCGAGGCAGGCGATTTCTTTCAACTCGTCGCGGGTCATGCCGCCGGTGGTGTCCTGCGAGCCAACGGTAGTCATTCTGGGTTCGCAATAAGTACCAGGGCGTACGCCAACCACGCCGCAGGCACGGCCAACCATTTTTTGCGCCAGGGTGTAGCCCTTGCCGGAATCATTTACCGGGGTGGGCAGGGCAAACAGCGTCGAGTGTGGAAGGCCAAGCGTGGTGCGTGCCAGGGTAGTGAGTCCGCGTCCTATGATCAGCGGGATGCGTCCGCCCGCACGCACTTCGTCCGCCAAGGTGACCGGTGCCAGGGTAAAACTGGCGATGAGCTTGCCTGCTTCGTCGGTGACCTGGCCCTTGTAGGGATGGATGACGATCACGTCGCCGGTATTCAGGGTGGAAACGTCAAACTCAATCGGCAGTGCGCCGGAATCCTCTGCGGTATTGAAGAAAATCGGCGCGATCTTGCTGCCCAGTACGATACCGCCAGTGCGTTTGTTGGGGATGTGGGGGATATCTGTACCCATATGCCACTGCACCGAATTGATGGCGGATTTGCGTGAAGAGCCAGTACCCACTACGTCGCCGACGTAGGCGATAGGAAGATTTTTTTCCTTGAGCTTGGCGATGGTGGCAAGACCGTCAGGCATTTTGGCGACCAGCATTTCTGTGGCGTGGAGCGGGATGTCGGGGCGCGACCAGGCTGCCTGGGCTGGTGACAGGTCGTCGGTGTTGGTTTCTCCCGGCACTTTGAACACCACGGTTTTGATCGCTTCTGCCAGCGCAGGCTTGGCGGTAAACCATTCCCCGTCAGCCCAGGACTGAATCAAGGCTTTGGCATGGGCGTTGCCCGCCTTCATCCGGTCGGCGACTTGATGGAAAGCGTCGAAAATCAGGGTGGTGCGTTTCAGCGCTTCGGCAGCATCGGCGGCAAGAGCGGTATCCAGCAACGCGATCAAGGCGGTGACGTTATATCCGCCCAGCATGGTGCCAAGCAGCCTGACTGCATGTTGTGGACTCACCAGCGGCGAGCTTGCTCTATTGTTGGCGATATCGGCGAGGAAAGCTGCCTTGATTTTGGCTGCATCGTCCACGCCGGCAGGAGTGCGGTTTTCCAGAAGATTGACGAGGAAAGTTTCTTCACCCGCAGGAGGATTCATCAGCAGTTCGACTAGTGCCGTAGTTTGCCCTGTGTCAAGAGGTAGCGGCGGCAGACCAAGCGCGGTGCGCTCGGCAGCATGGTCACGATAGGCTTTCAGCATGGTATGCGCTCGATAAAGAAAGTGTTTTGACAATATTCTATTATATCCGTTATTGACAGGTCGCTTAACCCTTCTTGAAATGCCGGTTGCTCGTAATGTCAAAAAAAGGGGCGGCCGAAGCCGCCCCAAAACGGAGACACAACAGAAAAACTTCAGAGGTCGCTATTTAAGCTTTTTGATACCCAGTACATTGAGGACGTACTTTTCATAAATCGGCTCGGTAGTGCCTTTTTTCATTTTCCGCAAAAAGTACTTCTCGAAGGCGATCTTGGCCAAGTGCACCCATTTTCCTTCCTTGAACCAGTTGACGTTGCGCGGTGGGATTTGCGGCAACGCCACGAAGGCTGCACCGGTGTCGCCGAAATCTGCCAGGCAGATGGCGTTCCAGGTGGCTTTATGATCGGGAACATTGCCGTCAAGAGTAGCGCATATGTTGTGAACTGTGGCACTGACCATGCTCTCAAGCATGTAGCCGGTCTTGGGTGCGCCGGTTGGCACCGGGGTGGATTCCACCGGAGGAATGTCGACGCATACGCCCACTGCGTAGATATTGTCGTACTCGGGATTGCGCTGGTAGGGATCGATCAGGATAAAACCGCTCTGATTGGTCAGGCCATCAATGCCGAATACCGCGTCTACGCCCTTGAAAGCCGGCAGTATCATCGAATGTTTAAAGGGTAGTTCGTGCTCCTTTTTGACGTTTCCCATGTCGTCCAGTTCGGTGACGAACATCTTGCCCGGCGCGACCCGGGTGATTATGGCGTTGCATATCCACTTGATGTGGCGCTCGCGCATGATTGATTCCATCATCCCCCTGGAGTCGCCCACTCCGCCCAAGCCGATATGGCCGACGTAGGGTTCGGGGGTGACGAAGGTCATCGGCACCTTGTCGCGGATCTTGCGTCTGCGCAGGTCGGTTTCCATGATCATGGCGAATTCGTAGGCCGGTCCGAAGCAGGAAGCGCCCTGCGCTGCGCCAACGACAATCGGCCCGGGATCCCTGATGAACTGGTTCCATGCCTTGCCGGCTTCGACTGCGTGATCGACGTGACAGATGGAATGTGTATTCTTGCCCGGACCGATGCCTTCTACTTCGTCGAAGGCGAGTTTCGGCCCGGTAGCGATGACCAGAAAGTCGTAATCGACGATTTGGCCGTTCGTGAGTTCGATCTGGTCTTTTTTTGGATGCACCCGTTTTGCTGGCGTGGCGATCAGGTCGATGCCATTGCGCTTGAAATAGGGGGCGATCGGAATTTCGATGTCTTCGCGGGTGCGCCAGTTGACAGCGACCCAGGGGTTGGATGGGACGAAGTGGAAATTGGGTGAATCCGAGATTACGGTGACTTTGTCCCAAGGCCTGACCTTCTCCCGCATTTCATACGCACACGTCATGCCACCGGTGCCTGCGCCGAGAATTACGATATGTGCCATATGCACGGGTTCCTTGGGGTTAATGCCGTTGTTTTCAGGGTGATCAGTTTCGTACGATAAGGGATTACCAGACGAAGACTCGGGCCATCGCTTCCAGTCCCTCGTCTACGATGGTCTGCAGGTCTTCAGGCGCGTCCTCGCTTTCCATCGCCAGGCGGGTATAAATTGACAGGGACTTCAGCGCACAGGCGATCTTGGAGACATTGCAGGCGGTCGCATCATCCAGGTTTACCCCTTCCCGCAGTTTCCATTGGACGGACACTCTGTTCACCTTAAAAAAGAGGGCGGCCGAAGCCGCCCAAAACGGAGGCACAACAATAAAATAATGCTTTATTTTTTCTTCTTGATGCCGAGCACGCCGAGTACGTATTTCTCGTAAATCGGTTCGGTGGTGCCTTTTTTCATTTTCCGCAAAAAGTATTTCTCGAAGGCGATCTTGGCCAGATGCACCCACTTGCCTTCCTTGAACCAGTTGACGTTGCGCGGCGGAATCTGCGGCAATGCCACGAAGGCGGCGCCGGTGTCGCCGAAATCGGCCAGGCAGATGGCGTTCCAGGTGGCCTTGAAATCCGGCTCCTTGCCGTCGAGTACTGCGCGGATATTGTGTACCGTGGCGGTGACCATAGTTTCGATCATGTAGCCGGTCTTGGGCGCGCCGGTTGGCACTGGAGTGGCTTCCACCGGCGGAATGGCGACACACACGCCGATTGCGTAAATATTATTGTATTTCGGGTTGCGCTGGAACGGATCGATCAGGATGAACCCGCGCGGGTTGGCCAAGCCCTCGATCCCGAATACGGCATCCACGCCCTTGAAGGCCGGCAGCATCATCGAGTGCTTGAACGGCAGTTCGTGCTCCTTCTTGACGTTGCCCATGTCGTCCAGTTCGGTGACGAACATCTTGCCCGGCTCGACCTTGGTGACCTTGGCATTGCAAATCCACTTGATGTGGCGGTCGCGCATGGCGGACTCCATCAGTCCCTTGGAATCTCCCACGCCGCCTAGTCCGAGATGGCCGATATAGGGTTCAGCGGTGACAAAGGTCATCGGTACCTTGTCGCGGATCTTGCGTCTGCGCAGGTCGGTGTCCATGATCATGGCAAATTCATAGGCAGGCCCATAGCAGGAAGCCATCTGCGCGGCACCCACTACGACTGGGCCCGGATCCCGTATGAACTGCTCCCATGCCTTGCCGGCTTCGACTGCGTGATCGACGTGGCAGATGGAATAAGTGTTTTTGCCCGGGCCCATGCCCTCTACTTCGTCGAAGGCGAGTTTCGGGCCGGTGGCGATGACCAGGAAGTCATAGTCGATAATCTGGTCGTCGGTCAGTTCGATCTGGTTTTTTTCTGGGTGAACGCGCTTCGCCGGTGTCGCGATCAGGTTGATGCCCTTGCGCGCAAAATAGGGCGCGATGGGAATGGTGATGTCTTCCTTGGTGCGCCAGTTGACGGCGACCCAGGGGTTGGAAGGGGTGAATTGGAATAATGGTGAGTCTGAAATGACGGTAACCTTGTCTTCGGGGCGAACTTGCTCCCGCATTTCGTATGCGCATGCCATGCCGCCGATGCCTGCTCCGAGAATTACGATATGTGCCATGTTTATAGTTCCTTTGGGTTAAGCGTTTTTCTGAGGTACCGTTTTTTTGGGAGTAATCCCGAGTTACCAGACGAAAATTCGGGCCATCGCCTCAAGTCCTTCGTCTACGATGGCTTGCAGGTCTTCCGGTGCGTCTTCGCTCTCCATCGCCATGCTTGTATAGGCTGACAGGGATTTCAGCGCGCAGGCGATCTTGGCGACTTCGCTGGCAGTCGCGTCGTCCATTTTTACACCTTCTTGCAGGATCCAATTTGCGGCCATTTTTTTCTCCATATTTAACGAGGTTGTAGTATGTCCATAAGCAATCAACGTGCCATAACTTTACCTATTGATTATTAATGATATTTAATCGGTATTATTTTTGTGATGACAGACTGTCATGCCAATGTGTCAGTATAGTCATTCATGGGGAATGTTTTTTCGGCTTGCTGAGGCGATAACTTTTTGATTTGCATGGCGGCTTAGGCATGACTATACTGTGTCATGACAATTTGTCATGGAGCGGCGCCAAAATGAACGATCTTTCTCTCGATTTGCAATCCCTGATCAATATCCAGGAAAATCCATTCGTCTTGATCGATAAGGATTACCGTGTGGTTTCTGCAAATCATGCTTATTGTCAGGTATATGGCATGAGTCCGGATGAGATTGTGGGTCGCTTGTGTCACGAAATTTCTCATCATTCCTCCGTGCCCTGCCACGAGAACGGCGAGGTCTGCCCACACCAGAAGGTATTTGCAACCGGTGAGGCTTGCCAGGTACTGCATATTCATTACGACAATGATAATCGTGCCGAGCGGGTGCGCCTCAAGGGGTATCCGATTCACGGGCGGGACGGTTGCCTTTACTTGGGCGAGGCCATCGTGCCGTTGGGGTCTTCGGAAGAGCTGGATTGCGACGAAATGCGCATGATCGGTCATTCGCCCGCCTTTCTGGAGTGTGCGGACAAGCTGGGTCGTGTGGCCGAGTCGGATGCACCGATACTGCTGTATGGGGAAAGTGGCGTCGGCAAGGAACTGGCGGCGGAATTCGTACACAAGCGTTCGACCCGGGTGGGGCGTCCATATGTCTCAGTCAATTGCGCTGCTATCGCCGAATCGGTGTTCGAGAGCGAATTCTTCGGCCACGAGCGCGGAGCTTTCACGGGCTGCATCGGCCGCAAGCAAGGTTTGTTCGAGCTGGCGGATGGCGGCACGCTGTTTCTCGATGAAATCGGGGAAATTCCTCTTTCCATGCAACCCAAACTACTCCGCGTGCTGGAAACAGGTGAATACCGTCGGGTGGGGGGTACGGTAAACCTGACGGCGGATGTGCGGGTCATTTCCGCCACAAACCGAAATTTGCTGGAGCGGGTGGATCAGGGCTTGTTCCGCGAGGATCTGTACTACCGGATAGCGGGTATTGATGTCATGCTTCCATCGCTGCGCGAGCGCCGTCTAGATATTCCTGCGCTGGCTGATGCATTGCTTGCCCGCATCAGCGGGGTAGGGAAGAATGTGCCAAGATTTGCTGCAGACGCTATTTCACGCTTGATGAGCTATGATTATCCCGGCAATGTGCGCGAGCTGCGCAATGTTTTGCAGAAGGCGATTGCTTTGTCCGGCAAGGGGATGATTCATGCTAGGCATATTCAATTTGACAGCCTGAACGGGGACAAAGCACAGCCGGTAGCGCGGGAGAGGCTGTCTGAGGGTAATCCGGTGCTCCTCACCGTAGCGGTTACTCCCTCTTCCCTCTCTATTGAGGAAATGGAAATCCGCCATATTTGCGAGCTGCTGAAACATCACGGCGGCCATCGCCGCACAGTGGCGGATATACTTGGCATCAGCGAGCGTACGTTGTATCGTAAACTGAACCGCTACGGGCTGCATTCGGAGAAGTGAGATGGACGATATCATCAAGGATCGGCTTCTCACCCTGTTTCCTGCGCTACGGGATACGCCCGCCGACCTGCGGCTGCGGCTCGACCAGGAGGCCGCCTATATCGAAGCACCGGCGGGGGCAGTGTTGTTCGAATCACGCGGTCCGTGCCAGGCTTTCCCCATGCTTCTGTCGGGCTCGGTGCGCGTGGCCAAGGCTGGGGCGAATGGGCGCGAACTCCAGCTCTACCGTGTTCTGCCCGGTGAAAGCTGCATCATTACCAGCAGCTGTTTGTTGGGCAACGTCGCCTATCCGGCGCGCGGCGTGGCGGAGCATGACTTGACGGCGGTAGTGGTGCCGAGGGCGTTGTTTACCCAGTTGATCGAGCAGCATCCGCCTTTTCGCGCGTATATTTTCAACCTGTTCGGCGAACGCCTCGCCGACCTGATGCAACTGGTGGAAGAAGTTGCCTTTCACAAGCTCGATCAGCGTTTGGCGGCGCTGCTGCTGGCGAAGGGAGAAGTCGTCAATGCCACCCATCAGGGTCTGGCTGATGAACTCGGCAGCGTACGCGAGATGATCAGCCGGCTGTTAAAAAATTTTCAGGATCAGGGCCTAGTCGCTCTGGGCCGGGAACAGATCAGAATTCTCGATGCGGTCGTGCTGCGCAACATTGCGCAAGCTTCGCCGTGAGTGTAACCAAAGTCACAGACATCCGGCGCCGTCGCGCTTAAGATTTGCATACCGTAAATATTTTTTGAATGGAGGATGTGAAAATGAAAGCAAACGTGGGTGGAATTGACAGGGTACTTCGCATCGTGGCCGGGATAGTATTGCTGGCTTTGGTGTTCGTTCTCAAGAGCGAAGACGGCCTGTGGCTGTGGGGTCTGATCGGCGTCGTGCCACTGGCCACCGGGCTGATGAACTGGTGCCCGGCCTATAGTCTGTTCGGCATGAGCACTTGCCAGGTGGAAGAAAAAAAGAAGTAAATCAGCCGGCCAGGTTTTAAACGAAAAGCGCAGGATTCTAGAGATCCTGCGCTTTTTTTCGGTCAGGCTAAACGCTGACGGCCTTTTCAATGCCGCCCTTCGGGCCACCTTGCTGGCGGCAAGATTTCATCGGGTGCCATAAAATCCGATTCATGTATATAGGTTATTTTGTGTAGTCGACCGCAACAAACATCCAATATCTTCAAGGCGCCTGCTCTCCTATCATGCACATAAGCCAATAAGGCTCGCTTACAGCAAAAGGAGGGTCAAATGATTCAATCCCGACGCAATTTCTTGCGCGCCTTGCCGGCCATCACCGTCGGAGCGGCGTTGGCTCCGGCTCCGGCAATCGCTTCGGCGGCAGGGGAAGAGGAGGGCAAGCATCGCTGGGCGATGGTGGTCGATGTGCAAAAATGCATCGGCTGCCAAGCCTGTACGGTGTCCTGCATCATGGAAAATGCCGTGCCGGAGAACAGTTTCCGCACCATCGTTTCCACTTACGAGGTGCACGAAGGTAAGCATACCGGCACCTACATGTTGCCGCGCTTGTGCAACCATTGCGCTAATCCGCCCTGTATTCCGGTGTGCCCTGTGGGTGCAACCTTTCAGCGCAAGGACGGCGTGGTGGTAGTCGATGGCGACCGGTGCGTCGGCTGCGCCTACTGCGTGCAGGCTTGCCCTTACGACGCGCGCTTCATCAACCACGAAACCGGCAAAGCGGATAAATGCACTTTCTGCGCACATCGGGTTGATGCCGGGCTGTTGCCGGCCTGTGTCGAAACCTGCGTGGGCGGAGCGCGCATCTTTGGTGACCTCAACAATCCGAACAGCAAAGTCCGCCACCTGGTCGATCAGAACAAGATGAAAGTGCTGAAACCGGAAATGGGCACACAACCCCATGTATTTTATCTTGGCCTGGACGAGCGCTTCCAGGGGCGCGTCGAGGGCGAAGGTACTTTATGGCAACCAAGCGGACACGGAGCTTAAATCATGGACAGCCAAATCATCGAAGTACTCAACGTTACGCGCGAAACCGCCTGGCTGCCGTGGGCAGTGCAGTATTTTTTCCTGATCGGGCTCAGTTACGGCAGCTTTATGCTGACACTGCCGTATTTTGTCTTCGGTCGCGCACAGTACGAAAAGCTTGGCCGTTTGGCCCTGCTCGGTGCGCTGGCCTGCGGACTGACGGCGCCCGTCGCCCTGCTGGCCGACCTGCACGGTCCGGGGCGTTTCTTGAATTTTTACCTGCATTTCCAGCCTCAATCCTGGATGTCGTGGGGTTCATTCTTTATCCCGGTTTACCTTGTCGGCTTGCTGCTCTATGCATGGTTGGCGTTGCGCGGAGATTTTGCCGTGCAGGGCCAAGGCGGCGACTCATTACTGACCCGCCTCTATCGCCTTGCCGGGCGTGGCGGCGTAGCGCCGCGAATGGCCATTTCCGCCGCAGCCTTGCTGACTCTGGTGGGCGCCGTGCTGGTGGCACTATATACCGGCATGGAGGTGATGGTTGTTCACGCCCGCCCGCTGTGGAATACGGCTTTCCTGCCACTGCAGTTCGCGGCAACCGCCTTCGCCGGTGCAATCGGTTTGGCCCTGTTGTTCAACCGGTTTGTCGGTGACCATGATACCCAGCTGGAAATTGGCCTCAACCGCCTTCTTGTGCTCGCTCTAGCGGTAGTACTGACGCTGGGCGGGGGATGGCTTTTCGTCAGCCTGTCCGGGGTGAGTCCCTCGCACAGCGCCGCCTTCAGCCAGGTGGCAGGCATGCCGCAATGGCAGCTGACCGCAGTGTGGGCGGTGCTGGCAACGATCCTGCCGATGGCGCTGGCCATCTGGCGTCCGGCCTCAAGCGGCCTGATTACCGGGCTGATTGCCGTGCACAGCGCATGGATGATGCGCTGGACCATCTTCATCGGCGGCCAGTCTATCCCTAAAACCGGCGCCGGTCTTTATGATTACCATCTGCCACTCGGCGGTGACGGCCTGCTCGGCATAGTCGGCACGCTGGGTTTGTGGATCGCGCTGCTGGTATTGATGGTGGATTATTTGCCATGGGCCGGACAGGCGTTTGCCAGCCGCAACAAAAAAGAAACCAACGCACTCGCCACCAGCGCGATTGCTCAGCACTAAGGAGATTAGCATGGAAGACAAACGTCGTTCGTTTCTGCGCAAGGCCGCGATAGGCGGCGGTCTCACCGCTTTTGCCGCGGGCTTCTCGACCACGGCCGGAAGAATGCTCGACCACGTGCTTGGCAAGGACCAGCCGAAGCAGCGGTTGAATGGTAATTCGCTGGCACCCGAGTTCAGCGTAAATCCCGCCACCGGTGCGCTGAGCATCAACCCGGAACAGCAGGTCAGCTACACCATGTGCACGGGCTGCACCACCTTCTGCGGCGTGCGGGTGCGCATCGACAAAAAAACCGGCAAGGTGTTGCGCGTGGCAGGAAATCCGTACAGCCCGATGTCGGCCGATCCGCCGCTGCCATTCCAGACGCCGATCCGCGAAAGCTTCGTGTCGCTCACGCGCTATGAGGAAAAAGGCCTGGCGGGGCGATCCACCGCCTGCGGGCGCGGTAATGCCGTGCTCGAGCAAATGGATTCGCCGTTTCGCGTGCTGGCCCCGATGAAGCGCGTCGGCCCGCGCGGCAGCAGCCAGTGGCAGCCGATCGAGTTCGACCAGTTGATCAAGGAGATCGTCGAAGGCGGCAACCTGTTCGGCGAGGGCGAGGTGCAGGGATTACGCGCCTTGCGCGACCTGGAGACGCCGATCGACGCGCAGCAGCCCGAACTCGGCGCCAGGGTCAATCAGGTCGGCCTGATGGCCAGCACCAACGAGGGCCGCCTTGCCTTTGTCGACCGTTTTATCAAGCAATCCTACGGCAGCCTCAACATGGTGGGACACGGCTCCTACTGCGGCGGTGCTTATCGCAGCGGCTCGGGGGCGATGTTCGGCGACATGAAGAAAATGCCGCACGCCAAGCCGGACCTGGAAAACGTCGAGTTCTGCATCTTCATCGGGACTGCGCCCGGCAATGCTGGCAACCCATTCAAGCGACAGGGCACGCTGATTGCCAAGGCGCGCTCGGGCAATAAGCAGTTCAGCTACGTGGTGGTCGATCCGGTGCTGACCAATGCCGACAGCTTGGCCGCCGGCGACCGCAGCCGCTGGGTGCCAATCAAGCCCGGCACCGACGGCGCCTTGGCGATGGCGATGATACGCTGGATTATCGAGCAGGAACGCTACGACCGGCATTACCTCGTCCAGCCCAACCTCAAAGTGGCCGAGGCGTCCGGCGAAGCGAGCTGGAGCAATGCCACGCACTTGGTGATCGTCCAGCCGGGCCATGCGCGTGACGGCCGCTATTTGCGCGGTTCCGACTTGGGCATGGTCTTCCCCGAAGAAGAACGCTACAAGGACAAGGACCCCTTCGTCGTGTTCGATCAGGTGGCGAAGAAGCTCGTCGTTCACACTGAAGCCAGGGGTGTGGCAGAGCTGTTCTTTGACGGCGAGGCACAGGTCGGTGCGGATACGCTCAAGCTCAAAAGCGCGATGAGCCTGCTGCGTGAAGAAGCGTTGAAGCACAGCCTGGCCGACTATTCCGCCGCCTGCGGTGTGCCGCTGGAGATCATCGAGGGACTGGCGCGCGAATTCACCAGCCATGGCAAACGTGCCGCTGTCAACGCGCATGGCGGCATGATGTCCGGCAGCGGATTTTACAACGCCTATGCGGTGGTGATGCTGAATACTCTGATCGGCAATCTCAACCGCCAGGGGGGTACCCTGGTCAGTGGAGGCAGTTTCAAGGATGTCGGTGAAGGGCCGCGCTACAATCTGGAAAATTTTGCCGGCGAGGTCAAGCCGAGCGGCATCCCGATCGGACGCAACGTGCCCTACGAAAAGACTTCCGAGTTCAAGCGCAAAAAGGAAGGCGGCAAGGCCTACCCGGCGCAGGCACCGTGGTATCCGAATGCCCCCGGCCTGGCGTCCGAATGGCTGACCAGCGCGATCAACGGCTATCCCTATCCGCTCAAGGCCTTGATCCTGTGGAGCTGCAATCCGCTTTACGGCGTGCCGGGACTGCGCGCGCAAATCGAAAAAGATCTGGTCGACCCGAAGAAGCTGCCGCTGATCGTGGCAGTCGACCCATTTATCAATGAAACCTCGGCCTTTGCCGACTATATCGTGCCGGATTCGCTGCTCTATGAAAGCTGGGGCTGGGCTGGCGCCTGGGGTGGGGTGGCGGTCAAGATGAGCACGGCGCGCTGGCCGGTGGTCGAACCCAAGGCCCAGAAGCTGCCGGATGGCCAGGCGATCGGCATGGAAACCTTCTTCATCGCGCTGGCCAAGGCCATGCAATTGCCCGGCTTCGGCCCGACCGGCCTCGCCGACAACGAAGGCCAGCCCTGCTCGCTGGAGCGCCCCGAGGACTGGTATCTGCGCGGGGGTGCGAATATCGCGTGGCAGGGCAAGACGCCGGTGCCGGAAGCGAGCGACGAGGATATCGAACTGTCCGGCGTGGCCCGTATCCGTCCCCTGTTGGAAAAAACACTCAAGCCCGAAGAGTGGCGCAAGGTGGCTTTCATGCTGGCGCGGGGCGGACGGTATCAGAACTACAAGGAAATGTTCGGCCTGCGCTTACCACCTCCGGCCGATCCCAAAGCGCATGCCGCGCCAGCAGGGGCCGTCTTGGCCAAAACCTCCACATCTGCCGGCATCAAGTCGCTGGCAGCGGCGACGGTGGCAGGCGCTGCCGTCCACGCGGTGAAGGAGGAAGCGCCTTACCCATCTGACTGGGCCACGCATCGCTACACCAAGCCCATGATGCTCTATAACGAAAACGTTGGCACCACCAAAAATAGTTTCACCGGCAAGCGTTTTTCCGGCACTCCATCGTGGCACGAACCAGCTTTCGCCGACGGCACGCCGGTACGCAAGAAGTACCCCGAGGCGGAATGGCCGCTGCAATTGATCAGCTACAAATCGCCGCTGCAAAACTCTTACAGCATCGGTGCACGGCGCTTGCGTGGCATTCACCCCGACAACCCGGTGGCGCTGCATCCGGACGATGCGGCTCGACTGGGCTTGCACAGCGGCGACCAGGTCTATCTCGAAACCCCGGGAGGGCGCGCCAAGGCGACGGTGATTCTGCGCCACGGCGTGCAGCGCGGAGTAGTTGCGGTTGAGCACGGTTTTGGCCATCGCGAGCTCGGTGCACGGGCGCATCGCATCGGTGACAAAGTGCAGCCGCACGAGCCGGCGATTGCTGCCGGCATCAATCTCAATGATATGGGATTGAGCGACCCGACCCGCAACGGACGCAACGTGTTCGTCGACCCAGTGGCGGGAACCACTGTGCGGCAGGGTTTGCCGGCGCGTCTGGTGCGGGCGTGACGGGAGGGCCGGGCTTGCCCGACAGCAGGTGGGGGTGCTCTTGCGCGGCTTATCCGGTCCTCATAAAGAAATATGCCGAGCATCGCCTAATCGAGGGCTAATCAAAATCTTCCGGAATGCCGCGTCAAATATGACTTTTGGCGCGGTCGATAGTGTTTTCTCGCGTATCCAATTTTCAACGTCAACCAAGGAATTAAAATGAAACCAATGTCGCACTTTGCACGAAAACTTTTCCTTTCCACTCTCATGGCTTCCGCCATTAGCATGCCTGCCATTGCCGAACAGCCGGCGCCTGCACCCCAGATCCGGATCGACGTCCCGGTCGCACTAAAACAGGCGAAGGTCGTTTTCAACCTGGACCATGCCGCATTTAGCGGCGATACCCCTGTTGGTCTCAAGCACATGAACCTGATGCTGGAACGGTTCAAACAGGCCGGTACCGAGTCGAGCCTGGTTGCTGTTTTCCATGGGGATGCCGGATACATGCTGCTTAACGACGAAGCTTACAATGCGGCGCGCAAGACCAGCACCGGCAACCCCTACAAGGGCATGGTCGAAGACCTGATCAAGCAGGGTGCCCAGATCGAGGAATGCGTTGTCACCATGAAAGCCAATAAGTGGGGCAATGAGAACCTGTTGCCCGGGGTGAAGGTGAATTCCGGTGCACTCGGACGGATCGTGCAATTGGTGCAGGAAGGCTACGTGATGATCCAGCCATAGGGAGGCTGGGCATGCTGACAGTGAATCTGGGCCCCCTCCCCGTGCCGATCACCCTGTTGCTGATGATGGTGGCTCTGCTAGTTGCGGCTGGGGTTGGCCGCCTAGTCGGGCGTGGTCAGCAAACGGGCATAGGCAACATCTTGACCGACATGCTGATCGCAGCTGTGCTGGTGGCACGCATCGCCTTCGTTGCCATCTGGTTCGACACTTACCGCGGCACGCCCTGGTCCATGCTCGATATCCGCGACGGCGGCTTCACTCCGTGGGCCGGGGTGGCGGCGGCGTTGCTGGTGGCGATCTGGCGGGGCTGGCGCCGTGCGGCACTACGCAAACCGCTGACACTGGGGCTGGCGGCAGGGGCGATTGCCTGGGGAGCGATGTTCGGGGCGATACTCATGATGGACAATACGGCTCTGCCCAAGGTGGCGTTGACGACGCTTGCGGGCGAGCCGGCAGACCTCGCTGCGCTGGCTGCCGGCAAGCCCATGGTCGTCAACTTGTGGGCCAGCTGGTGCCCTCCATGCCGGCGCGAAATGCCGGTGCTCGCCGCCGCGCAAAAACAGGAAACGGAAGTGCGCTTTGTCTTTGCCAACCAGGGCGAAGATGGGACGACAGCCCAGCATTATCTCACCGCCGCTCGACTCGATCTCGCCAACGTTCTGCTCGACCACGGCGCCGGAGTCGGCCGGGAGGTTGGCTCCATGGCGTTGCCAACCACACTTTTCTACGACGCCAACGGACGGCTGATCGATACCCACCTGGGCGAGCTATCGGCCGCCTCGCTGGCGAGTAAATTAAACCAGCTGCGCTCGCGTAAAAACCTCTCAAATAAGGAGTGAATCACCCATGATTAAAAACCCATACGTTCTGTTTGCCGCTTTGTTGGCCTTGCTCGGCATGACCCTGGGTGCACATGCGAAAGACTGGCCGGCTCCGATCAAGGCGCTCGAAGCCCGGGGTGTTGAGGTGATAGGCACCTTTGCTGCGCCAGGCGGGCTGACCGGCTATGCCGGCATGATCGAGCAACAGCCGCTGGCCATCTACCTGACCGCCGACGGCAAACAGGCGATCATCGGCTCCATGACCGACGCAAAAGGGGCCAACCTGAGCCAGGAACCGTTGGACAGGCTAGTCAGCAAACCCATGACCGGGAAAATCTGGAAGCAGCTTGAGAAGAGCGCCTGGATTGCCGATGGCGGTAAGAATGCCCCGCGTGTCATCTACACGTTTACCGACCCTAACTGCCCCTACTGCAATAAGTTCTGGAATGATGCCCGACCCTGGGTCACTGCCGGCAAGGTGCAGTTGCGTCACGTCATCGTCGCCATCCTGACAGATACCAGCGCGGGCAAGGCGGCGGCACTGCTCTCTGCCAAGGATCCGCAAGTCGCCCTGACCCAACACGAACAACAGCATGCCAGTGGTGGCGTCAAGCCCTTGGGCCAGATATCGGCAACAGTTCGCGCGCAGCTCGACGCCAACCAGAGATTGATGCAGCAACTCGGGGCCTCTGCCACTCCGACCATCTTCTACAAGGATGCCAGCGGCAATCTGCAAAAGATACAAGGAGCGCCATCGGCAGAGGCGCTGACCCAGATTCTTGGCCCGCGTTGAGCCTGGGCGGTTCATGAAAAAGCTCGATCAGGCCTTCCTTAATGCGAGCCAGGATGGCCCGCTTTGGCCTCCATCAACAGATGGGCGATTTCCGCCGCCGAATGCACACCCAGCTTTTCCATCGTGTTATGGCGGTGCACCTGGACGGTCTTGTCACTGATGGCCATCTCGCGGGCGATGATTTTGTTGGGCTTGCCGGCGGCCATCAACTCCGCCACCTCGCGTTCGCGCGCGGTCAAAGTCGCCAGAGCGGTTTGTGCTGTGCGGGTTTGTGTACTGATCCGGCCCTCCTCAATGCTGCGCTGCACCGCGCGCGTAACCGCATCGAGCAATACCTGATCCTTGCATGGCTTTTCGATAAAATCGCAGGCACCGGTTTTCATCGCCTGTACTGCCATGGCTAAATCACCATGGCCGGTCAGAAAGATGATGGGTAGATGTACGCCATGATCTTTGAGCGTTTGTTGCAGCTCCAATCCGCTCATCAGGGGCATGCGCACGTCGAGCACCAGGCAGCCGGGCACATGTCCGTCGTAACGGTCGAGAAAATCATGCGCCGACTCGAAAGACGCTACATGCCATCCCGCCGAATCGAGCAGATAAACCAGCGAGCGGCGCATCGCCGCATCATCGTCGACCACAAATAGCACCGCATCGCGTTCGTTCATATACCTTCCTGTAATTCTTCTCTCGGCAGGCTGAACCACACCGTCAGCCCTGCATTGTTATCGTTGGCCACAGCCGACAGCGTTCCTCCAAGCGATTCGATAATGCTTTTGCTGAGCGATAAACCCAAGCCGAGGCCCTCGGGTTTGGTGGTGAAGAACGGTTCGAACAGGTGCGCGAATTGTTCGGGCTTAAGCCCGCAACCGGAATCGCGTACGGTGACGAGATAGGTGCTGGCTTCCACCCGGAACCGCGCCTCGATCGGTTCCTGTGCATGGCCGGCGGTCTGCTGCGCATCCAGCGCGTTTTTCAGCAGATTGAGCATGACCTGCTGGATCTTCACGGGGTCGGCCAACACCTTGGCGCGTTGTGTCGCGTCGGGTTGCCAAATAACGCGCGCTTGCGGATGGGTGCCGGTGAAAAGGGCGATGGCTTCACCCAGGACGGCTATCAGATCGACCGACTTCTGTTCGGATGCTCTTTTTTGGGCGAAAGCGCGGATGTTCCGAATGATGCTTGCCGCCCGCTCGCTTTGCGTGACGATTTCGCCGGTTCCGTCCAGCAAGGGCGCAGGCTCCAATCGACCTGCTGTAATGCGCCGCGCCATGCCGCGGGCGAAGTTGCGGATCGCCGCCAGCGGCTGGTTCAACTCGTGCGCGATCGCGCTTGCCATTTCACCGAGAATGGCCAGTCGCGCGGTATGGTCGAGCGTGGTTTGACGCAAGAGCGCCTCTTCTGCCATGCGGCGCTGTTCCTCCTGCGCGGCGCGCAGCGCGCGGGTGCGCTGACTCACCAGGTGTTCAACGCGCACGGTATGCACTGCCCAAACGACCAACAAAGTCAGAATCAGCAGCAGCCAGCCCCAGTAGCGCCGCAGCAAGCCCTCGAAGGTCCATAGACGCAAATAGGCATAGGGGCCGATTTTCAGTTCGCGGAACAGTTCGTCGACAACCTGATAATCGGCGGGTACGGCCCAACTATAGCCATCCGCGGTACGCGGCATACGCAACAAGGCGATGGCCACTTGCTTGGACAGTTCCGCCGGGGTATGACGCAAGGCGGCGAACGGCCAGTCGGGGTATAAGCGTGACGATGTTTGGCACTGGAAGCCCTTGGCGGCGATCGGCGCCAGCACACGCAACTCCCCGGCGCCGATCTCGCCGCTGCGGATCATCTGCTCAAGCAGGCAGGTGCGAATGATGCCGGCGTCAGCTCGGCCGGCACGAACTGCATGCACGATTTTTTGAATCGGGAAACCCGTAAACTGCAGATTGGCGAGATCATGCTCAGGATCGACACCGGCTTCCAGCAATTCGCGTGCAGCGATCTGGTAACCCCCGAACGCATCCGGGTCAACCGCCAGCACATGCTTGCCGGCCAAATCCGCCAATGTGTGCAAGCGCGCATCGTCGCGCACCACGATTGCCGATCCGATCGATTGCCTTGGTGACAGGGCCCAAGGCGACTCGATGGTCGCGATGCGACTGGCACCATCGCTATGTTCGAGGGCGACGTAGTGGCCGCTGCTGGTGATGACGAAATCAACGGCCCGTTCATGCACCGCACCCGTCAGCCCGGCTTGGTCGAAATCAAGCAGAATGAAACGATGGCCCGGAATGCTGTCCACAAGCCAATTCCTGACATATGACCAATCCGCCTGTACCGCCTCGGCACCTTTATAGGCCAGCACACCGATCCGTACCGTAGTCGCATTGCTTGCGTCCGCGTGGGATGTCTGGAGCAGCAGGGTCACGCCCATCAAGAAAAAGCCAAGCCGGTAGAGTGGTCGCAGAAAGAGCATGTCTATTTATTATCGTCTTATCAAACTTGGCTGTAAAAAAGGCGCAGGATTATTCAACCCTGCGCCTTTTTGTTTTCTTGCGGCCAAGTTAAACGCTGACAGCCTTTTCGCTATTCTCGGCAAATTCGAGGCGGACATTCTCATGCTCGTCAATATCCACCACCACCTTGCCGCCATGGGCCAGTCGGCCGAACAGTAGTTCGTCCGCCAACGCCTTGCGGATGGTGTCCTGAATCAGCCGCGCCATCGGTCGCGCGCCCATTGCAGGGTCGAAGCCATGCTTGGCCAAATGATCCTTCAGGGCATCGGTAAACACGGCCTCCACTTTTTTCTCGTGGAGCTGTTCTTCCAGCTGCATCAGGAACTTGTCCACCACTCGCAGGATGATCTCGCGGCTGAGCGGCGCAAAGGAAATGGTGCCGTCCAGGCGGTTCCTGAATTCCGGACTGAATAGCCGCTTGATCTCCGCCATTTCATCGCCTTGCTGCCGCGCGGTGGTGAAGCCGATGTTGCTCTTGGTCAGTGATTCGGCGCCGGCGTTGGTGGTCATGATGATGATCACGTTGCGGAAGTCCGCCTTGCGGCCATTGTTGTCGGTGAGCGTGCCGTGGTCCATCACCTGCAGCAGGATGTTGAAGATATCAGGGTGGGCTTTTTCGATTTCATCGAGCAGCAGCACCGCATAAGGGTGTTTGGTGACCTGTTCGGTCAGCAGTCCACCCTGTTCGAAGCCGACATAGCCGGGCGGGGCGCCGATCAGGCGAGATACCGCGTGCCGCTCCATGTATTCGGACATGTCGAAGCGGATCAGCTCGATGCCCAAGGTGTAGGCCAGCTGCCGCGCCACTTCGGTCTTGCCAACGCCAGTCGGGCCGGAAAACAGGAAGGAGCCAATCGGCTTGTGCGGATTGCCGAGGCCGGAACGAGCCATCTTGATCGCCGAAGCGAGCATATCGATCGACTTGTCCTGGCCGAATACCACGGACTTGAGGTCGCGATCGAGGGTCTTGAGGGCGTTGCGATCATCGCTGGAAATACTCTTCGGCGGGATGCGCGCGATCTTGGCGATGATTTCCTCAATTTCCTTGTTGGTGATGGTCTTCTTCTGCTTCGATTTCGGCTGGATGCGCTGCGCAGCCCCTGCTTCATCGATCACGTCGATGGCTTTGTCGGGGAGGTGGCGATCGTTGATGTAGCGTGCTGACAGCTCAGCCGCTGTGGTTAGTGCCGCCGCCGTGTACTTGACGCCGTGGTGGGCTTCGAAGCGCGATTTCAGTCCGCGCAGGATGGCCACGGTTTCCTCCACGCTGGGCTCGGGCACGTCGATCTTCTGGAAACGCCGAGACAAGGCATGATCCTTCTCGAAGATGCCGCGATATTCGTTGTAAGTGGTGGCGCCGATGCAGCGCAGCTGCCCGGAACTCAGGGCGGGCTTCAACAGGTTGGAGGCGTCGAGCGTCCCGCCGGAAGCGGCGCCGGCGCCGATCAGGGTGTGGATCTCGTCAATGAACAGGATGGCGTGCGGGTCCTCGTTGAGTTGCTTCAGTACCGCTTTGAGGCGTTGTTCGAAATCGCCGCGGTACTTGGTCCCAGCCAGCAGCGCGCCCATGTCGAGCGAGTAGACCGTGCTTTCGGCCAGCACTTCGGGCACCTCCCTCTCGACGATGCGCCGCGCCAGACCTTCTGCAATGGCAGTCTTGCCGACGCCAGCCTCGCCGACCAGCAGAGGGTTGTTTTTGCGGCGGCGGCACAGGGTTTGTATGGTCCGTTCCAGTTCCAGTTCGCGCCCGATAAGCGGGTCAATCTTGCCAGCCAGAGCCTGGGTATTCAGGTTCAGGGTGAAGTTGTCCAGGGCACCGGCGGGGGCGGACTCCTGCTCGGCCTCCTGCTCCGGATCCTGGCGCGGCACATTGCCTTCCGGTACCTTGCTGATGCCGTGCGAGATGTAATTCACTATGTCGAAGCGGGAAATGCCTTGCTGGCTGAGGAAATACACCGCATGGGAATCTTTCTCGCCGAAAATTGCCACTAGTACGTTGGCGCCGGTTACTTCTTTTTTGCCGGAGGACTGGACGTGCAGGATGGCGCGCTGGATCACGCGCTGAAAGCCCAGGGTGGGTTGCGTGTCCACCTCACCCGAGCCGGCTATGGTGGGAGTCTGGGTGGTGACGAAGTCGGCGAGGGTTTTGCGCAGCTCGTCGATGTCGGCGGCACAGGCGCGCAGCACCTTGGCCGCGCTGGGGTTGTCCAGCATGGCCAGCAGCAGATGCTCCACGGTAATGAACTCATGGCGCTTCTGGCGCGCGTCCATGAAAGCCATATGTAAAGAGACTTCAAGTTCCTGTGCGATCATTTCACTTTTCCTCCATCACGCATTGCAGCGGATGTTGATGCTGCCGGGCGAATGCCACGACCTGTTCCACCTTGGTTGCGGCGATGTCCTTGGGGTACACCCCACATAGGCCAACGCCTTCAGTATGTACTTTGAGCATAATTTCCGTCGCTTGTTCGTAGGTCTTGGAAAAATATTGCTGCAGTACCTCGACGACAAACTCCATCGGAGTGAAGTCATCGTTCAGCAATACCACATTGAACAGTGGCGGGGTCTTCAGCCTGCTTTTTACTGTTTCCAGTACCGGAGTTTCTTGACGCTTGCTACCCATTCGATTCCCTTAAGCATACTAAAGTTATTTTGACGCTGCCTGTGGATTTTTCAAGTACCCCCAGGGGGGAATGAGGAAAAATAACACCCCTCTGAATGCTAGGGTTTCTTGGTGAGCTCGGCATGTTCGGCGCGCAATGCCTTGAGCCGCGCCTCTGCAATGGAAAGTTGGTAGAAATCGCTGTCGCCCGCCTTCAGGCCGAGCTGTAGCTGCTCGATGGCAGCGACCAGATTGCCCTGGTGGGCGTAAGCTTCGGCCTGCGCCTGGTGAGAGAGCAGCATCTTGCCCTGCATGGCGTAGCCTTGCGCCTGCAATTCGTAGAGCCGGCCATCGTTGGGGAAGCGGCGCAACCGGTCACCGACCAGCTTCAGTGCATCGCTGCTGTTGCGGTTCTGTAGCAGGGCTTCGGCATAGCCGTAAACCAGCGCCCGGTGATTGGGAAAGCTTTTCAGTGCAGTCTGGTATTGGGTGAGGGCGGCACTTGGCGGGCCGGAGGCAGTCTTGATCAGTGCGTCCAGGTTTTCGATAATTGCGTTAGGCGCAGTGATTTTGCGTAATTGTGCCAACTCCTGCTCGGCGCGTGCGGTCTCCTTGGCGCGTAGCAGGGCGGCCGCCAAGCCGTATCGGCTGGCGGCTTCGCTGCTGTATTTCTTTTCGCGCAGCGCTTCTTCGAAGTGCGCGATTGCCTGCTGCGGCGTTCCTTCCTCGGCGCGCAGTTTGGCGCGCACTAGCTGGAATTCCAGGCTGTCAGGAACTTGGCGATAGGGTTTGTCTTCCAGGCGGTTCTGCAGGTCGGCAATGCGATCGCTGGTGATCGGGTGAGTGCGCAGGTATTCCGGCGCGTTGTTTTCGTACAGACGGCTGGATTTTTGCAGTCGTTCGAAGAAAGAAACCGCGGCACGCGGGTCGAACCCGGCTTGGGTCAGTGTCTGGATGCCAATACGGTCGGCCTCGCGCTCGTGTTCGCGGGTGAAGTCGAGCTGAGTCTGGATGGAAGTCGCTTGGGCCGTCGCCATGGCGGCATTGGCAACCTGCGGATTGGAGCGCGCAGCCAGGATCGCCACCGCCAGCGCGGCAAGCGAGGTAATCGTGCTTTGCTCCTGCTTGGCGATGATGCGCGCCAAGTGGTGCTGCGTGACGTGGGCGATCTCGTGGCCGAGCACGGCGGCGAGCTCGGATTCGCTCTGTGCCGCGAGTATCAGTCCGGTATGCACACCGATAAACCCGCCTGGCAGGGCAAAGGCATTCAAAGTGTTGTCGCGCAGTACGAAAAACTCGAAATCCTGGCGATTTTCCGTACTGGAG
Organism: Sulfuricella sp. T08; assembly: GCF_000971475.1. Taxonomy (GTDB): domain Bacteria; phylum Pseudomonadota; class Gammaproteobacteria; order Burkholderiales; family Sulfuricellaceae; genus Sulfuricella. The sequence goes on from NZ_DF967523.1 coordinate 103,761, forward strand.
GCCACCAGTCGGTAGCCCAGGTTGTTGAGATAGTCGGTCAGTTCGGTGTCATCCACCAGGCTGCGGTCATGACGGACGTCAACCATGATGGCCTCGCCGATGCGGCGCTCGGTTTGCGGGGAGAAACCGCTTTGCGATGCCTCCCCCAAGTCGGGCAGGCCATCGGCCAACACGCCCGGCATGGTCAGCAGCGGGATGAGTAGGGCTAGGAGGCGTAAATTCATGGTGCTATGATAATCGCTTTAAAATATAAGTTCATTATTCAGGTGCCAAAAATGAGCGGATTCACCCATTTTGACGAGGCTGGACAGGCGCATATGGTGGGCGTGACGGAAAAGTCGGAAACTCGCCGCATCGCCCGCGCTGCCGGCAAAATTACCATGCAGTCCGCCACTCTGAAGCTGATTCTGGAGGGCGGGGCCAAAAAGGGCGACGTTCTTGGTGTTGCCCGCATTGCTGCGATCCAGGCTTCGAAACGCACATCTGAATTAATTCCCTTATGCCACCCGCTCGCGCTCACCAAGGTCAGCGTGGAGTTTAATGTGGACGAGCACAACGCGGCGATCGAGTGCATCGTCACGGCGGAAACCCTGGGGCGCACCGGCGTCGAGATGGAAGCGTTGACTGCTGCGAGCGTCGGTTTGCTGACGATTTACGATATGTGCAAGGCGGTGGATCGTGGCATGCATATGGATGGCATCCGCCTGCTGGAGAAACAGGGCGGCAAGTCGGGCCGCTGGATGGCGGCAGAATAGTGGGTATGGGGAGGATGTATGGCAGGGATTCGCGTTCCGGAACTTGTGGGGCGGTTGCGTGGTCTTTAATATAAAATAGGAGTAGCGGGAGTTGAGCAAAATAAAATTCAGTGTGCATAAATAAAAGTAATTGTAGATTTTCTGCTTTTTGGTATATTAGCGAACTCTGATTTTGTTGATGAAGGAAAATATCGCCATGTTTGGATCCAATATGTTCGGCATCAAGGAAATTGATGTTGCTGGGCTGCACTCCCTGTTGAGCGAGAAAAAGAATCTCGCCCTGGTGGATGTGCGCAGTGATAACGAAGTTGCTTATGGTGTGATCGAAGGTGCGCTACATCTGCCCTTGCACCTGTTGCCGATCAAAGCTGACGAGCTCGACAAGGATGTCCATACCGTCTTCTATTGCCGTTCAGGCGCGCGTTCGGCGCAGGCCTGTGCCTTCATGGCTGCCAAGGGACACGACAACGTGTATAACCTGCAGGGCGGCATTATTGCCTGGGCGCAGTCCGGTCTGGCGATCGCCAAGGCGGCTTGATTTTTGTCAGGGAATTGTCGCGGCTGTTGCAATTTGCTCTTATCTATATTATAAAATCCTTTTTTACATCTAAACCCACCACTTTAGGAGACTAAGAAAAATGAATTTCGATAAAGAATTGGACGCCAGCGGCCTGAACTGCCCCCTGCCCATCCTGCGCACCAAGAAAGCTCTCGCCGAATTGACTGCCGGTCAGGTGCTGAAAGTGATTGCCACCGACCCGGGTTCCGTCAAGGATATGCAGGCCTTTGCCAAGCAGACCGGCAACGAGTTGCTGTCTTCTGCCGAAGCAGGCGGCAAGTACCAGTTCTTCATGAAGAAGAAATAATAAAATAGTAGCTTGAACAAACAAATAATAACTATCTACAACCTGGAGGCAACAAAACATGTCGAAGAAACTCGCAATCATCGCGACCAAGGGCACGCTGGACTGGGCTTATCCGCCCTTCATTCTGGCTTCAACGGCCGCAGCCCTGGGTTATGATGTACAGGTCTTTTGTACTTTCTACGGATTGCAGCTTCTTCGCAAGGATACCAGCGGACTGAAAGTCAGCCCGCTGGGTAACCCTGGCATGCCGATGAAGATGCCATTCGGACCGAAGTGGTTCAAAGATATCAACTGGAATATTCCCAATATCGTTCAGGCGAGCATTCCCGGTTATGAATCACTGGCGACCACGTTGATGAAGATGACCATCAAAAACTGTGGGGTTGCCACAATCGACGAGTTGCGTGATCTTTGCGTTGAGGCTGAGGTGAAATTCCTCGCCTGCCAGATGACGGTGGAACTGTTTGGGTTCGATCATAACCAATTTATCGAAAATGTTGAGTTTGTCGGTGCAGCGTCATTTTTCGAGTTCGCTGGAGAGTCCGATATTTGCCTGTACATCTGATGTATGCCGGCAGGTTGAGCTGATACAGTCAAAAAAGGGCAGGCGATATCGCCTGCCCTTTTTTGCTTTTGAAGGGTGAGATAAGAATGGCTTTAGTACGCGGCTGCAATTTCCCCGATGATCTGTATTACAACGTGGACGATAACGTTTGGGCTCGGCGCGAGTCTGACGGCACCGTTATCGTCGGCATGACCACTTACGGCTGCGTACTGTCGGGTGAGATCGTGGCCTGGACGGCCAAAAAAGCGGGCCGGTCGGTTGACCAGAACAAGTCCACCGGCACCGTTGAGTCGGGCAAATGGGTCGGCCCGGTTAAGGCGCCCGTCAGTGGCGAAATTATTGCTGTCAACGAGGTGGCAGTCGCCGTGCCCAGCACGATCAACGCCGATCCTTACGGTGCTGGCTGGCTGGTCAGGATGAAACCTTGCGACTGGGCAGGGGAGTCGGGCACGTTGCTGAATGGGCAGGCTGCGGCTGAGGCATTCGAGGCCAAGATGCAGACGGAAGGTTTCCCGGGCTGCGCCTGAAATGGATAGTCTGAAGCTTGTTGCCGGGATCGAGCCGCTACAGGGTATCGTGCTGGATGCCGCCCTGGTCGGGGAAATGCAGCGTGCCGCCGGCGCTACTGACGTTATCGACTTCTACAACCCAAGCTTCAAATCCTACGCCACGTCCGAAATCGTCTCCTGCGGCAAGAGCGCCTGGCCGGCGGTTTCCATTACCGGGCCGGACTGCAAGTTGCAGTGTGACCACTGCAAGGGCAAAATTCTCGCCAGCATGATTCCGGCTTGTACCCCGGAAGAATTGTGGCGCGTAGCCAATCAGCAGATCGAGCACGGCGCTCGTGGCATGCTGCTGACCGGGGGCTCCAATCACCGCAACGAAGTCGAGTACGATCCTTACTACGCGACTATCCGCCATATCAAAGATGCATTCCCGGAGTTCAGGATAGCAATGCATACAGCTCTGGTGGACAGGGATATGGCGCAACGGATGGAAGACAGCGGCATCGATGCCGCCATGATGGATGTAATCGGCGCTCAGGAGACCATTACCCAGGTCTACCATCTGAAGCGCAGCGTGGACGACTTCGAACGCACGCTGGAGAATCTGGTGGCGACGCGCCTCAAAGTGGTGCCGCACATCGTGTTGGGGCTGCATTACGGTCACTTTCTTGGCGAACGGGTCGCGCTGGAAATGCTGCGTCGCCACAAGCCGTCAGCCGTAGTGCTGGTGGTGGTGATGCCATTTTACGCGCCTGCCCACCGGCCTTTCGGCGTGCCTGACAGCCTTGAAGTCGGCCGTTTTTTTCTCGACGCGCGGCAGGCCTTACCGGATATCCCGTTGCTGCTCGGCTGTGCACGCCCGGCAGGTCAGGCCAAGGCCGAGATCGATGCCTATGCGCTGATGGCCGGTTTGAATGGGATCGCGCATCCTGCCGACGGCATGGTCGAACTGGCGGCCCGGCTCGGCCGGAAGGCGCGTATTGCCTCTACCTGCTGCTCGATGGCAATGGGTGGCGAGATGGTGGCGGAGAGCGGGCTATGGGCAAAACCTGGCGTGTCATCGATACCGGTCTGAGGTCGGCGGCGGAGAATATCGCCCTCAACCGCGCCCTGCTTGAAGCGCGACAGGCCGGTGAAATCCCCGACACCCTGCGTTTTTTGCGCTTCCGGCCAAGCGCTCTGCTCGGCTATCACCAGAGCGCGGAGCAGGAACTCGATCTCGATTACTGCCGTGCCAACAATATCACCGTACAGCGCCGCATAACCGGCGGCGGGGCGATCTACTTCGACGAATCCCAGATCGGCTGGGAACTCTACCTTACCAAAGACACTCTCGGCTGTGCCGACATGGAGCAGATTGCTCGCCGTGTCTGCGAAGCGGCGGCACAGGGAATCTCTGCCCTGGGCGTCGAGGCGAGATACCGCCCGCGCAATGACATCGAGGTACAGGGAAAAAAGATTTCCGGAACCGGCGGCGCGTTCGAGGGCAATGCCCTGATGTACCAGGGCACGCTGCTGCTTCGGTTCGACGTGGAAAAAATGCTGCGCGTGCTGCGCATCCCGGCCGAAAAGTTTTCTGATAAGTCAATTTCTTCGGCGCGGGAGCGAGTGACGAATTTGGCCGATCTGCTTGATCAGGTGCCCGACCTTGAGGTGGTCAAGGCGGCACTGACCGGGGCATTCGCCAGGGAGTTCGGTGTTTCCTTCGTCCCGGGCAATCTGGCTGCGGCAGAGTTGGCGCGTTATCAAGATGCGCTGGCCGAGATCGGCCATCCGGACTGGGTCAATCTGATCGACCGTCCGGCGGCGGATATGCCGATCCTGCAGGCATCACGCAAATTTCCCGGTGGCTTGCTGCGGGTAAGCCTCGCGTTTGATGCGCGCGCCGGTCGCATCAAGCAAGTATGGTTCAGCGGCGATTTCTTCGTCAGCCCGAAGCGCGCGGTGGTTGATCTGGAGGCGGCATTACGCAATGTCCAGATGGATGGGGTCGAAGAAATAATCCGGTCGTTTTTCGCTCGGCAGCAGGCGGATTTGCTGATGCTTACACCGGATGACTTTGCAGCAGTGATCCGGCAAGCGGTCGGATGAGAGTGGAAGTGGACGTGCTCGTGGTCGGACTCGGGCCGGCTGGCGGCGCGGCGGCATTAGCTGCAGCGCAAGCCGGGTTGCGCGTGGCCGCGGTGGAGTGTCGTAAGGAAATCGGCGTGCCGGTGCAGTGTGCCGAATTCATTCCCTTGCCGCTGGCTCGTTACGCTATGCACGAGGGGATGCTGCAGCAGCGCATTCAGGGCATGACCAGTCACCTGCCTTCGGGGGGGATGGAAAAAAGTGATTTTCCCGGCCTGATGATAGATCGCGCCGCATTCGATCAGGCATTGGCGCAGCAGGCTGGACAAAACGGCGCCAGGCTGTACTTGAACAGCCGCCTGGCCGGTCTGGATGACGCGGGTTCGTCGGCTGTTGTGCTTACGCCACAGGGCGAGATACTTTTTGATTACCGGCTGCTGGTCGCAGCCGACGGGCCGCACTCCTTCGTGGCTCGGTCGCTCGGGCTACCCCGGCTGGAAACGGTGCACACCCGGCAATACTCAGTACCGCTGCCTGAGGTCGCAGAGAATACTGAAATCTGGCTGTCTCCAGACTATCCTGGCGGCTACGCCTGGCTATTTCCCAAGGGCAGGGTAGCCAACCTCGGCCTCGGTGTGGACAAGCGCTTTGCGGCTGACCCCAAGGTAGCGCTGGATGCGCTTCACCGCAAGCTCGTTGTGGAGGGCAGGGCGGGAGAGGATATTCTGCATCGTACCGGCGGGGCGATACCGGTCGGTGGTCTGCGCCAAAATTTGGTGGAGGGTAACGTTCTGTTCGCTGGGGATGCGGCCGGGTTGACGCATCCCATTACCGGTGCAGGCATCGCTGCCGCCGTGGTGTCCGGTGAATTGGCAGGGCAGGCCGCAGTGGCCTGGTTGATGGGGCGCGAGGATAATGCGTTGATGAATTTTGAAAACATTATCCGCGACCAATTCAGTGCCAGTCTGGAGCGAGCTTTGGTGCGTCGAGCCGGGTTAGGGAAGTATTGGGGTACGCCAGCGGCGAGTGAGGACAGGGTGCAGAGGCGCGGATGGGTCGCCTTTCCGGAATATTACGAGGAGCCATAGCATGAGTGAGACGCCCCCTGATTTTTACCACCCCGATTGCCGCATCAAAACACCGGCGATGCGCTCGCCCGAATATGTTCAGATGAGCATGGCAGCCGCCATCACGCTAGGCCTTATCCCGAGCCGCATGTACCGCACCGATTGCACGCATTGCCTCAATCTGCTGTTGACTTACCCTGAAGGCTGCCGCGCCAATTGCGCCTATTGTGGTCTGGCGCGGCATCGTCAAGAGACGCGCGATTATGCCGATCGCAACTTCATCCGCGTGGATTGGCCGGCACTGCGCTACCGGGAGGTGATAGCACGTGTTCGAGCTGGCAGGGATAAGGGACGGTTCCAGCGCATGTGCATTTCCATGATCAGCCATCCTGATTCGAACCGCGATACGCTGGGGTTGCTGACACAATGGGTCAGGGAGCTGCCGCATCTCCCGGTTTCCATCCTCTCCAATCCCACCACCATGGAACGCGACGACCTGGTGCGCCTCAAACAGGCCGGTGCGGATATCTTCACCGTGGCGCTGGACGCCGTAACGCCGGAAATCTTCGAGCACACCCGGGGCAAGGCCGTGGATAGCCCGCATCGCTGGGAAAAATACTGGCAGGCGATAACCTGGGCGGCGGAAATTTTCGGGCCGGAAAAATTCGGGGCGCACCTGATTTGCGGCATGGGGGAAACGGAGCGTGAATTGCTCGAAGTGGTGCAACGCATCAAGGAGTTGGGTGGCCATAGCCATCTGTTTGCCTTCTTTCCCGAGAAAGGTTCCCTGATGGAGGACTGGCCGGCCTGCGGCAAAGCGCAATGGCGGCGGGTGCAACTCGCCCGCTACCTCATCGACTATGCCGGTGGTGATTTCTGCAGCATGGCGTTCGATGAGGCAGGGCAGGTGGTTGATTTTGGCGTGGCGGAAAGAGAATTGGCGAGGTTCATCAACGCCGGCAAGCCATTCCGAACTTCCGGCTGCCCGGGCAAGGATGATGCTGAAATATCGGCCTGCAACCGGCCCTATGGCGACAGCAATCCGGCCAACATATTGTCATACCCGTTTAAGTTGAATCCGGAAGATATTGAAATCGTTCAACTTCAGATGAAAGGCGAATTAGTAAAACCATTTCATGAATAACCCAGGTTGTTGCAAAAAAGCAACAGAACAATATTTGTTAATTGATTGTTATTGTTGATTAAATGGTTAATCAGAAAGGGCTAATACACTGAAATCTCAAAAAGTATTTGAGACATGTAACGGTTTGTGACATATTCAGATCATGGCTAGCGAAAGGTCTGGGTTAGGTTAACAATCAGGAACGAATTCATTCCGGCCGGGCATAGAGAATTTACGAATTGATCAACGGAGGGCACACAAGATGAAATTAAAAGCACTGGTAGGCGTTTTGGCTGTTGCGGGTCTGGCAATGCCAGGGATTGCTTCTGCAACCAACGGTTATTTTTCCCATGGCTACGGCATGACAGCCAAAGGTATGGGTGGCGCGGCAACTGCGATGGCCAAGGATTCATTCGGCGGCGCGAACAACCCGGCCAGCATGGTGTTTGTCGGCGATCGTCTGGATGTTGGCGTGGATTGGTTCAGGCCAATTCGTAGCGCGGAGCGTACGGGTACTAGCGGCCCTGCCACGGGTATGAATTTTTCTGCGGATAGCGGAAGCAACGACTTCGTGGTCCCGGAATTCGGCTTCAACATGATGATGGGCGACAAAATGTCGTTTGGCATCACTGTCTACGGCAATGGCGGTATGAATACTGATTATGAAGGTGGCCAGATTGCAAATGGAACCGCATGCGGCGCATTTGCTAATGGTGATGCTGGCCCGTATAACGCGCTATGTGGTAATGGAAAGCTGGGTGTGGATCTGTTGCAATTGGTTATTGCGCCGACTTTTGCCTACAAGCTGACTGAACAACATTCTGTGGGTGTTTCGCCCCTGATTGGCTACGAGCGATTCAAGGCCGACGGTTTGCAGGGGTTTCGTAACTACGCGCCAGGTGGTTCGACTGCTTACCTGACCAACGTGGGCTACGACAATGCGCTGGGATACGGTGTTCGTCTGGGCTATATGGGAAAGCTGAGCGATATGGTGTCAATCGGTGCGGCCTATTCAAGCAAAATCAAGATGAGCTCGTTTAGTAAATATAAGGATTTGTTTGCCGAGCAGGGCGATTTCGACATGCCGGAGAACTGGAACGTGGGTATCGCGTTCAAGCCTATCTCTTCAACCACGATCGCTCTTGACTACCAGCGCATTAACTACTCTGGTGTTAAGTCAATCGCCAATTCGAGCAGAACTTCCGCCGATTCTCCGGTTGCATGGGGTGGTGTTGCAAATTCCTTGGGTGGAGATAATGGCCGTGGCTTTGGCTGGGGTGATGTTGAAGTGCTGAAGCTGGGTGTCGAGTACGCCTATAGCCCGAAACTGACCTTGCGTGCTGGCTACAGCCATAGCGACAACCCGATCAAGTCCACTGATGTGACTTTCAACATCATCGCGCCGGGCGTGGTGACGGATCACTACACGCTGGGCTTCACCTACGGTGTGGGCAAAGATGCCGAAGTCACTATGTCCTACATGCATGCTCAGGAAAACAGCGTTTCTGGACCCAGCTTGTTTAGTTCGTGGCTGGGAACTGCGGGCACCGAAAAAATCAAGATGCACCAGGATTCTCTGGGCATCGCTTATGGCATGAAGTTCTAATCTGGCCATTAGCTAGCATCGTGAAGTAAGCAAAAAAAGGGGCTGGAGGTGAGAAATCACTTCCAGCTTTTTTATTTAAAATAATAAAATGATATGGAGACAGCATGAATCGCATCTTGAAAAATCTGTTGCTAACCGCTTTGACCCTGGGTCTGGGCATGGGGTCCGCCTTGGCGTCCGACGTGCTCAAACCCTTCACGCTGGGATCCAAGGGGCCCGGCACCGTAACGGAAAAGGTGGCAGCGGCAAAAACTGCATTGCAGGCCAATGGTTTTACCATTGCCGGCAGTTATTCCCCCTATCCTGAAACCACGATCATCGTGGTGACTAATGATGAGATGAAGACTACGGCAGCTAAAACAGAGAATGGCGGTTTTGGTGCGGCTCAGCGGGTTTCAGTGACCAAGGTTGGAAATGACGTGCAGGTTTCCTACACTACTCCGGCTTACATGGCCAATGGCTATCGCATGGCGAATGACCTGCCGCAGACTACGGAAAAACTGAAGGCCGCACTGGGTAGCGTGGAAGAGTTCGGAGCCAAGGGCCTGACCGCCTCGAAGCTGCGCAAATTCCACTACATGTTCGGCATGGAGTATTTCGACGAGCCTGTTCCCCTGGCTGAATACGGTAGCTACGAGGAAGCCGTGAAGGCGGTCGAGGCCAATCTGGCGGCTGGGAAGGGTGGCTGTACCAAGGTCTACCGTGTAGACGTCACCGGTAAAAAGGAATCCGTGTTCGGCGTGGCCATGAAGGGTGGCGACAAGTTCATGGACGACAAGTACATCATGGGCGTGATCGATTTCAATGATCTCAAGGGCTCTGCGCATCTGCCCCATGAAATGCTGGTTACCGGCAACAAGGTGATCGCGCTGTATGCGCGCTTTCGTATCGCCCTCGACTATCCTGACCTGAAAATGTCGGGCTCGAACAGCTTCATGAAGATCATGGAGTCTCCGGAAGCGATCAAGAAGGCCATGGTGGCTGCGGCTGGCGGCAAGGAATAAAATCAACAATAAGCCGGAAACGGCTTAAAAATAAGAATTTGCCCCGCTTCGGTGGGGTTTTTTTGTTTGGTGCGACTCGTGGGGGTAAAGGTAGATAGGCAATTTAACCTCAAAGGACGCGAATTAATTCAAGGGCTAGAACAACTTAAACTGCTTGCCCGATTGGTGGTGCGGAACGACACGTTTTACCTTGCGAACTTTAGTGTCCTTTGCGGTGAAATGCTTTTTTTATTTCACGTTAGTCGAGTTTGGCGAGTTGTGCCTTGAGCTTTTCCAGCGTGGCACCGAAGTTCTCCATCCGGTCTTTTTCCTGCGCAACAACGGCAGCCGGGGCTCGGGCGACGAAGCTTTCGTTGCCGAGCTTGGCCTGCGCCTTGGTGATTTCCCCTTCAAGCCGGGCGATTTCCTTGGCTAGCCGTGCCTGCTCGGCTTCCTTGTCCACTTCGATCTTGAGCATCAGGCGGATGTCACCGACTACTGCCACAGGGGCATCCGCTGCCGGCAACTCACCCTGGACGATGGCGACATCGGAAATCCTTGCTAGTGCCTGGATGTAGGGTGCCAGGATGGAAATGTCGCCAAGTGCGATTAGCGGAACCTTGAGTGCCGGGGAGAGGTTCATCTCGCCGCGTAGCGTGCGACAGGCGTTGATGATTTCCTTGAGCAGTGCGACGCGCCCGACTGCAGTTTCATCGACCTGGCTCAGGTCAGCGTCAGGATAGGGCTGCAGCATGATGCTCTCGCCGCCCTTGCCCGCCAGCGGGGCGACTTTCTGCCACAGTTCTTCGGTGATGAAGGGAATGATAGGGTGGGCGAGTCGCAGCGTGGTTTCAAGAACACGCACCAGGGTGCGGCGCGTGGCGCGCTGCTGGGCATCGCTGCCGCAGGCGATCTGAACCTTGGCCAGCTCAACGTACCAGTCGCAGTATTCGTCCCAGACGAATTCGTAGATGGCCCGCGAGGCCATATCGAAGCGATAGGTGTCGAAAGCCTCGGCGACTTCCTTTTCGGCCTGTTGCAGGCGGCTGATGATCCATTTGTCCACGTCCGAGAATTCCAGCGGCAGGGTTTCATCCTGGCCGCAGTCCTTGCCTTCGGTGTTCATCAGCACAAAACGGGTGGCGTTCCAAAGTTTGTTACAGAAATTACGGTAGCCGTCGCAGCGCTGCAGGTCGAACTTGATGTCGCGGCCATGGCTGGCGAGGCTGGCGAAGGTGAAGCGGATCGCATCGGTGCCGAAGGCGGGGAAGCCGTCCGGGTAGTCCTTGCGCGTCTGCTTGGCGATGGATTCAGCCTGCTTCGGGTTCATCAGGCCGGTTTGACGTTTTGCGACCAGCGCTTCCAGGGTGATGCCATCGATCAGGTCAATCGGGTCGATTACGTTGCCCTTGGACTTGCTCATCTTGTTGCCGTGGATGTCGCGCACCAGTCCATGCACGTAGACTTCCCTGAACGGGACCTTGCCGGTGAAGTGTTCCGACATCATGACCATCCGGGCGACCCAGAAGAAGATGATGTCGAAGCCGGTTACCAATACGCTGGTGGGCAGGAAGGTAGCAAGCTCCGGGGTTTTGTCCGGCCAGCCCAGGGTCGAGAACGGCCACAGTGCGGAGGAGAACCAGGTGTCGAGCACATCTTCGTCCTGGCGGAGTTGTTTGTCCGGGCCGGCCTGTTTCTGGGCCTCTTCCAGATTGCGCGCGACATGGATATTGCCATCCTCGTCGTACCATGCCGGGATGCGGTGGCCCCACCACAGTTGGCGGGAGATGCACCAGTCCTGGATGTTTTCCAGCCACTGGTTGTAGGTGTGAGCCCAGTTGTCCGGCACGAATTTCACGTCGCCCTTGGCGACCACTTCCAGGCCATGCTTGGCGAGGCCTTCCATCGCCACATACCACTGATCGGTGAGCATGGGTTCGATGACGCTGTGGGTACGGTCGCCGCGCGGCACCATCAGCTTGTGCGGTTTGGTTTCAACCAGCAGTCCCTGGGCTTCGAGGTCAGCGATTATCTTTTTGCGCGCTTCGTAGCGATCCATGCCCTGGTATTCGGACGGTGCCAGATCGTTGATCTTGGCGTCGAGGGTGAGAATGCTAAGCGGCTCCAGATGGTGGCGCAGGCCCACCTGGTAGTCGTTGAAATCGTGGGCCGGGGTGATCTTGACACATCCGGTACCGAAGGCCGGGTCGACATAGTCGTCGGCAATGATAGCTATGGTTCTTTCGCACAGCGGCAGACGCACATGCTTGCCGATCAGGTGCTGGTAGCGTTCGTCGTCGGGGTGAACTGCCACGGCCATGTCGCCTAACATGGTTTCGGGGCGGGTGGTGGCGACGACCAGCGCTTCGCTGCTGCCCTCGACCGGGTAGCGGATATGCCACATGAAGCCGTCTTCTTCTTCAGCAACCACTTCCAGGTCGGACACTGCGGTCAGTAGCACCGGATCCCAGTTGACCAGGCGTTTGCCACGGTAGATCAGGCCTTGGCTATGGAGGGTGACGAAGACCTCGGTCACCGCCTTCGACAGCCCTTCGTCCATGGTGAAGCGCTCGCGCGACCAGTCGCAGGAGGCGCCGAGACGGCGCATCTGGCGGGTGATGGTGGAGCCGGATTCTTCTTTCCAGGCCCACACCCGCTTAAGGAATTCCTCGCGGCCGAGATCGTGGCGCGACACGCCCTTTGCATCCAGTTGGCGTTCCACCACGATCTGGGTGGCGATGCCGGCGTGATCTGTGCCAGGTTGCCATAGGGTGTTCTCGCCCTTCATCCGATGGTAGCGTACCAAGGTGTCCATCAGGGTGTCCTGGAAGGCGTGGCCCATGTGCAGCGTGCCGGTGACGTTGGGCGGCGGCAGCATGATGCAGTAGGCGGGCCTGCCGGCCTCGGTGGCGGCCTTGAAATAGCCGCGGGATTCCCACAGCGGGTACCAGTGCGCCTCGATGGCTGCGGGCTCAAAACTTTTGGCGAGTTCCATGGTTTGGAATTTCTTGGAGTAACGGGAAGGCGGCAATTATACCTGTTTTCCCAGTCCAAGCGGACCGACGGTCAGGGCTGATCTTTAGAAGCTGTCTTAACCCATATCATGGGTGCGACTAAGGCATTTGGCCCTCCGGCGCGAAGCGGCGAAGCGCCGTTTGGTCATTCCAAACCAGAGAGCCGCGACAAAGCCGGAGGGCCAAATGCCGACGTCCCGAAGGGTTGCAGCCAGAAAGCCCGGCAGCGTCGTTCCGCTCCTTGGCATCGTAGGCCAGCTACGACCTGCGTCGCGCGCCTAGCTGCCGGGATTTCTGGCTGCAACGCATCCCATGATATGGGTTAAGACAGCTTCTTATCGTGGGGTGGGGTGCCGAGCCGTTGCTTGAGTGCTTCGCGTACGGCATGCCGGATATGTTCGCGTGAATGGTCGAGCAACTCGTTCAGGGCGCGATCCAGGGTGGCAGTGAATTCCAGCGCAATGCGATTTTCCAGTTCCTGCACCATGAATTCCTCTATCTGGTGCAGGGCTGCCTCGTCATGAGAGATGTTCGCGACCTGTTCCTGTTCGTCTATGCAGGCTGGCTCGTTTGCAACGATCTCGATATGGAGTGGAGGCTTCCCCTTGCCGGTTATAGTGGCTTCGCTTACCACTGAAGTGGGTACGGCTTCAGTTAGAACCGGGATGGTGATGTCATCAGTGAAGATTTCTGTCAGAACGGGAATCGTCGCCCGGGCAGCTTGTGCCTCGGCCGATGCAAGATCTTGCTGCGTGGGTGCCCCAGTGCGATGCCGGGTGAGCAGGGCATCTATTTTTCCGAGTACGTCGGTCTCGCTGTTTGCAGGATCCATTTATCTGGCCTTGCTTCCAATATCATGCGAATGAATTTCGTAGCCGCGGTCTCGATAGAAGCGGAAGCGCTCGCGCGCTGCGCTGCGGTCGTTTTCGTCTGTGCTGACGATCTCGATCAGCCGGTGGAAGCGGCTGAAGAACAGGGGTTGCTCAGTGTGAAGATTGAGCAGGATGTCGTCGTGTGCCAGCGTGTCGGTATTATGGTCAATGATCACCGGGGTGACCGGTGCAAGACTATCCGAGGCGCGGCAATGGGGGATGAAACCGACAGCGGGCGTGCTCCACAGCAGCTTGTCCATTGTTTCCGTGGTTGCGGCATCGGGAGTATAGACCATGACCCGTAGCCCGCGCTCAACGGCCTTGGCGCAGAGCACGCAAGCGGTGTGGTATTTGTCGGCGGCGTGAGTGTAGAAATCGATTTGGGTCATATCAAAACAAGCGCCTTTTACGTTTGCCCCTTCTCCCCTCTGGGGAGAAGGTTGGGATGAGGGGTTCAGATGCTGATTCTCACGCGAAACTTCCCACCCCCACCCTAGCCCTCCCCCTAAAAGAGGGAGGGAATATACGATGAGGGGTGGTCGATTAACCCACCCTACATTTATTGATCAGGAAATGCACCAGCAGCGCCACTGGCCGCCCGGTTGAGCCTTTGTCCTTACCTGATTTCCAGGCAGTCCCGGCAATGTCCAGGTGCGCCCAGTCGTATTTTTTGGCGAAGCGCGACAAAAAGCAGGCGGCAGTGATAGCACCACCGGCACGGCCGCCGATGTTGGCCATGTCGGCGAAGTTGCTCTTCAGCTGTTCCTGGTAATCGTCCCACAACGGCATGTGCCAGGCGCGGTCAACTGCATATTCGCCGGCATGGAGCAGTTCGCGGGCAAGGGCGTCGTGGCTGCTGAACAGCCCGGAGGCATGGTTGCCCAGGGCGATGAGGCAGGCGCCAGTGAGGGTGGCGATATCCACTACCGCGTCCGGTTCGAAGCGTTCGGCGTAGGTAAGGGCATCGCACAGGATCAAACGGCCTTCTGCATCGGTATTGAGTACTTCGATGGTCTGTCCTGACATGCTGGTGACGACGTCGCCGGGCTTGTTGGCATCGCCGTCGGGCAGGTTCTCCGTGGCCGGGATGATGCCCACCAGATTGATCGGCAGCTTGAGCTGGGCTACCGCCTTGAACGCGCCGAGCACGCTGGCCGCTCCGCTCATGTCGTACTTCATTTCGTCCATTTCGGCGGCGGGTTTGAGGGAAATGCCGCCGGCGTCGAAAGTGACGCCCTTGCCGACCAGGACCACCGGCTTTTGTTTTTTATTGCCCTGGTACTGCAAAACGATCAGTTTGGGCGGCTGGCGGCTACCGCGTGCCACGGAAAGCAGTGAACCCATTTTCAGGGCTTCCATGTCTTTCTGTTCCAGCACTTCAATCTTGAGCTTGTAGGTTTTTGCCAACTCCTGCGCCTGCTGGGCCAGGTAGGCGGGGGTACAGATGTTGCCCGGCAGGTTGCCGAGATCCTTGGCCATGCTCATGCCTTCGGCGATCGCCTGGCCTTGTTTGGCGGCTTCTTCGCCGATGCTCAGTTCGGTGCGGCGCGACACGTTCAGGACGATACGGCGCAACGGGCGGCGCATCTCTTCCTGCTTGCTTTTCAGACGGTCAAAGCGGTAAACCCCTTCCATTGCCATCAATACGGCCTGCTCGACTTTCCATGCGGTGTCGCGGCGCTTGACCGGGAGTTCGGTGAGGAAAACCGAGGCTTCAAGTGACCCGGATTCATTCAGGGTTTTGATGGCAGCGCGGACCGCATCGCGATATTCCTTGTCTTTGAATTCACGTTCCTTGCCCAGTCCGACCAGTAGCACCCGGTCGCACAGCGTGTTGGGGACGTTGTGCAGCATGAGTGTGGTGCCGGACTTCCCTTCCATGTCGCCGCGGCGGATAATATCGCTCAGGTAATGGTTGGAAATCTGGTCGATTATCTCGCCGGCCAGCGCAAGCTTGCGTGGCTCGAACACGCCGACGACGACGCAGGCGGTGCGCTGTTTTTCCGGGCTGCCACTTTTTATGCTAAATTCCACCTTTTGCTCCTTACTTGATGCCTGCCCGTGTGTGTACGTGTGTATCAGGTGTATCAGGCAGGCTTTAATTCATGATATTCAGTAATCGGCAATTATCCGCAGACTGTAGTCTAAAAGTCAAAGAAAACCTCGAACGATGATTTTCCGCCGCGCCCTGCTGCGCGAGATGGCCGGCAATGCATTGCTGGTTTTTTCGGTGCTGCTGATGATTACCCTCACCACGATGCTGATCCGTTATCTCGGGCAGGCGGCGGGCGGTGCTGTGGCTAACGAGGCGGTGGCGGCTTTTCTCGGCTTCAGTATTATTAATTATTTGCCGGTTTTGCTGTCCTTGACGGTGTTTATCGCAGTTTTGATGACGTTGACCCGCTGCTATCGCGATAGCGAAATGGTGGTCTGGTTCACCGCCGGTTTGAGCGTCATGGCATGGGTGCGTCCGGTGGTGACTTTTGCCGCTCCGGCGGTATTCGCGATCGCGTTTTTAAGCTTGGTGGTTTCCCCTTGGGCATTAAGAAAAAGCGATGAGTTCCGGCAGCAAATGGACAGCCGCGACGACGTGTCCTCGGTGGCGCCGGGCGTGTTCAAGGAGTCCAAGTTCGCCGAGCGGGTGTATTTCGTGGAAAGCTTCGCTGGTGAAAAGAACACGGTAAGCAATATTTTCATGCGCTCTGTCCAACATCAGAAACTGGGCATTCTGGTGGCTCAGCATGGCTACCAGACGGTATCTGAAAATGGCGACCGATTCCTGGTGCTGCTCAACGGCAGACGCTACGAGGGAGTGGGCGGCTCGCCGGATTACAAGATCATGGCCTTCGAACGCTATTCCATCCGGATCCATGCCTATGAGGCGAGCCTGATCCCCCCGACACAGAAATCCCTGTCCACCTTGATGCTGCTGAGCGATCGCTCGCCGGCCAATATGGGGGAACTGCTGTGGCGGCTGGGCTTGCCAGCCAGCGCTTTCATTCTGGCTTTGCTGGCGATCCCGCTGAGTTTCGTCAATCCGCGTGCAGGACGCTCGCTTAATTTGATCCTGGCGTTGCTGCTCTACATGATATACAGCAATTTCCTGAGTATCACCCAGGCCTGGGTGGCGCAAAGCAAATTGTCTCCATATATCGGGCTATGGCTGGTACATGGCTTGATGCTGCTAGTGCTGTTATTGCTGTTTTACCGCAGGCTTGTACTTGCGCCGTTCTGGATAATCTGGCTGAAGAGATTGATTCCTCGGCTCGGTGGCGAGCGCACATGAGAATCATCAGCCGCTATTTGGCACGTGAAATTTATTCGGCCACGTTGCTGGTGTTCGCAGCCCTGCTCATGCTGTTCGCTTTTTTCGACCTGATTCACGAGTTGGGCGACCTGGGCAAGGGTGATTACCGGCTGGCCAAAATCTTTGGCTATGTCCTGCTTTCCCTGCCCGGCCATGTTTACGAACTATTCCCGATTGCAACCTTGATCGGCTCCCTGTTCGCTCTTTCGCAACTGACTGCTCATTCCGAGCTTGCCGTGATGCGCGTGTCGGGGCTGTCTGCGCAGCGCATCGCCTTGTCGCTGGCGAAAGCCGGATTGCTGTTCGTGGTTCTGACCTTTGTTTTTGGTGAGTTTATCGCGCCACTTAGTGGGCGAGCAGCCCAAGAGTTACGTTTAAAGGCCACCAGTTCGGTAGTGGCGCAGGAATTTCGTTCCGGCCTGTGGGTGAAGGATGCGGGGAGTTTCGTCAATGTCGAGGAGGTGCTACCGGATACCTCTATGAAGGGGGTGAAAATCTATGAGTTCGACCCGGATTTTAGTTTGCGCGCCATTAGTTACGCAAAGCGCGGCGAGCACGTGGCCGAGAACCGATGGCGCCTGACGGATGTGGCGCAGACCCGGTTTGAGTCGGGCCGGACGGTAGTCAGTAGGCTTCCTGAGGCTTACTGGCATTCAGTGCTGACTCCTGACATTCTTAATGTGCTGCTGGTGGTGCCGGAGCAGATGTCGGCCTGGAACCTGTATTTTTATGTACAGCATCTGAGTGAAAACAAGCAGAAAACCACGCGCTACGAAATTGCACTGTGGTCGAAGCTGGTCTACCCTTTTGCGGCTTTGGTGATGATTATGCTGGCATTGCCGTTTGCTTATTACCAGGGACGTTCAGGCGGAGTGAGCGCGAAAATATTTGCCGGCATCATGCTGGGATTGGGTTTTCATTTGCTGAACCGGCTATTTGCCCATCTCGGGCTATTGAATGACTGGCCGCCTATGTTCAGTGCCATTTTTCCGACGTTGGTGTTCTTTTGTGCGGCGATGGCGATGATGTGGTGGGTTGAAAGACGGTGATGATTAATGGGTGATAGTAGAGGCAATCTATTGCCCATCACCCATTAATCATCACCACTTTGGTTCCCGCCATGCGATCGTGCCAGAACAGGCGCTCGCGGTCGAACAGCGCCCACAGGATGCCGAAGCCCAGCCCTACGCCAATCGCGGCGAGAAGAAAACGCAGGCATGCCTGTTTCAGGCTAAGGGGTTGGTCATCCGTGCGCACTATCCGCAGGTGCCAGGTTTTCATCGGCAGGGTCTGTCCGCCATGCAGCCAGTACCAGATGAAATAGAATGCCATTACCAGCAGCAGGTAAAGCTGAAAAACGAAGCGGAGAATGGGCGGCAGCGGCGAATGGAATATCGCGGTGAAAATAAAGCCGGCAATGAATAGCACCGCAGTCAGCAGCAGTGTTTCGTAGAGCATGCTGGCCAAACGGCGGGGAAGTCCCGGCATTTTTGCGGGTGGCATCATGGAACTGAGGGAGTTAGTTTGCAACGGGTCTGGTCGTGTCCGCTGCCGGGTTTTGGGTAACCGGTGCGGAGGTTTCGCCCGTGACGGGCTCCAGGGTGGCCTTGGTGGGTTGGGGGGTGAGTGGCACAGACACTGGGGCAGGGGCTTTTTTTCCGTGCCTCAACTGGGCTTTCTTTTCTTCGGGAAGCTGCTGATACTCCTGCCATTTCTTCTGTATTTCCAGGCGCTTCTCAGGGGGGAGCTGCTTCAGTTTTTCATATTTCTTGCGTGCTTGGGCGCGTTCGTCCGGGGTGAGTGAGGTCCAGGTTTTAAGACGCTTCTGGACACGCTGCTGCTCATCAGGCTTCATTTTTGGGTAACTCTTGGCCACACCCAGCAAACGCTTGCGCTGGATTGCGGGCATGCTGTCCCATTGATCTCCTACTGGAGACAGAATCTGTTTCTGTTCAAGCGAAAGTTCGGCCCAGTTGGGTTGCCGAGGTTCTGGGGGTTGAGCCGCAAGTGCGATCCCTTGTGCCAGCAGGCAAAAAGTGAGGATTATTCCTGCGAGGAGCCTTCTAGCCATGTGTCGAATCCGTTATCAATGAAGGCGTGGAGCGGCAAATCTCCAGCCAGCAGATGCGCGTCGATTTCCGCAATGTCGCTCGGCTGTTGAGTGGTTTGCCAGTAGGTGAAGAACATCAGGCCCAGTAGCAGGGCTACCAGTGGCAGCCAGGTACGGAAAGGCGAGTGGATGCCGTGATGGTGGCCGCCATTTCCGCTATGGCCCCATGCCAGGCTAAAGCTATGCTGGGGTTTTGCATAGGCTTCCAGGGCGTGCTGGCGCGCCGCCTGAAGGCGATAATGTATGCGGCTATCCAAATTGGCTGTGCCGTAATCGAGATGTTGCGTAATTTTTTTTGCCAGATCATGTTCGTTCATGGCTCTATCCCCTTCGATTTCAAGAAGGCCGCCACTGCGTGGGTGGCCCGGGAACAATGCGTCTTGACACTGCCTTCGGAACAACCCATCGCGGCAGCGGTTTCAGAAACATCCAGTTCCTCCCAATAACGCAGCAGGAAGGCTTCCCGTTGACGTGCCGGCAAACTTTCTAATGCTTGTTCAATCAATTTAACGACTTGCGAGCGCGCCAGGGTTTCTTCCGGCCGATGGATTTTATTTGAGTCATCCTCAACCTCTAAAGTTTCCAGAGGATCGTATTCTTCTTCCTGGTGCGGAGAGAAAGACGACAGCAGGGTGGTCCATAACGAGCGTACTTTCTGGCGTCGGTAATAGTCGCGGATGGTATTTTGCAAAATGCGCTGGAATAGCATTGGGAATTCCTCGGCGGGCTTCCCAGAGTATTTTTCCGTCAGTTTCATCATGGAGTCCTGCACGATGTCCAGAGCGCCATGTTCGTCGCGAACGGCAAATAGCGCCTGTTTGTAGGCGCGTCGTTCGACTTCGGCAAGAAACTTGGATAGTTCCTGAAAGGTGGCCAGTTGTAGGTTCCCGAGTAAGGTACATTAACGTAGTATCTTATCAAATAAAGAAAAATAAAGCAGAGTCTTCTTTATGCCCAGATGTTTCATAGTGACGCACTCTCTCGCTAGTCTTTAAAAAATGTTTGATATGAAAATGTTGTTCAGTCAGGTGTATGAATAACTGCACCACTTCTTTGAAAAACCTCCATATCAAACAATATCCTGCGCGATCATCATGCGAATTTATGAAACATCCGGGCAAGTTTGGTAAAATGCCGCACTTGACCAAGTTGGCGGCAACCATTAGTGTTTCACGTTTCCCCGGAATGATTATTTAAGGCTGTTATATGGAATTGACGGGCGCAGAGATCGTTGTGCGCTGTCTGGCGGAAGAAGGGACCGAATTTGTTTTCGGTTACCCCGGCGGTGCAGTGCTGAACATTTACGACGAGGTTTTCAAGCAGAACAAGTTCAAGCATGTGCTGGTCAGGCACGAGCAGGCCGCGGTGCATGCCGCCGACGGCTATGCGCGCGCCACCGGTCGGACCGGGGTTGCACTGGTGACTTCCGGGCCGGGTGCGACCAATGCCGTTACTGGTATCGCTACCGCCTACATGGATTCGATTCCGCTGGTAGTGATTTCCGGCCAGGTTCCAACCGCCGCGATCGGCATGGATGCCTTCCAGGAAGTGGATATGGTGGGCATCACTCGCCCCTGCGTGAAACACAATTTCCTGGTGAAGGATGTCAGGGATCTTGCCGAGACCATCAAGAAGGCGTTTTATCTTGCTTCAACTGGCCGACCCGGACCGGTGGTAGTGGACATTCCCAAGGATGTGACCCAGCACAAGACTGAATTCACCTATCCAAAAAAGGTGACGATGCGCTCCTACAACCCTGTAATCAAGGGGCATCCGGGGCAGATCAAGCGCGCGGTGCAGATGATCCTCGATGCAAAGCGGCCGATGCTCTATACCGGCGGCGGCGTGGTGCTGAGCAACGCGGCGGAGGAACTGACCCAGCTTACGCGCCAGCTCGGTTTCCCGATTACCAGTACATTGATGGGGCTGGGCGGCTACCCCGCCTCAGATCCACTGTTTACCGGCATGCTCGGCATGCATGGCACCTACGAAGCCAATATGGCGATGCAGCATTGCGATGTGCTGATCGCCATCGGCGCCCGTTTCGATGATCGTGTCATCGGCAATCCGGAGCATTTTTTTCAGGATGGCCGCCGCATCATCCACATCGACATCGATCCCACGTCCATCGCGAAGCGGGTCAAGGTAGACGTGCCCATAGTCGGTAACGTCAAGGACGTGCTGGCGGAGATGAATAAACTGATTCAGGTCAGCAAGGAGAAGCCCGATCAGGCTGCGCTCAAGACCTGGTGGACGCAGATCGAACTGTGGCGCTCTCAAGACTGCATGAAATATGACCGCGACAGCAGCCTGATCAAGCCCCAGTACGTGATCGAAAAGCTGCACCAGGTTACCCGGGGTGACGCCTATGTGACCTCCGACGTCGGACAGCACCAGATGTGGGCTGCGCAGTATTACAAGTTCGACCAGCCGCGTCGCTGGATCAACTCCGGTGGCTTGGGCACCATGGGCTTCGGTTTGCCGGCAGCGATGGGCGTGCAGTTTGCCCATCCCGAGGCGATGGTGGCCTGCGTGACTGGTGAGGGCAGCATCCAGATGAATATTCAGGAGCTGTCTACCTGCAAGCAGTTCAATCTGCCGCTCAAGATCATACTGCTCAACAATCGCTACCTCGGTATGGTGAGGCAGTGGCAGGAGTTCTTTTACGGCAACCGTTATGCTGAATCCTATATGGATGCGCTACCGGATTTTGCCAAGCTGGCTGAAAGTTACGGCCATGTCGGTATGAAGATAGAGAAGCCGGAAGATGTCGAGGGCGCGCTGAAAGAAGCGTTCGACATGAAGGATCGGCTGGTGTTCATGAACTTCATTACCGACCAGAAGGAAAATGTATTCCCGATGATTCCCGCCGGCAAGGGCTTGAGTGAAATGATTCTGGTATAAAACTATGCGGCACATAATTTCATTGTTGATGGAAAACGAAGCGGGCGCTCTGTCCCGTGTTGCCGGACTGTTTTCGGCGCGCGGCTACAACATCGAGTCGCTGACGGTGGCTCCGACCGAGGATGCCACCCTGTCGCGCATGACTATCGTCACTCGTGGTTCCGATGACGTGATCGAGCAGATCACCAAGCAGCTAAACAAGCTGATCGACGTGGTCAAGGTGGTGGATTTGTCCGAAGCCGGTCACATCGAGCGCGAGTTGATGCTGGTGAAAGTGCGCGCCGAGGGTGAGTTGCGCGAGGAAATGAAACGCATGTCGGATATCTTCCGCGGTCGCATTGTGGATGTCACCGACAAGACCTACACCATCGAGCTGACCGGCGCAGGCTACAAGCTGGATGCCTTTCTCGAAGCGCTGGACAAGGATGCGATTCTGGAAACGGTGCGCTCCGGTGCGTCCGGCATCGGCAGGGGTGATAGAATGCTGAAAGTTTGAATTTTTAGTTTGAACCGCGGAGGCGCTGAGGAAAACCGTTGATTTTCCCTCGGCTCAGCGCCTCAGCGTCGCCTAGAGGTGCCTACTTTTGGCTCCGCTGTTATTTATATTTATTAAGGAAACGAAAGCATGAAAGTTTATTACGACAAGGACGCCGATCTCTCCATCATCAAGGGCAAGAAAGTGACTATCGTCGGTTACGGCTCCCAGGGCCACGCTCATGCCGCCAATTTGAAGGATTCCGGCGTCAAGGTGACGGTCGGTCTGCGCAAGGGCGGCGCATCCTGGGACAAAGCCAAGAAGTCCGGCTTCACAGTGAAGGAAGTCGCCGATGCGGTTAAGGGCGCTGACGTTGTGATGATTCTGGTGCCCGATGAGATGCAGCCTGATGTCTATCGTAACGACGTGGAGCCCAACCTGAAGAAGGGCGCTACTTTGGCTTTTGCCCACGGCTTCAACATCCATTACAACCAGATCCAGCCGCGTGCCGATCTCGATATTATCATGATCGCACCTAAGGGCCCCGGCCACACCGTGCGTTCCGAGTACCTCAAGGGCGGCGGTGTGCCTTCCCTGATCGCCATCTACCAGGACGTATCCAAGAAGGCAAAGAACATCGCCTTGTCCTACGCGGCAGCCAACGGCGGAACCAAGGGCGGCGTGATCGAGACTAATTTCCGTGAAGAAACCGAGACCGATCTGTTCGGCGAGCAGGCCGTGCTGTGCGGCGGCTGTGTCGAACTGGTCAAGGCCGGCTTCGAAACCCTGACCAATGCCGGCTATGCGCCGGAGATGGCCTATTTCGAGTGCCTGCACGAGCTCAAGCTGATCGTCGACCTGATGTATGAGGGCGGCATCGCCAACATGAATTACTCCATCTCCAACAATGCCGAGTACGGCGAATACGTCACCGGCCCGAAGGTGATCAACGATGAATCGCGCTGGGCGATGCAGGAAGCGCTGAAGAACATCCAGAATGGCGAGTATGCAAAGCGCTTCATCCTGGAAGGCAAAACCAACTATCCGGAAATGACTGCGCGTCGCCGTTTGAATGCCGAGCACCAGATCGAGGTGGTGGGTGAAAAGCTGCGCTCCATGATGCCGTGGATCGCCAAGAACAAGCTGGTCGATCAGTCCAAGAACTAGTAATGGGTAAATGGGCGATGGGTAATGGGATCCCCCATCGCCCATTACTCATTCCCCATGATTCATTACCCCTATGTGTATCGGTATCGCTCCCCCAGTGAAAAATTATCCCCACCCTATTATTGCCCGCGAGGGCTGGCCATTTCTGGCTGGCATCGTGGTGATTTCGCTGCTGGTTACATTCCTTGCCGGCTGGCTGTGGGCGCTGCCATTGTGGATCATCAGCCTGTTCGTGCTGCAGTTTTTCCGCGATCCAGGGCGCAATGTGCCGACGGCACGCAATCTGGTGATCGCCCCTGCCGACGGCCGTATCGTCGCCGTCGAACGCGTTCAGGACCCCTACCTCAAGCGTGATGCGCAGAAGGTCAGCGTGTTCATGAATGTATTCAACGTTCATTCCAACCGCAGTCCTGTGGATGGCGTGGTCGAAGAAATCTGGTACAACCCAGGAAAATTCATCAATG
Source organism: Sulfuricella sp. T08 (assembly GCF_000971475.1). Classification (GTDB taxonomy): domain Bacteria; phylum Pseudomonadota; class Gammaproteobacteria; order Burkholderiales; family Sulfuricellaceae; genus Sulfuricella. Next base: position 127,615 of record NZ_DF967523.1, read on the forward strand.
CCGACTTGAACAAGGCCTCCACGGAAAATGAACGCAATGCTATCTGGCTGCGTTCCGATTGCGGCTACGACATTACCTGTGTCCAGGTCGCCGGACTGATCGCGCGGCGCATCTTGTGCTATGCCAAGCCGGGTGAGTGGCTAGCCCGCGGCCAGCGTTACGGTTTCATCCGTTTCGGCTCGCGGGTGGACGTGTACTTGCCATTGACCGCTCAGGTGCGCGTCAGCATCGGTGACAAGGTCCGTGCAGGAGAAACCGTGTTGTCCGAACTGCCGATGAATGTCGGCTGATCAACTACTATTTGCGCCATGCAGCCCTCTCCTCACTCATCTCCCGCTTGCGGGAGATGAGGTAAACGTGAAAGGCGCTTGTTATGAACGAAGACTATAACCTCGACGAACACAAACCCCCGCTGGATGGCCGTTTGCGCCGGCGCGGCATCTACCTTTTGCCCAACATGTTCACCACAGCGGCGCTGTTTTCCGGTTTCTACGCCATCGTCCAGGCCATGAACGGGAATTTCGAGCAGTCTGCGGTGGCGATTTTTATTGCCATGGTGATGGATGGCCTGGACGGCCGGGTTGCGCGCCTTACCCATACTGAGAGCGCGTTCGGGGCGGAATACGATTCGCTTTCCGATATGGTGTCGTTCGGCGTGGCACCCGCCTTGATCGTGTACGTCTGGGCGCTGAAGGACATGGGTAAGTTGGGCTGGATCGCTGCTTTTGTCTATTGCGCCGGCGCGGCGCTACGGCTGGCACGCTTCAACACCCAGCATGAAGTTGCCGACAAGGGTTTTTTCCAGGGTTTGCCCAGCCCCGCTGCTGCGGCTTTGCTGGCCGGGTTGGTGTGGGTGATGAACGTGAACCATATCAGTGGAACCGATATCCGCTGGCTGGTGTGGGGAGTGACCTTGTTTGCCGGATTGACCATGGTCAGTAACCTGCGTTATTACAGCGGCAAGGACATCAATCTGCGCAAGAGCATACCCTTCGTCGGCATCTTGTTGATCGTGCTGACTTTCATTCTGATTTCTTCCGACCCGCCGCATATCCTGTTTGGTGTTTTTGTGCTGTATGCATTGTCTGCCTACGCAGACTGGTTGTGGAGCGTGATGCGGAGAAGGCGGAAAGGCTAGCTGGCAAACCGCTTGCGCTCACAAATGAAAGCGTTTATATTTCAAATCATGAACTCCGCTATCCCAGTCTCCTTCGTTTCATTTCGGGCCCACATCCTGCTGGTCGGCCTGCTGCTGCGCCGCAGGCGCTAAATTCCTCCCCCCACCTTATTGTTTTGAATTGCGGAAATCGGCGCTGAACCGATTTTCGTGTTATGAATTACGACTTCTGCAACGGAGCCCGTCATGAAAAATAAATTAATCATATTCGACACCACCTTGCGCGATGGCGAGCAAAGCCCCGGCGCTTCCATGACTAAAGAGGAGAAGGTGCGCATCGCGCGGCAGCTTGAACGGATGCGTGTGGATGTCATCGAGGCCGGTTTCCCGGCCGCCAGCAACGGCGATTTCGAGTCGGTCAAGGCGGTTGCCAGCAGCGTCAAGGACAGTACGGTGTGCGGACTGGCGCGCGCCCTCGAGCGTGACATCGAGCGTGCCGGCGAGGCGATCAAGCCAGCCGTTTCAGGCCGTATCCACACTTTCATTGCCACCAGCCCGATCCATATGGAGAAGAAGCTGCGCATGAGCCCGGATCAAGTGGTCGAGCAGGCGGTGAAGGCGGTGAAATGGGCGCGCAAGTGGACCGACAATGTCGAGTTCTCGCCCGAGGACGCCGGCCGTTCCGAGACTGATTTCCTGTGCCGCATCCTGGAAGCGGTGATCGAGGCCGGTGCCACGACCCTGAACATTCCCGACACTGTGGGTTACAACCTGCCGCAGCAGTTCGGCAGCCTGATCGCCACCTTGCGCGAGCGCATTCCCAATTCCGACAAGGCGATCTTCTCGGTGCATTGCCATAACGATCTCGGTCTGGCTGTGGCGAACTCCCTCTCCGCGGTACTGGCCGGGGCGCGTCAGGTGGAATGCACCATCAACGGCCTGGGCGAGCGGGCAGGTAACGCTGCGCTGGAAGAAATAGTCATGGCGGTACGTACGCGCCAGGATGTCTTTTCCTGCGATACCGGCATCGACACCACCCAGATCGTGCCAGCCAGCCGCCTGGTGGCGGGCATTACCGGCTTCGCGGTGCAGCCCAATAAGGCTATCGTCGGCGCCAATGCTTTCGCCCACGAGTCCGGCATCCATCAGGACGGCGTCCTCAAGCACCGCGAAACCTACGAGATCATGCGCGCCGAGGATGTTGGCTGGAGTGCGAACAAGATGGTGATGGGCAAGCATTCCGGCCGCAACGCCTTCCGCAGCCGCCTGGTTGAACTGGGCATCGAGCTGGATTCGGAAGAAGCGCTTAACGCCGCCTTCGCCCGCTTCAAGGATCTCGCTGACAAGAAGCATGAAATCTTCGACGAGGATATCCATGCGCTGGTCAGCGACGAGGAACAGGCGATGGTGAAGGAACAGTTCAAACTGGTGTCCCTGCGCGTCTGCTCGGAAACCGGCGAAACGCCCCATGCCCAAGTCACCATCAGCGATGGCGGCAAGGAAAAAGCCGCAGAAGCCGATGGTGGCGGGCCGGTGGACGCCTCTTTCAAGGCGATCGAGGTTATCGTCAAGAGCGGCACGGAACTACTGCTGTATTCGGTCAACAACATCACCAGCGGTACGGATGCGCAGGGCGAAGTCACAGTGCGCTTGTCGAAGGGCGGACGCATCGTCAATGGCCAGGGGGCGGATACCGACATCGTGATCGCTTCGGCCAAGGCTTACCTCAACGCACTGAACAAACTGGCGGGAAAGCTGGAGCGGATGAATCCGCAGGTCTAGGCCCCGCATTATCAAGCGTACCGGGCCGCCTCGAGTGGCCCGTTTTTTTCGGAGAGAGCGTGTATGGACTTTATCCTTGCGCCCGCATCGGCGCATGATGCGGAAACCGTGGCGGAACTCACCAAGGAACTGCTGGAAGAAATCATGGCCATGACCGGTGCGCGGCACTTCTCGGCAGATACAAGTGCACTTGCCGCCTTGTGCCGGGAGTTTCTGGCTGGGGGAGAATACGCCGCCTATCTTGCTTTCCATGCGGGAAAAGCAGTGGGTTTAATCACTCTGAGCGAGACGCGCGCACTTTACGCCGGTGGCTGTTTCGGCATCATTCCTGAATGCTATGTTCATCCCGTTTTTCGTGGCAAAGGTCTGGGGGCAAAACTTCTTGCAGAGGCGCGGGAGCATGCCCAGTCCAGGGGGTGGAAGCGACTTGAGGTTACCACGCCGCCATTGCCTGTATTCGATCGAACATTGCATTTTTACCAAACCAACGGTTTCGAGGTGGCGGGCGGCCGCAAACTGAAGTCGGCTATCGGCTGATGGAAACCCCGCTCTCCGGCTAGCCCGGGCTGCGCTTTCCTGTCCGGTTGGCGTAGAAAACGGTGCTGAAAAAGAACACGACAGCCAGTGCAATTTCCACTCCCGCCAGGGTTCCCGACATTCCTTTGTCGCTCATGGCGCGCACCACGCCTTCGGTGAGGTAAAGCAGGATCAGCATCGAGGCCCACTGGTAGGTGTAGCGTTTGCCGCGCAGGATGCCGGGCAGTGGCAGCAGCAGCGGCAGCACCTTGAAGACCAGGCTGGAGCCACCGGGGCGCAGCGGTGCGAGCCACAATTCCCAGACGAGGCACAGAACGATCAGCGCGATCAGGCTGGCGATGCTGGCATAGTGGAGGGCTGCGGTTCTGTTCATGTGCTGCTTTCTCGTATCATACGCAGGAGCGCCGCTTCTGCCTGTTCGGCATTGAGGACGGTATCCGGGAAGTCGAAGCGCAGCAGCTGGCCGTCATCGAGAATGTCGAAGCCATCACAGTCGATTCCCACCAGGCTTGCATCGCTGACACTGGTGCCGTAGTAGGTGCGGCAGAAGAACTGCAGGTCGCCGGCCTGGTTGAGATTGAAGCGGGCCAGAAGCTCTTCTTCCTGTTGCGCCATTGAGTTTGGCGGCGGCAGGATCTCGGTCGGGGAAATCCACCGCGCCACGCCGAAGCCGCCGATGTAGCGCAGAGTGACGGGCTCGATGCGGTAGAAACCGAAATCCAGTGCGAAATATTGCTCAGCGCTGGGGAAGTAGCGCAGATAGCGCGCTTTGAGCTGTTCTGTTGTTTCCACGCGCACCGCTTGGCCGACCAGCGTGAGCCGCTCTCCGGCCTGGATGTCGGCGGATTGCTCATGCACCAGGAAGCTGGAGCGCGCATCCTGCTCAATGTTGCGGGTGTGTTCCGCCAGTTGGCTGATCAGGAACAACGGCCTGGCTTCATGATCGGTCAGATAGGAAACCGCCGAGCCGAAAGGGTAGCCGCCGAGTTTGTGGGAAAGTGTGGAAAGCAAGCCGATACGCTCTGCGCGCAGCAACCTGCGCGCCTGTTTCCAGAGGTTTTCCGGGGTGGTCATAACAAGCCGTCAGGGTGGCAAAGACCCGGTATTTGATTCATAGTGGAAGTCTCCATTTGTAATATGATAACGCAATTCATGCCTCAGAAATTTTCTCGTGTCATCCCGTTTCTGCGCCTGGTGCGGCGCCGTTTCAAGGAAGATCGTTGTGTCCAGTTCGCCGCAAGCCTGACCTACACCACGCTGCTGGCCCTGGTACCGATTGTCACTATCGCCTTGACGGTATTGTCTGCTTTCCCAGTATTTACTGACCTGATGACACAGCTCAAGGTGTTCATCCTGGGCAATTTCGTGCCTATCTCGGCGGGCAAGATCATTTCGGTGTACATGCAGCAATTCTCCCAGAAGGCGGCGCACCTGACCGCGCTGGGCATCGGGTTGCTTACAGTGACCGCGTTCATGCTGATGCTGACCATCGATCACGCCTTCGATGTGATTTGGCGCGTGCGCCGCAAGCGTCCGCTGCTACGTCGCTTTCTGATCTACTGGGCGGCGCTGACGCTCGGACCACTGCTGATCGGGGTCAGTCTGTCCCTGACTTCCTATTTGGTCAGCCTTCCTCTCGGTCTGGCGAAAGACGTTCCAGTAGTCGGCATGGTGACTCTGAAGATTGTTTCGATAGGGCTGACCATCTTCGCCTTCGCGCTGCTCTACAGGATTGTTCCCAGCCGCCCTGTTTTACCGTTTCATGCCCTGATCGGCGGGGTGGTGGCAGGGATAGCTTTCGAGCTGATGAAGAAGGTGTTTGCACTTTATGTCACCCATTTTCCCACCTATACCTTGGTGTATGGTGCGTTCGCCAGTGTTCCGCTTTTCCTGATCTGGATTTATCTGTCCTGGCTAGTGGTTCTGTCCGGGGCGGTGATCGCCGCTACGCTTCCTTATTGGAACACGTCTATCCGGCAGGGCGGAGAGGCTGCCGGACGGAAGTTTTTCGCCGCGCTGGCTGTTCTCAAGACGATTTATCAGGCGCATCAGGCTGGTGAAACGTTCAGCCTGCAGCGCCTTCTGGATGAATCGGATTTGGGGCTGGAAGAGATCGAGGATATTCTTGACCGGCTGAGCGAGGTGAACTGGGTGGGCAGCGTGGAGGGCGGCGACTGGACTCTGACCCGAAGTGCGGAGACGATCCGGCTCGCCGATGTTTACCGCGTTTTCGTGTTCGATCCGGGTCAGGACTATTCGGCTCCGGGCATTGCAGATGCACGCACAGGTGTGCTGTTGACTGGCCTGACGACCAGACTGGACGAGGCATTGAGGCTGTCCTTGAAAGAATTGTTTAGCCCCGGCTGAACTCGAACCTTTCGTAGCCCGCAGTTTGTTCCACCAGTTTTACGGCGCGGATGGCCTGGGTCGTATTGCCATCGAGCTCGAGCAGCAGCTCGCGTTGCAGGCTGAAGGTTCCGCGTGGTGCGATCAGGGTTTCCGGCTGCCTGAGCAGGAGGATTTCCGGCAGCAGCAGGGCAGTCTGGAAAGTTTCCGTCTGGCCGGCAATGGAAGGTTTGATTCTGACTGGCTCGGCCCTGGGTGCGACAAGCTGCGCGCCAATTTCAAGATGGTCGGCCTTGTCGCTTTTTACCCAGCGCACGGCTCCGACATTCCATTTGTTCGCTTCATCCGCTTTTAACCCGATCACATCGCCTGGACGAATCTGGGGCAGGGCCTCGAAAGTGCCGCTCAATGCAAGGCCGCCAGCACCTTCATTGATCACCAGCCACTTGCTTGAGATGAAGCGCTGATCCTTGGCTGGCTGGACAAACGAAAGATCGGTGCTTGTGCCGGACGCGCGCCCGCCAAGGAAATGATGGAGGGACGGCAAACCGATACAGACCTGGGTGCTGGAAATGTTCTGTGTCCGGTTGAACACTCGTTTCGGCGCCGCTGACCAGTTCTTGAGCAAACGTTTTAGCAGGTCCCGATAGTTGGTTTCCATGGTGACAAAGGGTAGTTGCATGTTTTTCGGCAATTCCCCTGCGTTCAGTCTTGCTATGTGGTGATGTAGCGCATGCGCCAATTCCAGCGTGTTGAGCAGAATGTCGTTGCGGTTGTCCACTTCATCCAGATCCTGCGGCAGGGGCTTGGGGGGCTTGTCGCTATGGGTCTGTGCCAGAAACAGACCGACCGGATTACTGGTTGGTGCGAATGCCTGAAGTTGTGCGAGACTACCGAACGTCGTCAGATAGTTCTGGATGCATGCTACTTCGCCGGGACTCAGGTGGTAAGGATTCGATAGTGCGAGCAACAGGGTTTGCTTGTAAACCAGATTGACGCTGCTTTCGCTTTCCTCGTCGGTAATGCTTTCGTTGGCGATATCCTGCTCGATGGCGAAGCGGAAAATCTGGTGGATCTCGAACCAGATATCCGGGGGGGCGGGGGCATAGGTCTGGTAGCAGATCATCAGTATCCGGCTCAAGGCGGACATGGCGCGCTGCGCCGCAGTCACCGCAACTTTTCCCTTGCCCAGGGTGATGCGCGCGTTCTGGTAATCGAGCAGGATGATCTTGTAGCCGTTAGCGAGTTCCATCAGGAGTTGGCGCGCCTGTTCGGCCATTTGCCGGTTTTTTCCCGGCTGTGGCAAACGGGTGGCAACATACTGCTCTTCCATGGCGGGCAGTAGTTTAAGGATGGTGCTGCGATATAATTCGAGCAACTTCAGGCGCGTTTCCATGGCGACTTTTTGTCGATTCATTGCGCCTATTTCGTCATCCAGGGTGCGGCAAACATCGGAAAGGTTGGTGAGGGGCAGGTCGTCCAGCCACTCTTTAAGATGTTTCGGGCGTGTTTCTACGGTCAGATCTTCGACCGGATCGGTTGCGGGTACGGTCAGCGTTAGCGACATGGTGGGTATCCCCTAGCAAGAAGGTGTTTTATCCGGTAAATTCTAGAAACAATTGGGTATTTTGTAAAATAAATCCATTATTCGGGGATCATACAGCATAGATACTGCTGACGTAGCGAGGGTTGGAAACCTGTGATGATGGTAAAGGCTGTTTGAGTGCGCCCGGTGGTGCAGAGAAGGGTACAAAGTCTTATGGAAAGGGATGCAGTGATGAAGCGAGTGTTTTTTGGATTTTTCCTGGTGATTTTCAGTTCTGCTGTGGCAGCGGCTGATTTTTCATTCAGGGATATCGTCGGCAAGCAGCATAATTTGGCCGACTACCGCGGCAAGTGGGTGCTGGTCAATTTCTGGGCAACCTGGTGCCCACCCTGTTTGAAAGAGATTCCAGACCTGATGGCTTTGCACAACGAGCACAAGGACAAGGACTTGGTGGTGATCGGTATCGCCACGGATTATAACAGTCCGAAGCTGGTTATCGATTTCGCCAAAGAACACCGGATTTCCTATCCGATCGTGCTGGGTAACGATGCCATCGTGGCGCAGATCGGTCGGCTGGAAGGGCTGCCGATGACCTACATGTTTAATCCGCAGGGCAAGATGGTGGCGTACAACGTGGGTGCGCTGACGCAAAAGGCGGTTGAAACCTATATTCGGGCAAAGAAGTAAGCTAGCCGCCCTCTCCTCAATCCTCTCCCGCGAGTGGGAGAGGAGGCAAACGAGAAGGGCGCTTGTTATGATTTGGAGGCGCACATGTTGAAACGGTTTCTCGTTGTATTGCTGCTGTTTTTTGCCGGATCTGGAATGGCTGAAACTCGTGACGTTCAGGGTTTCTTTGACCAGAACCTGGGGGACTTCAAGACCGAACTTGCGACCGCACGCAAAGAGGGAAAAATTGGCATCCTGCTGATGTATGAACTGGAGGACTGCCCCTTCTGCCACCGCATGAAGGAAACCATCCTCAACCAGTCCGAAGTGCAGGATTATTACCGCAAGCGTTTTCTCATCTTCAGTGTCGACATCAACGGCGACAATCCCCTGGTGGACTTTTCCGGCAAGGAAACCAGCGAGAAGAAGTTTGCCGCCGAGCAGCGTGTGCGTGCCACCCCGGTATTCGGCTTTTACGATCTTGATGGCAAACCGATGACCCGCTACACGGGTGCGTCCAAGGACGCGAAGGAGTTCATGCTGCTGGGGCACTACGTGGCAGAGGGTATCTGGAAAACCATGCCGTTTGCCAAGTACAAGCAGCAAGCCGCGAAATGATTTTTTCCCGCATCGGGATTGCGCTGGTCTTGATGGTCTGGCTGATGCCGCATGGCTGGTCCGCACCTGCCGGCAAGCGGCTCACGCTCAGCGAGGCGTTGGCGGCGGCCGATGACACCCACCCCGACCTGCAACTGGCCGAGGCCGACCGGACTGCCGCTCTGGCCGAACAGGAGGCGGCAGCCTCGCGCAGCGATCTTTCCATCAGCGTCGAGGCCGGTTTGCGTCAGGCACGTCCTTCTTCTGGTCCAGACGCCAGCCTTTCCGACAATTCCATTCGGCTGAGCGCACGCAAGAGCCTGTACGATTTTGGCCGTACCGCCTTGTACGAACAGGCTGCCAGGTCGACGGTGGATGCGCGTGAAGCCGGCTTGCTGGAGGCGCGAGAGCGGCGCCGCATCGATGTGATGACCCGGTTTTTCAGCGTTCTGGCGGCGGACATGCAGTTTGTTGCCGATAATGAAACCATGGCAGTGGCCTATGTCAATGCCGATAATGCCAGGGATCGCCTCAAGGTCGGCCAGATATCCGCCACGGAACTGGCGGAACTGGAGTCCCGCTACCAGGACATTCTGGTCAGGCGCAACGCCAGCCAGGCTCGCGCCCGCTTCGCCAGGGCGCAGCTGGCAAATGCCATGAACCAGCCCGGACAGCTTGCCGCCGAGCTGGAAGACCCGAAACTCACCGCCAATGACTCCACCCTGCCGGATTACGAGATCCTGCTGCCTATCATGCAGGAAAATAACCCCCGGTTACGCACCCAATCAGCTCTGCTCGAAGCCTCGCGTCAGCGCATGGAAGCCTTGCGCGCTGAAAATTCCCCAATGCTGGATGCCGAGGTCGAAGCTGCGGGCTACAGCCGGGAAACGACCACCCGCGACAACCTGCGCGCCGGCGTTGTGCTCACCTGGCCGGTGTACCAGGGCCGGCGTGTGTCGGCGCAATTGGCGCGGGAGCAAGCCCAGTTTCACAAACTCCAGGCCGAGGCCGACAAGCTCAGGATGGATCTGGCCGAGGCACTTCTGGAAGTGTGGGTTGAGGTCGACCAGTTGCAGCGCAGTGTGCGCGCGGCAGCCCGGAAGCAGGTCGAATATCGCGATCTGGCGCTGGAGAAGGCGCGTGGGCAATATGAAGTGGAGCTGAAAGCCAACCTGGGGGATGCCATGGCAGCGACGATGGAGGCGAAGCTGCGCGAGCGTCGTACAGAGTACCAGCTGGCGCTGGCATTCGCGCGGATCAAGGCGCTGCTGGGCAAGCCGCTGGAAAGTATGGTTAAAGAAGAAGGGCAAACGAAATGACGAAATGGACTTTGGCGGGCATGCTGTTGGCGGCAGCTACCACCGCCTGGGCGGAAAGTTTTCCTGCGACCTTGCAGTGGTCGCAACGCGTGGAGCTGTCTCCGCGAGTATCTGGCATTGTGCGCGAGGTTGGGGTGAATGCCGGCGATCGGGTGCAAAAAGGGCGCTCGCTCCTGACCCTGGACGCTGCACCTTATCAGGCGCGGGTGGCTGAGAGTCGAGCCGCAGTCGCCCGCTTTACTGAGGAAACGGCAGAGGCCCGGCGCGATCTGGCCCGTACTCAGGAGCTTTACGACCGGACCGTGATTTCCACCTCCGAGCTGGATCAGGCCAAGTTGCGTCAAGCCCGCGCCAAGACCCAACTGGATGGCGCCCAGGCAAGGTTAGCTCGGGAACGCCAGGATCTGACGGATAGCGCGTTGCGCGCCCCCTTCGACGCGGTCGTGGTGGCGCGCCTGGCCGAGCCGGGGCAGAATGTTGCGGTCGGGCTTCAGCCCCAGCCATTGCTGGTGCTGGCGAAGGCGGGAGAGATGGCGGCGCGCTTCAAGGTGTCCGCCGACCGCATCGGCAGCCTCAAGGCCGGACAGGCAGTGAGCGTGTTGGTGGGCCAGCAGGAATTCCCTGCCATCCTTAAGTACCCGGGCCTGGAGCCGGTTGCGGACAAGAGCGGTTCGGTCTACGAGGTGGAGGCCGTGTTTGCGGCGAAGGAGCTGATGCGCGCCGGAATGGCGGCGACAGTCAGGCTGCCTTAGGGAAGCCCTGAACAAGTCATCATTCAGGACCTCGAATTAAACATATTGCGGCATCAGGCTTTTTTCCACCGGAATTAGCCTGAAACA
>NZ_DF967522.1:0-85256 GCF_000971475.1 Sulfuricella sp. T08
TTGGGAAGAGCGCTGCCGAAGAGGGCTGGGAAAATTCGCTGCAGCCGTTATTCCTTTTTTTAGCGTCAGCGATAACGAACGCGGCGGCTACGTGGTGGAAAATCGGCGTGGCGAGAAGGAATTCAACGCGCTCACCTCACTTTCCATCGGCGCAGTCAAAGTCGGGCCGGGGGTGTTCAACTCCCATATGGAAGTGTCCACCGTGGCAGCAGAAGCCAAGAAAATGGCCAAGAAAATCTCGGGCAACAGCCTGTATATTAATCTGCGCAGCTACGCAGAATAGCGCATCTTTTTTGTTCCAGATCAAATGCTCCGTTGTCATCACAATGCAACATACATCGGATATAGTTCTATGTATTCGCTAGTCTTTTTCCAGGAGAATCCTCATGGCCACAACTTATCACGACCGGGCGCTGACCTTAGCTCTGGCAGTTGATTTATGCTCCCAGTGGAAACATGAAAACGGCAAGAACGTGATTGCCGTGGAAGACCTGATCAAAATCAAGGATTGGATCAACACCTCCGGGAGTAAATTCTTAAAATACCCGACTATGGTGTCCCTGGCAGCCAGAGGCCTGGATTGTTTGATCGCCGAGAACCATCGAGCCGGTTCCCATAGCACCAGCCTGCTAAAAATCTGAGCGATAATTCATCGAGAGCTGATGTTTGATAAGTTTCCTCACTCCTCCCGGTCCCCCGCTCTTTTGCCCTTTTTCCTTGCGGATTAAGCCGACGGAGCCTGTAACGGGCCGGAACCCCATGCAATCTCCATTCTTCAGTCTAAGTTCTCGACTGAGTGTATCCTTCACGTCGAATGGATAGGCAGGTTTCGAGATCGTCAACCCTGACCGGACCTGGCTTTCGGGCAAGGCGTATTTAACCTTCTGATAATCTCCTCTCTCCTCCGTGAGCATATGGCCGCATCTAGCGGCATTTTTTTCTGTATGGGAATGTGCTGCCACAAGCACATAGGCCAGACTGTCTTATTTCTGTAACAAATAATACATAATATGCGGGTATTGGCGTAATAACCATGTTCAGACAAATAATAAAAATACCCATGACACTAAACAAATCCTCCCCCATCGATCAGGCAGCCACCAGAACCCCATTTGCGCGACTGCTCAGGAAATTGCTAGTCGGCTTTATTGTGACGGGGATCATCATGCTGGCCGTATTTGGCTTAAATAGCTGGGAAGAGGAAAACCAGGACATGCGGCGCAATCTTGCCATTCAGGCAGGCTTTGCAGAAAAAAACAGCCAGGCAGTTTTCGACAACATTGGCACCAGTATGGAGATGCTGGGGATGTTGTTGGTAAACATGGATGCCGCAGACCATCTGGAGCTGGCGCGATCAACCTTGAAGGAATTCGAATCCAATCATCCGGAAATCGCAGCGGTGACATTGGTGAGCCCGAATGGGGTGACGCTGCTGAGTACCCATACTGCGCCGGGCGAGGCTCTGCCCGATTTTCGGCTGGATGCAGCTTATTTGCACGCCTTTCTGTTCGATCTGAACAATACCTACTCTTACAATATCGGGAGAAATCAATTCGGCATGGGGTTGAGTCAATGGCATTTCCCCTTTCGCCATACTGTGCAGAATAGCCGCGGCGATCCGCTGTTCGTTATACAAGCCGCCATTTCGGTGGAAACCGCAGGATTCCTGTGGTCGGACCTGCCGCTATTTCCGGGAAGCCGCGTCGGGTTGATTCGCAACGATGGCTATATTCAATTGCTCTGGCCCAGCCATGATCCCGAATATGTGCTCAACAAGCCCCAAACGGGGGCGTTGGTGCAGACGCTCCGCGCTAACCCCGGCATGATTACCGGAGCTTACGAAGGGAATGCCTCCAGTGACAATACCGTACGGTTAGGCGCCTTTTCCCATCTTCCCAATGCCAACATGTCGGCATTTGTTTCTGTGCCGAAAAAGCTCATCATGATTCGCTGGTGGGAACACAATTATCCGACATTGCTGAGCTTCCTGGTGTATCTGGGAGTGATCAGTTCGATCGCAATCAAATTATCCGTCATGGAGCGACAGCATACGCATGATCTTCTCGCTCAATCGCGCAAGGACCCGCTGACGGGTCTTCCCAATCGTATCGCAATCGACGAGATTCTCGCCCGGGAGATTGCCAGAAACCGTCGCGGTCAGGAGCATTCTGCGATACTGTATTTGGACCTGGATAAATTCAAAGATATCAATGACAATCTTGGCCACTCCAGTGGGGATCGTTTACTGGAGCGTGTCGCCCTGCGCATCAGGACAATTTTGAGGGAGGAGGATGTGCTGGCCCGTTTGGGAGGCGACGAGTTTCTGATCCTGCTCCCCAATTCGAATGCTGATAAATCAAGCCTTGTGGCGAAGCGCCTCATAGAAGTATTCGGCGCGCCTTTCTCAGTGTCTGGTCAGGATATATTGATTTCGACCAGTATCGGCATTTGCATATTTCCGGACAATGGCGACGACTGTAGCTCATTGCTGCAAAATGCCGATGCGGCGATGTATGAAGCAAAGCGCCAAGGCAGGAATCGTTTCGTGTTTTACCGGGGGGAACTGGGTGAGCATATTCGTCAGCGCCTGCAATTGCAGCATGATTTCCTTCGTGCCCTGAAACTTCAGGAATTCTATTTGCACTACCAACCACTAGTCGATCTGACGAGCGGGAAAATTGTCGGCGCGGAAGCGCTGGTGCGCTGGATGGATCCGCAGAGAGGCTTGCGCAACCCTGCTGAATTCATTCCGTTTGCCGAGGAGTCCGGGGTTATCTTGCCCCTTGGAGAATGGGTGCTGAAAACCGCATGCCGAGAGGCGAAGTCTTGGGCCAATCAAGGTTACGATATCCATGTCGCTGTGAATTTATCGGCTCGTCAGTTTCAGGACCCGGATCTGTTTTCCAAGATCAGCAATGCATTATCTGAAGCCGAATTACCGCCCGCGAAGCTGGAGCTGGAAATAACCGAAAGCGCGTCAATGCAGGACCCAGAGGCAAGCATTCTGGTGATGGACAAATTGAAGTCCATCGGAATCAGAATCGCCATCGACGATTTTGGTACGGGTTATTCTTCTCTCGCCTATTTGAAACGCATCCCCGCCGACATCATCAAGATTGATAGATCGTTTGTGAATGGCATTCATAACGATCAAGACGACCTGGCTATTGTCCGGGCCATCCTGGCTTTGGGTAGTTCCCTGGATAAACGCTGCCTTGCCGAGGGCATTGAAACTGCTGAAAATTTCGAGATACTCAACAATCTTGGATGCCATTTTGGCCAGGGATACTGGATGTGCAAACCGATACCCGCTGTGGAATTCTCGAATCTTCTAAAAGAAGATAAACGCTATCTTCACCAGAATCCGCTCCAAGTTTTGACGGCTTAATCACTGAGCAGGTTTGGCAAGTGTCGCCCGCAGGCGCAAAGCGGCTTAATGGATTTTTGTTGTTGGCTACCAATCATTACTGAATGGCTGATACGCGCCAGCCTAATCCAGTCGCCGGACCTCGCAGAGGCGCCAACAACGGGGCTGCTCCTGTTCCTCAGTTACACAGGCAAACCCCACAAGGGCACCTATCGATTCCCGAATGATTCCATCGCGTGGTGATTCATTGCCCGTAGACGTTCGGCAATCACATTCATCACATCCAGTGCAAAATTTGGTGTCTGCTGGATCAGGAAGAGAAAGCGGCGTTTGTCGATCGCCACCAAACGACAGTCAGTCCTCGCAATCACGTCTGCGCTACCAGGGTTATGGTCAATGAGCCCCAACTCCCCCAGCAGGGTTCCTGTTTTCGCAGTATAAATCACTTGTCCGCCCAGCCTGACTTCTGCTTCCCCCTCGATCACCACATACATGACATCACTCATTTCTCCACATTTAAGAATGGTTTCGCCTGAGGAAAAATTGACGGTTTCGGTTTCATGCCTAAACAGGTTGGAAAAATCCATAACTATTTCTTTCATTAGATAATTGAGAGCATCTGGAACCCACCTAGTTTAAACGGAATTATCCACATTGGGCGCACTGAAATGAGCGGGCACGATTGGGAAGAGAAAAACATAGCCAACACTCGTATGTGGCGGAACATCGTTTCAGTCTATAGCCGACTGGGGATACTTATGGTCAGTGGGTTTGGGGTTCAATACATACCCAATAACTATCAGGAACTCCCGGGATTGGCGCGCATGTACTCCTGGTAAAACGCCATCACCCTGGGAACATAAGCAGCCGTCTCGCGAAAGGGGGGTATGCGATTGCCGTATTTGATCACGTTGTTCTCGCCCGCGTTGTAGGCCGCAAGCGCAAGCCGCATATCGTTGTTGAACATCGCGAGCAGGTCGCGCAAATAGAGTGCGCCGGCGCGGATATTCTGCGCTGGATCATAGGGATCAACCGCACCATAGCGCCTGGCCGTACCCGGCATGAGCTGCATCAGCCCAATTGCCCCCTTGCCGGACAGAGCGCGGGGATTGTAGCCGGATTCCGCCGCGATCACGGCATGCAGAAGAGCGGATTCAAGCTGACAGAATGAGGCCGCACGACTGATCTCGTACGCGTACAGAGTGCCACCAATGCCGCGGTGCGTGCGTGGGGTCTTGGCCGCTATGGATGGCGTATCAGTCTCCGTGCGCATCAGCAGAGTATAGCGCCGGTCAGCTGGCATATTACTGAAGTGCTGCACCCCTTTATCGTCCGTAAATGTGTAGATGTCCGCCCTGGCCTCAACCACCCAGGCCTGCCATAACAGGGCAATCGTCATAAACAGCCATGCAAGCGGGTGAGCCATAGAGGATTCAAGATTTCCGGGAGATCAGCGCCGGCGGACGCCGGCGCCAAAGGACAGCAGGCCAATAAATCCGCTGCCGAGGAGGATACTTGCTGCTGGTAGCGGGACAGGTGCACTCAAGGAAAGGTCGCCACCATTAGAAACGATTAAATCTCCACCCGAATTGATGGTTACGCTGGGATTAAGTTGCAAGTTGTCAGAAGGTGATGCCGACATAACTCCCCCCGAGCTGAGCTGAATTGTGCCCTGCAAGGTCATACTTTTCGCGGAAAGCGCAAGATTCCCGCCGATAAGTTGCGAGCCGCCGCCCATCGCGATGCTGTTGAACGCATTCAAGGATACCGCGCCAGTGCCAGCGTCCAGGATACCGTTCAGATAGATTCCGTCAGCGGATAACAAATACCCGTAACCCGTGACAGGCGTCAGCACTGTGATGCGGATCCCCGAATCGATATAAATATTGCTGAACTGGGGAAAACCAGCCGGTCCACTCAAATCCAGTATGGTATCGGACGACGGATGAAATATGCCAGCCGATCCATCAGAGACATAACTGGCCTTGGACGGGCTGGATAAAATTGCGCTGCTGAACAAAGCAACCAGCAGCAGTTTTTTCAAGTGGATAATCATCCTATTCCAACCCTCCATTTAAGCGTGTGTCATTTCGTTCGAGCCATCTGCGATGGTGATGGGATCACGCCTGTGGCTTGCCGATGAAATACCCCTGAACGCCATCCACGCCCAACGCCTGAAGCGTTGCCAATTCTTCCGCAGTTTCTACATGCTCGGCAATCACCTGCATGCCGACACCGTGGGCAATGCCTGCCACGGCTTGAACGAAAAACTGTTTGTCGTCATTCTGGTTAATTTTCCGAATATAACTGCCATCGATCTTGATAAAATCGACAGGCAGGTTGCGAAGATGGCCGAGTACAGTCGCGCTATGGCCGAAGCGGTCGATGGCAAATTGTGCGCCGGTTTGGCGGAGGTGCTGCATGGCGGTCCGCAACTCGTCGAAGCGATAGCTCAGTTCCGCTTCGGGCACCTCGAACACCAGCCGCATGGACAGGTTGATATCCGCTGCCAGCCTTTCGTACAGCCATTCGACGAATTCTTCGTTGAGGATAGATGAGGCAAACAGGTTGATGGCCAGCCTGCCGGCGCACTGATCCTTGCTCAAGCATTCCATCGCCCGGCTGACCACCAATTTGTCCAGTTGAACTGCCAGCCCCAGTTTTACTACCGTTGGCAGGAACGCCCCTGCCGGCTGAATCTCACCGTCTTTCGTGGCAATTCTGACGAGTGCCTCGCGGTACAGTTCACGCTTATCCTTGCAACCCTGCACGGGTTGGAACTGCAATGCAATGTTGCCATTTCTCAACGCGGCCTCGATGCCAGATTTCCAGTGATTTCTGCTCACCGCGACACTTTCGTCCCATGGCGCATCCTCTTGCAGTTGCCATCTGCTGTTCGAACTTCTCCGGGCCGCATGCAGCGCCCTGTCCGCCTTCGACAGAAGGGCCGACACTCCCTCGTTGGGGCGGTATAAGGCAATCCCGACATACACGGCTAACGGCATTTCATCCGCCAAGCCGATTCCTTCCAGCGCCGTCACCACGCGACCACCCATTTCTTTTGCTTCGTTTGCTTCCATATCCGGCACCAGGATGGCGAACTCGGCGCCATTCATCCTTGCCAGCAAAGATGCGGCGCAGGTTTGACAAATTTCTGCCAGCCGATCTGCTACACGTTGCATCAGGCTGTTGCCGGCGCCATGACCGCTCGCGTCGTTGAATGCCTGTAACTGGTCAAGATGAACAAACAGCAACGCGCCGCTTGAAAACTCTTCCGGTGCGTTCAGCAAATGATCAAGCCGTTCGCGGAAATCCCGGCCATTAGCCAATCCGGTAACACCATCCACATAAGCCTTGATGTGGAGTCTTTCCGCCAGGGAGGTTTGCTCTCCAAGCATGCGTTCAACTGTCAGGCTCATTGTGTTCAGCGCCTGGGCGACGCGGCGCAACTCGCGTGCCCACGGCATTTTTTTCAGAACCCCGAAGCGGCGGTTGGAAATTCCCAGCGCCAGGGATTCCATTGCTTCGAGCGGAGCCAGCGCTGCGCGAAGCACAACGAAGATCAAGATGAAAGACGCGGCGCCAATTCCCATGATCCACCAGACAGCCTGGCGCGATACGCGCCATAACTCACGGTAGGCATGGCCTGGGTGGCTGGCCACTTCGACTGTGGCGAGCTGCTTCCAGCCGCTCATGACCAGTGAATGACCACGAGAAGCCTGCAGCACAAAAAAGGTGGCAAACCATTCCGGGACCTCCATCGGCTGAGGCGCATGCACGCGGCTTACCAGAAGCTTGCCGGAAATATCGCGGATGACCACTTCCTGGTAGTAGCCGCTGTCAAAAATGACATCCGCCATGGAATTCATCATGGCCGTATTGCTGTTCTGCATGGTGCTGGAAAGCGACAAGCCGAGCGAGGTTGCCGTGTCTTGCGCATGGCTGCGCATTTGCTCGGCCAGGTAATCCCGGCTGTTGTTGACTACAATTGCCAATGCACCGGCAAAAACCAATGCAAGCAAGCATGCGATGATCAGGATCAGTAGTCTTGAGAGTTTCATATTGGTCGTTCCTGCCAGAATTAGCGTCCGTTTGCAGTTCCTCTTTGCATGCGCGTTTGCATGTCTTGCCACAGATTGATGCGGTCGGCCCCTGCCGCTGGCTGGCTGCGCCCGCTCATTTCCTTGGCCAGCCATAAGCTATCGCCGTTGAAGCTGTATACGGGTGCCAAATCCTTGCGCTGCGAAGCCAGCAATATCTTTCCCTGCAAATTATCTAATATCAGAGGCTCGGCATCGGGCGACGAATAATAGGTCAATACCATATGACCCTGGAATTTCATCTGCCCTTGGTTCAAGAGCAGTGCTGTCACATAAGTGATGCGCAACCTCTCGGTGGGCACGCCAAGCTCGCGGAGAGTAAAATACTTGGCGATGGCATAATCTTCGCAATCGCCGCCATTGCTGGCCAGGAGTTCTAGCGGCGTGGCCCAGTAATCCGTTTTTCCCCAGTGCTCCAGATCGCTCACGTAAGGCACTCCGTTAAAAAAACGGTTAACGACTTCCAGCTTTTTCACGTCGTTCAAGGATTTGTCGGAACGCAGGATTTCACGCCACTTTCGCAGGCGGGAAGCGGCCCCATCGCCATATTGTTTGACGGCCAGCGCAATCACCTCATCCGAGGGGGTCAAATTACCCCAGGCAAGCGTAGCTAAAGTCAGGTAAAGCAGCACCAGCAGAATGGCATGTGTGAAACCGGGCCGCGCCCCCGGATTCGCTATTGGGAGAAATCTGGGCATGCCCGGCGCTTACTCCAGTGTAGTGCTACTGGTTACGCTGGATGATATATTCCTTATCCACCTTATCCCGGTACTCTTCCAATATATTCTCGATTTCTACGCGCTTCAAACCCAGCACCGGCTCGCTATCGAGCAAGGCACTCAAAGAACCGCGATTTTGGGCGCGATTGATCAGTTCCACCTGATACTGATAGAGCTTTTGATTTTTGGTTTCGCATACTTCCAGTTCCTTGCCTCGAGTACTCAAGCTCTGATCCAGACGTTGTTTCTGGCTCGTCTCCTGCTGTAAATTCTGACGGGTATCGCGCAAAGCCAACTGGCTTTCCGCCAGTTCTTTTTTCAGCTGCTCGACCTGTTCCGACAATTTGGTCTTGTCCTGCTTCAGCGCCTCGGTTTCTTTTTCCAGCACCGCCTTGCGTTTATTGGCGCTAGATGCTGACGACTCCATCTCGCCTGATTTCTTTTTCAGTGTGTCCAACTCCTGGTTGAGCGTCGCCTTATCTTGCTCCAGTACAACTTTCTCATCCGAGATCTTTCTCAGTTGGGCTTGAACCCGGCGTGTTGCTTCCTTGTCAGGATCTTTGGCGGCATGTACTGGAGTTGCAATCAGCAACGCGGTGCATAGTGCGCCCAAGCAGCGCCAGGAAAGTAAAAAAGTGCTCATCGTATTCATTCCGCGCTCCGGGTTCAGTCTTCGAATGTCCAGCGTAAGGATGCCAGACTTCCAGCCGGTTCGTATGGCGAAGGTTTGCCACTGGCGATTCCCGAATCGGCGCCATGTTTGAGCAGTAACTCGGCAAGCTGCGCATGGCCTTGCGCCCGTGCGATGGAAAGCGCCGTCATGCCATTGCTATTTTCCAGCGACAAATTGGGGCCATGCTTCAATATTGTTTTTACCGTGCTTACATGGTTCATGAATACGGCGTTCATTAGCGGGGTAAACTCGTTTGCATAACGCTCATCTACCCTCGCGCCCGCTTCCAGCAACAATGCCGCAATGCGCGCATAACCATTCATGGCTGCCGTCGCAAGTACAGTAGAACCTTCATTGTTTATGTTTGGTTCGGCGCCAGACTCCAGGAGCAAACGGACGATTTCTATGGAACCAAAATTCACGGCAAAAATAAGGGGCCGGAAATTGCCTTCGTCTTTGGCATTGGCGTTTGCGCCTTCTTTGAGGAGTTTCTCTACAGAAGCGAAGTCATTGCGCGCGGCGGCAGCCAATAATTCCCTGTCTGAACCATACGCAAATACCTGCAGATCGGTCTGCAATACCCCTACCTGCGAAAATGCTGAGGGTTTGTACGGATAAGTGACTTGCTTTTCTTGAGCAAGCTTTTCCCAGGGGTTGGGATCGAAATCATCTGCACTGGCCAATGCAGCCAGGCTGCTGCAAGCAATCGTCGCCACGATCGTTATGCGCTTAGAATTTCGCATTCAAGTCCACATGCAGCACGTCGATCCCGAATTTCGGGCCATCGATCGAATCCGCGCTCATCCATTTCATCGACAGCCATGTATTGTGATCTATGCCGTAACTCCCACCAAGATAGTAGCCCTTGGCATCGGTGCCGCCGAGATGGAAGTCGGAATCCGTGAAGGCATCCAGTACCGCATCGCGTTCCAGATAGCGATAACCGGCAAACGCTTGCCATTCTCCGCGATTCTGTACCTTGGGCCGACCGAATGCCGCTTGCAACTGATAGCCGACATTCTTCTTTTTGTCATACAAAATACCGGTGCGCGCCAACATTTCAGTCTCATCGTAGCCGATGTTGCGCACATAATCCCCGGTGAGCAATACATGCATCGGATCGAAATTCGCCAGATCGAGTTGCGCCGTCAGATTCAACTCGCGGAATTTGGATGCCAGCTTATAAACACCTGAATATCCGTCCAGAAAAATCGAATTACCCTTTTGCCGAAACTGGGGAGCAGTGGCCGCGTAGTAAAAAACAGCAGGATCCGTCTCGAGAATGCCCTCTACATGTTTGTAATCGTATAACGCTAAACCGAATCGGGCCTTGGAGCCATTTTGCGCGGCCAAATCCAAACCGGCCTGTGCGCCATAAAGCCATTTGTTCTTGGCCTTGTTGACCGTGCTCGGTGCAATATCCTGGAGCGGAAATGCGCCAGCAGTCAGATAGACCGAGCCCCGTTCGTTGAAACGATAAGTGCCGTTTGCGGCCACACCCTCAAAGTTGATGTCTGGATCCCACACCAGATCGGTGCTAAACCAGGGATTGGGGATTTTTCCGCCGATAAAGGAGAGACCGAATGTCTTGTAGGGTCCCTGAGCTTGCTGCGGCTCCAATGGTTCAACCTTCAAGTAAGCCTGGTCCACCAGAAACGAATATTTATTTGCCGAGTTGCCCAGCGTCTGATTGGTGGAAACCGGGTCAGTCGTATTGCCGGTCGCCAAGCGTAATCCACCAGAAACCATGTCGGATATTTTCGCGGCCAAACCCAATCGCGCGCGAACCCGCAAGCGATCCCGGTTTTCCGTCGTGGGCGCATCTGACGATAATCCATAATAGGCATCGACAACCGGGGCAATCACATTGCTCTTGGAAAACTGCTCCGTCTGAGAACGCAGCCGGATATCTCCATCCAGTTTGATGCGTTCGACCCATTCCGGCACGGCATTCACGTCGCCCCAACGTTCGGTCTTTGCTTGTGCGACCACTTCCTGCTTGATCTGCTCGCGAATTTCGCGCTTTACCGTTTCCGGCACATAAGGAACACGTACAATTTTTTCATCGGCAGCCTGTTTCGCTGCCACTTTCTGACGCGCGCCATCTTCAGCTTGCTTGATCAGTCCCTGAGCCGCCTCTTGGGAAAGCACCCCATTTTTCACCAAAGCGTTGATCAAATTAATAGTGGTCTGACGCACTATTTCCAGATCCTCTCGCTCACTTCCCCACGCCGGGCCGCCAGTCAAAACCAGCGTCGCCAGCAGCACGAATGCCCCACGTGCATGTCGATTCATAACATTCCTTTTGCAATTAATGACGGCACTTCTGCCGTCGGATCAGCCGCGCGGCCGGAAGCGGTACCAAATCGGCTGTTCGATGCCATCAGGTGATTCCTGCACCGTCAACTCCAACAACTGTTCCCTCAACCCTTGCTCGGAGTTCGCGGGCACGGCGCCCTTATCCCATTCCACCCGTTCAACGCGCCCGTTGCTCCCGACCCAAATACGCACCGTGATGCGTTTGGTCTTCAATTCATCCAGCAGCTTGGCGTCGCGATTGAGCGCCTGCTCGATACGCGCGCCGAGCAAACCTGCGTACCATCGAGCGCGGCTGCCGCCCCCGCCGATACGGCCACTTCCACTCCCTTTAGCCAAGCCGAACCCATCATTGCCCGGTCCCAGAGTCGATCCCATATCGGGCGGAGGTTCATTGTTGGCTTCAGGCACCGGCTGATCGAGCACCACCTCTTCCTTGATTTCCTGCTTTACCGGCTCGGGCGGCTTGACCTCTGGCGGCTTCGGCTCGGGCGGTTTCACCAGGGAGATGATCTGAACTTTGTGTTTTGTCGGCTTATCCGCGCTATCGATAAAACCCTTGATCATGTAAACCAATGCCGTCATGACCAACAACAACACCACGCCAACGACCAGCTTCGGCAAGTGCACCCGCCACCCCTGTTTACTCACTTAATACCCCACATCACTTGGCAGGCTTCTGCGTCACCAGTCCAAGCTGGGTAATATCCAGGCGCCCGCATAAATCCATAACCTCAACCACTTTTCCGTACTGAATTGTGGTATCGCCTTTGATCACCACCGGTAAGTCCGGCGTAATCGCCTTGAATGAACGCAGGCGCGATTCCAGCTCCGCAATCGTCACCGGGTAAGTATCGAGATAAACCTGGCCATTGGCATCGATGGTGACCGCCTTGGTCTTCGGCTTGGCCAGGCTCGGTGTCGTGCTCGCCTTGGGCAGATTGACTTTGATGCCCTGTACCGTAGCGGTGGTCATGATGATAAAAATCACCAGCAGCACATACGCCAAATCCAGCATCGGCGTAATGTTGATGTCGTCATACGGTTCGTTTCCCTCGCGCAAATCCATGGTCTATTCCTAAGGGGCGTAAGCTTCGGCAAAGCGACCGATCAACTCATCCACAAACACCTGCATGTCGGCGGTAATGGTCTTGATGCGGCTGCCCAGATAGTTGTAACCGAACAGCGCAGGGATCGCGACCGCCAGGCCGGCCACCGTCGCCACCAGTGCCGCAGCGATACCCGGCGCGATGGCGGCGACGTTAACATCACCGGTAGCCGCAATAGCGGCAAAGGTAATCATCACCCCCACCACGGTGCCGAGCAGCCCCAGGAACGGGCCTCCGGAAATCGCGATGGTCAGCAGCACCATCAAATTATTGAGCTTCTGGTTCTCGCGCACCAAGGTGCCGTCGAGAGCCGCCTTGATGGCGCTAACCGCTTGCGGCGTTAGCGTCTTGTCGCTGCTGGTGATGGAGTGGCGATGCTTCACCTCTTGCACGCCAGTATGGTAGATGTGATACAGCGAAGCATTTTGATAATGATCATGCTTGCCGAGCAGCGCCAGCATCAGCGCCGAATCCTTGATGTCGGCATCGTCCGCCGTATCTTCCGCATCCAGCTTAGCCGTATCGCTTACCTTGAGCTTGTGGAAAGCCTCCAGGAATTCCGTGTTGGCCTTGTAGGTCTTATTGATTACCAGCGCCTTGGTTACCATCACCATCCAGCTAATTACCGCCATCACCATCAGGATGCCAATCACCACCCAGCCATCCAGGGTAACGCTCTGCAGAATGACGCCGAAATACGACGAGCTACCGCTCTCTTTAGATTCGATCTCGCCCAGTGACAGCAACTTGGCCTCCGGGCCTTGACCCACTGCTGCCACCAGAATCGTATCCGCAGAACGCACGACATTGGATAATTGCAGCTCATCCATTTCGCCTTGAAAACCGCGCCCTATAGTCACTTCACCTTGCAGCTCCGGGCTCGCCACGGGAGCGGTTGCCACCGGTTGACCATCCACGTACAAGGTCAATTCCTTGGCGATAGTCACCGCCACGTGATGCCAGGTGCCAGGAGCGAGATTACCCGCGTGTTTGGTTTCACCGGGTGCGGTACCCCCCTCAACTTTGGCGTAGACCTGAGCGCCATCCATACCAACCACCATCGATGCCGTGCCGTCGCGCAGGGTAAGGATAGGTGCACTTTGCGCGGCTGCCGGCTTCACCCAGAACGAAATGCTTGCACCGTTAGCCGCTGTGATTTTCAACGATGGCAAGGCCGGGATCAGCAAGCTTTGCTGACCGTTGAAAGCTACTGCCGAACCGATCATCCCGCCCGGAATATGACTGCCGTCGAATTGTGATGCGTTGTTGGCATAGGCGGTCGCATCTTTAGGCGCGCCCGTAGATTCATTGAAGTGAAACAGGGCAGTCTGATTTTCGTCGAAACTGCCTTTTGGGTCACTCACCGCAGCGGCTTTCTCGTTACCGTAATACATCCAGACATGCCGCTCCTTGGTGCCCGGCTGCAACTTGGGCAACTGCACCCATACCATCGCGATCTGCGCCGTGCTGTCGAATTTTTCAATGTGGAATTTCAGCGGGGTCTTGTCGTCTTCCGCCAGAAAGCGCAAGTCAGAGCCATCCAGATTAGCTTCATCGAATGCGAAATTACCCGTATGCAGTCGAACCAACACCACGGGCAAGGCAAGTTCCTGCTTCAGAGGCAAACCTGTAGACGTGGTATCCAGCGTGATTTTTCTTCTGGCAGTCCAATCCCCGTTCCACCACGCATGGGCCATTTGAGGCGCCATCATCAACATAAAAAGTGCGAATAATATTTTTTTCACTTTAAGGCATCGCTCTCAAAAAATAGTAATTTTTTCATACCCATGTTACAGAACGGTGACAATGACTCGTCACGCCCATATCAAAAGCTTTAGGATAATTAATTGGGTTTGAAATATTGGCAAAATGACAGGGATGCGACTCATGCAGCACACTCAATCAATAACACATGAGACGCACCCAACAATTCAGATATGATTCAGATAGCCCTTACTCGATTAACTGGCCGGCCGGCCCAAAACCCGCCACTTCAACACTGATAAAGGACGGCCGGAAGCCGGCGAGCTTGTCGCGCATTTCTTGCGCCGCCTTGTCTTTGTTTCCGGCGGCAGAACTCAATGCATTGGTTTGCGAATTCGTTGCATTGGATGCATCGTTCAAACCGCTCACACCGGCCAGGCCGCTGCCCAATCCGCTCGACACCACCGGCACGCCGGTGGCGGTTCCCCCTACCTGGATATTGTCCGCGCCTATCACGCGCTGCGCCGCGATGGTCAAGTTACCGGCAGCGCGTATACCTGCGTCGCCTGCGCTTACAGCCCCATTCGGTGCAATCAGGTAGGCGTTGCCTGACGCCGCTCCCTTGATCGTATCGAGCACCCCAATGCCGCTACCCGAAATCGACCCGCTCAGATCGAAAGCGACCTTGCCGGCTTTAACGACCTGCCTCGGCGCCGGCGCGGCATGGGCGGTCTTGGCACCCTTGCCGGCATCAATATTGCCTTGGTCGGCCCACAACACCAGATCGCCGCCGCCCATAGTGAAGATGCGGGATTGATTGACCTGGATATCATTGCTCACATAAGCACGGACATCCCCACTGCCGACGGCCACAATGCCCAGTTCCGACGCGGTCTTACCTTCAGCCGCACTGGCCAGGCCAGCGTTGATCAAGCCGCCAGGCGCCAGTAGTTCGATATCCCCGCCATGTTCAGTCTTGATCTGGCTGAAGAATAAGTTGATGTCCCCAGCATAATTCGCCGCTTGCCCCCCAACGGTTGCTGGGAACAACAGCGAAGTTGCTTTCACCCCGCGCTCGGCACTGCCGGTTTTTGCCCACTCGACGCCCGATTCGCGTAATTCGCTAAAGAACAGGCGCTGCACTTGCACCTGCTGCGGCTGCGCATTGAAAGCGGCCATCAGGTCGTTCGCGCGCTGGGTCACTTGGCGCGCATAAGTGGTATCGACCTCTTGATCCAGCTCGGCATTGCTCAGCGGGCTCCCGTTCTTCTCGGCATCGTATTTGAGTCCGGCGCGCACTTCGCTGCGGGCCTGAGATTTTTGATAAGCTACGAAGCTCTGCATGGCCGGAGTAGCCGGATCAAGATATGCGCCCTTGAAAGCGGCGTAATCCGGCTGACGCGCCACACCATCGGCTCCCGCGCCCATCCCCGCCAGCACGGCGACCGATGCACCATTACCGGACAAATAGCCGTTGTATTGATTACCGACCGATACAATGCCGTTCGAAGTACCCAGATCGATATTGCGCCCGGCGATCACCTCAAGCTGTCCCGGCCCGCTCACTTCGATCGCGTTGGAGTTTGCAATTATCGCACCGGTCTGAGGATCACGAACTGTCGGATTGTAGATATCGCGCCCCGCCACCACACTGCTCGTATCTGTATCACGCAGATTCTGAAATGTCACGCCGAGATTATTGATATCCCGCCCTGCCTGGACGATGGCGGGTTTCGCGAAAGTCAGCACACGGGTGGTATGATTGCTGGAGGCAATATCTCCTTCCTGTGCATACACACGCGATATCACTGGGTCGTTCAGATGCAGCAGACCAGGATCATGACCTGCGATATCCTTTGCGGCATCAGTAAATGTCGCAAAAAGCTCGGGTATCGCACTTCCTGAAGGCGCAACGATGGATGGGATTTTGGCGATAGTATAGTCCGACATCGTTAAAGCGCCAGTGCTTGTAATTTTGATGTTCTTGCCAGCCAGCAAGTCCACATTGCCCGTTGCATTTGGGAAGAGCCTTACATTTCCGACCTCGATACTGCCTTGCGGTGCCTGAGCCGACAGGCGAGCAGGTGCGCCGGGTACGTCAAGAATTACGTTGCCGGCAAGAGAGCTTGCATTAAGGGCGGCAGCATCGCTGTAACTGTTGAAGTTAACAGAGGTACCTGATTCAGTTCCCTGTATGCTATTGTTCACTGTCTGCACCTCGAGTGTGGGGTTGAATGCGCCGTTTACTGTCACATCGCGCAAGGCCGCCATACGGACATCGCCATCCATCAACGCAGTCCGGCTCTCCAGTTTGCCACCGGCGAATACCTGCCCCTGCCCCTTGGCAATGAACACCAGGCCATCGCTGATATTGCCGCCCGCGCGCTCCGTGATATCTCCGCCCCCCTGCACAACAGGGCTGCTGCTGCCCCCTTGCAGCCTGCCATTGGTCGGTGCCGATAGCCACAAACTGGTGATGTTGCCTTGCGCCTCGACGGAAATGCTGCCGCCGCCCAGCGTCGCTACGCCCTGATGGAATAAATCAAAGCGTGGCCACCAGGTGGTATTGGGGTCAGTGCCCGCTGTATAGGAACGGTATAACCACTGATTTACGCTATCTGTTGCCACGTATTGGCCACTGACGTTTCTTCCCGCGTAGAGCCTGATGTCGCCGCCACCAGTAGTATAATTCGCTATCTGATTGCGGTTCGGGAGGATAAACGAGGACAGCGCAGGCCCATTCCGCCCGGCGGTGTATAACACCCCTGCGCTGGTTGCTGAGCCGGTAATGCTGCCGAAACTGATGTCCTGGCCCGCGGCCACGTCGATAAAACCGCTGCCGGTACGAACGGTCTGTCCCTCATTGATCTTGACCGTGCCACTACCCTGGGTCAATGCAAGCGGCGCGGCGCGGCTGAAATCACTGCCGGCGGCGATACGATAAGACCAGCTATTGGCCTGACTGGTGTCGAACGTCCAAGGCAGGTAGCCTGCCCGCGGGTTCGTAATATTCATGAAGCCGTCGCTGAGAGAATTCATGAAGTTGATATCACCTTTGGCGTGGAAAGTCAGGACGCCAGCTTCTTTATTACTGCCGAAACGCAACTCCTGTTGGATTTTCTTGAGAGGGACGCCTGTAAATGTATTCACCGAATCGAAATTCCAGGCGCTCGTAAGATTGATATCGCCGCCTGTATTGACGATCTCGACGCCAGGTACAACACGGAAAATCGACACCGGCTTGACCAGGCCGTTGTAGAAAGTGGTCACGTCCGCTTTTATGGAACTGATTAGCGCGCTGTCGATGTTTACCGCATTATTGGCGTCCTTGGTTGGTGTGTACTGCTTAACCGCTTCAAGATAGGTCGCGGTGTAAACAGTGCCGCCGGCATCGGTGTAATCGGCGCCGGTCACCGCCGTCTTGAGATTGAAGTTGCCCCCGGCATCCTTCTTCACTTTCGGCGCTTTGGTGCCATCAACGCCGGTGCGCAGCCACACCTGCCCGCCTGATGCGCCCGTGCCGCCAGAAACATTGATGCTCGATCCGCCTTGCAGGTCGAGGTAGCCATCCGCTGCCGCCATCTCAACCCGGCCGCCTGCTTGCCCAGCCTCCGTTGCCTTTGCAGATAGCTGGGCGCCGGAGACCCCATCGCCCAGCAAAGTCAGGTCATTCTTCGCCGCCAGGGAAATCAAACCGCCGCGAGGATGCGAGGCATTCAGCTCGCCACCGATGCTGAGGCTGCCCTCATCGGCAGCAATTTGAATCTCGCGTGCTTTCAGGGTATCACCCGATGCGAGCTGCGTATCGCCGTTGCGTACCCGGATGCGTACCGAATCGTTGAAATTGCCCGCGCCAAGCTTGCCGGCAAGCGAGCCCAAATTGGCCAGCGCACCCACATCCAGCTCGAAACGGCCTTGATTACCGGTCGCGCCATCTGACCCTTTTGCCGAGCCGCCTTGCAAATCGCCATCCGTTACAACACTGCCGTTCGTGGCAGTAATGCGCAGCGTGCCGGCATCCGCGCCAGTGGCCGAAACATCCACCAGCGACCCGCTCGCGAGATTCACGTTATTCGCCGCAGTCAGGTTAATTTCACCGCCTGGCTGGCCCACCGGCGCATCGAAGATCCATTTCTCGTTACCGGCGACACGCAGCTCACCGCCGCTCGCCAGCGTGACATCGCCGCCGGTCGCCTTCGTACTGATCTTACCGCCCGGCAAATCAACTAACCCGCTTATCGCGACGTCACTGCCTTCGAACGCGAGTTCCGCGCCGGGTACGCTTTGCAACAGGGCCGGCGCTTTTCCTGCCGACGCAAGTACCGTGAGCTTCCCGGCAGATTTGAACGTGGGCAACAAGTTGCCATTGGCATTTTTATATTGCTGCGTTGTCATTGTTGACGTCACACGCGGTGCATCCAGGGTCAGCGGCGCTGTGGTGGTGAGCGACCCGACGCCATCCGCCACAATTTGTTTGCTCGCCAGCAGTTTGACATCGCCGAAGCCGGATACGGCGAGCACACCATCCCCGGTGCGCACTTCCTCGCCCGAGATGACAAAATTGCCGACACCGGCCGCGGCGATGCCATCAGTGGCTGTCGGGTTGGCCAGCACAACCTGTTTGCCGCTCAGCTTGACCGAGTCCGCCGCATTGCTCAGGTGGCCAACCAGCCCCTGCGCTTCAAGCCGGATATTTCCATTCGATATCAAATCCAGCGGCCCGAAAAAGTCTATCGTGTCATAGCTGCGCAGCCGCAAATCGTCGGATTTTGCCGTTAGCGCCTGGAATGCTGCCGCGTTGAATTTCAGACCGGCGGCAGCGCCCGGCACGTTGCCTACGCTCACGGCACCACTCGAAAGCGCTAACGCGGCGCCCGTGCCGAGATCAAGCGTCCCGGACAACTGCGTATCCCGGGTGGCGTCCAAGTTGAGTGAACCCGTCGCCTGCACCACCGCACCCGTTTCCTGGATCAAGTCACCCGTGGCTCCAGCCACCGCATTGCGCAACACTGTCATTTGCTGGCCACCGGACGCGCGCACCAGCGCGCCGTCGCCGGCAGAATTGGTGATATTCAGCGTCGTGCCGCGCGTTACATTCGTCCCCTGGCCGTAAACGGCGGAATCCTTTTTCAGCCGAACTTCCTGATTCGCCGCCAGGATAATTTCCGGCGCGGCCAAGGCATGCTGTGCAACGTTGGCAACGACCACATTGTCGGCAACCACGTTGACATCCACCCCATCCGCTTGCGCCGATCGCGTACCACCCAGCAACAAGCTTTCCGCGCCCATGGCGTTGAGCTTGTCCGCATCCAACAGCAACATTCCGCTGGTATCGAATGCAGCACCACCTTCAGACACGACCGCCAGCCTGGGTGCCGCGATATCCACTTCCGCACCGCGATAGCCTGCCTCGCGTTGCGCCACCAATTTACCCAACAGGTTCAGCGACTGGTTGGCATTGAACACCACGTGCCCGGCATCGCCCGGCAATGGGTAACCCTTATCGCCGAAATAACCCGTGGCCGTGGTCAGCCGATACTCGGATTTCGCTTTCACTACCGAATTTGGCTCGACGATGAATCCCTGGCTGCGGCTGGTTTGGGTATAGCTGCCGTCGCGATTCAAGGCGGCAAAATAACCGGATACGATGCTGCCGCCAAGTGGGCGCGGCACACTTTGATTGGGCAATATATCCATGTACTTGGCGTCCGCCAGGGTCACCAGTTGCGCGTCCGGCAGCAAGCCATAACGCGCGGGCAGCAGCGTGTAGTAATCGGACTTTAATCCCGTCACGCCGGCGAGGTACACAACGGAACCAGGTGCGGGGGTATTCACGTTCGCCGCTTTCAGCTCGGCCAAGAACTGGCTGTCGGACGGCGCGAATCCGTTGGTATAGCCCGGCAGTACCGCATAGGTGTTGGGCGATACGCTGGCTCCCAGCGTATCTTTGGAACCACCCTGGCCGGCTATCCACTCGTATGCCTGTAGATCGCCGCCGCCGCTCACATCGAGCGTCGCACCTGACTTGAATGCGACATTCTTGCCGTCCAGGACAATCTGTTTTTCCGGCGGTGGCGTTTTACCAATGTCGCGCTTGGCATCGCCCAGGTTGTAGGTATAGTCACGCCCGGTCAATTCAGTGCTGCCGTACGGGACAGTCTGATTTTCTCCCGAGACCGAGATTTTACTGCCATCGCCCAGGACAATTTGGTCGGCGGACAAAGTGACGCTGCCGAAAGGCGCCTTGACCACGCCACCCTGCTCGCCCGGCTTCGTGCCTTCAAGGCGGATAGTAGCGGCTTGAAACTTCAGGTCGCTGGCGGCTGACAAGACCGGCGTAGGATTGCCGCTACGCGCGATCTGTATCGTGTTCGCGGGTGAGGAAATCGTGTAGCTGCTCAGTGTCGTGGCATAGACCTGGCGCGCCTTGATCGTCAAATCATTGGCGAGCGTCAAGCTGCCCTCCGGGCGCTTGGCGGCATTGTCGGTTACATTCTTCAGATTGTCTTTCACCACGCCGACCAGGCGCACATCACCGTCGCTTTGAATACTTGCCTGGTTAAACCCTTGCAAGGCGAAATTGCCGGTCAAATCCACTTGGCGCGCGCTCACATCCAGGGTGCCGTTGCCGGCGATGGCGGTTTGCGGGACTTGCCGCTGAGATATTGGGCTCTGGTTGCCCAGGTTCACATAGGCGGCATCGAGCCTCACCTTGCCGCCATCGCTTTCGATCACCGGCGTATTGAGTACAATCGCCCGTAAGCTTGGCGCTGTTTGCACGGCCACATCGCCCTTGAACGTAATGCCGTGTTCCGCATTAAAGGCGAGTTGCTCAAAGCCGCCTTGCAGCGCACGGTCTACGGCGAATTCCATCCGCCCCGGTGCAGCAATGTCGATCTTGTCGCCGACCTTCAAGCTGTCCGGCACGCTATTTTGGCTTTGGCTGAGTTCGATCTTCCATTGCCGGGTGGGGTCTATGGTCACTCCCGGATAGGCAAAAGGACTGCCAGTATAATTATTCCGATCCAAAGTCAGGGCAAGTGTACCGCCGCGTGCGCCAGACGACTGCCCGTGCAGCGTGGCGTCGATCAGCGCACCTTCCCGCGCATTGATCTGGATACTGCCTGCATTCCCGGCAATGGTTTGCGCCGTGATCGTATTGGTGCCGCTACCCTGTGCGGGCAAATCGAAGGTTGCAGCGGTGCCGGACACATCCAGCACCGCGCCCTGTGCCGCCACCACATAGCCACGATCAGCGTTGATGACAATGTTGCCCGCATCCAGTACCTTGCCGTTGCGCAATCCATTGGCGCTGGGCGCATTGACGACAGTCCCTGCTGCCGACAGCCGTGCATCCTTGCCGATCCAGATCACCTGGTTCTTGTCGTAGCCTAGGTCAGGGTCCTCACCTGGATGAATCACCGTGCCGTTAGCATTAACCTGCTGCATGTTCAACTCGATTCCACCGGGCGCAATGAGCTTGCCTTCGACATCCAAGGCATAGCTGGTGGCGGCTAGCGTGATTTTCCCGCCCGGCCCGGTTTGCAGGGTCGCGCCCTTCTCCACGGTCAGCCAACCGACATTTTTCCCATCCAGGAAGGTCGTTTTGTCATTGGTCGCTTTGAGCGTAATGTTCACCCCTTGCCGGTCGTATTCCGGCTTGACCCATACCGAGGAAAAATCGCCGATATCGCTACCGCTCGCCTGATATGCGTAATCCGGATTGACATGTAAGCTGCCGACCGTGGGCGCAATCGTTGTTTCCGAACTTACCACCACGCTATCGCGTCCTTCCAGCGTGTAATTGGCGAAGCCATTGGCGGCAAAGAATTCCGGGGTAAACAACTGTTCACCGCTCTCGCCACGGACTGCGTTGCCTAGCGTTATGGCCGGCACAGCGATGCGCAAGCTCCCGCCCTTTCCGGGCGCGAAGGCGCGCAGATTGCCTGCGAGAGTCAAGGGCGCGTAAATCTGCCCCCCTTGCACTTGTCCTTTGTTGGTGACGAGCGTAATGCCCCCTGCATTGCCGCCGGTGAATTTTCCCTTGGCGTTCACATAGCCGCTGCCGGAAACGTCGACCACGCTATCCGCGCCCAGAGTCAGCGCACCGGCAGATTGCAGGGAAACCGTGCCGCCATCCCAAACATTTTTGCTGCCGTTGGCAATAAGTTTGGACAAATCCGGGCCGTTCAATTTATCGTTCACCCACATGCCGGCGGTGGACAGCGTCGCGCCTGGCGCCACATCGATAGCGACCCCGCCGCTAGAACCGAAAGTCAACTGGGCCGTGAACGCAATACTGCCGCTGGCAATGCGCACATCATCATCGACCGTGATCTTGCTGCCGGTTAATGCTAATTCGCCGAACGCGGGCAACGCCAGATTGCTGCCAGCTTCCACCTTGATTTCGCCGTTGCTGTAAACCGCGACTTTACCCAGCCCGCTGCGATTGAGCATGTCGGCCGAAAGCAGCGCGGTATCGATGCGGCTCTGCGGCAGTGGCGCGGTCGGATCTAAGCCGGCAAGGGGGTCGAAAGAATTGAGAATCGTCACTGCCGCCGTCTTGTAGTCCGCGTTGCCTGCGCCTTCATTGCCAATCACCAACTGGCCCGCATGCGGTGCAGACTGGCGCTGGTTCGGCCCGACTGTGACGCCGCCTTTTATTTGCCCGTCGAGAGAAAGTCCGAAAGACAGGAAGGACACCTTGCCGGCGTCCTTGCCTTCCACATAGCCTTGATAATAGTGCCGGTTGGCCGGAAGATTGTAGACCTGGCTGGCACCCCATTTTTTATCGGTGACCGTGTACTGATCGAAAATGTTGTCATACACCCGGTCGCCCTTGGCCTGAGCAATGTCGATGACCTGGCCGCCCGACACCAGCCGGCTAGTGGTACCGATGCCGCCGGCGACATTGAGCTTACCGCCCGAAACGTCGATGGTCGAACCGGCAGCTTGTACGATGTCGCCTTCCGAACGCAGCTTGACGCTGCCGCCAGTGCTCAGTTTCTCCTGCACCGTGCTTGGGATGGCACCGGCATAGCCGGAAAGATCGGCGAATGACGAATCCGGTAAATTGCGCAAATCAACCCAGACTTTCTTGCCATTGATGAAGCCGCTGCGGTTGAGCGGATCGTCCTTCAACTCCGTCCCGCGCAAATCCACCTGCTGGAAGTAGCGTTCCACCGACACGTCAACCGTTGTCCCGGCGACGTCGATCACGCTATCCTTGCCCAGATAGACTCGGCTGTTGTTGGCTTGGATTTCTGTTGACTTAAAGCCCATGAAATCAGCACCATCCGCTTGGGCTGAAAGGGTCACATAGCCGCCGGGAACCTGAATCTTGGCCCGGTCGTCCACGATGATTTTTGCGCCGACCCCCTGCACCGTGGAAGCGTTGAATGCCTGGTCGCCGGTAATGGTCTGGCCGGCTGTGGATTGGTCCGGCAACACCGAAGTTTCGCTACCCTTGCCGAAGGTGAGGGTGCCGGTCTCCGAAGCGGAGAGAACACCGGTAACATCTTCAACCGTTGTTTCAGTCGTGTGCCCCTGGCGCGCCAGCAAGCGGATCGAACCTTTTTCCGTGACTGCGGAGGTGGCATTGATGCGGCCGTATTGGTTTACCGTCAGCCCGACCAGGGTGACATTGCCGCGCTGCGCGATGATCTCGCCGACGCCGCCCTGGATCGTATCCTTGATGCCATTTGTAACTTCGCCAGAATGCGGGGTGCCGTTTGTATCAACATGTGGATCGACCTCAACCAGCAAACCTGCGAGGCCACGGTAAGGGGAATCTGGCGCCCAACTGGCGTAGTCTGGTGGTGCAGTCAGATAGACCTTGCCGCCAGCGGCGAGAATTACCTGACCGCCATCGGTCTCGATCTTGCCCTGATTGATGACCGTTGGCGCGATCAGCATGATCGCGCCGCCAAGGCTGGCCTTCAGCATTGCGCCTGGCTCGACTCTGACTAGGCTAGTCTGAAAACCACTTGCATCACCTTCCCAGACAAATGCCGGCCTGCTTGAATCCAGATACGGATGCAGCAAACCATCCGGATGAAGAAAATCGGCATCCTTGATATTCAGGGCCGAAGCTACCAGGGTATTCACGTCGACCTGCGCGCCGGATTTGAACAAAATGCCGTTCTGGTTGATCAAATAGATCGCGCCGTTTTGCCCAGCTTGCACGCTGAGCTTGCCGGCGATTTCGCTCGGGCTGCCTTGCCAAATGCAGTTGAGGGTGGAGAAATTGGCACCTTTGGGCGCGTTACCCGCCGCGTCCAGATATTGATATTTCACATCCTGGCCAGCGCCAATATTGAACGATTGCCAGTTGAGGATAGCCTTGGAAGTAGTCTGGCTTACCAGCCCGGAATTGCCGTTGACCAGATAGCTTGCATTGCCGTTTCCAACGAAAGGGAGAGCCGCCGGATTCACGCCGCACGGACCGCCGCCACAAGGCACCGGCAAAGCTGCCCAGGCCGGGGCGGAAATCGCCGCCATTGCGATAAGCGTACAAATGCTGGACATGGGCAGCTCTGGCTGCGCGAACCCGAACAACCGAATAAAACGCTGTGATTTATTGGTTTTCATTTGTACACCTCAATAAGCTTCAATTTAGCGCAGTTCCATTTCAATTTGATGACGCCAATAATTTTGCGGATGGCCCGCGTTTAGAACTCGTAAAGCATCCTCGCATGCACCCGCACATCCTCCGCCTTGGTGTTGTTGGTGTCCTTAAAGGGTTTAGCCAGATCCAGGTTCAAAGTGTATCCTTTGGCCTTCCAGCGCATACCCAATCCGCTGCTAGATAGCGTGAAACGCGCTTGCTGCGATGCCAACGGCTCCAGCACCTCCAGATGTGCGCCTTCGATAAAGCCGACCATATAGGCTTGCCCCGGCATGCCGCTCTCGCCCTGCCAGAAGCTGGGGGTACGCAGTTCCAGCGAACCCAGCGCGCCGCGATCGCCGAGCACTTCGGTTTCCAGGTAACCGCGCACCGAATCCGCGCCGCCGGCGCCGAACTGTTCGTTGGAAATCAGCGGTGCGCTGGTGAGCTGGGTTAACAAACGTCCAAACAGGCTCCAGCCCGATGCCATTTTTTCCGTATGTTTCAGATCCAGGCGCAAATAGCTGTAATTGGGATTTGCGTTGTAGCGCTTGTCGGAAAACTCCTTCTCCTGATTGCCCAGACCGCGTACCGAGAAATTGAATGCCGTGGAAAGCTGGAACATGCGTTGCTCGTTTTGCCAGGTCGCGTCGTAGGCCAGGGTGAAGGGCTGATAGGTGATCGGGGTATTTAAGCTGTCGGAACCCAGCAGGTTTACGGTTTCCTTGAATGCCTTGTAATCCCAGCCCGCCGTCGCGCTATGATAAAAACCCGGCATGCCGCGTAATGGATGGATAAAGCGCGCGCCCAGAATGCGCCCGTTGCCGATCACGCCTACATCGCCGACCGCCACCGTATCGCTATTGGAACGAACCCCGTACAAGGCCAGCACATCGCCGCCGGCAAGCGGCCACACATAGTTGGCGGAGAAAACCTTGCTCTCGCCCGGATTCTCCGGTGCGGCCTGGAATTGCAGCGACACGCTGTGCTCGCGCTGCCATAAATTGTCGTAACGCAACGACCCAGACAGGCGGGTATGGGTGGTTCCGGCGGAATAACGGTTATTCAATTCGAGGTTGCCGTGCAGCGGGAATTCGTCCGCCACTTTCAACTCCACTTCCACCTTGCCCGGCGAACGTCCGGGCCGCAATATGGGCGTCACTTTACGGTCCGGATTGCGAGCCAGCTCAGATACCTGTTTTTCCACTTCCGGAAAGTATGGCACGCTACCCTCGGCGAGCTCTGGCGTTCGCGACTTGATGCGACCTAACGAGAAGTAACGCGAACCCGAAACTTTGAGGCGCTCCACTTTTCCTTCTGTCGCCTTGAGTCGTACTGTACCTTCGTTTACTTGCTGCTCTGGAATATCCACAAATACTGTCAAATACCCTGCATCGTGATAAGCCTTCTCCAAAGCCTGGCGCGCATTTTCTACTTCCTTGATGCTTTTTTTCTCACCGAGAAAAGGATAAACCGCCTCCTCGATCGCTATCTGTGTCAATACCGAGTTACCTTCGACCTGAATTTCCATGATGTCGAAAGTTTCTTCCTTCTGCACGGCATCGGTTTTTCCAGCTGCGGCCGATTCGGCTTCATTCGGCATATTTTCTGCACAGGCACTGGTTAGCGCCAACATCATCAACCCACCCAGTAACCCACTTAACAGACGCATGCTTTCCTTGCTTTTCATCGACGTAATGTTGGGTTACGACGCTTTGCGTCTATCCCAACCTACAAAAATTAATAACCTTAAAACTTCCAGGGTGTGCGCCGCCGTATGACAGCGCACTCCCTTGAAGCTTGAAAAAAACCGTCCCCCACGCGGGGGGACGGCACAATCACTACAACGGAAAACTAAGCGCGGCACTTTGCATGCCACTCAACCGTCTAGTAAGTATCCCCCGGCAAAGCCGGGGGCTTTAGATTAGCCACCGAACTTCCGCTCGAACTGCTGGCACATGTTGCCTTTATGGGAACCGACCGCAACGTTGTTGCTCACATCGTGGGCAACGTCAAAGGTAGGGGTCAGGCCATTAGTCACCAAAGGCAACGCGGTGGTCCAGTTCTTCTGGTAAGCAGTCGCACCGGCACGCTTGATCAACTCGTCAACGAACGGCTTCTTGGTAGTGTCCAGTGCATTGCCGCTGGCTGCATTGCGGTACTGCGAGGTGGACTCAACCGCGAAGGCATATCTCCCTTTCAGCAGATTCTGCTTGCTCGGGCATACGCCGGTTGCAGCGACAGCACCGCTGGTGCAGGTCTGGGTTGCATTGTGGAACACGCCAGCACCATCCACCGGACGGAAGAACCAGTAAGTTTCAGCACCCTCACCTTTCGCAAGATCAGTGCTGGTCTTCGCCTGGCTGTCCAGGGACAGAACGCCGATCGCGCCGTAATGGCCAGCGCCGAAGTCAACATAGTGGTACAGGTTGTTCTCGTCCTTGAACGAGTACACACCGCCGTTCTGAGCTGCATTCAAACACTTGCGCACATCGCCCGAACCAGAGTTTTCGATCACGGTGTAACCAGCGGTTACATCGACGCCGATCGCATCGGCGGCGCTGCTGCCGTCGCCCAGACCCAAGTAGATATTGCCATAGCTGGTGCTGTCAGACATGCGTTTTGGTGTTGTTACACCATCGACGCCGGAGGTCGCGGAATTGCCGGTGCAAGGGAAGTTATTGAACGCCCAGTTGTAGCTGGCCTGGGTGCCTGAACCGGGCACGCGGCGGCACACGACCACCGGATGCGGTTCTGTTGCGCCAGAAGCAGTAGCACCAGCGGGGGCCAAGTTGAGCTTGCTCCAGTCCTTGATGTTGCCGGATAGCATGGCAGCGTAATCAGCTTGGGAAATGTAAGCGGTATCCGGAATCTCGGCGGTCGTCACGACGCCCATGCCGACTGCTTGCACTGGGAACGTGCTCAAGTAACCGGCTTCGCTAACTGAGAGCTGGGTCGCGCCGGCTTCCACGTTCATAGGCGACTTGAACATGAAGGGAGCAACGTCGGAAATGCCGAAGTCCGGGACCATTTCATTGCCGGTAGGAGTAACGCCAACGGCCGGATCCAGGCCAATGACGGGGCATTTGTACTGGCTGCCAGTGGCGGCGGTACAGGGGCCTGGGTGGCTAAGATCACCCACCACACCACCCACGTTCAGGGTAGCGATCGCCTCACTGCGTGCCAGCGGGTTCACGCCCCAAACCGATCCACCCTTGGAACGCTTGATCAGCAGTACTTTGGTGTGGATGGGCATGTTGTTGGCGCCGGAGGTGAACGCGGCGTTGGTATAGCCAAGGAAAGCGGTGAAGCCTGCGCCTGGCAAAGCGCCGTCGTCGCTGTAGGTAATATAACCTGCGTCGAACATGGAGGTGGCGATGGCGTTCAGGAAGTTGTCAGGCGCGCTGGCACCGGACATATACACCTTCACGGCACCGGCGGTGTCCCAAGGGCCGGCAGGGGCATTGGCGTGCGCGATGGCAGGCAAAGTCAGCGCAGCAGCGCAGGCGAGGGCAAGTTTGTTCAGTTTCATGGTGTTTCTCCAGAGAAAGAAATTAAATGTACTGCATGATTAACGTTGTGTTGCACAATCAGCTTTCTGCGCACTTGCCCGCCAGCCATTGGCTGGTGGGACAAGCAGGCCGAAGCGCTTAAGCTTCCTTGCGGCGGCGAGCTACGCCAACCATGCCGATCAGGCCGGAGCCCAGCAGCCACAGCGCGGCAGGAACCGGCACTGCGGATACAGGAGCGGCAGCAGGCACGTTGTAGGTCAGCACACCGTTGCTAGCTAACGTAAAGGTAGCTGCTGCGCCATTGTGCAGTTCCGTACCATTGTCGTTCAGGCTGGCGAAGTTGAATGTTTGTCCGACACCATCGCCTGTTTCGTAAAAAGCATCGAACGCAAGCGCTTGGCCGATGCTGCCGGCGTTATTGAAGCCGTTTCCTGCCTTGCCACCCACGGTGCTGCCCCAGCCTATACCGCCGGCAAAAGCGTTACCATTAGCAGAAGTCGTAGCGACGGAAGCGTTAACCGAGGTAGCCGTATTGCCGGTTAGGGCATTGACCGCCGCCAGATAGGTATCAGTCTGCGTGCCCCAGTTACCCAAATTGGCTAAGTCTGTCGCGGATGGCAACACACTGACGGTGCTCACGAATTTTTTTGCACCAAATGAATCGCCGCCGAATACGTTCCATTGCAGGTTGCTCAGGTTGGTGGAAGCATTGAGCCAGGACTGAAAACCAGTATCAGTCGCATAGGTGCGGATGGTGCCGGCAGTGTTGGCGACGGCGTTGAATACTGGCGTATTGGCGGTGGAGCTCCAGTCGGCCTTCAGAAAGGAACCCAGGTCACGTGTATAGCCGCGATCGTCGGTGGTGTCGTTTACGGTGCCGTTGTTGTCCCACACGGACAGGAATAATTCGCCGTTGCCGGCAGTCGCGCCACTGCCGCCACCGGTGGTCGCGATGCTAGCGTGAGCAGGTGCAGTAGCAGCAAAGCCCAGAACTGCCAGAGCCAAAAGTTTCATTTGAAATTTCATAATTTAATACTCCAATTAATTTTAAGTTGTTAAACCAAAAAAACATCCAACCCCTTGTCGGCAGGCTTCGGGACATCAAGCCGGGGCAATTGCAGCCCCTCTAGTGCACCTGACCCGGCCACCCATTTCCGGCAGATTGGAGATGGGACAACCCGGCCTCTTGCTGAAGGCAGCCCGGCCATCTCTTTTTGAGACCCGTAGCTTTCCGGCCCCGCCTCGCAGCGGGTGTGGCACTGGCGCATTACTGAAAACCACATTTGATGCGCACTTGCTTAACTTGCACGTTCAGATTAATGAATCATTGTTACGGGAATACAAGGCCGATTCGATAAAATATTAGTCCGTTCGGCTCATCCTGCTGCTTGAGTTGCAATACCGCGCAGTGGATTCACGCAGAGTACACACGGAATATGACAAGCCAGTGAATTGCGACATGAAATTTATTGAGCCGTTCGGCTCAATGCCCGACCAGTCAAAACAATCGCCCTTCACGTTCGCCCCCTCGCCCGCTTGCGGGAGCAGCGGAATCTTTACCTCCCCCTTTAACAAAGGGGGAATGAGGGGGATTTGCCGGAGCAACGCGATTAAGCTTTATTGCACTGCCGTTTTCGCAGCAGCCGGTTTTGCCAGGGCTACCGGTGTGGCCTGGGATTTCTCGCTGAGATAACGCTCGATCTGAAAGCTCTTGATCCCACCCGGCACCAGGCGGCCATCGGCGAACACCAGACCCGGCGTACCATTGATCCAGGATTTCTGGGCGACTTCCTGGATCTCCTTGAACGGAGGCTCGCAGGGCTTATCGCTCGCTGCGGGCTCCTTGTGGTTCAGCATCAATTCATCCCAGGCTTTGGCACGGTCCGCACTGCACCAAACCAGCTTGGCCTTGCGTTCGGCATCGGGGTGGATTTCGTTGAGGGGAAAGAGAAAAGTATAGATAGTCACGTCGCTGACCTTGGCCAGTTCTTGCTCCAGTTCCTGGCAAAACGGGCACTCCGGGTCGGAGAACACGGCGATCTTGCGACTGCCGTCGCCCTTCACCTTGACGATGGCCTTATCCAGCGGCAAGGAAGCAAAATCGACGTGCATCAATTCCTGGGTGCGCGCCTCGACCAGGTTTTTATTGGTTTTGAGGTCTATCACCTTGCCGATGAAGGCAACATTGGCGTTTTCATCCGTGTAAAACACGTTGAAGCCGTTGATCACCACTTCGTACAAGCCGCCATAGGGCGCCTTGGTGATGGCGCCGATTTGCGCGCCGGGCATGCGCTCGGTCAGTTGCTGGCGCATTTTTTCTGTATCCACGCCAGCATGGGCGCTGGAAAATGCCGCGTATAAAGATAAGGCGATCAGGCTCTGCTTCAACATCATTGTTACTCCTTAGAATTGGGGAAGCTATTGGCGCCGTTTTTCATGTATGAACGAACGCATAGAGGCGAAAATAATACGAGCCTAATATTAAAAACTGATGACAACAGGGGGGAACGGGGCAAATCGCAGTGAACGGCTCGGGGAAAGGGAATACGCGCTACGCCGTGGAGGGGCTCGGCCACTTCAAAACGCGAATCAATCTGTAGGGTGCGTCCCACGCACCAAATGAGAGTGGTGAGTGGGACGCACCCTACATTTCACTATTGATTTCGGATCGAGGCAAACCATGAAATAACCACCCATTCTATTTGTAGCATTGCACGTATTGTGCGCGCGCCGCCTGTATGCACCCCCTGCCAGCGCCCCGGCAACCGGCAATCGCAGCGCTGAATGCGTTTTGACATTCCGTGATACGCGGCCACTCAGGGACCGAATTTTGTTGCTGAGGTGGCGTAGGCTCAACGACTGGAATGCTCTGCTGGGCTTCTACCTGGGGCTCGGCTTCAGTCTGGTTCACGGCATCAGACGGGCCGGGTGGCGGTACTACAGCATCGGAAACTGTCGCATTGCTTGCCACCCCCCCCGTCGCGGCGATCACCCCGGCCTTCGCGATAAAGCGCCATTCGTAATAATGCCGCTTGCCCGCCAGTTCCGCATATTCCGGATCGAAGTTGGCGGTTTTAATCGGCTCTCCGTCAGACAAGCTGTACAAGCCGACGATGCCCTGGTCTGCGCCCCTCAGCAGCCCCCATTCGGTGCTGCCGGTCATGGGATCTCGGTATATCACGCGCAGATAACGCCTGATGTCGGGACGGCGATCATCCTGCAACAGGTCCTCGATTTTTTGGGGAAATTTCCTGGCCTTGCCCGGCGGCGGGTTTTCATAATATCCCTCCAGCGCCTGACGGAACTGGTTGCCGACGAACAGCAACTCGCGCTCCTTTTCCCGCTGCCGGGTCTGCTGCCACACTGTTCCCGTTGCCGCCAGTGCAACGCCAATAAAAGCCACGGCAAGGAGTACGCCAATATAGGTAAACCCGCCACATGAACGGCCAGGCCGAATCAATTTCAGGTGACGCGCGGAGCATCCCCGGGCATTTCTGGTCGAACCCATCAGCAGGAACACCGGCAGGCTACCTCCCCCTTTGTGAAAGGGGGATTGAGGGGGATTTGGCGGAGCCGGGATTTGCCGCCACCGTTAAATCCCCCCTGCCCCCCTTTCACAAAGGGGGGGGGCACTGTTTTAACGTGACTAACTAGTAGAGCCCAAATGGGGTTAAGACTTCCATGCACCGGATCGAAAGAAGCCCTGCTCATTACGCTTTCAGCACGCCAATATTGATGGCGAGCGTCACGGCATGGCCTCGGTTACTGGCCTTCAGCTTTCTCAGGATTCTTTGCACGTGGTTCTTGACCGTCAGCGGACTGAGAGCCAGCTCTTCGGCAATCTGCTGATTGGTCTTGCCGAGCTTGATATGATGGAGAACCTGCACTTCGCGCGCCGTCACCGAAGGCACGTTCTGCACGCCAGCCATGCCTGCATCCGGCTCTTCATTGGCAATGACACGAGAAAGCGTGGTATGGAGAAATGGCACCAGCAATTGCAGGAGATATTCGACGTGCGATCCGAGCGGCATCTCTACCCTGGAAAAACAGAAATAACTTTTCAACCGCCCATCCGGGCCGCGCTGGCCATCCGCTGCGGCACTGCGCAGTTCGGAGTGCTCCAGCAAAGGCAGCAAGGCCTCTTCAAAATACCTTTTGGGCGCGCCCGTTCCCAGCATACAGGCGTGCCCGGTTTCATTCGAATGCGAAATCATCCGCGGCAACAGTCCTTCCTCCGGATGGCATACCTCCGAAAAGCGCGTCTCGTCGAAGTAGCGGGAACTGGAAAATCGCATGAACCGCATCGGCAAGTCAGGTCCCATTGCAAATCCACACACCAGTATTTCATGAGGCAGCAAAAATTGTATCGCCCCCTGGCTCCAGGAAAAGAAATGGTGAATGTTCGCCACCCGCAGTGAGCTGTTGATGATTGCAACCAGATGATCCTGGTCTTCACCTTCCAGCGTGCGATGCTCTCTCTCTTTTAAAACCATGGTGTTATTATTAAAATCCATGTCGGACTGTGCTCCGATCTGTTGTGGAGGCGCCTATGATATTTTTATTTTCGTTACACCTTTATGACGTTTTTGTGAATTTTTGGCTGGACTGGCCGTTGAACGACTTTCTAGTGCAATTTGGCGAAGCCGAATTCCTTTGTTCACAGTAGTCAGCAGGTCATCTTCCGCCATATTTTAGCTCTGACATAACTCGCTACGCGCATTAGTCTGCACTGAAATACACCCTGATCTTTTATTGTTTTAGCTCCGACTAACGCGCTGCGCGCATTAGTCTGCACTGAAACACCCCCTGATTTCCAAACGAATATCAGGGGGTGTTTTCTTCCACGAACTGAGGGAAATACTCTGCGGCGA
This sequence comes from Sulfuricella sp. T08, assembly GCF_000971475.1. Lineage (GTDB taxonomy): Bacteria > Pseudomonadota > Gammaproteobacteria > Burkholderiales > Sulfuricellaceae > Sulfuricella. The sequence goes on from NZ_DF967522.1 coordinate 32,978, forward strand.
CGATGTAGGTGCCATCGCAATTAAACGACGCTCGCACGATCCCCTGGCTCAGGGAAATTGCGGCATTGCGCAAATAGTAGCCCTCTATGCCGCGCAGGCGGTTTAGTGATTGAACAACCTGCTTGATGTCTTTTTTCGCCATCGGCTTCCATTCCTCGCGCTGGCGATCCATCAGCGTACGCCAGTGGGGAGGCAGGTATTCCCGCAGAGGTCCGGTCTGCACCGTATTGCGCACACGGCCGATGATCTTCATTTTCTTCTGATAGGGTACTTTCACGAAATGCCGTTCTACATAGCCCGGCTGGATCAGGGCAATGGCATCGTGAATCTCGTAATTGAAGGGATTGAACACCGACTCGGTGCGTACCTCGCTGCTATTGAAGCCAACATAGATACTGAAACAGCCGGTTTTCCGCAGCAACCAATCACAAGTTTCCAGTACTTTTCCCGCTTCCAGGTCGATCCGGCTTTCCTGGCGGGGGCGCAGAGATGCGGTTTCACGCAGGGACGGATCACCCTTGATGCTGACAAACAGCTTGTCCGGCGGCAGCCCGAAAGTGCCGACGATTGCCTCGTGGACGACGCACAGCTTCTTGTCGTCCTCATCAGGTAAAGTTGGGCAATTCATAACAAGCGCCCTTCCCGTTCGCCTCCTCGCCCGCTTGCGGGAGAGGATTGAGGAGAGGGCTTCATGGCGTGGGACAATCCCGGATAAAACCTCGCTTCGTTCATGGCTCTCATTTCATGAGCACTTGGCACGACGCTCGACAAACAGGCTGTTGCCGGAAATCCCCTTGGCCTGCTTTTTCGCTTCAGCTGCAGCAGCCGAAATTGTATGGTGCGAAGCCTGCTTGCAGGGCTCGACTTGCACGGCGCCGATGGAAAGACTGGTTAGCGGATAGAACACTTCTTCGCCATGGCGATCCTTGGCAATATAGCCTTCCCGCGCCCTGTCCTCGACACTGAAGAAGCCCAGAATGGCATCCGCAAAACGATCCAGGGCTCTCTTGCAACGGGCTTCCCAGTTGGCACTTTGAAACAGGATGATGAAATCATCGCCGCCGATGTGCCCGATAAAATCCTGGTCCGGGTCGCACACTTCGGTGAGAATTTTCCCGGTAAGCTGGATTACGTTGTCGCCGCTATGGTAGCCGAAGACATCATTGAACGGCTTGAAATGGTCCAGGTCACAGTAACAGGCACAAAACTCAGCCCCGCCCTGCAGTAACTGGTCGATCTGCTCACTGATCGGCACATTGCCAGGCAGCATGGTTAGCGGGTTGGCATAGCGCGCGGCGCTGATCTGCATCTGGGTGATTTCCCGCACCAGATCGTGACCGGTTCCCATGCCGAGATATTTCCCGTGATCGGTGATGATGAAGCCGTTCGACAGGTGGTGCCGGTCTGCCTCCACGATAACGTGACTTAATTCCTGGAGACTCATATCTTTCTCCACAATCAGCGGAGAGGGATCCATCAACCGGATGCAGGGTTTCTTGCCATAGAGTTCGCGCCGATAGGGGCGAGCCAAGTTATCGATCAGTGCGTTTCGGTTGATCAGACCCACCGGCAATCCGCCTTTCACAACGGGCAAGGCCTGCAGTTCAGGGTCGCCGATGAACATTTGATAAACCACATCGTTGGAAATATCCGGCGATACCGCCTGGCACTCGCGCATCAGCCTGAGCACGGAAACCGTCTTCTGGCTAGCCCTGTAGTTCGGGGGAAAACCGGGAGAAACCGTCTTTTCCAAAGCCTTGACTACTTCGGCAGAAAGCACCAGGGCCGGCTGGCCGGTGGGGCGGGCGAGGTAATATCCCTGGCCGCAGGTTATGCCGATATCTTTGATTATCCGAAGCTCTGCCTCGGTTTCGATGCCCTCGGCAACGACCCTGGTACCCGACTTCTCGGCGATCTGCTGGATCGAGCTGACAAACTGGTGTTTTACCGTGTCCTGATCGATGCCCTGGATGAAATGCATGTCTATCTTGACATATTCTGGACGCAGCTCCGACCATAGACGCAGGCTGGAAAAACCCTCACCCAGATCATCAATGGCGATTTCGAACCCCATGGCACGGTAATGCTTCGCCGCTGCACGCAGCAAATTATAGTCATAGGTGCGCTGGTTTTCCGTCAACTCGATAATTATTCGATCCGGTCTCAATCCAAGATTGTGGATGTAGGCCAGCGTTTCGCCATGCCTGGTATTCTGCTGCAACAGGCATTCCGGGCTGACGTTGAGAAACAGCTTGCCGGGCAGGTTCAACCGGGCGAAGCTTTCCAGCACCACCTGGCGACTCAGATACTCCACCTCCACGGACAAGCCATTTTCGTTTGCCGCACGAAATAGATTAAGGGGTGAATGCAAGGGGCTATCGGAAGGCCCGCGAATCAGCCCCTCGTAACCGGCTATCTCGCCATTGCCCATCAAGACAACAGGCTGAAACAAAGCGGTTAGCCGGCGCTGCGCGATGATTTCCCGCAACCACAGGCGTGCCTGCGTTTCGTTTTCATCCCAGACTGCCGATTCGAAACGGCACGTGGCATCCTGCAGCGGCGGCACAAGAGATGCCATGGCCATGTGGCTGACAGCCTTTGCCTGAAACTTCGCGCTTCCCGGGGAACCGCCAGGAAATCCGAAAGGGATATTTAACGGCACTGGCATCGCACTTCCTCCTGCATATTTCATTATGAGCGGGAGATGCTAAGCCTGTATTGTGACAGCAGTATTACTGCCGCGCGGGGCGACTATTTCAGCGGCTGTGACAGCTCCTGCATGAGCTGCATCTGAGCACAGGCAATCTTGCTGCCGCTGCGTGGACATTTGCGCCGGTAATTGCCTTCCGCATCCATTTCCCAGGCCTGACAGTTGTCCTTGAGATAGGGCTCCAGCCCTTCCTTGATGACGCGCCTCTTCAGCTTCGCATCCAGCACCGGAAAACAGACTTCGACCCGACGGAAGAAATTGCGCTGCATCCAGTCGGCGCTGGACAGATAGATATCACGCGCACCGCCGTTGTAGAAATAAAAAATGCGTGAATGTTCGAGGAAGCGGCCGATGATGGAGCGCACCCGGATATTTTCTGAAACGCCTGGAATTCCCGGCCGCAGGGCGCATACCCCGCGCACGATCAGATCGACCTTGACCCCGGCCTTGGACGCGTCATACAACGCGCTGATGATCTGCGGCTCGAGCAGGGAATTCATTTTGGCAACGATGAATGCCTTTTTGCCGGCACGCGCACACTCCGCCTCGGCATGGATCGACTCCATCATTTTGCGGTGCAGGCTGAACGGTGACTGCAACAAATGATGCAGCTTGCTCGCCTGGCCCAAGCCGGTAAGCTGCATGAAGATGTCGTTGACGTCGCTGCCGATCTCCTCGTTGCAGGTAAACAGGCCGAAATCGGTATACAGCTTGGCTGTACGTGGATGGTAATTGCCTGTGCCGAGATGGACGTAGCGGCGCAATCCATCTTCCTCACGTCGTACCACCAGCAGCATTTTGGCATGGGTCTTGTAGCCGACGACGCCGTACACCACGTGGGCACCCGCCTCTTCCAGGCGCCCCGCCCAGTTGATATTGGCTTCCTCGTCGAAGCGGGCCAGCAGTTCCACCACCACGGTGACTTCCTTGCCGCTATGCACTGCCTTGATCAGCGCCTCCATCAGTACGGAATCGGTGCCGGTACGGTAGATGGTCTGCTTGATCGCCAGCACGTTGGGGTCGTCTGCCGCCTGCTGGATGAAATCGACGACCGGCGCAAACGACTCGAAGGGTTGGTGCAGCAGAATATCGCCACTTCTGATCGCCTGGAACATGTCGGGCTGCTTCGCCACCATCGGCGGGATGCTCGGAATGAAGGACGGATATTTGAGATCGGGCCGATCGACCCGGTCCGGAATCTGCATCAGCCGCACCAGGTTAACCGGACCCTTGACCTTGTAAAAATCTTCCTGGGTCAGGCCGAATTGTCCCAACAGGAAGCCGGCCATTTCCTCCGAACAGTTGTCCGCCACCTCCAGGCGCACGGCATTGCCGAAATTGCGCTGCGGCAGTTCACCTTGCAGCGCTTCGCGCAGGTTTTTGACCTCCTCGTCGTCGACGAACAGATTGGAGTTGCGGGTGACGCGGAACTGGTAGCAGCCCTTGATCTCCATGCCGGAAAACAGCTCTCCAACATGAGCGTGGAGAATCGAGGAAAGAAAGACGAAGCCATGCTCGCAGCCGGCCACTTCGGGCGGCAGCTTGATCACCCGTGGCAATGAGCGTGGCGCCTGCACAATGGCGGCGCCGGATGCGCGGCCGAAAGCATCCTTGCCTTCCAACTCGACGGCAAAGTTCAGACTCTTGTTCAGCACGCGCGGAAAAGGATGGGCGGGATCGAGGCCGATCGGGGAAAGCACCGGCATCAACTCGCGAAAGAAAAAATCCTTGATCCATTCGCCCTGGCCATCATGCCAGTGGGTACGGCGCAGAAAGCGGATATCGTGCAGCGCCAACTCAGGAAGGATCCCCTCATTCAGCAGCCGATATTGCTGCTCCACCAGTTCGTGCGCCTGCTCGGTAACCCGTTTGAATACCTGACGCGCCGACATGCCATCCGGCCCCGTCGCGGTGGCATGAAGGGCGATCTGCTCCTTCAGTCCGGCGGTGCGGACCTCAAAGAACTCGTCCAGGTTGCTGCTGACGATGCACAGAAACTTCAGCCGCTCCAGGAGCGGGTTGCGATGATCTTCCGCCTGGGCCAGCACCCGACGGTTGAAGGCAAGCAGGCCGAGCTCGCGGTTGAGGTAGTATTCCGGGCCGTGCGGTGCAATCATGAAATCAGCTTAGTGCTTCGGTGGCACGAAACCCGACACGGTATCCGCTCCGGCACCGAAGAAATAGGACTCCACCTGTTCCGCCAGGTACTTGCGCGCGGCGGCATCGGCCATGTTGAGGCGATTCTCGTTGATCAACATGGTCTGGTGCTTAAGCCAAGCCGCCCAGGCTTCCTTGGAAACATTTTCCCAAATCCGCTTGCCGAGTTCGCCGGGATAGGGCGGAAAATCCAGCCCATCCGCTTCACGGCCGAGCTTGACGCATTTCACTGTTCTTGCCATTTCATTACTCCGTTCAAAATAGTGTTACTTCTTTAAAGAATGCACTTAAAATTATTACAAAAAAATGATCTACAGTTTTTTCATGAACACCTTGGAGCGGCGCTGATAGTTGTACAGCCCTTGCTTGGCCTTGGGCAGCTTGTCCACGCCGGCCTCGGTGAAGCCGCGCTCCAGAAACCAGTGCGCAGTGCGAGTAGTAAGCACGAACAACTGTTTGAAACCCTTGCCCAACGCCCTGACCTGCATGTACTCGAGCAACGCCTCGCCCCGCCCGGCACCGCGGTAATCCGGATGCACCGCCATGCACGCCAACTCCGTCGCCTTCTCTTTTGGAAACGGATACAGCGCTGCGCAGCCGATGATCAGGCCGTCATACTCCAGCACAGAAAAGCGGTCGATTTCCATTTCCAGCAACTCGCGCGAACGCCGAACCAGAATACCGTTGGTTTCCAGCGGCTCAATCAGCGCAAGGATGCCGCCGACATCGTCGATCGTGGCATCGCGCAAGGTTTCCAGCGGATCTTCGCTGACCATGCTGCCGATGCCTTCATGGGTAAACAGTTCCTGCAGCAATGCGCCATCAATGTGGCGGCTGATCAGGTGCGCCCGCGCCACGCCTTTACGGCAGGCACGCACCGCACAGGGCAGGTAATAGCCCACGTCCGCCGACAGTGTGGCAGTGGCGGCAAGAATCGCCTCCGCCTCCGCCGTGGTCAGCTGCCGCAGCAAATCCCCGTCTTCGCCGGCTACCCCAGCCGTGTCCATCAGGAAGATCAGCTTGTCTGCATCCAGCGTAATCGCGGCGCAAGTTGCCACGTCTTCCAGCGACAAATTGAACACCTCGCCAGTGGGCGAATAGCCAAGCGGCGAAAGCAGCACGATTTCGTTGGCATCGAGCCTGCGCCGGATGCCGATTGCATCGATCTTGCGCACTTCACCGGTGTGCATCAGATCCACGCCGCCGAGCACCCCCATCGGCATGGCGGTGACGAAATTGCCGCTGGCCACCCGGATATCGGCGCCCGCCATCGGCGAATTGGCGAGTCCCATGGAAAGCAGCGCCTCGATCTCCACCCGCACCGTGCCGGCGGCCTCCTTGACACATTTCAGGGCGTCATCGTCAGTAACGCGCATTCCCCCGGCATAGCGAATCGCCGCGCCCCGCTCGGTCAGTTCCTCCTCGATCTGCGGCCGTGCGCCATGCACCAGCACCAACCGTACGCCGAGGCTGTTGAGAAGATTGATGTCGTGCGCCAGCGCAATGAACTGGCCTTCGCTCACCACCTCTCCGCCAAAAGCAACAACGAAAGTCTTGCCGCGAAAGGCATGGATATAGGGTGCGGCCGAGCGAAACCACTCGACGAAATGAGTTCTGAGTGATGGGTCCTGAGTCCTGAGCGGCATCGACAGTCAATCTGTTAGCAAATCAAACAAATACAAAGTTTACCCCAATCTGTTCGCATCGCGTCAATTCTGAGCACTCAGGACTCAGAAATCCCCCCATAGCGTCTGCATCGCCGCCAAAACTGCCAGCGCCGCCGTCTCGGTGCGCAGGACGCGTGCGCCCAGCCGCACTGGGGTATAGCCGTAACGCTGTGCTGCCTCGGCTTCCGCCGGGGAAAGACCGCCTTCAGGGCCGACTAGCAGGGTGATATTGCCGGTAGGTTTGGATAAGTCACGCAACCCTACTTCGGCAACAGGCGACAGCATCAGGTGTAGTCCCGGCCCCTCCTGCTGTCCCAGCCAATCCAGCAGTGGGCGGATCGGTGCGACCTCGGGCACGCGGTTGCGCCCGCTCTGCTCGCAGGCCGCGACCACCACGCCCTGCCAATGCGCCACGCGCTTTTCCGCCCGCTCACCCGACAGTTTCACCACGCTGCGCTCGCTCGCCAGCGGCTGGATATTGCCTATGCCCAGCTCCACCGCCTTTTGCAGAGTGAAATCCATTTTTTCACCGGCCGAAATTGCCTGGGCAAGCAGGACTTGCAGCGGCGATTCGCGCTCGACGGCATGCCAGCCAACGATTTCCACGGTAACATTGCGCTTGCCGATGTCCGTGATGCGCGCCTCACCTTCCCCGCCCCGCCCGTTGAACACGCTAAGCTTATCACCCGTTTGAAGGCGCAGGACCCGCGCGGCATGATGCGCAGCCTGCTCGGGCAATTCCGCCATGCCGCTTTGGGCTAAAATTTCCGGGCAGTAAAAGCGAGGAGTTGTCATCTTATTTCCGTACTATATCTATGATGCACTCATGATAAACTAAATTAATTGGCACCAATCAAGCAGGAGTATCGAAACTATGGTTAGTTTGCAGACACCAGTTTGCGATTTCGGCTGGAAGGCCCCGGATTTTGACCTGCCCGGGGTAGACGGCAAGCGCTATAACCTGACCAGTGCGCGCGGGCCCAAAGGTCTGCTGGTGATGTTTATCTGCAACCACTGCCCTTACGTCCAGGCGATTCGTGACCGTCTTGTGCGCGACTGCCGGGAGTTGCAACAGATGGGCATCAACACCCTCTCCATCATGTCGAACGATCCGGCCGACTACCCGGAAGACTCATTCGACAACATGAAAATAGTCGCGCAGGAATTTGGCTTTCCGTTCCCCTATGTGTGGGATGAATCCCAGGAAGTAGCGAAAGCCTACGGTGCTGTATGCACGCCGGACTTCTTCGGCTTTAACGCCGATCTGGAACTGCAGTACCGCGGCCGGCTCGATGCTTCGCGCAAGGAAGCCGCGCCCACCGATGCCCGGCGTGACCTGTTCGAAGCGATGAAGGAAGTGGCGCTGACCGGAAAGGGGCCGGCAGAGCAAATTCCGAGCATGGGTTGCTCCATTAAGTGGAAAGGGTAAATGGTGAGGAGTGATGAGCAATGGGTGATGAGGGTTTCCCCATTCCCCATTCCCCTTTACCCATGATCCGCAAAGCCATGATCCAATCCGTCATCGATGCCGTAAGGAAGGTAGCGCAGCAAGAAATCATGCCGCGCTACCTTAAGGTCGCGCACCTATGCAAGACCGATGGCAGCATCTTCACCGAGGCGGATGTCGCCGCGCAGACCGCGCTGGTTTTGGCACTCAAGCAGATCCACGATTACCCGGCGCTGGGTGAGGAAATGCTGCCAGAGCAACAGGAAGCGCTATGGCACGCGGGAGAAGAGGGGCTATGGTGCATCGACCCGATCGACGGCACATCCAATTTTTTCAACGGCCTGCCTTTTTTCGCGGTTTCCGTTGCCTTGATGCGCGGCGGCAAGAGTGTTCTGGGCGTAATCTACGACCCGGTGGCAGATGAAATGTTCTGGGCGGAGCGTGGCAAGGGCGCCTACCTCAATGGCGAGCCGATGCCAATCAAGGAATGCGCGCCCGAATTCCGCCGTGCCATGGCAGCGATCGACTTCAAGCGCCTCAAGCCGAATCTGGCGCAGAAACTGGTGGCGTCACCTCCATTCGCCTCGCAGCGCAACTTCGGCGCCAGCACACTCGACTGGTGCTACGTGGCGGCAGGACGCTTCAATCTTTACCTGCATGGCGGGCAAAAACTCTGGGACTACGCCGCCGGTTCGCTGATCCTGGCGGAGGCAGGCGGCTCCATGTGCACCCTCACCGAGGATGATTTTGGGACCGGCAATCTTTGGCAGCGTTCAGTCATCGCTGCGCTGAACCCTGATTTATTCAATACATGGAAAACCTGGATCAGGGAAAGACAGTAATAAGTAATAGCTGACAGCCGCTTTTACAGGGTCTTATATCTTTTATCTATAAGAAAAATTCTTGGGACAATAAAAATCTGCTATTGCCCTTAGTCCGACTCGTGAGTAATAATCATAGGTTTGAATAGCCCTTAGCAGAAAAAGGATACAGAGAATGGCAACTCGTAAAGAACTCGCGAACGCGATCCGCGTCCTTTCCATGGACGCTGTGCAGAAGGCCAATTCCGGCCACCCGGGTGCCCCCATGGGCATGGCGGAAATCGCCGAAGTGGTATGGAACCATCACCTGCGCCACAACCCGGCCAACCCCAAGTGGTTTGACCGCGATCGTTTCGTGCAGTCCAACGGCCACGGCTCGATGTTGGTTTACTCCCTCCTGCACCTGACCGGCTACGATCTGCCGATGGAAGAGATCAAAAAATTCCGCCAGATGCACTCCAAGACTCCGGGTCACCCTGAGTATGGCTATACCGTTGGTGTAGAAACCACTACCGGCCCGCTCGGCCAGGGCATCACCAACGCTGTCGGCATGGCCATGGCAGAAAAACTGCTGGCCGCCGAGTTCAACAAACCCGGCCATGAGATTGTCAATCACCACACCTACGTGTTCCTCGGTGATGGCTGCCTGATGGAAGGCATTTCTCACGAAGCATGCGCACTGGCCGGCACCTGGGGTCTGGGCAAACTGATGGCCTTCTGGGACGACAACGGCATTTCCATTGACGGCCACGTTGAAGCCTGGTTCACAGACGATACCCCCAAGCGTTTCGAAGCTTACGGCTGGCATGTAATTCCTGGCGTGGATGGCCATGACCCGGTAGCCATCGAAGCCGCTGTCCAGGCTGCCAAGGCAGTGACCGACAAGCCTTCCATGATCTGCTGCAAAACCATCATCGGTAAGGGCTCTCCCAATAAGGAAGGCACGCACGACGTTCACGGCGCCGCCCTGGGCGATGCTGAAATCGCCGCCACCCGCGCCAACCTGGGCTGGACCCACCCACCGTTCGAGATTCCCAAGGATGTGTATGAAGGCTGGGATTGCCGCACCAAGGGACAAGGCCTAGAAACACTGTGGAACAACAAGTTCGCCGAATACACTGCGGCCTTCCCGAAAGAAGCTGCCGAGTTCAAGCGCCGCATGGTTGGAGATCTGTCTGCCGACTGGAAAAAACACGCTGCCGACTTTATCGCCAAGACCAATGAAAAAGCCGAGACCATTGCTACTCGCAAGGCCTCGCAGAACTGCATCAACGGTCTGGCTCCTGCGCTGCCTGAATTCCTCGGTGGTTCCGCCGACTTGACCGGCTCCAACCTGACCAACTGGACGGGCTGCCATCACGTCAAGGGCAAGAGCACCGGCAACTACATCAGCTACGGTGTGCGTGAATTCGGCATGTCCCACATCATGAACGGCATGGCACTACACGGCGGTCTGCTGCCATTCGGCGGCACCTTCCTGATGTTCTCGGAATATGCCCGCAATGCTCTGCGCATGTCCGCCCTGATGAAGCAGCGCGTAATCTATGTGTACACCCACGACTCCATCGGTCTGGGCGAAGATGGCCCGACCCACCAGCCTGTCGAGCAGACTGCGACCCTGCGCATGATCCCCAACATGGATGTGTGGCGTCCTTGCGATACGGTCGAATCCGCCGTGTCCTGGGTGGCTGCCGTGGAAAAGAAAACCGGCCCGAGCTGCCTGATTTTCAGCCGCCAGAATCTCAATTTCCAGAAACGCGACGACGCGACCATCGCCAACATCGCCAAGGGCGGCTACGTGCTAGCCGACGCGGCTGGAGCCAAGATGGTGCTGATCGCCACCGGCTCGGAAGTGCAACTGGCGATGGATGCCAAGAAAGTATTGGACGAGCAGGGCATCCCCACCCGCGTGGTATCGATGCCTTCCACCAGCGTATTCGACAAGCAGGACCAGGCCTACAAGGACAGTGTGCTGCTGCCCACCGTTCACAAGGTCGCCATTGAAGCCGGCGTCACCGACGGCTGGTACAAGTATGTGGGCCTGCGTGGCGCCGTGGTCGGCATGAACACTTTCGGCGAATCCGCACCTGCCCCCGAGTTATTCAAGCACTTCGGGTTCACGGTCGAAAACGTCGTCAATACTGCAAAAGGCATTTTGTAAAAGATTCACCGCAGAGACGCCGGGTCGCTGAGAAGTCAAGGTTTTTCTCTGCGACTCGGCGTCTCTGCGGTCCAAGATTATCATTTAAATTAAGGAGAGATGAATCATGGCAATAAAAGTAGGTATCAACGGTTTTGGCCGTATCGGCCGCATGGTGTTCCGCGCTGTCGCCAAGGACTTCAAAGACATCGAAATCGTCGCCATCAACGACCTGCTCGAACCCGATTACCTGGCTTACATGCTGAAGTACGACTCAGTACATGGCCGTTTCAACGGCGATGTCTCCGTTAACGGCGGTAACATGGTTGTTAATGGCAAGACGATCCGCCTGACCGCCGAGCGCGATCCGGCCAACCTGAAGTGGAACGAAGTGGGCGCGGACATCGTGATCGACTGCACCGGCTTCTTCCTGACCAAAGAATCCTGCCAGGCACACATCACCGCTGGTGCCAAGAAAGTCGTTCAGTCAGCTCCTTGCAAGGACGACACTCCGATGTTCGTGTACGGCGTGAACCACACCAAATACGCCGGCGAAGCCATCGTTTCCGCTGCCTCCTGCACCACCAACTGCCTGGCTCCTGTTGCTAAGGTCCTGAATGACAACTGGGGCATCAAGCGCGGCCTGATGACCACGGTGCACGCCGCTACTGCTACCCAGAAAACCGTTGACGGCCCATCCATGAAAGATTGGCGTGGTGGTCGCGGCATTCTGGAAAACATCATTCCATCTTCGACTGGCGCTGCCAAGGCCGTTGGCATCGTGATTCCCGAGCTGAACAAGAAGCTCACCGGCATGGCTTTCCGCGTGCCCACCTCCGACGTATCCGTCGTCGATCTGACAGTGGAACTGAACAAGGAAGCTTCTTACGCAGACATCTGCAAAGCCATGAAGGCCGCATCTGAAGGCGCCATGAAAGGCGTGCTGGGTTACACCGATGAAAAAGTGGTTTCCACCGATTTCGTTGGCAACACCGCACCATCCACCTTCGACGCTGAAGCCGGCATTGCCCTCGACAGCACCTTCGTCAAGGTCGTTGCCTGGTACGACAACGAGTACGGCTACACCTGCAACATGCTGCGTTTGGTTCAGCACGTCGCCAAGTAATTGGAAAAATGAGGCGTAAGGGGATAGGAGTGAGGAGACTAAAATCTTCCTCACTTTTACTCCTCACTCCTAACACCTCACTGCAACCGTGAGGTGTAAGGCATAAGCCCACTTATCCCTTACACCTTAATTTTATTGGAGAACAAACATGTCCGTTATCCGTGTTACCGATCTGGACCTCAAGGGCAAGCGCGTCCTGATCCGTTCCGACCTGAATGTGCCCGTCAAGGACGGCAAGGTCACTTCCGACGCACGTATCACCGCGTCCATGAAGACCTTCGAGCATTGTCTCAAGGCTGGCGCCAAGGTGATGGTGATGTCCCACCTCGGCCGCCCCACTGAAGGCGAATATTCCGAGGAAAACTCGCTCAAGCCGGTTGCCGACGTTCTGTCCGCAAAACTCGGCAAGCCCGTACGCCTGATCAAAGACTGGATCGACGGCGGCTTCGACGTTGCCGATGGCGAGCTGGTGCTGCTGGAGAACGTGCGCTTCAACAAGGGTGAGAAGAAAAGTCTCGACGAGACTGCGCAAAAATACGCCAAGCTGTGCGACATTTTCGTCATGGATGCCTTCGGCACCGCCCACCGTGCTGAGGGCTCCACCCACGGCGTCGCCAAGTTCGCGCCCGTCGCCTGCGCCGGCATCCTGCTCACCGAAGAACTGGAGGCGCTGACCAAGGCCCTGCTCAGCCCGGCCCGCCCTATGGTTGCCATCGTCGGCGGCTCCAAGGTTTCGACCAAGCTGACCGTGCTCGAATCCCTGTCCGAAAAGGTGGACCAGATGGTGGTTGGCGGCGGTATCGCCAACACCTTCCTCAAGGCCACTGGCAAGAATGTCGGCAAGTCCCTGTGTGAAGACGACCTCGTTCCCACCGCCCAGGCATTGATGAAGAAAATGACCGCCCGCAACGCCACCATCCCGATCGCGGTCGACGTGGTCTGCGGCAAAAAATTTGACGCCAATGAGCCCGCCGTCCTCAAGGATGCCGGCGCCGTTGCCGATGACGACATGATCTTCGACATCGGCCCCAAGTCCGCGCAGGAGCTGGTCGACATTATCATGAAGGCTGGCACCGTGGTATGGAACGGTCCGGTTGGCGTGTTTGAGTTCGACCAATTCGGTGCAGGCACCAAGGCCATCGCCATGGCTATCGCCGAAACCAAGGCATTCACCCTGGCCGGTGGCGGCGACACCATCGCCGCCATCCAGAAGTACGATATATACGACAAGGTGTCCTATATTTCCACCGCTGGCGGTGCCTTCCTTGAGTTCCTCGAAGGAAAAAAACTGCCCGCCGTCGAAATTCTGGAACAACGCGCTAAACAATAGTGCAGTGTGCTGAGTCCTGAGTGCCGATGAATCCCATTCAGCACTCTGACTCAGAACTTTCACTCAGGGCTCAAAACTGATTCTATGCAACGTAAAACTAAAATTGTCGCCACACTCGGCCCAGCCTCCAATGACCCGGAAGTGCTGAATCTTATGATGCAAGCCGGGGTGGACGTTGTCCGCCTCAACTTTTCCCACGGCAATCCAAAAGATCACATCGACCGTGCCGAAATGGTACGCGCCATGGCTCGTGCCAGAGGCAAAACGATCGGCGTACTGGTTGATCTGCAAGGCCCTAAAATTCGCATCGGCAAGTTCGAGCACGGAAAAATTACGCTGAAAAATGGCGATACATTCATTCTTGACAGTGATTGCACATTAGGCACCCAGGAAAGGGTAGGCCTCGACTACAAGGAACTGCCACGAGACGCCAGCCGCGGTACCACGCTGCTTCTGGACGATGGCAGAATCGTCCTCTGGGTCGAGGAGGTACGCGGCAACGAGATCATCTGCACAGTCAAGCAAGGTGGTGCGTTGTCCAACAATAAGGGCATCAACCGCCAGGGTGGCGGCCTGTCCGCTGCGGCACTGACCGAAAAGGACATGGAGGACATCAAAACCGCCGCGGCCCTTAAAGCGGATTACCTTGCGGTGTCTTTCCCGCGCGATGGCGCCGACATGCTACTGGCACGCAAGCTGATGGAGGCGGCCGGCGGCAAGAGCATGCTGGTAGCCAAGATCGAACGTGCCGAAGCAATCACCAATCTGGGTGAAATTCTCGATGCATCAGACGCCATTATGGTAGCGCGTGGCGACCTGGGTGTTGAAGTCGGCGATGCGGCGGTTCCTGCCCTGCAAAAACGCATGATTCGCATGGCGCGTGAAAAGAACAAGCTGGCGATTACCGCCACCCAGATGATGGAATCCATGATCAACAGCCCGATTCCCACCCGCGCCGAGGTTTCCGATGTGGCTAACGCGGTGATCGACGGCACTGACGCAGTGATGCTTTCGGCCGAAACCGCCGCCGGCCAGTACCCGGTCGAAGCGGTGGCAGCCATGGACCGAGTATGCATCGAGGCTGAAAAGGAATATGAGACCGAGTTCAGCAAACGTCGCCTGAGCATGCAGTTCAACCGGGTGGACGAATCCATCGCCATGGCGACTACTTACCTGGCCAGCCACCTGAAAGTTAAGGCAATCGCCGCACTCACAGAATCCGGCTCGACTCCGCTGATGATGTCGCGCATCTACACGGATGTGCCGATCTACGCACTTTCATCCGACGTGGGTACGCGCAGGAAACTTACCCTGTTTCGGGGCGTTTACCCGGTCAACTTCAGGCCGGCCACGCAGGAACGCGAACAGGTCCTGCATGAGGCCGAGGATGAATTGCGCCGCCGCGGCGCGGTGAGGGACGGGGATCTGATCATCCTCACCATCGGCGAACCGATAGGCAAGTCTGGCGGAACCAACACTATGAAAATCGTCAAAGTGGGCGAAATTCGATGCACCAGCAAGGCGTAAATATCCGATTAACCAGCAGCAACTAATTTACTTATAGCAGGAGGAAATATGGCATTAGTATCCATGCGTCAACTTCTCGATCACGCCGCAGAAAATGGCTACGGCCTGCCGGCGTTCAACGTCAATAACCTGGAGCAGGTAATGGCGATCATGCAGGCCGCCGACGAGTGCGACAGCCCGGTGATCATGCAGGGTTCCGCCGGCGCGCGCAAGTATGCTGGTGAAGCATTCCTGCGCCACCTGATCGACGCCGCAATCGAAGCCTACCCGCACATTCCTGTTGTCATGCACCAGGATCACGGCGCTTCTCCGGCGGTGTGCATCAACGCCATCCGCTCCGGTTTCTCCAGCGTGATGATGGACGGCTCCCTGCTGGAAGACGCCAAAACGCCATCCAGCTTTGAATACAACGTCGAAGTCACGCGCAAGGTAGTGGAAATGTCCCATGCCGTCGGCGTGTCCGTCGAGGGCGAACTGGGTTGCCTGGGTTCCCTGGAAACCGGTATGGGTGAAAAAGAAGATGGACAGGGCGCCGAAGGCGTGCTGACCATGGATCAACTCCTGACCGATCCCAATGAAGCGGCCGAGTTCGTCAAGGCGACCGGCGTGGATGCCCTGGCCATCGCCATCGGCACTTCCCACGGTGCCTACAAGTTCACCCGCCCGCCCACCGGCGACGTGCTGGCCATCAGCCGCGTCAAGGAAATCCACGCCCGCATTCCCAATACCCACCTGGTAATGCACGGCTCCTCCTCGGTGCCGCAGGAATGGCTCAAGATCATCAACGATTTCGGCGGTGAAATGGGTGAAACCTATGGCGTGCCGGTCGAGGAAATCGTCGAGGGCATCAAGCACGGCGTGCGAAAGGTGAACATCGACACCGACCTGCGCATGGCCTCCACCGGGGCAGTACGCAAGTACCTGGCGGAAAACAAGAAAAATTTCGATCCGCGCAAATTTCTCGCCGCCGCCACTGTGGCGATGAAGGAAATCTGCAAGGCGCGCTACACTGCCTTCGGCTCCGCTGGCCAAGCCAGCAAGATCAAGCCGATCATGCTCGACCGCGTCGCCACCATGTACACCAAGGGCGAACTGAAAGCCGTCGTTAAGTAAGCATCTTTACTTCTCGCGAAAAAAGGCGGCTTAGGCCGCCTTTTTTTATGCCTTTACCGTTTGCATCACCTGTGCCGCTTCTTGCAACAGAAATTCCTTGAATGCCTGCGCCACGGCTGAGAGTCGCTTGCCTTTGCGGTGCACCACGTACCAGTGGCGCAAGATTGGAAATGATTCCACGTCCAGCACCACCAGCCTTTTGGTTTCCAGTTCCAGTGTAATGGTGTGGATCGATACCACGCCCAAGCCCATGCCTGCCCGCACCGCCTGCTTGATGGCTTCGTTGGTACTCGTCTCCATGCCGGTGGAGAGAGACAGGTTTTGCTGAGCGAAAAACCGCTCCATTGCACTGCGTGTGCCGGAACCCTCTTCGCGCACGATGAACGTTTCCTGTGCTAGCCGGGATAGCGGGATTTGCCGTTCACGCGCCAGAGAATGGCTCGGCGGGGCAATCACCACCAGCGGGTTTTCCATGAAGGGCTCGGCATCGATATCCAAGCCATCTGGCGGCAACCCCATGACACCGAGATCCATCTCGTTATGGGCGAGTTGATTGATCAACACTTCGCGGTTAATCACATTCAGGCTTAGCGTGACGTTCTGATTGCGCTGACAAAACAGGGCCAGGAGCTGCGGCGCGAAATAATTCGCAGTGCTGACCACGGAAATATTCAACTTGCCGCGTTTCAAACCCTTCATCTCTCCCAGCACTGCCTCCGCCTCGGCTAACTGCTGGGCGATGCTACGGCTATAGTGATAGACCTCATTGCCGGCATCGGTAAGAAATATCTTCTTACCGATCTGTTCGAACAAGGGCAGGCCGACACTCCCCTCGAGTTGCTTGATTTGCATGGAAACCGCGGGCTGGGTCAGATGCAGCTCCTCAGCCGCACGGGAAAAGCTGAGGAGGCGGGCAACAGCCTCGAATACCTGCAGCTGGCGTAAAGTGATATGCAGCATAACTGAATAATAAATATTTACTTATGTTATTTTAAATAATGCATTGCCCATCTTATGCCTGTTCATTCCTAAATGGAACAATCTGGCAATTTTCCATTAAAATTTCCGGCGTTGCATAAACCACGAAGCAGGAAATTGGGTCGCCAAGAACTTGCGAGAAATAGCAAGAAGCACTGTCCCGACTAATGTCATACCAATCATAAGCATTTACTAATCATTAGTATAATAATTATTTAATATTATTTATGGCTGATCATTCGTATAGTAGTGCCCAGTAGCTCATTCATTAACGGATTTTTGCGAAGGAACATTCAGATGGATCAATCAGCACGTTACGCCGACCTTAGCCTCAAGGAAGAAGACCTGATCAAGGGTGACAAGCACATCCTCGTCGCTTATCACATGCAGCCAGCCACGGGTTATGGCTATCTGGAAGTGGCCGCGCACATCGCGGCCGAGTCATCCACCGGCACCAACGTCGAAGTCTCCACCACGGACGACTTCACCAAGGGCGTAGACGCACTGGTTTATTTCATCGACGAAGCCAAGGGCGTAATGAAGGTCGCCTACCCGAATGATCTGTTCGACCGCAACGTGACCGACGGCCGCGCCATGCTGGTGTCGTTCCTGACGCTGGCGATCGGTAACAACCAGGGCATGGGCGATGTGAAGCACCTGCAGATGCAGGATTTCTATGTACCCTGGTCCATGTTGCGTTTGTATGATGGTCCGGCCAAAGACATCACCGACCTGTGGGACATTCTGGGTCGCCCCCGCGTCGACGGTGGCTACATCGCCGGCACCATCATCAAGCCCAAGCTGGGTCTGCGTCCCGAGCCGTTTGCCAAGGCCGCTTACCAGTTCTGGCTGGGTGGCGATTTCATCAAGAACGATGAGCCCCAAGGCAACCAGGTATTCTGCCCAACCAAAAAGGTAATCCCGCTGGTGTATGACGCGATGAAGCGCGCCATGGACGAAACCGGCCAGGCCAAATTGTTCTCCGCCAACATCACCGCTGACGACCATTACGAAATGCTCGCCCGCGCCGATTACATTCTGGAAGCCTTTGGCCCGGATGCAAACAAGGTCGCATTCCTGGTGGACGGCTACGTCGGCGGCCCCGGCATGATTACCACCGCCCGTCGCCAATATCCCGGCCAGTACCTGCACTATCACCGTGCTGGTCACGGTGCGATCACGTCGCCTTCAGCCGTGCGTGGCTACACCGCGTTCGTGCTGGCCAAGATGTCCCGTCTGCAAGGCGCTTCCGGCATCCACGTCGGCACCATGGGCTACGGCAAGATGGAAGGCGGCAGGGATGACCGCAACATCGCCTACATGATCGAGCGCGATTCAGCGGACGGCCCTTACTTCCATCAGGAATGGCACGGCATGAAGCCCACCACCCCGATCATCTCCGGCGGCATGAACGCGCTGCGTCTGCCAGGCTTCTTCGAGAACCTGGGCCACGGCAACGTGATCAACACCTCTGGTGGCGGTTCCTACGGCCACATCGACAGCCCGGCGGCCGGCGCAATCTCCCTGCGTCAATCCTATGAGTGCTGGAAAGCCGGCGCCGACCCGATTGAATTCGCGAAAGAGCACAAGGAATTTGCCCGCGCGTTCGAATCCTTCCCGGGCGACGCCGACAAGATCTTCCCAGGCTGGCGCGAAAAGCTGGGCGTACACAAGTAAGCTTGGTTTAAAACGATGCACTAAAAGGCGCCCCCACTTTGCTGGGGGCGTTTTGTTCCGGGGCCAGGAAACCGTTCTTGCCTCACGGATCAGGAGAAAATGATGACCGTCAAAGACCAGTACAAGGTTCACAAAGAACCGTTCTATCAACAGCAAACCAATGAAGTGGCTCTCTATGAAGCGGCCTATGCCGCCCGCCTGCCCGTAATGATCAAAGGCCCGACCGGCTGCGGCAAATCGCGCTTCGTCGAATACATGGCGTGGAAACTCAACAAGCCGCTGATTACCGTAGCCTGTAACGAAGACATGACCGCCTCCGACCTGGTCGGACGCTATGTTCTTGAAGCCAACGGCACACGCTGGCTGGATGGCCCATTGACCACCGCTGCGCGTATCGGCGCGATCTGCTACCTGGACGAAATCGTCGAAGCGCGCCAGGATACCACCGTGGTGATCCACCCACTCACCGACCACCGCCGCACCCTGCCCCTGGATAAAAAAGGCGAGCTTCTCGAAGCGCACCCCGATTTTCAGATGGTGATTTCCTACAATCCGGGCTACCAGAACCTGATGAAGGATCTGAAGCAATCGACCAAACAGCGCTTTACCGCGTTCGAGTTCGACTACCCCGATGCCAAGCTGGAAACCAGTATCGTTGCCAAGGAAACCGGTACGGACGAAGCGCTAGCGGCCAAACTGGTGAAAATAGGCGCCACCGCGCGCAACCTCAAAGGGCACGGCCTGGACGAAGGCATTTCGACCCGCCTGCTGGTCTATGCAGCCACCCTGATCAAGGGCGGCGTGGAGCCCCGTGATGCCTGCCGCATGTCGCTGGTGCGCCCGATCACCGACGACGCGGACATTCGCGATACACTGGATCACGCAATCGACGCCACTTTCGACTAATTCCATTTCTCGATCAAAAAAGCACTAACCGCAAAGGACGCAAGGAACAACAAAACCCTCAGACATACCAGCCTGATTGCTTTCCTTTGCATCCTTTGCGGTGAAAGATTTTTGCTGTTTATTGTTGGACTGTATGCAAATTGGAATGAGGACTGCGAACGTGGCTGAAGTAAACACCGAGTACGAACATCCCTTGATGAAGGTCTACCGCGAGCAACTCAATTGCGGCTTTCCCCAAGTCAAGGATGTCTTCGATGACTGCATGGCGGAAGCCCTGTCCATTTTGTCAAAGGAGGGCATCACCGCCTATCTGGAGGCCGCCGGCTTTCTGTGCAGAATGGGGCGCGGCGTTGAGCCGGTGCTGATTTTCCTGGAGGAATGGCCGTCGGCCGCCAAAAGGCTGGGCGAATCCGTTCTGCCGGCGGTGATGGAATTTATCCACAAGATGAACAAATCGCCCAACGGCAAGGCGATCGTGCCGTTCCTGCAGGTGCTGGCAGCGACCGCCCGCAAGCTTCATTCCCAGAAACGGATGCAGGATTACCTGGATCTGGCACTGGACTTCATGAACCGTACTACCGGCTCGATTCACGGCATCCACACCACCTTTGCCAGTCCCGGCTTGCCCGAACTCTACGCCCAGACGCCTTACCTGCTCAGCCAGATTTCCCTGCAAGGACTAAAAAACTGGGTAGAGTACGGTATCAGAAATTACGGTGATCACCCGGAACGGCAGATCGATTACTTCAGCCTGCAATCGGCGGACAGCAAGGCTGTCATGCAGCGCGAGCGCCACGGCACGCTGATGGTTGATGTCGAACGCAAGCTGGATCTCTATCTGCGCGGACTGTGGGAACATCACGATTATCTGGTGCCGTACTCCCTGGGTTTCGACGAGCTGCGCAAACCCGTCCCCTACTACGACAAACTGGGCATCCGCCTGCCAGATGTGTATGACGACTTTAACGGTATTACCGGGATCGACCGCTATCGTGCCACACTGGCCCATATCGTCGGTCACAAGCGCTGGACCAGCGCGATTTTTGCCGACAATTTCAGCCCCTTCCAGCGTATGGCCGTTGAGTTCTTTGAGGACGCCAGAATCGAATGGCTGGCGATGCGCGAATATCCCGGTCTGCGCCGCCTGTTCCTGGCCCTGCACCCCAAGCCGATGGAGGGTGCCTGCAACCCGGAAACCACTTCCTGCCTGCGCTTTCGCCTAGCCATGCTGTCGCGCGCCCTGCTCGACCCGGAACACGGATATCTGGACGCCGACCTCAACGACTTCGTTGCCCGCTTTCATGAAACCATGGCCAAGGGAGAGTCCAGTACCGAGGAAATTGCCGGTCTCGCCATCAGCTACGTCGCCAGAACCCGCCGCCAGAGCGACCAGCTCGCCAAGGTGCATTTCGATGATACCGAGGTGGGCTACCGCGACGACAACCGCCAAATGTGGCGGTTTCACGAACAGAGCGACGATGAAGAGATGTTCGATGACCACCGCAAGGTCGAATGGGAAGAAAAGCCTAGTGGCCTGCCACCACGCCATTACCCCGAATGGGACTACCTCAGCCAGACTTTCCGTCCGGACTGGGTGAGCGTGTACGAAGCATTGCATCCCAAGGGCAAGGCAGCCGATATCGACAAACTGCTGGACAAGAATGCCGCCCTGGCGAAGCGCCTGAAACGCATGCTGGACCTGCTCAAGCCGCAGGAAAAAATGCGTATCCGTTATCAGGAAGAAGGCAGTGAACTGGACCTGGACATCGCCCTGCGCTCCCTGATCGACTTCAAGAGCGGCGCCAACCCGGACCCGCGCATCAACATGAGCCACAAGACCAGCGGGCGCGACATCGCCGTGATGCTGCTGCTTGACCTATCCGAATCCCTTAACGAAAAAGTGGCGGGCACCGCGCAAACCATTCTTGAACTCAGCCAGGAAGCCGTCTCGCTGCTAGCCTGGGCGATCGACAAACTGGGCGACCCCTTCGCCATCGGCGGTTTCCATTCCAACACCCGTCACGACGTACGCTACCTGCACGTCAAGGGCTACAGCGAACGCTGGAACGACGAAGTGAAAGCGCGCCTGGCCGCGATGACCGCACAATACTCCACCCGCATGGGTGCCGCCATGCGCCACGCCGCCCACTACCTTGAAGCACAGAAGGCGGACAAGAAGCTGATGCTGATCCTCACTGATGGCCAACCCTCCGACGTAGACACCAAAGATGAGCGCATGCTGATCGAAGATGCCCGGCAGGCAGTCAAGGAACTGGATCAGAAGGGCATCTACACCTACTGCATCAACCTCGACCCGAAAGCGGATGAATATGTGACCGATATTTTCGGCAAACAGTACACTGTGATCGACAACATCCAGCGCCTGCCTGAACGTCTGCCGCAACTGTTCATGGCGCTGACCAAGTAATCACCGGTCGTTGACTGAACGCCGATTGTGGATGATCATATCCTTTATTAACCTCAGGACATCCCGATCATGACCAAATACATAGGCATCCTTACTTCCGGCGGCGATAGCCCCGGTCTGAACGCGGCAATCCGCGGAGTCGGCAAAGCAGCCCTGAATCATTACGGCATGCAGATCATCGGCTTCCGTGACGGCTTCCGTGGGTTAATGGAAAATCGCGTCATGCGGCTGGACGGCGGGGAACTGTCCGACATCCTGACCCGTGGCGGCACCATCCTCGGCACCAGTCGCGACAAGCCGCATCGCATGCCGGTTGGCGGCAAGCTGCTGGACATGACCGACGTCATTGTCGGCAATTACCAGGACAACCATCTTGATGCCCTGGTCTGCCTGGGTGGCGGCGGCACCATGAAAAACGCCCTGCGCCTCAAGGAAAAAGGTGTCAACGTCATCACCCTGCCCAAGACCATCGATAACGATGTCGCCCTGACCGACATCACCTTCGGCTTCGATACCGCGTTGGGCATTGCGACCGACGCGATCGACCGCCTCCACAGCACGGCACACAGCCATCACCGCATTATCGTGGTGGAGATCATGGGTCACCGGGCCGGCTGGCTGGCATTGGGCGCGGGCATCGCCGGCGGCGCCGACGTTATCCTGATTCCCGAAATTCCTTACGATGTGGCCAGTGTAGCCGAAGCGATCCGCGAGCGCAGTCGCCGTGGCAAGCCGTTCAGCATCGTCGCCATCGCCGAAGGCGTGATTTCGAAGCAGGAACATGCAGACATGCTGGCCGCACAAAAGAAAAAAGACAGCTCAAAACAGAAGCCTGGCAAGAAGGTCGAGGCAGAGAGCATCCCGGAAGCCCAGTACGCTGAAAAAACGGTGCGTCTCGCCAAGCAGCTCGAATTGCTGACCGGGCTCGAATCGCGCATCACCATCCTCGGGCACCTGCAGCGCGGCGGCATCCCTTCTGCGGCCGACCGTCTGCTCGCCACCCGATTGGGAACAGCCTGCACCGACCTGATTCATCAAGGTCACTATGGCGTCATGGTCGCCGCCAAAGGAGACGGCACCCGAGCCGTAAAACTGGAGGAAGTCGCCGGGAAAGTCAAAACCGTTCCCCCCGACCACCCCTGGGTGCTAAGCGCACGCCACGTCGGCACCAACATGGGCGATTGAACCGGTTACAAATTAGGGGTTTCCCTGATAGTCAGAAACAACGTTTTGCCGTTTAATGTGTTCACTTTTTTGCTTATCATGCTTTCGCATGCGGCAAGCACATTAACCCACGGTAAAACAACTTGCCTTCACGCAGGAAAGAGCCCTTATCCGCGGCAGATAACCTCCCGACCAGCGGCTGCGTGGTTCGCAAGCACCTGGGCGTCTATTTCTCCCTGTTCGGGGCGTGGTTCTTTCTGGCGAGTTTCATTACAGCATCTTCGATCGCCAACGACCTCCGCAGTGCCCAGCTCAAATTCCTCGAGTACGCCAATAGCCTTTATAGAGAAATCGACAACCGCGTACAGGCCAACGAAGCCGTACTTGAAGGCATAACCGCTTTCCTGGGCGTATCCGGCACCTTAAATGACGGCGCGCCTATCTCCCGCTATGCGCAACTGGTGCGCGCCCGCCACCCCCAAATCGCCCAGATTGAGGTGGTAGAAGGTGTTGCCCGCAAAAATCTGCCACATTTCATCGCCAGGAAACGCGCTTCCGGCCTTCCGGAGTTTCAGATACGAAGTTTTTCCTATGATTCCGGGCGGTCTTGGCGAAGCATAGACGACAAGCCCTGGTATTACCCCATCGTACTCATGGAACCCATGCCGAAGGAATCCAAGGGCATTCTGGGCCTGGACATGGATTCTGTACCCTCCATGCGTTTGGCCATGAACGCGTCGGGCCACCATGAGCATACCGTTGCCACCCATCCATTCCGTTTGGTGCAAGGGGATAGTGCCTACGTCATGTTCCGACCAGTGGTGCCACTGCACACCACTGGTGCAAGATCCGGCGACGAAACTCGTCTGTTCGCCTCGCTGGTCATCAAAACCCAATCCATTCTGCCATCCCTCGGAGCAGACCTTCCCGGGCTGCGCTTCAGCCTCTACCACGCTGATTTCCCAGCTCACAAGCCCGAGGGCGAGCTGATCCATTTCGAGCGCCATGGCCGAAGCGCTCTGGAAACCTACCTTTTCCCCAAGCTGCGCTATGAACGCAAGCTGGAGACGAAATCCCAGCCCTTCATCCTGCTGGCAGAACAGCAGTTAGGCTGGCCAGCCCTGGACTTTCGCCAGCTGGCGGCAATCCTTGCCATTACCCTGCTGTTATTCGGATTTCTGCTCAGATTCGTACTCTCACACCGTCGCAACGAACTGGAAAGATGCCAGACCGAGAGCCGGTTTGCCTACCTGGCGACTCACGACGCCCTGACCGGACTGGCCAACCGCAACCTGTTCATGGATCGCCTCATGCATGCCATGGCCCGCGCACACCGCTGCGACACACGGCTAGCCCTGCTGTTCCTGGATCTGGACAAATTCAAGCAAGTCAACGACACCTACGGTCATGGCGTCGGTGATCAGTTGCTGAAAATAGTGGCCGAAAGGATATGCAGCTGCGTGCGCGAAGACGACACCGTCGCACGATTGAGTGGGGACGAATTCGTGGTCGTTCTGGAAAGCATCACCACGCATCAAGGCGCCGCAACCGCTGCCCATGTGATCAACGACAAACTGGTTCAGCCCTTCCACATCAATGGCGAAACGCTCAACATCGACGTCAGCATCGGCACGGCCATCTACCCCGATGACAGTGAAGATATCGAGGAACTGATAAATATCGCCGACGCTGCCATGTATGCGGTAAAAGGCAGCGACCGCAGCCTCCCCCTATCCGGGCAGCTCAGCTTTGAAGAACTGACACGCTAGCAACCTTTAGGGCTTATTGTTCCAATAATTTTAAGTCCGACAGGCTGCCAGGAAAAATCAAGCCTTCGATACCGGCTTGACCTGGCTACGGCCTAAGTCTCCAAGCATGGGCAGGGAAGCCACCAGATCCGCGAAGCGTTCCCCCTGCACAACAACGTGACCTCGTAACCGCTCGGCTGCAAGCTCTCCATCTTCGGCGAGAATCGCCTCGACAATGCCGGCATGTTCCGCGAAAGATGAGCTCATCCGGTCTCGAACGCGAAGCTGAAGACGCCGATACGGTCTCAACCTCCTGTGCAAAGCGGCAGCTTGCCCTTCCAGAAAGCCATTATGACTTGCTGCGTAGATCAAATGATGAAACTGCTCGTTTAGCCGATAGTAGGTATCCGGGTCGTTCGCATCCCGCGCATCTTCGCAAGCCTGGTGCGCTGCAGCGAGAGTCAACTGTTCGGGTCCCGTGATACGGCGTGCAGCCAGCCGCCCGCACATGGCTTCGAGTTCGGCCATTACTTCGAACATCTCGCACAACCGATGCGGCCCGATTTCCGCGACGATCGCCCCACGTCGTGGCCTTATCTCGACCAGTCCGGCCGAGGACAGCTGAATCAAGGCTTCACGAATCGGCGTGCGCGACACACCAAAACCGCTCGCCAATTCAGTCTCGTCAAGACGCATTCCCGGCGGATAGACCCCCGTGACGATGCGCTCCTCGATCAGATCGCCCATCTGCTCCGAGCGCCGTGACGTGTGCGGCTTGCTTTCCATAATGCTCCCAAACGGATTTGCAAAATAAAGCGGCAATAATATAGCGATATTGACAACAGAAACTCTGGCAGTCAATATTGCATACATTGTATGTTTTATTGTATACAATTTATATCTCTTATCGTTCCGGATTTTAAGGGCAGGAGATTGCGGAGCAGGAATTTCTTAACATCCAAGCTCAAATTACGCACCTACATAAAGGAGATTGCTGAATGGACATCACTCGCCGCCGTATTCTGCTCGGTTTAGCCGCCGCCCCAACCGTTGCGCTGTTTGGCCGCCACGCCTTTGCTGCGGATCCGGTAAACCTGAAAATCTCCCACCAATTCCCCGGCGGCACCATCAATGAAGGCGACTTCCGCGATCGGCTGTGCCGCCGCTTCGCGGCAGAGATCGAGAAACGCACCGCTGGCGCGCTCAAGGGAACCGTCTACGCCGGTTCTTCCCTGATGAAGACCAACGCCCAGTTCAGCGCCTTGCGCAAGAGTGCGCTGGACATGTCGCTGGTGCCGCTTTCCTATGCCGGCGGCGAAGTCCCCGAAACCAATATCGGCCTGATGCCCGGTGTCGTCACCTCTTACGAGCAGGGCATGTCCTGGAAGAATGCCGAAGTCGGCAAGGCGCTGTCCGATGTACTCGCCGACAAAGGGGTGCTGATCGTGAGCTGGATCTGGCAGGCCGGCGGCGTCGCCAGCCGCACCAAACCGATTATCGATCCGGAAGATGCCAAGGGCCTGAAGGTGCGCGGCGGCAGCCGGGAGATGGACATGGTGCTGAAGGCGGCCGGGGCGGCGGTGCTGACGCTGCCATCGAACGAGATCTACGCCGCAATGCAGACCGGCGCCCTCGATGCGGCGATGACCTCATCCACCAGCCTGATCTCCTTCCGTCTCGAGGAAGTTGCAAAACAACTGACCACGGGCCGCGGCAAGACCTACTGGTTCATGCTAGAGCCACTCATGATCTCGCGCGCGGTGTTCGAGCGGCTGCCCAAGGCCCAGCAGGACGTGATCATGGCGGTCGGTGCCGAGATGGAGAAATTCGCGCTGGAACAGGCCAAGGCTGACGACCAGGCGGTAGCGGCGGTGTACCAGAAGGCCGGCGGCAAAGCCTATGACATGTCGGACGCGTCCGTCAAAAAATGGCAGGCGATCGCCCGCGACACCGCCTGGAAGGACTTCGCGGCGAAGAGCGAAAGCTGTGCCCGCATCCTCAAGCTGGCTGAAAAAACCCTATGAGTCATGGTTTTGAGCTCGAAGGCCAGGAGGCTCCACCACCACTGGTCGGCGGTCCCCTGGGGCAATTGGTCAGGCTGCAGGCAGGGGTGAACAACGGTGTACTGGTGCTGTCCATGCTTGCCCTCCTCGCCGCCTGCGGCATCCTCACCGGTAGCGTTTTCCTGCGCTACTTCCTCAAGATACCGACCGACTGGCAGGACGAAATGTCGGTCTTCCTGCTGGTCGGCGCGGTGTTCATGTGTGGTGCCTACGTGCAATCACAGCGTGGGCATATCGGCATCGAGGCCTTGGCGGGGTTTTTCTCCCCGGCGATCAATCGGCTGCGCCTGCTGTTCTGTGACGCTGCCTCCTTCGCCTTCTGCGCGTTCTTTTCCTGGAAGTCCTGGAGCATGCTGCACGAGGCCTTCATCGAGGGACAGACCACATCCTCCTCCTGGGCGCCGCCGCTGTGGATCCCCTACGGCCTCATGGCATCCGGGATGACGCTGCTATCACTGCAGATTCTGCTGCAGATCATCGTCAGTCTGAACACCAAAGGGGCAAGCAAGTGAGCGTCGGCGTTATTGGGGTCCTCTACGGGCTTGGAACCCTGCTTCTGATGTTCTCGGGCATGCCGATTGCGTTTGCCCTCGGCGGCATCGCCGTCATCTTCATGCTCATTTTCATGCCGGGCGCATCGCTCGATACGATCACGCTGAATGTCTACGAGGAAATGGCCAACATCACGCTGCTGTCTATCCCCCTCTTCATTCTCAAGGGTGCCGCGATCGGAAAGTCGCGCGCCGGTGCCGATCTCTATCTGGCCATCCACGCCTGGATGCACAAGATCCCGGGCGGCCTGGGCATCGCCAACGTCTTCGCCAGCGCGCTGTTTGCCGCGATGTCGGGCTCCAGCCCGGCCACCTGTTCGGCGATCGGCAGTGCCGGCATCCCCGAGATGCGCTCCCGCGGCTACTCGCCCCGTTTCGCCGCGGGCATCATTGCGGCCGGCGGCACCCTCGGCATCCTGCTGCCGCCGTCCATTGTCATGATCCTGTTCGCCGTCGCCGCCGAACAATCGCTGGGCAGGCTGTTCCTCGCCGGCATCGGCCCGGGCATTCTGCTGGTAACGCTGTTCTCCGTCTACGCCGCATTTCGCTACAAAAAAGAATATCAGGAAGCGCTTGACCTCTGGAAAGACGGCGGCGAAAAATCGGCCTATCTGGATGCGATGGAACTCTCGCTTTACGATAAGACCCGACTACTGCCGCGCGTGATCCCATTCGTCACCCTGCTGATCGGTGTCATGGTCGCGCTTTATGGCGGCTACGCCACGCCTTCCGAGACTGCCGGCCTGGGCGGGCTGCTGGCGCTACTCCTGATCGCAGTAATCTACAAGGTGTGGCGACCATCCCAACTCAGCCCCATCCTGACCAGCGCCCTCAAGGAATCGACCATGCTGATGTTCATCATCGGCATGTCGCTGCTCTACTCCTACGTCATGAGCTATCTGCACATCAGCCAATCCGCGGCGGAAGCCATCGTCGCCCTGAGCCTGTCGAAATGGGCGCTGCTGAGCGTGATCCTGCTGCTGGTGGTGGTGCTCGGCTTCTTTCTGCCGCCGGTGTCCATCATCCTGATGACGGCGCCCATCATCCTGCCGCCGCTCAAGGCCGCCGGTTTCGACCTGATCTGGTTCGGCGTGGTCATGACCATCGTCATGGAAATGGGGCTGATCCACCCGCCGGTCGGGCTCAATATCTTCGTCATCAAGAACATCGCGCCCGACATTCCGCTCCGCGACATCATCTGGGGCGTGATCCCTTTCGTCGGCCTGATGGTGCTTGCGGTGCTGCTGATCTGCCTCTTTCCTGATATCGCCACCGCGCTGCCAGACGCGGTGTTCGGCGCAACCGGAAAATGACAACCAAGTGCTGGGACACCCGCGCCCGTAACCGGGCCGAGCGTCTGGCGCGCGCCGCAAGCTTCACTGCCGGACGCATAGTTTCCTCCGAACACATCGTAGCGCTGCTCGAGGCCGTAATCGAGCCGGGCGACCGCGTCTGCATCGAGGGCAACAATCAGAAGCAGGCGGATTTCCTCGCCCGTAGCCTGGTCAAGACCGATCCAGCCCGGGTGCGTGAATTGCATCTGGTACAGTCGGTACTGGCGCTGCCGGAGCACATTGACCTGATCGAACGCGGCCAGGTGAGCCTCATCGACTTCTCCTTTTCGGGACCTCAGGCCAACCGCCTGGCGCGTCTGGTCGAGAGCGGAAAAATCACCATCGGCGCCATCCACACCTACCTCGAGTTGTTCGCCCGCTATTTCGTCGATCTGACGCCGCGCGTCGCGCTCATCGCGGCCCAGGCTGCCGACCGCGATGGCAATCTCTACACCGGGCCCAACACCGAGGACACGCCGGCCATCGTCGAGGCGACGGCCTTCAAGGGCGGCATCGTCATCGCCCAGGTCAACGAAATCGTCGACAAGCTGCCACGCGTCGACATCCCTGCCGACTGGGTGAACTTCGTCATCCAGGCCCCGACGCCCCACTACATCGAGCCGCTGTTCACGCGCGACCCCGCGCTGATCACCGAGATCCAGGTGCTGATGGGCATGATCGCGATCAAGGGCCTGTATGCCGAATACGGCATCACCCGCCTGAACCACGGCATCGGTTTCGACACGGCGGCGATTGAACTGCTGCTGCCCACCTATGCCGCCGATCTCGGCCTGAAGGGTAAAATCTGCACCCACTGGGCGCTGAATCCCCATCCGACACTGATCCCCGCCATCGAGGCCGGCTTCGTCGAATCGGTGCATTCCTTCGGCTCCGAGGTCGGCATGGAACGCTACACGGCGGCGCGCCCCGATATTTTCTTCGTCGGCCAGGATGGCTCGATGCGTTCCAACCGCGCCTTCTGCCAGGCGGCCGGCCATTACGCCTGCGACCTGTTCATCGGTTCGACCCTGCAAATCGACCTGCAGGGCAACAGTTCGACCGCCACCAAAGGGCGCATCGCCGGCTTCGGCGGTGCACCCAACATGGGAGCCGACGCGCGCGGACGGCGCCATGCCTCTCCGGCCTGGCTGCGCGCCGGGCGCGAAGGGCGCGGCAATATCGCCATGCCGCGCGGCCAGAAACTGGTGGTGCAGATCGTCGAGACCTTCCGCGAGCACATGCAACCGACCTTCGTCGAACGCCTCGACGCCTGGGATCTGGCGGCGACGGCAAACATGGAGCTACCGCCGGTGATGATCTACGGCGAGGATCTGACTCACATCATTACCGAGGAAGGCATCGCCAATCTGCTGATGTGCACCACCCCGCAGGAACGCGAACAGGCGATCCGTGGCGTGGCCGGCTACACACCGGTCGGGATGGCGCGCGATCTGCGCATGGTGGCAAACCTGCGCGACCGCGGCATCATCCGCCGCCCGGAAGATCTCGGCATCAGGAAGCGCGACGCCACCCGCGACCTGCTCGCAGCGCGCAGCATCAAGGATCTGGTGCATATCTCCGGTGGCCTGTACGACCCGCCGAAACAATTCCGCAACTGGTAACGGAACAAGCGCACATGGAACAATTCACCCTCACCCTTCCGTCATCGACCCTGCCGCAGGACATCATTCACACCGCGATCTGCGGCGTGGTTTCGTCAGGCAATCTGGAAGTGCTGGTCGAGCCCACCGCGACTCGAAATGCCTGCGAAATCGTGGTTAACACCTCGGCCCACGGTTTCCGCGACATCTGGGAAGCGGTGCTGAAGGACTTCGCCGAGCGCCATAGCGTGGGCGGGCTCAGGCTTTCGATCAACGACGCGGGCGCCACTCCCGCGGTGGTCAGCCTGCGCCTCGACCAAGCCTTCGAAACCTGCGCAGCATGAACGGCCGGCGTATCAGCTATTTCGAAGCTTCTGCACGCATGCGGCTGAGCGGCCTGGTCGATGCGGGTTCCTTTAGCGAGTTCTGCCCCCCCGAGATGAGGCAGACCAGCCCTCACCTGGCCCAGTTGGGCGCACCGCAGGCCTTCGATGACGGCGTCGTGGTCGGCCGCGCCTCGCTGGCCGGACACGCCGTGCTGATTGCCGCACAGGAAGGCCGCTTCATCGGCGGCTCGGTCGGCGAAGTACACGGCGCAAAAATCTGCGGCTTGCTCGACAAGGCCATGGTCGAGCGGCCTGCTGCCGTGCTGTTGCTGGTGGACTCGGGCGGCGTGCGCCTGCACGAAGCCAACGCCGGCCTGATTGCGATCTCTGAAATCATGCGCGCAGTCCTTCAAGTCCAGGCTGCAGGCATTCCGGTTTTCGCCCTCGTCGGCGGCTCGTGCGGGGCATTCGGCGGCATGGGCATTGTCACCCGACTGTGTGCGGAAGTCGTTATGTCAGAACAGGGGCGGCTCGGCCTGTCCGGTCCCGAGGTCATCGAAACGGTTAAAGGGGTGGAGGAATTCGACTCTCGCGATCGTGCGCTGGTGTGGCGGATTACCGGCGGCAAGTTGCGGCGGGCGTTAGGCGACGCGACGCGGCTGGTTGACGACCTCATTCCCGCCTTTCGCGCCGCGGCCGCCGACTTGATCGAACGCTACCAGACTCATCCGCTCACGCCGGCCCACCTCGATACCCTGCTCGATGAACAAGCACGTCTGGCCGCCCGCAGCGAGCGCTTCGCCAGCGCGCGTGACGGACTGGAAATCTGGCAGGCTGCTGCCTTTGCCGACGCGTCCCAGGTACCCGAGTTGACCGTCGAGGAATTCAATCTTCAGCTGGGGGAACCCGCATGAGCGAGCATGCAGTCTTCGATCGGCTGTTCGGCACGGCTGGCCATAATGTAATTAGCGAAGGTCAGTTCCTGCACGGTTCGGCACAACTCGGGAACGAGAGCATCACAGTGATCGGCACCCGCGACCATGCGGCAATCGACGGCCCGCTCGCACTCCGGATCGCCGACGCAATTCTGCAGGCAGTGAGCGCCGACGCCACTACCCACCCCGCACCACGCCCCATCCTCTTCATCGCCGACACCCAGGGGCAGGCCCTGTCGCGGCACGACGAGCTGCTCGGCCTCAACGGCTACTTCGCCCATGTCGCGCGCTGCGTCGACCTGGCGCGTCGGCAGGGGCACCGCCTGCTGACCCTTATTCATGGTGAAGCGGTCAGCGGTGGCTTCCTTGCCTTCGGCATGCTGGCCGACCGCATCTGCGCGCTGCCTGATGCCCAAGTACGCGTCATGGATCTGCGCGCGATGGCGCGCGTCACCAAGATCAGCTTCGAACGGCTGGAAGAACTGGCGGACGTATCGCCGGTGTTCGCGCCCGGAGCTGAGAATTACTGGCGCATGGGCGGCATTCACGAAATCTGGTCGGCGGACGACAACTGGTCTGAGCGTCTCGCCGCCGCGCTAGTCAGCGCCACAGAGACGGATGACCGCGCCGCAATCGGGCTGGAGCGCGGCGGGAGACAACTCGCCGCACCGACGGCGCAACTCGTGGCGGTCGCATGAGCACGGCCCCGTTCCACCGCCACGACCTGGTCTGGCTCGACCCAGGTATTGATGCGGGCCGGTTCGTTGCCGCTGCCGAGCATGTTGACTGTGCCCGAAACTGGGTAAAACAGGGCCGGCCTCTAGTAGTCGCCCGCCAGCCTGAACCGGTTGCCGGGCAAACCGACCCCTTGATTCTGGGCTTCACGCTGTATTCCGCACCAGCTCGCAAACGCATCACTCTCCGCGCATCCCGCGCCGCCATCATTCGCCACTCACGTCCCCTCTTGTTGCTCGATACGATCGATCATGCGCCCCGCAGCTGGCGGACTGGCATTTACAGCCTGCACGCCCTGTGCGCAAAAGCCGGCGCAGTACCGCGCGTGTATGGCTCGCTCTCGTCCCAAGCCTTCACCGGCGCAAAATTTCTCGACGAAGCTAGCGATCTCGACCTGCTGCTGGAATGCAACGAGACCACCCAACTTCACGCACTGCTTGCCGCGCTGGAAGCCTTCCCTGTGCAAACGCCCCGCATCGACGGGGAAATCCTCGCGCCGACAGGATGGGCGGTTGCCTGGCGGGAACTGGCCGGGGCAATTCGCGCTGAGACGCCGCGGCAAGTGCTCGCCAAGTCCGACTGCGAAACCCGTTTGATTTCCGTCGACCAGCTCTTCACCCACCCGCTTTCCACCTGACATGGAAGCAGCCGTCTGCAACCCTGCCGCATTTGCCGCCCGGCCGCACGACCCGCGTGGCGACTGCTTCCGGCTCGAGCGCCTTTGTCTGGATGCCCTCCGCCACGAAGCCATGGCCTGGCCCAAGCCCGGCCTGGTTACGCCGGTCGATTCGGGCAGCCATAGCGACATGCATATCGGTACCTTCCTCGCCAGCATAGACGCGTTGCAAGGCAGCTTCGCCGCGCTTGCGCTTGCCGGCGCACGCGGTCTGCCCTTCGCCGTGCTGCGGGCGATCGGGATAGCAGCGGAGCGGAAAATGCTGCTCGCCACCGGCGGCGTCAATACCCATCGCGGCGCCATCTTCAACCTCGGCCTCCTCGCGGCAGCCGCCGCCCGGCGCAGGACTGACGCTGCGCTGGCGAAGCTCGACTGCGGCGCTGTAGTCGCCAGGGTCTGGGGTGCAGACATTGCCACCAGCCGCAGAAGATCTCCTGCCTCTCACGGCAACAGTATGTTCAAAAAATTCTCGGCCGGCGGCGCGAGGACGGAAGCAGCAGCCGGATTTCCGACGGTCTACAATATCGGCCTGCCAGCCCTGCGCCGCCACCTTGAATCCGGGCACGATCGCGAAACGGCGCAGATTGGCACCCTGCTGACCCTGATGGAATACCTGCCGGATACCAACCTGCTGTGGCGGGATGGGGAAGTCGGGCTCGATTTCGTGCGCCACTCCGCAGCCGCTTTCAACCGCTCAGGCGGGGTGGATGTACCGGGTTGGCGCGACCGACTGCTCGCCATTCATCGCGCGTTCGTCGAGCGCAACCTCAGCCCGGGCGGCAGCGCCGACCTGATGGCGGCAAGCTGGGCGGCCCATCAGTTCGAAATCTCTTCTTTCTAGCATGCGGCTCGCCATCCTCTGCTCCGGACAGGCAGGCCAACACCGCGGCATGCTGGACGAGCTGCTCTTGGACCCCGAATGCGACCCGGTGCGCCAGGCGGCGAGCGCAGTCTTGGGCCGGGATGTAGCGGAGTGGTGGAACGGTCTCCATGAACAGGAAATTTTTCTCAACGCGAATGCGCAGTTTGCCATCGCCTATTACCAGATAGCGACCTGGACCAGGCTTGCGCGGCTATTGCCTGAAATCAGCCTGGTCGCCGGCTACTCCCTGGGAGAATTGATTGCCTATTTTGTCGCCGGAGCGCTCGATGCGGCTGAGACCTTCAAGCTGGTACACTCACGCGCGCGCCTGATGGATGCGGCTGCGGCCGTCAACAGCAGCGGTGCCTGCATGGCCCTGTGGCGCGGCCGGGTCTCTCCCGCTACACTCGCCGCGCGCGATCGGTCCATCGCTGACTACGGCCTGGAAGTCGCCATCAAACGGCGGACCGGTGAAGAAGTGCTGGCCGGACCGAGCGACGCTATCGCGCGCTTTGTCGCCGATCTTCAGACGGCCAACCCAAACCTGGTACGATTGCCTGTGACCATTCCCTCACACACTCATTACCTCGCGGCGGCGGCAGACTCGTTCCGCGATATACTGTCCGCAAGCGCGATCGTCCCGCCCCGTGTGACCGTCCTGAGGGCTGTTGATGCGGCACCGGTTCAGTCCCGCGATCAGGCGATTGACGCCCTGTCGCGGCAGATCTGCACGACCATCAGGTGGGATAGGTGCATGGATGCGCTGACAGAATACGGCATCGACTCCGTGATCGAACTCGGACCGGGAAACGATCTGGCGCGGCTGGTCGAAGCCGAGCACCCGCAAATCGCGGCACGCGCCGTCAACGACTTCAGGGATTACCGGGCGCTGGCGAACTGGCTGGGTTAGCCGGTACAGTCAGCAGGCAAGAGCAACCGCGTATACTCCGCACAAGGGACTTAACTTAATGATCGGCTGGGAATTTATTCTGCTTTATCTTGCCGCCGGTAGCATCGCCGGATTTCTGGCCGGACTACTGGGCGTGGGTGGCGGGGTCGTAATCGTGCCGATACTGATGTTCATCTTCGCCGCTCAGCATTTTCCGCCAGACTACATGATCCATCTGGCGATCGGCACCTCGCTTGCCAGCATCATGTTCACCTCGGTGTCCAGCCTGCGTGCACATCACGCGCATGGCGCGGTCAACTGGGGCATCGTGAAGCGCATCACGCCGGGCATCCTGCTCGGCACCCTGGCCGGCACATTTGTGGTGGCGAAACTTCCAGCGGGTTTGCTCAAGGGCTTCTTTATCGTATTCATCTTCTACGTGGCGACGCAGTTGCTGCTTAACCTCAAACCCAAGCCGACGCGCCAGCTTCCCGGCACGGGCGGGATGTTCGTCGCGGGCGGGATCATCGGTATGGTTTCAAGCTTTGTCGGCATTGGCGGCGGCGCCTTGTCCGTGCCTTTCATGACTTGGAGCAACATCAAGATGCATAACGCCATCGGCACCTCGGCCGCGATCGGATTTCCCATCGCTGTCGCCGGAACCATCGGCTACCTTCTCAACGGCTTGCCGATTAAAAACCTGCCGCCCTGGAGCATCGGCTTCGTCCACCTGCCTTCCCTTGCCGGGCTGGTAGTGGCGAGCATGCTCGTCGCCCCGTTCGGGGCTCGAGCTGCCCACAAGCTGCCGGTGACGACACTCAAGAAAATTTTCGCCGTTTTCCTCTACATTATCGGCACAAAGATGCTGCTGAATTCGATTTACTGAATTACTACAGCAACGACAAAATAAACTCCCACTCACGCGGATCCACCGGCGTGATCGACAGCCGGTTGCCCTTCTGCAGGGTACGCATCCGTTCCAGTTCCGGGTGGCCGCGCAACTCCTTCAGGCTGACCAGCCGGGTCTTCTTCACTAACCTGACGTCGACATTGAACCAGCGCGGGGTTTCCGGTGTTGCCTTGGGGTCGAAGTATTTGTTCTTCGGATCGAACTGAGTCTGATCCGGGTAAGCCAGCCGGCTCACCTCGGCCAACCCGGCGATGCCCGGCTCGACACAGTTGGAGTGGTAGAAGAACACCTTGTCGCCAACCTTCATTTGATCGCGCATAAAGTTGCGTGCCTGGTAGTTGCGCACGCCGTACCAGGCCACGCTTTGGTCAGGTAAGGCAGCGAGGTCGTCGATACTGCAATCGGAAGGTTCGGATTTCATCAGCCAGTAACGCATGTTTGCCCTTTTTTCTTCGCCCAATAAATTTTTCGCTCGGTAATCACCGCATCCAGGTGCATGTCCCAGGGATCCGAAGGAATCTCGTCAGCCTTCTGGCATTCGTAGCCGACGCCGACCAGCAGCGGCTTGCGCCATACCTTGCGCCGCCGCAGATAGGCCAGGCTGGCATCATAGAAACCGCCGCCCATGCCAAGACGATGGCAAGCCTCGTCAAAACCGACCAGAGGAACAAACAGCAGATCGAGTTGCCAGGCGCGCACCGGACGCGGAGTCCAATGCTCGTGTATGCCGTAGCGGTTAAGATACCAGCGTGGAAGCAGCGTCAGACGACTGAAACCAAGCCGCCGCTGAAAGCGCCGCGGCACGATCGGCAGGAAACACGCCTTGCCCAACCACAAGGCGTGGTTGAGCAAAGGCATCAAATTTATTTCTTCATGGGTCGGGGAATAGAAACCGATACGCCGGCAGTTGAGCAGCAGGTTCTGGGCCAAGGCTACCCGCCGCAATCCGTCGGCCGCATGGCTGCGCTGCTGGGCGGAGAGCGCCCGGCGCGCCAGGCGCAATGACGTGCGCAGCTGCTTCTTGTTCATGCTGTCAGGAGAAACCTGATGGGGAAAAATAAAGCCCCCGCGAGTGCCGTCAAGACCAGCATCTTGAACCTAAGGTTCAAGGTGGTCGCAGCCTGAGCACATCAGGCACATCCGGGAAGGGATGCGCACAACAGCACTCGGTATAGCCGCAACCAGACTATGCGAATCGGTCAAAGAATATATAGTCTTAACGAACACCGCAGGGAGCAACTCGAAAAACGGTGCAATTCGGAACAAGCGCCTTTCTCGTTTGCCTCCTCTCCCGCTTGCGGGAGAGGATTGAGAAGAGGGCGGCCCCGGCGGGGAGAGAAGCTAGAATAACTCGTCCTGATCGGCCATTGCCTGCTCGATCTGCGCCTGCATGGAATTCATTCTACGCTTGTATTCGCCGATGTCAAAGCTGCCAGCCAGACGGGTGCCCAGGAATTCATGGGCAATATTCAGCGCCGCCATGATGGCGATGCGCTCGACACCAATAACCTTGCCCGCATCGCGGATCTCGCGCATTTTCTTGTCGAGGAAGGTAACAGAATCGAGCAGCGCCTGTTGCTCGTCTTCCGGACAGGCCACGCGGAATTCCCGCCCCATGATGGTTACATCCAGACCCTTGACGTCCGCGCTCATGCTTCATCCCCGGGGATTTGATCGAGTAGCGACTCAAGCCGGCCTCGCGCGCCATTGATCTTTTCGGCCAGATGCTTGCCTTCATTTTGTGCATTGGCCAACTGCTGCCGCAGGTGCGTGTTTTCTGTGCGCAAACGTGTGCATAACTGCACCAATTGAACAATTTTGTCTTCCAGAGCCTTCAGTTCCGCTTCCATAGCCCACACTATAATTTGAAAAATCCTGTTAAGTCAACCGGTAACAAAAACTTCTGAATGTTCATTGGCACGTTTGGCAGCCACTCCACATGACAATTTCCGAAATTTAGGTAGAATAGTCGCCTCCTTTGCCAGGTGCCCGCCGCTTTCACCGCGGATGGGTTAAACGGGAAACAGGTGCGCGCCATTGCGCAAACCCTGTGCTGCCCCCGCAACGGTAAGCGAGTGTGGACGCATCAACCACGCCACTGTGAACATGTTCATGGGAAGGCGATGCGTCAAGACTCGTGAGCCCGGAGACCGGCCCGGCAATTTTTTAAACCCTAAACGTATGCGGGGATGCATACGTCATATGGAGTCCGAAATGAAATCCCTCCTCGCTTTGCCACTGCTGGCAATCGCTGCTCCTTTGTACGCCGAAGAAATACCCACTTACACCGCCGATGAAATTGTCGTCACGGCGACGCGTTTCCTGTCACAAAGCCAAACCTCGCCATTTGGCATACAGGTCATCACGCGCGAGGATATCGCGCGCAGCACTGCAACCACCATACCGGAACTCTTGTCACATTTTGCCGGCGTGAAAACGAGGAGCAACAGCGGTAGCCCAGACGCCCAAATCGATATGCGCGGCTTCGGCATCACAGGAGGCCAGAACACCCTGGTGCTGCTTGATGGTCAGCGGCTCAGCGAAATCGAGCTGGTTTCCCCAAAATGGTCAGCCATCCCCATGGATTCGATCGAACGCATCGAAATCCTGCGCAGCAGTGGCGCAGTCCTCTATGGTGGCGGCGCCACCGGCGGTACCATTAACATCATCACCAAGATGCCTAAACCTGACCAACGCGAAGGCTTTGTTAGCGCGGGTTACGGCACCTACAATACCTCCGAACTCCGCGCAGGCGGCCTGATCGGCAGCGACAATCTCAGCCTCGCGCTTCATGCCAATCGTTATGATTCCGACAACTATCGCAAGAACAATGAGATTGCACAGGAAAATATCGAAGGCGACTTCCGCTTCACGACGGAAAATACACAATGGGCGCTAAAATTCGGCGCGGACGACCAAAGCCTGCGTCTGCCCGGCGCCCGGACCGAATCGCAACTTCAGTCTGACCGACGCGGCACCGCCACCCCGAATGACTGGAGCACGCGAACGGGTGGCCACCTCAACCTCAATGGCAGCACTCGGATCGGAGACGCCGAACTGACTGCCGATCTCTCTTACCGTGAACGCAATGCCAAGGCGTCTTATGCTCCCGGTTATAGCATCGAGACGAAAGTCAATGTTGCAGCTTTTAATCCACGCCTGAAACTTGGCCACACTCTACTGGGACAGCGCAACGATTTGGTATTAGGGCTGGATTTGGATGATTGGGATTACAACTCCAAAAACACTTATTCCACCTCGCTGGCCAGCCAGAAAAATCAGGCCTTCTATTTCCAGAACCAGACCATGCTGTCTACCGCTACCCGCATCACATTGGGAGGACGCCTCCATCAGGTAGAGTCCTCCGTCGGCACAATAAGCCAGACGAAGTCTCCGCGTGCCTTCGAATTGGGCTTGCGTCACGAATTGAGCCAAGGACTGGCCCTGTTTGCCAAGCTCGACCAAAGTTTCCGTATCGCGACCGTAGATGAAAACCAGTTCCAGATTTCTCTATTGGAACCACAAACATCGCACGACCGGGAAATCGGTTTCGAGAAAAGGCTCGCGGCTGGTGCATTGCGCGCCTCGCTCTACCAGATCCGCCTCAACAACGAGATCGCATACCTGCCTTCAACCTTGGTCCCGCCATTCGGGGCAAACATCAACCTCCCACCCACACAAAGACAGGGGCTTGAACTGGCGGCAAACTGGCGAGCAACAGACACTCTGGATGTGTTCGCAAACTACACTTACGCCGAAGCGACATTTCGTGAGGGCACTTATAACGGAACGGATGTAACCGGGAAAAACGTGCCACTCGTACCACGGCATGCAATGAACCTTGGGGCGTCATGGCGCATCGCGCCGACGACCAACCTGGGCGCAGATGCTCAGTATATTGGGGAACAGTACTTCGACAATGACCAAGCCAACACAT
This sequence comes from Sulfuricella sp. T08, assembly GCF_000971475.1. Classification (GTDB taxonomy): domain Bacteria; phylum Pseudomonadota; class Gammaproteobacteria; order Burkholderiales; family Sulfuricellaceae; genus Sulfuricella. Next base: position 72,736 of record NZ_DF967522.1, read on the forward strand.
TCGGTCGCAAAATGTCCAGTTATACGGTAGTGAATGCCAGGCTCGCCCATGACGTCGGCCCTTGGCGTCTGGCCGCAACCGTGAAGAATCTGTTTAACGAAAAATACTTCAGCTACGCAATCAAATCAGGTACGACTTTCAGTGCATATCCAGCGCCAGATCGGACTTTATTTATGTCGGCTGAATATCGATTTAAGTAAGTACGCAAACCTGCAAGGGCGGCCTAATATTGGGCCGCCTTTTTCTTTTGCGTGGTTTTTTGCTATTGTTCGCGTCATGCTCAAAGACGCCATCGACCTGTCTACGCTTCGTCGCGTATTAGTCATCAAGCTACGCCACCACGGCGACGTGCTGCTTACTTCGCCGGTTTTCAGCGTACTGAAAAACCACGCGCCGCATCTGGAAATCGACGCACTGGTTTATCAGGACACTGCGGAAATGCTGAGCCTTCACCCCGCCATCAGCCAGCTGCACGCCATCGACAGAAAGTGGAAATCCGCCGGGGTTTTTACTCAGACCAAGGCCGAATTGAAACTGCTGTCAGAGCTACGGGCGAGGCGCTACGATCTGATCATCCACCTGACCGAACACAACCGGGGAGCCTGGTTAACCAGGCTGCTTGGTGCACGCTATGGCGTGGCCGAGAAACTGCGCGGAAAAGGCAGGTTCTGGTACAACAGCTTCAGCCACCGCTACCCCATTCCCATTGGTCGCTGGCGCCATCGCGTGGAGCTCAATCTGGACGCGCTGCGCCGCATCGGGGTCTATCCCGCCGGGCAGGAGCGGCATCTCACACTGGTTCCCGGCAAGGAAGCAGAGGCGTTCATCGACAAGGAACTCGAACAACAGGGTTTGCGGGGGAAACCGTTTCTCCACCTGCACCCTACTTCGCGCTGGCAATTCAAATGCTGGCCCGAAGGAAAAATGAGTGAACTGATCGACACCCTGCAGCAGGAAGGGCATCGCGTGGTGCTGACTGCCGGACCAGGCGACGACGAGATGGCTGCCGTAAAGCGCATCACCACATCCCTGTCCGCACCCGTGACAGACCTGTCTGGACGCCTGTCGCTCAAACAACTTGCGGCGCTCACAGCCAGAGCGCAGGCATTCATCGGCGTGGATTCCGCCCCGATGCATATCGCCGCCGCCATGGGAACACCCACGGCGGTCCTGTTCGGCCCTAGCGGAGACCCGGAATGGGGTCCATGGCAAGTTCCTCACCGGATCATTATCTCAAACCACACGTGCCGCCCTTGCGGCAACGATGGCTGCGGTGGCGGGAAACTCAGCGAATGCCTCCAGACCATCAGCGTGGCAGAAGTGCTGGAGGCCGTGCACAGCCTGCTGTTGCAGGGGCGCGGAAACTGCTGAAGATCGCTCTCGTCCGCCAGCGCTACACCCCCTTCGGCGGGGCGGAGCGCTTCGTCGCCAATGCCGTGCGCGCCCTGCGTGCCGAGGGCGCATCGCTGACCATCGTCACCCGTCGCTGGCCTGGCGGGGAAGAATTCGCCCCCCTGATCTGCAACCCCTTCTATCTCGGCAGCCTGTGGCGCGACTGGAGCTTCGCCCGCTGTGTCTGTCGCTCTTTGAAAAACCAGAATTTCGACCTGGTGCAGTCGCACGAGCGCATCAGCTGCTGCGACATCTACCGCGCCGGCGATGGCGTTCATCGCGAGTGGCTGACCCAGCGCCGGCGTGTGCTCGGCCCGCTGAGCCGACTCGGCGTCGCTCTCAATCCCTACCACCACCAGGTGCTCTCTGCGGAAAAAAGACTCTTCACCAGCCCGCAACTCAAGGCAGTGATTTGCAATTCGAACATGGTCAAGGAGGAAATCCAGCGCCATTTCGGACTGCCCGAAGAAAAGCTGCATGTCATATACAGCGGCGTTGACCAGAATGTATTTCACCCCGGGCTGCGGGAACTCCACCGCTCTGCAGTGCTCGCGCAAAACAACATTCCCGCCGACGCCACCGTCTTTCTCTTCGTCGGTTCCGGCTTCGAACGCAAGGGCTTGGCCACTGTGCTTCGTTCCTTGGCCGAACTTCCTTCATCCACGTATTTGCTGGTGGTGGGCAAGGACAAGAAACTCGAACAATTTCGCCGCCTGGCAAATAAACTGGGGATAGAAACCAGAACCCGGTTTCTGGGCGGGCAGGAAAACGTGCAGCCGTTTTATGGCGCAGCCGATGCTTTTGTCTTGCCCACGCTCTACGACCCCTTCCCCAACGCTGCGCTGGAAGCCTTTGCCTGCGGCCTGCCGGTGATCACCAGCACCAAGAGCGGGGCAGCGGAATTGATCCGCGAGGGAGTAAACGGCTTCGTCCTCGACGCACTGGATGTCGCAGGATTTGTCGCCGCAATGCAGCAGGCTGCGACACAGGGCGTTGCCCACTACAGCGCGCCCTCACGAGACACCGTGGCAGCGCTTTCTCCCGCTGCCATGAGCAGTCGGCTATTCGCTCTTTACCGGGATTTGCTCTGGGGTGCAATTGAAAGTGTTGGCCGTCAACTCCAAGCCCCTCTCCCTAACCCTCTCCCACAAGTGGGAGAGGGGACGGATGTGGCTACGCCCGGTCAACCATCCAGGCTTGTTCCAACTGTGCTCCCCTCTCCCGCAGGCGGGAGAGGGGCTGGGGGAGAGGGCGCGAAATGAACGACCAACACTTTCAATTACACCCCTTGCTCGGTAGCTCTCGGATTGGGGCAGAAAAGTGCGTATAATTCGCCGGTTATGCCCCGTCCAGAAATGAACAGCAGGGAACTTTACCTGCGCTTACTCCAAAACGTCCTGCCCTACTGGCGTACTTTCGCCCTGTCCGTTGTAAGCATGGTGGCGCTGGCAGCAACCGAGCCCCTTTTCCCTGCGCTGATGAAGCCCCTGCTCGACAACGGCTTCGTCAACCGGAACATTGAAATGACCTGGCTGGTGCCGGTGGCCCTGATCGGCTTGTTCCTGTTGCGCGGCTTGCTCACCTATGCGGGATCCTATGCCATCGCCTGGGTCGGCAATAAAGTGGTGATGGATCTGCGCGACCAGATGTTCCGCAAAATCATCGCCCTGCCCATCCCCTACTATGACAACAGCAGCACCGGATCGCTCATCTCAAAAGTGGTGTACGACGTGGGGCAGGTAACCGCCGCAGCGACCAGCGCCATTACCGTGCTGGTGCGCGACTCCCTGACCATAGTCGGACTTCTGGGATGGATGCTGTATCTCAACTGGAAGCTGACTCTGGTCAGCCTGGTTATCGCGCCCATCGTCGCCCTCATCGTCACGGCATTCAGCGGCCGCCTGCGGGCAATGAGCCGGGAAGCCCAGCGTTCCATGGGCAACATCACCCAGGTGCTGGAGGAAACCATAGGCTGCAACAAAGTAGTCAAGGTCTTCGGCGGTCAGGAATATGAAGCGAAGCGCTTCTTCGAAGCCAACAACCTGGTGCGCCGCTTCAACATGAAGCAGACCATCGCGGCAGCGGCCTCGGTACCTCTCGTACAGTTCTTCGCCGCCGTGGCATTGGCCATCATAGTGTATATCGCCATCGACCAGTCCTCCGCCGACCAGACCACGGTAGGCGGATTCGTTTCCTTCATCACCGCCATGCTGATGCTGCTGACACCACTGAAACGCCTGACCGGCGTTAATGAAAGCATGCAACGGGGGCTGGCTGCGGCCGAAAGCGTATTCGAACTGATCGATCAGGAATCCGAACCGGACAGCGGCACCGAACCGCTCCCCCGCGCCAGCGGCCAGGTCGAATTCCGTGACTTGGGCCTCACCTATCGACCAGAAGAATCGCCGGCGCTGGATGGCATTTCCCTTATCATCGAACCGGGCGAAACCATTGCCTTGGTGGGACCATCCGGTAGCGGCAAGACCTCGCTCGTCAATCTCATCCCGCGCTTCTACCATCCCACTTCGGGCCAGCTCCTGATCGACGGACATAATGTCGAACACATCAAACTCTCCGACCTGCGCGCCAATATCGCCGTGGTCAGCCAGGACGTGACCCTGTTCAACGACACTGTCGCCGCCAACATCGCCTATGGCGTCATGCGCGGCGCCAACGAGGCGGAAATCGTGGCCGCCGCCGAAGCTGCCCATGCGATGGAATTCATTCTCCGCATGCCGCAAGGCCTGCAGACCCTGATCGGTGAAAACGGCGTGCGCCTGTCGGGCGGTCAGCGCCAGCGACTGGCCATTGCCCGCGCCATTTTGAAAAATGCCCCTATCCTGATCCTGGACGAAGCCACCTCAGCCCTCGACACCGAATCCGAACGCCACGTCCAGGCAGCACTGGAAACCTTGATGCAGGGGCGGACCACCATCGTCATCGCACACCGGCTTTCGACGATAGAAAAGGCTGACCGCATCGTGGTGCTGCAAAAGGGGCGCATCGCCGAAATCGGCAGCCATCGGGAACTGCTGGATAGAAAGGGTATTTATGCCCATCTTTACCACATCCAGTTCGCGCAGGACCATCTGCCGCAGGCCGGCGAACAAACATGAGCGCCACCCTCTCTCCTAGCTCTCTCCCGGAGGGAGAGAGGGACGCGGTCTCGCTGCGCGAGGATCGCATTAGCCTGCATATCGTCCATACCGAGGCCTCCCTGGGCTGGGGTGGCCAGGAAATCCGCATTCTCACCGAAGCGGCCGGCATGATGCTGCGCGGCCATCAGGTTACGCTGCTATGCCCGGCGAAGGCCAAAATATACGAGGAAGCCAGGCTCCGCGGCATTCCCGCAGTGGCACTGCCGATCGGCAGGAAGAACCTGCGTGGCGTCCTGGCTCTGCATCGCTGGCTGTGGAATAATCCCGCCGATATTCTCAATACCCACAGCTCGACGGATACCTGGCTGGCAGCGCTGACTTCCTTGCTGCCAGGAGCGCAGGCACCGATCGTACGTACCCGCCACATTTCGGCCCCTATCCCGAACAATCGGGCAACGCGCTGGCTGTATCAACGTGCGACTCGCCACATCGTCACAACTGGCGAAAAGCTGCGGCACCAACTGATTACCGTCAACGGCTACAGGCCGGAAAGCATCACCTCCGTACCCACAGGAATTGACCCCAGCCGCTTCATACCCGGCGACAAACTACTCGCCCGCCGACAGCTTGGGCTGCCGGAAGAAGGCGCGATCATCGGCATCGTCGCCACGCTGCGCAGCTGGAAGGGCCACGCCTATTTGCTGGATGCCTTCGCGACATTGGGAAACCCCACAGCCCGCCTGCTGATCGTTGGCGATGGCCCGCAGCGGGATGCCCTACAGAAGAAAGTGGTCGAGCTGGGTCTGCAAGAACGTGTCATCATGCCCGGCAACCAGCGCGATGTACTGCCCTGGCTGCAAGCCATGGATATTTTCGTCCTGCCCTCCTACGCCAACGAAGGCGTGCCACAGGCCCTGCTGCAAGCCATGCTGTGCGCCCTGCCGATTGTAACCACTCCAGTGGGCAGCATCCTCGATGCAGTACAGGATGGGACAAACGGATTGATTGTAGAACCCAAAAATGCTGAAGCGCTGCAACAGGCGCTGGAGCACTTATTGAAAGAACCGGAGCTTCGTCGTGAGCTAGGGGAACACGCTCGCATAGATGGGTTGGAGAAATTCGGACTCCAGGCCATGCTCGACAAAATGGAAGCGATCTTCCTCAACGCGACCCATGTCTAGCCGTTTAATTCCGCGCCTCAAGGTATTGGCGCTAGCCGCAAGAAATAGACTAACAATGCTCGGCCGGCGCAAACCGCCAGTTTCGCCTCGTCGTATTCTCGTTGCCCATCACTTGCTATTGGGCGACACTCTGATGCTGACACCGTTGTTGGCCAAATTACGCGTACGTTACCCGAATGCAAAGATCGTCATAGCCACCCCCAAGGCTATTGTTCCTCTCTACCAACATCGCCCTTACGGGGTAATCAGCATTCCCTATGACCCGCGCGATGGCAGCACCCTCAAGATGTTGCTTAATGCGGGGGGCTTCGATCTCGCCATCGTCCCTGGTGACAACCGTTACAGCTGGCTGGCTCTGGCCGCCGGCGCGCGCTGGATCGTGGCATTCTCCGGTGACCGCCCAGCCTACAAAAGCTGGCCAGTTGACCGTCTCGTTCCATATCCCAGCCAACCTGCTGCCTGGGGCGACATGGTTTCCGGGCTGATAGACGGCTCGGCACCGGCACCCTACAAGCCCGAAGATTGGCCAGCGCCGGACTCCCGCCCCTTCACTTTGCCACAGCAGCCATATTGCGTCCTGCACGTAGGGGCAAGTACTGTGCTCAGGCTGTGGAGTCCGGAAAAGTGGCGCGCTTTAACCGAATTCCTGACAAAATGTGGACTCCAGATTGTCTGGAGCGGTGGCCCAGGTGAACAACGATTTGTCGACGAAATCGATCCGGACAAAAAACATCTTTCGTTTGCCGACCAGCTAGACTTGGCTCAACTGTGGCAGCTGTTAGCCCACGCCAGACTACTGGTCTGTCCTGACACTGGCGTGGCCCACCTCGGCCGCATCGTCGGTACCCCAACGGTGACGCTGTTTGGGCCGGGTTCGCCGGTCCTCTTCGGTGCGGGCGAATTCTGGCGAAATAGTCTATACCGTGCCGTCATGGTTGATGATTTCCCTTGCCGGGATCAACGCGTGCTTTTCAGACGAACCATAGGCTGGGTGAGGCGGTGCAGTCGCGGGCCGCGTGAATGCCTCTCTGTCGGAGCGTGCATGGACGGCATTCAGGTGGCTGATGTACGCCGGGCCATCGAAGAACTGGGAATACACGAGTAGATGAGCAAGGTCTGCTACCAAATCAACCTGCAGCAAGGCTTCGGCGGAGGGGAGGCCTATACCCGTTTCTTCAGCAACGTACTGCAGCAGCTTGGCTGGCAGGTTACGCTTTTCGTCCACAAGAACGCAGGTTTCTGGCGAAAACTGGACATGCCCGGCGTCACACTTGTTCCAGTCGGTAGTTATGAAGAAATCCATGGCCACTTGCCGGCTGAACGCTCCTTGTTCATCACCCATTCCCCTACAATCGGCAAACTGGCCGACACGCTTGCCAGCAAGCACATCCTCACCGGTTTCGCCCACATGCCGCTGTACAACCGGAATCCGGAGCCATTCAGGCCCTACCACCTTATTTTCGCCGTTTCCGGCCACGTCATCGACAGCCTGCGCGCGGCAGGTATCGACAATTATTATGAAGAGCCTCTCTACGGCGTGGCCGATCTGACACGCCCGGCTAAAGAACAAGAAACGACGATCCGCGCCGCATCGGTTTACGACTGGGACACCCGCAAGGTGCGCGACCGCCTCCTGAGCCATCTATACCCCGCTTGGTTCGCACTCAAGCCCGAGGAGTATTTCAAGAAAAGAAAAGGCCTGACGCTGGGTATTGTCTCGCGCTTAACGCCGATCAAGCAATTTCCACTGATGTTCGGCATCCTCGCCCCCATCCTTCGGCAGTTCCCTGACGTCAATCTGGAAATCTTCGGCAGCGGTGGCTACGCGTCGGTGCGTGACTTGCGTAGAAGCCTCAATCCTATTGCCGACCAAGTGCGCTGGTGGGGGCACCAGAACAACATGAGCGCGATTTATCCACACCTGGATTTTCTGCTCACCGGGCTGCCGGAAAAGGAAGCGCTCGGACTCAACGTAATCGAGGCTCAAGCTTGTGGCACGCCAGTACTGGCAGTAAATGCCCCACCTTTCACCGAGACCGTGGTCGAAGGAGAAACCGGCTATTTCTTCACCGACCCGCGTCAGGATGACGGCCGCGATTTCGCGCGGCTGCTCGGCAAGCTCCGTACTGCGGACGGAGAATTCCTCGACCCACGCCGGGCAACGACGCACCTCGAAAGCTTTTCCCTAGCACAATTCTCGCAACGCGTGAAACGGGCAATGACCGCTGCAGCGCGTCTTCTGGAATCCCAACCCGTTTTAACCTCCTAAGACCCTTTAAATATATAATTTTTGTATGCGCACAAAAATGTAGAACCGCCGGCGACCCATATGCAAACCTGTCACGTAACACACTAGATATGAAATCCACTTTTAAATACCCGTTTGAATTTTTTGCACTTGCTGCATTAATTTTATTCATCCCATTACTGGAAGCTCCGAAAAATATTTTCTGGCTCGCTTTTATCTGCATTTGGTTTACCAACCGAATTCGTGCAAAAGATTTTGGCGGCGCGTGGGATATATGGGATAGCCTGATTGGTTTCTGGATATTATCCGGCTATCTAATCTCTGCCTTTTCCGGATTACATGGCGGCGAATGGGGGGGCGCAAACGACATTCTGCGATATGGCTCGATACTGTGGGTAATCAAACGTAGTGGCTACAGCCGGACGGAACTCCGCTGGCTAACAATCGTTATCATATGCTCCACGTTCATCGCACTAAGTCATGCTTTGTGGAGCCTGTTTGTCACTCATACCAAGCATGCCCTTGAGCTTAACTCCGTCGGGCACGTCAACCACAGTGCAATTTATCTGGCAATCAGCTATGGCGCTCTCCTTTCCCTTACCCTGGCGTTCTGGAGAAAAAACAATTCAGGCCTGCGAATTCTCAGCGCTCTGCTCACCACGCTTTTTGCAGTGTCTATTTTCATTTCAGCCAGTCGGGCAGCCGTGGGAGTAGCGCTGCTACTTACATTGATTCTGGGCTTGGTCTGGCTGAAACGCTCAAAATACCCGCTTGCGATCTTATTTATTGCAGCCACACTATTGGCAGGTGGCGCATACATTACCCACACTGAAGTCATACAGAAACAGGAAAGCAATACGAAAGCCGGCATTATTCTGTCATACCGGGATGTCATCTGGAACACAGCGCTTGTTGCCTGGCACAAATATCCGGCATTTGGTGTCGGCATGAATAACTACAACCAAATCCGTATGGGGAAAATTAAAGCCTGGCTGGAGGAGTCTGGCAAACCTTATGTGGAATCTCAATATTTATTCGCGCCGCACGCCCACAACCTTTATATTAATTCCCTTGCAGAACGGGGATTGTTAGGCACTGCGACACTGCTGAGCGTGCTTATATCCTGGCTTTATTGGCTTATCCGGTTCGCCCCGAAAGGCGACGACGAAGATTTGGCATGGGGACTGTGGGGTGGCAGTTTTAGCGCATGGTTTATTACTATAGGCGTTGGCCTTGCCAACACCACCCTCCATCACGAACATGCGATCCTGAGCGTCATGTTGCTGGGCATGTGGCTAGCCTATCTTAAACTAGAGGCTCACCCGTCCGCCCAATGCACGCCGTGAATGTAATCCCAACACTTTCCACACCCATATTTCTGGTAATTCGCCGCGATAATATTGGCGATCTGGTTTGCACAACCCCCTTATTTACAGCCCTAAGGAAACACTTCCCTGATGCGCGCATTTACGCTTTAGTAAATAGCTACAATAAAGCAGTATTGGAGAACAACCCGGAAATTAATCAGGTTTTTTGGTATGCCAAGGCAAAGCACCAGGCTGGTTGGAAAGGTAAGCTATCGGCCTATTGGCATCGACTCTGCTTAATTATCCAGTTGAGGCGAATGAAGTTTGATTATGCCATTCTGGCCAGCCCAGGATTCCAACCCCGCTCTCTCCAGCTAGCCAGATGGATTAGGCCCAAGCACATCATCGGTTATACCGAAAATGGAAACACGCAAGGCTCCTCTATCGACATTGCCATTCCCCGCACCGTTCATCATCCGATGCACGAGGCCGAGGACGTTTTTCGGCTGCTTGCACCCCTCGGGATTACAGGCGAACCGCCGGCAGCCCTTGTTTTTCCTGACGAGACCGAGGTTTGCCGCGCAAGAGATACAATAAAAATCCAGGCATGGGAATCAAAATCCACAATTGGCATCCATATCAGCGCCCGGAAGCCCAGCCAACGCTGGCCTGCGGATCGTTTTGCGGCGCTAATTCGTAAGCTGTACGCAGAGTACCAAGCCAATTTTCTGTTGTTCTGGTCCCCTGGCGACGACACCAACCCACTGCACCCCGGGGATGACGCCAAAGCCAAAGAAATCATGGACGCATTACCCGATGTTCCCATTCTTGCCTATCCGACCCATAAACTTGGGCAATTGATCGCCGGGTTGTCATTGTGCCGCATGGTTGTTTGCAGCGATGGCGGGGCCATGCATCTTGCTGCCGGTCTTGGCAAACCAATACTGTGCTTTTTTGGCAAATCGGAAAGCACTCGGTGGCACCCTTGGGGTGTTCCCTATGTGCTGCTACAACCGCAAAGCCTCGATGTTAAAGATGTGAGCGTAGAAGATGCCTATAATGGCACGAAGAGCTTGCTGGATGGATGCTGATAGTGCGTAGTAGCCTGGATGAAGCCTAGCGTAATCCGGGAGTGCCCGGCAGGGCGCAATAGTCCCTCCACCAACCCAACCCACCACCCGGCGGGCGCCCCGGATTACGGCCTTTGGCCTTCATCCAGACGACACCGCTTGTGCCAACTACCAGTTTTAATTACACCCGATCGCCCGCACTGTAATTGCCGAAATTATCGCAGTCACAGTCTACCCATCCAATGATGCGCACAATTGCGCCACATCTTTCGCCGGCAAAACCTCTACTTTTTCAGCAATCGGATAACCTGTTTCAACAGGGGCAACAATATACGCTTGTTCGAGCTGCAAATCCTTCATCGCGGACCAGAAACCTTTTGACAAAGAGGGCGCGCTGGAAAGTTTGATCTCAAATCCTATTCTTCTCTCACCACGTTCCGCCACAACATCCATTTCCGCACCTGTCGCCGTACGGTAAAAAGATAACTGCCACTGCGGTGACAATAATTGCGCAATCTGCTCCAACACCCATCCTTCCCACGATGGCCCAACGACGGGATGTCCGGCAAGTTCATCCAGGCTGCGAATTCCGAGTAGCGCGTGCAACAACCCACTGTCGCGCAAATAGATTTTCGGAGATTTCACCAAACGCTTGCCTAAATTGACATGTAATGGGGGCAGCCGCCTGACCATATAGGTCGCCTCAAGAATTTCCAGATAATGCTGCACGGTAGGTGCTGAAACCCCGAAACCAGAAGCCAGTCGCGATGCATTCCACATCTGCCCATGCAGATGAGCAAGCATCCGCCAGAAGCGATGCAACGTCGGACCGGGAATCCGAATGCCGAAAGCGGGGATATCACGTTCCAAATGCGTGATGATGAAAGACTCGCGCCACGCGAGAGAAGCCTCTTCCGATTCGGCCAACCAACTTAACGGATACCCGCCACGCAGCCAAAACACGCCAATGTCAGCTTTTTTTGGCTTAATTTCGCTGACATCGAAAGGCGCCAACTCATGAAAAGAAATTCGACCTGCCAAGGATTCTGAAGTCTGCCTTAACAACTGCGGCGAAGCCGAACCCAACAACAGAAATCGTCCAGGGCGACGGTTTTCATCGATCAACGCGCGCAAAACGGGGAACAAGTCAGGCTGCCGTTGAATCTCATCAAGCACAACAAGTTGATCCACGTGGCGAGACAAAAATAACTCCGGATCAGCCAACTTGGCCAGATCAGAAGGCCTCTCGAGATCCAGATACAGGCTATTTACATGGCTTGACCCGACAGAACGCGCCAGCGTGGTTTTACCTGCCTGTCGAGGCCCCAAAAGAGCGACGGCAGGGAATTGAACCAACGCTTTTTCAATATTCGGAAGAATTCTGCGGATTATCATTACTGCATATTAAAAGGCTATCTTTCTAAATGCAATATTTATTCGCTGAGGGCATCGCCGAAGACTTTGGGTTAGAAGATGAAGACGTGAGCGACGCACTGGACGGTTTTGAAAAACTGCAGGCTGGCTTTAAGGTTAACAGCGCGGAAAGAAACTCATGAATTTTTGCTACTACAGTACTCCGGAACCCACTTCTTCAATCCCTGTTTAACCTCCTGTTCCGATAGCATTTCCCCGCTTCCCGTCCACTGCAACAGCGCATCGAGCCAGACATCGTCTGCCGTGCGCGCTTGGGCGATACGCAGCTTGGGGTGAGGTGTCGGCAACGTATGCTCATCATCAGCCAGTAATTCTTCGTACAGCTTTTCCCCTGGGCGCAGGCCGGTGAATACAATGGGAATATCACCCTCTGAAAAACCGGAAAGCCGGATCATATCCTTAGCCAATTCCACAATCCTGACCGGCTCCCCCATATCCAGCACAAAAATCTCGCCACCCTCCCCCATCAATCCAGCCTGAAGCACCAGCTGAGCAGCCTCGGGAATAGACATGAAATAGCGCGTGATTTCCGGATGGGTAACGGTAATGGGCCCACCGCGCGCGATCTGCTCCTGGAATTTGGGAATCACGCTACCCGTACTGCCCAGCACGTTGCCAAACCGCACCATGACAAAGCGAGTCCCCGAAGCACTCTTTTCTCCCTGCAAACCAGCACCCCCTCCCTCTTGCAGGGGGAGGGTTGGGGAGAGGGTAGAATTACCGGTTGACGCTGAGGCACTGGGGGAGAGGGAACCCTGCAACCCCTGGCAAACCATCTCGGCCAAGCGCTT
>NZ_DF967522.1:85402-308314 GCF_000971475.1 Sulfuricella sp. T08
ACGGTGTATGTACCAAGTACATTATTGCGCACCGCCTGCCAGGCATTTTCCTGCTCCATCAGCGGCACATGCTTGTAAGCGGCGGCATGGAAAATAGCGGAGGGGGCGTATTGGCTCATGACTTGATTCAGTCGTGCCTCGTCCTTCACGTCGCCAATGGCGCATACCAAACACAAATTGGGGAATTGCTCCCCAAATTCCTGTTCCATGCGATACAAAACAAATTCGTTCAACTCGAACAGCACCAGCGTCGCCGGATCAAAACGCGCGATCTGACGACACAATTCCGAGCCAATCGAACCGCCCGCGCCGGTTACCATCACCGTTCGGCCTTCCAGTAACCCATGCAGCCCCTTATCGTCCAGCATCACCGGATCCCGGCCCAACAAGTCGTCAAGTTCGACCTGCCGGATCTGAGACAACGTCACCCTGCCGCTGGCAAGATCGTCGAACGCCGGCACCGTCATCGGCTTCACTCCTGCCAAGCCGCACAACTCGACGGCTCGACGCCGCGCCTGGTGCGAAGCCGCAGGCATGGCAATGATCGCAACTTGTACATCGTACCGCTCCGCCCACTTCGGCAACTCTTCTACCCGCCCCAGCACCTTCAACCCCTGGATCAATCGGCCAACCATCGCGGGATCATCATCCAGCAACCCCTCCACCCGCCATTCCTTGCTGCGGGCCAATTCCTTGACCAGTCCCGCGGCCACATCACCCGCCCCCAGTACAATAACCGGATTCCGCTCGACATCGGCAAACCGGTACAAGTGGTGCTCCTTCCATGATCGGTAGACAAAGCGGCTCCCCCCCACGATCATCACCAGCAGCAGTGGATCCAACACCAGCACCGAGCGCGGCACTGGAACCGGAAGATGCACCATATACAGCACCACCGGTGCACTCAATGCAGCCACGCCTACCGCAACTATAATCCGCTTCAAATCCGGCAAGCTGGCAAAACGCCACACCCCGCGATAAAGCCCAAAGCGCCAGAAAATAAATGTCTGCAGAGGAACGACCCAAGCAAGCGTATTCCACATTGTTTGCATGTGGGGCTCGGGAACAGCGAAGTTGAAACGCAGCCAATAAGCCAGACCCCACGCCAGCAAAGTTGCCGCCACATCGTGGCCGACCACCAACCACAGCTTCATATTTTTTATTTTCAGAATCTAGCCTGCCTTTCATGTAAATAAGACAGCAATATTGTATTGAAAACCGTCATTCTAGGCTTGACCCGGACTCCAACTGTCAAAGGGCCATTCCCATTCGCCAGCAAGCTGCGCACTAAACCACCGAGCCTGTAAGGGACAGCAGGAAGTTCAATGCGACACCCCATCCCTCGCAAGCACTTTAATCAACGTCCGCCACAAAATCAGCCCATCAAACCCCAGCGAGCGCCTTTGCAAGTACGCCACATCCAGCTTAACCTTCTCGGTAATCGGCAGCTCATCCCGCCCGTTTATCTGCGCCCAGCCAGTCAGGCCCGGCACCAATTCATCCACGCCGTAGTGCGTGCGTAGCGCAATCAGATCTTCCTGATTAAAAAGCGCCGGGCGAGGGCCGACAAAGCTCATGTCGCCTTTGAGAATACTCCACAGCTGTGGCAATTCATCCAGACTGGACTTGCGCAGAAAGCCGCCAATCGGGGTAAGGTGTGCCGCCGGGTCTGCAAGCAAATGGGTTGCCACCGCTGGCGTACCCACCCGCATGGTGCGGAACTTGGGCATACGAAAAATCTTGTTATGACGCCCCACCCTGTCAGACCAGTAAAGAGCCGGCCCCTTGGAAGTCAACTTGACCAGCAACGCCACCAGCACAATCGGCAACAACAAAACAAGCGCAGCGCAAGTACCCACGATCAAATCAAACAGTCTTTTCATGCAAACCTAGAAGTTCACCAAACAACCACGTCATTGCTCGCCCGAAGGAGGGCGCGAAACCCCTGTGCTGTCCGTCTCAGCCCTTCATCAACCGAAATCAATGACTTCCAATCCAGCATTGTACATGCCTTCGTATTATCCACTCGCAAAGAGCCACACAGCCGTTGGGCCAAATCGCTTTTTCCGACAGCCTTAAAACCCATCTCAAGCAATTTCTGGGGCACTGGTATCAAACGCGCCTGCACATTGAGTGCCGCCACCATCCGGCGTAACAACTCAGTAGTGGAAAGGTCTTCCCTATCCGAGACCAGAAATGTCTGATTGGCTGCTGCGGGGTGCTCCAGGCAAATAACAATCAAATCAATCAGATTATCGAAGTGCAACCAGGCTGCGATGGTTATGGATTGCGCCGAATGGCAACGGCACCCTTTATGCAACCAGCTCAGCATAAAGCACCGGTTACGAGAAGCTTATTGGAGGTTATGTTAATTTTGACCACACCGTGCGATTCACATAATCGGTATAGCTCAACACGACGCGCAGCAACTGCTTGGATACAGCACCTGCCTCATAATCTTCCACTGGCCTCATCACACGCTTATGCTTGTCGTGCTGCGCAATAATCACCCTTACCGCATCCAGCACGCGCTCTTTTTTCAACCCACTCATGATGAGAGTACCGACATCCATGCCCTCGGGGCGCTCATGTGCGTTACGAATGGTGATCGCTGGCAGGTTAAGCAACGAGCCTTCTTCGGTGATGGTGCCGCTGTCGGACACAACGCAGAGTGCCTCCATTTGCAATTTGATGTAATCGCAGAATCCGAAAGGCTTGAGGAACTGGATATGCGGGTTGAGCTTTCCCAATTCCAAAGCGTCCAAGCGCTTTTTGGTACGAGGGTGGGTAGAAACGATCACAGGAATATCATATTGCTCGGCCAGTGCGTTCAACGTCTCGAGCATATCCAGCAAGTTCTGCGGCGTATCCACATTCTCTTCGCGGTGCGCGCTGACAAGGAAGAATTTGTCCGCCTCCAGCCCCATTCGCGCCAACACATCCGACTTCTGTATCTTCGGCATGTAATAGTCCAGCACCTCGCGCATATGCGAGCCGGTCTTGATGATGGTCTCGGGACGAATGCCCTCTGCGATCAGGTAACGGCGCGCGTGTTCGGTCAGCACTAGATTGATGTCGCTCAGATGATCCAGCACCTTGCGATTCAGTTCTTCTGGTACGCGTTGATCGAAGCAACGATTGCCTGCCTCCATATGGAACACCGGTATCTTGCGTCGCTTCGCCGCGATGACGGCAAGACAGGAGTTGGTATCGCCGTACAGCATGACAGCATCGGGTTGCTCTTTTTCCATGACCCCGTCGGATTTTTCGATCACACGCGCGATAGTCTGTGCCGCGTTCTCGCCCACGGCCTCGAGAAAATGATCCGGCTTGCGGATACCCAGATCTTCGAAGAACAGCTGGTTCAGTTCGTAATTATAGTTTTGTCCGGTATGCACCAGAACGTGTTTAGTGTGCAGGTCGAACTCTGCGATCACCCTCGACATTTTGATCAGCTCGGGGCGGGTCCCGACGATGGTCATGACTTTAAGCATTAAGTTCATCCTGAATGAAATCCAGCTTCAGCAGCAGCGCTTTGACTTGTTCGACGTTCAAGCGCTCGGTATTGTGCGAGGTATAGTCATCCTGATGTGAGACCGCTTCCTCACCCTCGCTGAAGAACTTTGCGTAATTGAGGTCGCGGTTGTCCGCCGGGATGCGGTAATAGTCGCCCATATCCTTGGCGTGCGCCATCTCTTCACGCGAGATGAGCGATTCATACAGCTTCTCGCCATGGCGAGTACCAATGATCCGGACCTCATTGTCTTTCTCAAAAACTTCCTTGAGCGCTTGCGCAAGGTCCGCAACGGTCGAGGCTGGCGCCTTCTGCACGAAAATGTCACCTTGCTGACCATGCTCGTAGGCATAGAGCACCAGATCCACGGAATCTTCCAACGACATCAAGAAGCGCGTCATGTTCGGGTCGGTCACTGTCAACGGCTTGCCCTCTTTGAGCTGTGACACGAACAAGGGAATGACCGAACCGCGCGAGGCCATGACATTTCCGTAGCGCGTCGCGCAGAATACCGTCTCACCTTCGATCTGCATGCGTGACTTGGCAACCATCAGTTTCTCCGTCATCGCTTTGGAGATGCCCATCGCATTGATGGGATATACCGCTTTGTCCGTACTGAGCACCACCAAGCGCTTGACGCCATTTGCGGTCGCCGCGTTCATCACATTTTCTGTACCCATGATATTGGTTCGTACCGCCTCCATCGGATAGAACTCGCAAGAGGGAACCTGTTTCAACGCCGCCGCGTGGAACACATAGTCCACGCCTTTCATCGCCTGATAGGTGCTATCGTAGTCACGGACGTCGCCGATATAAAACTTCAGCTTGCTGTTGTTCAGCGCAATGCGCATCTCTTCCTGCTTTTTTTCGTCCCGACTGAAAATGCGAATCTCCCGCACTTCCGTCGAAAGAAAGCGCTTGAGCACGGTGTTCCCGAAAGAGCCCGTCCCGCCTGTGATCATCAATACTTTGTCTTTGAACATTATTCAATCCAGATCTATTTATATGCGTGCATCAACTCGATCAATTCTTGCCAATTCGGCGCCACATAACCCGTGGCATCACGGAAACGGTCCGAATTGAGCGAACGGTCGATTACCAACTGATCGCTGGGGGTAATTTCAATCATTTTGCCGTACACATCGGTGATGAGCTTTAGCAAATCGTACTTGGAAATGGGCTGTGAGGCGACATGATATACGCCGGACAAATTGGTGCGCGGAATCACCACATCACGGACGATCTGCGCCAGAACAACGGTGGGCAATCCGGAGAATATCGCTCGTGTAAATCCCTTACAGCGGCCTTGCTGAGACAGGAACCAGCCAACCAGGCCATGCGTACTTTGCAACTCATGTCCTATGATAGAAGTGCGCAGCGTAACGGTATGCGGATAAGCCACTTCTCCGAGGAATTTCGATCTGCCATAAAGGTCCTTGGCATCCGATGGGTCGGATTCGTGATAACCACCCTTGTCTCCGGCGAAGACACAATCCGTGCTCATATGCACCAACCGCGCGCCTGATAATTCACACAATCTGGCCAATCTATGTGGCAACAACGCATTGATCGGTATCACCTGTAGCGGGTCTTCCGCTTCAGCCAGTTGTTTGATCAAGCCTACACAATTGATCACCACATCCGGACGAACTCGAATGATAGCTTGAATCAGCGAGTCGTACTGTTCGACATCTATGCCTGACAGCAATCGTTCGGCGATATCGGCACGAAAGAACCGCTTCGAACTCTCCGAACGAACCGTCCCATGAACCTGCCAATCGGCCGCCTCACTCAACACCCGGATCATCGCATTTCCGAGCATGCCGCTGGCACCCAATACTAATATCCTCATTTGGCTCTCTCTTGATGGCCACACTCAGACCACAAATGCGTGATCAATTGATCGATCAACCTATCATGCGAAAAATGCTCTGCATAGTATAACCGACCTCGCGTACCCATCGCCTCCCGTTCTTCTGGCGGCATACGGTACATTTGCAGAATGGCATCCGCCAAGGCTCGCGCGTTTTCGGCTGGCACCGCTAGCCCTGCACCGGCCTCCGTGATCAGGTTAGCCCCTTCTCCATTGAGACATGCCAAGATTGGTCGTCCCGCAGCCAGGTATGCCTGCACTTTACTGGGAATAGTGGCCTTGAATATCTCCTGATCCGCCAGTGTCACCAGTAGCGCGGATGCCTTCTGCATGAAACCGGGCATGGTCTCGACCGGAAACCTGCCGGGCAGATGCAAGTTGTTAAGTTCACGATTCCGAACCTCCTCTCGCATCCACTCCCAGCGACTCCCCTCCCCCAGTACGACAAAATGGATATCCGCATATTCTTCCAGTAACGAGGCCGCCTCCACAATCACCTCGACCGCCTGCGCGCTACCGATGTTGCCGGCGAACATGACCGAGAACCCTTCATCCAGCCCATCAACCATGGGGAGCTCACCCTTGGCCGGAACGGCGAATGTGTCATCCACAGAATTCGGGTAATACGCGATAGGAGTGCCCGACGCCAAAACACGAACTGGATCTTCGAAAGCCTTCGACTGCACCAAGAGCAGATCGGTATGCCGGTAGATGAAGCATACTACCCGCTCGACCAGTTTGAGCACAGTCTTGTTACGGATATAACCAGTTGCCGACAAACTCTCCGGCCATAGATCCTGCACCCACAATACCACTGGGCATCCCTTTATCCTTCCAAGGAAAAGCGCGGGAATAGCTTGAAGTATTGGCGATAGCGCGTAGACGAAGATCACATCAAATTTCTTTTTACGCAACATCCAGGGCGCAAATACTAACCCCGAAACCACAAAGGACATGTAGTTCAACGCCAAACGCCATCCACCCCTCCCCCTTGGCAGTAGTGGAATGCGATTGATTTTAATGCCTTGATAGGTTTCTCGCTGACATCCCCATGCACGGTACCCAGAAAATATCTTCCCGCGAGGATAGTTCGGCTGACCCGTCAGCACCTCAACCACGACGCCCTTTCCCAGCAAGGATTTGGCAACCTCGTTGATGCGGAAACATTCCGGCCAGAAATACTGACTGACAATCAAAATTTTCATTTGCCTGTCATCACTGCCCATATTCTTGGACGGCTTCAGGTTTTGATCGCGATGCATCCAACAGCCACTCGCTCACCTCCAATGCAGTGGATCCAATCTTATTCCAAGAGTACTTATCAATTACGAGCTGGCGCCCACGCTGCCCCATCCTCCTCAACTCTTCCGGATCACTCTCCAGCGCTTCAATCAACGCGGCAGACACTCCCTGTACGCCCGGCTCCACCCACCAACCGCAACGATGTTCCACCAAATCCCGCCATGGTGCACCAGTGGTGGTGATTACGGGTAATTCGTTGGCCAACGCCTCGGCGACGGCGATACCGAAGTTCTCGGAATAGGTTGGCAAAACAAAAATGTCGGCTGCGTCGAAGCAAGCCTGCTTACGAGCACCGTCAACAAAGCCGACAAATTCAAAATCAGACTGAAGCCCCTTAGCCCGGATCAGAGCCTCTACCTTGGCGCGATAACCTTCCTCGTCGCCCCCCGCAATAGTAATCCGCCACCCCGATTGGCGCACTCTCGCCCAAGCCTCAACCAAATCAAGCAATCCTTTTTTGGGATGAACGCGGGAGAGAAAGAGAATCGTCTTGACCGCCTCATGCGCAACACGTCGGGGGGGCAGTCCAATATCAACACCATTCGGAATTACCGCAACAGGTTGGCTCAAATCTAACCGTCGAATGCTATTTACCTCTTGATCCGCTGTTGCAACAAACAAGGATGCCGAACGCAGAGCCGCGCCTTGATAGGTCTTCAAGGCGAGCCACTTCTTTCGGATCTTATATCCAAGCGCCCAGGGCTCTAGACAACCATGCGGCGAGATAACAAGGGGGATGCTCATCCTGCGCGCAACCAGCGCAGCAACAGCCAAGAATGGAGACCACATTCCATGAATATGGATCAGATCAATTTTATTTTGCTCACAAAATCTCCGAATAAAACCATATTGAGCAGGCAATTCAAACAGTAAATTATGCCGAGTCGGCGCAACCTGTAGCTTCAACACTCCCATCCCTTGAGATTCACAATTTTGCTGATCCGAAATATCTTTCGATAGCAGCGTAACCACACACCCAGCCCGCGCGATGGATTCGGCATAGCGCAGTGCCGCCAACCCCTCACCGCCGGAGGTCACAGCGGTATTTGCAACTATATGGAGTTGGTTTTGCAATTTTTTCCTTGGGTCATAATTACTGAAATTTCTGTCTAGCCTTAAGCCAAGCTCTAGGGTAAGCGGTGATATCGGGAACTATTAGGGGCTGAGTATCAGCCACTCACAGTGGCGATGGCGCCGAAAGAATCCACACAAACATGCGCTTGCTTCATATTATTTTGCATCATCACGGTATCTTAGTACTTAAACACCAGTTCATCATAAGTCTCCAGAAATCTTGCACCAGCCACGCTAATGTCATATTCATTCTCCACCTTTTTCCGAGCCAAATTCCCCATGCGAACATTTAGATCAGGTTCAGAACACAGTCTTTGAAGACGATCAGCCAAAATTTGCGCGTCCCCCAAAGGCACGAGATAGCCATCTACGCCATCATCGATAATCCCATCCGGGCCGCCACTTCGTGTAGAGACAACAGGCACCGCGCAGCCCATTGATTCGATCACGACCATGCCAAATCCCTCTTCGTCAGATGGAAGTGCGAAGCAAGTAGCTTCTTGGTAAAGTCGGATTAATTCAGGAAAAGTGGGCCCATGGACGAAATCTATTTTTGAATTTAAGCCATAATCCTTGGCGCATTTCCAAAATTTGTCCGGGGGCGGGGTCGCCCCGGCGAGTACAAGGCGTGGTGCGTCCTGCATGCGGTACGTTAGCAGGCGGTATGCATCAAGTAATAGACCAATATTCTTTCTCGGATCCTGCATCCTTCCGACAGATAGGATATAGGGCGAGTTTTCCGATAGCACACGGCCTGAAGGCGAAGGGCTGAAAACTCCCGTGTCGATACCTGGGGGCGCATACTTTATCTGGGTGCCATACCCGTTCGCCACACCTTGGCAATATTCCATCATCCATGGATTTTCCACCATCACTGCATCTGCCTGACGGATCGCGCAGTCATCAAGTTTGTCAGTTATCTTCGTCATGCGACGGCGCCAAGCGGCAGCAAATCCACGCCCTTGAATCTCCTGCATTCGCCGTTCGACGGTAGCCCGGGTTGCTACTTGTAGAACCACGGGCTTACCTAATCCAGAAACCGCAAGACCTAGAGCAGGACTGCCGCTTACCACTTGAATCACATCGCAATCCGCAAGGAGTGCTGACAGAATCCTCCTGGGTTTGTACCGTTGGAATTCGAACTCGCTGAAATTTGCTCCGACATGAAAGTACTCGTCTGGCGGCCAATCATGCTCAGTAACAGAGGCCCCACTAAACCACGTCCCAGGAGAGAACAAGCGGCAACTATTTGAGTCGGAAGAACTCGACGCTAACGAAATAATCTTCGCATCGTATCTGTCAGAAGATCTAATGACATCGCGTAGAAACGCCACAACTGTTTTGACGCCGCCATCAAAGGACAAATTTTGAGTAACCAAAGCCACCCTTTTCATGCCGCGCTTGTCCGCTTCGCAAAAATCGACAGCATATAGACACACAAAACAAATGTTAAAAACACCTTTATAAACACCAGCAACGTCGTTCCAACAAACGCCTCGAGCCAAAGTATGTTCAAAACAAATACGACCTTCAGCCAGTTTCCGGATGCCTTGAAGACCCACTCATCAATCAGCCTGGCAAACGCTCCAAGCAATGCCATTCCCATCACTAGTCCAAAAATCCCGTTATTCATATAAAACTCACCCATATAGGTAGGGGAGACATTAGTGATCGGATCGTCAAGCGCAACATGATCAAACAGCTGGCCGGTCCAATGTCCAGTGCTCATGTCCACTTTATCCGGCCAAAAGAGCCTTGGGACAAACGTTTCTATACCCTCGTAATAGGTGCTGCCGTTGAGATACGGTACGGCGTCACCGGCTTGCTTAAATATATAGGCAAGATAGGAAAACAGCCCGCGACCGATACTAAGCGACCGCTCTCCGTCTGGAGTAGCGGCCGGATCGAGCCAAGCAAAACCAAGGAAATAGTCGGACAAGGCTGGAAGAAAAGAAAACGGGGTTTTGTCCGAAAGATCAAAATAGACCGCATATCTAAACCCTTGAACAACCGGGTATGCGAAACCGAAGAAAAAAACAGCTAGAACGAAAATAGCTACGACAGGCACTCTGTTTCGAACAAAATAATATGCAAGAACAACTTGAATAAATGGAAAAAGAAGTGCCCCTTTAGAGTTCGCAAAGAGGGCAAATAACAATAACAGGAATAACGATAACCCGGGCAAAGCCAGGGATCTTTCCTTTCTGCCACTTTGAAAAAAAATCGACCATAGAATGATATTCACATAGGCAAGCAGGGAAGAAATTATACTAATTACACCTCCAGCAGAACCTACTTCAGCGGAATCTCGATTGGTTAGGCCAAAGTAGCCGTAAGCCATCGACCACAGCGTGGCTACTGAAGCCAAAAATATAAAAAACAAAACACTTGGCTTATGGGAAAAAACCAATGCCACAAAGCGAGAATACCTCTCCGATACGTTTCGCATGATAACGAAAGTCCTATTTAGACTTGTCAAAACATAAGTTACGACAAAAGTCACGATCCCAAGAGTACACAATATGTAGAGTCGTTCGATATCTTCTTCCGTCGGCACGACAATATAATATTCATAGCTGCCGCTGACATAATTGATCAAAGGAAAAATAAGCAACATGAACAAGAAGTAGGCAGGGACTAAACAACCCCACGATAGTACCCCAGCGTTACGCCTGCCTAAGAGAATCCCAGCCAGCGTGGCCAGAAAAAATAATGCCCCAAATAAAATTATAATTTTAATTCACCATTTCAAAAGAGCAAACAAACCCTATCCGACCAAGGGTTTCTTGAAATATTCCCTATATATCTTTCTAACAAAGGGTATCTTCGCTCCAAGTATGCGCAAATTCATTATTAAACCCTTTACAACGAGAACACCATAAATCAACATATAATTACTTATTTTTCTAGTCAATGATGCCACTTTATATTCGTTCGACTGAAAAATCAGTTGATTGGCAACATTCAGGCTCTGGGCAATCCAGGGAAATCTGGCATGCCAACGCGGCGCTCCAATGACAGAAACGATGCGTGCAATAGAAGACGACGTACTATCCTCGAAATCTCTATGGACATGAACAGCAGGAACAATCTTGGCTTTTCCTCTGAGAAGAACACTAGCCATCCATACCCAGTCCCCTGCCAGACAATTCGGCATCCTGCAGTCCCTAACTCGATCGACACGATAAGCGCCACAGAATATGGAATTATCGCCTACGAGCCAGAGATATTTTAGTACTCGCATCAACGGTAAATCCGAATCAGATTGGATCACGTTGCCATAGTGGGTGAGCGCATTGTCACCACCGTGATAAGCAGCAAGGCCTGACACGAGTACCAGCGATGGATCTCGTTCCAGCTCATCAACACATGTTCTAATGTAATCAGGATCGAGATAATCGTCGTCGCCATGCCACAAAAAATATTTCCCGGTAGCCTGATTTTTAGCGAATTTAAAGTTCTCGGTCGGCCCCTGATTTTCGGCATGCCGGAAGTACTTCACTCGACTGTCGGATGCACGCAAAGCACTGCAAACACGCTGTGTTTCATCGGACGAGGCATTGTCTGAAATTATTATCTCCAGGTTCTTATAGCCGCTTTTCACTAACGACTGAACTGCGCGCTCAAGCTTTTTTGCACGATTGTAAGTCGGGATACAGACGCTTACCAATGGTTCTACTTGATTCACTTAACCAAGCCTTTTAAGAAGTCGGTTGCGCAATATGGGTGCAGAAAAACTGGCGGAAAAAACCATTGCACATCCAACCACTAAAAGCCAAATCCACTCTGTCAATTCCGACATGGAATGAGGCCAAATCAACCAAAAAATGATTGCCATAATCAATGCACCCAATGTAGGGTAAACAACATCATATAGATACCAATGCCATTTCTCTGATTTTAATAGCCGCCGATATAAATAATGTGCAGCTATCAACACATAGCCGGCATTAAGTATCACCCATATCCAAGCCGCCCCAATTGCTCCATAGCGTGGGGTTGCCCAAAGAATGGCAGGTATCAATATGATGACTGCAACAAAATTCTGGCGCACAGCAAACCCCGGCCAACCATAAGCAAGGGTGAGCATGTAAGGGATGCCCATCAGGCTATTGAGCATCATTCCCAATGCCAATAAAACAAGTAATGGGGCAGTTTTATCTGCCAAGACTGCATTACCTGTCCACAGCAACAGAATTTTTTCGCCAAAGAACACCAAAATGAGCGCAGCAGGTACGATGAGTACACTAATAAGCTGTGCGCTTTGGTGGTAAATTTTGATCAGTCCCCCAGTGTCTCCTTTAGCCACCAATTCGGTAAAGCGGGGATAATAGGCTTGAGTAATTGGTATAGTTAGCAGGGAGAGCACTGCTGCAGCGGTTCCAGCCAAGGTGTAATAGCCGAACATTTCCAGGCTCAACATACGAGAAAGAATGATTTTATCTACCTGCATCAACAGCAATACCAGCAGGGTGGTTGCCATCATTCCACCTGCGAATCGCCAAATGTTTTTCAATTGAAGCCATGAGAATTTCGCCGCCTGAACTGAGGGCGGCAAATAACGATACACAGCAAAAACAAAAGCCAAAATAGTTATCACTGACACCAGGCCCTGCCAAATAAAGAACGCTTCAATACTTGGCTTCACCCACACCAGTACGCAAACCGCACCACCCCCACGCAATGTAGCTAGCCCCGAACCAACTGCACTTAGCCACACCTGCTTTTGCAAGCCTAAAATCGCCCCACGGTAGAGGCTTTCCACAAAGCGTAATGCAACGACAAAGCCAATAATTGCGATCGCTTGGGCAACCTCTTCAACGGGCAGTTTTTCCGCCTGTAGCCAATTGACCGAAAACCAAGTAGCAGAGAGCCAAACCACTATCACGATTAACATTGCTATTGCAAGGCAAATTACTTCCAAGCTGCGCAATAGATCGCGTATAGATTGGGCGGTATGAGCACCAGCCGTATAACGCGCCATTTCCCTGCTCAGGGTAGGAGTCATGCCCATATCCAGCAAGGATAGCCATGCCTGCAAGATGGCAAACACACCTATCAGCCCATATGCCTCCATACCAAGATATTTAATATACAGAGGCACAAAGGCGAGGCCCATCAGGGCTGACCACCCCTGACCGAGGTAATTGGCGAGGACGTTTTTCTTCAGCGACATTCAGGTTGAGGTTGCACCCGACAAATGGGCTTAGCGAACCCGCTTCAAATAGCCATCTGGCGCAACCGTAATCAAAATCTTGTTCTGAATATCCCGGTCAATTTCAAATTCCGGGTGTGTTTTCAAATATTCGAACACCGCAGTTTTAGGATTATTCCCCGGCCCCCACGGACGATTCCCGGCCAACTCCTTCGGCATATCTTCCACTACCGTGTCAAACACCACACAATAACTTCCAACCGTAGTCAGCGCTGCATAAGCTTCCAACTCTGCGAGTACATGGTCATGGGTATGATTGGAATCAAGACAAACAAGAACGCGTTTTTTGCCTTTTGCTTTTTCAACGACTTGGGCAACAATCTCCTGGGCAATGCTCGAACCCTCAAGCATACTGATGCGCTTGTACATTGGGTGTTCTTCAATGGCCTTGCGGTTATGTGGGCGTATATCAATGTCGATACCGAGCACTTCTCCTTCGCTGCCTGTACAAGCGGCAACCAGTTCCAGCATTGCCGCAGAGAAGATCAGGGAGCCGCCGTGCGCGATGCCGGTCTCAATAATAAGATCGGGCTTTATTTCCCAGATGATTTCCTGTATGGCAATCATGTCTTGGGGATATTGAATAATCGGCCTGCCCAACCAGGAGAAATTGTACGAATATTGTGGCTGTAGCGATGCCTCCAGAAAATTATGGGCGCAGGATTTTAATTTTTCATTTTGCCCAATAGCATTAACTCGTTCTTTTACTTCTTTTTCAAAGCTCATGGCGGTCCACCTGAATGTAATTAAATTGGTTGTTTGTTAGTGCAACAATTTCCTGGAGGTAATTGGAGTTCATTACGAAGACGTTATCACCTCCTTGCAATGCCTTCAAACCCTCCTTTGGCGAGGATATTTTTAGCCCGCTGCCCGCCATGAATTTGGCTTGTTTGGCCGGATTAATGTCAATTACCAGGTCAACATTTACTCCGGCACGCTGCATGTATAGTGCGAATATCACGCCTTTGGAAGCGCCACCCCAGATTGCATTTCGCTTTCCTTTGGCCATTGCGGCTACGTGCGCAATGTCAGCCAAAAAGTCAGTTGGGAATGCAAAAACATCACGGGGGTCGAACATGGGCTTTTGCAAAGTAGCCAATTCCGCGACGACATACAGGTATTGGCCACCAAAAACATGCCCGCCCTCGTGAACCTTACCAAACATACGGTGAAAGTCTGCGAGGCGAAAATAATTTACATGCTCATAAAAAATATCGAACCATGCTCGGTGTTCGCAGATCCACTCAAGGCAGGGCACTTCGATATAGATTTGCCCCTTCCCCCCGTTTGCCTGCGCAATCGCGAAAAGGAAAGCAAGCGGGTTTGAAATATGCTCCAGGACATGCCGTAAAACAATGCCTTCAGCGGACATTCCTAGGCTTGCCTCAAAACGCGCTTTAATTACTTTTGGATTCTCGCCCTCGTAGGCCGGGTCAATCCCGGTGATCTCATAACCTGCCTGGTGCAGATATTCAAGAAAATAGCCCTTGCCGCAACCCACCTCTATGAGGGATTTTCCGGAAAAATGCCGCCGGATAATCTCCTTCACATCTTCCAGGTGCTTCTGAAAGACTTCTGAACAGGCCTGTTCATTTTGGTAGTCCGCATCGTATTCGAGCAGGCCGGCATCAAATGAGGCATTGAAGACCAAGCCTGTATCCAGATCCTGAACCAGTGTCATATCCCCTTTAGGGCAGACCAGTGCCGACATCTGGTCAGGAAACATCTTGTTCTGGAAAACCGGCAGCTCCTCTACCTTGAATAACTCACGATATTTCATTGCTCTTCCAGAATGGAATCCAAACGATGCCGATCGCCCCAGAAGGCCAGGGGCTCGTAGTCGGGGTAAGGATAATAGCCAAGATTGAGCTCCATTTCCCAGTTATTTTCCAACAGCCATTGCTCTACCAGTTTGCGCACTGAGACTGGCTTCCCCGAACAAATATTGATTGGCCCGACATTGCATTTCGCTAACGCCAAACGCGCAATCTGGCGGGCAACATCTTCAACAGGGAGGTAGTCACGCAATTGTTCGCCGCCTGACATATTGAATACTCTCTCCCCACGCAATACTGCGTCCTTGAGTTGTGGATAGAGAGAATGCTTTGGCTGCCCCTCCCCATACATATAGAAAAGCCTTGCCCAGGTTAAGTTAAATGGTTTGACAGACTTTAAAAATTCCAATTGACGCCGCAAAGCATCCTTGGCATAACCATAAGGATTACCGGGCAGCGTCACCAATTCTTCCACCAGCGGGCCGGACTGCATGCCGTATTCGAAGCAAGTGCCCGTTACCAATAATGACGGCAACCCCGCCTCGACCATAGCCTTGAGAAAACGAAATTGCCGTGGCAGCTCGGTTTCGAAGTGATGCAGCGATTTGTAATTTGGCAAACCGTCCCAAGCGAGGTGGATCAATACATCTGGCCTGCCAAGTCGATCAAAGCAGTTCGCGCCAAGAGCGGCAATGTCCATCTCAACAATACGACCCGCCATACCCAACCCCGCCAGGCGGGTTGCATCACGAGTTACGGCGACGACCTCAACCTGATGTCGCTCAAGTTCTTCCAGCACGTAACGCCCGATGAAGCCGCTGGCGCCGGTAACGGCAATTTTCAAGGGGAATTTGAGATTCACTTCCTTTTACTCACCCCCTACGTTCGCCCTGAGGCTGTCGAAGGGCCGCTCATGGTTCGACAAGCTCACCACGAACGGGAAAGTTATTTCGTAGGCGTTCCTTAAGGCGCAGATTTTCATCATTTATTTTTCTTCTTTATCGTGTGCTTGAATTTCAAAACAGCGAAGTTCAGTTCGATCGATGTTTCTGTGTCGCTCGTTTGCAAGTCGTCATCGAAAATTTCAGCGATTAGCTCGCCGCTTTTTTGCATGAGTGATTTCTGCTCGGCTTTGTCTTGAACGGTTGATAACTCTTTTATGCTTCTGGACAACTCTCTGATTTTAGAGAAGGTCTCTATGATGGAAAATGTTGCCTCTATGGCTTGCTTACTCTTTAGTATTGTGGCGATCATGTACAAGCCTTTTTCAGTGAAGGCTTTAGGTGGAACTCTCGTTTTTGTAAATTTTGCGGTCGAAAATTTCGACCGCAAATCTGCAAACTCCGCCTCATTAAGCTCGAACATATAATCCAGCGGAAATTTATCGGGGTTGTTTTTTACGGCCTCGTTGATTCTTTTCGTCTCAACCCCATAAATCACTGCCACATCGGTATCGAGTAAAACAGTTTTCTCTCTTACCTCGATAATCAGATTTTTTAGGTTCTCGATTTTTACTAGATCACTCATATCAAGTCATCCTCTGTGGTCTCTGCTTTAAGCAATTTTAATATTCGGCACTGCCGTCACGAATTGTCCGCCCCATTCGCGAATATAGGCCAATTGCTCCATGACTTCACCCCGCAGGTTCCAAGGCAGAATCACCACGTAGTCCGGTCGAGTTCGCTTTAAATGCGCTTCAGCAACAATCGGAATACGGCAGCCGGGCAAGAATTTCTCTTGCTTGGCGGGGTTGCGATCCACGACATAAGGGAATAAATCAGGGCGCACGCCAGCGTAATTAAGCAAGGTGTTGCCCTTAGCCGCAGCGCCATATCCGGCCACGGTTTTGCCTGCTCGCTTGGCTTCAATCAAGAAGACCAGAAAGTCGTTCTTAACCTGATTCGCCCTGGTTTGGAAGCCGGCGTAAAACTCTGCTGAGGCCATGCCTGCCGCGGCTTCGCGCGCCAATATCGCGGCCACATTCGGACTGGCTACTCGCACCCCCAGGTCCGCACGTTGCGCATAAACACGCAAGCTGCCGCCGTGGGTGGGCAACTCCTCCACATCGAATACGCTCAACCCGTTGTGCTCGAAGATGCGCTTCACCGCCGTCAATGAAAGGTAGGAGTAGTGCTCGTGGTAGATGGTATCGAACTGATTTTCGGACACCAGGCGTAGCAAGTGCGGAAATTCGAAAGTAGACACCCCGGTCGGTTTGAGGAGTGTGGCGAAACCAGCAACGAAATCATTTATATCCGGCACGTGGGCAAGCACATTGTTGGCAGCTGTCAGATCAGCCTGCTTTCCTTGAATCACAAGGTCGCGGGCGAGACGAACGCCAAAGAACTCTTCAACAATTTCAATGCCTTTAGCGCGTGCTGCGTTGGCTGTGCTCGTGGTTGGCTCCACTCCCAGGCAAGGAATACCACGCGCCTTGGCATATTGTAATAAGTAACCATCATTTGCCGCTACCTCGACAATATGTGAGGTCGCGTCCAAACTGAAGCGCTGCACCATGTCTGTAACATATTGCTCGGCATGCTTGAGCCAGGTCGTCGAGAAGGAGCTGAAATACGCATAGTCGGCAGAAAAAAGTTCATCCGCTCCTGCATAATCCTCTGTTTGCACCAGCCAACATTCAGTACAGGCCAGCACTCGCAAGGGAAAATACTTTTCCGGGGCATGCAAGGTCTGCTCAGTCAGGTAGGCATTGGAGGGCGGCGCGCTGCCAAGGTCGATAAGCGGCAAGACAAGTTCGGCGCCACAGTGACGGCATTTCATAAGCACACCCCCACGAATTCCGAGCCAATGAAGGGATGAGTACGATCGCGCTCAGACAGTTCGGTGATGGGCAGCGGCCAGGCAATTCCAAGCCGAGGGTCGGTCACGTTTAACGCACCTTCTGCAGTTGGGTCATAGTAATCAGTATGAAAGTAAAGCAATTCGGAATCCTCTTCCAGAGTCTGAAATCCGTGGGCGAACCCCTCCGGGATGCATAGGGCTTGGCGGTTATCCGCGGAGAGGATTTCACCATGCCAGTGAAGGAAGGTCGGGGAATCCGGGCGAAGATCCACCGCCACATCAAAAATTTTGCCCTTGAGGCAAGAAACAATCTTGGTTTCCGCGTGGGGCGCATACTGGAAATGCAGGCCGCGCACAGCTCCTTTTTGGCGGGTGACGGAATGGTTGATCTGTGCAATGGGTTTGGACAAACCGATTTCCCGAAATTCTTCTGCACAAAATAAGCGGGCAAATGAACCACGAGCATCTTCATACGGTCGCCGAAGGATGACTGTCAGGGCAGCCAGAGGCGTAGACAAAAAATCAAAGCGAGATGACATGTTTAAAACCCACCGTTGAAGGTGTCAATTTGAGCAAGGGTATAGGCATACATGTCTTTACCGGAATGCCAGGCCTTGTACCAGGAAACGGTTTCTTCCAGCGCGCGGTCAATCGACCAGCGGGGGTTCCAGTGCAGATGACTTCGCGCCTTGGTAATGTCCAGGCGCAGCAGTCCGGCCTCATGGGGTTGATTATGGGAGGTCGGCAGAATAACTTTGCCGTTGCCCCAGAACCCGGCCACTCGTTGGGCGATTTCCCCTACCGTGGCATCTCCGCTTGCGTCTGGCCCGAAGTTCCAGGCTTCTGCGTAGTAGGGTGCAGATTCTCCACATAACGCTTCCGCCAACATCAGGTAGCCGGAGAGCGGTTCAAGAACGTGTTGCCAAGGACGCACGGCCTCTGGATAGCGCAACTCTACGCTCTGACCACGGCTGAAAGCCCGGATGCAATCCGGGACAAGGCGATCTTCGGCCCAGTCCCCCCCGCCGATAACATTACCGGCACGGGCGGTGGCAACCGCAGCGGCACTCTCTTTGCCGAAGAAACTAGCTCGATAGGAGGCTGCCACAATTTCAGCGCATGCCTTGCTTGCGCTGTAGGGATCATGGCCGCCAAGAGGGTCATTCTCGCGGTAGGGATACACCCATTCGCGGTTTTCGTAGCATTTGTCCGTGGTGATGACGACAATGGCCCGCAACCCATCGACTTGCCGGGCGGCTTGAAGCAGGTGGGCGGTGCCCATGACGTTGGTTGCGAGAGTTTCCAGCGGTTCACGGTATGAGGCTCGGACGAGGGGTTGGGCGGCCAGATGGAAGATGACTTCCGGATTCGCTTTTTTAAGCGCGCCTTCAAAAGCAGGATAATCCCGAATGTCGCCCCGAGTATCGCTTGCCAGCGTCTTTGCGACTTGTGCGGTCTCGAAAAAACTGGGGGTAGTGGGTGGTACCAACGAAAATCCATGCACCTCAGCTCCAAGCCGCTGCAACCATAGCGCCAGCCATCCCCCCTTGAAGCCGGTATGGCCGGTGAGGAAAACCCTTCTCCCTGCCCAGAATGTATCGTCGATCACCATATTTTCCATGGCGCCTTTCCGCTTTCCCATAGTTCTTCCAGGTGATTCTTGTCACGCAGGGTATCCATCGGCTGCCAGAAGCCATGATGGAGATAGGCGGACATCTGGCCCTCTGCGGCCAGTCTTTCCATTGGATCGCGCTCCCAGATAGTCTGGTCACCTTCGATGTAATCCAGCACCTTGGGCGAGAGCACAAAGAAACCGCCATTGATCCAGCCGCCATCGCCATGAGGCTTCTCCTGGAAGCTGGTTACTTGATGCCCATTAAGGCCCAAGGCCCCGAAACGGCCGGGTGGCTGAGTGGCTGTCAGTGTGGCGAGAGTGCCCTGGCTGCGATGAAACTCCAGCAGTCGGGTAATATCCACATCGCCCACGCCATCGCCATAGGTACAACAAAAATCTTCCCCCTCATCCAGATATGCGGCAACGCGTTTGATACGGCCGCCGGTCAAAGTGTTTTCGCCTGTATCCACCAATGTCACCCGCCACGGCTCGGCATTTCGTTGATGCACTTCCATCTTGTTGTGCGCCATATCGAAAGTGACGTCCGACATGTGCAGGAAGTAGTTGGCAAAGTATTCTTTGATCAAGTACCCCTTGTAACCAAGGCAAATGATAAAGTCATTGACGCCATGGCTGGAGTAAGTTTTCATAATGTGCCAAAGAATCGGTTTGCCACCAATTTCGACCATGGGTTTTGGCCGTACCGAAGTCTCTTCGCTAATACGCGTTCCGAGCCCACCAGCAAGAATAACTGCTTTCATAACCTATTCATTCATCTAAAATAAAATCATTGCCTCTCGGGAGCTTCACATTATACCTGACATGAATTCTTCATAAATTGGCCAAGGCCTTTCTTGAAGCCCATCGAAGGTTTCCAACCTAGCGCCTCCAACCTGCCTATATCCAGCAATTTTCGTGGGGCTCCATCAGGTTTGCTTTCATCGAAAACGATGCTCCATGCAAACCCCACGACTTATTTCACTAGTTCGGCTACCTCTCGGATCGTTTGATCCGTGCCACAACCAATATTAATCAAGGGTGAAGAGTTAGGGGTACGCAGTGAAGAAAATCGCTCATATGGCAGATTCATCAAATCAAAGACATGCATCGGCCATGTCGTCACTATAAAGCGAATAGCTTCTTGCGACACGAAGCCCGCATGCCTTTAGGATGGATAGCATCCAAATACCTACCAAAATATTCATTAAAGTACGTTAAGCCCCATTGCGCCATCGTGGAAGCGGTTGATAACGCTCCCCCGCAACTCGGGACGGGATAGCCTAGCCGCGTGGCGGCCTTTTTCGATATTCAAACTGTCGATTCTCGTAACTACTGCCGCGCCTTAGCCAGGGATTCGGCAATAAAGGCGACGATTATGCCCAACATAAAACCAAGCACAAGCGCGAGCACAAGCACAAATTTCGACTTGGGTTTGGTCTGGCCGTTAGGCAAAGTGGGCTCTCGCAGCAGTTTGGTCGGCTGCGACTGAATGTCACTCATGGCCAGTTGCAGGGCGGCGTATTCGGCCTCCAGCTTCGGTGCTTCGGTGAGCAGCTTGCCTTTTTCGATGGCGAGAATGGCGGCTTGGGCGGGATCTTGCTTGCGCACGGCCTCGATATGTAAAGACAATTTTCCAATGTACTCATTCAGAGCCTGCATCCGCTTGTCCAGCGACTGCAAATGCTTGCGCTGGACATTCATAGCCTGGTTGTAGAGTTTTGTGTGCTCGGCCAGCAAGGCTTGCATCACTTGGGTGAGGTGTTTTTGTGCCTCCGCTGCGTTGTAGCCTTGCGCCAGGATGGTGATTGCACTGCTGGCGCCTTTCTTGTCCAGGCTGATGTCCGCGACCCTGGGCATCCCGGTAGCCGGGTCTTTGTCGTCTACACGGTATTGCTCTTTGAGCCGCTGCACCAGAACGGCGGGTACCTCGACTTGTCCGACTTGTCCGACTTGTCCGACTTGTCCGACTTGTCCGACTTGTCCGACTTGGATGACCGCCCGGCTTTCGAAGATGGCCGGGGTGATCAGAAGATACACGGCGGCCACCAGTAGCGACAGCACAGGCATGACCAGAACAAGCGCCTTGCGCCTGGCGAGTACGCGCCAAAGGGCGATCAGGTTGATTTCATCGTCTGCCGGTGGTGATTGTCGGTTAGTATCCTGCATATTTCCCAATTGGTTTTCTTATCTCAGTTAAACACAGACTGTGCTGGTCGTAGTCAAAAAGGCATTGGCATGACTAAAAATCGAGGCCCATAAATTACAATTCACAGCCGCCATGCTGAGAATCCTATGCCGTTAAGGACGTTGGCATCGAATTTCGATTGACGTCTATGAAACATAGCTTTTCCCCTTTGTAATCGCCAAATAATCACGCAAAGGCAACAACACAAATCTCTGGTGAGCCACGGTCAGCACAATCGCATCGGCAACCGGAAGTACCCCCACTCTCCACAGAGTGCGCATAATACCATACTCGGCATTGGGCTCAATCGGGTCGGCAACCGGTTCGTGGACGGAAACGTTCACCCCATAGTTCTCAAGCTCCCTGATTAGGTCATATACCTTGGAATTGCGCAGGTCCAGGCAGTTTTCCTTGAAAGCCAAGCCAAGCGCGTTGGCCGTGGCGCCTTTGATGTGGCTAGCGGTGGGGGACTGTGCGCGGGTTTAACTCTGCTGCGAACGCACGGCCAATTCGCCATGCAATATCTTCATTGAGCTCGTCCGGCACGCGGGGCCTTGAGAGAGGGTTTGCAGGGCGGCGCAGAGGGCGGAGCCGACTAGGCCACGGTGACCGGTAATGTAGATTTTAGATTCAGAATTCATCAAAAATGTCTATGCTGCAACGGCAATTTGAGCAAGCCAGACGGGGGGCTTGCCCGTCAACCGCTCGTACAGAAGCTCTGGCGAAAGGTCAAATCCGCATGACCATGCCAGCGTAGGCCATTCGTCAAGGTAGAAGGCGGAAAACACACTTTCATCGACAAGCGGTGCTGCGGCTGGATAACGTCCCGGAATGTCGGCGAGATCCACTACACCCTCTTTGCCATCGTTGAATTTCAGCCAGACTTTGTATTGACCGGCATATTTTGCTTGCTGAACACCAACCATTTTTCACCTCCATCAGACCAGCGGCTCCACCTTGTGGAATTCCTTCGAGTCCCACATGGACAGCAGTTCATCGCCATGTTGCTCAGCCCATTCCTCGACCAGGCCTCTAACTCTGGCGGGCAAATGGCCGTCCAGCAGATTCCCGTTTCGTATCGCAATGACGGCACGGTATTCATTATACCGGACATGGAAATGCGGCGGATTGTGCTCGTCAAAATACATGCTGATGACAATGCCAAGGAAGCGGCAGATTTCAGGCATCCCGTTCCCTATTCATAAATAATAGTCGAAAGATTTGTAGCCATGCTTCTTGACCAGTTCATCGCGCTCGGCCGATTTGAGGTCTTCCCCGACCATCTCAGTCATAGCAATTCCCCTTCTTTGAATGCCATGTCATGAATGGGCAGGCGCATGAGGTTGGGTGCGCAGAGCAGTACGTCTACTTTGCGTCCGTGCATGATGCGCGACACTTGAGCGGACATCTGCGCGGCCATAAGTGCGGGGTTGTCTACGGGTTCCGGTAATTCAAGCATAAGGTCAAGATCTCCGCCGCGCGCAGCGTCATCAAGCCTGGAACCAAAAACTCGCACGCGGGATTGGCTTCCCGCCACTTGGCGAGCAAGTTGGCGAATAGCTTGGATTTGGTAGTCAGTCAGGCGCATGCTTTTTGAACTTTCCCCGAAGCTTCGAAATAACGATCGGGAACAATTGGAGTTAGACCCTTCGATCTTTGACCGGCGTAGCAATTGAATTCATGACCGCTTCGCGGCTGCTTTATAGACTGCATTGCGTTCGCGCTTTCCAACTGCAACGACCACAACAACAAGTTTGGTATCGCGGACGTCATAAACCAATCGATAACCCACATTCCGAAGTTTGATTTTGAATCTGTCTTTCTGTCCGGACAGTTTTGAAGCCGGAACACGTGGATTTGCCAACCGTTCTTCCAACTTCTTCTTGAACTGGTCGCGCACCGATCTATCTAGTTTGCCCCATTCTTCCAGCGCGTCCGGATGGAATTCCAAATTCATAGTTCATCCAGCGTCACTCTCACTGTTGCCTTTCCATCACGCATGCGAGCATCGGCGATAGCGTTAAGCTCCATGTCTTCCAACTTGTCCATAAGCGCCTCGTAGGCTTTCGCCGGGACACAGTAAAAAGCCGGTTCGTTGCGGTTGAGGATCGCAACCGGAAAGCCATCGCCAGCCGCGACGGTACCCATAGGGTTCTTCTTCAACTCAGAAACGCTCGCTGTCGTTTCCGCCAAGATCACATGTGTCATGATGGCCCCCTATAGACGTTTAAAGCACTAACAATAGCACGTCAAACAGGTCTTTACAATTTCACCCATTCACCCATTGAATACCCGCGAATTGGCTCAAATAAAAAGCAACCGCGCGAAGGAGCGAAAAGGGGACGCACCTAAAATTGTTGGTAACCCGAAGCATAAGAGGTTACTAACGATGATGATGACTCCATTCAGTCATTCCTCCATGCAAAGCGTTAAAGAAGCATCCCAGGCAGGCAATGCCACACCAAATGACCGATTTAGCTTGGCGGAAGACAACATGGAATACAGGGGCCTTGGGGCAGGCAAAGGATATTCGGACGTGGCGATGGGAATCAAGTTCGGTGAGGGATGAGGGATGAGGGGTGAGAGGTTGTTTCCTTGAGGCGACACGGATTCAAGGATGGCTTTAGCAAACCCGTACCAGGAAGTCCGGCCGGCTGCCGTGAGGTGATAAAGACCTCCGCGATCGCTCAGCACTGGGGCAAATCCCCCCTGCCCCCCTTTCCTAAAGGGGGGAAAAGGCACTGGGCGATCATCCGGCTCCAGGAGGGGGCGCCTATCTGGTCGTCCACTATCTTCAATTTCCAAAGGGGGGAGGGAAAGGCACTGGGCGAGAATGATCGCCGTGGCCTCGGCGATCATCCGACTCCAGGTGGGGGCGCCGATCTGGTCGTCGACGATCTTCAATTCGTCCCGTTCTTTGGCCAGCCGCAGGATGGTCAGCAGGAAGTTCCTGCCGCGCAGGCCATACACCCAACTGGTCCGGAAGATCAGGTGCGGGATGCCCGCTGCCTGGACCGCCTGTTCGCCAGCAAGCTTGGTTTTGCCGTAAACGCTGATCGGGTTGGGAATATCTTCCTCGGTGTAAGGTGATGTTTTTGTGCCGTCGAACACATAGTCGGTGGAATAGTGAACCATTGCGGCACCAAGCTGCCTGGCCTCTTCCGCCATGATGCCAGGCGCGATGCCGTTGATCGCCATGGCCAGTTCAGGCTCACTCTCCGCTTTGTCGACGGCGGTATAGGCAGCGGCGTTGACAATCAAATCCGGCCGGATTGTTCGGATGGCGTTTCGGATCGAGTCGGGGTTCGCCAGATCCATGCCCTGGCGATCGACGGCGACCACGTCGCCCAAAATGGCCAAGGTGCGCTGCAGTTCCCACCCGACTTGGCCATTCTTGCCCGTTAGAAGAATTTTCATGTCGCCCTTCCGTCAGGTGCTCGCCGTTTTCAGTGCCGAGCATAGTCCCATCAGCGGCGGGATAAAACTTGGTAGGGAATCGTAGACAGTCAAGGCATCCTTGACCTTGTAAGTGTGGGACATCCTGTTGCGGGCCTCCAGCATTTCAAGCCAAACCTCTTCGCTATCGACCCAGCCGCTTGCAAAGGCCTGCTTCAGGCAAGCCTTGGGAGACAGGCATTCCGGAAGGCCGGCATCCCGAGATGCGGCTTTGATCGCCTTCCAGGCAAGTTCGAAGGTAAACTCGAAATACTGAATGCATCCTGCTCTTAGCAGATCGCAGTTCGCGGGTTGGGACAATGCTGAACGCAACTGGATCAGCGCATTCTCAAAATCCGCCAGAATCCACATCTTATTCATACAGAAACTCAATCTGCTTCATGGCCCATTCTCTAAACTCCGGGCTGACACGATTGAAGTCCACCCAATCGATCTTGTAGAGCGTAGGCAACGCGTCGAGCATATCTTCGATCGCGAAGTAATCGCGCAGGGGCAAGGGTTCTCCCCCAAACACTCCCACATCAAAGTCTGAACGGGGGCCGGCATCCCCCATGGCGCGGGAGCCAAAGAGGAATACTTTATGACCAAGCAGCATTGGCCCGGCTTTTTGTAATTGCCGTCTTAGCATTGCTTTGATTTCCAGTTCACGTTCTTTATCACCATGCAACATGGCACCATTCCTCTAAAGGATTTTCACGTCAATCCAGCGGCGCCCAGACGGCCTAGCCAATCCTGGTACTGCGCGGCCAGAGACCGGGCTGCGTCAATTGCCGCCATTAGCGCGGCGAAACGAACCTCTGGCTGGTCAGGATATTCGTGAGCCATGCGGTTGCGAACCTCGCGCCAGTCCAGCCAGTTTTCAACATTGAGGTAACCCATCTTTTCCAGGCGGTTAAGCCGGTCGCGCATGGGCCACTCTTCAAAAGGCTCGCGCAGAATGGAGAGTGTTGCCGGAATCAGGCGCTCCCCTACCGTGTCCTGCAATTTGATGAAGCGGAAAAGAAGTTGGTCGACAATCCGTACCCTGACACGATCAGCCTCTAACACCTCCCATGAGGTGGCTGGCGAACGATCCCACTCGGCAAGCGCTTCAGCGAGCGTTTCCACGTGGCGATCCGCCTCCCAGATCGCCGCCTTGATCTTGTCCGTCGCACTCATACCTGTGCCACCTTCAGGCCATCACGTTTCGCCATAGCCACCACCGCACGCGAGTCTTTCTGGCCCCGTGTGGCAATCACGACATCGATGCGCTGCTCATCGAGTGCTCGATAAATACGGGATACGAAACGGGTGCGGCGCTGCACCAGTTCAGCTGGCGACATGGCCTCCGGCGTTTCTACCAGGAGATCAATGTCACCGCCGCGCGCCGCGTCCTGCAACCGCGAGCCGAAGAGAAACACCGCCGTTCCGGGGGCGAAGGCATCGCGAGCAGCTTGCACGATGGCATCCACTTCTTTTGGCTGCAATCTCATATCTTTGCTTTCATAAAGCAATTTTCAGAATGATCTTCGAAAACTCCAAGAAGTCGGAAATGCGGTGCTGCAGGATGCTTCGTAGAATATCGAGATTAAGCTTCCGGTAATCGTGCACTGCGATATTACGAAAC
Organism: Sulfuricella sp. T08; assembly: GCF_000971475.1. Classification (GTDB taxonomy): domain Bacteria; phylum Pseudomonadota; class Gammaproteobacteria; order Burkholderiales; family Sulfuricellaceae; genus Sulfuricella. The sequence goes on from NZ_DF967522.1 coordinate 111,820, forward strand.
CCAACCATCGCCTGGAGATGTTCGGACAGATCGCTCGGCAGAATCCCCGCCTGATGTAGCATAACGAAGGCATCCCGACTTTCCTGGGGAACCCCGAGGCGCCTCAGACGGACAATATGCATTGCCGCATCGATAGCCGCCTCGCAAGCACGCTGCAAATTAAGGATGATCGAGTCCTGCCGCGTGAAGTCTGTATCGAGTTCATTTTCGTGGTCTCGATATTCTTCGTCGATTCGTGCAAGGCACCGCTCAATAATTCCAGCCTTGTTGAGCAAAACGTCATCCGGCATACACGCTTCCCCTTGCCCGGATATCCGCCAGGATTTCGCGCCGCTCTTCATTTAATCTGGCATATTCCGAAAAAACCGTGGTCTCAAATAATCCAACCACAGCCTCATCGCGACAATAGAGCCGCTCTCCTTGCGCCACAACCTGCGACCTCATCACTGTTGATGCTGCTCGCAAATCTACCAAATCCACGTCACGTGAAAGCATTTTCGCCAATTTTTGGGCTGTTTCCCAGCGGACAAGGGGGGGCAAGGGCTGTAATGGCAACACCGCCAAATCGATATCGCTCTCCCTTCGCTCCTGCTGAGTTCCCCAGCTACCAAAACGATAAACCGCCAATACGCCGGGCAGACTATTAAGAAGCATTTCGATAATTTGGGACTGCAATTTATTCATCGGGTATGAGACGCCTAGGGAAACACCAAATGGCCTTTTCCAAAAAAGGCTTATAGTTGGTCGCTCACAATAATACTATCTGCATCTTATAAATCACAACCAACGCCAATCAAAACCAGCGCCGTTCACGTTTTCCTCCTCTCCTGCGAGCGGGAGAGGATTGATGAGAGGGACTCAGGCAAACACTTCAGCATCTGGCAAACGGGAGCCCAACGAGTCCTTCGCAGAAAGCACTGGCGAGTTTTCAAGCGGCCACTGTATACCCAAGTCCGGATCATTCCAGACAATGCAGCGTTCATGCTCAGGCGCCCAGTAATCAGTGGTTTTATACAAGAATTCAGCATAGTCGGACAACACCAGAAAGCCATGCGCGAAACCCGGGGGAATCCAGGCCATGCGCTTGTTTTCCGCCGACAGGTTGAACCCCGCCCATTTCCCGAAGGTGGGCGAGCTCTTGCGGACATCCACCGCAACATCGAACACCTCGCCTGCAATCACTCGCACCAGTTTTCCCTGCGGCTGTTTGATCTGGTAATGAAGGCCGCGCAGCACATTTTTTGCCGAGCGGGAGTGGTTGTCCTGAACGAAATGTGCCGTAATCCCCGCCACCTCCGCCAGTACTTTCTCATTGTAGCTCTCGAAAAAAAAGCCGCGCTCGTCGCCATACACTTTGGGTTCGAGGATCAATACATCAGGGATGGTGCTCCGAATAACCTTCATCAGAATAGTCTTTCCTGCAGCAGCCCCTGCAAATAACGCCCATAGCCATTTTTGCTCAATGGGATAGCCAGTTTTTCCAGTTGCTCCGCTGAAATATAGCCCATGCGGTAAGCGATCTCTTCCGGGCAGGCGATCTTGAGGCCTTGGCGCTTTTCAATCGTCTCGATGAACTGAGATGCCTCCAGGAGGGATTCGTGCGTACCGGTATCGAGCCAGGCCATGCCGCGGCCCATGACCGCCACTTCCAGCCGCCCCTGGCTCAGGTATAGCCTGTTGACGTCGGTAATCTCCAGCTCGCCTCGGGGAGAAGGCTTGAGCGACCGCGCTATTTCCACCACTCGATTATCATAGAAATACAGGCCGGTCACCGCATAGCGGGATTTCGGCTTGAGTGGTTTTTCCTCAATGGAAAGAGCCTGGCCGGCTTGATCAAATTCCACCACGCCATAGCGTTCGGGGTCTTGCACCGGGTAGGCGAATACCGTCGCCCCGCTGTCCTTTTTCGCCGCGGCCTGCAAATCATCCGCCAATTCGTGGCCGTAAAAGATATTGTCGCCCAGCACCAGGGCACACGGTTCATCGCCAATGAAATCCGCGCCGATAATGAACGCCTGGGCAATGCCCTCCGGCTCAGGCTGCACCGCGTAGCGGATGTTGAGACCCCAGCGCGCACCATCGCCCAGCAATTGCTCGAAGCGCGGCGTATCCTGAGGCGTGGAAATGATCAGGATGTCGCGTATCCCGGCCAGCATCAGCGTGGACAGGGGGTAATAAATCATCGGCTTGTCGTACACCGGCAGCAACTGTTTGGAAACCGCCAGGGTGACCGGATGCAGGCGTGTGCCGGAGCCCCCGGCGAGGACAATTCCTTTCATGGAACCTCCCGATTCTGGTAATTCGCTTTCATCCATTTCTGGTATTCGCCGCTGACGATGCTCTCCACCCAGCCCATGTTGTCGAGGTACCATGCCACGGTTTCACGGATGCCGGTCTCGAAGGTTTCCATCGGCTTCCAGCCCAGCTCGCGCTCGATTTTGCGCGCGTCGATGGCATAGCGGCGATCGTGGCCGGGACGATCCTTCACATAAGTGATCAGGGAAGCATAGGGTTTGCTGTCAGCAGCGGGCTTCAGCTCGTCGAGAATTGCGCACACGGTGTTCACCACATCGAGGTTGGTTTTCTCGTTCCAGCCGCCGATGTTATAGGTTTCGCCCAACCGGCCACCGCTCAGCACGGTACGGATTGCGGCGCAATGATCACCTACGTAAAGCCAGTCGCGCACATTCATTCCGTCACCGTAAATCGGCAATGGCTTGCCGTTCAGGGCATTAAGGATGATCAGGGGAATCAGCTTTTCCGGGAACTGGTATGCACCGTAATTGTTCGAGCAGTTGGTGGTCAGCGTTGGTAGCCCGTAGGTGTGATGGTAAGCCCGCACCAGGTGATCGGACGCCGCCTTGGAGGCGGAGTAGGGGCTATTCGGCGCATATGCCGTGGTTTCAGTGAACGGCGGATCGTTAGCACCAAGCGAACCGTACACCTCGTCGGTGGAAACGTGAAGGAAGCGGAATGCGGCTTTTTCTTCACCTTGCAACACCTGCCAGTAAGCCCGCACTTCTTCCAGCAGGCTGAAGGTGCCGTTGATGTTGGTCTGGATGAATTCGCCAGGGCCGTGGATGGATCGGTCGACGTGGCTTTCCGCGGCGAAATGAATTATGGCGCGGGGCTGGTGTTGGCTCAGCAGCTTGGCCACCAGTGTTCGGTCGTTGATGTCGCCCTGGACGAAAGCATGCCGAGGATCGTCTTTCAGATTGGCGAGATTTTCCAGGTTGCCGGCATAGGTCAGTTTATCCAGATTGACGACTGATTCACTGGTAGCTGAAATCCAGTCCAGGATAAAATTCGAGCCAATAAAGCCCGCACCGCCGGTAACCAGGATCATTTTGTCGCGCGCTCCCCGTAGTAACCCTTGAACCAAGTGGCAAACTTCGCTACCCCTTCGCTCAACGGCGTGTGCGGTGCAAAGCCAACCGCCTGGCTCAGTTCCTCGATATCCGCATAAGTGGCGACCACATCGCCATCCTGCATCGGCAGCATGTTCTTGACGGCCTTCTTGCCGCAGGCGCTTTCGATGGTTTCGATGAATGTCATCAACTCCACCGGCTCATGGTTGCCGATATTGTAGATCCGGTAAGGCGCATCGCTGCTGGCGGTATCGGGGGCATCCCGGTCGAATGACGGGTTGGGTTCCGCAACTTTATCCAGTACCCGCACCACGCCCTCTACGATGTCGTCAATATAGGTGAAATCGCGCTGCATCTTGCCCTGGTTGAATACGTCGATCGGCCGATCTTCAAGAATCGCGCTGGCAAACAGGGAAGGCGACATATCCGGCCGGCCCCAAGGCCCGTAAACGGTGAAAAATCTCAGCCCGGTGGTCGGCAAACGATAAAGGTGACTGTAGGTGTGGGCCATCAGTTCGTTGGATTTTTTGGTGGCGGCGTAGAGGCTAACCGGGTGATCGACGTTGTCATGCACGCTGAACGGCATATGCGTATTGGAACCATAGACGCTGGAGCTGCTGGCGTAAACCAGGTGCTCCACACCATTATGGCGGCAGCCTTCGAGCACGTTCAAGAAACCCACGATGTTGGTGTTGACGTAGGCATGGGGATTTATTATCGAATAGCGTACGCCGGGCTGTGCCGCAAGATTGACGACGCGCTGAAATTTTTCCGTGGCGAACAGCGCTTCCATTGCAGCGCGCTCGGCCATGTCCAGCCTGACGAAGCGGAAGCCCGGGAGCGGCATGAGCTGCTTCAGGCGATCTTCCTTCAACTGGACATCGTAGTAATCGTTGAGGTTGTCGATGCCGACCACCTCGACACCCTGCGCCAGCAAACGCTGGGCAACATGCATGCCGATAAAGCCGGCCACGCCGGTAATTAAAACTTTCAAGATTTCCCCTTTTTGTTCAATTCATACAGTTTCGCGTATTTCACAAAACTGTTGAAACATCCTATAGCGATATGCACCAACCCCGGAAAGCCATCGAGAAAGCCGAGCCGGAGAAAATAGAACTTCACAAATCTAAGCAACGGACTGGCCACCAATCGTCCGAATGAAACCTGTTTTCCTCGCCTGCACAACTCGTCCGCCTGCAGACTGGTATAGCGATTCTGTTTTTCCAGATAGGCGGCGAGGCTTTCCTGCGACTCATGCAGCAAATCACCCAGCAAACTGCCAACCGGTGAATCGGTAAGCACTTTTTCGTGAACCACGTCCTCGCTCCAGTTGGCAACGCGTCGATCAAACAGGCGCAGACTCCAGTCGGGATAGCCCTCGCCATGCCTGAGCCAGCGGCCCATGAAGCGATTGCAGCGCGGCATCCGATAGGCTCGAAAGCGCGGCGCCTGCAGCGCCTCCACTATGCTTGCGCGTAGCGGGTCGCTGATCCGCTCGTCCGCATCCAGACACAGCACCCAGTCATGGCTGGCCTGTTCGACCGCAAATTGTTTTTGCCGGCCAAATCCGAGCCAGTCCTGGTGCAGCACCCGAGCGCCATATTTTAACGCGATTTCCCGGGTATCATCCCGGCTGCCGGAATCGACCACCACGACTTCATCAACGAAAGCGGCGCTTTTCAGGCAAGCCTCGATCTGGCTTGCCGCATTCAGGGCAATGATGACCACCGACAAGGGGGGGTTCTGCTGCATCCGCACTATCTGCCGAAATAAGGACTCGCTAATGGATAAGTTGGGCATACGCTGGGGCTGGTTGGGGTGCAGTCCTAGGCGCGAGACGCGCCGTTGTGCCATTCACAACAAGCGGCTCGCAACACCGGAATGCACCCCAACCAGCCCCAGCCCGAAGGGTTGTCGCGTATTCGGGCGTCTGCGGCGTTGCAAGGCTTGCGAATGGAACAACCATTCGCTGCACCTCGCGCCTTGCATCCATCCCGAATATGCAGCAACGTATGTCCAACTTATCCATTAGCGAGTCCTCAAGCCCATATTCTAGGCTAAAATACCGCGATGCCGAAGATATTGCTCGTCAAAACCTCCTCGATGGGGGATGTGATCCACAACCTGCCCGTGGTCAGCGACATTCGCGCCCATTTCCCGGAAGCCGAAATCGACTGGGTGGTGGAAGAATCCTTCGCCGGTATTCCAGCCCTGCATCCGGGCGTGAAGGAAATCATTCCCGTCGCCGTGCGGCGCTGGCGCAAAAACCTGTTCAGCCGCAGCGTACACGCAGAGATATCGGCCTTCATCAAACACCTGCGCGGCAAGACATATGACGTAGTGCTCGACACCCAAGGGCTGATCAAAAGCGCAGTCATTACCCGCCTTGCCCAAGGCGCCCACTGCGGATTCGACAGACAAAGCGCCCGCGAACCACTGGCTGCGCTGTTCTATGACAAAACACTGAGGGTCGAAAAAAATCAGCCCGCGGTTATGCGAAATCGCCTGCTGGCCGGCCTCACCTTCGGCTATTCCCCCGATGACCCGGTGAACTATGGCATCGCGGCACCATCCCTTTCCCTGCCCTGGCTGCCGACAACGCCCTTCGTCGTCCTTTTGCACGCCACCAGCCGCGACGACAAGCTCTGGCCAGAAGCCGACTGGATAGCATTGGGCGCTTCCCTTGCCAACAAGGGAATTGCCTGCATTTTGCCCTGGGGCAGCGCGTCAGAAAAGCTGCGCAGCCAGCGGCTGGAGGGAGAAATCTCACCGAGCGTTGTTCCTCCTGCGCTCACCCTCGGACAAGCCGCAACGCTGCTTTCACACTCCGTCGCAGTGGTCGGCGTGGACACCGGCCTGGTCCATCTGGCGGCGGCACTAAACGTGCCGACCATCGCCATTTACTGCGCCTCCGAACCCGGCCTGACCGGCCTTCATGTTTCTTCCGGACAGGCCATCAACCTGGGCAGAGCGGGCACCCCGCCCGACACGGAAAGCGTGATCGACGCCCTGAATTGCATGGTCAAATTATCTACAAGCACTCAGGTGCCGCCCCTCACCCCAACCCTCTCCCCAGAGGGGAGAGGAAGCAAACGTGAAGGGCGCTTGCTTTGATTCGCCGCCTTTATACCCTGCTGCTTTACCTGCTGTTGCCCTACATTCTGTTCCACCTGTTATGGCGATCCCGGCGCCAGCCCGAATACCTGCGCCATATCGGCGAGCGTTTTGGTTTTTATCGCAGCAAGCCGGCCGCTCCACTGATCTGGCTGCACGCCGTATCAGTGGGAGAAACCCGTGCCGCCGTGCCGCTGGTCACCCAATTGCAGGCACGCTATCCGGGGCACCGTATCCTGCTCACCCATATGACACCCACTGGCCGGGAAACCGGCCGTCAGCTGTTCGGCGATCACGTGCTGCAATGCTACCTGCCCTATGATTTTCTGTTTGCGGCAAAACGCTTTCTCCGCCACTTCAAGCCAAAAATCGGGCTGCTGATGGAAACCGAAATCTGGTTCAACCTGGTGCAAACCTGCAAGGAAGTCGGGGTGCCGCTATTGCTGGTCAACGCGCGGATGTCGGAAAAATCGGCGCGCAAATATGGCCGCTTTAAAAGCCTCAGCCGTGTCAGCTTGCAAGCACTGTCGGCGATTGCCGCCCAGACCGAGACGGATGCACGCCGATTGCTCGAATTGGGCGCACCTGCGGTGAAAATCACCGGCAACCTCAAGTTCGATGTGGCCGTACCGCAAGGCGCGATCGACCTGGGACAAAACCTGCGGGAACAGTTCGGGACTACACGCCCGGTGTTCCTTGCCGCCAGCACGAGGGAAGGCGAGGAAGTGCTGATTATGGAAGCGTTTGCAAAAATCGACATCCCCAACCTGCTCATCGTCATCGTGCCGCGCCATCCACAGCGCTTCAACCTAGTGGCGAATATGCTGACGCAGCGCAACATCCGTTTTCAACGCCGCTCTGAACTGGGGTTCGCAGGGATGGGCGACTTGTCGCCCAACTCGCAAGACCAGCCTGTCGCCCCGGAAACCCAAGTCCTATTGGGCGACAGCATGGGAGAGATGTTTGCCTATTACGCTGCCTGCGATATCGCTTTCGTCGGCGGCAGTCTGCTGCCGCTCGGTGGCCAGAATCTGATCGAAGCGGCAGCGATGGGCAAGCCGGTCCTGATCGGCCCCCACACTTTCAACTTTGCGGAAATCTCCGAACTTGCCGTTCAGGCTGGCGCCGCGTTACGCGTAGCCAATGCCGATGAATTGGTGCTAACGGTTGGGGATTTGCTAAAGGCGCCGGAGAAAATCAAAGCCATGTCGGTTGCGACACTTGCGTTTTCCGACAGACATCGCGGAGCAACGGAACGGTTGGTGGCTTTGATAGAAACATTTTTGGGTGAGGGGTGATATGTAGGTTGGGTTAGCGGCTTCATCGCGTAACCCAACAAACCTAAAACCTCAAAATCCACCTTTAGAAGGAAGTTTGGGTTTGTTGGGTTACGTCGCAAAAAGCCGCGCCTAACCCAACCTACATGCGCTCATCACCCCTCACTCACCCAGCCAGCCAGCGATTGACCTGTTCGACATCCTCGTCTTGCAGCGCGCCTACCGCAGACTTGAGCTTGAGCTGGCTGAGAATGTAATTGTAGCGTGCCTGGGACAAATCACGCTTGGCAGTGTAAAGCTGCTGCTGGGCATTGAGCACGTCCACGTTGGTACGCACCCCCACTTCCTGGCCCAGCCGGGTGGAGTCGAGAGAGCTCTGGCTCGAAACCAGCGCCTGTTCCAAAGCCTTCACCTGAGCCAAGCCACTGGTCACACCAAGAAAAGCCTGACGGGTCTGCAATGCGGCCTGTCGATTGCCCAGTTCCAGATCCTGGCGGGCTTTTTCCTTGTTGGCCAAGGCTTCGCGCACCCGCGAGTTCACCGCTCCGCCCTGGTAGATTGGCAGGTTGAGTTGGAGGGCGATCGCCGAACTCTTAATCTCGCCGCCAACACCAAAACTCAGGCTGGCGTTGGTGCTGTCCCGATAGGACGCCACTAGATCAAGGGTGGGATAGTGGCCGCCACGATTTCTTTCAACTTCCTGGCTGGCAATTTCAAGTGCAGCGCGCTGGATAGCGATCTGCGGACTTTGCTGTTCGGCCTGCTCGACCCATTTCGTCATATCATTGGGCTCGGGCAGGACAAGAGGAAGCTTGTTGTTCAACGCATTGAGGTGCGCCGGAATTTTGCCGAGGATCAGTTGCAAAGCGCGATTCTTGATTTCGAGGTCGTTCTGCGCGGCAATTTCCTGAGCCGTAGTGAGATCGTATCGCGCCTGGGCCTCGTGAGTATCGGTAATGGTGACTGTGCCAACCTCGAAGTTGCGCTTGGCCATTTCCAGTTGCTCGCCGATGGCGGCCTTCTGTGCGCCGGCCAAGGCAACATTGTCCTGGGCGAGCAGAACGTCAAAATAGGCCTGTGCGACTCTGACGATCAGGTCCTGCCGGGCGATGGCAAACTGCGCTTCGGCCTGAGCAACCTGGCTTTTGGATTGCTCGTACTGCGCGAAATTCTGTTTGCGGTAGACGGGCTGGCTAAGGGAAAGGCTGTAGCTGTGGGAATTGAAGTCAGTGGTAGTGCCGCCGCGGTCCACCCGGTTGCCGGTGGTATCCGCGCTCAGGCTCGCTGTTGGGAGCAGCAAAGCCAAGCCCTGTGGCGCCTTTTCCTGGCCAGCTTCATAGGCGGCACGCGCCGAGGCATACGCCGCATCCTGCTGCTGCGCCTCGCGATACACCTCTACCAGATTGGCGGCATAGGCAGGGCTGGCGAGCAGCACAAGAAGCGCGAGAGGCAAGGATTTCATCCTGATGCCCGGTAAGCGGAATGTCACGCGAGACTTCATTTTCTATTCCTCAGAACAACGACGACAGCGGCCAACACATACTGACCGACAGGTCAGCCAGTTGATTGGCAGCAAAGAAACTTTTTAAAATACGAAGCGCTGGGGCTGCATTGCGTTCTTCAGAGGCGGGACGCTGGTCTCGAATAAATTGGTCGTGCGATACACGCCTTTGGCAACGCAGGTAATCAATTGGGCCTCCATGACCGGTGACTCCCCAACCACGGCAAACAGTCTGCCGCCAACTTTCAGATCTGCCTGAAACGCCTCCGGCAATACTGGAACCGAACCAGTAAGCACAATCACGTCATAGGGTCCGCCCTGTTTCCATCCACGGGCGGCATCCCCCACCTCCAGGGTAATATTTGTGATGCCATGCTCCCTAAGTATAGCCATGGCTCGCGAGGAGAATTCAGGGATGATTTCCACACTATGCACTAAGCCCCTGTGGGCCATGCGCGCCAGCAAGGCGGTCATGTATCCGCTGCCGGTGCCCACTTCCAGCACTTGGTCCGTGGCTTTCACGCCAACTTCCTGCAGGATTCTTGCCTCAAGCTTGGGCGACAGCATCGCTTCACCGTGGCCGAGGGGAATTTCCATGTCGGAAAAAGCCAGCTCGCGGTATTGTTCGGAAACAAAATCCTCGCGCCGAACCTGGCGCAGCAAGTCCAGCACATCCTGATCCAGTACATCCCATGGACGAATCTGCTGCTCCACCATATTAAAACGGGCCTGTTCAATGTCCATGTTCATATCCCTCCGAAATTAAGGTTATGCTAATACTTGCAATTATTCCACATTTCCATTAGTTTCACACACTTTGCTAGGGGTCCGCGCTTAAACAACCTGAAGCCGGTGAGAAATACCCTCTGAACCTGATACGGGTAATGCCGTCGTAGGGAAGTATTGTTGCCAGACGATCTTCACGGAATCTCGTCCTATGTGACCCGAAGGGGCGTGTAGGATCAGGCCGTAGAGCGTGGTTGTATAGCTGCTAAAGCGACAACAACCACGGCCTACCCCTTGCGGGTGAAACGTCGGAGTCCCCTTGCGGGGCACAATGCTCCTCGCGATTTTCCAAGGAGTACCATCATGAACGCCAACCCAACATTCCTGAACCAGACCGCTCGCGTCGACGAAGCTGCGGTACAACCCTTCGCCAATTCCTGCAAGGTGTACGTGCAAGGTTCTCGCTCCGACATCCGCGTACCGATGCGCGAAATCAGCCTGTCCGACACCCCGGCCAGCATGGGCGCAGAAAAAAACCCGCCGATTTATGTGTACGACACCTCGGGGGCATACACCGATCCGGCAGTCAGAATCGACATCCGCCAAGGGTTGCCAGCCATCCGCGCACCCTGGATCGAATCACGCGACGACACCGAGAATCTACCCGGATTGACTTCAGCTTATGGCCAAAAGCGCCTGGATGATCCCAGCCTGGCAGACATGCGCTTCAACCTGCACCGCACCCCGCGCCGCGCCAAATCCGGCATGAACGTCAGCCAGATGCACTACGCGCGCAAGGGCATCATTACCCCTGAAATGGAATTTGTCGCCATTCGCGAGAACCAGCGCCGCGACAACCTTTCCGACCTGATCACCCGTCAACACCCCGGCGAAAGTTTCGGCGCATCCATCCCAAAAATCATTACGCCGGAGTTCGTGCGCGACGAGATTGCCCGTGGCCGCGCCATCATCCCGGCCAATATCAACCATCCCGAACTCGAGCCGGTGATTCTCGGTCGCAATTTCCTCACCAAGATCAACGCCAACATAGGCAACTCCGCCCTTGCTTCCTCGATCCACGACGAAGTGGAAAAAATGGTGTGGGGCATCCGCTGGGGTGCAGACACAGTCATGGACCTATCAACTGGCAAGAACATCCATGAAACCCGCGAATGGATCATCCGCAACTCACCGGTTCCTATCGGCACCGTGCCGATCTACCAGGCGCTGGAGAAAGTAAACGGCAAGGCCGAGGATCTGACCTGGGAGATATTCCGCGACACCCTGATCGAACAGGCCGAGCAAGGTGTGGACTACTTCACCATCCACGCCGGGGTGCGACTCGCCTACGTGCCGATGACCGCCAAGCGCATGACCGGCATTGTCTCGCGTGGCGGCTCCATCCTCGCCAAATGGTGTTTAGCGCACCACAAGGAAAATTTCCTCTACACCCACTTCGAAGATATCTGCGAGATCATGAAGGTTTACGACGTCAGCTTCAGCCTCGGTGACGGCCTGCGTCCGGGTTCACTGTATGACGCCAATGACGAAGCGCAGTTCGCCGAGCTGGTAACACTGGGAGAACTCACCAAGATCGCCTGGAAGCACGATGTCCAGACCATGATCGAAGGCCCCGGCCACGTGCCGATGCACATGATCAAGGAGAACATGGAGCTCCAGCTCAAGCACTGCGAAGAAGCCCCATTCTATACGCTGGGGCCGCTCACTACCGATATCGCTCCCGGCTACGACCACATCACCTCCGGCATCGGCGCCGCCATGATCGGCTGGTATGGCTGTGCCATGCTGTGCTACGTCACGCCCAAGGAACACCTCGGCCTGCCCGATAAGGAAGACGTGCGCGTCGGCATCATCACCTACAAGATCGCCGCACACGCTGCCGACCTCGCCAAGGGCCACCCCGGAGCGCAAATCCGCGACAACGCGGTTTCAAAAGCGCGCTTCGAATTCCGCTGGGACGATCAGTTCAACCTCGGCCTCGACCCCGACAAGGCACGCGAATTCCACGACGAAACCCTGCCCAAGGACTCGGCCAAGGTCGCCCACTTCTGCTCGATGTGCGGTCCGCAATTCTGCTCGATGAAGATATCCCAGGATGTACGCGACTATGCGGCGGCTCAGGGCGTCTCTGAAAACGAGGCACTGGAAAAAGGGATGCAGGAAAAGTCGGTGGAGTTCGTAAATACCGGCGCCAAACTCTACCAGAAAGCCTGATAAATGGATTCCGTACTTCTGCTCAAAGCCCTGATCCTCGGCATCGTCGAGGGTCTCACCGAGTTCCTGCCGGTTTCCAGCACCGGTCACCTGATCCTGGTGGGCGACCTGCTCGATTTCAACGACGACAAGGGCAAAATGTTCGAGATCGTCATCCAGTTTGCGGCGATCCTCGCGGTATGCTGGGAATTCCGTTCCCGGCTGTTTGACGTTGCCTCGGGCCTGCGGAAGGGAACAGAGGAGGCCCGCCGCTTTGTGTTCAATCTGGCTGTGGCCTTCATGCCCGCAGCAATTCTCGGCCTGCTGTTCGCCAGCAAGATCAAGCAATTTCTGTTCAAGCCGGTGCCGGTAGCGTTGGCCTTCATTGTCGGGGGACTGTTGATTCTGTGGGCGGAACGACGCAAGCATGTAATCAGCGTCGAGAGGGTCGATGACATGGGTTGGCGCGATGCGCTGAAAGTCGGGCTGGCGCAGTCACTGGCACTGATCCCCGGCACCTCTCGCTCGGGTGCGACCATCATTGGCGGGCTGTTCTTCGGTCTTTCGCGCCAGGCAGCCACCGAATTTTCTTTCTTCCTGGCGATCCCGACGCTATTTGCCGCTACCGCTTACGAATTGATCAAATACCGGCACCTGCTGAATGTGGATGATCTGGGAATGTTCGCGGTGGGCGGGGTGGCCTCATTTATCAGCGCTTTCTTCGCGGTAAAGGGGTTGTTGCGCTACATCAGCCGCCACGACTTTTCTGCCTTTGCCTGGTACCGCATCGGTTTCGGCATTATCGTACTGCTGACCGCCTACACCGGTGTGGTCAGCTGGTCGGTTTCTTGATGAATCCGGCGATGTGGCCCAGCAACTCATCTTCCTGGAAAGGTTTGCCCAGGTAGGCGTTGACGCCCAGCTCCATAGCGTAGTTGCGGTGCTTTTCCGCAGTCCGCGAGGTGATCATGATGATCGGAATATGCGCAGTCTTTGGGTCGCTGCGCACATTCTTGGTCAATTCGAAACCGTCCATGCGCGGCATTTCGATATCCACCAGCATGACGTCTGGCAGAATCTCCTGCAAGTGCTGCAAGGCGTCCACGCCATCCTTGGCAGTCACCACCTGATAACCTTCCTTCGCCAGCAGACGGGTGGTGATCTTGCGCACCGTCAGGGAATCGTCGACCACCATGATGGTCGGCACAACGGCTTCCACTATCGGCACCATGGGCGCCACCGCACCGGTGGAGGGAACCTGCATAGCAATGCGCTGCACCAGCGGCGCAGGGTTGATAATCAGCGCGACCTGGCCATTACCCAGCACCGTCGCCCCTGCAACACCCGGTACGCGGGCAAGCTGCGGCCCGATATTCTTGATAACGATTTCCTGGTTGCCCAGAATCTCATCCACTTGCACTGCGACACGTTGGCTACCGCTCCTGAGCAGCAGCGTCATGGCGTAACGATGCTTCTCTGGCATCTGCTCCTGATCGCCCAGGAGTCGCGGCAGATAGAACAGCGGATAGCGGTTGTTCTGCCACTCAATCTCACCTTTCCGCTGAATCTCCTCCAATCCGGCTGTTTTGAACTCCTTAACCTGCTCCACCATCGCCGATGGCAAGGCATAAATTTTTTCGCCGGTACGTACCAATACGGCCTGTGCTACGGCAAGGGTAAGTGGCAAATAAATGCTGAAATTTGCGCCGCCATGCTCTCCGGGAACAGCCTCGACACGTCCGCCGAGACCGGCGATTTCGCTGCGCACCACATCCAGACCAACACCACGCCCGGCAACTTGGGTCACCTCCTGGGCGGTGGAAAATCCGGGCTCGAAGATCATGTCGACCAGCCGGGCGGGGGGCATATCGCTGTCTGCCTCGAGCTTGCCGATTTGGACTGCGTGTTTACGAATCGCTTCCATATTGAATCCGGCCCCATCATCCCCCAGGGTCAGCACAATTTCATTACCCTCCTGGCGCGCCTCGATGCGGATAGCCCCGGCTTCCGGCTTGCCGGCACGAATCCTGTCTGCAGCACTTTCCACGCCATGAGCGAGCGAATTCCGCAGCAGATGTTCGAATGGTGCCGTCATTTTTTCCAGCACACTTCGGTCCAGCTCCACGTCTCCGCCCTTTATCTCCAGGCTCGCCTTTTTGTCCAATTCCCTGGCTGTTTGCCGCACGATGCGATGGAGCCGATCAGTAATGCTGGATAGCGGCACCATCCGGATGTGCATCAGTTCTTGCTGCAATTCACGGTTCTGCCGTGCCTGCTGCAGCAACGCAGCATCGGCTTCACCCAAACTCTTCAGCAAGCTCTGCTGCACCGTAGCGACGTCGTTTACGCTCTCGGCCAGGAAGCGGGTCAACTCCTGAAAACGGGTAAATCGGTCGAACTCAAGCGGATCGAACGTCTCTGCAACGCCGCCGGTCTGATTTGCCTGGGACTGCATCCGGCTTTCCGCCTGGATTTCAATTTCGCGCACCTGGTTGCGCAGGCGGATGACGTTTTCCGTCAACTCTAGCAACGACTGCTTGAAGCCCTGCATCTCGCCTTCGACACGGGAGCGCGCAATGCTGATCTCACCCGCTTCGTTGACCAGCCGGTCCAGAATATCTGCACGCACCCGCAAATGTTGCGCGCCAGGTTTTACCGATGATGGAAGCGGCTGGATATCCGGTTGACCCGCCTCGATTTCCGCAGATATTGGAGCTTCTGGCCCAGCCTGCAGGCGGTCCAGCAAGTCGCCGATCTTGTCAAAATAGGTGAAGAGTTCATCGAACAAGGAGGCAGCCGGAGCCCCTGCCTCCGTTGAATCAACCACCCGGGTTTCCATGTTGTGTACCAGGTCACCCAACTGCAACGCGCCGGCCATACGGGCACTGCCCTTGAAGGTATGCAGCGACCTCTGCAGATCTTGCGGCGTCTGCCCGTCCGCAGGTTTCTCCCGCCAAGTACGTACCTGAGTACCAACCAGCGGATACAGGTCCTGCGCTTCCTCCAGAAACAGGGGCAGGATATCCAAATCGATGTCATCGCGGGATGTCGGCATCGGCACCTCAAACGCCGCTGTCCGAACCACTTCGGCTCGCCTCTCCACCTCGGGGAATGAGGCAATTGGCTCCACGATTTCGGCTGGCTTCACGAATGCTGCTGTCGCGCGCCCTGCCAGAGCCGATGATGCGGCCTTTTCGCCGTCCGCACGCGATTTTTTAACCAACGCTTGCAGCGAACGCACTACCTGCTTTGCCGGTTTCGGCATTTTTTGGTCTTCGACCGTCTGCACCATCTTATTCAGCGCGATGACGGCGTCACCGGTCACTTTGACCTGCTTCCCATTGGCCGGCCGTGGGTGCTCCAGCATTTCCCTGAGCCATTCCTCCAGTTCAAAACTAAGCTGGGCCGATGCCGGAAATCCCACGGTGCGGGAAATGCCGCACAGGGTATGGGCTGCGCGCATGAAATCTTCCCGAATCGGCATGTCCGGCTGATCTTCCAGACGCGCCAGTTCTTCCCGCAGAACCGCAACCCGCTGCTTGGCTTCGCTCATGAAAATGTCGAAAAGCGCACTCGGCAGGGTGACATCGCCAATCACAATCTCGGATTCTGGCAACAACTCAGGTGCTATCTCGTCCGCCCCCAAATCAGGGACCACAGAAGTATGCTCCTCAATGACTGGCGCCTCTATTTCATCCTTTTCAATGGCTTCGAAGGTAGGCTGGCTAATTTCTTCATCCAGCTCCGGAGCTTCAAGCATAATCTCTTCAGCAGGCAACGCTTCTGCCCCTGGAGATTCTTCAACAGCAGGTGCAGCCATTTCGGAAGCCGCTTCTTCGATGAAATCGAAGTCCATAACCGGCAAACTGATTTCCTCGACCGGCTCGACAGTTTCCGTCACCGCCTCTTCAGGCTGCGGTTCGAAGGTGAGAGGCTCTTCCATGACTGGAATGCCAATTTCGGCTGTACCCTCCTCAACCACATCGAAGCTTGGCAAGCTAATTTCTTCCGCGGGTTCAGAAGACTCCTCTGCGGGAGCGAGTTCCTCCTCGACGGCAGCTGGCATTGCACTGACCTGCGGCACAACTTCAGCCATTTCCTCACAGCTCTTTAACTGCTCTGCCGAGGCCATCAGGGCATCGGCCTCGACAACCACCGAGCCTTTGCTCTGCAGTTGCCCCACCCATTGCCCGAACGCAGTGCATGCCTGCTCGATAAAATTCAGCAGTGCGGGTGTTGCGCCTCTCTCATCCTGCAGCCATTTGTTCATCACCTGTTCGACCGCCCATGCAACCTCCCCCAGATCCGTCAGACCGACCATGCGTCCACTGCCTTTCAGGGTGTGAAAGCCACGACGGATCGTGTTTAGGGCCTCGCGGTCGCGAGGCTGCTCATGGCAGGCCTGCAAATTCTCGCTGACAGTAGCCAGTACCTCGGTCGCTTCTTCCAGGTAAATCTCGAGCATTTCCGCGTCGACCGCTTCCTCGGAGGCGTCCAGCAAACGTTCGGTTTCTTGCGATGGCGCTACGGGTATTTTGGTCTCGACCAGGGCAGCAACCGCGCTCGCCAGCCCGGGAGCGGGCACTCCCTGCTCTTCATCGAGCAGACGCCTCGCTGTGGCGGCCTGTTCCTTCAGTTCCAAATCAGCCACCAGATCGGCGTCATGAGCCAGTCCGTTCAGCGATTTTTCCAGCTTCTGGCGTGCTGCCAAATCCTCGGGGTTAGCCTGCCACTCCTGGAAGCTTTCCTGCGCCAGTTGTTTTTGCTTATACAGACTGGCTTCGATACTTTCATCCGCACGAGTTTCCTCGATTTCTTCTTGAGGTGCAGCCGTTTTTTCCTCCGGCTCTCCCGTCAGGCGAGACAGAGTCCGGCTAATAATATTTTCCGCATCTGCACGTCCATACTGAACTTCTTCGATGTAAAAACCCAGGCTGCTCAGGCCTTCAGCCACCCCCTCCAGCTCCTGCGGGCTCGGCTCATAAGCTGGATCGGCAAAGCGCTGGATACTGGAATGGCAGATACCAAGCAGCTTGTCCGCCTTTCCAAGGTCGAGAATTGTCAGGGCACCGGATATCTGCTTCAGGACGGATTCGAGAGAGGGAATACCCTCGCGCTTGGTCGTGTCCCTGAAGAACACATCCAGCACTTCCTCAATCCGTCGCAGATTTACCTGAATTTCATGCGCAACCTGAGCCAACAGGAGTTTTTCCTGGGCTTTGCGGCTGATGTCGCCAAGGTGCGGGATTCCCGCTGCATCGATTTCCTCCGGGCGGCCACTTAAAACAGCCGACATACGCTTGGTCTGGATTTCCAGCTGCGTTGCCATTTCATCATTGAACTGGGCAAAGTTTTCCAGCACATTCTCCGCCAGCAGCAGAGCCGTAGCCACTTCTATCGCTAGTATTTCCCCGGCACTGTCCTGCCCCGGTTGAGTTGCTGCGAGCGCTTGCGTCTGCAAGAGCAGACCATGCAAAGGGCGGTTATCCAGCACCAGACTTTTTTCTACCAGCCGACCTAAGGGCTCCTGCAAATTTTTCAGGCTTTCTTTATGGCCCGTTGTGAATTTCAACCACAACTCCTTGACCGGCGTCAGCAGCTCCTTCAGTTCCCGAAGCAGGGGCTGGAGCCGAGTTGCATCGACCGCTGCAGCAGTGGCCGCCTGCGGCAAACAGCTATCCAGATCGAATGCATGCTTGACCTGCTTGATCCGCTCGCTCACCGGCTGACTACATGCCACCCGGTATAGCAGATCGCGCAGCAGGTGTTCCGCCACCTTGGACGAGGATTCTGCCAGCTTGCGAATCTGCTGATCAATCCTGCCAAGCAGGCGCTTGGCTTCGAAGTCGGGACTCAAACCCTTGTTGAGCAAACCTTCTATCAGAGCCCCCGCGGACCACCAGAAGGTTCGTTGCGCCGGCAAGCTCTGAGCTCGTTCGATGACCAGCAATGCCTCGCGCATCGCCTCCATTCCCGCCGGGTCGCCCGGCGTGCGAAGGAATTTAAGCAGCCCCCCCTGAAAGCGCGCACGCTCAGCCTTGGCCAGCACTTGCAGTTCGGCCTCACTCACTGGCTTCGCATTGACATCCTTCGGTGCGCGCGCGGACAGATCCGGGAAAAACAAGTCGCTTTCGGCAAAATCCGAGGAGTTACGTGCCTGGCGCAAACTTTTATACACAGGGTAGAGCCTGAGCGGCACATCCGGCTCGCCATCAAGCAGACTGGAGAGATACTTGGAGAGCGCAGCAATGGCCTGGTTAAGGACTTCGATATTGGCGGCGGATGGAGTAACCTCCTGCTTCTCCAGAGCGGCCACCAGCTTTTCGATTTCACCGCTAACGCGCGCAGCCCCTTCCAGGCCGACCATCAGGATGGCGCCGTTCACCTGATGCAGGTGAGTCAGGCAATAGCGTAGCGGAGAAAGATCGTCGGGGTTGCCAAAGAATCCCGCCAGATTCTGCTTGGCCTGGTCCAATGCCTGGTCGATTTCGCCTTTGACCCAGCTCAGTGGGCCGATGTCCAACTCGGTGGCCATGCTCTTCGATTACCTATGCAAGTTTGAAACCTGCCACCGAGCCTTTCAGCTCGGCAGCCAGTTCGGTCAACTGACCAACAGAAGCGGCGGTCTGCTTGGTACCGTCCGTAGTCTGGTTGGTAATGTTCTGAATATCCTGCATGTTCGTTGCCACTTTGCTAGCGGCCTCCGCCTGCGCCTGGGTCGCTCTGGAGATAGTATCGATCAGATCCGCCAGGCTGCGCGTAACCCGCTCGATCTCGGACAGAGCCTGGCCCGCCGCATCTGACAGCTTGGCGCCTTCCACCACACCCTGAGTACTCTGCTCCATAGCTGCCACCGCATCGTGGGTATCGGTCTGAATGGTCTTCACAATCGCGCCGATCTGTTTGGTTGCCTCGCCCGAACGTTCCGCCAACCGCTGCACCTCTTCCGCCACCACGGTGAAGCCGCGCCCCGCCTCACCGGCGGAAGCCGCTTGAATCGCCGCGTTCAGTGCCAGAATGTTGGTTTGTTCGGTAATGTCGGAAATCAGCTCCACGATCTCGCTAATCTCCTGGGAGCTTTCACCCAGCCGCTTGATCCGTTTTGCCGTTTCCTGAATCTGGCCGCGAATCTCGTTCATGCCGGCAATGGAGTTTTGCACCGCCACGGCACCCTTGTCCGCGGCCTGCAGGGATTGCTGCGCCACTTTCGCCGACTCGGCTGCGTTGGCAGACACCTCGTTAATGGAGTCCGCCATCTGCAGCACCGCAGTACTGGTTTCCTCAATTTCACGCGACTGCTTTTCCGAAGCCTGCAGCAGATGCTCGGAGGTGCCCTGCGCCTCTTGGGAAGCGCGTGCCACCTGCTCTGTCGCCTTGTTCACCCCGACCACCAGCGATCGCAACTCGTCAATTGCGTAGTTGATCGAGTCCGCGATAGCGCCGGTGATATCCTCGGTCACTCGCGCCCTCACGGTCAGGTCACCTTCCGCCAGATCGCCCATTTCATTGAGCAGCCGCAGAATCGCCTCCTGGTTTCGTTTGTTTTCCTGCTCGCTGATGGCCGCCTTACGCTTGGCATCATCCAGCATCACCTTTGAAAAGAGTACGGCAAGCAATAATGCAGAGCTGCCAAAGATGACGGTCAGCAATGCTTCCAGCACACCGCTGCTGGCATTCTTGTTGTAACTCTCAGTCAGCTTGCTGGAGAAGTCCAGCATCTTGTCGCCATCTTTAAACAAGGAACGCTGAGCATTTTTTGCCTCAACCAGACCCTTAATTTCTTTCAGGATATTATCGACGTGGACCGCAAAATCCCGGAACGTATCATTAATTTCTTCCAGTGTTTTCCTCGCCTCTAGATCCTTAACGGAACCCAGGTGCAGTTCGTCACTCCCGTTCAGCAAGCCCGCCACAATCTTCCTGTAAGCACTGATATCCTGGCCCAATGCAAGAGCGTTTTCCGGATCGATATTGGCACTCGACTGCAAGGCATTGGCAACCTTCACAATCCGCTCTGCCAGCATCCCTAACTCCCGGGCAGCAGCAGCCTCCCGCGCTCCAGTACCCGACTGAAGCACCCGGCTCGATAGTTGCTCGGATAATTCAAGCAAGGTCTCGTCACTGGCATTAATACCCATAACACTGTTACTCAATACCGCCAGCTTTTTCTCCTGGGTTAGAATCTGGCTGATGTCTGTACGCATTTTAGCCCACAGCTTGTTCATCTCTTGCAGCAGGGGTTGGACAGCGGACGATGATGCGAGCACACCATCACCACCCTGGGTCAGATTTTTGATGTCTCTAGAAAAGCCCTGGTCGGCTTCTTTCAACTGGGCAAAAGCGACAGGACTACCCTGCGCCGCCTGTTGTGCGCCCTTCGCGATCCGTTGCGACAACATCTGCATTTCTGTCGAAATACTTGTATGCTGATTCAGGATATACAGGTTCGCACCGTACCAGACCAGCGGAGAAAAAGAGAAAAGCACAGCAACGGCCCACGCGGAACCCAGTATCTTCAACTGCTGCTTCATGGGTTTTTCGCCGATAAGCGGCAGTGGCTGCCCCGTATCGCCGACCATCTTCTGGAGGCCTTTCATCACCAAGGTGGTATTCAGCCCCAACTTCGTCGTCGGTCCGGTCGGAGCAGCCTGTCCAGGCTTCCCCTTGAAAAAGTTGAAACTTGGCAACTTGAATCCCATGCTTAAATCTCCATCCCTAGTTTTATTTGCAACTCACAGAAATGATCGTTCATAGTACCCGTCGAACACTCTTATGACAGGCCCACATTCAAGAACTGGGCGTGACCGGTCAATACCTGCATGTTCAGTTCCTGCCACCTCCGTCCGGTTTCATCATGATATTCGGCAGCAACCCAGAGCGGAGCCTCCCCATCTATTTCCACCCGTTGCATTTTCTCGGGATTGCGCAATCCCAGCATGCGGCTGACGACGATTCCGCAATTGACAGAAAATTTCTGGTGGACCAGAAGCAGGCGACAATCCACTCCAAATTGTGTTGGTATGCCGCCGAGAAAATGGGAAAAATCAACAATGCTATAGAGATTGCCGCGAAAATTAGCCACACCGCAAAACCATGACTGCGCCAGGGGGACGGGCGTCAGCTTTGGAATAGGCAACGCCTCGCTGATATCGGAAAGATTGACCAGCCAGAATTGCGAGCCAATCTGGACACCCAGCTTGGAGGGGTTGGCCTTATCGCTAGATGCCAAGCTCTGCAGCTTGGCCATCACGCTCTCATGAAATGCTCGCAGGCTGATTTTTCTTGCCATCTGCTATCCTTGTAAGCTCCAAGCAACGTACGTTGACATGGAGATCAACCGAGTGCCGTAATTTTTTTCAGCAGTTCATCCTGGTTCACCGGTTTAACGATGTAATCCTTCGCGCCCTGCCGCATTCCCCATACCTTATCGGTTTCCTGCCCCTTGGTGGTGCACATGATGACAGGAATATGCTTGGTTTCTTCATCCTTGGAGATTGCCCGTGTCGCCTGGAAGCCATTCAGGCCCGGCATCACCACATCCATGATGATCAGATCAGGCTTTTCCTGCTTGGCCTTGGTGATTGCCTCCTCGCCACTTTCGGCGGTAACCACCTGGTAGCCCTGTTTAGTCAGCAAGCCACCAAGAAAAAATCTTTCGGTAGGCGAATCATCCACGACCATAATCTTATTGATAGCCATTTGTTCCCTCTCTAGCTGACACTGCGCTGAGCCATGTACTGACCCACGGTTTTAAGCAGACTTTCCTTGGTAAAAGGTTTGGTCAAATACTCATCGGATCCCACCATCCTGCCTCGAGCGCGGTCGAACAAACCATCCTTGCTGGATAGCATGATAACGGGAGTGACTTTGAATTTTGGGTTTTTCTTGATCAGCGCACAAGTCTGGTAGCCATCCAGGCGCGGCATCATGATGTCAACGAAAATGACATCGGGTTGGTGATCGGCAATCTTGGATAGAGCGTCAAACCCATCTTCTGCGAGGATAACCTCACAACCGGCCTTCACCAGAAAAATCTCGGCACTGCGGCGAATGGTATTACTGTCATCAATCACCATCACCTTGGTTCCCGCAAGGGTTTGTGTTTCTCCGCTCACTCGCCTCCTCCAAGCTTTTTATTACCCAAGACTATCCACCCTGTCCGGGTAATGGTATCAGCCTTTGAGTTTATATGAAGACACTATTTTGGAGCATTGTATAATAAATTCTCTTCAGGTAAAGCGCCTTACCATAACTCATTCGGCAAAATGCCGGGAATCTCCATGTCAATTTAGGTTAAGATACTGTCTTTCGATCAACCTCTACCACCGTAGGTACCACTCGATTTTTTCCAGCATGACAATGTCCGTACTCATGGCAAACACGCGCGAAACACCCCCGATCGTCCTTACTTTTGCCGCTTCCGATCCGAGTGGGGGCGCCGGCCTGCAAGCTGACATCCTGACCTTATCCAGCATGGGATGCCATCCCCTGTCAGTGGTCACCGCCATCACGGTGCAAGACACCTTGGGCGTGGAGGACGTGATGGCCATGGAGGCCGAATGGGTTGCCGACCAGGCGCGCTGCGTACTGGAAGACATGCCGGTGGGGGTTTTCAAGGTTGGCCTGATCGGCAGCGTTGAAAATGTTGCCGCCATTGCCGAGGTGGTTGCTGATTACCCGGATATCCCGCTGATATTGGATCCGGTACTAGCCTCTGGCCGGGGAGACGAGTTGGCTGGCGATGACATACTCACTGCCTTGCAGGAAATGCTCATCCCCCAAACCACCCTGCTCACGCCCAACAGCCTGGAAGCAAGGCGTATCGCACAGCTCGATGACGATGATGGTGATGCCGAACCCGATCTCGCCGAATGTGCCCGGCGCATAATCGAAATGGGCTGCGAATTCGTGCTGATTACCGGCACCCATGAAAACACACCCCAAGTGGTAAATACCCTCTACGGCGAAAGCGGCGTGTTGCGTAGCGACAGCTGGTCCCGTCTGCCCGGCAGCTACCACGGGTCGGGCTGCACCCTGGCCTCAGCGATCGCCGCCTCGATCGCCCACGGCCTGGATATTCCGGAAGCGGTGAAGGAGGCGCAGGAATTCACCTGGCAAGCATTGAAAGCCGGCTTCCACCCGGGCATGGGGCAAAACATTCCCGACCGTCTTTTCTGGGCGCGAGAGGAAGAAGATGCCGCCCGCGATTAGCGGCCTGTATGCCATCACCCCCGAGTGCGCCGACACCGAAGGTCTGGTGCAACAGGTCAGACAGGCCTTGTCCGGCGGTGCTCACCTGGTGCAATACCGCAACAAGGGGGGCGATGTTGGATTGCGCCACGAGCAGGCCAGCGAATTATTAGCGCTGTGCAAACAATTCCATGTACCGCTGATCATCAATGACGACATTCGCCTCACCGACCTGACCGGAGCGGACGGGGTACATCTGGGCAAGGACGACGGCGGTGTGCGTGAAGCCCGGCTGATCCTCGGCCCGGATAAAATCATCGGCGTATCTTGTTATAATGACTTGCAACGGGCGCTCGATGCCGAAGCCCATGGCGCAAATTATGTTGCCTTCGGCAGTTTCTTCCCGTCGCCGACCAAACCCGACGCGGCTGCGGCACCTTTAACTCTTTTGCACGAAGCTAAACGGAGCCTGAACATACCGCTCGTTGCCATCGGCGGCATTACCGCGGATAACGTCACCCCCCTGATCGAAGCCGGCACCGACGCCGTGGCTGTTATCTCTGCGCTATTCGACAGCGATGATATCAGGGCTGCCGCCAGCCGTTTTGCCGTGTTATTCGAAAAATCAATCCACCATACATTGCACTAAGGTAATAACCATGACCTCACGCAACCAGCAGCTTTTCGAGAAATCCCAGCAGTTCATCCCCGGTGGCGTCAATTCGCCTGTACGCGCTTTCGGCTCGGTCGGCGGCACGCCGGTGTTTTTCAAGCGCGGCGCAGGTGCCACCGTCTGGGATGAGGATGGCCAGGCGTATATCGATTACGTCGGCTCCTGGGGACCAATGATCCTCGGCCACGCCCACCCCGAGGTGATCAAGGCTGTGCAGGAAACCGCCGCCAATGGCTTGAGCTTCGGCGCGCCCACCGCGCTGGAACTGGAAATGGCCGAAGCTTTGTGCACGCTGCTACCCGGCATGGATCAGGTACGCCTGGTCAGCTCCGGCACCGAGGCCACCATGAGCGCCATCCGCCTGGCGCGGGGATACACCGGCCGCTCCAAGATCATCAAGTTCGAAGGCTGTTACCACGGCCACGCCGACTCACTACTGGTCAAGGCCGGCTCTGGCGCACTCACCTTCGGCCAACCCAGCTCCGGCGGAGTGCCGGCAGAAACTGCGGCGCATACCCTGGTGCTGGCCTACAACGACAGCGCCGCACTGGTAGAAACTTTCGGGAAAATCGGCAACGAAATTGCCGCAGTGATCGTTGAACCGGTGGCCGGCAACATGAACCTGGTCGCACCCAAGCCCGAGTTCCTCAAGGCGCTGCGCGAACTGTGCACCCGGCACGGCAGCGTACTGATTTTCGACGAAGTGATGACCGGTTTCCGCGTTGGGCCGAAGTGCGCCCAAGGCCTGTTCGGCATCGTTCCCGACCTGACCACGCTCGGCAAGGTGATCGGTGGCGGCATGCCGGTCGGGGCATTCGGTGGCCGCCGCGACATCATGCAGAAGCTCGCTCCGCTTGGCCCCGTCTACCAGGCAGGCACCCTGTCCGGCAATCCGGTGGCGGTAGCGGCAGGGCTGACCACGCTCAGGCTGGTGCAGGCCCCGGGCTTCTACGACAGACTGGCTGCAGCAACCCACAAGCTAATCGATGGCCTGACCGCGGCAGCCAAGAAGCATAGAGTAACTTTTTCGGCACAGTCCGTCGGCGGCATGTTCGGCGTCTACTTCCGTGCCACGCCCCCGACCAGCTATGCCGAAGTGATGGAATGCGACAAGACCGCCTTCAATCATTTCTTCCACGCCATGCTGGATAAAGGCATCTATCTTGCGCCTTCCGCATTCGAGGCAGGATTCGTTTCGGCTGCCCACACCGACGTGGAAATCGGGAAAACCTTGCAAGCCGCAGACGAAGTGTTTGGGGAAATGTCCCGGCTTTGACGATACCAGCTCATGCCTCTTGCTACGATTACACCGACTACCGATTAAGCGGTGCCGCAATCCGATCATCACCAAATACAAGGCGGGAAACAGGACTTCGTGCCGGTGCAGTGATGTATGAGAGAAGTCATACCATAAGGTGATCAAGTCAATGCTTCGTGGTTTGTGGCATAGCCCCCCTTGAAGTGAACCTCTGCACGCCACACATAGCAGGTCTGTGTATAGTATTTTGCTCTCGAACTCCGATATAATTAAACTTAGTCTAAATTGAGGAATGCACCATGCGTCCGGCCCAACTCTCCATCATTCTGGATCGCGAATTTCTTAGCGCCCAGGATGGGCATCACACACCCGTCATGTTATGGGGTCCCCCGGGCGTGGGAAAATCCCAGATCATCGCTCAGGTTGCGGCACGCCACGGCGTACCGATGATAGATATACGACTGTCGCAAATGGAGCCCTCCGACCTGCGCGGCATCCCATTTCGAATCGAGGATCGTGTTGAATGGGCGATCCCCTCGATGCTGCCCGATACCAAGAGGCATGGTCCTCAAGGCATCCTGTTTCTGGATGAAATCACCTCGGCCCCGCCCAGTGTTTCCGCGGCAGCCTACCAGCTGATTCTCGATCGACGCCTGGGCGCCTATCAAATCCCGGAAAGCTGGGCGATTTTTGCTGCCGGCAACCGTCAGGGCGACCGTGGCGTCACCTATACCATGCCGGCACCGCTGGCCAACCGATTTTCTCATTTCGAGGTTGAGGCCAATCTCGACGACTGGGTCGCCTGGGCTTACGCCAACAAAATCGACGAGCGCCTGATCGGCTTTCTGCGCTTTCGTCCCGAACTGCTGTTCGATTTTGACCCGGCGCACAACCCCGTCGCCTTCCCCAGCCCGCGTTCGTGGGAATTTTCCCACCGCGCACTGCAAAAATTCGGCGATCACCCGGAGTTATTGCTGCCCACTCTGCAAGCCTGCGTCGGCCCGGCAGCCGGCCTTGAACTCAACGCCTTCATCGAAAATCTCGACCGGATGCCGGATCTGGACGCGATCCTGCGCGGCGAAGAAGTCGCCGTACCGCGCGAAATAGACCTGCAGTATGCCGTCGCCTCCGCCCTGGTAGGACGGGCGATCCGCGCCAAAAGTAACGCCAATGCCCGCGATATTTACGGCCACATCCTCGACTACGCCAGCCGTTTCCCGCTCAAGGAAATGGGCATCATGCTGGTGTCCGACATGCACCGCGCCGTCGGCCAGAACCTGTTCGCCGTACCCCAGTTCTCCAAGTGGGCGAATGCCGTCTCTGACCTGATGCTGTACGAAATGTAAGGTCACCGTCATGGCAGGGGGAGATCTCGAAACCAAGCTGGCTGCCGCTCGCACCCGGCTGATCCTGGACAAGCCATTTATCGGCGCTCTCGCCCTGCGCCTGCCGATGATCGCCGCCAATCCAAAATGGTGCCGCACCACGGCCACCGATGCCCGCAACTTCTATTACAACCCGGAATACATCCAGGCGCTGAGCCTGGACGAAACCCAGTTCGTACTGGCGCACGAGGCGCTGCACTGCGCACTGTCCCATTTCGCGCGGCGCCAGCATCGCATCAAACAGCGCTGGGACGTCGCCTGCGACTTTGCCATCAACCCCCTGCTGATCAAGGATGGCCTCAGGGCACCGCCCGGCGCCCTAGTTCTGGATCTTTACGAAGGCATGACTGCAGAAGAGATCTACCCCTGCATCGATGAGAACAACACCGATGAACCGATGGATCAGCACATCTATGACGGCGAGGACATAGACCCAACCAGCAGCGGCCAGCAAAAGGGGGACGAGCAGCGCGAAGGCGGCCAAAGCCAGCAAGACCAGCAATCCGATCCGCAAAACCAATCCCAGTCCGGCGGCAGTTCGCAAGGTCAGCAGAAGGATGATCAGTCTGGCGGCGCACCCCAGCCCAAGCCGCTGACTGCGGCAGAACGCGAGGAGCTGAGCGCGCAGTGGCAGCAGCGCCTCGCCGGCGCTGCCCAGCAGGCGCAGCAGGCCGGCAAACTCGGTGGGTTGCTGGCGCGCATGGTGGGCGAACTGCTGCAACCAAAGCTCCCCTGGCGCATGCTGCTTGCACGCTACATGACCCAGGTTGCCCGGGATGATTACAGCTACATGCGCCCTTCGCGGCGTGAAGGGCAGATGATCCTGCCCTCCCTGAGAAGTTCCCAGGCTGATATCGTGGTTGCGCTCGACACCAGCGGCTCGGTCAACACCGAGGAACTGAACGAATTTCTGGCCGAAATTAACACGCTCAAAGGCCAGTTGCGTGCCCGGGTCACCCTGCATGCCTGCGACACCGCTCTTGCCGACGGGGGTCCGTGGGTCTTCGAACCCTGGGAGGAATTCAAGCTGCCCAAGGAATTTAAGGGTGGTGGCGGCACCGACTTCCGACCAGTATTCAAATGGGTCGAGCAACAGGGGCGATCGCCCGACTTGTTGCTTTATTTTACCGATGCCGAGGGCGATTTCCCGCCATCAGAGCCTCATTACCCCGTAATCTGGCTGGTCAAAGGCAAGGCACCGGTGCCATGGGGACAACGCATTCAACTGAATTAGGGCGTGTTAACACTAATTTCACGCCTGCGTTGCTGCGAGAAAGCGATGGATGCTAGGCGCAAGGCGCGGCGAATGGTTGTTCCATTCGCAAGCCTTGCAACGACGCAGACGCGCTTTTCTCGCAGCAACCCTACGGGACGGGGGCGATTTGGGCGCCCCCCTTTGTCGCAAGCCACTTGTGGTGGCTTGCACCACGTCGTGTCTTGCTTCGCGGGCTGCATCCCAAATCGCCCCCGTCGCAGACGCGAAATTAGTGTTAACACACCCTAGCCTACCCATGTCCGAACTCACTCCCGAAGACGCCCTGCGTCTCAACGTACTGCTTGCAGGAGAAATCCAGGCAATCCGCATCGACGAAGCCAACATGACGGTTCTCGGCTTGTCCCCACGTGGCGAAGCAGCGGTCAAATTGCATCCGGTCGGGCGCAGCGACCAGTACCTGCGCCGGGTACGCGAACTGCTTGCGGGCCACGCCATCGGCTCGCCTGGCGGCTATCCGGTATATATACAGCGCTGGACGCGCATGGGACAGGCGCGCGACAAGGGACTGGATCGCCTGCTGCTACTCGGCGAACCCGAGGCGGTGGTATCAGTCGCCTATTCCAACGGCCTCACCGACGAACTGGCGCGCTTCGCCTGGTGGGCCATGCCGACCGCTGACAACGCCCGCCGCATGCTGGAGAGAGAATGTGTCGTACAAGGGAAAATGGGCAAAGTTCTGGCAGAATACCTGATCGAACATCTACCCTTCGAAAACGAACCACATATCATCATCGACACCGTGCGGATCGTGCTCCAACCGGGATTGACCGATGCGGCAGCCCGACAGCGCCTGTGGAAAAAAGGCGCCTACGACAATGCCTATTACATCGGCTTTCTCGAGCGCATGCCAGACGATCTGCCGGAACAGCACGCTCCACGCGCCGATTGGGAGGCACAACGGGCAAAGCTAACACCCCTAATTGCACAGGGCAATACTTACGCCCGTCAGTTGGAGCGATTTCTATCCGGGCCGGGCCAAGCCTTCCTCCAGACTAGCGAGGAAGTATTGCGTCGCCCGGAAAATCAGGACGTTGTCGTCGCCCTGTTGAACGCGATTGCAGCCTATTTTGCCACGATACGGCAAGCAGGTTGCAATGGGAACTCAATGGAAGCGATTCTTGCCGATGCGGCGGCGGAGGTCGGAAAGGCTCAATCGGCAGAACTGTGCGAGCTTCTGAACACCGCACCTGAATTAGCCGGGGAGGTGAGCGCAATGCTGGCGCTGGCGCGCATGGATGCGCAGGTGGCCACGCCGGTGCTGGCGCGAACAACCGCCGCCGGCACCTTGATGCGCAAGAAGCTGGAACCGGTTGCTATCCCCATCCTGCAGCAACTGGCCGTGTTGAGGGGACAGCCTTTCAACGCCGCCCACCCGAGACGGCGGCGCTAATTCAGGGAATAAATCACCTCTTGGCGGCGCTGCGCTCCGGCATGGAAAGCCGGGACATATAGTCCACCACTGCTTCCATGTCCGGGTCGGCGTAATTCTGCACCACTTTCACCATCTTGGGGTTGGCGTTCCCGCGCTTTCCATCGCGGATATTCATGATCTGGCGCAGCATGTATTTGTAATGCTGCCCCGCCAGAACAGGGTAAAACTTCTTCTCGTTGCCCTCGCCGTTTTCACCGTGGCAGACCTGGCAGTCGTTCTTGTATAGCGCTTTGCCGCGATCCAGGCTGGTGCCCGGACCTTTGCCGTTGTCGTGCGGAATTTTCATGTTCTGCAGGTAAATGGCGACATCGGCGATTTCCTGCATGTCGATGATGTGCTTGCCGGCGAATGGGAACATCTTTGGGTTTTCCCTGCGCCCATCGCGCACGTCGGCCATCTGCTTGATCAGCACGGTAGCGTGCTGGCCCGCCAACTGCGGGTAGGTCCCGTCCGACAGTCCGGCGCCATTCGGCTTGTGGCAGCCTTGGCAAACGCGGTAGGCGTTACGGCCGCGCTCGGCGTCGCCCTTCAATTTGAGGATTTCGGCCTTTTCACCAGCCGGTTCATTCCAGACATAGTCCTTGGATTCGATCCCCGGCGCCTTGGGCTGCTGAGGCGCACCGGCCAAGACAGGTATGGCCAGTGCCAAAGTCAATGCCAGCGCCAGGAAGCTAAGTTTTTTCATTATCGGTTTCCTTGTCTACGATTAATGCCCCGTGCGGTCCGGCAGGACGCGCAGATTAGCCGACACTCTTTAACTGGCATGGGGCTAAATGGTTTCGCTTATTTTAATTGGACACCCGCAAGATACTCCGCCACGGCCCTCATTTCCTGCTCTGTCATTTTAGCCGTTACCGACTGCATCGCCAGCCCTTTGTCGTTATCGCGCTCGCCGGTATTGAAACGCTTTAGCTGCAACAAAGTGTACTCGGTATGCTGTCCTGCGAGGTGGGGGAAAAAGCCATACCCCAAGGCATCCACTTCGTGGCAGCCGGCACAGGCCGGCACGCCGGCATCCGGATTGCCATCCATGTAAATCTTTTTCCCCTGGGCCACCAGGGCAGGGTTTTTGACCACGCCAGGCTTGGCTTTCTGGCCTGCGTAATAGAGGGCAAGGTTGGCCATGTCATCGGGAGTCAGGTTCGCCACCATGCCGGCCATGATCTCGTTCTTGCGCTTGCCCGACCTGAAATCCTTGAGCTGTTTGAGAAGGTATTCTGGCTGCTTGCCCGCCAGCTTGGGAAATTCCGGGTTGGTCGGCTCGGTGCCGTTGCCATCTACGCCATGACAGGCCAGGCAGACTTGAGAAGCAATCTGCTTGCCCTTTTCCGGGTCGCCCTTGGGGGGAGCGGCCATTACCCACCAGGATGCCGTTAAACCAACCATCGCTGCGAGAATTACGAACTTTTTCACGTTTCATTCCCCCTAATAACCGCCGCAATGCTTCTAAAAATCAGGAATTATTAGTAATTATTTTACCTTAAAACAATGCATTGAACCCAACCGCTCATAAACGGCTCTGAAAAACGGTGTGCACATTGCTTGAATGGGGACCCTAACTGACAAAAAAAGGGTGGCTCGCGCCACCCATTCTCTATATTGCCGTCTGATTTCAATCAGATCAGGTCAGATTAGTGCAACCCGGAAATATATTCCGCCACGGCTTTCATGTCCTGGTCGGACATTTTCATAGCGACCATCTGCATCATCTTGCCAGGGTCGTTGGCACGTTCGCCGATACGGAAATTCTTCAGCTGGGTTTCGATATATTCACCATGCTGGCCGGCCAAGCGAGGGAACATCGCCGGGATGCCGGAACCGGTAGGGCCGTGACAACCGCTACAGGCCGGCACGCCCATCGCAGCAACACCACCGCGGTAAATTTTTTCACCTTTCGCTGCCAAAACCTGGTCCTTGGCAGCGGCCGGCGCCAGCTTTTGTCCACCAAAATAGGCCGCCAGGTTCTTCATGTCTTCCGGGGAAAGGGCCGCGGCCATGCCCGTCATGATTGGATTCTTGCGTTCACCCGATTTGAAGTTAGTCAGCTGCTTATTAAGGTAATCAGGATGCTGGGATGCCAGTTTCGGATTCGCCGGGGCCGGGCTATTGCCATCAGCACCATGGCACGCAACGCAAACTGTATTGACGATCTGCTGAGCCTTCGCAGGGTCGGCCTTGGCTGCTTCCGCGTTTACCCCTGATGCGGCCATCAACCCGACAACCGCTGCCACCACCATGGCTTGTTTCATCGCTTACTCCTTAATTAAACCGTTGCATGAATTTGCTAAAAATAACTTGGCATTCTATATCAAATTTGCCTTATCATGCCAGACTGAAAAAGGAACAATATGGCATTATTTCAAGAAGCACAGTTTTTTATCTCAGCGGACAAGCTCACCGACCTGCCGCCACCCAGCGGCATAGAGATCGCCTTCGCGGGCCGCTCAAACTCTGGAAAATCCAGCGCAATCAATACGCTGGCCAACAGAAACCGCCTTGCATTCGTCAGCAAAACACCGGGCCGCACCCAGTTGATCAATTTTTTCAGCCTTGGCAATGATCGCTTTCTGGTTGACCTTCCCGGCTACGGCTACGCCAAGGTGCCTGAGGCCATGCGCGTACATTGGCAAAGCGTGCTGAGCCGCTACCTGATGGAGAGGGAATCTCTTTACGGGCTGGTGCTGATCATGGATGCCCGCCACCCACTCACCCCGCTGGATCATCAAATGCTCAACTGGTTTATCCCCACCTGCAAGCCGGTACATGTCCTGCTCACCAAGGCGGACAAGCTCAGCAAGCAGCAAGCCACGACTACTCTGCGTGCAGTTCGGACGGAACTCGAGCGCACCTACCCAAACTGCACGGTTCAACTTTTTTCCAGTCTGAAACGAATTGGCCTCGACGAGGCGGAAGCGATGATAGGGAAATGGCTGTCCGCCCTCCAGGAGGATGGGGGAGGCATTGTTGCGCATTGACGCGATGTGGTGACATAGGTAATCTCTGAAAATAAAAAACCCCCGGGTAAAGGGGAGTAAACCCGGGGGGGATAAAACGCCTTAACAGAGGGTTAAGGCACCCGCTCAGGGAGGGAAAGCGGGGGACGAAAGGGTTATCGTCCACCTGCTCAGAGTGGAATGGCCTGGATAAAGTTCCGCGCTTAATATCGATTTCAGCATTTCCGATAACCCATTACAGATACACCATTATAGTGAGGCCGTGCGACCCGCGGACTCTATCTAAACAGGACTCGTATGCACGCTCTGGGCAAATATCCACATAAACGCATGCGCCGCATGCGGCACGACGAATTTTCGCGTCGTATGATGCGCGAAACCCTGCTGACACCGGCCGACCTTATTTACCCTGTGTTTGTGCTGGACGGCAATAGCCGCAGCGAGCAGGTTACCTCCATGCCTGGGGTGATCCGGCAAACCCTGGACAAACTTCTTCATCAGGCAGAAGAATGCGTCAGGCTCGGCATCCCGGCTTTGGCGATTTTCCCGGTGATCGATCTGCCCTTCAAAAGTCTGGACGCGGCCGAAGCTTATAACCCGGAAGGCCTAGTGCCCCGCGTGGTGCGCGCCCTGAAACAGCGTTTTCCAGAATTAGGCATCATCACCGACATTGCGCTCGACCCCTATACCATCCATGGCCAGGATGGGTTGATCGACGGCAACGGCTACGTTTTGAATGACGAGACGGTGGCTGTATTGGCTAAGCAGGCGCTCACTCACGCCGAAGCCGGCGCCGATGTGGTCGCCCCTTCGGACATGATGGATGGACGCATCGGCGCGATACGCAACGCGCTCGACGGTCAGAATCATATTCATACCCGGATTCTGGCTTATTCCGCGAAGTACGCGTCAAGCTTTTACGGCCCTTTCCGCGATGCAGTCGGCTCCGCCGCCAATCTGGGGGCTGGCAACAAATATACCTACCAGATGGACCCGGCCAACAGCGATGAAGCCTTGTGGGAAGTGGGGCTGGACCTAGAAGAAGGGGCCGACATGGTGATGATCAAACCCGGCATGCCTTATCTCGACATCGTTCGACGCATCAAGGACACCTACCAGGCGCCAACGTTTGTTTACCAGGTTAGCGGCGAATACGCCATGCTCAAAGCGGCCGCCCAGAATGGCTGGTTAAACGAGAGGGCCTGCGTGCTGGAGGCCTTGCTGGGATTCAAGCGCGCCGGCGCGGACGGGATACTGACCTACTTTGCGCTGGATGCGGCGAACTGGCTCAAGGAGAGCTGAAATTCCGGGCTATTCCCGGTCCAGGTCCATGGCCCGTCTATCCCGCTCCACTTTGATAATGTAGCGTTGAATCATGGACTGCATATTTGCCGACAAGTTGATGAACTGACAACCAGCCCGCTTGGTTTTCAACCCGTTTCTTAAAGTCACTTCAAATACGTTCCGTATTTCCATGGTCGCCACAATATTGCCGATCTCGGGCAAAACCAGGTTGCATCCATTAAATATCATTCCTGGCTCAACGGCAGCATCTGCCGGCGGGAGAACCACGCCTACTCCGCCGATGCTGATATCTGCAACCACCATTTCAATCTTGCACTTGTCGTCCATTAACACGATACATTTCAATGGGTTGACGACAGGCGTCGTCACCCGATAATATTCCCGCCGCTGCAGCTTGATCAACGACTTGGGAATCTCGGTTCTGAACACATCGCGGCCTTCGAGCCGGGTCTTTTCTATCCAGTTGGTGACAAACTGAACTTTGACCTTCTCTTGGGCCGTAACAAAAATGATTTTTCCACTATCGAGAATTTTTTCGTTGAGCGCTTCGTTTGCACCTAAATCCAGAAAAACCAGTTCCTCGTCCGGGTCTATATCAATGATTGATGTCAGTATGAAACTTTCGCCGCGATTAAAATAAGCGCTTACCAGTTCAGTTTTTTCCATCACTGCGCGAAGAATATAGACAATTTCTTTCTTCCAGCTAACCGTAAAACTGCCGGCATCGCCTTCGTCGGCAACCGATAAGCCCTGGGATGAGTTCGGGGTGGGATTTACCATGTTGTCCCACCAGGAGCCGCGGAAGGAATGTCATTCTGACGACCGACAAGGAGTGCCCACAAATTTTTATGGCAAGAGCACGGGCAGGAAGGCATCGAAAGGGTCATTAGCATTTTGACTCTAAACTATTCGAAAAACAAAACCGCAAAATCCTTTATACCATGTGCAACAGGCAAAAGTGCGCTTGAAAGTATAAGGGCATTATCCTTCTTCAAGCAATGCCTCGACCAGCCTGGCGTGCGCGCGTGCATTTTTTTCAGAAGGACCACGTGGGATTTGGCGTATATCCTCCGCAGCAAATACCGTAACATTAATTTCTGCGGGGCCATCCAGCAAGGTGAAGACGGGGAAGGCGCGCTCCGCACCCCCCAAATGGAAATGTTTTTCGCCACTTTTATAGGGCACCTGCCTGGCCAGTAGAAACAATTCCACCTCCTTGGCGCTATCCGTGAACAACTGCAGGTTAATATCCGAATGGCGGGTTGCCGTGCCATTCAAAACCGAACCTATAAGATACGGATTGAACGGCTCCAGCAAGCGCATCGCATCCAATGCCTGCTGCCGCAACTGACCCAAACGCTCTCTTTGCTCATCCCGCTGGAAAATCGCCTGATAATCCCTTAAGGCCCGCTCTACTTCATCGTTATCAGGCAAATTATGGGTGTCCGGCGCACCTATCTGGCGAGCAGCCTTGTGCTTGGCCGAAGCATAATTCTGAAGACCGTCCTCTGCAATGATGCGGGCCGCCTGATGTGCGATTCGCTCACGCATGCGGAGATTCGCCGCTTTTTCTCTCTCCCGATACTGCAGAGCGGGCTTTTCACCCAAGTCTTTATCCCGCCCCGACATTTCAGAACAATTGATCCTTAACCTCTTCTGCGGACTTTCCGCCGCCGCCAAAGAGGCCTTCGAAGAAACCGGTCTGCTCGGCCGGAATATTTTCCTGATAAAAATATTCCAAAATTCCTTCACTTCCCTCGGAAACACGACGTCCACTTTTCGGGTCGATCTTGACTGTCGCCACACCTTCCGGGACAACCAAATCCGCTTCCGGCACACCTTTCAGCACCTTGCCCATATAACTCATCCAGATCGGCAACGCTGCCTGAGCACCCGTTTCTGCTCCACCCATGGATCGAGGCTGATCAAAACCGATCCAGGCAATCGCCACCAATCCCGGGTTGAAGCCCGTAAACCAGGCGTCCACCTGATCATTGGTAGTTCCGGTCTTTCCGGCAAGATCCTGACGTTTCAGTTGCATGGCACGCGCACCGGTACCAAAACGTACCACATCGCGCATGATGGAAGTCATGATAAAAGCATTACGCGCATCAATCGCGCGCTCGGTATCAACACCAGCACGCTTGGGTTTGGCCTGCACCAGCAGGGTGCCGCGCGCATCGACAATCCGGTCGATCAAATAAGGCTGCGTACGGTAGCCCCCGTTGGCAAACACCGAGTAAGCCGCGGCCATTTGCATCGGGGTTACCGACCCCGCACCCAGTGCCATAGTCAGGTAGGGTGGGTGCTTCTCAGGCGAAAAGCCGAAACGGGTGATGTAGTCCTGTGCGTACGATGGGCCGATAGACTGCAGCACACGGATAGAAACCAGGTTCTTCGACTTGGTCAGGGCGGTGCGCAAACGCATCGGGCCATCATAATCATTCTCGTAATTTTTTGGCTCCCAGACCTGACCACCGGTTTGGGCCGCATCCACAACGATGGGGGCATCATTGATCACAGTTGCGGCGGTCAGGCCTTTTTCCAGCGCCGCCGAGTAAATGAATGGCTTGAAGCTTGACCCCGGCTGGCGCCACGCCTGCGTGACGTGGTTGAATTTGCTGCGGTTGAAATCGAACCCTCCGACCAGAGCGTGAATCGCACCGTCCTGAGGCACCACCGAGATCAGCGCCGATTCGACTTGCGGCAATTGTAAAATCTGCCACCCTGCCTTGTCACCCTTCTGGACGTGAATCAGCGCGCCTCGGCGCAACCGTGTTTTCGGGCTGGTATTGTCACTCAGGTTTTTAAGCACGAATTTCAGGCCTTCGTTGCTAATCTGGGCAGTTTCACCCCCCTTGATGTAGCACTTTACCTGCTTCGAACTCGCCTCCAGAACAATCGCCGGCACCAAGCCATTACTTTCATCCGCATCCGCCAAAGCGTCTTCCAGCAATTCTTCCAGATTTGCCGCTCCAATGGGTAACTCAACAAAACCCTCCGGCCCACGGTAGCCATGACGACGGTCATAATCCAGCACGCCTTGGCGCAACGCCAGGTTGGCGGCTTCCTGGTCCGCCTTGCGCAGCGTCGTATATACTTTCATGCCGCTATTGTAAATCGCCTCCTTATAGCGTTCGAACATCGCCTGCCTGACCATTTCCGCTGCATAATCCGCATTGACCTCTGCATTATGCACCTCACGCTTCACCACCAAGGGTTGCGCCAGAGCAGTTTGATACTCTGCGTCGGTAATGTATTTGAGATCATGCATGCGGCGCAGGACATAGTGCTGTCGAAGCTTTGCCCGCTTCGGATTAACCACAGGGTTGTAGCGCGAGGGCGCCTTGGGGAGTCCCGCCAGCATCGCAACCTCTGCCACGGTCAATCGTTCAAGCGGGCGCCCGAAGTAGGTCTGGGCTGCGGCGGCGAAACCGTAAGCACGCTGTCCCAGGTAAATCTGGTTGACGTACAGTTCGAAAATTTGGTCCTTGGACAAATAGTGTTCAATTTTCAGTGCCAGCAGCACTTCGCTGAATTTGCGTGTCAGCGTTTTCTCTCCAGACAGGAAAAAATTCCGCGCAACTTGCATAGTAATCGTGCTCGCGCCTTCCCGAGCGCCGCCAGCAGTCAGATTTGCCAAGGCAGCGCGCGCCACCCCCATGTAGTCCACCCCACCATGGCTATAGAACCTGTCATCCTCTGCAGCAAGAATCGCTAGCCGCATAGGCTTGGGTACATCCCCAATCTTGATCAGCGCACGCCGCTCCTCGCCAAACTCAGCAATCAACGCGCCCTCCGCCGTATAAACGCGCAGAGGGATTTTGGGCCGGTAATCGGTCAGAACCTCCAGTGAAGGAAGATCAGGGTAGGCCAAAATTCCCGCCAGCATGATTGCAGCAGAAAAAACAAAACCTAAGGCCAAAAAGGCCAACAGCGGATATCGCCACCAACGTGAACTCATTAAACTCTTTCTTACCTTAATTTAATATCAGAACCAATTGACATAAATTACTTAAGGGGAGGATTATAGGCGTCTGGGCCGACAAAAGAAATTCCAAAAAAATACTTTACACGCTCAGCACTTGTTGCTAGCATTTAATGTAAATTATGCGTAACCCACCTAACCGGGCAATATTAAAAAGGAAATTCGTTGCAGCTCGACTTCAATTTGAATCTCGATTTTCTGCAGACTAAGTCTCCACCCCTCATCGGCGTTGACATCAGCACTTCGTCCGTCAAGATGGTTGAACTCAGCGACGCCGGTAAGGGCCTGTACCGTATCGAGCGCTACGCTATCGAACCCTTGGCAAAAGATGCGGTTGCAGACGGCAACATCGCAAATCTCGAAGCTGTTTCGGAAGCTATTAAACATGCTTGGCGCCAAATGGGAACGCGGACCAAAAACGTTTCTCTAGCTCTACCTGCGGCAGCCGTCATCACGAAAAAAATAATTGTAGCTGCCGGACTGAGTGAAAACGAACTCGAGATGCAGGTGGAAAGCGAGGCTAACCAGTATATTCCTTTCGCACTGGACGAGGTAAACCTGGATTTTCAAGTGTTGGGCCCTGTCCCAAACAATCCGGAGGAAGCCGAGGTTTTAATCGCCGCATCGCGCAAGGAAAAAGTTGAGGATCGGGTCGCCGCTATCGAATCGGCAGGACTTAAAGCGCTGGTCATGGACGTGGAGTCTTACGCCACCCAAACCGCCTACGAGCTGATTGCCCCGCAATTGCCTAATGCCGGGCATGATCAGACTATTGCCATAGTCGACATTGGCTCAGCCATGATGCATGTCAACGTGCTGCTCAACAACCAGTCAGTTTATATGCGCGAGCAAACATTCGGCGGAAATCAGCTGACCCAGGAAATCCAGCGCCGTTATAGCCTGTCGGCGGAAGAAGCCGAAATTGCGAAACGCAACGGCGGCCTGCCGGAAAATTATGAGCCTGAAGTACTTCAACCCTTTTTAGACTCGCTTGCGATGGAAGTTGCGCGAGCATTGCAGTTTTTTTTCTCTTCCACCCAGTTCAACCGGGTTGACCACATTTTGCTGGCCGGTGGATGCGCCATGATCCCGGGAGCGGATGAAGCCGTATCACAACGCACCCAGGTCCGCACCTCCGTTGCCAACCCTTTTGCCAACATGGCGATCTCTTCACGCGTCAAACCTCGCCAATTGGCGCAAGAGGCGCCCATATTGCTGATTGCCTGCGGCCTTGCCATGCGAAGGTTCGATCCATCATGATCCGCATCAACCTGTTACCCCATCGCGAGCAAAAACGCGCCGCACGCCAGCGTGAACTTGCTATTATGGCTGGTGCTGCATTGGCACTGGGCCTGTTGATTGTAATTATGGTTCATACCATTCTGGGCACCCAAATAGAAAATCAGGGGGCGCGTAATAAATTTCTGGAAACAGAAATCAAAAAACTCGACGACCAAATTGCAGAAATCAAAGTACTCAAAGAACAAACTCAAGCCATGCTGGCTCGAAAGCAAGTGGTGGAAACCTTGCAGAGCAACCGCTCAGCAGTCGTCTATCTGCTTGACCAACTAGTACGCCAATTACCTGACGGGGTGTACCTCAAAGCAGTTAAACAAAGTGGCAATAGCATAAGCCTGCAAGGGTATGCGCAATCCAATGCAAGGGTAGCCACATTGATGCGCAGCCTGGAAGCATCCCCTTGGCTGCAGTCCCCAAATTTGATCGAGGTCAAAGCTGCCACAATAAACAACCTGCGTGCCAGCGAATTTTCCTTGAACGTCAAACTTTCACCGCCAGAGGCAGCCGCCGACAAGGACAAGGTGGGGGGCAGCGCCAAGCCCAAGGATAAAAAAGCATGAATCTGGACGATTTTACAAAACTCAACCCTAAGGATATTGGCAATTGGCCAATAATACCGAAAGCTCTTGTGCTATGCGGGCTTTTCATACTAATCCTTTTCGCCGGATACTGGTTCGACTGGCAAAACCAGCTTGCCGATCTGGATATCGCCAAAGAAAAAGAATCCCAACTTCGCGAAACCTTTATCTCGAAGAAAAAACAGGTCGTCAACCTCGATACCTACCGCCGACAGCTCAAAGACCTGGAACAGGCTTTCGGCGCACTAATCAAACAACTGCCCAACAAGGCTGAAATGGATGCACTCCTGACAGACATCAACCAAGCCGGCCTAGGGCGCGGACTGGAATTTGAACTGTTTCGACCCGCAAACAGTGAAATCTTAAGTGAGTTTTATGCTGAGAGGCCCATTTCCATTCGCGTAACTGGCAATTACCATGACCTCGGAGCCTTTGCCAGCGATATCTCGCGGCTACCGCGCATCGTCACCTTAAACGAAATCAATATCACCCCCAGCGGCCAGACATTGACCATGAGCGCCGTTGCAAAAACTTACCGTTACCTTGATGAGAACGAACTCGCGGCGCAGAAAGCGGCGCAGAGAAAATCTGCCAAGGAGGCCAAGAAGTGAGGCCCGCCCATCTTTTTTTATTCATTATGTCCATTCTCGCCCTTTCGGGCTGCAGCGGTGATGGATTGGATGATTTGAAGCGATTCGTCAACGAGTCCGGGGAAGGGCTGCGGGGCAAGATTGAGCCCTTGCCGGAAATCAAGCCTTACGAATCCTTTGCCTACAATGCTTTCGACTTGCCAGACCCTTTCAAGCCACGAAAATTACAACCAGGCCAGGGCGGCGGACTCCAGCCTGACCTCAAGCGCAACAAGGAAGAACTAGAGAAATATCCACTTGAAAACCTGAAGATGGTCGGCTTTCTGGAACAAAGCAAGGTCAGATATGGCCTGATAAGAACCTCAGATGGCTCTCTGCACAGAGTCAAAATTGGTGAGCACATGGGGCAAAATTTCGGCATGATCACTAAAATCACGGATAACGAAATCGTAATGACAGAAATTGTTCAGGACAGCACCGGAAATTGGATCGAGCAAAACACCAGCATTAATCTGGCCAGCGCGCCAGGCCAAAAGTAAAGATAGAGGCCGCCATGAACATTATTAAATCGACAATTCGCTATTTTCTCCAGGCCGTCTGCCTGATTACCCTGTTTCTTGCCAACAGCCACGCAGCTGTCGAGCCAAGTGGCGCCAGTCCTGAAGCGGCCCAGATGCCGCAGAACAGCATCGAAAGCGTGGACTATTCCGCCCTTCAGGGTGGCAAATTTTTGATCACCCTGAAGCTGAAGCATGCCCTGAAAAATCCGCCTGCAGGGTTTGCCGTCAACAATCCACCACGAATTGCGCTGGACCTTCTGGATACAGCCAACGCATTGGGGAAAAACACTATTAATGTCAGTGAAGGCGTATTGCGCAACCTGAATATTGTTCAGGCGGGTAGCCGCACCCGGCTGGTCATCAATCTGACCAAGCCCGCCGGCTATGAAACAAAGATTGCCGGAAACACCCTTTTGATTACCCTGCAGGGTACCGAAGCCACCGGAGTAACATCTAATGTGAGTGCGAAATTTGCCGAAGCGCTCCCCGGCGCACAAAAACATTCTCTGCGAGACGTCGACTTCCGCCGCGGCAAAGGGGGTGAAGGCCGGGTCGTTGTCGACCTTTCCGATGCAAATACCGGCATTGACATCCACAGTGAAGGCAAATCTATCGTAGTAGAATTCATCAACACTACTCTCCCACGCAACTTGGAGCGTAAGCTCGATGTTGTGGATTTCGGCACGCCAGTACAAACAGTCAGTACGCTTGGTCATGGCAACAATGCACGCTTAGTGATCGAACCCAAGGGACTATGGGAACACTCTGCATATCAAACCGACCAGCAGTTTATTCTGGACGTCAAACCGATTGTTGAAGATTCTAGCAAACTAGTACAAGGAACAAAAACCGGCTACAGCGGTGAGAAGCTTTCCCTCGACTTCCAAAATATTGAAACCCGCACCTTGCTTGCGGTACTTGCAGATTTCGCCGAAATGAATGTCGTTATCAGCGATTCTGTCAGAAGCTCCACCACCCTGCGTCTGAAGGACGTTCCCTGGGATCAGGCCCTGGATATCACCCTTAAGCAATCTGGATTAAGCATGCGAAAATCCGGCAATGTCATCATGATTGCCCCCAGTGAGGAGCTTGCTACCAAGGAAAAACTGGAACTGGAAGCAAAGCAACAAATCTCTGAACTGGAGCAGGTGCGGACGGAAACCTTCCAGCTTAAATACACTAAGGCTGAGTCCTTCCAGAAGATCCTGGCAGACGACAAACAAAAAATCCTTTCCAAACGCGGCAGCGCCGTCTGGGACCCTCGTACCAACATGCTCTTTATCCAGGACACCCCGGCCAAGCTGGAGGAAGTACGCAAACTGATTAACCAGATCGATATACCAGTCAGGCAAGTGATGATTGAAGCGCGCATTGTTGAGGCAACCGACACTTTCAGCAGAACCTTGGGGGCTAGGTTAGGCTTTCACGACATGGGGGGACAAGGCTTTCCGATCAATGGAACGGATGCACACGCAGTCATAGGCGGCAATCTGAATGACACAGGGTCTCACACCGGTCAAAGCGCGACAACCCCCGCCTGGCCCAATGATTCCATGAATGTGAGCTTGCCCGCAAAAAGCTCCGCCGGGACAGCTGGGGTCTTGTCCATGATCCTCTTTAAATCGAATGCGACCCGCTTCCTGAATCTTGAGCTGTCAGCACTGCAAGCGGATGGCAAGGGAAAAATCATTTCCAACCCGCGCGTACTCACCTCCGACCAGGCAGAGGCCATCATCGAAGATGGCACCGACATCCCCTACCTGCAAGCCTCCAGCAGCGGCGCCACCAGCGTATCCTTCAAGAAGGCCGTGCTGAGCCTGAAAGTGAAACCGCAAATCACGCCTGATGACAATATAATCATGGACCTGAAGGTCAACAAGGATAGCCGGGGCCAGGACACTATTGCCGGTCCGGCTATCAATACCAAGCAGATTACCACTCAGGTGCTGGTGGAAAATGGCGGGACAGTGGTTATCGGCGGCATCTTCAACCAAGAAGAATCCACGACGGTGACCAAGGTGCCACTGCTCGGCGATATTCCGGTTCTCGGTTTTATGTTCAGAAATACCGACAAACGCGATGACAAGAGAGAACTGCTTGTCTTTGTCACCCCCAAGATTCTCAAGGAAAGTCTCAACCTGAGATAGCGCCTCGAAAGCTTTGTTGGTACGTAGCTGGGCCAGGCTCCATTTTTTCCGCTAAAATGCCTGTCACGATGACAACCCTTAAAGGGCACGAGTGACAGGCAATATTTTTTTAGTCGGGCTGATGGGCGCAGGCAAAACCACGGTTGGCAAGCTGATCGCCAGGCACCTCAACAGGCCATTCATCGACTCCGATCATGAAATCGAAAGACGCACTGGGGTCAATATTCCCCTGATTTTCGAACTGGAAGGAGAAGCAGGCTTCCGAACCCGTGAAGCTACGGTTATCGAGGATCTGACCGGACATAGTAATATTGTCCTGGCGACCGGGGGTGGAGCGGTATTAAGCCAACAAAACCGGGATAACCTCCGCCGCAACGGCACGGTAATTTACCTGCGCGCAAAAGTGGAAGATCTGTGGCAACGCACCCGTCACGACAAAAACCGTCCCCTGCTGCAGACTGCCGAACCTCAGGCAAAACTGAAAGAGCTTTTTGCGCAACGCGACCCCTTGTACTGTGAAATCGCCGACATCATTGTGGACTCGGGAGCACAAAGCGTCCACGCACTGGTTCACCAGATCGAAGAGCAGCTGAAACAGCTCAACACTGGCGCCTCAAAAACTGACTGAAATAAAGAATATCCACAGCCCATGCAAACCCTTACTGTAGATTTGAACGAGCGCACTTACCCGATTCATATCGGCACCGCCCTGCTTGCGCGACCCGAACTGATCCTTCCTCATCTGGCCCGCAAGCAGGTTGCCATTGTCACCAACACTACGGTAGCGCCGCTGTATCTGGATGCTCTGAGTGAACCGCTGGCGGCGGAAGGCGTGAATGTCGAAACTATCATCCTGCCCGATGGGGAGGAATATAAAAACTCGGATACGCTGAACCTGATCTACGATGCCCTCCTGACACACCATTGCGAGCGCAAGACCACCCTGATCGCCCTGGGTGGAGGCGTTATCGGCGATATCACTGGCTTTGCAGCCGCCACCTATCTTCGTGGTGTACCTTTCATCCAGATTCCGACCACCTTGCTGGCACAAGTGGATTCCTCGGTGGGCGGGAAAACCGGCATCAACCACCCGCTTGGAAAAAACATGATCGGCGCCTTCTACCAGCCCAAGCTGGTGCTGGCCGATACTTCCACTCTGAATACCCTGGATGACCGCCAACTCTCCGCCGGCCTGGCTGAAGTTATCAAATACGGCCTGATCCGCGATCTGCCTTTTTTTGAGTGGCTGGAGCAAAACATGGGCAAGCTGCTGGCGCGTAACCCCGAGGCGCTGGCTTATGCCATCAAACGTTCCTGTGAGAACAAGGCGGAAGTCGTCATTGCCGA
This sequence comes from Sulfuricella sp. T08, assembly GCF_000971475.1. Taxonomy (GTDB): domain Bacteria; phylum Pseudomonadota; class Gammaproteobacteria; order Burkholderiales; family Sulfuricellaceae; genus Sulfuricella. Next base: position 156,002 of record NZ_DF967522.1, read on the forward strand.
TGAACACGAAGGCGGCGTCCGCGCCCTACTCAATCTGGGACACACGTTCGGCCACGCCATAGAAGCCGGGATGGGTTACGGTAACTGGCTCCACGGCGAAGCCGTTGCAGCCGGCACAATGCTGGCCGCATCCCTGTCGCAGCGACTGGGCTGGATCAGTGAAGCAGAGGTGAGCCGCACCCGTGTGCTGTTCGAACGAGCCAGGCTGCCAGTCAGCGCGCCCGATCTCGGGGTGGAGACTTATCTGGAGCACATGGCGGTAGACAAGAAAGTGGAAAACGGCAGAATGCGTTTCGTGCTGCTTAAATCGATAGGGGCAGCGGTTGTCACCGCCGAAGTCACGGAGCAGGCGCTAAGGGAAACCTTGCAGGAAAACGCCCGCAATGCCTGAAAACCTCGCCCCCTACGCGGCCTTGTCGGCCACCTCGCGTGGCCGCCGCTTCCCTGAATCAGTGCCCGGCGGGCGCAGCGAATTTCAGCGCGACCGCGACCGCATCATTCACTCCACCGCCTTTCGCCGTCTCGAATACAAGACCCAGGTGTTCGTCAACCACGAGGGCGACCTATTCCGCACGCGACTGACACACAGTCTTGAAGTGGCACAAATTGGACGAACTATTGCCCGCAATCTGCGACTCGACGAGGATCTGGTGGAAGCCATCGCGTTGGCCCACGATCTCGGCCATACCCCTTTCGGCCACGCCGGACAGGATGAACTCAACGGCTGCATGAAAGACTACGGCGGCTTCGAGCACAACCTCCAGTCCCTGCGCGTAGTGGATATGCTGGAGGAGCGCTATGCCGAATTCGACGGCCTTAACCTGACCTTCGAAACCCGCGAGGGCATCCTCAAGCACTGCTCCCCACAAAACGCCGCCACGCTAAGTGAAGTGGGCGAACGCTTCCTGCACGACAAACGCCCATCACTGGAAGCCCAGGTAACCAATCTAGCCGACGAAATCGCCTACAACAATCACGACGTCGATGACGGCCTGCGCTCCGGCCTGATTACTTTGGATCAGTTGGCCGAAGTCAGCCTTTTCGCACGCCACCTCAAAATAGTGCGTGACCTTTATCCCGACTTGGCCGACCGGCGCTTGATCCATGAAACCGTGCGCCGCATGATCAATACCCTGGCACTGGACCTGATCAGCCAAAGCATGGAAAACATCAACGCTACCGCCCCAAGCTCCATCGAGAGTGTGCGCGAAGCCCCACCCCTGATTGCCTTCAGCCCCGCCATCCGCGAGGAACAGCAGGAACTGAAGCGTTTCCTGCGCACCCAGCTTTACCGCCACTACCGCGTCATGCGTATGAGCAGCAAGGCACGGCGTATCATCCGCGAACTGTTCCAGGCTTTTCTCGACGACGCTCGCCTCCTGCCACCGCAATACCAGGAAAAAGCTCAACAGGACAAACCTCGCGCCATTGCCGACTATATTGCCGGCATGACCGACCGTTACGCCATTCGGGAGTACCGGCGCCTGTTCACCATAGAAGAAACCTGAGGAGCAATTCCGGAAAGCACCACGAAACCCATCATTGCATGGGGATAAAGCGGCTCTGCAAACTGTACCGTAAACTTGACAATCCTCGTGGCGTTACCTAGTCTGATATCTCGAATGGGGGTTCTACTCAGGTCTCTGACCTCCCTGCACATATCATTGCATTGGCTACTGGTGAAATTCTGAACCCATGCGAGACCTGAGACACCGTATATTTTTGTCACTCCCCCTTAATGGAAGTGACCCCATAAATGATTTTTGCATAAGCGTTAGAGAAAAATTGATTGCTATGTGTAAAATACCTTCATCGCAAGGGGAAAAAACCTTCCGTTGGACCGAGGGGCTTAATCCAACATAATTTACGGAAAATTAAACTTTGTCCTGGCGCTGCCGACGCACCTTTCACAACATAAAAAAGGTAATCCAAATGAATGCTCCACAACACACCAATACTACGAGATGGCTGGCTAGCTTTGCCTTCGCATTTTCCATTCTTGCCCTTGGCGGTTGCGCGGGCACGGCATATCAACCCATCTCCGCAGCAGATACCCCTCCCCCCGCGCATGACTACCTGGTTGGCCCCGGTGACAACGTAAATATCACAGTCTGGCGCAACCCTGAGGTTTCAATGACAGTGCCGGTCCGGCCGGATGGCAAAATCACAACCCCTCTGGTGGAGGATCTGCCGGCCAGCGGCAAGACCTCAAGTCAACTGGCTCGAGACATCGAGAAGGCTCTGGCCAAATATATCCAGGAGCCGGTTGTAACGGTCATTGTAACCGGCTTTGTCGGACCATACGACGAGCAAATCCGGGTCATCGGCCAAGCAGCAAAACCGCAGGCCCTGCCTTACCGCAAGGACATGAGTCTGATGGATGTTCTGATTGCAGTGGGGGGAATCACTGATTTTGCTGCTGGCAACCGGGCCAGCGTCATACGCAGCATCAGCGGAACACAGCAACAGTTCGCCGTCCGGCTGAACGACCTGATCAAGGACGGTGACATGTCAGCCAACGTTCCCATGCGCCCGGGGGATGTTCTGGTTATACCTGAAAGTTTTTTTTAATTCCCCAGTCCCCTTTTCTTGGCCATTCTTTATGGCCTGTCTCGCTCGCCAAAGGCGATTAAGAAACGCACGGATTTGGCTGACATGTATGCAAAGCCGTCATCGGGCTTCCAGAGCTCCATGACGGCGCAAATGTCACTGACAGACTTTTTTGCTGAATAGCCAGGGCTAAAACTAAGGAGAGCTTCAAGATGCAAGAACTGATGGCCCAGTTGCTTTCCCATGTGAAGGGGATCTGGAAATATCGCTGGTATGCGGTTATAGCCGCTTGGGTCGTTGCCTTGGCAGGGTGGATTACGGTGTACAAGCTGCCTGACCGTTACGAGGCCACGGCAAGGGTTTACGTGGATACCGAGAGCATATTGAAGCCGTTGTTGTCGGGAATGACAACCTCGCCCAACATGGAACAGCAAGTCTCAATAATGAGCCGCACCCTGTTCAGCCGTCCGAACGTGGAAAGGGTCCTGCGCATGGTGGATCTGGACATCAAAACCAGCACGGCAAAGGACCGGGAGCAGCAGATCAAGGAGCTGATGGACGAAATCAAGATTGGAACGACCGGCCGGGATAATCTCTATACCATTTTGTACAGCCACGAAAACCCCAAACTCGCAAAAGACGTGGTCCAGTCATTTCTGACCATCTTTGTCGAGGGCAGCCTCGGAGACAAGAAGCAGGGCTCGGCGTCGGCAGTTCACTTCATTGAACAGCAGATCAAGGCTTATGAGGAGAAGCTGGTCCTCGCCGAAAATGCCCTGAAGGAGTTCAAGCGGAAAAACATTGGGCTATTGCCCCGTGAAGGCGGGGATTATTTTGCAAAGCTGACCACAACATCGGAGAGTCTCCATCAGGCACAACTGGAATTGAGGGAAGCCGAGAATGCGCGCAATTCCATCAAGAAACAGATGACTGACGAAGAACCCGACCAGAAGGCAGGTCAACCCCTGGCCGCCGAGGTCTCAAACCCGGAAATAGACGGCCGCATCAATGACCTGAACAAGAATCTGGACGCGCTTCGCTTGAACTTTACCGAACGGCACCCGGACATCGTTGCCGCCAAGCGCCTGATTGCTCAGCTTGAAGAACGCAAGAAGGAAGAGGCCAAACTGAGCAAGCGCAGCGCCGACCCCGGGAAAAACTATAGCCCCATGCTGCAACAGATCAATGTTGCGCTGATGGAAGCCGAAGCCAGGGTGGCTTCCATGAAGGCGCGCGTGGCAGAATATTCCGCCCGTTATAATCAGCTGAAGGCCCAGATCAATGCAATACCCCAGGTGGAAGCGGAGTTCACCCAGCTCAACCGCGACTATGAGGTAAACAAGGGCAATTACGAAAAACTGCTCGAACGCAGGGAAAGCGCAAAAATGTCCGGTGAAATGGCCACCACTACAGAGCTGTTGACATTCAAGATCATTGATCCGCCGATGGTTCCGCAAATTCCCACCGCTCCGAACCGTTTCAGACTGGTCTCCCTGGTGTTTTTGGGCGCCCTGCTGGCCGGAATCGGGACTGCGCTCCTGATGAGCCTGATCCGGCCCACATTCCAGAGCCAAGGCACCCTGCGGGAGATAACCGGCTTCCCGGTATTGGGCACGGTGAGCATGATTTGGACGCACCAGGAAATTATCAAGCGAAAAAAGGGAGTTTATGCCTTCGGTCTCTCTTTGCTATTTTTGTTGGGCTTATATGGCGCGTTCTTGGCAAAGGCACTCAAAAACATGCCGCCGTTTTGAGTTCAACCATCCTAGGAGTCTGTCAGTCGGACACGCTCCTAGCCACAGGACTAGCCGTAGATTCAGCACAAGGTGTCCCGCTCAGCAGGATTGGCGCCTAAGGAATGAACACCATCGGGAGGCAGCGTGAGCATTATTGAAAAGGCAGCAGGCAAGCTCGATCAGATCGAAAAAGGGGAAAAGACACCCCCGCATGAGGTTACGGCGAAACCCCCATCGGGAGACAGCTCGAGCATTATTGAAAAGGCAGCAGGCAAGCTCGACCGAATCGAAAAGGGGGAAGCATCCTCCTCAGCGGAAATGGCGCCGGAGATACCAGAACATCCAGACCAAAAGGCTCCCAGCGGGAACGAGGGGGGCGGGGCAGGGATCAACCCGACGCTTTCGGCGGGAGGCCATGTGTCAAAACAGGGCATGATCAATCTGGCGAAATTACGCCAGTTGGGCATGATCATTCCTGACGGGGAAAGAACACAGATCGCCGAGGAATTCCGATTGATCAAGCGCCCATTGATCAAGAATGCCTTCAACCAAGGCGCCGAAGCGGTCCACAGCGGCAATCTGATCATGGTCACCAGCGCCCTTGCCGGAGAAGGAAAAACCTTCTGCGCCGCCAACCTGGCGATGAGCATCGCGATGGAATTGGATCACACGGTTCTTCTGGTGGATGCCGATGTGGCCCGGCCTTCGCTACCCAAATACCTCGGCTTGGAGACCGGGCGCGGCTTGCTGGACGTGCTTCTCGACGACAAGCTAGATCTGGCTGACGTCCTGATCAGAACCAATGTCGAAAAGCTCTCCATCCTTCAAGCCGGAAGCAGGCACAAGCGTGCAACCGAACTGCTGGCGAGCCAGGCCATGAGCGACTTGCTCAAGGAAATTGCGCGTCGTTACCCAGACCGCGTTGTCATATTTGACTCCCCTCCTTTATTGCTTACCAGCGAGGCGCATGTGCTGGCAAGCCAAATGGGGCAGATTGTCCTGGTGGTGGGGGCTGAAAGCACGACCCAGCAAGCGGTCAAGGAAGCGCTCCGGCAAATTGAAGCATGCGATATCGTTAATCTGATTTACAACAAGGCCAGGGCATTCCCCGGCGGGGGGTATTATGGTTACTACGGCTAAAGCGCCTGAATGCGGCACCTGCCATAGACTTTCGTTTCCTGCAACCTGCTCCATCGCCACGGCAATGCTGCTTGTGTACTCTCATACAGGCGCTGCAGAATGGAAAGCCACCCCCAGTCTCAACCTGAAAGAGACCTATACCGACAATGTGAGATTGGCGCCGCCGGGGCATGAGAAAAGCGAATTCATTACCCAGATCAATCCCGGCATATCCTTGACGGGCACCGGTCCCCACTTGAAGCTCAACGCCAGTTACGGAATGCAGAATCTTGTCTATGCGGAGGAGAGCAGCCAAAACACGATGAATCACATGTTGAACGCCAACGCCAACGCCGAGCTGGTTGACAATTTGTTTTTCCTGGACGGGCGGGCCGCGATCAGCCAGCAAAACATTTCCTTGTTGGGCCCACAGGCGGCTGACAGTGCCAATATCACCGGGAACCGCACCGAGGTACAGACCTATAGCGTCAGCCCCTATCTGCGCCATAAATTCAGTAACTATGCCTCAACCGAAATTCGATATACTCATGATGAAGTCAGCACTGGCGGTAGCGAGTTGTTGAATAGCCAGGCGGACCGCATCCAACTCGGCCTGAACAGCGGATCGGCATTTAAAACACTGGGCTGGGGCTTGAACTACAGCAAGGGGAAAACCAGCTATGCAAATACTGCCAACCTCTTCCCCCCGGCCTTAGACACTGAAGTCCTTTCCGGCAATCTTAGCTACCTGGTCACCTCGAAATTTAGACTGACAGCTACCGGAGGCTACGAAAAAAACAACTATATTTCGATCGGGCCTAAGCCCGATGGTTCTTTCTGGTCTGCCGGCTTTTCCTGGGCGCCCAGCGCAATGACCAGCATCGATGGTAGCGCCGGCAGAAGGTTCTTTGGTGACACCTATTCTCTTGCAGCCAGCCATCGCACACGCCTGACCGCCTGGAGCCTGGGTTACAGCGAGGATATAACCTCTACACGATCCCAGTTCCTGATTCCAATAGACCCCACCCGTGTAATGGACCTGTATTTGGCCGCCCTCTATCCAAATTGGGCTGCCGCCGATCCTGTCCTCCGACAGAAATTGACTGAAGACTACATAAATACCTTTGGGCTTCCCCCGGAGCTAGCGGCCCTAGCTGGGCCCGTAAACTACCTGACCAACCGCCTCTTTCTGCAAAAACGCCTGCAGGCGTCTGTTGCGGTGACGGGTGCAAAAAACACCCTCGTTCTCAGCCTGTTCCACGTGACTCGCGACGCGCAGACCTCACAAGCCCAGGACAGCTTACTGTTTGGCAGTTCCACCCTGGCGCTGACCGACAATACAAAACAGGTGGGCGGCAACGCATTCTGGAGTTGGCGGATGGGTCCGCGCACCAGCGCCAACATTAATGCCGGGTTTACCAGAAACAGCTTCCCCTCCCTGGGCAGAACAGACAAAGATAAAACCATCCGGCTTAGCCTGACCAGGCAGTTCCAGCCCAAGCTCGATGGCTCGCTTGAGTTGCGGCGACTACAGCGGGACTCCAGCCAGGACGGCGGCGATTATAGCGAGAACGCCCTGACTGCCTCCCTGTTCATGAGATTCTAGCGGGCTTTAAGCATGTACGAATCCTTCTACGGCTTCAGCGCCAAGCCATTCCAACTGAAGCCCGATCCGAATTTCTTCTTCGGCAGCAAAGGCCATAAGCGCGCCATGGCCTACCTGGAATACGGGTTGTCCCAAGGGGAGGGCTTCATCGTCATCACCGGCGAAGTCGGGGCGGGCAAGACCACCCTAGTGCGCAACCTTTTCCGCAAGCTGGAGGCGAAAAACATCCTGGCGGCACAACTGGTAAGCACCCACCTCGGCTCGGAAGACACTCTGCGCATGGCGGCAGCCGCCTTCGGTCTTCCCTTCAAGGACGCGAGCAAAGCCGACCTTCTGACCGGACTCGAGGAGTTCCTTCGGCTGTGCGACCGCCAGGGGAAACGTGCCCTCCTGGTGGTGGACGAAGCGCAGAACCTTGCTCCCCGCGCGGTGGAGGAATTAAGGATGCTTTCCAACTTCCAGACCGCCGACAAGTCCTTGCTGCAAACCTTTCTGCTCGGTCAACCGGAGTTCAGGAAAACCCTGAATGGCAGTGAGATGGAACAATTGCGGCAAAGGGTGATAGCCACCTATCATTTGGGGCCGATGGATGCCTCGGAAACCAGGTCATATATCGAGCACCGGCTGAACACTGTTGGCTGGCGCGGCGACCCTTCCTTCGGTGAGGACGCCTTTGCTGCCATTTACGACTACACGACCGGCATTCCCAGAAAAATCAATAGCCTGTGTGACCGCCTGCTACTGATGGGCTGTCTGGAAGAACTGCACGATTTTGGCAGTTCAGAGGTCAACGAAGTCATTCGCGATATTCAGCACGAGTTTGATCTTCCCGCCTCGGGAGCCGACGCCCAAACCACTTCCACCACCGTACCGGGCAAAGAGGAAACCCGCGTCAGCCTGGAAAACATGGACGAAAGGCTTGCCAAGATGGAGAGCTCCGTCATCTCGGTGCTGGATCTGCTCAAGCAGATTCTCTCCTTGCCCAGAGTAAATAAAGAGCTTTCGAAAAGAAGATAGTCTATGCCTATATCCCCGTCAGGAGTCCAGGCTTTGGGCAGCATCCTTTGCGTCGTGGGTGCGCGCCCGAACTTCATGAAAATGGCCCCGATCATGGCGGCACTTGGGGATCTCAGGCCACCTCTGGCCTTGAGTCTGGTTCACACCGGCCAGCATTATGATGCAGTCATGAACCACCAGTATTTCGAGGCGCTCGGCATCCCGCAGCCGGATATCAATCTGGAGGTGGGTTCCGCAAGTCACGCAATTCAAACCTCAGAGGTCATGCGCCGCTTCGAGCCAGTGCTGGATGCCAAGCAGCCTTCCGCGGTACTGGTGGTCGGCGACGTGAACTCCACCCTGGCCTGCGCCTTGGTGGCGGCAAAAAAGGGGATTCCGGTGATTCACGTCGAGGCTGGCCTGCGCAGCTTCGACCGCGCCATGCCGGAGGAGATCAACCGGATATTGACCGACCAGATATCCGACCTGCTCTTTATCACCGAAAGCAGCGGCCGCGCAAACCTGCTGCGAGAAGGGATAGCCGAATCGCGCATCCATTTTGTCGGCAACGTCATGATCGACACCCTGCGCCGCAACCTGGTAAGGGCCGTCCCTGTGTCCCAAATCCTGAAAGATGCTGGGCGTGAGAATTTCCTGGGTGGCAACGCCGGCTATGCCGTCCTCACTCTGCACCGACCCTCCAACGTGGACGATCCCGCCATCCTGTGCACCCTGCTTGATACCGTCCTGAAAATCAGCCGCAAGTTGCCAGTCATCTTCCCGATGCACCCGCGCACCCGCGCCATGATCAAAAAATTTGGCCTGGAAGAGATGCTGGAAGTTCCCGAGTTGCTGCTGCTGCCACCCATGGGTTATCTGGAAATGCTGGGATTGATGAAGGACGCCCGGGTCATGCTGACCGACTCAGGCGGCATCCAGGAAGAAACCACCGCCCTTGGCGTCCCATGCATCACGCTGAGGAACAATACTGAAAGGCCGATCACGGTGGAACAAGGAACCAATACCATCGCCGGCCAGGATCCGGCAAAAATTCTGGCGGCCTTCGACGAGATTATGCGCAGCGGCGGCAAAGCGGGCAGGATCCCTGAATTCTGGGATGGACAAGCCTCGATACGCATTGCATTGGCAATTCACGAATGGCTGGGAAATGGGTTGCGGAGCTAACATTCATGCAGCCTCCAGCAGAAAACATTTTATGACAACAGCGCAGATACGGAATGCGATGACCATCGATGTGGAAGATTACTTCCAGGTCTCGGCCTTTGCCCCCCACATCCTGCGCGAGCATTGGGACAGCTTGCCGTGCCGGGTGGAGCGCAACATCGACATCGCACTGGCCTTGCTGAATGAAGGTAACGCGCACGCCACCTTTTTCACCCTGGGCTGGATCGCCGAGCGCTACCCCGCCGTGGTGAGGCGCATCGTGGACAACGGCCATGAAATCGCCAGCCATGGCTATGGTCATCACCGCGTCAGTGATCAAAACCGCAACGACTTCGGCAAGGACATTACACACGCCAAGAAACTGCTAGAGGACATCTCAGGCCGCTCGGTAATCGGCTATCGCGCCCCGAGCTTTTCCATTGGTGCTGACAATCTGTGGGCGCACGACGTGCTGCTGGAGGCGGGTTACCAATACAGCTCCAGCATTTATCCAATCCGGCACGACCATTATGGCATGCCCGAGGCGCCGCGCTTTGCCCACTACCCGCGCGGCCAGAGCGGCGTGCTGGAACTTCCTCCCACCACTGTGGCTCTGCTGGGCCACAACCTGCCGGCGGCAGGCGGCGGTTATTTCAGACTGTTACCCTATCAGGCGTCGCGCTGGCTCATACGCCGTGTCAACCGCCAGGACGGCAAACCCTGCATTTTCTACTTCCACCCGTGGGAGCTTGATCCAGACCAGCCTCGCCAGCAGGGCATCTCGTCAAAAACGCAGTTCCGCCATTACGTCAATCTGACACGCATGGAATCCCGCATTCAGGCGCTGCTACGGGATTTTCACTGGGACCGGATGGATCGCGTGTTCATGAAGGTAGAAACATGAGCGGACGCGCGGCGACCCCAACCTCACTGCAGGTGCGTGCGATGACGCCGGGCGACACCGCACGCTGGGATCAGTTCGTTTTCGGCTGCCCCGCAGCCACATTTTTCCACCGCGCCGGCTGGAAAGAAGTGATAGAACGCGCCTTCGGCCACCGCACCCACTTCCTGCTGGCCGAGGAGAACGGCGTCATCCAGGGCGTGCTGCCGCTGGCAGAAATCGACAGCAGGCTGTTCGGGCATTCATTATCTTCACTGCCGTTTTGTGTATACGGCGGCATCGTCGCCAGCACTGAGCCGGCACGACAGGCGCTGGATGAGGAGGCGCAAATACTGGCTGCAAGTCTCAACGTGGACTTCCTGGAATACCGCAACACCGTGCCTTTCCACACTGACTGGCCGGGCAAGGATCTGTATGTCACCTTCCGCAAGACCATCGATCCGGACGTGGAAGCCAACATGCTCGCCATTCCGCGCAAACAGCGCGCGATGGTGCGCAAGGGTATCAAAGCTGAGCTTGCCAGCGAGATCGACAACAATGTGGAGCGATTTTTTTTCGTGTTCGCTGACAATGTCCACCGCCATGGCACTCCCGCGCTGCCCAAGCGCTATTTCGCTCTGCTGCAAGAAATATTCGGCAGCGATTGCGAAGTGCTGTCGGTGGTCAAGGACGGGCAGGTCTTGAGCAGCGTGCTGAGCTTTTATTTCCGCGACGAGGTACTGCCCTACTACGCGGGTGACACGGTGGCAGCACGCGGTGTTGCCGCCAACGATTTCAAGTACTGGGAGCTGATGCGACGCGCCTGCGAGCGCGGCATCAAGGTGTTCGACTATGGCCGCAGCAAGCGCGGCACCGGGCCGTTCGATTTCAAGAAAAACTGGGGCTTCGAACCGCAGTCGCTGCATTACGAATACCAGTTGCACCGAGCAAAGGCCGTGCCCGACACCAATCCATTGAATCCCAAGTACCGGCTGTTCATCAAGCTTTGGAAGCATTTGCCTCTGTCTGTGGCCAACGCAATCGGCCCGCATATCGTCAGGAATCTGGGGTAGAGCGATGCAAGACATTCTGTATCTCACCCATCGCATCCCCTACCCACCCAACAAGGGCGACAAAATCCGCTCCTGGCATATACTGAAGTACCTGGCGCAGCGTTATCGCGTGCATCTAGGCACCTTTGTCGATGACCCAGATGACTGGCAACACGTGGATACAGTAAAGAAATTGTGCGGAGAGACCTGCTTTGCATTCTTGAATCCGCGCACCGCGCGACTGCGCAGCCTGGGCGCTTTGGCTGGCAGGCGGCCGCTGACGCTGGACTATTATCACAATAGCGGTTTGCAACAGTGGGTAGGCACGGTAATGAAGGAACAGGCCATAGAGCGAGTCCTGGTATTCTCTTCCGCCATGGCTCAGTACGTGACGGGTGCCCGGCAAGCACGGCGCATCATCGACTTCGTAGACATAGACTCGGACAAATGGCGGCAATATGCCGAGAAAAAACCCTGGCCCATGAGCTGGCTGTATCGACGCGAAAGCCGCTCGCTGCTTGGCTACGAGCGACAAGTCGCGCGCGAATTCGACGCATCGCTGTTCGTGTCGCAAGCGGAGGCCGATCTGTTCAAGCAACTGGCGCCGGAAAGTGCGGCCAAGACCAGCTTCTTCAACAATGGGGTGGATGCCGGATATTTTTCACCCTCCCATGAGTATCCCAACCCTTACCCTTCGAATGAAGCAGTCATGGTCTTCACCGGCGCGATGGATTACTGGCCCAATATCGATGCCGTGCAATGGTTTGCGCGGGAAATCCTGCCGGCGGTGCTGGCCAGCAATCCTGATGCGCGCTTTTACATCGTCGGCTCCCGACCCGCACCCCATGTACAGGTGCTCGCAACACTGGCTGGCGTACGTGTGACCGGCGCGGTGCCTGACATTCGTCCCTACCTCGCGCATGCCCGCCTTGCCGTGGCCCCGTTGCGCATCGCTCGCGGCATCCAGAACAAGGTGCTGGAGGCGATGGCCATGGCCAAGCCGGTGGTCGCATCAATTCAGGCGCTGGAAGGTATTGCCGCGAATATCGGAGAAGAAGTTCTGCTGGCACGTGACTGCGAAGAATTTATCGCCACTATTTCGACCTTGCTGCAACACCCCCAAAACAACATTGGCCAGGCCGCAAGAGCGCGAATCCTGGCGGACTACACATGGGAACACAACCTGGAGCGTGTGGATGAATTACTTTCACCGGCACCGGGAGTGACATTGCACAGCACGGCTTCCGCATCAAAACCCATCACGCTTACAACTGCAGGAGTAATGCATGAGTAAACCTGCTGCCACCCACTCCGACAGCACGGCTTCTGCGCACCAGGCCAACAATTGGGCCATCGCCACTCTGCTAGCCATCACTGCTGTGACAGCGCTGCTGCTGCTGTTCTACCAGACTACTTTGTCCACGGTTGCAATTTGGCACCGTTCAGAAACCTTTGCACATGGCTTCCTGATCTTCCCCATCAGCGCTTTATTGATCTGGAGCCGGCGCAAGGAAATTGCATTGCTCGTCCCCCAGCCAGACCTGCGCGGCTTGCCGGTATTACTCCTGTTTGGGTTCGGCTGGCTGCTGGCCTATCTGGCGCGGGTGCTGGTGGTGCAGCAATACGCGCTAGTGGCGATGATTCCGGTGCTGGTGTGGATCATCCTCGGCCTGCGCATCACACGCGCCCTCACGTTTCCACTGGGCTTTCTGTTCTTTGCGGTACCAATGGGCGAGTTTCTCATCCCATACATGATGGATTTCACCGCCGATTTTACCGTTGCCGCACTGCAACTCACTGGCATCCCGGTCTACCGCGAGGGTACTTTTTTTACCATCCCCAGCGGTCAATGGTCGGTAGTGGAGGGATGCAGCGGCTTGCGCTACCTGATCGCCTCACTCACCCTGGGCTGCCTGTACGCCTACCTCACTTACCGCAGCACCAGGCGGCGCATCATTTTCGCTATCCTGTCACTGATCGTTCCGGTCATCGCCAACGGCCTGCGCGCCTACATGATCGTAATGATTGCGCACCTCTCCGACATGAAACTGGCGTTAGGGGTCGACCACTACATCTACGGCTGGGTATTCTTTGGTCTGGTGATGCTGCTGCTGTTCTGGGTTGGCGCCTTCTGGCGCGAAGACTTGCCTCAGGCCAAAGATGACAAGCCTGCCGCAACGCCAACTAACTCGGCACCGTTACCAGTCCGGCGTATCGCCTTGGCCACCCTTGCTGCCGTAGGCATAGCTGCTGTGTGGCCGGGATATACCGCCTACCTGAAAAGCCATGTTCCGCTACCCGTGCCGATCAAGCTCGAAGTTCCTGCCACCAATGGCTGGCGCGCAGACCCGGCGCCTCTGTCCGACTGGCAGCCGGATTATAAAGGCAGCGACGCCAGCCTGACCCAGACTTACCGCAAAGGGCCCAAGGCAGTCAGCCTCTACATTGGCTACTACCTCCATCAGCACGAGGGCGCCGAACTCGTCACATCGACCAATGTCATCGTGCGCCAGAAACACCCCGTCTGGAACAATGTCGGCGAGTCCAAACGCGCCGTCACCGTGGGCAGCCAGCCGCTGCTGATCGTACAGACCAAGCTGCGCTCGCCGACGCTGCGGTTGCTGGTATGGAATTGGAACCACATCGGCGACACTTACACCGTTAACGCTTATTTCGCCAAGCTGCTGGAAGCCAAGGCGAGATTACTGGGCCAGCCTGATGATGCGGCGGCGATCATCCTCTCTTCACCCTACGATGGCGACATGGAGTCCGCTGCAGCAGTGCTGCAGGAGTTCATCGGCGACATGCTGCCTTCCATCGAAACAAACCTGAAACAGGCTGCGGGCGGGTCGTGAGCATGCGACCACCGCTGATCGTTCATGTCATATATAGCCTTGACGTTGGCGGCTTGGAGAACGGTCTCGTTAATCTCATTAATAATATGCCGCGAGACCGGTATCGGCATGCAATTGTTTGCCTGCACAGTTTCACTGATTTTGCGAAGCGCATACAAGGTAGTGATGTACCTATTTATTCTCTGGATAAAAAGCCGGGGAAAGACCTTGGACTGTATGTGCGGCTAGGCCGGTTGTTACGCCAACTCAAGCCGGATATCGTTCATACACGCAATTTGGCCGCACTTGAGGGGCAGGTAGTTGCTGCGATAGCCGTATCTGCCCGCCGCGTGCATGGCGAGCACGGCAGGGAAGTCGATGTTGCAGGGCTCAACATAAAATATAACCTGTTGCGCCGTATGATTCGCCCCTTTGTTCATCGCTACATTGCCGTGAGCCGCGACCTTGAGCAATGGCTTATCGATCAGATTGGTGTCGAGCCATCTCGTATCAAGCAGATATATAACGGTGTGGACAGCCAAAAATTTCGGCCCTGGCGCGTGGAAGATCCCGCGCCGCCTTGGCAGGCACAATTAGCCAATGACCAGCACGTAATTATCGGCTCGGTAGGGCGCATGGCGGTGATTAAAGACCACCTGACACTGGTGCGAGCTTTCATCATGTTAATCCAACAACATCCACAATTACGGGAAACTACTCGTTTAGTGATCGTGGGTGATGGACCCTGCCGCGAAAACTGCGCGCAATTATTGGCAGAGGCGGGGCTCTCCGATTGTGCTTATCTGATGGGCGAGCAGAATGATGTGGCGGAATTGATGCGAGCCATGGATATTTTCGTTCTGCCCTCTCTTGGCGAAGGAGTTTCCAATACCATTCTTGAAGCCATGGCAACCGGCTTGCCGGTCGTAGCAACTCAGGTAGGCGGTAATCCAGAGCTGGTTCAAGCATCTGTGACAGGGCGTTTAATACCTGCCGATGCGCCGCAAGCAATGGCACAAGCCTTGTTTGATTACGTGAATGATGCCCAATTGAGAGTCAGCCATGGCCGCGCGGGGCGTGCCATAATTGAGCATCAATACAGCTTGCCCACAATGGTGAGCGCGTATATGCAGACTTACGATACGGTATTACGATGAAAAAGGGATTCCTGCTAAGTGCCGGCCGGATTCGGCGGGGCATACGGAAATAAAATTATGTGCGGAATTGCCGGCATCTTCGATATTCAAAGGAAATGCGAGATCGATCAGGAAAGCCTGGCGCGCATGAATCAGACCCAGTTTCATCGCGGCCCGGACGAAGGCGGGCTGCACACCGAGCCCGGAGTGGGCTTGGGCCATCGGCGCTTGTCCATCATCGACCTCTCCTCCGGCCATCAACCCTTGTTCAACGAGGACGGCAGCGTCGTCGTAGTATTCAATGGCGAAATCTACAACTTCGTCGACCTGATTCCCGAGTTGCAGGTGCTTGGCCACATCTTCCGCACGCGCTGCGACACTGAGGTCATCGTCCACGCTTGGGAGCAATGGGGCGAGGCCTGTGTCGATCGTTTTCGCGGCATGTTCGCGTTTGCCTTGTGGGATCGCAACCGGGAGACGCTGTTTCTGGCGCGCGACCGCATGGGCGTGAAGCCGCTGTATTACGGATTCGCACAGGACGGCATGCTGATTTTCGGCTCCGAACTCAAAGCCTTGACCGCCTATCCGGCCTGCGGGCGCGAGATTGACCCGTGTGCTATCGAAGAATATTTTGCCTACGGCTATGTCGCCGAGCCGCGCACCATATACAAGAATTCATACAAGCTACCTCCAGGCCACACCCTCGTTATAAAGCGCGGCAAACCCATGCAACAGCCTCGCGAATACTGGGATGTGCCGTTTCAGCCTATTACCGCGATCTCGGAACAGGAAGCGCAAGAAGAGCTGCTGCGCCTGCTGCGTGAATCGATCAAGATCCGTCTGGTATCCGAAGTGCCGCTGGGCGCCTTTCTGTCCGGCGGTGTGGATTCGAGCGCGGTGGTGGCGATGATGGCGGGCTTGTCGAACGATCCGGTGAACACCTGCTCCATTTCCTTCGGCGATCCTGCATTCAATGAATCAGAATACGCCGCGCAAGTCGCCACAAGATATAAAACCAATCACCACGTGGCGCAAGTCGATCCGGATGATTTCGATCTTATCGACAAGCTGGCGGCGATTTACGATGAACCCTATGCGGATAGCTCGGCGATCCCGACCTACCGCGTGTGCGAACTGGCGCGCAAGACTGTCATCGTTGCCTTGTCCGGCGATGGCGGCGACGAGAATTTCGCCGGATACCGGCGCTATCGCTGGCACATGAATGAAGAGCGCATGCGTGGCCTGTTGCCAACTCCCTTGCGCCGACCCTTATTCGGCATGCTGGGCCATTTTTACCCCAAAGCGGATTGGGCACCAAAAATCTTCCGTGCCAAAGCCACGCTCGAAGGCATGGCACGTGATACGGTGGAAGGTTACTTCCACATTATCGCCCTCATGAACAATGAAATGCGCGAGCGCCTGTTCAGCGACAAGTTTAAGTGTGCATTGCAAGGCTATCGTGCTGTAGAAGTTTTTCACCGTCATGATACCAAATCAGGCCGAAGAGACCCGCTCTCGCGGGTACAATATCTCGATATCAAGACCTATTTGGTAGGCGATATTCTCACCAAGGTTGATCGGGCCAGCATGGCGCATGGACTCGAAGTGCGTGAACCATTACTCGATCACAAGCTGGTAGAATGGGCCTCCGGGCTTCCATCAACCTACAAGCAGAATGCTGGCGAAGGGAAATTTATTTTCAAGAAGGCGATGGAGCCTTACCTGCCCAACGATATTCTATACCGCAAGAAAATGGGGTTTGCCGTGCCGCTGGCCAGTTGGTTTCGCGGTGGTCCGCTGAAAGAGAAAGTGCGAAGCGCCGTCCTGGGTCCGGTGCTGGCCCAAACCGGCTACTTTAATGTCGACTATCTGCATGAGTTGGTAGATCAGCATCAATCCGGTTTACGTGATTACAGCACGGCGTTGTGGACGCTGCTGATGTTTGAATCATTTTTGCGCAATCAACAGGTAAGTTAAAGCAAAGTAATGAGTTACCGTATCCTTCACATCCTCGACCATTCCATTCCACTGCACAGCGGCTACACCTTTCGTAGCGCCGCGATTCTGCGCGAGCAGCGCGCGTTAGGGTGGGAAACATTCCATCTCACCAGCGAAAAGCAGATCAATTGTGACGTGCTGGAAGAAGACGTGGATGGGCTCCACTTCTACCGCACACCCAAGCATGCCGGTATCCTAAGTCGGATGCCTGGGCTGAATCCAGCTGCGGTGATGCAAAGTCTGGCACATCGGCTGCGCGAAATGATTGCTATCGTAAAGCCCGATATTCTGCATGCGCATTCTCCGGTGTTGACCGCATTGCCCGCGTTGCGCGTGGGGCATGCATTGGGCCTCCCGGTGGTGTACGAAGTGCGCGCGTTCTGGGAAGACGCAGCGGCAGATCACGGCACGGCCAAAGAGGGCAGCATGCGTTATCGCTTAACCCGCGCCATGGAAACCTACGCCTTCAAGCGTGTCGATGCCGTCACCACGATTTGCGAAGGTCTGCGTAGCGATATCGTCGCGCGCGGCATTCCCTCGGATAAAGTGACGGTGATTCCGAATGCGGTCGATATCGAAAAATTTTCCATCGGCGGCGCGTCGGATGAAGCGCTGAAAGCGCAGCTTGGCCTGGCTGGGGCGCGAGTATTGGGCTTTATTGGCTCGTTCTATGCTTATGAAGGGCTGGATTTGCTGCTAACCGCATTGACGCGCATTCTCGACCAAGCACCTGATGTGCGTGTTTTGTTGGTGGGTGGCGGGCCACAAGATGAGGCGCTGAAACAGCAAGCCCGCCAACTCGGCATTGCGGACAAGGTTGTGTTCACCGGTCGTGTGCCGCACAGCGAAGTGAACCGCTATTACGATTTGGTAGATGTGCTGGTGTATCCGCGCCACTCGATGCGCCTCACCGAATTGGTCACACCGTTGAAACCGCTGGAAGCAATGGCGCAGGGCCGTTTGTTTGTCGCATCCGATGTGGGTGGGCACAACGAACTGATTCGAGATGGCGAAACGGGTGTCTTGTTTAAAGCGGGCGATCCGCAATCACTGGCGGATAAAGTGCTGGGTTTGCTTCAATCAACCGGGCAGTGGCCCGCACTGAAACAAGCGGGCCGCCGATTCGTAGAGACGGAGCGGAACTGGAAAGCCAGCGTAGCGCGCTATCAGGCTGTCTACGGCGGCTTGATGCGATTCCGCGAAGGTGCTCGCGCATGATGCGCGTCGTGATGGCGGGCCCCATGCCTCCCATGATCGGCGGTATGTCCACGGTAATCGACGACATCGCGCGATCCAGCCTGGCGCGTGAAGTGGAATTGGAGTTGTTCGATACTGGCAAGCGCACGCCCGAGGGCCGCTCGCTGATGCAGGCAGTGGGAGCACGTTTCGTACTCTGGCGTGCATGGTGGCAGGCACTGAACTCTGCGCACCACACCTTGGCTCATATTCATACCTGTAGCGGGCTCACCTATTTTCTGGATGGTTCATACGTGTTGCTTGCGCGGCTGCGTGGTGTACCGGTGGTACTGCACGTGCATGGCGCACGCTTCGATGCATTTCTCGATGGACTCTCGCCGCTCGCTCTAGGCATTGCGCGCTTCATTGCGCGGCGCGCGGCACGGGTGGTGGTGCTGTCGGGCGAATGGGAGCAGAAGCTCGAGGTGCGCTTACCCGGCGCACATCTGGCAGTGATCGAAAACGGCGTAACCGAACCGCCACTCATCGAAGCGAGCAAAATCACCGGCGAGATCATCGTGCTGTTCCTGGGTAATTTGTGCCAGCGCAAAGGGGTTTGGGATCTGGTAACTTGCTCCAAGACTTTGCCGCCCGGTGTGCGCCTGGTGCTGGTGGGTGGTGAAGAAGATCCGGGTATTGCCGGGGCGTTGCGTAAACACCTTGCGCACGAGGGCTTGGAAAATCGCGTCGAACTCGTTGGTCCGGCAGTGGGCGAGGCCAAGTTCCGCTGGCTGCGCAGTGCCGATATTTTTGTACTGCCCTCCTACGCCGAGGGCGTGCCGATCTCAATGCTCGAAGCGGCGACAGTAGGGCTACCACTAATCGTTACTCCTGTTGGCGGCATTCCATCGGTGTTGTCCGACGGCGAGCATGCGATATTTGTACAGCCAGGCGATCGTGATGCGCTGGCAAACGCCATTAACCGCTTAGCCGAGGCACCGGCGCTTCGCGCCAAGCTAGGTTCTGCGGCACGTAAACACGTACTTGAGCGGTATGGCATCGAACGTACAGCTCGCAAGTATCTTGATCTCTACCGCGAATTGAGACCGGCATTGTTTTCGTCACAGGAAAGAACAGACAGCGCGGAAGTAAGGGGCTGAAAATGGGATTTTATATTTTGCTTTTCGTACAGACGTTGTTTCCGCTACAGCAGCGGCTCATGAAGCACTCCACCGCTGCAGAAATAAAATGAGAAAAACGGCAATAAATTCGCTGATTGGTGGCTCTATCTACCGTTTGCAGGAGCGACTGCTGCGACGCCCGACGTTTACTTATTTGCGTGAACTGGAGCGCTCACAATGGCTATCGCGTCAAGAAATTGAGCAGCTTCAGTTGCAAAAACTCCAACATCTGCTGAGCGTAGCGGAACAGCATTGTCCTTGGCATGCGGAGCGCATTCAAGCAGCTGAACTCGACCTTTCGTGTCCATTAACGTTTGCGGATTACCAAAAGCTCCCCACCATGAACAAAGCAGATGCGGCTGCTAACCGGGATCAGTTGGTTTGGCGTGGGGCACCGGGTGGTACGTTTCGCTACAACACTGGCGGCTCGAGTGGAAAGCCATTAATTTTTTATTATGGCCGGCAGCGTCAGGCTTCCGATGCGGCGGGGAGGATGCGCGCCCGCCGCTGGTGGGGCGTAGAGCCTGGCGAGCGCGAAGTGTATTTATGGGGCGCGCCAGTCGAGCTCAACAAAACGGATCGCATTAAAACGTTTCGCGACCGACTGGTAAATCAGTTGGTGCTGAATGCATTCAATATGTCACCGATGCAGATGGATGCTTACGCCCAGGCAATTCAATCCTGGCAGCCTCGGTGTATTTACGGCTACGCCAGCTCGGTGGCCTTGCTTGCTGCACATTCAAAGGAACGTAATGTGCGCTTCAAGTTGCCCAGGCTGAGTGTGGTGTGCACCACGGGCGAGCCGCTTTTCCCCCACCAACGGTCACTTATTCAGGAAGTGTTTGGCGTGCCGGTGGCCAATGAATTTGGCAGCCGCGACATCGGCTTCACCGCCCACGAAACGCCGCACGGACAAATGCTGATGATCAGCGAAAGCATTCTATTAGAGGTTCTCGACGCCCAAAACCATCCGGTCAAGCCGGGAGAGGTGGGCGAGGCAGTCATGAGCGGGCTGTGTTCCGAAGCTCAGCCCTTTATTCGCTATCGCACCGGCGACATGGTGCGGATGAGCGAAGAGTCATGCCGCGATGGGCGTGGTCTGCATGTCATCGCCGAAGTGGCGGGCCGCAGCACCGATTTTCTGGTGAAAAGTGACGGCACCATTATGCACGCGCTGGCCGGCATTTATGTGCTGCGTGCCGTGGAAGGCGTGGCCGAATTCAAGCTGATTCAGCACAGGCTGCGCGATTTGGAAGTGTTAGTAGTCCGGAACATGAACTGGCATGAAGAGTCGTTACGCAAAATAGAAATGGGGCTGAAAGAACGAATGGGAGATGACGTGAATATCCGAATTCAACTCGTGGACGACATCGCACCGGAGGCGTCCGGCAAACATCGCTATGTCGTCAGCCATGTTCAACTTGCCGGTGGGTTGGGTATCGCCACATCGGCCGGCGCCGCAAGCTGATGGGAACCGGTATGAATCTTACAACGCTGTTAAGCCTGCCGTTCCGCTATAAACCATGGCGGCCACGCCATCTTCGTCTCATCATGAATGATCTGGCGAGACCGGCTGCGGAAGAACAACAATCGCACCAGGCGCATCTTGCCGGGGCAATCGATTGGCTATGCCGCGCACAAGACGTGCGCGAGGGTCTGCCGGATGCAGGAGGCGTTGCTGCCGGTTGGAGTTTTGAGGATGGCTGGCTGCCGAGTTACCCTGAGACAACCGGATACATCATCGAGACTTTTTTGGCTGCGGCAAAAACTCTTGGCCGGCCGGAATTGGTGTCGCGAGCCCAGCGCATGATCGATTGGGAGCTTTCAATTCAGCAGCAAGATGGTGCTTTCCCTGGTCATTTCGGTGAGGCCGGCAGCCAACCCGTCATTTTCAATACCGGGCAAATCATGCACGGCATGCTCGCCGGTTACCTGCAGCTAGGCCGCAAGGAATGTTTGGAAGCGGCCGTCAAAGCGGGACGGTGGTTACTTCGGCAGCAGGATGTAGACGGTAGCTGGCGAAAATTCGAGCACAATGGCGTACCTCACGTATACAACACCCGGGGCACCTGGGCGCTGGTCGCCACCGGCCTCATCGCTAACGAACCGGAACTGACGCATGCCGCACGGCGTAACCTCGACTGGGCGCTTACCCAGCAGACCCAATCCGGCTGGTTTGCCACCAATGCCTTTACCCCCGACAAGGCACCCTTCACCCATACCATCGCCTATGCAATTCGGGGCTTTTTGGAAAGCGGTGTGCTGCTAGGGGATGAACGTTACCTGTCGGCTGCGCTTGCCGCCGCACGGGGCATTGCCCGCACCCAGCGCAGCGACGGCTGGCTCTCGGGCACCTATGCTGACAACTGGGAGCCGCGCGCGACCTATTGTTGCCTTACCGGCGTGGCCCAGATGAGCCTCAACTGGATACGTCTGGCGCAAGATGGCGACGCGCCCGAACTGCGTGAGCATGCACAGCGCGCAATCGAATACGTAAAGCGCACCCAGCGGCTCGATGATGCGGACGATGCCGTGAAAGGTGGCATTGCCGGATCCTCACCCATTTGGGGAGATTATTCCCGCTTCGAATATCCCAACTGGGCGGCGAAGTTTTTCGCCGATGCGCTGATGATGGACATAAAGGATGAGGCGATTCCGCCTGTTGCCACTCAACTGGCCAAGCAGGGAGAGCAGAGCCATGGCTGATTTATCCGTCATGGTGCTGTGCGGCCGCTCACCGCGGCATCTTTATGTGGCGAATCGGTTATGCGGCGCGGCGAATGTGGTTGCCATCGTTCAGGAGGCAGGCAGCCACTGGACGGCGAAAAAAGTCCTGAAGTTGCTGCGACCGGATAATCTGTGGCGAAAGGTGTGGCGCTGGTTGCGTGATCGCAGGCGCTATACCGGTGGAGGTGAGGGAAAATTCTTCTTCGGTGAAACAGCGCCTCGTCTGGAGCGAGCGGAATTGGTCACCGAGGTACCACACATCAACCATCCCGACATCGTCGAGCTGGCGCGTCGCTTGCAGCCAGATGTGATTGCGGTATTTGGTACATCGCTGATCCGCGGCCCGCTGCTTGACATGGGACGAATCGGCATCATAAATTTGCACGGTGGTCTTTCCCCTGAATATCGCGGTGCAGATTGCACGTTCTGGGCCCTATACAACGGCGAGCCGGAGAAAGTTGGCTGCACGTTGCACTTCATCGACCCGGGCATCGACACCGGCAGGCTCATCGCCCATGTCTGTCCGGAAGTACATGCAGGCGATGGTGAGTTGAAGCTCTTCTGGCGCAGCGTTCGCGACAGCGCGGATATCTACGCCGAAGCGCTGGCCCGTTTAGCCCAGGGCGAGCCGCTGGGTGCGCCACAGCCAAGCAAGGGCACGCTCTATCAGGTCAAGGATCGCGGCTGGCATCATGAGCGGAACGTCACCGAGCAGTTACGCAAAGGA
Organism: Sulfuricella sp. T08; assembly: GCF_000971475.1. Lineage (GTDB taxonomy): Bacteria > Pseudomonadota > Gammaproteobacteria > Burkholderiales > Sulfuricellaceae > Sulfuricella. The sequence goes on from NZ_DF967522.1 coordinate 178,884, forward strand.
CTCCTGCGGGACATCCACTTGCCGAAACGCGTAACGTGGTTCAAGGCAGGAACGGAAACAGCATGAGGGACATCTTTGTCACCACGGTAGTGTTTGGCGCCTTGCTGCTGGTATTCAAGCACCCTCACTATGGAATCTATCTGTGGTCCTGGCTTAGCTACATGAATCCCCACAAGCTGGCATGGGGGTTTGCAACCAGTATTCCATTCGCGCTCATTACCGCAGTGGTCACCTTGGTGGCATACCTACTCTCAAAAGAACCCAAGCACTTGCCGTGGACTCCGGAAACCGCCATGTTGGTCATCTTTCTGGGCTGGATGACGTTCACCACTTACTTCGCATTTTACCCGCAACTTGCGTGGGAGCAGTGGGACAAAGTCTTGAAGATACAGATCATGACGCTGCTGACCGCGATGCTTATAACGGACCGTAAACGCCTGGATGGCTTAGTGTGGGTTATCGCGCTCTCCCTTGCTTTTTACGGCGTCAAGGGCGGAATTTTTACTATTTTGAAAGGCGGTGTGCACCACGTACAGGGCCCGGCAACTTCTTTCATTGGCGGCAACAACGAGTTAGGATTGGCAATAATCATGACAGTTCCATTGCTTCGCTACCTGCACCTGCAGGCACAGAACAAGCTGATTCGTTTGGGGCTAGCGGCCAGCATGATATTGACCGGGCTGGCTGCAATCGGGACACAATCACGCGGCGCCTTGCTTGCTGCAGTTGCCATGGGCGGTCTGCTCTGGCTAAAAAGCCGCAACAAAGCGACCACAGCATTCTATATCATCGCGGCAGTTGGATTGATCGCGGCGATCATGCCACAGGAATATTGGGACCGCATCAACACCATCAAAACCTACGAGCAGGACGCCTCGGCAATGGGCCGCATCAATGCCTGGCATACCGCCTTTAACCTGGCAAAGGATCGCATCACCGGAGGGGGATTCGAAACCTTCCAAGAGCCAACTTTCAGGATGTACGCCCCGGATCCAGAAAATGTGCACTCCGCACATAGTATCTATTTTCAGGTAATGGGCGATCATGGCTTCATTGGCTTGGCCTTGTTCATACTCATTGGCCTGCTAGCATGGCGGACGGGGAGCAAGGTCATCAGGGAATGTCGAAACGATCCGGACCGAAAATGGGCGGTCGATTTGGCGTCCATGATTCAGGTGAGTATGGTTGGTTTTGCTACGGGCGGAGCATTTCTTGGTCTCGCGTATTTCGATTACTACTATCATTTGGTAATTATTCTGGTCTTGACATACCAGATTGCTGTCAAGAACACTTGGGGTACCCTGGAACAGGGTAAGCCTGCCGGCTTCGACGCAGTCCAGACTATCCCCCCAGAGGTATCTCACTCATAAGCGGCGCATCCGCCTGCCATAATGAATACGGAGGCTAGCGGTGTCAGCTAACTGAAACTGTGAAAAGGATACCGGATTTGAGAAATTTCTGGCTTAAAGTTGATAAAACCCTACGCCATCACGGCCAACAAGCGCTGCGCGGCCTGCGCGGCCTATGGTGGGATATTGCGCGCCCCGGAACGGACCGACCGATCTTCGTGATTGGCTGCAGTCGTGCCGGCACCACTGTGCTATACAAGACATTGGCTGCATCCCCTGAATTGGGTTCTCTGAATCGAGAGACCCATGATTTTTGGGTCTCCTTGCATCCGTTGGCGGAAAAAAATTGGGATACACACGCGCTTTCGGCCCAAGACGCGACACCCAAGGAGCGAGAAGCGGTAGCACGCTATTTTTACACCTGGAGCGGCAACCCGCGCTGGATCGACAAGAACAATCAAAATGGCTTGTGTGTGCCTTATTTACAGGCGCTTTTCCCTGAAGCTATTTTCGTCTATATCAAGCGCAGCCCGGAAGATAACATCAATTCGCTTATCGAAGGCTGGGGCAAGGAAGGCAAATTTTCCACCTGGTCGGACGATCTTCCTGAACAAGTTGAAATAGACGGCGGGCATTATACAAAGTGGTGTTTTTTTCTAAGCGACGGTTGGCGGCAATATCTCAAAGCACCGGTAGAAGAAGTGGCCGCGTTCCAGTATCGCGCCATGAATGAGGCCATCATGGTGGCAAAGGCGGCAGTTCCCTCAGACAATTGGGTGGAAGTTTTTTATGAAGACCTGGTGCGTGACCCTGTTGCGGGATTCCGAGCCGTTTTCCATGCCTGCCAACTACAATTCGATGTGCAGATGGAAGACCTGTGCCGCAATGTACTGGAAACGCCCTACGATGCGTTTGGCGAAATACGGCTCAACAAGTGGAAGGGCAGCCGCAATCGAGAGAAAATCGAGCGCATGATGACCCAAGTGGAACCTATCGCCCGTGCCATGGGGTATGCGCCTTGAGTCGTTTCACCAGGGCATTTCGTTTGTTCGGCTGGGGCAGTGTGGTGGGTCTGTTGCTGCTGGCATTGGCGGAAACGTGGCTGCACACCGACGATTTTCTGTACCGCTACCGCTCGGTATTCGCCACAGGTCGAGCCATGGACAAGCTGCGTTATGTGGAGTCTCATCCTCCCGCGCTGCTGGTGTTGGGCAACAGCCGGGTTGATAACGGTTTTGACCCGCGCACCTTGCTGGAAGGCGGTGCGGCAGACATCATCGGCTTCAATATGGGTATGCCGGGTGCCAACGCAGGCATTCTTTATGGTTTGGTGAAACGTCTGGTAGATCAAGGCGGTCTGGGTGCCAAGGGTGTGCGCGCAGTAATCATCGGCCTGGATGAAAGCCTGCTGCAAGCCGAAGACAGCTTGGGCTATGGCGTATTTTACGGCGATCCTGCATGGCTCTGGCAGAATCGCGACTGGCGCGGAATGCTGGCGCACGGCATACGTCTGTGGGGGTTTTCCGCCAACCTGAAGCAATTGCGAGAACCGGGCAAGGCGCTGGGATTCATCCAAGCCAGCTTTGCCAGCGTGGAGCCCATCGGCGGCGGCGCGGCAGAACACTTGGGTTATCGTGCCGGATTTGGTGGCTTACAGGATGCAAGACAGGTGCGCCGTCAGCAGGAGAGCTTCGACACGCCCCCGGATTCCGTTCAGGTCAAGGCGCTGTTCACCACGATAGCGCTGTTGCAGAAGCATGGAGTGCAAGTGGCCGTGGTGTATCCTCCATTGTTGAATCGTGAACTCTTGTACCTCACTCCACAGCTTCCGGTGGCACAACCCTACACCACCGTGGCCAGGTGCCTGACGGCCCTGGGTATTCCGCTGCTGGCGCTTGAGCCGGGTACGCAACGCGACCCGGTGATGTTCATCAATTCCGGCCACTTGAATGATCGCGGCGCACAACATTACAGCCGCTTGCTGGCGAAGCAGTTGCGGGCAATCTGGCCGAGCCTGTACATCAACGAGGGGGGCGCATGATTTTCAGCAGCATGAGCTTCATGGTGTTCCTGATAGCGGTGTTATTCCTCTATTCCGCCACCGATAGCTACCGCCAGCGTGCCGCCATCATTCTGTTAGCGAGCCTGGTATTTTATGGGTCATGGAAGCCCTCCTACCTGCTTTTGCTGACAGCCTCGCTCACCCTCAACTATGGCTTCTACCGTATCCTCCAGCATACCCGCTCCCGCGCCTGGCTCAGCTTGGCTTTGGTGATCAATCTCGGCGTACTTGTTTTCTTCAAATACTTGGGGCTGTTTTTCCAGACCCTCATCACCCTGGGGGGTTATTTCCAATTCCCCGTACCCGTCGAAACACCCGGTTGGGCGCAATGGGCACTACCACTGGGAGTGAGCTTCTATACCTTCCACATGCTCTCGGTGATGATAGACGTGTACCGCGGCGATTGGATACAACCCATCAGCTTCCGCGCCTGGAGCCTGTACGTCACCTTTTTCCCACACATGATTGCCGGCCCCATCCTGCGTGCCAGCGAACTGGTGGAGCAACTGGAAAAAATTGAACCGCTGAAGCTGGATGCGGTACGGTTGGGGGCGCTGATTTTTATTGGCGGACTCATCAAGAAGACGCTGCTTGCCGACAATCTGGCAGGCATGGTGGAGCCGCTATATGCCCACCCGGAGCAATTAAGCTTTTACACCGCCTGGCTCGCCACGCTGGCCTTCGCCTTGCAGATTTATTTCGATTTTTCCGGTTACAGCGAGATGGCCGTCGGCCTCGCCCGTATGTTTGGTGTAACCCTGCCGCGCAACTTTCTCTACCCTTACATCAGCCACAGCGTGCAAGAATTCTGGCAGCGCTGGCACATCACTCTGTCGCGCTGGCTCAGAGATTACCTCTATATCTCGCTGGGTGGTTCGCGTTGTTCCTTCTGGCGCAACATGGCCAATCTCATGATTACCATGCTGCTGGGCGGCCTGTGGCACGGCGCAGGCTGGAACTTTGTATTCTGGGGTTTTCTGCATGGCAGTTATTTGGTCGGACATCGTTTGTTACTGCATGCTTACACTTGGGCAGGTGTTACAGCGGGTTCCGCTGCCGATCGCACCTTGTCCTGGCTTGGCTGGCCATTCACCTTCATCCTGGTGTGCTTTACTTGGGTATTTTTCCGCGCCAACACTTTTCCCGATGCCTGGCACATCAGCTCCACTATGCTGGGCTGGGCTCAGCCCAGCAGCGCAACTCATGCCATCCGCCTCTCGGAACAGGCCATGATCGCTGCGGCGCTGTTGTTGGCATTGATTGAGCCCCACATCATGGCATGGCTGCAGCGACAGGGTCCGCTCAACTGGTGGCGGGTGTCGGCTCCCGTACGCGGGCTTGCATATGCGACGCTGGTGCTGACGCTGATAGCGTTCGGCGGAGATACACAGAAATTTATCTATTTCGATTTTTAAGATGACGATGCAAACCTGGCTTGGTGGGATAAGCATAGCTTGGCTGCTAGCGCAAACTGTACTGTTATTTGCCTACCGCCACGCGCTGACCGTCCGTTGGCGTGAGCCAGCATTGCGTTTTCCGGTAGTGATTTTTGAAAGCGATGACTGGGGTGCCGGCCCGCTTGAGCAAGCAAAGGCTTTAGAAAACTTGCGCGAAATATTGGCGAAGTTTAAAGATAAGAAGGGACGCACACCCGTCGCTACACTCGGCGTTATTCTGGCCACTGCCGATACCCAGCGCATCAAAAATACCGACGGCGTTGAGTATTTTTCTAAAAGCTTGTCCGAGCCTGTTTATACCCCGTTGCGTGACGTGATGGAGGAGGGAGTACGACAAGGCGTTTTTGCGCTGCATCTCCATGGCATGGAGCACTATTGGCCACAAACACTAATGCAAGTGGCGGCGAAAGACATGAACGTTCGCGACTGGCTGCAAAGTGATGGCATTCCCGGCACGGAATCGCTGCCCTCGCACCTCCAGGCACGCTGGACGGATGCGAGCGCGCTACCCTCGCGCGCACTGACTAATGAGGCAGTACGCGCGGTCATGACCGAGGAAGCCAGCCTATTCGGCACGTGTTTCAAAATGCGGCCACGCGTGGCTGTGGCTACGACCTTCGTCTGGACTGAAGAAGTGGAATCGGCATGGGGCAAGGAAGGCATCGACGTCATCATTACTCCCGGCGCACGCTACACTTGCCGAGATGCAACAGGAAAGCCCGGGGGCGAGGACAAACGAATGATGAACGGCGAGTTAAATAAGCGCGGGCAAATTTATCTGGTACGCGACGTATACTTCGAGCCCATGCTGGGGCATAAGCCCGAACGGCTGGTGAACGATGCCAAGGAGCGTGTGCGTCTTGGGCGACCGTGTTTGGTGGAAATGCATCGTTCCAATTTTATTGGCGCGACAGAGAAGTGCGATACAAGTTTGCGCGTCTTGGAGGCTGCCTTGGAGCAGTTGCAACATACGTTTCCGGAAATACACTTCATGACCAGCCTGGAGCTGGCAGAAGCAATACGAACAAAAATGCCGGCATTGCTGGAATCAAAACCAATTCCGCAAATTCGAATCTGGCTACGGCGCATCAAACAAATACGCGGCTTTGCCAAGCTGTCCAAGATAAGTGGCCTCGCCGTGCCTTTGTGGATAATTGGTAAGGCGGTAGGGGCATAAATGACGCCGCGCTTCTCGGTCATCATCCCAGCCTACAACAGCGAAGCCACCCTGGCACGCGCTGTCGATTCCGTGCTCGCGCAAAGCTATCCGGCGCAAGAAATTATCGTGGTCGACGACGGCTCGACCGATGAGACGAGCGACGTCGCTGCCCGTTATGGCAAAAAACTGCGCTATATCCATCAGGATAACGCGGGTGTATCGAGTGCACGCAATCGTGGCGCTCAGGCCGCGTCAGGTGATTGGCTCGCGTTTCTGGATGCCGACGATTGGTACTACCCCGATCGACTGCAGCTGCATGCGGAATGGATACAGAAAGATGCCACCCTCGATTTTTTGACTGGGGATTACGAGTATCGAGACGATGCTGGCAAATTACTGGGGACTTCCATGTCGCAACATGACTCAGGGCGCATGATACTTGCCAAGGCCGCAGGCAGTGCACGTGTAGTCATGGATCAAGCACATGAAATTCAGGCCTATGTTGCTGATCATTTTGGCGATACCCACACGCTTTCCGTGCCACGCAGTATATTTCTTGATCTCGGTGGCTACCCGCTCGGCTACAAGGTATGTGAGGATGTCCATTTTCTCACCCGTCTGGTATCCAGCAGCCGTCGCATCGGCATAGTATGCGTACCGCTTGGCGTGTATCTTATCCACGGTAGCAGCGCGACGCGGCGTAACCCCCTTGCTGCGCAGCAAGAAAATGTTCGCACGCTGACCGATCTCAAACAATTGTCACAACATTTCCCTGCGCCGGTACGCTTGGGCATCCAACAACGGATGCAAAGCGCGCGTTACAATCTGGCATGCGCCCTGACAAAAAATGCACAGCGCAGTGCAGCGGTGCGTGCTGTTCTGCCTTCGCTAGTCAGCAATCCCGGTTGGCGCAGCCTGCGGGATGTGTTGTCTATGTTGAAAGGATAAGAATGCTTGCAGGCTTGATGTTGAATGAATTAAGCAGGGGGCAAAACGGAAACCAGGGTATTTCCTCTGTACCCTCCGCTGCCTCTGTGTAAGGAAACAAAAACGCAATGAAACGACTTCTCGTTCTTACCGAACTTTTTCTGCCCACAAAAGGCGGCACCGCCGTATGGGCGGCGGAGGTGTACAAACGCCTTGGCGGAAAGGATATTCATATTGTCACCGCTGATGTACCAGGCGCTGCCGAAGTCGATGCCGTTCACCCTAACACCATTCACAGGCTTGATCTCAAGCGCGTGCCCTGGCTCAGACCCGAATCGTTGATAATGTATGCACGGTTCTTCTTCAAATCTCTGTGGCTGGCGCTGACCCATCGATTCGACGCCATCCATGCATTTCGTTCCTTGCCAGAAGGTCTGGTGGCTTGGCTGGTGGCCCGCCTAACTTTTCGGCCAGTGGTCATTTATGCCCACGGCGAGGAACTCACCACTTGGGGACGCGGCCATAAGTACCGCGCTATGCAATTTACATTGCAACATGCTGACCTAATCATCGCCAACAGCGACTATACGCGCGACATCTTAATTGGTATGGGAGTGCGACCTTCACGCATAAACCTGATTTACCCAGGCGTGGATATAGAGCGCTTTCGCCCAGGACTACCCTGCGACGACCTCAAGGCCAAGATCGGTTTGCTCCCTGACGAGAAACTCATTCTCTCGGTAGGCCGACTACAAAGGCGTAAAGGTTTTGATATGGTTATTCGCAGCATCCCGGAACTTTGCAAGCGAGGGCTTATAGTGCGCTATGCCTTGATCGGCATAGGTGAAGACCGGGCATATCTGTACAATCTGGCACAGGAACTTGAGGTGGTAGACAGGGTGGATCTTCTGGGTCATGTCGATGCTGAAGACCTGCCCCGCTGGTACAACGCATGTAATGTATTTGTAATGCCAAACCGGGAGATCAACGGCGATACCGAGGGTTTTGGCATGGTGTTCCTCGAGGCGGCGGCTTGTGGGAAACCTGCTATTGCAGGTCAGGACGGCGGGACTGGTTCTGCTGTGATAAGCGAGGCAACCGGTCTGAGGGTTGACGGTGCATCTGCGAAAGCGGTGTCTCTCGCGCTTGCCCGTTTATTGGGTGACGAACCGCTGGCCTGTAGAATGGGCGCTGAAGGCAACCTTCGGGTAGGCAACGAGTTCTCTTGGGAACGCGTCGCTGAGAAGACTTTTGACCTCGTAAATGGGTAACAAAGGGGATATCGTGATGCATAAGCGTTCTGTTAATTTGTTCATTTTGGCATTCGCGCTACAACTCCAGTCGTTTACAGCAAATGCTTTAGAACGGTTTGCCGTTACTGAAAGTGAATTGGCGCTGATGCCCGCATATTGCCAAGCAAAGCAGGGGAAAGACCGCGGCAATCGAGCCATCAATGATCAATTTCGGGGAATTTACGGGGACCAGAACTGGTTGAATCAGCATCATTACTGTGATGCGCTCAAATTTATCATCAGGGCTAATAGAAATTTAGGCAACAAAGCTGAGCTGCGTTACAACCTTGAGCAGGCGCAGAAGGGAATTGAGCATATGCTTGCTTCTGAGCAGACCCCGGATTGGATACTGCGGCCAGAAGCCCACGTCCATTTGGGAAAGCTCTATCTCCGGATGATCCATTTGGGCAAGGGATCCGAGGGGAAAGCAATTCAAAACTTCGAACAGGCCATCTTGATTCAACCGAATTATGAACCTGCATATAGTGCGTTGAGTGACTTTTTCGCTGACAAGGGGCTCAAGCAAAAAGCGTTCGACGTCATCGAAGAAGGGCTCAAACACTCTCCTGACTCTAAAATGCTCCTTCGGCGCTTCAAGGAACTCGGCGGCAAAACGCCCCCCGCTCCGCTAGTTGTTACCCAGCCAACCGCGCCAGTCGAAGCAATTAATTCACCTGTAAAGCAAGAGCCGCCGCAATTGGGACGCGCTACAAACTCTTCGCCATCTGAGGCACCCGCTTCTTCAACGCCAGAAACCTCACAAAAACAAACAACTCAGCCAAAAATCGGTAGCCCGTCCAATCCATGGTGTCGTTTTTGCACAGACATTGAGGATAAGCTGCCCGTTGAAAATAAATAACATGGGGTTAAATATGAAATCCAACTTGGGTTACCTGATTCAAGATCACCATGAAAGCCGCCTTATTGTGCGAACCGGCTTAGTGATATCGACTTGCCAGTTTGTATCATTTTCTTGCGAGTAATCACATGTTTTATCAATTAAAAGACAAGTACCGAAGGCTGCGATTTCTATTCGCATGTAAATTCATCCTGAAATCCAAACCTGCGGTGGCAGTCTCAGGTAGTAATGTCGTATTATTAACTCAGCTGCAACACAAGGATGTGGTACTTGCCTTGATTGCACTCAAAACCTTTTCTGCTCATGTACCTGTTGGATCGTTTCATATCCTGAACGATGGATCGCTAACTTCCGAAGATATCGCCTTACTTGGCAATCATTTCCAAAATGTAATATTCCATAGCATGGATGCTGCCAGAAGCAGTTACTGCCCCACGGGGGGTTGCTGGGAGCGATTACTGACAATTGCTGAACTTGTCAAGGAAAATTATGTTATCCAACTTGACAGCGATACCCTGACCTTGGCGAAGCTGCCTGAGATTATCGATTGCATCAACTCGAATAAATCGTTTGTTATCGGAACATGGGATAACCAGGATTTTGAATCTATGTCGCAACGGCAGAAGCAGGCGTATAAAGTTGCATCGAGTTCTGTTGGCAAACTTCATATACAAATTACTGCTGAGTCTAACTTCGATAAATTAAAACACTTCAATGAACTTCGGTACGTACGTGGCTGTGCCGGTTTCACAGGGTTTGGCAAACAAAGTTTTGATCGCAGCTTTATTGATGAAATCTCAGGCCAAATGTTAGATACTTTAGGCGACAAATGGCGTGAGTGGGGTAGTGAACAAGTCATGTCTAATATCATTGTGGCTAATACAAAAGATGGTTACGTGTTGCCACATCCAAAATATTGCGACTGCACAAAGATTAAAAAAGGAGAAACGGTTTTTATACACTTCATTGGTAGCTGCCGTTTTTCAGTGGGCATTTATGCAAAACTTGCAAGAAAAGTGACCTTGGAATTGGGGTGACTTTGATTTTCTGTGGGGCTTAGACTAACTTAAGATTAGTTCTATATTGGGAGTATCAGAGTGACGAAAAAATCCGGCAGAATCGCGAGAACGGTTGGAGATATTTCAGTTGGCGCCGGGAGGGGGCCGGGACAGCTCCAGTGGTACGAATTTGCATCTAGGTTATTTCAGGGGAAGAGTATTTTGGACGCAGGATGCGGGCTTGGGAAGGGCTTGACAATCCTTAGTCAGACAAATCCGATCGTGGTAGGGCAGGATCTTGATCCTAGATTGGCTAGAGATAATGTGGTTATTGGATCGCTGGACACCATCGAATCCAATAGTTTCGACTTTGTTACTTCGATGGACGTAATAGAGCACGTTGAGGACGACCGTAATTTTGTGGCGAATTTGTGTCGAATTGCTCGCGAGGGCGTATTTGTTACGACGCCTAATTGGACGATTACACGATGCGTGTGGCCGTACCACCTTCGTGAGTACACCCCCCGCGAACTACAAGCTTTATTTGAACCGTACGGGAAAGTTCAGTTGTTCAAGGGCGATTCTGCCGGCGCCAACGTTTATCCAGTGCGTTTCCCCAATCTCTACCACATTGCGAACGATATGCGGTCATTTCCGTTAACGTCGTTATTCACTCGAGCAGTCAATAAGGTGCTGCCAGACAGTCAACGAATATTGGGCCACAACGCGTTATTCGTTTCTTTCGCATTGTAACCATGTTGGGAGTGCCAATTTCTGCTTCTGTTGGTAATTTGTTGACTGCTTACTGTCGGACACATGGCAGGAACTCCACCATAATCTCTTGCATACGTGCCAAAAGATCAGCCCGGATTACGGGATGCTCTGCCGATATGTCATGGCGGCAGGCAGGATCTGCCTCGATGTCATACAGACTAATCTGGCAGCCCTTCTCCAGCGGCTGATACACCAGTTTCCAGCGGCCATGACGAATCATTCTGTCCTTGGCGAGCAAAATTGTGTCTTGATACTGGGGCTTGATTGCCAAGGTGCCGCTGGCACGATCCGGCACTTCCATCAGTTCCAGCAAGTCAGGATAACGCAGATGTTTCTCCGGCAGGCCGGGAATATCGGCAATCCACATGCCGGTTTCATTGAAAGCATCGAGCTGCGGGCATTGCTTATGCGGCTCAAAACAGGCTGCCAAAGATACCCCATCCATGCTAGCGACGGGGCTGGCGCCTACCAATTCCAGCAGGGTTGGCGCAAGATCAATGCTGCGCACCACCTGATCGACTATTCCGCTGGCGGATTTGCGTGGGTCACGAATCAAGAGTGGAATGCGCGAACTGAAATCACCGACTGCGGAATTGCCTTGGCCCCAGGTGTCGTGCTCGAAGAAGTCCATGCCGTGATCGGAATAGACAACGACAATAGTATTTCCCGCCAGCCCACAAACGTCGAGGTGGCGCAGCATTTTGCCTACTTCATCGTCAAATTCGGCCACGCAGCCATCGTACAAATCCATGATTTGATCGAGATCGAACTCCTCTTTGGGTGCGCCCTGGCGACGGATAATCTCGAAGGGGTCAGTCAGCTTGTTCATGGCGAACTTGGACTCGCCGTCATAGGCTGGGTTGGAAAAGCGCGTGTACCACGGCCATTCCGAGGCAAATGGTGGATGGGTAGTGGAATAAAACACGTTGAGGAAAAAGGGCTGAGCGCTTTCTGCCAACCGCGAAACCAGTTGCCGGGCGCGTCGACCCATCGGCTGGGTCAGGGGCACGCCGCCGAGGTAATAAATTTCCGGCAGTAACAGTCGCCCTAGCCGATTATGGGTGAATAGCGACAGAAACAGGCGCAAATCCTTTGGCCCCTGGCGGATCAGGTATGTCAGATTCCACTGGTCTTCCGGTAGATCAGTGGAATCGAAACCAAACGAGAACTTGCCCATGTCACCGCCGCACCAGTCCGAGATTGCAGCGGTGCGGTAGCCCTGTGCCTTGAGCAGATGTGGCAACGTATCGACTTTGAGGCGAGCTTCCGTGTCCGCCACAAAATTGTCGCGAATACCGTGGGTATGCGGCCAGGTGCCCGTCATCAGCGAAACCAGACTAGGCGCAGTGCGGGCGCAGGGTACATAACAGTTGGCAAACAGCACGCCCTGCTCGGTAAGTTGATCAATGTTGGGTGTGAGGGCGCGTCGGTAGCCCAGCACGCTCAACCGATCAGCACGCAGTGTGTCCGACCCGATCATCAGAATATTCGGCGGCGTATCGGCAGGGGGTTCGAATGTACGGCGTGGCGGACGCGCATCGGGCAACCACGCCGCCCAGATGGCCGTGCCCGCATAGAACAGCATGGCAGCCCACAGCGCAATAATTTCGCTAGTTTGGTTCTGCTTGACCAGTTGCCAAGAAGCGGCGATCAGCAACAGGGCAGCGGCAGCGGCACACGCAAACTGCATCAGATAAATGCGTCCCGGCGTCATCCAGTGCCACAACCAGTAGAAACGGCTCATGCGGTAGTGCATGGAGGCGACCAGTAGTCCCGGATTGAAGCGCAGCTTGCGAATGAATTGTAGCGTGGCCGCAGCCAAAATCCCCAGCGCCGCCGCGAGCGCTGCAATACCCCTTGACCATTCGCTGCCCAGACTCGCATTCAGCATGTAATACAGCAGCACCCCTGCACCGCCAGTGAACAGCATGATGGCAAATGCCCAAACAGACAGACGTACGAGTGCAAACAGGGTGTAGCGCCGGTAATGGGTAAGTACTTCTTTTCGGACGAGCGGCCCGGTCCGTGAAAAATCTAGCAGCGATTTCGCCAGCAGTGCCACAGTGCCCACACCAGCCACGGTTATTGAGGGCAACACACCGGCCCAGTGCGCGCTGCCGCTGATAAACCAGGCGATCAACCCACTGGCGACCGTCATAACCGCCAGCGCTTCGATGAGAATAATGCCACGATCAGAGGGGAGCGGCAGGCCTTTGCCACGATAACCCGATTCACGACGGCCCTGCATCTCCCCCAAGGCAGCAGCGGTTCTCATCCAGTAGAAGCGCCGCTTGGCCCACGACAGGCTGAACACGCTGTGAAACCCATATTCCACCAGCTTGCGCCACATATAAAGCGGTACCCGGCCATTGCCGTAAATGCGCGAAGTGGCACGAAGGCGCTGAAAACTTTTTTTCAACAAATAGCTTAGTTTCAGACGAGCCATGTCCACATAGTGGCGCTGCACCATGTCCGGCGTGTACTGGCAATGTATACCACGAGATAGTGCACGTAATACGTATTCACTGTCCTCGCCACCGCCCAGATCGTGACCGTGTGGGCCAAGGTCGGTAGAAAACTGCCCGGTCAGTTTAAATACATGATGGCGCACCACGAGATTGCCACCACCGGGAATGGGGCCTTCTTTTGCCGTGATGGTTGTGGGTTGATCGCCCTGATCGTAGCGCGGCACCGGCAGCGGATAAATCCGGTACTGGCCCTCTTCATGTACCCAAGCGGGTTCGGTGCCGTCCCAGTCGGGCAGAATGCGGCCACAATACAGGCCGGCATCGGGCCAAGCCTGCGCAGCCTGCTCAATCGCAATCAGGTAATTTTCACAGACCCGATGGTCATCATCGACAAAAGCAGTTAGTTCAGTATCTATTTCGGGAATGGCACGATTCAGCGCATGCGACTTGCCAGGTGCAGGAACTTCAATCAGGCGCAGCGGCAGCCAGCCATTACTGGTCTGTTGCGTTTGATACTCCCTCATGCGTGCCAGCGTGTCGTCGGTGCAGGCATTCGCTGCCACCAGAATCCGCACCGGCATGGAGGGACGACGCGCTGCATTCAGCGAAGCCAGCACCCGTTCCAGTAAATCGGCTCGGTTATGGGTGCAAATCAGAATCGTGAGTTTCATCGCTGATTGATAGGCTGTTTTGATGCCTGGCTAAAACTTGCACCGAGACAATCTGGCTTTAGATGGATCATCCAGACACAGGGCGGTACGAATCATCGAGAGTTCTCGTGCGCACGTTTCATGTAGCCCCGCATCATGCCTAGAAAGTGACCAACAGTCATTTGTTGGCGGAAAGCCCAATCTGGTCCGCGCATGAAGAGTTGTCCGAGATAACGGGCGATATTGCGTGCAGTATGCGCGAACAGGAACAAAGGGATACCGAACAACCGGCGTCGGTAAGTTTGTGGATCATGATAAGCTTTTTGTACACCCGCGTTATAGTGGATGGTACGGAAATAGCGTTTACGCAATTGAAATGGCATTACTTGGTGATACACGATAGCGGCCGGCGCATAAAAAATCCTGCCATCCGCCGCAGCTAGGCGATGAAAATAATCAGTTTCTGCACCTTTGAAGAGTTCGGCGCGTTTCTGGCCGCTGCCTTTTCGGCCCAATAGTGGATTGAATAGACCGATCTTGTCGATTACACGACGATGAAACGCCATGTTCCCGCCGAACGGGTATTTACTGATTCCGTCCATCTGGAACGGCGACTCGCCAAAATCCTGGTAACCGAGAAACCCATACATCTCGGGTTTGATCCAGCGCGGCAGAATGATCGAGTCGTCCAGATGGATTCGGCCGCCAGCCGCGTCCGCGTCGTTTGATTTTAACGCTTGAAATAACGCGGCGAGCCATTGTGGTGCAACGCGGATATCGTCATCGACATAACAAAAATAATCGCCGTGTGATTCCTGCGCGCCACGGTTGCGCGCGTAATTCAAGCCCTGCTGTGACTCAAATGTATAGCGGATGGTAATTGGCAATTCTTCGGCCAGTCGTGTCACGGTTTCGCGTGTTTTATCTGCGGAATTGTTGTCGACGACCAACACCTCCCATTTCATGTCACCTACGCCCAGTTGTCGACTTAACTCGCCCAGGCAGGTGGATAAATTATTCGCGCGGTTGTAAGTGCAGATAATAACGGTGAAATCCATATGATTACTTTCGGCCAAAGCGGGATAGCACCCGCCCGGTATAGTAGCGAAGGGGAAAAGTATAAGACATATCGTTCGAGCCGAATTTGAGTTTTTGTTTGAACTGCCAGAGCGTATCGTTGCCGTAAATCTCGATGCGACGTAATAAATATGGATCGATCCCTTCACCATTGAAACCCGACCGGGTCGAACAAGCAGTGCGGTAGCCAGCGGCAGCAACTGCCATCAGCGTTTTGTCGTCGTACAAGCCAAATGGATAAGCAAAATGGTTTACGTCCGATCCGGTAAGCGTCTGCAATTTTTCGCGGCTCATCCGGATTTCGGCCATGGTGTTTTCAGCATCAAGCTGCGGCAGATTCGGATGACTGCACGTATGGCTGCCAATGCAAACGCCCGCAGCTTGCATCTCCAGCATCTCACTTTGAGTCATCAATTCGCGCTCGGGAAAGCCGCGCGGGGTCATCCAGTTGTTGTTCGCACCGATGCGGTCAGCCAGCATAAACATCGTCGCCGGAATATTGTAACGGGTGAGCACTGGCAAGGCATGGTGGAATGTGTCACGAAAACCATCGTCAAACGTGACGGCCACCCCTGTTGTCGGCCATGCGCTCTTTCCTTCAATCGCTGTGGCAATTTGATCGAGACTCAACAGATTTTTCCCGGATTCGTGCAAAAAACGCATCTGTGCTTCAAAGCGATCGGGGGATAAGCAGAATTTCGCCTCCTGCTTCGCGCGTGCCCGGTCGATTATGTGATACATCAGGATAAGGATCCGGCTCATGCGATCAGGTCTTCCACATCAACCACATATATCTGACGCGAGCCGTTGTGTACCGAATCGATACAGACCTGCCGGCCATCGCGCCGCCAGCGTGGATGCAGATCGCAGCGTATTTCACCCCACCATTTTGCTTTCGGAGAATACAGTCGCGCGATATCTAGACGTTTTCCCTCGGGCCAAGAGACCAGCATCAGCGTGCGCATGTCATAGCGGTCGGGGTAGGTATCGTTGAGTACCCAGTGTCGATCGGGTGAGAAGCTGTCGTGGCCATCCTCGGTGAGTATACCCTCGCCATAGACCTGGTAAGAGCCATCGCGTACATCCACCAGCAGGAAGTGCTCACTGCCATCGCGACGGCGCGCCCACACCAACAGTCGATCCTCATCCAGCCAGTCGTAATGCGAGATGCGCCCGGTGTCGAGCGCACAGGCGAGCTCGCTACCATCTGAGCGCGCCACATATAGCCGCACGCCCCAGTTCTTCTCACCCTCGCGCCACAAGTGGAAGAAAGCGATGCGCTTACCGTGCGGGCTGGCTTGTATGTGATTCACCCAATGGAACTGTCCTGCCATGGCGGGGGTGGGGTCGCGCCTTGCCAACTCATCCAGCGTGGCGATCAGATGGCTTTTGCCGCTGTCCAGATCTAGGGTATATACGCCGTCATCGTTTGGATGAGGAGCCTCGGCCCATGGGTCCGTCACACCAGCGTAGCCATAGCCTGGACGATGTGTAGCGAGTCGGGCAAAATTCAGGCTCCAGGCAGTCTTTCCATCGGAGGACATGGCATAGATTGCACGATCGTAGACCCGTTGCTCTTTTCCAGAAATATCGCGTACAACGCCCACCAGTTTGCCATCACGCCGATCATTGTGAACCAGAAGGTGATCCGGCTCAGCAGGATGCCAAGCGAGCATGGCACCCTGCTGCCAATTCCATGACAGGCTTTCAGCGAGCAACTCGAAGCGGTTGTCGGAGAGGTGTACGACACCGACGCCCACCCGGTCATCGGAGCCGGGCGGGCGGTCGTTGAAGCCCGACTCGTGCGCGAGCAGCATGGTCTGAGAGGCGTTCCAAGGCGATTTTTCGTAATACCCAAAGAAGTGGTGTTTCGGTCCAAAGGTCACGGCTCGCACGCGCTCGCGGGTACTGCCGAAATGTAACCAGCGGTATAGCGCGGGCTGCGTCTTGCGCACCTGGCCTTCCGTCAAGGATTCCAACTTCTGCTGCACGCGCCATGGTAGGCCGGGCACGGACATAATGGTTCGGTATGGATTCATCGGCCGCTCAGGGTTTGCACCAGTTTCACGTACGCACGCTCGGGTAAAAGTGCGGGCAGTAGATATTTTAGATCCGGCAGTTTCCAACCACCGTGGCGGAGTACTTTGCGGAACACATGCCGCGAAGTGACAAGATCGCGCCGCCAGTAAGCCTGATAGCCCCGCTTTAGAAAGCCACCGTCAATCAATTGACGGAGCTTGCCCGAACCCAAATGCGCCACAAGTTCCGGGTAATTGTGTACAAATTTCTGCTTTACCTGCCAGGAATTTTCTGCCTGCACCCATTGTTTGGAAGTGATCTGACCACTCACCTTGTGCCGGTAAAAGGCCATGACCTCAGGCACAAGCACAATATGATTGGCCACGGCGATGCGCAGCCACAGATCGTAATCCATGCAGGTGGGCCAGCGGGTGTCAAAGCCACGCAACGCAGTAATAGCCTCGCGGCGTGTGAGCACAGCGTGAATCGGCCAGGGCGCGGCAGCGCGCAAGAACTGCTCGGCTTTATCACCTTTTTCGTAGTCGGGGGGGACGTAGGGGTCATTGCTACGATCGACGGCACCGACGTTCTGCCAGCCACAGTAAGCCAGAACTGCATTGGAATTCACCAATGCCGAACGCAGCTTTTCCAGGCAATCCAGGCTCCACCAGTCATCGGCGTCGAGAAAGGCCACGAACTCGCCTTGGGCATGTTGCAGTCCAAGATTGCGTGCCGGATACGGCCCCAAGCGGTCCTGATGCAGTAGATTCAGGCGCGGTGAATATTGCGTGGCAAGCCGCTGCAGGATATCCACACTGCCGTCAGTTGAGCCGTCATCCACGACGGTTAGTTCGACACTGGGGTAGGTCTGGTTTAACACGCTATCAACGGCCTCACGCAGGTATGGCTCGGCGTTGAAACAGGGCATGATGACCGAGATCAATCCCGGTTCGAATGACTTAATCATGTTTTCTCAATACGTGGCGCATAAGGAGGATACGCTCGAGATGACGAGCCCCAAGTTTCATGGGGGCTTGGATCGGCGCCCCTGATATCGTGTTGTATAACGAAGATGCGAAAGGAACACGTTTAGCCAGCGACTTGATGAACTGCTTCGCTCTCCCCCAACTGACTGCGGGTGGCCTTTTCACCGGAGCACTTTGTTTCACAATGTCGTCGATGAGCTTACGGATAGAATCAACCGGGATTATCGTGTCCAGTGCGCTCGTATTTTCGAGCAGTGTCTCCAAAGCTTTAGCTTGGCTCGTCACCAACTTGTGGTGGTCAAGAGGATTACCGTTGAAATCCGCCATTGGCAAGCTGAAAAGGTCAGGAAACATCTCCCGGACACAGTCGCAGTAGAGCTGCCGAGAGTAGCGTGCCGAGTCTGGCAGACGCTTAATAAACTCCAAGATATCCCGATCGAGCAACAGATTTCGGATGGGCAAACGCCGACCGAAATAGTATTCACGCCAAGGAAGCTGGAGATTGGACAGTCTCTGATCGACGTAAAGGAAGTCCTTGAATTCCTGCAACGACGCGAAGTTCTGACCGAGACCACGAATTTGTGCCCAATCTGCCTCGACGTCGCTGATGATCGCATTAGCGTCCACGGCATCCGAGAATATCCATGTCGGCCAGAGTAGCGGATTACGCACGCCCACTATATTCGCCAGCACAAGCTGCTCCGTCGGAAGGGGTGGGCTTTCGTCCCAGCCGAAGCACTCGTCCCCTGAAAACATCACGGTGTGAGGTACGCTGAAGCGCGATGCAAGCTCATTCAAAACATCCGCCGAGGGCATGAAATCCACCAAGCCGTGGCCGAGCCTGGCATTCGCTCTTAGTCCTTCTACCAGGTCGCCATGGAAGTTAAATACACCGTGTTGCAAGCCAAAGCGGCTGGCAATCATCTTGGGGACAGTGACGTCGTCAGCTGTCTCGGGGCCATATGAGAAGCAGTATATCTTCTCGGCTGGCACGATTTCCCTGAGCAGGCCCAATACTGCACGCGAATCATAGCCTCCGCTCAACGAGAGGATGACCTGCTCGTCGGGCGACACGCGCCGCACAGCCGCCTTTCTGAGAAGTGAGGCAAGTTCGGTGCGCAGGTCTGCAGGGTCTCTATCTGTATATTCGTGATTGAATCGGTATTTCCAGTATGGCTCAGAGAGCACGCTGCCTTCGACAAAGCGGTGAATGGATGCGCTTTCTAACTGACGCACTCCGAGTAATGGCGTGCGGCCCAGGCAAATGAATCCGCTGATGAGGTAGGGGATTAGCGCGACGGGGTCGCATTCGGTTGCGGGGATCCACGGCAGATCCGTGGCGATCCAGTGACAACCGTCGCGTTGAGTATGAAAAACTCGCCTTGAATTCACGCGGTCTGTTACCACTGTTACCAGATCACGCCGGGTATCGACAATCAGGAACGCGCAGGAGCCGTCAAGTCCCGAAAAGAACGAAGGCCCATGCTCTGCGTAGGCAGTGAGGACCAGCTCTTCAGCTTCTTGTGTGGAAAGCGGATGGTCACCGTATAGCTCACCATGAAGCAGTATAGTGAAGTCGCCAGATGAGTCTTTTATAAGCTGTGTGCCATCTGTATGGGCCAGAAGGACACGACGGCTGGGGGTCCTAATCGTTACTTGCGGCCGTATCCCAAGCTGTGCCTCGAACTCCGCTGCCAATACTTGCTCGTCATTACCCATATGCGCGGGGCAGATCATCGCAGCGAAATCTGAACGAACGAACATGCCCGAAGCTACAGAACTCACTGACAGTCTCCATAAAAATGGCTCACGGCGTATGGCGCCGTATCGCTTGTGATGGGAACCCCTTTTTCGTAAAGAAGCACTCCAAATATGTTTGATCCAGTGTGACGATCAACCTGTGCTACAAAAATTCTCATCATGGTTCTTTTCCACATCGTGGCGCGCGGGGTCAGGTGTTTTGAAAGCGTTGGCTTACTGCGACGAAGAAAATAGGTGGCCTTTGTAATGCTTCAGTGCAGAAAACGGCCGCTTAGAATAAATCTCCCGGCGTGAAAAGCCAAGTTTTGACAAAAGCCCCATGAATTTCTCGTTCGTTCCATAGTACACAATTCGGATAGGGCGTGGCTTGATCCTGAAACTCTCTTGGATATTTTCAACCACCCGGTCGATGACCGGGGACAAGAACGGCGTGAAAAAAAATATTACTAGCGGATCGTCGGGCAGTTGGAAATCGCGTGCATCCATACATACTGACGCTATGTCCGCACACTTTTGTTTGCGGCTATTCCATCTGGCGATGTTTGCGCGCGCGATCGTGTGCAGGCTATTAGCAAATTCCACGCCAATAATCCGTTGATAGGGGTATTCTGAGGCAAGCAACAATACCCGACCTTTTCCCGAGCCATAGTCAATGAAAGTGAATTTCGAGTGATCCACAGGCAATGAATCTAATATCGCTCGCAGGGCCGGAACCGGGGTAGGTTCATAATGGATGCCTGAATCTTTCTGCTCAGATGTCACGTCAAGACCTTTGACGCCAATTAGGCCGCTCGTATCGACCCCATATTTGCGATCAAACCTGCGATCGATGAACACACGAAATTTTTCGTTGAGATTTATCCGCGCGAGAAGTCGGGCGCGCCATGCCATATATTCGGCGATTCTCCGGGCTGCCCCCATCAGCCCCTCGTCTATCGTGACCCGAATCAGCTTTTGTAATACATTCACGTTTGTTCCCCTCCCAACAGTGATCCTGATCCATTCCAAACTGGCGAGATCGTTTATTAGGTCTGTATAAGGCCGCCCCTGTTGGATGCTGGAACGTATATTCAACAAGACATCCGTGTCTGGTAATTTTTATAAACCCGGATTGTTTCACCAGGAGTTACCTCTTTCATGCACTTAATTCCTCGGCAATAACCTCTAGCCACGTCCGGCCCCATTTTTGATCAGGCTCAATGTGGTTGCCTTCCGCCCATTCGTTCCAAGCCTTGAGGAAAACGATGCGCTCGTCGGCGGGGTGATGCGCGACGCGGGATAGCGCCTCACGCAGATGACCGCGAAACAGTTCCGGTGTGGCGTTGTGAAATACCAGTCCGCGCATGCCGAGGCGCGGGGTGTTGTCCCAATTCGGCAAAACCAAGGGGTAGTCTGTCCATTCCACGGGCTTGCTACGTAGCAGCATGGGTAGAATTTCTTCGTAATCCCAGATGGTCAGTTCATGTTTGTTGCCGGCAAGGGCCAACTTCAGCTTTGTCCACAGGTAGTGGCGAGGGATACGGCCATCCCGGCTGGGCAAGGATTGCATGGTCGCGGCATCGAAGCCGCGCATACGCGGATCCCATTTTTCGTTGGCGTGTGCTACGCCTATCAGATGGAGACCGGGAAGCCCGGCATCCGACGCGCGTTTGCGCCAGAAATCTATAACTTTCTCAACTTCTGGGATCTCATCTGGTTTGTAAACAACAAAAATAGGTTTGCCATCAATCCTGAGATAGCGGGGGTCGGTGAACGCTTGCAGCAGCCAATCGAAATGGGCCGCGTGGTCGTCCCAACCGGGATAGACCTGTTCAACGAGCATATTACTGGTGCCTTGCCAGACGGTATTCCAACTATGATTTGCCCAGCATAGACAAAATGGGAAGTCAGGTTCCTTGGATAGCAATATTTCGTTTACTGGCCGTTCGAGAATACGCCGGCCGCCAAACCAGTAGTGGTAGTAGCAAAAACCTGCGATGCCGTATTCTTTTGCCAATTCGGCTTGTGCGTGCCGCGCCTCTGGTAGACGCAGGTCATAAAAACCCAAGTCGGCTGGGATGTGGGGCTGGTAATGTCCCGGGAACAAGGGGGTTGCTTTGGCAGTGTTGGTCCACTCAGTGAATCCCTTTCCCCACCATTCGTCATTCTCCGGTGTTGGGTGGAACTGAGGAAGGTGAAATGCGATTACGCGTGTATGAGGGGTTTGTGATGGCATGGTCTTTCAATTTTGATTTTTGCGGCTTAGGAATGGGAGCTCAATGTAGAGGTAAGTGACACCCGACAATAACACTACAGCGGTAGCGATTCGTCCGCTCCAC
This sequence comes from Sulfuricella sp. T08, assembly GCF_000971475.1. Lineage (GTDB taxonomy): Bacteria > Pseudomonadota > Gammaproteobacteria > Burkholderiales > Sulfuricellaceae > Sulfuricella. The sequence goes on from NZ_DF967522.1 coordinate 201,040, forward strand.
CCCCAATACTCAACTGATGACATATTTTGCGTTGTGTAGAGTGCATGTTGTCCCATCGCGCCATTCAGTATCCTCGGTGACACCACTTACTAATGTCCAGCACGTGGATAATCCATAGAAGATTGGTTGTTTGATCAGGTGTAACAGACGGCGATTAAAGTGTCAGCATTTTCAATGTTCAATTTGCTTATCTTGGCCATATCCAAGTTATAGCGGGTATTTAACTTCTTTGCCAGATCGGGCGCAGGCTTACCCAGCATACCAAGTACTCCTTGGGGTAATATTTTCTTTATTAGGGTGATGGGTAAATGATCCATTTCCCAACGTAGTTCGGAAACAATACGGTTCATCTCCAACATTTTTAGGGCGAGAGGATCATAATCTTGAGCGTAGAGTTCAACCTTTGGAAAATGCTTTTCAAGTAGATCCCTGAATTCCTGGACGGTTAGTTCCTTTAAGTGATATGGGTTTGCCCCCATCCATCCCTTGTGCCGGTAGAACTCATGAACATCCTTGTTTGGGGTTGAGCAAATGAACAATCCGCCAGCCTTGAGAATTCTACGAGCATTGGTTAGATATTCATCTTGTTCAAAAAAATGCTCGATGGTCTCAAATGAGACGTAAGCATCAAAATGTCCATCGGGGTATTCGGGCCGAATACAGTTCACTTTAGTGTAAGTCAGATTTTCATGAGTGAAGCGCTTGTTTGCGTAACTGACCGCTTCCTGGCTAATGTCTCCGCCGATAACGTTACAGCCATACTTGGCAAGGAGATGGGAACCATAACCCGAACCGCACGCCGCATCTAAAATATTCATACCCTTCTTCAAGAATCCCCTTGCGAAATCGTAGCGGGCGAGATGTTCGATGAAATTACGGTTATCTCCTTCCGTTTCTGGTGGCATGACACGCTCATCAGAGGGGGGGGCAAAAAATTTTTCGTTCTGCATCTATGTTCCTCCATGAAATCTAATTCGTTCGTTCTTAATCTCGTAAAGAACGAGCGAGAATATTTAAGAATATGCTTCCAGATAATACGAAAATCGATGCTGTTGCTTTCATTCATTTGGTGGTCGGTCTTGGGCGCTTGAGACCAACCACCAAACACACCACCCGAGTTGAGGTTCCACATCAAACCCACTGGGCAATTCATGCAGCTTAAGAGCTAATGCCTCACGCGCTGTATTGATGACCAGAAATTCACCGCCTCTTGGCTCAAGTTGAAAACCCGGATCCGTGGAACTATGGTAGATGTGGTGGGGTAAAACTGCGGCAAGTGGAAGGCTATGATCCCGGCTTTCATGTCGTCCTTATCGCATCCTGTGTTTGATATTTATACATATTCATTCTTGGCGCACAGGCATTGAGCCCATTACCCATTGAAGGGGGGCGAGCATTCCAGCGTTGTGTTGGTGAGTACCGGAATTTTCCTGCCATATTACATTTTTTCCAACGTTATTATTAAATTGCAGCGGCACCTCGTCACGACTGATATTCACAGCCAGCCACTCATAATTGCTACCCTGGCTTAAATTGGCAATCCAAATTCGTGCATCGCGAGGTGATGGCGTGGGGTGCTGTTCGTTCGGCGGCACGGCTTCAGGGCATGCGCCTAACAAGCTTGGTGGTAAGCCGAGCCCAGATTCATGAATGTCGCGCATAGCTTCCGCTAACAGTTTGCGGAATCGTGGTGCGGGGTCGTCAAGACAGAGCAGGTATAAGCCCTCCGCCCAAAAGGGCAGCGAGTCACGGCTGGAAAGGTTTTCACGCCAGAATTTGGTGATGTGACTATTGACGACGAAAGCCACGGCTTGTTTTAACGCGTCATCAAGTTCATCGGTGTTAAAACTGTGCCGATAACGCGCGATATCCATGACATGCACAGCCTGATACCGGTGCGAATAGCCATGCTGACCAATGCTGCGGGCCACGAACCCATCTGGCATGATAAAGCGGGGAGCGATATTCATTAGCCAATGGAATCGAGGCATCAGGTATTTCCATGTGATTCGTTTCAAGGCACGCGCTGGTAGTGACAGTGCTTCCTGTTTGGTTTTGGGCAGCACAGTTAACGCCATGAGCTTCATTAATGGCCGATATAGCCACTCAGCTGGACGATAGGCCAATACGGTTTTCATCATATCGCGCGCGGAGGCTACGACATTGGAATGGCTGTCATCGTGCGAAACTTCGCGATAACGGTCAAGCGCCAGAATACCGTCCATATGCGTGTTAAGGATCATCAGGTTCGTGCGCGATTTGCCGAGCCAGGTACTCGGCGACCAGGGGGATGGGTACAGGCGCATCCCTTCCTCGGATGTTTCAAGAGAGTCATGCAGTAACCAGGCTCCGATCTCGGTTTGATCCATTTGCCGGGCGATGTAGCTGGTGGCTGACGCCAGCGCCTGCTGTAGTGTGGGATCGGGTGCGCGCTCGAGTTCTGCCGCGAGCAGTTGGATTGCACCATTGATGAGGCGATTGTGGCTCTCGAATAAATCCGTCCATTCACCGTGACGGAATCCGCCATCCGGCTCCTGTCGCGCGATTACGCTTGCTACAATCTGGCGCCGTAGCAGGCCATAGAGTTTCTTTTCTGTAGCGCGTTCTAGACCGTTCGCAATGAGGTAGAGCGCGTAAGCATCAAGTTCATCGCAGATCTTGAGTTTGTTTGGCCAAGCCCAGTGATTGCCGTAGACATGACCATGCACGAGGTGAAGGTAAAAATCCGCCAGGCTACTGCATACCGTGTGTGAAGCGTAGACGAAATAAGGCTGTTTTTCAATGACCATTGTTCGGCCAAGCTCATCCAGCCATCGTGCTGTACCCGCGTTGAAGCGCCAGATGGTCAAATCAAGGATTTGGCCACGCGGCACGGAAAATGTGGCTGAGATCCCACTGGGCTCTAGATCCATATTGATCAGAGACGCAGTCTGTTCGGAAACGATGCGAGCAAGTTTATCGAGCGTGCGCGTCATCGGTGCACGAGGAATCCAATAGGTTGGACCGTTGCCATGGGAATGAAGTAACCAGCCACCGGCGGGGCTGGCTATCATGCGATAGCTGCCCTCTACAGTAACGCGTACTTGATTGTTCGCGTCATTAGCATCGGCGCGGAGAAAGATGCATTGGGCGCCCGCATCAGCAAAGTCGTCGCGGAAAATTTCGAAATGCGTATTTGTCTTGTGGAATCGCGACATGTCGCGAAGGCGCAAGACTTCATTGCTACCATTAGGGGAAAACACATCGACGAGTTGGATTTCCAGTGTCATAGAATCTATCAGGCTAAACACAGTGTCTTGCGCCATCGGAGCGCTTCCGCCTCAAGCGACGGAATAGGGAGGAAAAGGAAACTGGCGCCATATATAAGGCCGCCCACCGTAGCAGAAAGCAGCAGATAAGCGGCCTGCTGCTGTTCCGGAAATCCTGAGGGCAAAAGTAAATCAAGCCCCCACAATACTGCAAGCATGAGTGCATTGAACAACAAACCCGGGGCGATCGCGTTGATTAACTCCCGCAACGAGCCTTGCACAGATTTTGAGGCCAAGTGATACATAAGTGAGGCAGAAAATAAGTGGCTTGCCGCCACCCCCCATGCTATTCCGGTAAGCCCGCCCCAACGTAGACCAATCAAGGTGGCTACTGCCACGAAAGCCCAAGTGGCTGCTTGGATGAGAACCTCGCGCCCCAGCAGATTACGTGCAGCCAATACGGCACCGCATGGATGTCCGATACAGAAAAGGAATCCGCAAAGGGAAATGACCGTCAAAGGTCCAGCAACTGGCAGCCAGTTTTCCCCGTAGACCACACCGATGAAAGGCTCTGCCAGCCACGCTAGGCCGACATAGAAAGGTAAGGTATAAACAACCAGCAGCGAAATCATACGGTAAAACAAGTAACGAACCTGCGCTGCATCGTCTTGCACCTTGGACATAGCCCGAAACACGGGGGTATATACCGCGTCGCTGATGGTAGCCAAGGGCAGCATGGCTAGGCTCTCCGCCTTATTGTAGAGCCCCACCGAGGCGGGGCCTGCAACGTGGCTTATGATCAGGTTGCTGGTTTGCTTGCGTAAATAACTCACTAACTCATTAGCAGATGATTTCAGACCATAACCGCTGTGGATGCGTGCCGTGCCGATGTCAAACGACATTTGGAGGCGTTGGAGAGTAATTCGGTCGAGCAGGATGAGATTCAGTAAGCTGCCTGCCAAGCCGGAGAGGATCAAGCTCCACACCCCCATCCCCGCCCAAGCCATGATAATGCTTAATGCCCCACTAAAAATAGCACAGGACAATCCGGCAAGAGAGCGCTCTTTGAAAAGCATTTCCCGTTGTAGCCAAATGTTGCGGGCATTAAGCATCGGCCGGAACAAGAAGCTCAAGGCGGAGATGCGGATAAGATCGGTATAAAGAGGCTCGTTGAAGGCAAGAGCGATTGTTGGAGAAAGTGTGAAGAATGCAATGAAAATCAACACGCTTAAAGCGAGCTGCGCGGTAAAAACCACATTGAAATCGTGCTCATCCACTTTCTTTGCGCGCACTAAAGCATCCCCCATGCCACCGCTAGCAATCATGCCGGCAACACCGGTAAAGACTTGGATAGTAACAAGAAGGCCGAAATCGGCCGGTAATAAAAGGCGAGCAAGAACGACGCCGAAGGCGAATTGCAGTACTTGGCCGGCCAGGCTGCCGGCGACTAGCCATTTAGTTCCCTTGCGTATGGATTCACCGAGAGACATGTTTTTTCTGTTTATGGTGCGTTATACATCTAAATATACATCGAACAACGATGGTGCGTAAAAAAATCCCCCAATGCGCTGCGTTCTGCACATAGTTTGTAGGCAGAGGATTGATGGAAGGCAGGCCTCGTGCTGAAGGCTGGCATTTGGTTTGGTGATGTCTTTATATTGTAATTCGGGCTAGCATATTCTGACATGAAAATCGTGTCGCGTGAGATTGAACCTGTTTGACGCTATTCGCGAGATCATGGCGCGCAGTTTGGACATAGCGCGATTGACGTATTGTGTTGCCATGGGAATTACTTGATACACCGGCCTGCGGGTCGATTTGCTATCCGGGCAGAATGTCGATGATCAAACCACTGGTTGCTTTAATGGGTACAATACTACTGGCTAACACGGCGGTAGGCGGCACGGCATACACTGCAACGCCAGATACCTATGTGGCCTTGCTTCGCGAGCTCACGCCAGGTGATCGGCTGACTCTGTCCCCGGGCATTTATGAACGCGGCCTTCCAATTCACAATCTGAACGGGACCGCGCAAGCTCCCATCGTGATCACCGCTCCTAGCGACGCGCTGCCAGCCATCCTCCTGGCACATGCCGGGCGCAACACCGTCAGCATTGTGAACTCCAGTCATGTAACGGTACGGAACCTGACACTCGATGGTGCGGGCCTGCCTGTGGACGGCGTGAAATGCGAAGGCCATGCACAGTGGGCGCATCATATAACTCTTGCGAATCTGGATATCCGTGGCCATGGCAATAACCAGCAGACAGTGGGCATCTCCACCAAATGTCCGGCATGGGGCTGGGTGATTCGGGAAAACCGGATTGTGGGCGCCGGCACGGGCATCTATTTGGGCAACTCTGATGGCAACGCCCCTTTTGTGGGTGGCCTGATCGAGCACAACGTGATTTTGGATACGATCGGTTACAACCTGCAGATCAAACACCAGAACCAGCGCCCGGAACTGCTGGGGATGCCGCAGGAACGCAGCGTAACCACCATTCGCGATAATGTGTTCAGCAAGGAACAGGGTGCATCGAATGGCTCTATGGCCAGGCCAAACGTGCTGGTAGGACACTTTCCGCTGGTGGGCCCCGGTGCCAATGACATCTATCTCGTCCATGGTAATTTCTTCTACCAGAACCCTGGCGAATCACTCTTCCAGGGCGAGGGGAATATCGCCTTGTACAACAACCTGTTCGTTAATCATGCGGGCGACGCGATCCGGATCCAACCTCACAACGACACGCCACGAACCATCAGCGTGTTCTACAATACAGTTGTTGCGTCTAAAAATGGTATTGTTCTTCTGAGACGCGAAGGAGACCCTGAGTATAGCCAGTTCGTGGCGGGCAATGCGGTGTTTGGTGGGCCGCCGCTATCGCTTCCCTTAGGGACATCATCGGCAAACGTGACCAAGCACTACGAAGTAGCGGGAAGATACCTCAATGCGCCTTTTGATCCCCTGGAAAAGCTGGACCTGTATCCGCGTCCGGGCAAGCTGAAGAAAATACAAATGGAGACCCGCTCTTTGCATGGCTATGAAAGTTGGAATCGTGATTTCAACGGCAACCGTCGGAAAGACTCGTTCACCGGTGCCTACGCAGGCGAAGGCCGCAACCCTGGCTGGCCGCTCAGCAGAAGCCGGAAACCGTGAAGATGTGCCCCCTCCCTTACCCGGATGACCGTCGTGCCTGAAATGCAAATTGCCAGAAAGCCGCATTCGGTCCGGTCTACTCAGCCCCATCGCTTTGACTTGAGCTAATTGGCAGCCATGAAAAACCATGACCTACGATCATTCTTCGCGCCGCAGGCCTGATACCCGGATCATCCCATCCAAGGTCGCAGTCCTCCCGTGGTGGCTGCTCTACGTTTGCTTTGTGGTTTACGGGAGCCTGGTGCCTCTGGATTTTCATCCACTACCCTGGGATCAGGCATGGGAGATGTTCCAGCACATCAGGCTACTCAACGTCGGCGCCCAAGGGCGTGCCGACTGGGTCGCAAATGGCGTGCTCTACGTGCCCGTCGGCTTCCTCACCTTCACGCTATTTACGCATTTCAAGACGCATCGCGCCCTTGCCTTGGCGTTTATCGGTTCGCTTCTGTTTTCGTTCACCTTGGCCGTGACAGTTGAATTTGCACAACTATTTTTCCCGCCCCGAACGGTATCCATCAACGATGTCATTGCCGAATTTCTAGGCAGCATCCTGGGCGCGGTTTTTGCATCGCGTTGGTCAAATCGGTTCAGGTCCTTCCTCTCCACGCTGACGGGAAACTCGGGTCGTTTGCTTGCCCACCTGCTGAAAGCATACGCTCTTGGCTACGTCGCGTTCAGCCTATTTCCCTACGATTTCCTGGTATCAGTATCTGAACTCGAATGGAAGCTTCACTCGAATGGCTGGGGATGGCTGGTAGCGACGGAGTCCATGCACGGAGGCATCGCGCTTACTCTGGCCAAGCTGGGCGCAGAAGCCTTGGCCGTCGTGCCCCTGGGTTTGATGCTCTGTCAACAGAGAACCGGGCGGCCACTGTGCTCTCCCACACGTGCATTCCTCTCAGGCGCGGTCCTTGGGCTGATTATTGAGATTGCCCAATTTTTCATCGTTTCCGGCATTAGCCAAGGTCTTTCCGTGCTTACCCGCGCGACGGGAATGTATCTGGGCGCACGGCTTTGGCGCCACCGTACACGTTTGCAACCACCGCAACTGGCGTCCGGATTCAGGCGATTCGGTCTACCCGTGGGCATCCTTTATCTGATTGCCTTGGCTGCGGTCAATGGCTGGTTCGAGCATCGCTGGATAGGCATCGACTCCGCCATGAGCGCCTTCAATGGCATTCGTTTTCTCCCCTTCTATTACCATTACTACACTACGGAACAGGCTGCGCTGTTAAGTTTGGCATCCGTATGCCTGATGTACGCACCCATTGGGGTTCTGACCTGGGCATACTGGAACCCTCCCAAGCTGGCGATGTTAATGGCAACGCTGATAGCCGGATTCATGGAAACGAGCAAGCTGTTCCTTGAGAGCCTCCACCCCGACCCCACCAACCTCCTTATCGCCGGGTTTGCTGCCTGGGCAACAGCGAAACTGGCCAAACGGCTTGCCTCGGCCCCTGCAATGTCCGCCGAGGCCCCGAAGCGCAATGACACGCCGATGGCTGCGACGTCAACCAGCCACATGCACCGCAGCCTCTGCGGCAGTGAAACTGAGGCTTCCGGGGCTTGGGCGCCAGCAATAAATGACCAAATGCTGGACGCGACAGCATCGGCGATGCCGCTTGCCATGCTCAAAAGGCCGTTGTGGATAGGTTACGCCGTCTTGATTGTGGGCTTGGTGGGTGTCGGCTGGGGTGTGGCGACCTTTCCCTACCAACCAGCCCTCCTCGGCCCGCTTTTCGCTGGGTATGCAGCTCTGATCTGGTACCGGCCACAGTTTCTGCTCATCGTTATTCCAGCCGCTCTGGCGCTTTTCGACCTCGCCCCCTGGAGTGGATGCTTCTATTTCGACGAGTTTGATTTTCTTCTCTTGACCAGCGTCGCCGTCGGTTATGTCCGATTACCCCCCGCGCCGCGCCATTCGAAACGCGACCTGCTGCTCCTCTCCCTCGCTGTCTTGCTGGGTCTTTCCTATGCAATCGGCACCATCCGCGGCTTGCTGCCTTGGCAGATGCCAGATTCAAACGCATTCACCAACTACTACAGCCCCTATAACGCGCTACGCATTGCCAAGGGTGCATTGTGGGCATTCCTGTTATATGGCCTGCTCGGACGCCTGGCGTTCACCGGGCAGGACGTTCGCCGCCATTTCGCTTGGGGCATGGTTGTCGGGCTGGCTGGCACGGTGGCTGTGATCGTCTGGGAACGCTTTGTCTTCCCGGGATTGTTCAATTTCACCGACGTTTACCGGGTAACCGGGCCCTTCTCCCAGATGCATACTGGCGGGGCGGATATCGAGTCTTACCTGACGCTATCGACGCCATTCCTGGTGGTGCTGCTGTTTGAAAGGCAGAGCTGGGTAACAAGGCTGATCGGTACAGCGTTGCTGGTTGGCGCCACCTATGGGGTGATGGTCACCTTCTCGCGCATTGGCTACGCTGCCTACGGTGTCGCTCTGGCGCTCGCCCTGCTGGCGGCAACTGCAAAATCAGGTAATCGGGTGCGAACCTGGCCTTTCAAGCGCAGCATGGCGGCTTTCGCACTTGCGGCGCTGACTCTCGCGGTGGCGGTGCCGATCCTCAAAGGCCCGTTCACACAGGCTCGCATGTCCCGGACGGGAACCGATCTGGGAATACGTTTGGCCCATTGGTCCAACGCCTTGCAGATGCGCGATCCGGGCTGGGGCACGGCACTATTCGGGATGGGGGTTGGCCGTTACCCGGAAACCCATTATTGGCGTAGCGAAGAAAGCCGAGCCGCCACTTACCGCCTAGGCTCCGAAACTGGCAACACCTTTCTGCGGCTAGGATCGGGCAGTCCGCTCTACATGGAGCAGTTCGTCACGATAAAACAGCAGCACAACTATACACTCAGCATGAACGCCCGCAGCGATCAGCCTAACACCCAAGTCACCGTATCGATCTGCGAAAAATGGCTGCTCACCTCAGCCCGCTGCGCCTTCAAGACCATTGATGTCACAGGAAACGGACGGTGGCAGCCAGTCCAGACCCACATGCTATCGGGTGACTTGGGAAGCGGCCCCTGGTATGCAGCCCGCCCCGTCAAGCTGTCGATCTACAATTCCAATGCCCATGCCGTGGTAGATGTGGACAAAGTGCGTTTGCAGGCAACGGACGAGGACAACCTGCTGGTCAACGGGGGCTTTTCGCGGGGGTTGGACCGGTGGTTCTTCACCGTCGACAACGACAAGCCATGGCATATCTGGAGCCTGCCAATCCAAGTTCTGTTCGACCAGGGTTGGCTGGGGGGGGTCGCCCTGACCCTTTTCGTCGCGGTTGGCTTATGGCGCGCCGGTCGCGATGTTTGGCGAGGCGACGTGATGGCCGGTGCGATGCTGGCGTCCAGCATCGGCTTCCTCGTGATCGGAACCCTCGACAGCCTGGTGGACAGTCCGCGCCTGCTCATGCTGTTCCTGCTGCTAGCCTGGTTCTGCGGGCGAGCCGGCGGAGGGGAGCGGACCGCCCTGAACTCGCCCTAGGAATCCCTGACAAGATAAACGCCATGCGAGAGATTGCATGTAGATTCGTGAGTTGGCGACAATCGCACTGAAAAACCGCCACCGCCGCCACCTAAACCAAAAATCCCGCCTCCTGCTTCATTAACAACCGCCGATGGTTCCTGTGAAGGTAGCGCCACTTACCACCTCGGCACCATTAGTGCAGAAGCTATACGGGCCTCCTGCCAAGCCATGAACGCTGTATGTATAGCTAGGGCCGCCCGTATAGAAGTACGTAACAGTGTTGTCCACATTATTGATACTCCAGGTTCCGACCTGCTTCGATGGATCGACTTTATCGCTGGAACCCTTCTTGTAATCCCAAAGTTGAGCGCCGGCCCGATGCTGCTCCTGCCACTTTTCGGCACCCCGCGTAGCACAGACCGTGCTACCTGCAATCAATGATGTAAGGGCGCTGCCTGTAACTTGCTGGTCTGAACAGGCAGCCATTGCCTCCCCAGAAATCCCTGCGAGCAAAACGATACTTGCAACCATAAGACGCTTCATAACCGTTACTCCTTTCGAGTGAATAATGTTGATATCAATTCGTTGCCTGGAAATAAGCCTCGCTGGCAATTCGATTGACGGCCCAAATATTAAATAGCAATTTTCGCACCACTTGTAGTTTTTCTTTTCCTATCAATGCGATACCCTTTAACTATAGTCAACCCGAGTTACAAGTGTAAACATTCTCGACAAATATTCAGTCGCCCGATCCCACAGTTGAATAGTGAATTTAAATTAAAGCGGCTGACTAGCCCATCTTGTGCTCGATAGCCGCCACGACCAACTCGGCCGCCTGATCGGGTGTCATTGAAGTTGTGTCGAGATGGATTTCAGGGGTTTGAGGCGCCTCATATGGCGAGTCGATCCCAGTAAAATTTTTCAGATCACCTCTTCGGGCCTTGCGATAAAGTCCTTTCGGATCACGCTGCTCGGCTATCGAAAGTGGGACGTCAACAAATATCTCAACAAATTCGCCTTCTTCGAGCAGTTCCCGCGCCAAGCGGCGTTCCGAACGAAAGGGGGAAATGAATGCGGCCAGGACGATCAAGCCGGCATCCACCATCAGCTTGCCTACTTCCGCCACGCGACGGATATTCTCCACCCGGTCAACCTCGGTGAACCCAAGGTCCTTGTTCAAGCCATGACGCACGTTGTCGCCATCGAGCAGGTAAGTGTGGCAGCCCATGGCGTGCAGCCTTTTTTCCACCAGATTGGCGATGGTGGATTTCCCAGAGCCAGATAGGCCTGTAAACCACAGCATGCGGGGCTTCTGCTCCTTGCTTATGGCGCGTGCAGCCTTGTCCACGTCAACCTGCTGCATGTGGATGTTCTGTGCACGGCGCAGGGCGAAGTGCAGCAGTCCCATCCCGACGATGTGGTTGCTCACGCGGTCGATAAGGATGAAACTGCCCATATCCCGATTGTCGTTATAGGGTTTGAAGGTGACCGGCCGGTTGACACTGATGTTGCACACGCCGACGGCATTTTTCTCCAGTTTTGTTGCCGCCAGGTGTTCCGGAGAGCCCATGCTCACTTGGTATTTGATATCGGTAACAGTGGCAGTAACCGTTTGGGACCCGGTCTTGAGCAAATACGACCGCCCCGGAAACATGGGTGCATCGTGCATCCAGATAATCGTGGATTCGAACTGGTCGGCCACGCTTGCCGGCGCATCGGCTGCGGAAATGGCCTCTCCGCGCGAGATATCGACTTCAGCCATTTCCAGACAACCCGTCAGAGTGGCGCCGTGGTACCACGCCATGTGGTTGCCGTGCGCGGTAATGTTGTCGCTATGCAACGCCGAGAGGGGAATCGCAGTGATGTGTTCCAGCCCGATCTGGCTAGCGAAGCCGTGGTAGTCGTCGACGATGCGCTGAAACACTATTTCCGAGTAGTCCACAAGATCCATCTTGTTGATGGCCAGGATAACCTTGCGGATGCCAAGCAGTGATACCAGGTGGCTATGCTGGCGGCTCTGGGTGAGCATGCCTTTGCTTGCGTCAATAAGGATGACCGCCACGTCGGCGGAGAAGAGGCTGTGGGCTGCATCGGTCTGTTCGTGATCCGCGGACCATCCTTCCGCCAGCAGGACGGAATCAGGGTTGTGAACGCCCTGGGTTTCCTTCTTCTTCGCGCCGGCGTCCAGTATGGCCAGCTGGCCCTCGAACAGCATTTTTGATTGGTCGGGCAGCAGCCCGGTCAGGGTCCTCTTGCCGGAGCCGGTGCTGCCACAGATAATAAAACGCAAAGCCTTCTTGTGCTGCTGGCTGCACGAGAGTGCATTGATGATGGTGGAGTCGGGGGCGTAAGTCATATGGAAAGTGGAATCTCAGGATAATTTGGGCGGATTGCAAGTCTGCAAGTGCATCGCGATTATAACGAAAGCATAGCTGCTCCCGGAAAACTTTTTAAGGAGTTTTTGAATCCGGGGTATTTGCGGAAGCAGGCCACTAGTGCTGCCTGAACCACTGTTCCAGCATCATCAGCACCCACACCATGGTGCCATGATATCCGGCGTGCTCCGCCAGATGCTGCCCGAGAAGTCTGTCGATGAACTCAGCACGCACGATGTTGCGCGATTTCAGGCCATTCAGGCTATCGGCGGCCAACTCCTGCAGTGGCTTGTGATTCTGGAGCCAGACGCCGAAGGGCAGGCCGAAACCATGCTTTTGCTTGGTGATGATCTCGTCCGGCAGGAAATCGCGTAATGCCTCCTTGAAAAAATAACGCAGTTTTGTCCCTTTGAGTTTGAGCTCCGGCGCCAGCCGCGCCGAGAAGGCCACCATTTCGTTGTTAAGAAACGGGAAAGCCGCCTCCATTCCCGCCAGTTCACAGGCCTTGACCACCTTGGGCAGGTCGTTGTCGGCGAGAGTGAACTTCAGGTCGAGGGCGAGCATTTGATTGATCAGGCTTTGGGCATGGGCCTGGCGATAGGTTTCGTTCAAGTGGGAGAGCGGCTGCCCCGGATCAACGGTAGCCAGAAACTCCCGTGTAAACACCTCCCCATGGCCGTAACGATCCAGCAGGTTGTAGGTTTCCGTGCGCGCCGGCATCGGCACCGAGGCCTGCTCGATATAGCTGCGGGCTTTGCGCACTAGCGACACTCTCTGGCCGCCGGGCATGCCGAAGACAGCGGGCTCCAATACCCCCTTGCGCAATAACGAGGGGATGCGTTGATAGAGGGAAAAGATATGTTGCTTCGCATAACGCTCGTTACCGCCGAATAGCTCGTCGCCCCCGTCACCGCCCAAGATCCTGTTCAGACCGTCCGCCCTCGCCATGCGTGCGCAATAAAAAGCGGGCACGGCAGAAGCGTTGCCGAAGGGCTGATCGAAAATTCCTGCAATCTGCGGGATGGCTGCCACTACGTCGTCCGGAGTGACATAGTACTCGTGATGCTCGGTGGAAAAATGCCGCGCCGCGATGCGGGCATATTCCATCTCGTCATAGCCATCTGCTTCGAAACCGATAGAGTAGGTGCGGGCCGGCCGGCCGCCAACCTCCCCCAGGATGCCCGCGATCGTGGAACTGTCTGTCCCGCCGCTGAGGAAGGCGCCAACCTCCTGATCTGACGCGGCCTCGCTCACGCTTGAGCGCAGCAGCCGCAAAAATTCCTGCTTGAGCTCGTCAAAGGGGCGCTTTTGCCCTTCCAGGAACTGCATTTCCCAGTGTTTTTTTGTTTCCGCCCGACCCTTCCTGAAAACCAGATATTCGCCCGGCAGGAGGCGCTTTTGCCCAGTGTAAATCGTGTCGGGGCCGGGCACCATATGAAAATAGAGGTAATTGTAGAGGCCCTGCGGGTCGATCTCCGGTATTGCCAACGGGTGAAGGATGACGGCATCCGCCGATGAACCGAACACCAGCCCATCCCCAGAAAGCGTGTAGGAAAGCGGCTGGGTCCCCATTCGATCGACCGCCAGAACCGCCTCCCCGGCAGCTTCATCCAGAATGCAAAGGTCATACGCCCCTTCCAGAAGCGGGAGGACTGTTTCTCCCCCTTCCCGCCAGCCGTCCGCCAGCGCTTTGGCCACACCTTCGGCCTGCGCAAGCTGGGCCAGACGGGAATCCATAAACCTGACCCGGCCCCATACCGCGACCAAAAGCCCTTCCTTTTGATAGAGGTGGGCGCTGTCGCCGCTCGCGGCGACAGCCAGGGCGCTGCCCCCCCATGCCAACGCCTGGACGCCGCTGCCGTCAAACCGCGCCAGCGGCCCGGCCATTCGCTCTACAATCTGCCGGTTCTCGGCAGTTGTGGCACCGTAGCCTATCCAGCCGCACAGACCACTCACAACAATTTCCTTGTTTTATGGAACATCAACGCCCCTTTATTTTTGGGCCTTTAAACCCATTGTTTTTCGGTTATTCTGGAAACAGGCGAAAAACAGGATGCTACGCGACAAGTGGGTTACTTTATCCCATGTCGCTTCATCAGGTCATACAGGGCGGGGCGGCTGACACCCAACAAGTCGGCCGACTTGGTAATATTGCCATCCGCTCTCGCCAGCACCTTCACAAAGGCCTTGTATTCCGCTTCTTCCCGCACCTGCCGCAGATTGAGAGGCTCGTCCGCCATGGGTAATGCCTGCAACCCGAGATCCTCCACACTGATTTGGGAGCCATCCGCCATGATGACGGCACGCTTGATGCAGTTTTCCATTTCCCTCACATTGCCAGGCCATGAATAGCTTTCTATCGTGGCCAACGCCTCCTGGCTGAAGTTGAGCGAGGAGCGCCCCTCCTGAACGCTGAACTTGTTCCTGAAGTGATGCGCCAACAAGGCGGCGTCGCCCACCCGCTCCCGTAGCGGGGGAATCGTGACAACGATCTCGCTCAACCGGTAATAGAGGTCTTCGCGGAAGCTTCCCGCCGCTATCATTTCCTTTAGGTTCTGATGTGTCGCACAGACAATGCGCACGTCCACAGGGATCTCTTCGCGCCCACCTATCCGTTCTATCACCCTTTCCTGCAGGAAACGCAAAATTTTTGCCTGCAGGGCCATGGGCAGGTCACCCACCTCATCGAGAAAAAAGGTGCCCCCATTGGCGCACTCGATTTTGCCCAGAGTCTGCTTGGCAGCCCCGGTAAAGGCGCCCTTCTCGTAGCCGAACAGCTCGCTTTCCAGAAGGCTTTCCGGGATCGCCGCACAGTTGATCGCCATGAAGCGCTCCCCATGCCGCGGGCTCAACTGGTGCAGGGCCTTTGTCAGCACCTCCTTGCCGGTTCCGCTTTCGCCCAATAGCATTACTGTGGCGTCGGAGGACGCGACCCTTTCCACGTTACGGCATATCTTTAACATGCCCGGATCCCTGCTGATGATGCCCGACAGGGGGGAATCCATTTGGACTTGCTGCATCCGGCGGTTTTCCTGCTGCAGCGCGTGCAGGAAAAAAGCCCGCTCGACCACCAAGCCGAGCATCTCAGGGTCAAAAGGCTTTTGGTGAAAATCGTAAGCGCCCATGCCGATGACCTTCACCGCATTGGCATGATCCTGGTTGCCGGTAAGGACGATCACTTTGGTATCCGGTGCAAGTGCACGTATTTGCTGCAGCGTGGCCAAGCCCTCCGAGGCGCCATCGGGGTCAGGAGGAAGCCCGAGATCCATGGTAACAACCGCCGGCTCATGACGCCGAATCAGCGCAAGCGCGCTTTCACGATCTCCTGCCACCAAAACTTCGTAAGCCTCGAAGCTCCAGCGCAGCAGCTTCTGCAGGCCGGGATCGTCCTCAATAATCAGCAAGGGGGGTTTGTCCCGATTCACCGGATTTCCTTTCACGCTATGTGACTCTCTCGACAGCCTGATCCTGGCGGTGAAGCGGCAGAATCACATGGAAAGTAGTGCCACCCGACTGGCTGCTGGCGACTTCCAGCTGGCCCCCGAGTTCGCGAATATATTCCCGGCTTTCAAACACGCCTATCCCCATGCCCGCCGACTTGGTAGACTCGAAAGGCTTGAACAGCCGCTCGCGGATGAACTCCTCGCTCATGCCATGCCCACTGTCTTTGACCTCTATGATCGCGGAGTCATCCCGCCTGGCCAGGCGCACGATGACTTGGCCGTCCCTGGGAGTAGCCTCAATGGCATTCTGGATGAGATGCCCGATCACCCGTTCCAGGCGCGCCCAATTGGCGAAGACAACCAAGCCTGGCTCCAGTATCTCAAGCACCGGCTTCGGCGTGTCGGCCAGCTTGGCCGCCACCGTCTGCTGCAGCAGATTTTCAATAGGAAGCGGGGCAGGCTTCTCATCAGAAGAACCGCTGCTCAATTTCCGAAGGAGCAGCTTCATTTTCTGTACCGAGAAATCCACTGTGTCGGTCATGTCTTTTTGGAACTCCGGATTATTTTTGTGTTTTTCGGAGAGGGAAAGCAGCAGTGACAACTGGGAAACCAAATTTTTCAGGTCATGCACGACAAAAGTGGACATGCGATTGAATGATTCAAACTGTCGCGCCACCAGAAGCGCATTGGCCGCTTCCTGTTGCGCGAGATAACTTGCCGCCTGGCGGCCGGCGATCTTGAGCAGATCGTTAACCTCCCAGTTCAAACTGATTCTGCTCCTGGGCTGTGCCAGCACCACAAAACCAAACAATCCTCCATGCTGGATCAGCGGAACCACCAGCCATGCCTTTGGAATGGCGAGCAGCCATTGAGGCATGGCGATTGCAGCGTATTTTTCCGGATGGGCGTCGTACTCCTGCAAATCCATCACCCATTGCTGATTTTCGAGAAACCGGCAAAAAGGGCTGTTCACTGGCTCGATCCCACCAGCCAGCGGCATGTTCCAGTGCGCCACAAGCTCGCAATCACCGGACTCGCGGCTGATCCACAAAGCCCCGCCAGGGCTTTCCACCAGCTCCGCAATGGCCTGGATGGCACGCTCGCCCAGACCGTGCGCATCCTCGGAAAGGGTGTGGATAAAACGCAGCCATTCCTCCCGGTAGTCGTAATTGTAGCTGAAAAAATTCTTGCTGATAAATACCTTGAGCCAGGAACGCAAAGTGCCCGAGAACAGCACGACCAGGAGCAATGCCACGGCACCGAACAGAAAAGCGACCTGCAGTACCGAGCCCCAGTTTCCCCCAAAAAAACGGAGGTAGTAGCCGGCAGCCGCCATGATCATCAAGTACATGGCGGCCCCCAACAGCGCCGTGGAGTGGAACAGGATGCGGCGCGAAACCGAGATTCCCAATGACCATTGAGGGTTGCGCGCTGCAGACACCGCCACCAGGGGAACGACCAGGGCATTGACTATCCCTCGTGCTGTCCAGATCTCTGGGCTCACCTGCCTGAACAACATAGCATCGCTGTAAAGATAGAAATCGTAAGCGAACACCCCGCCTATCCCCAGACAGGCGAATTTTATCCCCCAGCGCTGCTTGGCAGGCGTGTTCCTGTAGAGCTGCTCCACCAAGATCATGCCAATAACCGCCATTGCCCCGCGTCCGACGATACTGGTCATAAAAACGATCACCCCAAGAGGGGAAGTGCCGAGGCCTCCATAGGAGTAAAGAGTGGCAAGAAAGAGCAAAAGGTAAAACCCTGCCACAGCCACCACAGCTGGCTTGACCTTGGGGGAAGACAAAGCTTCAGTCTGCCGTAAGGGACCCAGCAGCATGACCAGAAAAGCGGTCCAGCCTGCATTCCGAAGAATTTCCAGGATATCTGTCAAGAGCGATACCGGGCGTCCCAAAGTGGCCTGATAGGCGACCGTCGCCGCCCAAAGCGCAGAAAGCAGGCATGCGACAGTGAGCACCATCCCGTGCAGGCGTCCGCGCCAACTGGTCAACAGGAGACCGGACAAGAAAAAAAATGCTGCCGCGGCGGCGCCATAACTAAGTGCCGCAATATTTGTTGTCAACATGGGATATCTATCACCTTCCCCCCTTGCCCAACAAGACAACCTGGACCGTATCTATCAGGATGATGATATCCAGGAACAGGCTATTATTCTTCACATAGTAAAGGTCATACTGCAGCTTTTCGATGGCATCCCCCACCGAGGCGCCATACTGATAGCGGACCTGAGCCCATCCGGTTATCCCCGGCTTGATGCTGTGCCTGGTGTTGTAATAGGGGATCTTGGCGCTGAGCAGGTCAACAAAATAGGGCCTTTCCGGGCGGGGACCCACAAAGCTCATTTCCCCTTTCAGCACGTTGAATATCTGGGGAAGCTCGTCTATCCTCAATTTTCGGATAATTCTGCCCACCCTTGTTGTCCGTGGATCATTCGCTGCCGCCCATTGCGGTTTTCCTTCTTGCTCAGCATCATTTCTCATGCTGCGAAACTTCAGGACCATAAACGTTTCGCCCCCTTTCCCCACCCTTTCCTGCCGAAAAAGGATAGGCGCACCACTTTCGACGAGAATGCAGAGGGCTGTAACCAGCATGACGGGAAATGTGGCCACCAGAAGGACTACGCTTGCGATCGAGTCGAAACCTCGCTTTACGACCCTTCTCAAGAGCCCCTGCTCAAATCCATCGCCAAAGACCAGCCAGCTCGGGTAAAGGGAATCAACCCGGATCTGGCCCCGCTCGCGTTCATAAAATTTGGCGGCATCGCTCACCGTGACCCCATGCAGCTTGCATTCCAGAAGTTCCTGAATTGGGAAGCCGCCGTTGCGCCGGTCCCCAACCGCGACAATGACCTCGCTCACGGTGTATTTATTGACCATGGACCTCAGGAGCCCTTCCGCAGGCAAAATGGAGGGGGAGGGCACCAGATGTTTCTCGCCGGGTAGCGGCACAAAACCAACGATATTGAATTTATGGCAACCGGGGTCGCTCCCGATCAGATCGCTGAATTCCTTAGCCTTGGCACCCGTGCCCAGCACCATGACCCGGGACTCCGAAATTCCTAGGCGGGACCACTTGAAAAAAACGGCCCGCGTCAGAGATATCCCTATCATGGCCAGAAGCAACACTATCCCCAATATACCACGACCGAAATAAAGGTCAGGCGCCCAGTAGAAAACCAGACTCATGAGACCCAACCCCAAGGCAAGGGAAGGCATGAGGCGAAGTAAAGTGGCTTTGGGGTCCGGCCTGGAATCCAGTTGATACATCCCCATCGCCGCCATGCTCATGATCATGACAACGGCATATGTGACGGCCTGGGGAAATAGATCTGTGAGGGCGTCTGAAAAAAGCTTGGGTTGGTCAAAAAAACGGATTTTTGTCCCCAGGTAAACCGAGGCCATCAGCGCGAACGTTTCCACGCCAAAAAGAAAAATTGCCGTTGTGGAAATGTGATGATTGGAAATTCGAGCCAACTCAGGCACTCCCTTTTATTTATGGTATTTTCCGGCCCAGCAGATCGTGGATGTAATTTCCGGGAATGGCGTAGGTTATGCCGCTCGGATGACTGAGGGCGGCTTCCTTCATTCCCTTTACAAACACCATGTTGACGATACCATACACCAACCCGGTTTCAGGATCGTAGAGAGGGCTTCCGCTGCTGCCGGGATAGGCCGTGCCGTCGAGCTGAAACACTGTATAGGCGGACCGATGCAACTGGCCGATCATCTTTGCGTCGAGCCCCCGGGAGTTCAGCGCTGGCAACACGACGGGGGTGATCGCGGAAACGATGGCGCGGTGAGTCACCGGATAAAATCCCAGAATCATGCCGATCGGAAACCCGGTGAAGGCCAATGTCTGTCCCTCCCGGGTCTCGCCCGAATCCCCGAGCTTCATGGCAGGCAGAGCCGGCCCGCTGATCCTCAGCAGAGCCAGATCGTGCTCCTTGTCTTGGGCAACCGGAGTCGCCGCCCTGAGTTCCGGATTTTTGCCTTTGCCGGTGATCACGACAAGTGACTCCTTGTTCGCGATGTCCAGTGATTCTGGGACGACGTGGGCGTTGGTGACTACGTGGAGACCGTCATCCAGCACAAAGCCTGTGCCCAGAAAGCTCACTGGCGGGGTACGCGTCTTCTGAAATGTCCCTACCCCCACAATGGCCGGCTTGATACGTTCTATGGTTTGGACAAGCTCGGTGCCCCAAAGCGGGGAAACAAACAGCAACCCCAGCCCCACGAGGACAATGCTTCTGACGCGCCCCAAGTAAAAACCCGGGATTGCCCGGCAGCCATTCATTCGTGTGTTGCTATTCATATCCATCCCGCTACGATCCCCTGTCGCAAAAATCAGGCAAACAATTACTCAGTCCCTCTCCATCTACATCAAGAGCCAACATCTCAAAGCCCATTTTTGTTACACAACTGTCGTCTACTTCACTATAGCCCATAAAAAATGCCCCACGGCGCTCTCTGAACACCCCTTTTTTGTAGCAACGCCAACTTCCGAATGAGACAGGAATACCGAGGATAGATACAGTCCGCAGGTGTTTGTGAACTATCAAGAATTCTAATTAGGTCTTGGCTTATCAGTAAAGATAAGCACTTCTGAATAGTGGCTGATTCAAGTCCGAAGGGCAACAGTGCTATGAAGGGCAACAGTGCTATGACAGGAGTGTAACTGTTTCATGTAGACCTCGTGTGATGTTTTAAAACCGTGGCATCTTCTGGGGCGGTGATTGAGTCGATGCATGACGAATGCGACCCGCTCGGGTATAGGAATCAAAGTACATCTTCTTCGGAAAGAACTGTCGGATCTGGCTGACCCCGTTCTCGGTGGCGCCGCGTTCCCAGGAGATGCAGGGATGAACGAAAGAATAGTTCTGCGACGAATTTTACGGCGAACCGAGAGAAGCGAGACGAACGCTCTTTACGATAAATAGAGGCCTGCTTCTGTCCAGCGCCCATGACCAAGCCCGTCTCCCAGTCGAAAAATTCTGGCGGCTGTCGACAATGGCCGTGCGTTGTTCGATCGATACCTGGCTGGGAATTGTGACGCGTCGCTCTCGTCCTTCCTACGCTTCATGCGAGCCTTCTGATAGCGCAGGGTGCGATACAGCGCGCCTCCGGCGCGGGAGGTCAGCCTAGATTGCTCGTGCCTGACGGCGGACTGTCCATTGACCTTGGGGTAGCCGGAGATCTTTTGCAGACGCCAGATCTCCTCAAGTTTGAAGTATCCAATTCAAACCAGGGAGACGGCTACTGGTTTATTGATGATAGTTAACCGGCAACGCCACAAATGATGACGTCTCCGCCAGGCTGGGCAGGAAGGGGTGGGTGGGTTTCCCGTAAAGGACCGTGATTTTTCGCACGTAGTCCCTCGTTTCGGGATAGGGGGGAATCCCGCGATGCCTTTCCACCGCCCGCTCCCCCGCGTTGTAGGCCGCGGCTACCAGCGGCACGTTGCCCTTAAAGAACGACAGCAGCCATTGCAGGTAGGCCAGCCCACCCTTGATGTTTTGCGCCGGATCGAAGGCATTTTTGACGTTAAAACGATGGGCCGTTTCGGGTATGAGTTGCATCAGACCTTGTGCGTTTTTAGGCGATATTGCTCGCACGTTGAAACCGGATTCGACCGATATAATCGCCAAAACCAGCTTGGGATCTACCGAGTAGCTGGGCGACAGTTGTTGCACCAGGTCGAAGATGGGACCTTTCGGATAGGCCTTTGAATCCACCTGCTCCGGGGTGTTTCCCGTTTCCGGCGCGAATTCCTCGGGCAACAAACAGCTTGGCAGCGGTGTCGTTGCAGAAGAGCGGATATAGCGTACCATTTCCCGCGCGTGGCCATGCCCCTGTTCGGCCGCCATTGCGAACAACTGCGCGGCCACCCCATCATCCCGGGAAACGCCACGTCCATTGGCATACATCCATCCTAGGGCAAACTGGGCATCGGCAAAGCCAAGACGGGCGGCACGACAATACAAATCTGCGGCCTTGGCATAATTCCGCGCCACGCCTTCGGCGTGTTCGTACTTTAGAGCCAGAGCGACCAGCGCTTCTGGATTCTCCAAACTCGCTACCGGCACCGCCGGGAGCGAACGAGGATTGCTGTCGGCGGCTGCGCCGCCGACACACAAGGCCCACGCTGCCAGCGCCACCAAGAACTTGCCCGAAAAAACCATTGCAACTCACCACATATTTTATTCTAGACTGGTGAATACAACCGCAAGTTTCGCGCCAAAACATGATTTACTATTAATTACAACGGATTAACATATGGCACTGGATGCTGGGCTGCGGAGTATGTAAAAAATATCGACATAACTCGAGTCTTGGCATCATCAACTCAGACACCAAATATCTCTGCCATTCCAGACGCGGATACACCCTGGAAGCCCGCAAAAATCCAATAGATCCCCCTCTTCGTGGAATTCAAAATAGGCAGCCGCAATGTTGACAGCCCGGATTAATCCTGCATGAAGTAACTCACTCACTTGCATTCTGTTGTAAGAAATTCCGACAGCCATGACGGTGGCAAGCTTGACTACACTTTGGTCAAGGTCTATTAATAAACATATAAAATGTGTTTATATAGAATCTTTCTCCATTCCAGTCCGAATCTAAACTGCCGGTCCTTTCAAACATTGCGGCAAAAGAGATACCATGTGAGACTGAGTCGCCAAGCCAACCTCTTGCTGATAGAAAGAGAGAATAAAGTACGTATGCATAATTTTGGCAGCAATATGCAGGCAAACAGATTGGTGATGCTTTCGACGCTTGCCGTGCTAATAGGGGGAGGAACAATCGCCTGTAGCAAAATCGAAAACACCCAGGCGCTGGTCTCTCAAGCCAAGCAGTTTCAGAAAAATGGGGACAACCAGGCCGCCATTATTCAGCTTAAGAACGCCTTGCAGAAAACCCCAGACGATGCCGAAGCCCGCTATCTCTTAGGCATGACTTATCAGGAAACCGGCGATCCTGCTTCGGCCGAGAAAGAACTACGCAAGGCCCTGGCGCTAGGCATGAGCCATGACAAGGTGACGCCGGGCTTGGGGAAGGCATTGCTGATGCAAGGGCAATTCCAGAACGTTCTGGATGAAACAGGCCAAGCCACCACCAAGGGGCCAGCCTCCCCAGAAATACTGGGCTTGCGCGGAAACGCCTATCTCGCTCTAGGCAAACACCAGGATGCCAAGCTATCATTCGAGCAGGCCCTCCAGGCCAGAGCTGACTTTGCCGATGCCCTGCTCGGGATGGCCCGTCTCGCCATCGCGGACAAAGACATCGAGGCTGCTATGCGCTTCACCGATCTCGCGGTGGACAAAAACCCGAAAAATATCGATGCTCGGCTTTTCAAGGGCGACCTGCTTCGAGCCCAAGGGAAGATCGAACCTGCCCTGGACGCCTACGGCGAAACTCTGAAGATCATGCCGGAAAACACTCCGGCGCGCCTGAGCAGAGCGTCTGTAGAACTTGCCGCCGGGAAATTTGACGCGGCCCGTGCCGATATCGAGGCGGCGCGCAGCAAGGCGCCGAAGAACCTGATGGTCGATTATCTGCAGGCGCTGCTCGATTTCCGCCAGGGGAAACACGCCGCAGCGCGTGATTCCCTTCAGCAGATACTGCGCGTCGCGCCCAACCATATGCCCAGCGTGCTGCTTGCAGGCGCAGTCCAATTTTCCCTGGGCTCGCTGCAACAGGCCGAACAACATCTGAAAAACTATCTGGGCAAAGACCCGAACAACCTCTATGCGCGCAAACTGCTGGCCACAACCCAATTGCGGCAGGGGCAACCGGACGATGCTGCTCGCACGCTTGTGCCGCTTGATCCAGAACACTCGAACGACGCAGGCGTGCACGTAATCGCGGCTGAAATCGCCCTCGCGAAAAAACAGTTCGCACAAGCCTCAGAGCACTTCGAAAAAGCCGCGCAGATCAACCCGAGTAGCGCCGCCATCCGCACCGAGCTGGGCCTTTCGCGTATTGTGCAAGGCGACAAGCGTGCGCTCGCCGACCTGCAAATCGCCTCCGGACTGGAGGGTGAAAGTGGTCGCGCCGATATCCTCATCGTCCTCAGCCAGATCAAAAACCAGCAATACGACGCGGCACTCACCAGCATCGCCGTGCTGGAAAAGAAAATGCCGCAAAGTCCTTTGCCGTGGAATTACCGGGGCGCGGCCTACCTTGGCAAAAAAGATATCGCAAAAGCGCGCGACAGTCTCGAACACGCGCTCAAACTCGATCCCAAATTTTTCCCTGCTGCCGCCAATCTCGCCCAGCTTGATCTCAAGGACGGACAGGCCACGAATGCGCGCAAACGCTTCGAGGACATTCTCAAAGCCGAGCCCAAACATCTCCTGGCCATGCTGGCCATGGCTGATCTGAGTCTGCGCCAGAAAGACGAAAAAGCTTACACCAGCTGGCTGGAGAAAGCCGCCAGCGCCAACCCGCAAGCCATCCAGCCGCATTTACTACTGGCGCACTATCTGCTAGCTAAAGGCGAAAATGCCAAAGCCGTGCTCGCCGCGCGCGAAGCGGTCAACGCCCAACCCAAAAATCCGGCTGCACTCGACCTGCTCGGCACCAGCCAGTTCGCCAGCAAAGACCTAGGCAACGCCTTGGACACCTATCGCAAACTCGCCGATCAACTCCCCAACCAGGCTGAACCGCGATTGAAACTCGCCCAGGTTCAGATAGCGATGAAGCAAACCGGAGACGCGCGCAAAACCCTGCAAGAGGCGCTGGGGATGAAACCCGATTTGATCGAGGCGCAACTCATGCTCGGCGGCCTTGAAATCCAGTCTGCGCGGTATGACGAGGCGCAGAAAATCGCCAAACAGATCCAGCAGCAAAAGCCCGCCTCCCCAGCGGGACTGGTACTGGAAGGCGACACGGCACTGGCGCGCAAGCAATATCCCGCTGCGCTCGCTGCATTTGAACGCGCGCACAAACTCTCGCCCTCTCCTGCCACGCTGATTCGTCTGCACCAGGCGCTGGCCGGTGCCGGTCGATTTGAGGAAGGGGAAAAGCAGCTTGCCACCTGGCTTGCCAGCCATCCGCAGGACGGCGGAACCCGTCTTTATCTGGCGGAGCGCCTGATCACACGCGGCGCATTCAAGGCGGCCTCGGAACATTACCTGCTCCTGAATCAGCAAAACCCAGGTAACCTTGTCGTGCTCAACAATCTCGCCTGGGCGCTGTCGGAACTCAAAGACAGTCGCGCACTTTCGTTTGCCGATCAGGCATTGAAGCTTCAACCCAACAATCCCACCATACTGGACACCTACGGCTGGCTGCTGACCCAGTCCGGACAGCCCGCCAAGGGTCTTGACCCCCTTCGCCGCGCCGTCTCGCAGGCGCCGGACGTTGCCGAGATTCGCTGGCATTTGGCGGCTACACTGGCGAAATCGGGCGATACCGCGCATGCCCGTCAGGAACTGGAACGGCTGCTTGCCAGCGGGGTTGCCTTTCCCCATGAGAAAGAAGCGCAAAACATGCTTAAGCAACTGCAAGGCGGCAAATGATGAGGTTATTCCAATTCCAGATAGAAATGCCGCGTGTGGCCCCCGCCACCGTTCGTCCTGAGTCTGTCGAAGGACGGTTCGACAAGCTCACCGCGAACGGGACTCAGGGGAGACTTGCTTCGACAATGCCTTTAGTCCTGAGCGAAGCCGAAGGGTCAGGGCGAACGGATTTACTTCTTCTGCGGGAGGCTGAAATTTGATTACCCACTGTATTTCACATAGAACCATGATGAAGGAGAGCAAAATGTATTCAGGTGCTTTTGGCAAACTGCGCAAGGTGGCTCTGTTGGCGGCAATGATCGCGTTACCTGTTGTCTCAGGGTGCGATCGGATCGGAAGTTCAACACCCCAGCAACATATCCAAAAGGCGAAGGACTTCCTGGACAAGGGCGACCAGCGCGCAAGTATCATCGAACTCAAGAGCGCGTTGCAGCAAAACCCTGACAATACCGAAGCACGCCTGCTTCTGGGGGAAATTTATATCAAGGCGCAACAGGGGAAGGACGCGGAAAAGGAGTTGCTGCGGGCGCAGAAACTCGGGGTCGACGAAGAATCAATCAAGGTTCTGCTGGGGCAGGCACTACTTTTGCAGGAGAGCTATGAACGGGTTCTTAACGAGGTCACGCCCAGTTCCCGAACCTCTCCCAAGAATATGGCGCGAATACAGCAACTCCACGGCGAAGCCCAGTTAGGCCTGGGGCGCTTTGAGCAGGGATGCGAGCAGTTCAAACAGTCCGCGCAGGCCGATCCAGCTTATGTCCCTACCTATTGGGGACTTGCCAGGTGCGCCACTGCCACGAAGGACTTCGATCAGGCCAAAGCACTGCTTGAGCAAGCGCTCAAATTGGACGCCAAGAACGCCGACACTTGGATGTGGCTTGGCAAACTGGCGCAAGTCAGAAATGATCCAAAAGCGGCAGAGGCGGCTTACTCTGGTGTGCTCAAGATCGTCCCTGATCACGTCGATGCCCGCCTGAGCCTGGCTTTTCTGCACCTGTCGGCAGGCAAATTCGATACTGCGCAGGCTGAGATTGGCGCGGCGCGGAAAGCGGCGCCGCATAACCTGCGAGCCAAGTATTTACAGGCGCTACTGGATTTCCGGCAGGCCAAATATGCCGCAGCGCGTGATAGCCTGCAAGAAGTGCTGAAAGATGCCCCCAATCATATGCCGAGCATCCTGCTTTCCGGCATGGTGTCCTACCAGCTCGGCAGTTATGAACAGGCCATCCAGAACTTTACAAAGGTATTGAGCCAGTTCCCCAATAGCGTGTATGCGCGCAAAGGCCTCGCGGCTGCGTGGCTGAAAACTGGGCAACCCGCTCGCACACTGGATACCTTAAAACCCTTGCTCATGACGGAAAACCAAGACCTGAGCGTGTTGGCGATGGCTGGCGAAGCCTCTCTGCAAGCGCGTGAACCCGCGCAGGCGCGTGACTATCTTCAAAGGGCCGCGGCAATCGATCCGAAGAACGCCAAACTACGCACCGCGCTGAGCGTAAGTCATATGGCCGCCGGCGACTCGGCGCGCGCCATGGCGGAACTGGAATCCGCAGCCGCAGAGGATACAGGTCAAAGCGTGGCCGATACGCTCTTGATCTTGACTCGCCTGCGCAATAGCGAATTCGACAAGGCGCTGGCAGCGATTAACGTACTCGAGAAAAAGACCCCGAACAACCCCGCTGTATACAATTTCCGGGGCGCAGCCTACGCCGGAAAAAAAGATTTTGCCAATGCGCGGAAAAATTTTGAACAGGTGCTGAACCTCGATCCGGCCTACAGCGAGGCAGCCATGAACCTGGCGCAGCTTGACCTCCAGGAAAAGAACCCCCAAGCTGCCCGCAAGCGCTACGAAGCCATCCTGGCCAGGGACAAGAACAATCTCCCCGCGTTGTTGGCGCTGGTGAATCTGGCAAGCGACAAGAAAGAGGCCGTTTCCTGGCTGGAGCGGGCGGCACAGGCCAATCCGTCGGCACTACAGCCGCGCCGGCTTCTGGCAGAGCACTACCTGGGGAATAATGAGGCAAAAAAGGCGTTGAACCTTGCGCGCGAGGCGCAGACAGCCAATCCTGACAACGCGGATGCCCTGGATTTGCTCGGCACAACGCAGCTTGCCGCCGGTGAAACGGGAAATGCGCTCACGAGTTACCAAAAACTCGCTCGCCTGGCGCCCAAGTCACCGCTCGCGCATTACAAACTTGCATCGGTGCAGGCCGCCGCAAAAAACCTTGACGCAGCCAAATCATCCCTGCGTCTAGCCCTGGAACTGAAACCCGACTATCTGGAGGCGCAGGCCGCGCTCATCTCGCTGGATCTCAAAATTGGAAAACCTGCAGAAGCGCTGAAAATCGCCCAGCAGGTGCAACTGCAAAACCCCAGGAAATCGGCGGGTTTGGTGTTCGAAGGCGACATTCTCATCGACCAGAAGCAGTATGACCAAGCTGCAAAAGCCTACGAGAAAGCCTTTACCCTCGACAAAAGTGGTCTGATCGCGGTCAAACGGCATCAGGCGCAATCTCTGGCCGGAAGGGTAAAGGATGCCGACACTCGTCTGTTGCAATGGCTCAAGGAGCAGCCGAAAGACACTGCAACCCGCGCCTACATGGCGCAAGCCTACATGACACGTGGGCAAGATAAACAGGCCATCGAGCAGTACCAGATTCTATTGCAGGATGCGCCCGGCAACCTGCTCGCACTCAACAATCTCGCCTGGCTGTATCATCGCGCAAAAGACCCGCGTGCGCTGAATATAGCAGAGCAAGCCTATAAACTCAGACCCGATGCTGCGTTTATCACGGATACCCTGGGCTGGATTTTGTTCGAGCAGGGCAAAACTGCACGCGCCGTCGAGCTACTGCAAAAAGCCGTTTCGCTTGCGCCCAAGAACCCAGAAATCGGCTATCACTATGCCGTTTCGCTCGCCAAAGCGGGCGACAGGCAGAAGGCGCGCAAACAGCTTGAGGCTGTGTTGGCTTCCGGACTAAGCTTTCCGCAGCAAGACGAA
Source organism: Sulfuricella sp. T08 (assembly GCF_000971475.1). Lineage (GTDB taxonomy): Bacteria > Pseudomonadota > Gammaproteobacteria > Burkholderiales > Sulfuricellaceae > Sulfuricella. The sequence goes on from NZ_DF967522.1 coordinate 229,283, forward strand.
GCAAAAGCAGTGCTAAAACAGTGGTAGGCCTGGGCGGACCCATGAATTGTCAGAAACTGCACTTTAAGGCGTCAAGATGCCTGCCCGGAGGCCGCCGTCCGCGCCGCCCTCGTGATTCGCAACGGCTGCGGCCCCACCAGCCAGCAGGCGCTGAGCCAAGACACACCCGCGCTGGGCATCACCTCCAACCTGGTCAATTGGTTACATGTGTCCGCCGTCGCGACTGCCGGCGCAGGGCTTCGAATGCACGCCTACAGACTCAAGCCAGAAGCCTTGCCAGCAACCGGAATGCAACGGCTTGCCAACCCCTCATTCCGCATGGCAGCAGGTAAAGTGTCGGAATATATTACAGCTAACGAAGCCGCCGAGCGCTTCCCGGCCTTCATACAATCCTGCCTCGCCGGCGTCACCATCTCAACTAACGGACATGGCGGCAGCACCACACCCGAAAATGAACGTCGCTGCCGCCGTGTCCGTTCCCTCTCACGTTAACCACGAGGTTATTTAGACTATCATGCGACAGATCACATCTAGCCAAATCCTCACTTTCCTGCTGTTGCTCGCATTGATCCTTGTCCTCGGCATCGGCACTATCTGGCTGCTTTTTGGCGCATTGCCGTTGGGGGATTTCCGCGGGGTGGTGCTGACAGGCGCGGCACTGCTATCGGTGTATCTCTATGCTTTTGCTGTTTACCGCTTGTTCCTGCACATCATGCCGCTTAGGGACGGCGAGATTGATGAAGGGTCTGAGCAGGAATTTATTTATCACGTCTACATACTCTTTTACCTGATACTCTTTTATCCAATCATACGCAGCGGGCTTATGCCCACCCCACTGATGCGTATGTTTTATCTGGCCTTAGGTACGAGGTTGGGGAGCAACACCTACTGCCAGGGAATCATCCATGATCCACCTTTCGTGCAGGTCGGGGCTAACAGTGTTATTGGGCAATCAGCCCTACTCATCCCCCATGTAATCGAGGGGAAGCGGCTCGCCCACTATCCTATCCGCATCGGCGACGGCGTCACCATTGGTGCGCACGCAGTCGTGTTGCCCAACGTGACCATCGGCGACAATGCTATCGTGGCAACTGGCGCAGTCGTGACGAAGGGCACGCGCATCGGAGCGAATGAGATCTGGGGCGGCATTCCGGCCAAATTGTTGAAGCGGCGGACAACGGGAGAGGCTGCCTGATGCCGGATTGCGTACCCGGGCCTGTTTGGATTGGGCGCACAGTCCGCAGGAAGCGTCGGAAAATCTTACAAACTGAACGCGCGCAACCTACCGATTAGCGAGTGCTTATTATAACTCATTGTATTTATAGTGATGTTTTTAAGTGGCACACTTACTGCTTTAGCTACTAGGCAAGAGCATGAGGCCAGCAAATTCCAAACGCCCCATCCTCGCGGATTCAAAGATGCTCAACATTTTTTAAGAGGAGAACGATCATGAAAACGAAATTCAAGCTGCTCGCGCTGTCAGCCAGCCTGCTTGCCTGCGGGATCGGCGTGTCCGGTCAAGCGCAAGCGAACGCCTACGCCGTTGCTTACAACAACATCTTTGAAGGTACGGTGACTCCATCGGGCGCCAACTTTGGGTTCATCTTTCCCAACACCACTACGTCACAAGCCTCTGCAAGCCTGACGGGGTTTGCGCCAATTAACAACGTTGTTTCACTGGACGCGGCTCCCGCCAACCTTGGCGCTGTGGCAAAGGCCAACAACGACTTCACCGTGCAAGGCCAAAGCCTGCTTAACACCTACGCCAGGGGCGACGCCCAAATCGTGTCTCAGCAGCTTCCACCTCCGGTTGGGGGCACTTTTCAGGCGGTGAATATTGCCGAGGGCAATATTGCAGCGGCTGGCATTGGCTCGGCGCTCGGCCGAAACTCTTCCGACACAACCTTCACCACGACGCTCAATCTTGGGTCCGCGACGACCCTCACAATCGCTTTTAAAGCTGACCCCTTCCTGAAGATTTTTCTGGACGGCCCACCATCGCTGTTCCCTTCGTCCGTGCGCGCGGAAATTACCGCTAACGTTAACATTATTGATGCCAATGGCCGAGTAGTGTTCACTTGGTCCCCGGATGGCCAGGTTACTGCGGGGGTCACTGAGATTGACCCGTTTTCGCTTAATACGTCCCTCACCAAAAACTTCGGAAACCCCGGCGGTGGCATTTACGACCCGACCCTGTGCGCGGAGGGGCTCGAGCTAGCTTGTGCCGGCAACGTTGATGTTGGCGACCTTACCCCTACTACTTCGGGCTCTTTCAGTGTGACGACCAGCCAACTTGACCCTGGAATTTATACGTTAAGCCTGACCGCGCGGGAAAACATCGATGTACAAAGGGTGCCCGAGCCCGCCACACTTGCGTTGCTGGGACTGGGGCTGACCGGTCTGGCATTCGCACGCCGCCGCAAGCAGTCATAAGCACTCCACGCTGACTGTTTTGAAGGGCAAGGGGTCAAACCCTTGCCCTTTTTCATTCATCCGCCGGCTCTTTGCAACCCACCCATAACCAGCGGGCAAATGCCCGTTTGCAGGCGTAAAGTTTTCCGACAGTTGCTTGGGCTATCCATACAGGATGCAAGCCGCATCCTTGCCGCTACTTCCGGGCTTGATCCGATGAGGGGTTGCTGCCGTGGCGGAGCATCTCCGCCACGATGTCCCGAAAGCGTTGCGCAGCATCAGTCTGCGCCAAGGTCTGGCCGACCCGGCTGGCCGCCTGTGCATAAGACGGATTATTCAGGATGGCAGTTGCAGCCTCCAATAAGCTGGTAGAAGACGCCTTTCCGGCACGCAGCATGATTCCGGCTCCCAAGCGTACCGCCGCGCCCATATTCAGCAGTTGATCCATATTGGAACACAGGCCGATGACCGGCACGCCGCTGGCGAGCGCCTGGTAGGTGGTCAGGCTGCCGCCGTTGCTGATCACCAGTTGCGAGCGCCGGGTTGCGATGTCCATCGGCAGGTAATCGGTGATGTACGCATTGGCAGGCGCATCGACAAGCGCGATTTTGCCTGCGGTGGCGGCGATGACCGTGACCGGAAGTTGCGACAGGGCCGTGAGCGCCATGGGCAGGAGGTCGGCCTGACCCGAGCTGCCCAGGATCAGGAATACGATCGGCCTGTCTTCGGGCAGGCGGCTCCACCACTCAGGCAGCGGTGTATGGGTGGACCAGAGAACCGGGCCGAGGTAGCGATGGTGGGCTGGCAGTCTGCGGGTAGGCACCACTTCGGGAATGTCCGCATACAGGGTGTAATCGCCCCAGGTGTAGACATTTCTTAGATCCGACCCCAGCGGCGGCAGCCCGTAACGGCGGCGCACCCGGTTCAAGGGTCGGGCATGCAAGGCAAAGACCATGGGTCTGACGGTATCGAACAGTTTTTGCGCCAGACGGACACCCAAAATCCGGGTCATGGGCAAGTCGGGTACCGGATAGGCGGTGTCGGCGAACGGGCTCCAGTAGGCATTGACCACGGCGGCATAGGGGGTCCGACGCAACGGCGCGCTCACGGCCAGCGACAGCCGGAAGTCTCCGACCACCAGATCGGGTTTGACGCTGTCGAGCAGCGCCAGGTCGTCTTCGACGTACTGGGTGAGCGTCTCGACGCTGTACAGCGGCTTGCCCCGGGCAAGAGCTTGTGCGAATTCGGCGGAAGGGATGGATCGAATGGGATGGAACGCACAGCCAAGTGGTGCTTCCAGATCTGTGTAGCGAGGATCCGATGCGACAACCACTTCATACGCAGTCGGATCGAGCGCCTTCGCCAGCGTCGCAATCCGTGCGAAATGGGCAAGCGTGACCGCTTCAGCAACAAGAAGAATGACCGGCTTGTTTCGGGTTTGCATTACACTCACTCGCGGGAAAGTAATACCATAACACAGAGATAATTTTGTATTATGGCTCATGCAATGAAATTAGTGGGAGTTCTCCCGGATGTGTGACATCACAACGATAACCCGACTGTCAATGCGAGGCGCGAAACACCGTCAATGTAGGGCGTCAATAAGCGAAGCGCATTGGGCCGGATGGGAAATGGATGCTTTCGCCGCATTGGATTGCCATGGCTAACCTGCTGATCGCCATGCGCAACCTCGCACGCAATCGGCGGCGGGCGCTGGCAGCCGTGCTTACGGTGGCTGTCGGCGTCACCTCCCTGATGCTCGCCGACGGCTTCATCCAGTGGATTTTCTGGGCCATGCGTGAAAGTACCATCCAGTCCCAATTAGGCCACATTCAGGTCGTGCGGCCGGGATACCTCAGCGCGGGCGTGGCTAATCCTTACGCTTATGTATTGCCGGAGAACTCGACGGAGCGCAGAGCGATCGAATCCACACCCGGCATCAAGCTGGTGGCTCCGCGGCTGGCGGTGACTGGGCTCATCAGCCACGGCGAGACGACAATAGCGTTTGTGGCGGATGGCGTCGACCCGCAAAAGGAGGCGGAGCTGAGCAAAGCTCTGCGTATCGTGGAAGGACGGAATATCGCCGCCGCGACCGCGAAAGAGGTGATCCTGGGGCACGGCCTGGCGCGCAATCTCGACGTGAGACCGGGCGCCACGGTGGCGCTGCTGGCCAATGCCGCAGGCGGCGGCATCAACGCCGTCGAGGCGAAAGTCGCCGGGGTGTTTGTCAGCGCCAACCAGGCCTACGATGATTCCGCCCTGCGTCTGCCCATCGGCTTGGCGCAGTCACTGCTACGCGTTAACGGTGCTCACGCCTGGCTGGTGCTACTCAATGACACCGAGCGCACGGACGACTATCTCACGCAGTTCCGCGCCCGCTTCCCCGCGCCAGCGAACAAGCTGGAGTTCGTGCCTTGGTACCAGCAAGCAGATTTCTACAACAAGACAGTGGCGCTGTTCTCGCAGCAGATGAACGTGCTGCGGCTGATCATAGGCTGCATTATCGTGCTCAGCATTTCCAACATGCTGGTAATGAATGTGCTCGAGCGTACCGGCGAGATCGGCACTCTGCTGGCCATTGGTTTCAAGCGCAAAAAAATCCTTCACCTGTTCGCCATCGAGGGGCTGTTACTCGGATTGGTCGGCGCATCCCTGGGGCTGGTCGTCGGTTATGGGCTGGCCGAATTGATCTCCGCGATCGGCATTCCCATGCCGCCGCCCCCCGGCATGGAAGAGGGCTACACTGGAAAAATCCGAGTCACCTTGAACGTGGTGATGAATGCGTTTCTGGTCGCTTTTATCACCACTGCGCTGGCGGGGTTGTATCCAGCATGGAAAGCTTCGCGCCTGCAAATCATCAACGCGTTACGTCACAATATCTGAGGTCCGCGAAAGCCACATGTTCAAGCTCGCCTTCCGCAACATTTTCCGCCAGCGACTTCGCACTGCGCTGACACTGGCAGCAATCATCACCGGGGTAGTCGCCATTATCATCAGTGGCGGCTTTGTCGAGGATGCGTTTGTGCAACTGCGCGAGTCGACAATCCACTCGCGCATTGGACATGTGCAGATTTTGCGGCGCGGCTATCTCGAGTACGGTCAGCGCGACCCGGCGCGTTATATGATCGCGCAGCCAAAGGCCCTGGTGGAGGCGATAAGTGCCCTTCCGCATGTGCAGGCTGTCATGACCCGCGTGAATTTTTCCGGGCTGGCCAACAATGGCCGCGCCGATTTGCCCATTATCGGCGAAGGCGTTGAACCAGGCAGGGAAGCACAACTGGGAACCGCCGCCACCATCGTTTCCGGCCGTCCGTTGCGGGATGCGGACGCATTCGGCGCGGTGATCGGAGAAGGTGTCGCCGCCGCCCTGCATTTGCGCCCCGGCAGCTTCGTGACCTTGATGGTAAATACGCCGGAAGGTGCGCTTAACACCCTTGAGTATGAAGTCGTCGGCGTGTTCCGCACTTTCTCCAAGGTTTACGATGATCGAGCCGTACGCATCCCGTTGTCGGCCGCCCAGGAACTGCTGTTTACCAAGTCGGTGCATAGCGCTGTCGTGTTGTTGGATGACACCGCCGCAACCGATGCGGTAACCGCGATCCTCAGAGCCAAACTGGAGCCGCTCGGCTATGTCGTGAAGCCCTGGCATGAGTTGGCCGATTTTTATCAAAAGACCGAGGCCCTTTACCGGCGCCAGTTCGGGGCGCTGCAGTCGATCATTCTTGTCATGCTGGTATTGAGCGTAGCCAGCACCATCAACATGGTGGTCTACGAACGCACCGGCGAATTCGGAACCTTGCTCGCCTTGGGCCTGCGCCGGCGCCAGATCTTCAAACTTGTGCTGCTCGAAAACGCGCTGCTGGGCTTGCTCGGCAGCCTGCTCGGCGTGGTCGCGGGGAGCGCGCTTGCGGGCTTGATATCGGGCATCGGCATTTCCATGCCGCCACCGCCCGGCTCGAACGTCGGCTACACCGCTACGATTCGACTGGTGCCGTGGGTGCTTGTGATGGCGACCCTGACTGGGGCGCTGGCGGCGGTTATAGCTGCCGTGCTTCCGGCTCGTCGCGCCTCACGCCTACCGGTGGTGGATGCGCTGCGCCATAATATTTAAATGCCGCTTCAGTGACTGAGCTTCTTCAGGTAATCCTTGGTGAACACCTTGTCCGGCAGGTCGCGCATGACCATGTCGCCATATTCGAGTACCGAACGTCGACCGCGACGCAGGGCATCTTCTATCACCAGTCGGGTCGGTCGCGTTTCCCCGCCCAGTGCACGAAACTCCTGGTAGAGGCCGGTTTTCAGCAGACGGCCCGAGAGCGCATAGAACTCGGCTTTATAAGGCCGACTGTTTTTTGCGTTCACCCAGAAGAGCACCTGACGATAAGTGACTCCGCTATCGACTGCATCCAGTTGCAAAACGTGATAGGACACGCCATCTATTTTCTCAGTGCGCAGAAGCCTGGGTTCGTAATCACCCACGAAATTGGCGCGAGCCAGGTCGCCATTCGCAACCTGACCGGTCAGTTTCTGCGAGAGCGGCAAACGGATTGGCTGTGACAGGTTGGGCAGGAAAGCCCACAGATCGCGATCCCGCATCAGCAGAATCTGACCGCGGTCAACCACCGGCGCCGTTGTCTGCACCAGGGTCTGGTTGTTGCCTTTGGAGAGTATCCGGTAAGCGCGTACGTCTTCAGCGACATCGGGCTCGGTTGTCGTGATGGTCACGTCAACCTGGAAGCCCTCGTCAGGGAAGCGAATACGGTCTGCACGCATCAGCATTTCACGCGCAAGGGGGTCTCCACCTGCGGTGTCGGCAGCCAGCGCCGGCCTGAAAATCGACAACAGCAGCGCAACGGCGAAAACTGTCCAGAAAGGTACCTGTCGATAGTGCTTAACGTAAACGCCGCGTGGATAAAATGGAGTCAGAGCCATAAGTGGTGTCCTGTAAACTCAAAACGAATAAACTAAGATTATCGAATACTATATGATAAAGACAAGTGAGATCATATGCATGCTAGGCAATCAGCAAAAACCTATGTTTTGTCCTCGCCAGTTTTGTTCCTGGACAACGGGGAGGTGGGGTCGTGGCTAGCCTCCTGATAAGACAGGATCAGCAGATCCTGCGGAATATTCGACTCTACTCGGCTGATCTCAAGATTGGCCGCGCCTCGGAATGCGAGATACAACTGTCAGACCCGGGGGTCAGCCGCAAACATGCGCGGATTACTTTGGTCGACGGCCTCTATTACCTGGAAGATTTGGGGAGCAGAAGCGGCGTCTTCCTGAATGGAGAAAAAATCCAGCGCGCCCCACTGAAAAGCGGCGACAAGTTCACGATTTACCACTTTCAACTGGAGTTTGTTGCCGATGAAGAAAACGATACTGAACCTGCTGCGGTGTTAGTCGAGGCTCAAGCGGTCGGCAAAGAGTATGCGCTTGGAAAACAAATAGTTACGGCATTGCGCAACATTTCGCTTACGATCCATAAAGGCGAATTCATGGCGCTGGCTGGGCCATCGGGGAGCGGCAAGTCAACCCTGCTCAATCTGATTGGCTGTATCGACACGCCGACCACGGGAAGCATCCTGATAGGAGGACAGGATATCAGCGGCAAAACACCCGATGAACTGGCTGATCTGCGACTGAACACGCTGGGCTTTGTCTTCCAGACCTTCAATCTGCTGCCAGTATTATCAGCCTGGGAAAACGTCGAATATCCCTTGTTGCAGCAACGTCATGTAGCCAAGAAAACGCGGCAGGAACGTGTCCAGCATTATCTGAATGTGGTTGGCCTGGAACCCTATGCGCACCACCGCCCCAATGAATTGAGCGGCGGTCAACGCCAGCGGGTGGCGATCGCTCGTGCCCTCGCCACCCGTCCCAGTATCGTCCTGGCAGACGAACCAACCGCCAACCTTGATCACAAGACCGGCGAAGGCATTCTCAGGCTGATGAAAGACCTCAATCAGGAAGAAGGCACGACCTTCATTTTCTCCACCCACGATGCGCGCGTCATGGAGATGGCTGACCGGGTGATTGAACTGGCCGATGGCCAGATAATGGAATAGGGGGAACACCGTGGGAGTACATTTTTGCCCCAAAACCCGACGGCCAGGTCAGCAGCCAATGGTTCTCGGAGTCTTGCTGCTAGGCCTGCTGATAACCGCCATCCCGGCGGGCGCAGCAGAAAAGAGCAAAGCCGGCATGGATGTGGAATCCATCGACGACCTCTTTGGCAGCCCTGCCCCCGCTACCAAGAAACCGGCAGCAAAAACCGATCCCACCAATATCCCGGCAGCCGCCCCCCAAGGCGAACCGGCCGTAACGCCAGGCATCAGCACACCTGTCGCACCTGAACCCGTGCCGCCAAGCCAGCTCTCACCCTCCGAACCGCACCTGACCGGGTTTTATCAAAATGACCTGGCTTACACCTACGCCGGCCAGAAGCATTGGTCCAGATTCAACAACACCCTCGACCTCGCCACCCAAGGCCGCACGGCGGGCGGAGCGGCGTGGAAGTTGGGCGGGCGCATCAATTACGACCCGATCTACGACCTCGCCGACACCTACCCCCAAGCGGTGCGCAAAGATCAGCGTTTCGAGGCCATGATCCGTGAAGCCTATATGGATTTTTCGGCCGGCGACTGGGATTTTCGCTTGGGTCGACAGCATGTCATCTGGGGCGAAATGGTCGGGCTGTTTTTTGCTGACGTGGTATCGGCCAAGGATATGCGCCAGCTCGTACTGCCGGATTTCGACATCATCCGTATCCCACAATGGGCGGCTCGCGCCGAGTATTTTCAGGGGGATTTTCACGTCGAGGGGGTGTGGATACCCTACATGAGCTACGACAACATCGGCAAGCCCGGGGCCGAGTTCTACCCGTTCAATCCGCCTGCCGTCACCGGTTTTCAAACGGTCATTGCCTCGGAAAAACAACCCGTCGGCCTGGGTGAGGCGGCTTACGGCGCGCGCTTGTCCTACCTCATGGAAGGCTGGGACGTCTCGGGTTTCTACTACACCGCCAACGACCCATCGGCAGCCTTCTCGCGCCAGATTGCACTGCTGCCCACCCCCACCATCACCTATCAGCCCATCCATGAGCGCATTCACCAATTAGGCGCCACTCTGGGCAAGGATCTGGGGCCGATGGTGCTCAAGGCCGAGGCAATTTACACCAAAGACAAACTGTTCAACACCACCAACGCCACTGATGCGGACGGACTGGTCAAGCAAAACATGCTGGATTACATCGTCGGGCTGGAATGGAGCTTCCCGCAGGAAACCCGCTTCAACGTGCAATTCTTTCAGCGCTGGTTCCCCAGCCACGATGCAGGCATCGTGCCGGACAAAACCGAAAGCGGTGTTTCCCTCCTGTTCAGCACCCTGGCCCTGCACCCTCGGCTGGAGCCCAAAATTCTGCTGCTCAGAAGCTTGAACCGCGACGATTGGTCTGCCCAGTTCAAACTCACCTGGAAACTGGATGGCAACTGGCGACTGGCCACCGGTATCGATATTTTTGCAGGGCCGCCAACCGGCCTGTTCGGTGCGTTCGACGATAAAGACCGGGTTTACACCGAGGTGCGCTACAGCTTTTGACTTTATCCTGCGTTCATCAACCGCCCAACGGACAGTCGCAGGGATCGGCTGGCTGCTGACCGCCCGTTGCCAATTCGTCCGAGAAAGACAGCCCGCTCCACCGCATCGTTCTGCAACAGCCGGGAAAGCCGGGCGCCCAGGTTTGCCGCTGTTTCCATGGCACCGGGCAGGCGACTGAACACCCTGTCTTCACGCACATAGCGGCCAAAAATCAGTGGGGTCATCTCTGGCTGCAGCAGCAGGCCCAGACTTGTAGCCGTCAGCCAGAAGCGCTGAACCGCCCGGCCGGCGGCCACGTAATCGTCTATCGTCTCTGGCGCTTTGTGCGCCAGCAAGGCGAAATGGGCGGCACAGAACAGGCCGGGCAACAGATCCATTTCAATCCGCGGCATCAGGTGCCCGGCCAAATAAGTGTTAAAAAAATCGACACGCTGCCAACTCGCCATGACCCAGCGCATCAATTTAAGAGTCATCTTGTCCAGCCCCAGCGCCTGATCGGGCACCTTGTCCTCGCTGTATCGGGCTTGCCACTCGATGATGTCACGGTGTACCGTATAGGCCTCCGGCAGGGTGAGTCTGAGCTTGGCATTGTCATACATCAATTTGGCCAACTGCCAGCGTTGTGACCCCCCCTCGAACCAATGCACGGCGTAAAATTTTCCGACAGTGGTTTGCAGGGCCTGTTTTTGTGCTTCGGTGAGAGGAGCAGTGAGCATGGGCCGACGCTGCACGGAACGGTTCTTGATGTAGGCCAGCAAGGGATCCGGCGACAATTGGCTAGCCGGGATCAGTTCCACGAAATAGTCAGGGTGAGTGTCCGGTGAGTCGGGACGGCGCCTGAATTCCGCCCGCAGGCCATGCGCACTGGCGGCGATGGCGAGGGTTTCCAGCAGCGCGCCCAAGGCAATCTGGCTGGGGTGGCCATCCAGGTCATAGACGCAATGATCGCGGGTATCAAAAGCGTGGACGATCAGATGGCGCTCGTCAATTATCTCAAAACGCCAGGGCTGGGTATTGTCGCCGGAGGGCGCCCAGCGGGCGAATTCGAGAATATCTGCGATGGGCTGGGGAATCGGGTCCATTTATAGTCCGAGCTTGCGCTTGGCGAGGGCAATGACGAGACGCTGCAAGGGGTTGCGGTTACCGCCGGGTCGCCAGGTCAGCGCCAGCTTGTTGCGGTAGGCATCGAAATGATAACCCTTGGGTGCCGCCCGAATCGGGCCTCGACCCAGAAGAATTTTCAGGGCTTCGGTCGCCGCCACGCCCGCGCAAAGCTGGCAGGCCATGATGGTGGACGGGCCCTTGCGATTGGCCAGATCAACGGTGGAGGGGTCGGCCAGGTAGCCCATTTGCAGGCGGGCAGGCGCAAGTCCCATGAGGAAACGCAGGGGCTTTTCCGCCTCAGGGCCGTCGTCCAGACGAAAATAATCATTAAAGCTCATGCCGCCCGGCAAAAAATTGAGCACCGCCGTACCCATGCCCAGAGGGGCGGCAGTGACGGCGGGGATATTTTTTGTTGCGCAAGCGGCAAAGACCTGCTGGCGAGCTTGAAAAGCGAAGAAATCCAGGCCATCGACGTAGATGTCCACGTCATCCAGAAAGGCATCCAGGTTGTCGGCTGTCACACCGCCGGCAAATTCCTTGATTTCAAGCTCAGGGTTGATATCGCGCGCCTGGCGGATCATGACCTCCATCTTGCCCAGACCCAGGGTGCTGACCGTCGCTCCGGCCTGGCGGTTGAAATTAGCCAGATCGAAGGTATCAAATTCGGCCAGATGAAATTTGCCTATGCCCAGCCGACAAAGCGTCAGCAGGTGTACCCCTCCCACGCCGCCCAAGCCGGCAATCGCCACCCGTTTGTGGCGCAACTGTTGCTGCTCCTGCCGGGTAAGCCAGCCGATGTTGCGGGAAAAAGCTTCGTCATAGGTAAAGGATTGCATGCGATCAAACCAGAGAACCCCACAGGGGGTCATTCTCCCTTAAGCAGACGCTGCGTGATACCCAATTCATCATCATGCGAGAAAAAATAGGGGTAGATCGACCTCACGCCCGTGGCGGCGACTCCTATCCCGCCGTAGCGGATTATCTGTTCATCCGCGTGGGCTGCATCCAGTCTCATCAGGACGGCTGGCGCATTGACCCTGGGGCATGTCTTTTCTTCACCAAATGGTTCAAATCCCATCATGCGTTCATAGAAAAGCACGTGGCGCGGATTCACTTCAATCAGAAAATCCGTTGCGTGGTGAATATTGTGTCCATAAATGAATGCCATATGAAACAAGGAGGCCAATACACTTTTTGACTTGATGTCATGATCCACGGCTAGCCGGGTGATGTCGCAAAGTTTTCTTCCTGCTGCGCGCAGTTGATCTGCCTCCTGCTTGTAAAGCTGGTCCACCACCATGCCTTGGGGGGAGTCCATGCCCAAGGACATTGTGCCCACCACTTTATCTTCCTGGTAGACCGCCAGGGTTATCTTGTTGGGATCATGGCTTAAGGCATCGGCCTCATAGCCACGCCAGTCATACATTTTCTGGATGAGCAGGCTGGCTGATTTACGGCGGTCTTCGCTGTTGGCAAGGCGAACCTTGAAAACCTGCTGTTCGGCCTTGTCATCCTGCAGATTCGCAACGTCCTGAGGTGCCGGCAAGGCAAGATCTCTGAACCAGTTGGGCGCCAAGTTGGGCGAGAAAGCGACAATGGTTTTATCCCATTCGTCCGGCTTCCTATGGCGCTTCCTGTTGCCAAAAAGAAATTTGCGAATATCCGGCATGTTCCATGCATCTGCCTTCCTACGGCCATGCATGATGCCAGAAAAAAAATTGTGAATATCAAGCATGCTCTGGGCCGAATAAGTTGTATGCAGTTTGAGTAGTCTCATCATCCGTTTGTTGCTGATAACCGTGATTACGGCAACAATGCAGGATAACTCGATGCTTTAACAGTAATCTACGCTTTAAGTAATCTACGCTTTATTGGGTAGGCAATCAATCGTGCATCCGTCATTCCCCGCCGACTCTCATCTAACCCTCTTCCCAATGGAGAGGGTTGGAGAGAGGTGTGCGGGAATCCAGGGGGTTTCAACTGACCATTTCACGGCCATCTCTGTTCAGGTCCAATAGCCTGTGGGCAATACCCTCCTCCTCTCGGTGGGAAAAAAAATAAGGATATAAGGACTTTTCAGATCCAGGGTGACTGTTTGACCCACCGAATTTCTGGATTTGGTGTTCCGCATAACCAAGATCAAGCCATAGCAATACCGCTGGAGCGTTGACGCGCGGGTTGTTCTTAATTTTCCCGTGCTGTTTGAAGCCCAGCAGTCTTTCATAAAAACGTCGGTGCCTCGGATTGACCTCGATGAACAGGTCAGTGCAATGCCGAATATTCCAAGCGTAGAGGAAAGCGACATGAAAGACTGAAGCGAGAACCTGTTTTGAGCGGACACTTGGGTCGAAAGCGAGCTTGGTGAATTCGCAAATTCTGCTGCCCTTGCTCCGGAAAATATTGATTTCCTCCTCATAGGTTTCGTCAGCCAGAATTCCCAGGGGGGAATCGAAAGAGATGGAAATTGTTCCGATCGTCGAGTGGTTTTCCGTAGCTATCAATGTTATCAGGTTGGAACTTGCTGGCGTTTGGTATGATGTAGTGTAACCCCTCCACGAATACATCCGGTTGATGAGCATGTTCGCGGAGTTACGGAATTCATCCCTGTCGGCAAGTCGGATCCTGAAAGACTTGATATCTACCGCAGTATCCTGGGTCCCGGAGCATACCTCCTCCGGGAAAGGAGGGTCCGGTTCTATGGGGACATAACGGACCACGGCAATAGCATCGCCGGTTTCCGTTTTGCCCCTGTCATGGGGAGTTTTGGCCATCCTGCCCACCTCTTGCAAAGAGATTCCTGCCGCTACCTGAACCATGCTCGGCGCAACGGGGCTATCCCCTTACAACACTTATTGATCCAACGCTTAAACCGAATATTTGACCGGCTTCGACCAGTAGAATTTTGCATCCAACATATTAACTATAAGCTTGATTCAGTCCTGTTCTGCAATCTGCTTAGTTTAGTTATAGCGTATAACTAAATTTCGACATAACTCCAGCGATTCAGTTCCATACCCTCCGCCCAAAGAGAAACCGCCCCAAACTGATAAGGCCCAGCATCTCAACGAAGTCGATGCAAGCAAAGCACAGGAAGGGGCTCCGTGATATAGGCTCATGGTTGCCATCCGGCTCGAGACGGGGTAACATTTCCGCCCTTTCGCGCTGATTTTACTATAGGCATCGCAGCGTTATGAAATCAATACTTTAAAAATTAGCTGTACATGATTTGATGAGGAACAACGTGAGCCATCTTTCGTTGCCGGTACAACAGGGCTTGTATGATCCCCGCCAGGAGCACGACGCGTGCGGCGTGGGATTTGTCGCGCACATCAAGGGCAAACAGAGCCATGACATGGTACGTCAGGGCTTGCAGATTCTAGAAAATCTCACCCATCGCGGCGCGGTTGGTGCTGATCCCTTGGCGGGCGATGGCGCAGGCATTCTGATCCAGGTTCCTGACGCATTTTTGCGGCTCTCCTGTTCCGCTCAGGGCGTGAACTTGCCAGAGGCCGGAGAGTACGGGGTCGGCATGATCTTTCTGCCGCGCGATATTGTGGCGCGAGCCGCCTGCGAACACGCGATTGCCGAAAAAATCGCGGCGGAAGGTCAAATCTTGCTGGGCTGGCGCGATGTGCCGGTGGACAACGCCAGCCTGGGCGAAAGCGTCAAGGCGGTAGAGCCGGTCGTACGCCAGGTATTCATCGGTCGAGGGGCGCAGAGCCTGGATGCCGACAGTTTCGAACGCAAATTATTTGTAATCCGCAAGACCGCGGAACATGCCGTGCGCAGCCTGCCCGACAATCAGGGGGGAGGCTTCTATATCCCGTCCCTGTCCGCGCGCACCATCGTTTACAAAGGCATGCTGCTGGCCAACCAGGTCGGCAAATATTACCTCGACCTGCAAAACGAGAACGTAATCAGCGCGCTGGCGCTGGTCCACCAGCGCTTCTCCACCAACACATTCCCCACCTGGGATCTGGCCCACCCTTTCCGCATGATTGCCCACAACGGCGAGATCAATACCATGCGGGGCAACGTGAACTGGATGGCGGCAAGGCATGCGGCGATGTCCTCGAAGCTGCTGGGTGCTGACCTGGAAAAGCTGTGGCCCCTGATCGTGGACGGCCAGTCCGACTCGGCCTGCTTCGACAATGCCCTCGAGCTACTGGTGGCGGGTGGCTACTCGCTTCCTCACGCGATGATGCTGCTGATACCTGAAGCTTGGGCGGGAAACCCCCTGATGGACGAAGAACGCCGCGCTTTTTACGAATACCACGCAGCCCTGATGGAGCCATGGGACGGCCCCGCCGCTGTGGCCTTCACCGATGGACGCCAGATCGGCGCGACTCTGGATCGCAATGGCCTGCGTCCGGCGCGCTACCTGATTACCGACGATGATGTGGTGCTGATGGCGTCCGAAATGGGCGTACTCGACATTCCGCAACACAAGATCGTGAAAAAATGGCGCTTGCAGCCGGGCAAGATGTTCCTGATCGACCTGCGGGCAGGCCGTATTGTGGACGACGCCGAACTGAAACAGCATCTCGCCACCGCCAAGCCTTACCGCGAGTGGATCGAGAAATCGCGTTATTTTCTTGGTGATCTGCCCGGCGTAGACGGCAAGACTGCGCTCCAGGAAACACTGCTCGACACCCAGCAAGCCTTCGGCTATACGCAGGAAGATCTCAAGTTTATCCTCGCGCCCATGGCTGCGGCAGGCGAGGAAGCGACCGGCTCCATGGGCAACGATTCCGCGTTGCCGGTGCTCTCCGACAAGAACAGATCGCTGTACGATTATTTTCAACAACTGTTTGCCCAGGTGACGAATCCGCCGATCGATCCGATCCGCGAAGAGATCGTGATGTCGCTGACCTCGTTCATCGGGCCGAAACCCAACCTGCTCGGCATCGACGAGACCGATCCGCCGCTGCGCCTGGAAGTCCACCAACCGGTGCTGTCCAATGAGGACCTGGCGAAGCTGCGCGACATCGACCAGCTGACGCAGGGACGCTATAAAACCCGGATACTGGATATCACCTATCCAGTCACGCAGGGCTCGGCAGGCTGCGAAGCAGCGATCTCAGCCTTGTGCGTGGCTGCCGACGCGGCCGTGGCAGGGGGTTATAACGTATTGATCCTGTCCGACCGGGCAATATCGCGTAACCGTGCAGCCATCCCGGCATTACTGGCTTGCGCGGGGGTGCACCATCACCTGGTGCGCAAAGGCCTGCGCACCAGCACCGGTCTGGTGGTAGACACGGGTTCCGCCCGAGAAACACATCACTTCGCCCTGCTCGCCGGCTATGGCGCCGAGGCGGTATGTCCCTGGCTGGCCTTTGAAACCGTTGATGCCCTGGCCGGCTCCCTGCCCACCGGGCTGACCGGCAAAGAGGCCAATAAGCGCTACATCAAGGCAATAAACAAGGGGTTGTTAAAAGTCATGTCCAAGATGGGCATCTCGACTTACCAGTCCTATTGCGGCGCCCAGATTTTCGAAGCGGTCGGCCTTAACGCCGGCTTCGTAGCGCAATATTTCACCGGCACAGCAACCCAGATCGAAGGCATAGGCCTGCACGAAATCGCTGAAGAAACCGTGCGCACCCATCAGTCTGCATTCAGCGACGATCCGGTCCTGTCCAACGCGCTGGAAGCGGGCGGCGAATACGCCTACCGGGTGCGCGGCGAAGCCCACATGTGGACACCGGATGTCATCGCCAAACTGCAACACGCCACGCGCTCCAACAATTTTCAGACTTACAAGGGATATGCCAAGCTGATCAACGACCAGAGCGAGCAATTGAAGACCTTGCGCGGGCTGTTCGAAATCAGGCCGGCGGGTGCCCCGGTACCGCTGGATGAAGTGGAACCGGCGAAAGAGATCGTCAAGCGTTTCGTCACCGGCGCGATGTCGCTTGGCTCCATTTCTACCGAGGCGCATACCACGCTGGCCATCGCAATGAACCGCATCGGCGGCAAATCCAATACCGGCGAAGGTGGCGAAGACGCCGCTCGGTTCAAGGCAGTGAAGGGCGGCGAAAAGCTCTCCGAGATTATCGGCAAGGGTCGTATTGAACGCGACCTGGTGATGAAAGAAGGCGATTCGCTACGCTCCCGGATCAAGCAGGTGGCATCCGGCCGCTTCGGCGTGACGGCGGAATACCTGTCCAGCGCCGACCAGATCCAGATCAAGATGGCGCAGGGAGCCAAGCCTGGCGAGGGCGGTCAGCTGCCCGGCCACAAGGTCTCCGAATATATCGCCCAGTTGCGCTTCTCGGTACCCGGTGTGGGCCTTATTTCCCCACCGCCGCACCACGATATTTACTCGATCGAAGATCTCGCGCAGCTGATCCATGACCTGAAAAATGCCAATCCCAGCGCGTCCATCTCGGTCAAGCTGGTCTCCGAAGTAGGCGTGGGCACGGTGGCAGCCGGCGTATCCAAAGCCAAGGCAGACCACATCGTGGTAGCCGGCTACGATGGCGGCACCGGCGCATCGCCGCTGTCTTCCATCAAGCATGCCGGCACGCCGTGGGAACTCGGCCTGGCGGAAACCCAGCAGACCCTGGTGCTGAACCAGCTGCGCGGGCGCGTTGCCTTGCAGGTGGACGGGCAGCTCAAGACCGGGCGCGATGTGCTGATCGGCGCCTTGCTGGGCGCGGACGAATTCGGCTTTGCCACCGCGCCGCTGGTGGTAGAAGGCTGCATCATGATGCGCAAGTGCCACCTGAATACCTGCCCGGTGGGCGTGGCGACACAAGACCCCGCGCTGCGCAGGAAATTCACCGGCCAGCCCGAGCACGTGGTGAATTACTTCTTCTTTGTCGCCGAAGAAGCGCGCGAGATCATGGCGCAGATGGGCATCCGCAAGTTCGATGACCTGGTCGGGCGCAGCGATCTGCTCGACATGAAGCAGGGTATTGCGCACTGGAAAGCTGGGGGACTGGACTTCTCCAAGGTATTCCATCAGCCGGCCATGCCGTCCAGCGTGGCGCGCCTCCACACCGAGGCGCAGGATCACGGCCTGGACAAGGCACTGGACCATCAACTCATCGCACAGGCCAAGGCCGCCCTGGAGACCCGGCAACCGGTGGTGATAAACAGCGCTATCGGCAACGTCAACCGCACCGCCGGTGCCATGCTGTCGCACGAAGTAGCGAAACGCTACGGTCATGCCGGACTGCCGGACAACACCATCACGGTGAAGCTGACTGGCACGGCAGGGCAGAGCTTCGGCGCCTTCCTCGCCCATGGCGTCACCTTCGAGCTATCCGGCGAAGGCAATGACTATGTCGGCAAAGGTTTGTCCGGCGGGCGCATCGTGGTGATGCCGCCCAAGGAATGCAAGATCGTGGCTGAAGAAAACATCATCGTCGGCAACACCGTGCTGTACGGGGCGACCAGCGGCGAATGCTACTTCCGCGGCGTAGCGGGTGAGCGCTTCGCGGTGCGTAATTCTGGGGCTGTCGCGGTGGTGGAAGGTCTAGGCGACCACGGCTGCGAATACATGACTGGGGGCATGGTGATCGTACTGGGTCAGACCGGACGCAATTTTGCGGCAGGCATGTCCGGTGGCGTAGCCTACGTGCTCGACGAGGACGGCAGCTTCGAACGTCGCTGCAATTTGTCCATGGTACAGTTGGAGCCGATACCCGAAGAAGTGGCCGCCAGCGAAACCGGTGCCGTGGAAGGGCATGGAAGGGTACATTTTAATCCTCTCGGCAAAGCCGACGAAGCCGCGCTACGCGGGAAAATCGAGAAGCATCTGCGCTACACCGGCAGCACGCGCGCGAAGAATATTCTGGATAACTGGGCGCGCTATCTGCCGAAGTTCGTCAAGGTCATGCCTACCGAGTATCGCCGCGCCTTGCAGGAAATCGCAACGCAACAGGCCAAGTTGAAGGAGGTTGCATAAATGGGCAAGCCTACCGGATTCATGGAATTGCGCCGCCAGAACGAGGCGAGCCTTCCCGTCGCGGAACGCCTGAAAAACTACCGCGAATTCGTGCAGCACCTGACCGACGAACAAGCCGCCATACAGGGAGCGCGCTGCATGGACTGCGGCATCCCTTTCTGTACCAGCGGCTGCCCCATCAACAACATCATTCCGGACTGGAATGACTTGGTGTACCGAGGCAGCTTGGCTGATTGGAAAAGGGCACTCGACGTGCTGCATTCCACCAACAACTTTCCCGAGTTCACTGGTCGCGTTTGCCCTGCACCCTGCGAGGCTGCGTGTACGCTGAACATCAACGATGATGCGGTGGGCATCAAGTCCATCGAGCACGCGATTATCGACAAAGGATGGGAGCAAGGCTGGGTCGTACCGCTGCCGGCACAGAAGAAGACCGGCAAGACGGTCGCGATAGTCGGCTCCGGCCCCGCCGGTCTGGCCTGCGCGCAGCAACTGGCGCGTGCCGGACATGGCGTGGTGGTGTTCGAAAAGAATGACCGCATCGGTGGACTGTTGCGCTATGGCATTCCCGATTTCAAATTCGAGAAGTCGCACATCGACCGCCGCATCGAACAAATGCGCGCAGAGGGAGTGGAATTTCGCGTCAATCAACAAGTCGGCGAGGACGTGCCGGCTCAAAAACTGAAGGATGAGTTCGATGCCGTGATTTTGACCGGCGGTGCGGAACAAGCCCGTGATTTACCGGCACCAGGACGGGAACTATCGGGCGTGCATTTCGCCATGGAGTTCCTGCCGCAGCAGAACAAGGTGGTTGCCGGCGATGTGCTGCCTCAACAGATATTGGCCTCCGGCAAACATGTCGTGGTGATCGGCGGCGGAGATACTGGCTCCGACTGCGTGGGCACCTCGATCCGCCAGGGAGCGGCCTCGGTAACCCAGATCGAGGTGATGCCGCGCCCTGCCGAACAGGAAGACAAGGCGCTGACCTGGCCCAACTGGCCACTCAAGCTGCGCACTTCCAGTTCACAGGAAGAAGGCTGCACGCGCGACTGGTCGGTCACGACCAAGGCATTCCTCGGCGCCAGTGGCAAGGTCGAAAAACTGAACTGCGTGCGCGTGGAATGGAATGCCGGCAAGATGCTCGAAATACCCGGCAGCGAATTCGAGATACAGGCCGATCTGGTACTGCTGGCAATGGGATTCGTCAGCCCGGTGCAAAAGGTTCTGGAAGCGTTCGGAGTGGAGAAGGATGGCCGCGGCAACGCCAAGGCCGCGACGGATGGTGCGGGCTGCTACAAAACTTCGGTGGACAAGGTGTTCGCTGCCGGCGATATGCGCCGCGGCCAATCGCTGATAGTGTGGGCCATACGCGAAGGCCGCCAGGCCGCACGTGCCGTCGATGAATACCTGATGGGCTTTTCCGATTTACCCCGGTAATTTTACCCCCCTCGCCCGCTTGCGGGCGAGGGGTTGGGGAAGAGGGTTATAAAATGAGCAACAAACTAAAAAACGATACCTTCCTGCGCGCCCTGTTGCGCCAGCCAACCGAATACACCCCGGTGTGGATGATGCGGCAGGCCGGACGCTATCTACCGGAATACAATCAGACGCGTGGCAGAGCCGGTGATTTCCTGTCTTTATGCAAGAACCCCAATCTCGCCACCGAAGTCACTATGCAGCCGCTGGCACGCTTCCCGCTCGACGCCGCCATCCTGTTTTCAGACATACTCACCATTCCCGACGCCATGGGTCTGGGTCTTTATTTCAGTACCGGCGAAGGACCCAAATTCGAGCGTCCGCTGCGCGACGAATGGGAAATTCGCGACTTGGCCGTACCTGACCCAAACGTGCATCTGCGCTATGTGATGGATGCCGTAAGCCAGATCCGCAAGACGCTCAACAATGAAGTGCCCCTGATCGGCTTTGCTGGCAGCCCGTTCACGCTGGCCTGCTACATGGTCGAGGGCGGCAGCAGCTCGGATTTTGCTTTGGTCAAGACCATGCTCTACCAGCGCCCGGAACTGCTGCATCACATCCTCGACATCAACGCTCGCGCCGTGACCAGCTATCTCAATGCGCAGATCGAAGCCGGCGCACAGGCAGTAATGATTTTCGACTCCTGGGGCGGGGCGCTGTCCCACGCTGCTTACCATGAATTTTCTCTGCCCTACATGGAGCAGATCGTCAGCGGACTGATCCGTGAACATAATGGCGCCACCATACCCAATATCATCTTCACCAAGGGCGGCGGACTGTGGCTGGAAAGCATCGCCGCTACCGGCTGCAACGCAGTCGGGCTGGACTGGGCTATCGACATCGGCCAGGCGCGTGCTCGTGTCGGCGACAAGGTCGGGCTGCAAGGCAACCTTGATCCGGCAGTATTGTTCAGCAATCCCGATGCCATCCGCACCGAAGTGGGCAAAGTCCTGCACAGCTATGGCAAGGGCAGCGGCCACGTATTCAACCTGGGGCATGGCATTTCGCAGTTCACCAATCCGGAAAATGCCGCCGCCATGGTCGAGGCGGTGCACGAACTGAGCAAGCCGTACCACGCGTAAGCACCCAAATAATGCTGTATTGGGCATGAAGATTCTTCGTGTCGCACTGGACGTCCCACTCGACACCCTGTTTGACTATTCCGCAGCGGACCAGGACAACATCGCAATCGGCGACCGGGTTCTGGTTTCATTCGGTCGGCGTCAGATGGTCGGCGTGGTCGCCGAAATTTCCGACCATTCCGACCTGTCACCGGGGCGCATCAAACCGGTGCTTCAGGTCTTTCGCGACACGCCGCCCCTGTCCGAAGAAATATTCCACCTGCTGCGCTTCTGCGCCGACTACTATCACCACCCTTTGGGCGAAGTCGTTCTCAACGCACTGCCCGTCCCCCTGCGCCAGACCAAGCCGGTTGCGCGCACCAACCCCACCGGCTACCGGCTGACCGAGGCGGGACTCGCGCTCGAAGCCGATGCCTTGCCCACCCGCGCGATCGTCAAGCGCAAGCTGCTGCAAAGTCTGAAGCAGGCCGGCACGCTTGCACGCAACGACATTGCCGGCCTTTCCCCGAGCGCCTTGCAGGCCCTCAGGGAATTTATCGCGCAAGGGTGGGCCGCGGAAAGCGATGAAATAGCCGAGCCTGTGCTCGCACCGGTCAAGACAGACGGGCTACCGCCGCTGACACCACCGCAGGAGCAGGCGGTCACCGCCATTCTGTCCGGCCAGGATCATTTTCAGGTCTGGTTGCTGTATGGCATCACCGGCAGCGGCAAAACGGAAGTCTATTTGCGGGTCATCGCACAGGTTTTGCAACGTGGCGGGCAGGCCTTGGTGCTGGTGCCGGAAATCAACCTCACGCCACAGTTGGAATCGCGCTTTCGCGCCCGCTTCCCGGATACCTGCCAGGTCAGCCTGCACAGCCGCCTCTCCGCCGGGGAACGACTGCGAAATTGGTCGCTGGCGCAATCCGGGAAAGCCAAAATCGTGCTCGGCACCCGCCTGGCCCTGTTCACGCCGATGCCGAAACTGAAACTGATCGTGGTGGACGAAGAACACGACGGCTCATTCAAGCAGCAGGACGGGCTGAGGTATTCCGCGCGCGACATGGCCATCGCACGCGGCAAACAGGCCGGCACGCCGGTGATTCTCGGCTCGGCCACGCCCGCGCTGGAAACCTGGTACAACGCCAGCATCGGCCGCTACCAAAAACTGGAACTGCCGGCACGAGCCATCGCGGAAGCTGCGCTGCCGGCCATCCACTGCATCGACATCAGTCGCGCCAAGCTGGTCGATGGCCTGTCTGACTCCTTGATCGATGCGCTGCGCGTGCGCCTGGAACGCGGTGAGCAAAGCCTGGTTTTCATCAACCGCCGCGGCTATGCCCCGGTGATGCGCTGCGGCCAGTGCGGATGGGTCTCCACCTGCCACCGCTGTTCCAGCCGGCTGGTTGTTCACCTGCGCGAGAAACGCCTGCGCTGCCATCATTGCGGCCACGAATCGCGCATCCCCCCCACCTGCCCGGATTGCGGCAATGCCGACCTGGCACCTCTCGGCCAAGGCACGCAACGACTGGAGGATACCTTGGGCAACCTGTTTCCCGCCGCCCGCATCCTGCGCGTCGACCGCGACAGCACCCGGCGCAAGCAGGCTTTGCCCGAAATGCTGGAGCGCATCCACGCGGCGGAGGTGGATATCGTGATCGGCACCCAGCTACTGGCAAAAGGCCACGACTTCAAGAAGCTCACCCTGGTCGGCGTGGTGAATGCGGATGGCGCGCTTTACAGCTCCGATTTCCGCGCCTCGGAACGGCTCTTCGCGCAACTGATGCAGGTCGCGGGGCGCGCCGGGCGCGACACCCTCCCCGGCGAAGTGCTGATCCAGACCCAGTTTCCCACCCACCCCCTGTTCCAGGCGCTGATCCGGCACGACTACCCGGGATTTGCCGAAACCCTGTTGACCGAGCGCAAGCAGGCGGAATTCCCGCCCTTTTGCCACCAGGCCCTGCTGCGTGCCGAAGCACCGCAAGTAGAAACTGCCTTGGCATTCCTGCGCAAAGCGCAGGGTGTTGCTCCCCGAGATTTCGACGTCAGCCTGTTCGATCCGGTTCCGGCCCAGATGGCCCGCCTGGCTGGTATGGAGCGCGCGCACTTGCTGGTCCAGGCCACATCCCGTGGCGCTTTGCAGGCTTTTCTCAGCGCCTGGAATAAATCCCTGTTCAGCATGGGCGGGAATGTCCGCTGGTCTCTGGATGTCGACCCTCTGGAGTTTTAGTGCAGCATGAGCGAATAGCCGCTAAAATGTCGGTTTTACGCTAAAGTTACCGCTTTGAAACATCACCTTTCCGAACTATTTGCCCAAGCCCTGAAAGAAGTCGCGCCGGAACACGCCGGCACCGCTTTTGAAATCACTCGCCCCAAGCAGGTGCAACACGGCGATTTCGCCTGCAATCTGGCGATGCAGCTGGCGCGCCCACTGCGCGGCAATCCTCGGGAAATCGCGACTAAGCTGCTCAACGCTTTGCCTGCCTCTCCTTTTGTAGAAAAAACTGAAATTGCCGGCGCCGGCTTCATCAACCTGTTCTTGACCCCGGATGCCAAGCAGCAGGTCATCAAGCAAGTCCTTGCGCAGGGGTCGAATTTCGGCTGCAGCACCCTGGGACAAGGACTCAAAATCCAGGTCGAATTCGTTTCCGCCAACCCCACTGGCCCGTTGCACGTCGGCCACGGACGTGGCGCGGCATTTGGCATGAGCCTTGCGAATGTGCTTGGCGCTGCCGGTTATAAAGTTGCCCGTGAGTACTACGTCAACGATGCCGGCCGGCAAATGGATATCCTGGCTCTTTCCACCTGGCTGCGCTATCTGGAACTGAACGGCGTACACGTCGCATTCCCGGCCAACGCCTATCAGGGCGGCTACGTGCGCGACATGGCAGGCCTGATCCAGGAAGCCCACGGTGATCGTTACCTGCACCAGCCGGGCTCTATTCTGGAGAGCGTCCCCGCCCATGAGGAGGATGCCGAGGGCCATCTCGATGCCCTGATCGCCAATGCCAAGAAGCTTCTGGGCGAGGGTTACGCTTATATCCACAACATTGCCCTGACCGAGCAGCTAGAAGATTGCCGCAACGACCTGACCGAGTTCGGCGTTACTTTCGACTCCTGGTTTTCGGAAAAATCGCTATTCGACACCGGGTTGGTGGATCGCGCCGTCGCCGACCTGGAAAAGCATGGCCATATTTACCTGCAGGACGGCGCAAAGTGGTTCCGCTCCACCCACTTCGGTGACGAGAAAGATCGCGTGGTACAGCGCGAGAATGGCCTTTACACCTATTTCGCCTCTGATATCGCCTATCACCTGAACAAATATGAACGCGGCTTCGACCGCGTCGTTAATGTCTGGGGTGCGGACCACCATGGCTACATTGCCCGCGTCAAAGGTGCGCTGACCGCACTGGAACTGGATGCCGAGCGACTGGTTATCGCCCTGGTTCAGTTCGCCGTGCTCTGGCGCGGCGCTGAAAAATTGCCGATGTCCACGCGTAGCGGCAACTTCGTCACCTTGCGCGAGTTGCGTGAAGAGGTTGGCAACGATGCCGCGCGGTTTTTTTACGTGCTGCGCAAAAGCGACCAGCACCTCGACTTCGATCTGGAACTGGCCAAATCGCAGAGCAACGAAAATCCAGTGTATTACATCCAGTATGCGCATGCCCGAGTCTGCAGCGTACTGGGGCAATGGGGGGGCGACGCAGCAGAGCTGGCCGATGCGGAAACCGGAGCCTTGGGCGGCAAGCACGAGCTTGCCCTGATGAACCTGTTGAACGACTATTCAGGTATTGTGGAAAGCGCGGCCAGGGAACTTTCCCCCCACCTGATCGCCTATTACCTCAAGGATCTGGCCGGCGAGTTTCACAGTTACTATAATGCGGAGCAGTTTTTAGTTCCAGACAACACTCTGCGACTAGCCCGCCTGGCACTGATTATCGCCGTCCGGCAAGTATTGCGTAATGGGTTAACCCTGCTTGGCGTTGGCAGCCCGGAAAAAATGTAGGTTTGGTAAATTATGAGCCGTGATTACAAAAAACCCGACCGCACTTCCTCCAGAAAAGGGGGTAGCTCATTATTTACGGGCGTACTGATCGGGCTGACCGTCGGTCTCGCCGTAGCGATCGGTGTTGCCCTTTACATTAACTTCAGCCCCAAGCCCTTCGCCAGCCGAGACAAACAGCCTGAGGCATCCACATCCACCAAGGCAGCGACAAAAAACGACACCGCCTCGCAAGATGCTGCGCCACCCGATGTGGCAGGCAAAAATGGCAAGTCTTCCGACAAACCCCGGTTTGATTTCTATACTATTTTGCCTGGCAGCGAGGCGCCGGTGTCAGAACAGGAAATCAAACAAGCCACCAAGCAGGAAGGCGTCGCCAAAGATAGCTATTTTCTTCAGGTCGGCTCTTTTCAAGCGGCAGCCGAAGCTGACAACATGAAAGCGCGTCTCGCCCTCCTCGGCTTGGAAGCGGTCATCCAAACGGCTGACATTCCCGACAAGGGAGTCTGGCACCGGGTACGCATCGGGCCTTTTGCCAACATCGAGGACATGAGCCGCTCTCGCACCTTGCTCACGCAGAACGACATTGCCTCCAGCCTGGTCAAGGTCAAAGGACCGTCGACAAATTAACTCACTGAAATTAATTATTCCGGAGTAGACAACATGAATTTTATCCCTTTCTTCCGTCCCTTTTCCCTGCGCATTTTCCTAGCTGTTGCTTTGGCCCTGGTCGGGCTCAATGCAACAGCAGATCTCCGTCCCGGCAAGGAATATGAACTGGTTTCCCCACCCCAGGCCGTGGAAACAGGGAAGAAAATTGAGGTTCTGGAAATCTTTTCCTACGCCTGCTCACATTGTTTCGACCTCGATCCGGATATCAGCAAATGGTCGAAACAGCTCCCCAAGGATGTCGAGTTCCGCCGCTTGCCGGCAATTTTCCGTGCCGACTGGACACCTCTAGCCAAGGTGTTTTATACCTTCGAAGCCATGGGCCTGACCGAAAAGCTGCATGGCGAATTTTTCAATGCCATTCACGTCAGTCACATTCGCTTCAATGACGACAACGCAATCTTTGACTGGGTTGAAAAACAGGGCATCCCCCGAAAAAGCTTTATCGATAACTATTCTTCCTTCTCAACCCAGAGCAAGGCGTTGCGTGCCAAGCAGCTTACTCAAGCCTATGGGATTAGTGGTGTTCCCACGGTTATCGTGGATGGTAAATATCGCACATCCGTATCGAACACCGGCAGCCATGCCGGCTTGATGTCGGCACTCGACCAGTTGATCAAGCAGGCGCGGCAGGAGCGCGCCGGCAAATAGGGGAATGTCTAACCTGCCTGCCATGAGCATCTCCGTCATTCTGATCGACGACCACCCGCTGTTTCGCAAAGGGTTGTCGCACCTGCTCGAGGCCCGTGAAGCAGGAATCACTGTTGCCGGGCAGTTTGCCGAAATAGGCGGCGTCCTCGACTGGTTGCGGAACGGCGGGCGTGCGGAAGTTGCCTTGCTGGATCGTAACTTGCGTGACGAAGACGGCCTGACTCTTGTTCCCGAACTGAAGCGATTCGGCATCAAGGTAATCATGCTGACCGTTGCGGATGAAGCCCACGAAATCCGGGAGGCCATAGAGTGTGGTGTTGACGGCTACGTATCCAAAACCAGCGAACCGGCTCAGATTCTTCAGGCGATATCTACTGTCGCACGAGGTTCTGGGTTACCTCATTCTCCCGTCATGGATGAAACCATGCAGGGTAAGCTGACATCGGATGCGAGCAGCAAGCTTTCAACCCGCGAACTGGAAATCGTCGGCCTGGTTGCGCACGGCAAGAGCAACAAGGCCATAGGCGACGAACTGGGCCTTTCGGACAACACCGTACGCAACCACTTGGGTAGCATCCTGGAAAAGCTCGGACTCGACAACCGCGTGCAGGTCGCCACCTTTGCCCTGAAACATGGCATCAGCAGAAAGTCTGGCGCAGCGTAGACTGCCCCAGCCCCGGGCTGTTGTTATAATGGTTTCCTGCCTGTCTCACGAGAAAGCCTTATGTTGAATATTCCGCCATCCCACCAGGTTCCTGTGCTTGCTGCGTTGACCGAGCTGGACGAAGTGGCGTATCTGTTGGCTGATTCCCAGCTCAACGTCGTTTTTCTGAGTGGCCGAATCAGCGAATTTGGCATCTCCCCTCACTGCATAGGCTTACAGCTAACCTCCGTTTACCCGGATCTGGCCGAAAAAAGGGAAGAACTACTGGCCGCTCTATCCAGCGCGCGGCAGCTCGTTATTCCTTTGAATGGCGAACACGATAGCACCGCCTTTGAGGCGCAAGCAGCCTGTCGTCAAATCGATGGGAAAATCTGCGTGCTGGTCCTGTTTCGCCGCCCTGCCTTCACGCCACTTGAATCCACGCCCGACCAGGCATTCTTCAACCCACAAACCGGCCTGTATACCCGTCTTTCCATGTCGCGCCGCATCGAGGAAGAGATTTCCCGGATGAAGCGCTACCAGCAAAAATTCAGCTTGCTCCTGCTTAAATTTCCGAATGCCGGTCGGGAGCAACTCCATCAGATTGCGGACATGCTGCGAGTTCACCTACGCGTGATGGATGTCGTAGGAAACTACAAGGATGGTCAATTCCTGGCGATTCTGCCGGAAACCGCATTGGAAAACGCCAGACTGACTGCAGACCGCCTGCAAAGAGCCTTGCGTGAAGAAAACCTGGATGTGGGGGGGGAAATCCAGCTACTTTACAATGTCGCCGAAGCGATCGATGAAGAAAACGTCAATGCCTTGCTAGACCGGCTTGACGACGTTTACCCGGAAATTCCAGAATAGGCCGCATCTCGCTACTGAATAAAACCTTTTTCAAGCAATTCTGCTGTCAACGCAAAATAGTCTTTTGCCCCCTGGCTGTGGGGGGCGAAACCAAACACGCTCTTGCCATGCTCCGGGCTTTCCGCCAAGCTGACGTTTTCCGCGATGCGGGTTTCGCACAAGACGTCGCCGTAGCGCTCCCTCAACTGTTCATAAACGTGACGGGAAAACTTTCTGCGAGAATCGAAACGGGTCACCACCACCTTGCGTTCGATTTTGCGCTTCAGACCTCTCTCCAGAACGTTTAATGCGGCATCCAGCCGCTCTACCCCCTGCATGGAAAGATAATCGGCTGACACCGGGATCAGCACCCGGTCTGCAGCAAAAATCGCATTCAAAGACAACACGCCTAGCATCGGGCAGCAGTCGATCAAAATCGGACTGTCCTCCCATGCCAGGCTTTCCTGCAGGCCCTCGCGCAGGCGCGATGCAATGCTGGTGCTTTTTCCGTATAGCGCATCGATTTTCGACAACTCCAGATGGCCTGGAATCAGCCGCATTCCGTCAGCGACCTCACGCACCAGGCTAGCCAACGGAGTCTCATCGCGGTAAAACGCCGCGACAGTCTCATCCCGGTTTTCTGCGCGGACTCCGCATGAAAGTGTCAGATGCGCCTGAGGGTCGAGATCAATCACGATCGGCCGCTTTTCCAAGTGCGCCAAGGCGGCCGCCAGATTCAGGGTGGTAGTGGTTTTACCCACTCCGCCTTTCTGGTTGAAGACCGCTATCACCGCCATATTTTTGCCCTCACTATTCCACTGTGACGGATTTTGCCAGATTTCTTGGCTTGTCCACGTCGGTTCCTTTTTGCAAGGCGGCATGATAGGCCAGCAACTGTAGCGGCACCGTGTGCAAAATCGGGCTCAGCAGTCCGGCATGCTCCGGCAGTTTGATCAGGTGGACGCCTTCCTGTGCTTGCATCTGGCTATCCTGATCAGCAAGCACGTACAGCTCGCCGCCGCGAGCGCGGACCTCCTGCAGGTTGGATTTCAGTTTTTCCAGCAAGGCATCGTTGGGTGCGATCGCGACAACCGGCATGTCGCTGTCGACAAGTGCCAGCGGGCCATGCTTCAGTTCGCCTGCAGGATAGGCTTCAGCATGGATGTAGGAGATTTCCTTCAGCTTTAGCGCGCCTTCCATGGCGATCGGATAATGCAATCCACGCCCAAGAAACAGGGCATGCTGCTTGAATGCCATGCGCTCCGCCCAAAGCTCGATCTGCGGCTCGAGCAGCAGCACTTGGTTGACCATCGCAGGCAAGTGGCGCAGCGCATCGAGGTGCGCTGTTTCCTGCGCGGCGCTGATGCGGCCGCGCAGCTTGCCCAACACCAGTGCCAGCAAAAGCAATGCGGTCAGTTGGGTGGTGAAAGCTTTGGTAGAGGCAACACCAATTTCAGGGCCAGCACGAGTCAGAAAGCGTAGACCTGATTCGCGTACCAGAGCGCTTTCAGGGGCATTACAAATAGACAGGCTATGTACATGGCCGAGGGATTTGGCATGCTTTAGCGCTGCCAGGGTGTCCGCCGTTTCGCCCGACTGGGAAATGGTCACGATTAGCGCATTGGGATTGGGCACACTGTCACGGTAGCGGTATTCGCTCGCCACTTCAGCGTTGCATGGAATTCCCGCAACACTCTCAATCCAGTAGCGTGCCACCATTGCGGCGTGATAACTGGTACCGCAAGCAATGATGGTTACACTGTCGATTACGCTGAGCACTTTGCTCGCGTGATCACCAAATATTGTCGGGTTGAGGTCACCATGGCTCAGCGCCTCTTCCAGGGTTTCGGCCAAAGCGCGAGGCTGCTCGAAAATTTCTTTTTGCATGTAGTGCCGGTAACCGCCCAGCTCCGCCCGGTCCGCGCTGAGTTCGCTGATTTGTACCGGCCTGGATACTGGCTCGCCATTGCGGTCAACAATCCTGAAGTCGAGCAGGCCGATATCCGCCACGTCACCCTCTTCCAGGTAAACCACTTTTTGCGTAACCGGGAGTAATGCCGAAACATCGGAAGCGATGAAGTGCTCCTCGATGCCGACACCGATCAACAGCGGACTGCCCTCGCGCGCGCACACCAGTCGATTTGGCTCAGCGGCACAGATCACACCTATCGCGTACGTACCCTTGAGTTCGGTGACAGCCTTGCGGGTAGCCTGGAACAGGTCTTTTTCCTGATGGAAATGAAAATGAATCAAATGGACGATGACTTCGGTGTCGGTATCGGAAGTGAATTGGTAACCGATTTCGCTTAACCGCTGGCGCAACGCTTCGTGGTTTTCGATAATGCCATTGTGCACCACGGCAAGTGATTCCTCACTGACATGGGGGTGGGCATTGCGTTCGCTGGGTATGCCATGAGTCGCCCAGCGAGTATGGGCAATGCCCAGGCTGCCATGTGTTTTCTGGGTTTTGATTTCCGCTTCCAGCTCAGCTACGCGGCCGGGCTTCCTCACCCGAGTGAGCCCGCCATCGATCACCACGGCCAGACCCGCCGAATCGTAGCCGCGATATTCCAGCCGCCTCAAGCCTTCCAGCAGGATAGGCACAACATTGCGCTGTGCGACCGCTCCGATGATTCCACACATATCTAGACTCCGTCAGGGAGAAGGTTTGTTTTTTTGAGGCCGTTTCCAGCCTGGGATTGTAACCTGCTTTGCTCGCGACAGAGTAAGTTGCTCCGCCGGCGCATCTCTGGTGATCGT
Source organism: Sulfuricella sp. T08 (assembly GCF_000971475.1). Classification (GTDB taxonomy): domain Bacteria; phylum Pseudomonadota; class Gammaproteobacteria; order Burkholderiales; family Sulfuricellaceae; genus Sulfuricella. Next base: position 260,422 of record NZ_DF967522.1, read on the forward strand.
CGTTCCCGCGCCGATGGTCGCACCCTTGCCTACGGTGACCGGGGCTACCAGTTGGGTGTCCGAACCGATAAACGCGTCGTCCTCGATAACCGTCCGGTGCTTGTAGGCGCCATCGTAGTTGCAGGTAATAGTACCGGCGCCGATATTCACGTTTTTCCCTACCGTGGTATCGCCTATGTAACTCAGGTGGTTGATCTTGCTGCCACGGTCAACCTGGCTGTTCTTCAACTCAACGAAGTTGCCGATGTGCACTTCTTCTGCCAGTACGGTACCAGGACGGATACGGGCAAACGGTCCGATACGTCCATTGTCACCGATTTGCGCCTCTTCAATCAGGCTGAATGGCGCAATCTGGGTCCCCTCTCCGACACTGACATCACGCAGTACGCAGTTGGCGGCAACGGTGACATTATCGCCCAAAACCACCTTGCCTTCAAAAACGCAGTTGACGTCGATGCTGACATCTCGGCCACAGACCAATTCGCCACGCACGTCGATGCGCTTTGGATCCATCAACCTTACGCCTCGCTCCATCAGCCTGGTGGCAACTTCATGCTGGTGCAGACGTTCCAGATGCGCCAACTGAGCGGCGCTGTTTACCCCTATCACCTCCCAGTGGTGGCCAGGGTGGCGAGCATTCACTCTCACGCCATCAACCACGGCCATGGCGATAACGTCAGTTAAATAGTACTCTCCCTGGGCATTGTCGTTGCGCAAAGCACTAAGCCATTTTTTCATCTGAGCATTGGGTAGTGCCATGATGCCCGTATTCACTTCATGTATGGCGCGCTCCGCCTCATTCGCATCTTTGTGCTCTACAATGGATTTCACCTGGCCTTGCGCATCGCGCAGGATTCGGCCGTACCCCTCCGGGTCCGGTAACGGTACCGTCAGCAAGCCAACCGAATCTCCATTCATTGAGTCAAGCAGGTTACGTAGAGTACTGACGGAGATCAGCGGCACGTCACCATACAGAATCAGGGTCACCCCGTCATCATCCAACTCTGCCGCCGCCTGCTGTAAGGCATGTCCGGTTCCAAGTTGCTGCACCTGATTGACCCAGGTGATGTCGCTGTCAGCGAATGTCTGCGGCACGGCCTCACCACCATGCCCATAAACCACCAGCAATTTTGCCGGGTCAAGTTCTCGCGCGGCATTGATAACATGCCCGAGTAGAGGACGGCCTGCAAGCGGGTGCAGAACCTTCGGGCGGGCTGAGTGCATGCGCGAACCTTTTCCAGCCGCCAATATAACGATGTTAAGTTTGGATATCATGAGTTTGTTTTGCCTATAAAAAAAATGGCAGCCCTAGAAGGCTGCCATTTCAACACTACCGACCCACTCGCACAAGCATTACCTCTGCTTGCGCAGTCGTTGAATCGCATGTAACTGGGCAATGGCCTGGGCCAACTCGGCTTGGGCCTGAGCGTAATCGATCGACGCCGTGCGATCACGCATGGCCTCCTCAGCTCGTTGCTTGGCTTCCATTGCCTTCACCTCATCCAGATCTCTGCCCCGGACCGCGGTGTCAGCAAGTATGGTCACCACCGAGGGTTGAACCTCGAGCAAGCCACCGGAAACGTAGATCAGTTCTTCTTCGTCGCGGTCAGGCAACTTGAGACGAACCGAGCCCGCCTTGATTTTGGTAATCATCGGCGCGTGACGTGGGTAAATACCCACTTCTCCCATTGCCGCCGGAGCAACGAGGAATTCTACCACTCCGGAGAAAAGCGAACGTTCCGCACTGACCACGTCCACATGCATTGTCATTGCCATGGTTGATTTGCCTTAAATGGTTTTTGCTTTTTCCACGACTTCGTCGATGGTGCCAACCATGTAGAAGGCCTGTTCCGGCAAATGATCGTAATCACCGTTGACGATGCCCTTGAAGCCCGCGAGCGTATCCTTGAGTGACACAAACTTGCCGGGGGAGCCGGTAAACACCTCGGCAACGAAGAACGGCTGGGACAGGAAGCGCTGAATTTTACGTGCACGAGATACCGCCAGCTTGTCTTCCGGAGCAAGCTCATCCATGCCCAGAATCGCAATGATGTCACGCAACTCTTTGTAGCGCTGCAGCGTCGACTGCACGCCACGGGCAACGTTGTAATGCTCCTCACCCACCACCAGCGGATCGAGCTGGCGGGAGGTGGAATCGAGAGGGTCGACCGCTGGATAGATGCCCAGTTCCGCCACTTGCCGCGACAACACCACGGTTGCGTCCAGGTGGGCAAAGGTGGTGGCCGGAGACGGATCGGTCAAATCATCCGCAGGCACATATACGGCCTGGATAGAAGTAATTGAACCTTTCTTGGTCGAGGTAATGCGCTCCTGCAAGCGGCCCATTTCCTCCGCCAGGGTGGGCTGGTAGCCCACCGCGGAAGGCATACGGCCCAGCAGCGCGGACACTTCCGTGCCGGCCAGCGTAAAGCGGTAAATATTGTCCACGAACAGCAGCACATCGCGGCCTTCGTCGCGGAAGAATTCCGCCATGGTGAGGCCGGTCAAGGCTACGCGCAGACGGTTGCCAGGCGGTTCGTTCATCTGGCCGTAGACCAGTGACACTTTATCCAGCACACCGCCTTCTTTCATTTCATGATAGAAGTCGTTGCCCTCGCGGGTGCGCTCGCCGACACCAGCGAAAACCGAATAACCGCTGTGCTCGACCGCGATGTTGCGAATCAGCTCCATCATGTTCACGGTCTTGCCCACGCCAGCGCCGCCAAACAGACCAACCTTGCCGCCTTTGGCGAACGGGCAAATCAGGTCGATCACCTTGATACCGGTTTCGAGCAGCTCGGTCGAGGGTGACAGCTCATCAAAGGCGGGGGCCTTGCGATGAATTGCCCAGCTATGTTCATTACCAATCGGGCCCAACTCGTCGATCGGGTTACCCAATACGTCCATGATACGGCCTAGGGTCTTGGTACCCACCGGTACGGAAATAGGCGCACCGGTATTGGTTACTTCCATACCGCGGCGTAAACCGTCCGTTGTGCCCATTGCAATAGTTCTCACCACGCCATCGCCCAGTTGCTGCTGCACTTCCAGTGTCAGGCCCACATCAGGCAGCTTCAGCGCATCGTAAACTTTGGGCAGAGATTCGCGCGGGAACTCTACGTCAACCACCGCACCGATAATCTGCACGATTTTACCTTGGCTCATCATCACTTCCTTAATAAATACAATTCATTCGATTAAACCGCTGCGGCGCCCGCGACGATCTCGGATAGTTCCTTGGTGATGGCTGCCTGACGAGTTTTGTTATAAATCAGCTTGAGTTCGTCTATCACGTTCCCGGCATTATCCGAGGCCGCCTTCATCGCCACCATCCGTGAGCTTTGCTCGGAGGCAATATTTTCAGCCACTGACTGATAAATCAGGGTCTCGATATACCGCACCAGCAGCTCGTCAATGACCTGCTTTGCATCTGGCTCATAAATATAATCCCAATGGCCGCTTGCGCTTCCCAACGCTTCACCACTAATGGGCAGAAGCTGCTCCATCACCGGCTCCTGCTTCATGGTATTGACGAAGCGGGTGAAACAGATATGCAACGCGTCGATGCGGCCATCATTATAGGCATCCAGCATCAACTTAACCGGCCCGATCAGCTTTTCCATGTGCGGCGTATCGCCCAGGTGCGTCGCCTGTGACAGAACACTGGCGCCAATGCGCTGCATGAAACCAAGAGCCTTGTTGCCTATGGCGCAAACCTCAACGCCATGCTTGCCGCCTTCCCATTCCTTCATCCTGGCTAGGGTCATGCGCAGGACGTTGGTGTTCAGGCCGCCGCACAACCCCTTATCAGAGGTCACCACGATCACCCCGATGCGGCTCGGGTTCTCACGCTTTACCAGAAAAGGATGTTTGTATTCCGGGTTGGCATGGCTCAAGTGTGCCGCTACATTACGAATTTTCTCCGCATAGGGCCTGGCCGCACGCATCCGATCCTGCGCCTTGCGCATTTTGGAGGCCGCAACCATTTCCATGGCTCGGGTTATCTTCTGGGTATTCTGGACGCTCTTGATCTTGGTCCGAATTTCTTTACCGCCAGCCATCAGTCAACTCCGCTGTGAATTCGTCTGCGCTCAATAAACGGCACTGGCTTTGAAATCATCGATCGCCGCGCTCAATGCTTTTTCTGCTTCAGCGTCCATTTCCTTGGTTTCTTCGATCTTGTCTCGCAACGCGCCGTACTTGCTCTTGATGAAAGCGTGCAAAGCAGCCTCAAAGGCCAGCGCTTTTTTCACGTCGACATCGTCAAGATAACCCTTGTTCACGGCAAACAAAGTGAGCGCCGTGTCCGCCACGGTCATCGGAGCGAACTGGGCCTGCTTCATCAGCTCGGTAACCATTTTTCCGCGTTCCAGCTGCTTGCGGGTTGCCTCGTCAAGATCGGAGGCAAACTGGGCGAAAGCGGCAAGCTCGCGGTACTGCGCCAGCGCCATACGAATTCCGCCGCCCAGCTTCTTGATCACCTTGGTCTGCGCCGCACCACCGACGCGGGACACGGAAAGACCGGCGTTGATTGCGGGACGAATGCCGGCGTTGAACAAATCGGTTTCCAGGAAAATCTGACCGTCGGTAATAGAAATCACGTTGGTCGGAACGAACGCCGAGACGTCGCCGGCCTGAGTTTCGATGATCGGCAGCGCGGTGAGTGAGCCGGTCTTGCCTTTTACCCCGGAACGCTTTTCCACGTCTTCCGCGTTGATGCGCGCAGCGCGCTCGAGCAGACGGGAGTGCAAGTAGAACACATCACCCGGGTAAGCCTCGCGACCAGGGGGACGCCGCAGCAACAGGGAAATCTGGCGATAGGCCCAAGCCTGCTTGGTGAGGTCGTCATAAATGATCAGAGCGTCCTGACCACGGTCGCGGAAATATTCGCCCATCGAGCAACCTGAATAGGGTGCGATGTACTGCATTGCCGCCGAGTCGGAGGCGGTTGCGGCCACTACGATGGTGTGGCCCATGGCTCCGTGTTCTTCCAGCTTGCGCACCACGTTGATAATACTCGACGCTTTCTGGCCGATAGCCACGTAGATGCAGATTACCCCGGTGCCCTTCTGGTTGATGATAGCATCCACAGCCACGGCGGTTTTGCCGGTTTGACGATCGCCAATAATCAGTTCACGCTGGCCGCGGCCAATCGGTACCATGGCGTCGATCGACTTGAGGCCAGTTTGTACTGGTTGGGACACAGACTGGCGAGCGATAACACCGGGAGCAATCTTTTCAATTGGGGATTTTTCGGTGGTGTGGATCGGCCCCTTGCCGTCGATCGGCTGACCCAATGAGTTCACCACGCGGCCCATCAGCGCTTCGCCGACCGGCACCTCCAGGATGCGGCCGGTACACTTGACGGTGTCGCCTTCTGTAATGTGCTCGTATTCGCCCAATACCACGGCGCCGACCGAGTCGCGCTCAAGGTTGAGAGCCAGACCGAAGGTGTTGCCGGGAAACTCCAGCATTTCGCCCTGCATTGCGTCACTCAGGCCATGAACCCGGACGATACCGTCGGTAACCGACACTACCGTGCCCTGATTACGCGCCTCGGCCGTGGTGGCCAGGTTTTCGATTTTGCTCTTGATCAGCTCACTGATCTCTGAAGGATTCAACTGCATGATCTCTCCTAACTATTGAGCGTAAACGCCATGTTTTGTAATTGGCCGCGCACCGACGCGTCAATTACGACGTCTCCCGCCACGATTCTGATGCCGCCGATAAGTTCGGGGTCCAGGGTTACGGTCGCCTCAACTTTGCGCTTGTATTTGGCTTCCAGACGACGCACTAAATCTTCTTTCTCTGCGTTGCTCAGGGGATAGGCACTGAAAATCTCGGTGTCCATGACGCCGCCGTGCAGTGCCCGAAGCAGCTCGAACTGCTCGCGGATCACCGGCAGCAAAGTAAGCCGTCCATTCTCCAGCAGCAGTTGCACCATGTTTACGCCTTGTGCATCGAGACTCTTTTCGCACACGGAGAGAAACACGTTTCTCTGCTGTTCCGCCGTCAGCCGGGGGTTGCCGATCAGCGCCTGCATCTGCGGGTCGCTAACAACCGTTGACGCAAACTCCAGCATCTGCGACCACTTGTCGAGTGTGCCACCCTGCTCGGCGATGCGGTAAACCGCTTCAGCATAGGGTCTGGCTATGGTAGTGACTTCTGCCATGATGTCTCTATAGCTCGCTCTTGATTGACGCCAGGAGCTCGGCGTGAACCTTGGCATCTATTTCGCGACGAAGGATTTTCTCCGCACCGGCTATCGCCAGATCGGCTACCTGCTGGCGCAAACTTTCCTTGGCCCGATGAACTTCCTGCTCAATTTCCGCCTTGGCTCCAGCAACGAGGCGGTCGCCTTCTTCCTTGGCATGCTCTTTGGCTTCCTCGATGATCTGGGTTGCGCGCTTCTCTGCCAGGGCGATCACATCAGCCGCTTTCTGCTTGGCCTCATGCATGCCCTCAGTAGCACGACGGGAGGCCAACTCCAGTTCGTGCTTTCCGCGTTCACCGGCGGCCAATCCATCAGCGATCACCTGCTTACGAGCGGTCAACACCTGCATAATGGGCGGCCAGACGAACCTCATGCAGAACCAGACGAACATGATGAACATGATCGTTTGCCCGAGAAGGGTTGCATTGATATTCATGCATGAACCTTTCTTGTATTAAGAATGACTATCCGCCTTAGCCTGCAACCGCAAACAGGACGTACATGGCGATACCAACCGCAATCATCGGCACCGCATCAACCAGACCCATGACCACGAAGAACTGGGTACGCAACATCGGAATCAGCTCGGGCTGACGAGCAGCGCCTTCAAGGAAGCGCCCACCCAAAATACCGATACCGACTGCCGCACCCAGTGCGCCCAGACCCATCATGATCGCGCCAGCGATGAAAAGCAGTGCATGTTCCATTGTGTATCTCCTGGTTAATTTAAAAAATAAGGGGTTCGAATAACTTAATGGTGTTCCTGATGAGCCATATCTAGGTAAACCACGGTCAGCGTCATGAAAATGAACGCTTGTAGCGTCACGATCAGAATGTGGAAAATTGCCCATCCCAGAGATAGCACGATCTGCGAACCGAACAGCAGCGTGCTGCCAAAGGTGACGCTCGCCCAGGAGGCGCCCATGAGCGCGATCAGGATGAAGATCATTTCACCCGCGTACATGTTGCCAAACAACCGCAGAGCCAGAGAGATCGGCTTGGCAATCAGGTTCACGCCCTCCAGGAAGATGTTGGCAGGCAAACCATATTTACCGAAGGGTTGCAGCGTTAATTCGCCCACAAATCCGCCCAGGCCCTTCATCTTGATGCTGTAATACACTACCAGCACAAATACCCCGATAGACATGCCGAAGGTGGCATTGGGATCGGTCGTGGGAACAATTTTTAGGAATGGAATACCGGCCGCATGGGCGATTAAGGGCAGATAATCAATGGGCAGCAGATCCATCAGATTCATTAACAGGATCCAGGCGAAAATTGTCAGGGCGAGAGGCGCCACCATGTTATTTCTTGCGGTAAACGAACCCCGCACGCTGGTATCAATGAATTCAATGATCCATTCTACGAAATTCTGCAGTCCATTAGGCACTCCCGCCGAAGCTTTTTGAGCTGCACGCGAAAAAAAGAACAAGAATAGTGCGCCAAGGACAAAGGAAAAAAACATGGTATCCAGGTTTATGGCCCAGAACCCCATTTCCTTAGCCTGCTCTGCACTTCGCGCAATACCCAAGGAACCATCTGACAGCTTGCCAAAAGTCAGATTCTGCAAGTGGTGCCTGATATATTCTGAAGATGTGAGTGTTTCTGCAGACATTTATTGTTTCTCTATTCCACTGAATATTGTCGAAAATACCAGGGTCATCTGCCCCAGAACAAAACCGATCAGCAAAGGCACCGGCATCAGCTTCAACCATCCCAATCCCGCCACTATCAGCAGCGCGACCATCAAAAAACGTTCCATGCTGAAGCGTACCAGCCAAGCCAGTTCCTGACGCGCTTCCTGCACTGGCCGCTGCGCACCGGCACGCATGCACCAGATCAAAAACAGCGCATTCGCCACAGCTACCGCGCCACCAAAAAATGCCGCAACAGCAACACTTCTTCCCTGCCAGATTAACAACAACGATGCGCCAAGTATTACCGTAACAGCCTGCACACCGACCGCTCCGTAAGCTACGCCCATTTGCCAATCGCAGTCAGAAATTAAAGAGACGCGATTTTAATCCCTCCTTGACCCGCTCGTCAATTTAAGGGCATTGCAGAATGCTCGCTCAGCCGGGCATTTCATTTAGGACCTAAACATCAGATTACAGGCAATTTAATACATAGGCAAATAATTATATTCTTATATGCCCATAAGAATTTCTACACATCACCTTTCGCTCAGTCGGCCAATAATATCGTCCAGTTGCTCCAAGCTATCGTAATTAATGATCAGTTTGCCCCGGCCCTTATTTTGTGTTTTTAGCGTTACTATGGCGCCCAGTTTTTCCGCCAAGTCTTCCTGTAGCCTTAAAATATCCCGGTCCGGCTTGGCCTTGGGCTTCGAGTCCGCCGGTTGTTGCTGACGCTGAACCAGCCTTTCCGCTTCGCGCACTGACAAGCCTTTGCCCACAATCTCATTGGCCACCGTAATTTGTCCCACATTAGGCAGACTTAGTAACGCTCTGGCATGCCCCATGTCGAGTTGATTATGCATCAGCAGCTCCTGCACTGGCGCTGCCAGATTGAGCAGGCGCAGCAGATTGCTTACCGCGCTACGCGATCGCCCTACCGCTTCAGCGGCGAGCTGGTGGGTCATATCAAACTCGTTAATCAGGCGCTGGATTCCCGTAGCCTCCTCCAGCGGATTGAGGTTCTCACGCTGAATATTCTCGATCAGCGACATTGCCAATGCCGCCTCATCCGCCACTACCCGCACCAGCACCGGCACATCTGCCAACCCTGCGAGGCGGGCTGCGCGCCAGCGCCGCTCGCCGGCAATGATTTCATAGTTACCCGCAATCAGCGCTCTTGCCAGTATCGGCTGCATGATCCCCTGGGATTTGATGGACTCGGCCAACTCAGCCAGTGATTCCTGATCCATATGGGTACGCGGCTGATATTTTCCGGGCTGGAGCTGATCCAGCTTCAGGTTTTGTAGCGTATCTTTATTATTTTCTTCGCTGTCGCCAGCCAACAGCGCGTCAAGACCGCGCCCCAATCCCTTCATTTTTACCATTTCCCTCTCACTTTCTTACCAGTTCGCCAGCCAGCGCCAAATACGCCTGCGCGCCTTTCGATGTTTTGTCGTGATACAACACCGGCACACCATAGCTGGGCGCTTCCGCCAGCCGCACATTACGCGGAATCACAGTACGGTATACCTTATCGCCGAAATGTCGTTGCAGCTGCTCCGAAACCTGCTGCGCCAAGGTATTGCGCGGATCGAACATGGTCCGCAGCAGCCCCTCGATTTCCAGTTGTGGGTTAAGGCTGGCACGTACCCGCTTGATGGTCTGCACCAGATCGCTCAATCCCTCCAGGGCGTAATATTCGCACTGCATCGGGATCATCACCGCATGCGCAGCACAAAGACCGTTCACTGTAAGCAGGTTGAGTGCCGGGGGGCAGTCGATCAGCACAAAATCATAATCTGCCTCAATGTTCGCTAGGGCGTTCTTGAGACGCTTTTCCCGGTGTGGCAAATCCACCAGTTCGACCTCCGCACCTGCCAATTCGCGGTTGGCAGGGATCAGGTCAAACTTGCCGCAGGTGTTGGTGACGCGCACCTCCGCGATGCTCTTTTCCTCCAGCAGCACATGGTATACCGTCTGCGTCAGGGCCATTTTGTCGACACCGCAACCCATAGTGGCGTTGCCTTGCGGGTCGAGGTCGATCAGCAGCACACGGCGCTTGGTTGCCGCCAGGCTGGCCGCAAGATTGACCGTGGTGGTGGTTTTCCCCACCCCGCCTTTTTGATTTGTAATTGCGAGTACTTTTGCCATCACCTCACCCTAACCCATTGCTTCCATTTTGATCGGTCGCAGCAATACCAGATGCCGTTCAGCATCCAGGCCCGGCACCTTGAGCGGCTCTACGCCCTGCAATACAACCGTAGCCGGCAATCGAGTCAACTCTTCATGGGGGTAAACCCCCTTCATTGCCAGCATTAGCCCCGAATCACCACATAAATGCAGCGCCAGGCTGGCGAACTCGGCCAAATCGGAAAATGCCCTGGAAATCACCACATCGTATTTTTCTTCCGGCCGCCAGGACTCAACCCGTTCGCAGACTACCGTGGTATTATTCAGGCCTAACTCCAGACAGGCCTGCCGTAGAAAACTGGTTTTCTTATGGTTGCTGTCCAGCAGGGTAACTTCCAGCGCTGGATTCGCCAGCGCCAGCGGGATTCCCGGCAGACCGGGCCCAGTCCCGACGTCGATGACTCGGCGCCCGACGATGTGTGGCAAAACCGCCAGACTATCGAGCAAATGCTGAGTTACCATTTTATCCGGGTCACGCACGGCCGTCAGGTTATAAACCTTGTTCCATTTCTGCATGAGCGCGACATAATTCAGCAAGCGCGATCGCGTCGCCGGTTCTAAATCAAGACCCATTTCCACCAGGCCACCGGCTAATTTTTCTTCCAGACTCATGCGCTTTTCTTGTCGTCACTAATGCTCTGGCCGCGTTTTAAGTAAACCAGCAGTACCGAAATCGCAGCGGGTGTCACCCCGGAAATACGCCCGGCCTGCCCCAGCGTTTCTGGCTTGTGCTGGTTAAGCTTCTGCTGCACTTCTATGGATAGTCCATGCACCTCGCGGTAATCTAGACTCAGAGGCAGGACCATGGCTTCATAATGCTGGTGACGGGCAACCTCCTCCTGCTGACGCGCGATGTAACCCTGGTACTTGGCCTGGATCTCAACCTGTTCGGCCACCTTAGAGTCCTCGACCCCCACACCGGCGCCTGGCAACGTCAGCAAGTCACGGTAGCTGACATCCGGCCGGCGCAGCAAGTCCAATAATGAATATTCACGCTCGATACCCTTGCCCAGCACCCTTTCCGCATCGTCCTGGGGCAACAACTTCGGGTTCACCCAGACGCTTTTCAGGCGTTCCTGTTCGCGCGCGATAGCCTCCCTCTTTTCCACGAAATTCTGCCACCGCACATCATCGACCACACCCAGCATCCGCCCCGCTTCGGTCAATCGCAGGTCGGCATTGTCTTCGCGCAACATCAACCGGTATTCGGCACGGCTGGTAAACATGCGATAAGGCTCAACCACGCCACGGGTAATCAGGTCATCCACCATCACCCCGAGATAGGCCTGATCCCGGCTTGGATACCAGGCTTCTTTACCCTGTGCCAATAACCCGGCATTAATGCCCGCCAGGATCCCCTGCGCTGCGGCTTCTTCATAGCCGGTGGTGCCATTGATCTGGCCGGCGAAGAACAGTCCTTGAATTCCCTTGGTTTCCAATGAGTGTTTCAGCCCGAGCGGGTCGAAAAAATCATACTCGATTGCGTATCCTGGCCGAGTAATATGTGCATTTTCAAAGCCCTGTATCGACCGCACCAGTTCTACCTGCACATCGAAAGGCAGGCTGGTGGATATCCCATTGGGATAGATTTCGTGGGTATTCAACCCCTCCGGCTCAACGAAAATCTGGTGTGAGTCCTTGCCAGAAAAACGCATGATCTTGTCCTCGATAGACGGACAATAGCGTGGCCCCACTCCCTCGATCACGCCCGTGTAAAGCGGCGAGCGGTCCAGCCCGCCACGGATGATGTCATGTGTGTGCAGATTGGTCTGAGTAATCCAGCACGGCAATTGGCGCGGATGCTGTGCGGAAGAACCAAGAAAGGAAAATGCTGGCGCCGGGTCATCGCCAGGCTGCTCCACCATCACTGAATAATCAAGACTGCGGCCGTCTATACGCGGCGGAGTACCCGTCTTGAAACGCTTCACTGGCAATTGAATCTCGCGCAGTCGTTGCGCCAAGGTGATCGAGGGAGGATCCCCAGCGCGCCCGGCCTGGTAATTCGATTGTCCAACATGGACCAGGCCCGCCAGGAACGTGCCTGCCGTCAACACCACGGCCTTGGCCTGAAAGCGCAAACCCAGCTGGGTAACCACGCCCACTACACGGTCACGCTCAAGAATCAAATCATCCACCGCCTGCTGGAACAACCACAGATTGGGTTGATTCTCCAGTCGACCCCGGATCGCCTGCCGATAAAGAACGCGGTCTGCCTGCGCGCGCGTTGCTCGTACTGCTGGACCCTTGCTGGAATTGAGGATGCGAAACTGGATTCCTGCTTCATCTGTCGCCGCGGCCATGGCCCCACCCAAGGCATCGACCTCTTTCACCAGATGGCCCTTGCCGATACCGCCGATCGAGGGGTTGCACGACATCTGACCGAGAGTTTCGATGTTATGCGTCAACAACAGCGTTTTCAGGCCTATTCGGGCACTGGCCAGCGCGGCTTCCGTTCCGGCATGGCCGCCGCCGATCACGATGACATCAAATTGGGAGGGATAAAGCATGGTCAACCGGGTGTACGAAATGAGTGCGAATCATAACCCAAAATGGCTATTGTTTCACGTGAAACGCTATTTTCCGATGCAGAAACGGGAAAATATCTCGCCCAGCAAATCATCCGATGTAAACTCACCCGTTATACTGGAAAGCGCGTTCTGGGCCAATCTGAGCTCCTCAGCAAAAAACTCAACTCGGCCCTTACACGCAGCCGCAAGAGACAATCGCTCCTTGGCTACACGCAACGCGCTCAAATGGCGTTCGCGCGCCATAAATACACCCTCGCCCCCGGTCTGCCAGCCGACGACGCGCAGAAGATGCTCGTGCAGCAGTTCGATTCCAGCGCCAGTCTTGGCTGAGAGATAAATATCCGCAACGCCGCCAGAAGCATCCACCCTGGGCTCTTCACCGAGAAGGTCGACCTTGTTGAATACACGAAGCAGCGGCAGGCCTGCCGGCAATTTGGCAATAATTTCCAAGTCGGCCGGCACGATTCCTTGCGCCGCATCGATCAAGAGCAAGGCCACGTTGGCTTGCTGAATCGCGCTCCAAGTGCGGGCAATGCCGATTTCCTCTACTTCATCATCGGTGTCGCGCAGCCCTGCAGTGTCGATGAAATGCAGGGCAACCCCCTCGATTTCGATGTGCTGACGGATCGCATCACGGGTGGTTCCCGCCACGGGGGTGACGATTGCCACTTCCTCGCCCGCAAGCTGGTTAAGCAAACTGGATTTACCCACATTTGGCTGCCCGATCAGGACAATATGTAAGCCTTCGCGCAGTAAACTGCCCTGATTTGCCTGACGGAATACCTTATCCAGCTGAGAATCTATAGCGGCTAGCTGGTTTAGCGCATTGGACTCCTCGAGGAAATCAATTTCTTCTTCCGGGAAGTCCAGGGTCGCCTCTACCAGCATGCGCAGGCTGGTCAGAGCATCCACCAATTGGTGGATTGTGCGGGAAAATTCACCGCGCAGAGAACGCATTGCGGTTTTGGCCGCCTCAATGGTGGCCGCATCGATCAGGTCGGCCACGCTTTCCGCCTGAGCCAGATCCATCTTGTCATTGAGAAAAGCACGTTGGGTAAATTCTCCGGGCTCTGCGGGGCGCGCGGCCAATTCCAGGCAACGGGCCAGCAACCGGTGCATCACCGCATCGCCACCGTGGCCTTGCAGCTCGAGAACATCCTGGCCAGTATAGGAATGCGGGGCAGGGAAATACAGGGCGATACCCTGGTCAATCACCTCCCCATCCACTGCCAGGAAATTGGTCAGCGCCGCAACGCGAGGAGCAGGAATTCTCCCCAGAATATTCAGCGAAAAATCCCGCAGATCTTCGCCAGAAATTCGAACCACACCGATGCCGCCGCGGCCATGGGCAGTAGCAATTGCGGCGATGGTGTCAGTGTTTACCATGCCCCTTGGCGGCGGCTTTTGCCTGCTCAACACCATGCGTGACATACCATTGCTGGGCAATCGAAAGCGTGTTGTTCACCACCCAGTACAGGACCAGGCCGGCGGGGAAGAAAAAGAAGAAAATGCTGAACGCAATAGGCATGATCATCATCACCTTGGCCTGGATAGGGTCGGGTGGCGTCGGATTAAGCTTGGTCTGGATGATCATGGTGATCCCCATTACGATCGGCAAGATGTAATAGGGATCGGGAGCGGACAGGTCGTGGACCCACAGCATGAATGGTGCCTGGCGCATTTCCACACTATTCAGCAGCGCCCAGTAAAGCGCGATAAACACCGGGATCTGCACCACGACCGGCAGGCACCCCCCCAAAGGGTTGACCTTCTCGGTCTTGTATAGCTCCATCATGGCCGTATGTAAACGCTGGCGATCGTCACCATATTGCTCTTTGAGTTTTTGCAGCTTAGGTCCTAGCACGCGCATTTGCGCCATGGAGCGGTAGCTTTTTGCGGACAGCGGATAGAAAGCCAACTTAATAAGGACGGTCAGCAGAATAATCGCCACCCCCCAGTTTTGAACCAGCTTGTTAAGCCATGCCAAGACCCAGAACAGTGGGGCCGAAATCACTGTCAGAATGCCGTAATCAACTACAAGATTCAAACCGGGCGCAACCTTGCTTAGGTGATCCTGTTCCTGTGGTCCGGAATAAAGAGGCACGGTTATTTTTTTCATACTTCCTGGCTCGATAGCGCCAACCGGCAGAACCACCCCTACGTCGTAAAGGTCCTCCCCTAGTTTTTTTGCATAATATTCACGCGGCTGGTTGGCAGGAAGCCATGAGCTAAGAAAATAATGCTGGACCATGGCGACCCAACCGTCATCACTTTGTTTCGGATAGCTCGCTTTATTCTTATCGATATCGGAGAAGCTGATTTTGTTAAATTTATCTTTTTCGGTGTAAATAGCAAACCCAGTATAGGTCGAGACAAACTTGGGATTGCCGAGTGGGGGCTGGCCATTTCTCACTAACTGGAAATAGGCATGCGGCTCAAGTCGGGTTGGGCTGCCATTGAGTATCTCGTATGTCACATCAACCACGTAGCTACCCTTGCGAAAAGTGAAAATTTTGTCAACCTTGATCCCGTTCGCACCCGCCCAAGTCAATCTAACTTGTACTTCATTCGCCCCCTCGCTGAGTTTATAATGGGTTGCTACGGCAGAAAACAGCGATTTATGAGTTGGCAAATCATTGCCTATTAGGCCCGATTGAGCAATATAGAGTTGTTTCGGGTCGTCTTCCAGCAAGACAAAATTTTTGCTTTTATCCTGGGTGTCATGGTGCTTCAACAGTTCCAGCCTGCGTACGTCGCCACCAAGAGTGTCGATTTCGGCATAAATCAAATCTGTTTGTACCTTTACCCGTTCTCCTGATTGCAGCGGTCCACCAGAATCCTTGGTCGGCGCGTCAACCGCCCGCGCCGTGGGAGTAGGTGTTTGTGCGATTTCCGTTTTTTCTTGCGTGATTTGGCCAACCGGAGCAGGATGCTGTTCCTTTTGCCAGGCATCCCATAACATCAGAATGGAAAAGGAAAAAACGATGAAAAGTATCAGACGCTGGGTGTCCATGTTGCCTCAATCATAATTAGGGTATCGGATCATATCCGCCCGGATGCCGGGGGTGACAACGGCAAAGCCTTTTTATTCCAAGCCAGCCGCCCTTGAGAGTGCCAAACTTGCTTAATGCCTGGCAAGAATATTCGGAACAAGTCGGTGTAAATCGGCAACGCGGCCCTAGCAAGGGGCTGATCAAGTATTGGTAAACCCTGATCAAGCCGATAAACAATTGTTTCATTATCTTCGCACCAACCTTTTTTGCAGGTCATCCATTAGCCGCAAGAACTCTTCCTCTACCTGACGGAACGCATTCCCGGTAAAGCTTTTGTGTGCCAGAACAACAATATCCAAACTGTCAAATAGGTTCTGGTGCCGCCTGAAAATATCTCGCAGACTGCGCTTGATGTAATTCCTAGTTACCGCATGAGCTGCCGTTTTTTTTCGGATAATCCCGGTAAAACGCGGGTGATTCAGCTCATTCGGTTTAGCCAGTATGCGTAAGTAATCACCATATACCTGGCATTTAAACGAAAAAACGGATGAAATTTCATCCGTTTCTTTTAACCGTTTGCTTTTCTGAAAAGCATAGATAGCAGGCACTGCCAATCAACAGCTAAACGCTGAGCTTCGACCGTCCCTTGGCGCGACGAGCTCTGATCACGGCGCGACCGCCGCTGGTTTTCATCCGTGCGCGGAAACCATGGGTGCGTTTGCGTTTAACAACAGAAGGTTGATAAGTCCGTTTCATTTTGTTACCCCAAATACTTGTTTAGCTAAAACGCGCAATTAGACTATCTTTATGGTGTTTCTGTCAAATGATATTTATACTTCCTTCCTGTGGATAAGTTTATCCAAAAAGAATAGAATCCGTAGTTGCTGTTGGGCCCCCCGCCCCTTGCCGCCTAACCGAAACAACGCCAACGAATATTTTATGGAAGCTATTTGGATTACCCAATGGAAAGTTTTTGGCTTGATTGCTTAAATAGATTTAAAGAAGACCTGCCTCCCCAGCAATTCAATACCTGGATCAAGCCGCTTAAGTTCGACTCAACGGACGGCATCCCTCGCCTGATTGCACCAAACCGCTTTATTCTGCAGTGGATCAAAGATAAGTTCCTGGCTCGCATCGAAGAAATGGCTGAATCCCATTTTTCCGAGCCGCTGACACTGGTACTTTCACAGCCGGACACCCCTGAAAAAAACACGGCACAACCTATAATAGCTGCCACGGAAACACCTGTTCGACAAAATACAAAACCTGATCAATCCCGCCTCAATCCTCTGTTCACTTTTTCCAATTTTGTCACCGGCAAAGCGAACCAACTTGCCCGGGCTGCCGCCATTCAAGTCGCGGAAAATCCAGGTACCGCTTACAACCCTTTATTTGTCTATGGCGGAGTGGGGCTGGGTAAAACCCATTTAATACAAGCAATCGGCAATCTGGTTAAAGAACAAAACAGCAAGGCAAAAATCAGCTATCTACACGCAGAGCGCTATGTTTCTGACGTAGTGCGTGCTTACCAGCATAAAGCTTTTGATGATTTCAAACGATATTACCACTCCCTGGATTTACTGTTAATTGACGACATTCAATTCTTTGCTGGCAAAAATCGTACCCAGGAAGAGTTTTTTTACGCTTTTAACGCATTGATAGAAGACCACAAACAGGTAATCATCACCTGCGATACCTTTCCCAGAGAAATTGCGGGGATGGAAGATCGCCTCATATCCCGCTTCGGATGGGGACTGACCGTTGCAATTGAGCCTCCAGAACTGGAAATGCGTGTAGCAATCTTGCTAAAGAAAGCAAGAGCAGAAGAAATAAAATTACAAGAAGAAGTCGCTTTTTTCATCGCCAAACAAATACGTTCTAATGTGCGTGAACTGGAAGGCGCACTAAAACGAGTTCTGGCTTATTCTCGATTCACGGGACATCCAATTAACCTGGAATTGGCCAAAGAAGCCCTCAAGGATTTACTGGCTGTTCAAAATCGTCAGGTTTCACTAGATAATATTCAAAAAACCGTTGCGGATTACTATAAAATCAAAGTTGCTGAAATGTTCTCTCCGAAACGCTCCAGAAATGTAGCTCGACCACGACAAGTCGCTATGGCACTCGCAAAAGAACTTACACAATCGAGTTATCCGGAAATAGGCGATGCATTCGGTGGGCGTGACCACTCAACAGTAATACATGCATGCCGAAAGATTACGGAATTAAAAATTTCCGACCCTACAATTAGCAGAGACTTTGAAATATTGTTGCAAATTCTGCGTAGCTAAATCATATGGATCAAATGTTGATAAAGCTTATTTCCTTACTTAAGGAAATTTTTTACCCCATTTAATCCACAAGCCTCAGCGAGATTGTCCACAGTCTTATTGAGATAATAACAAGTTGATTAATAAGTAGAAATATTAACTATACCGGTAATTGATTAGGCTTACTATTAGTCTTAGGATATATATATGTTATTAATTCAAACAAACAGGGATGCCATCTTAAAGCCACTTCAATCCGTAATTGGTATTGTGGAACGGCGGCATACACTTCCCATTCTTTCCAATATCCTGATAGAAAAAAACGGGGAAAATCTTTCAGTTATTGCCACAGACTTGGAAATACAGATTACAGCGACATCCATTTGCCAGGATGAACTCCCGGATTTTTCGGTAACAGCATCAGCAAAAAAACTTCAGGATATCTGCCGTGCATTTCCAGAGGATTCCAAAATTGCGTTAGAAAAAGATGATTCGCGACTGCAAATAAAAGTTGGAAAAAGCCGCTTCAACCTTCAAACATTACCGGCAAATGATTTTCCAATATTAGCTCCCTCAGGAGCAAACAGGTCTTACTTAAAAACAACCCAAAAAACCCTGAAAAATCTGCTCAATCTTGTTCAGTATGCAATGGCACAACAAGATATACGCTATTATTTAAATGGGTTATTGTTAGTGGTAGAAAGCAAATTGATTAGGGTTGTGGCTACAGATGGCCATCGACTTGGTATGGCTTGTTCCCTCCTGGAAAATACTGAGGACATGGCAGAAGGATCGACCCAAGAGGTGATTCTCCCGCGTAAAACGGTAATTGAATTAATCAAATTGCTTGCTGATAACGATGAGGAAGTAACAATTGAAATTGGCCAAAATCAAACTCGCTTCTCTTTTTCTAACGTTGTTCTGGTATCAAAAATAGTAGAAGGAAAGTTTCCAGATTATAATCGCGTTATCCCCTCTGATTATCAGAACCACATTCAGATTGATCGTATACTCCTGTTGCAATCTCTGCAGCGTGCGTCCATCTTATCCAACGAAAAGTTTCGTGGTGTCAGGCTCGTATTAACACAAAATAGCCTGCGTATAATTTGTAACAATAATGAGCAGGAAGAAGCTCAAGAGGAAATTGAAGTTAACTATAGTGGAGAACCGCTGGATATAGGTTTCAACGTCAACTACTTGCTGGATGTTCTAACTAATCTAAGCATCCCATCCATTACTCTCTCGTTTGGTGACGCCAACAGTAGCGGCTTATTCACTATTCACGATAATGAATGCTTCAAGTATGTTGTCATGCCAATGCGTATTTAAAATAAATTGTTTCACGTGGAACCCATAAATAATGTCTGAATATACTTCCGATAGCATCAAAATACTGAAGGGTCTGGAAGCCGTGCGCAAACGGCCCGGCATGTACATTGGAGATACCAGTGATGGTTCAGGGTTGCACCATATGGTATTTGAGGTGGTGGACAACGCCATAGATGAAGCACTTGCCGGCCATTGCAACGAAATAAAAGTCGTTATTCATCCGGATAATTCCATCAGCGTACATGACAATGGCCGCGGGATTCCCACTGGGATCAAGGAAGATGACGAATTCAAGCGGTCTGCGGCAGAAATCGTCATGACGGAGTTGCATGCCGGTGGAAAATTCGACAGCAATTCATACAAGGTTTCAGGGGGGTTGCATGGTGTAGGCGTATCCTGCGTCAACGCCCTTTCAAAATGGCTGAAATTAACTATTCGGCGTGATGGGCAAACGCATTCCATGGAGTTTCGTTGTGGCGTACCAGTCGAACCACTAAAGCTTGTTGGTCAGACTGAAAAACATGGTACTGATGTGCATTTTATTGCAGATGAGGAAATATTTGGTTTGGTCGAATATCATTATGAGATTCTGGCTAAACGATTGCGCGAACTGTCGTTTCTTAACAATGGCGTGCACATTGAACTCGTTGACCAGAGAACAGGGAAAAGCGATAACTTTGCTTTTAGTGGTGGCGTAAAGGGGTTTGTGGAATATGTAAACCGCAGTAAAACTGTCCTGCACCCCAAGGTTTTTTATGCAATTGGTGAAAAAGACGGCATGACTGTGGAAGTAGCAATGCAGTGGAATGACTCCTATCAGGAATCTGTTCAATGTTTTACTAATAACATCCCACAGCGTGACGGAGGAAGTCATTTGACGGGACTCCGTAACGCAATGACACGTACATTAAATACGTATATAGAACAAAGCGAGCAGGCAAAGAAAGCAAAAGTAGAAACTGCCGGCGATGATATGCGCGAGGGACTGACATGCGTATTATCAGTAAAAATCCCTGATCCAAAATTTTCATCACAGACCAAGGAAAAATTGGTTTCTTCCGAAGTGATGCCAGTAGTACAGGAAATCGTTTCTGCGAAACTTGCAGAATATATGCTGGAAAACCCGAATGACGCTAAAATTATTTGTGGCAAAATTGTTGATGCGGCGCGTGCACGAGAAGCGGCGCGAAAAGCACGAGAAATAACGCGTCGAAAAGGCGTGCTGGACGGCATGGGTTTGCCGGGCAAGTTGGCCGACTGTCAGGAAAAAGACCCTGCATTGTCTGAAATTTACCTGGTAGAAGGAGATTCTGCTGGGGGCTCGGCAAAACAGGGAAGGGACAGGAAATTCCAAGCGATCCTTCCCCTGAAAGGAAAAATTCTCAACGTTGAGCGAGCCCGCTTCGACCGACTGGTGTCTTCCCAGGAAATCGCGACTCTGATCGTTGCTCTGGGTACAGGCATCGGCAAGGATGAATACTCCGCAGAGAAATTGCGCTATCACCGCATCATCATCATGACCGACGCGGATGTGGATGGTTCCCATATTCGCACCCTGCTACTCACTTTTTTCTACAGGCAAATGCCTGAACTGGTGGAACGGGGTCATATCTACATAGCCCAGCCTCCGCTGTACAAGGTCAAACATGGTAAGCAGGAACGCTACCTGAAGGACGACCATGAATTGAAGCAATACATGCTGCAAATGGCGTTGAGCGAGGCTGAACTGGTTACGGAGGGTGGCAAAGAACCGATTAGCAAGGCCGCTCTAGAGGAAGTGGCAAAAGAATTCCTTCTGGCCGAAGCGATTGTCGAGCGCTTGAGCCGCATTATCGCAGAGCCAATCCTCTACGCACTGCTTAAAAATATCATACTTGACCTGAGTGATCTTGCGTCCGCGAACGAGAGCGCGGAGCAGCTTAAAAAAGCCTTGGCTAACGAGCAATATACTGTTGAGGCTTACTACGACGAAGCAACGGAAAACTGCCGATTGAAGATAAGCAAGATGGTGCACGGCAATTTACAGATCAGCTATCTGGACCGGGATTTCCAGCAAAGCGGGGACTACGCACAGTTGTTTAAAACATCTCAAGTGCTGCATGGTTTGCTTAAAGAAGGGGCAAGCATCAAGCGTGGAGAACGATCCCAGCCTGTAAGCGAGTTTAAGGCTGCAATGGATTGGCTGCTGGAAGAAGTGAAACGCGGCTTGGGAATCCAGCGCTATAAAGGGTTGGGCGAAATGAACCCAGGACAGCTTTGGGAAACCACCATGGATCCCCAGGTAAGAAGGCTACTTAGGGTGCAGATTGAAGACGTGATAGCAGCAGACGAAATTTTCACCACTTTGATGGGCGATCAGGTAGAACCACGACGTGCTTTTATCGAAAAAAACGCACTTGGAGCAAGAAACCTCGATATCTGATAATCCCGAACCAAGATGGGACATCTTCAGCGCCGTAGTCGACAATTACGGTGATATTGGCGTTTGCTGGAGGCTCGCCCGACAACTGGTCGCCGAGCATGGCCTAAGGGTCCGTCTCTGGATAGACGACCTGACGAGCTTTCAAAAGATTAACCCAGAAATTGACCCTCGCTCGCCGGTACAGGTTTCCCGTGGCGTGGAAATAAGGAAGTGGGCAGAATCCAACTTGGCCGTTGAGCCGGCGGATGTGGTGATAGAAGCCTTCGCCTGCGAACTGCCGGCAGCTTATGTGGCCTCTATGGCAAAGAGCGGACGCAGGCATGCCTGGGTAAATCTGGAATATCTTAGTGCCGAAGGGTGGGTTGACAGCCATCATGGTCTCCCCTCCCCTCACCCCAGATTACCTCTGATCAAATACTTCTTTTTCCCCGGGTTTTCCCCAAGTACGGGAGGCTTGCTGGTGGAAAAAAACAGGCTGGTGCAACGGGCACTTTTCAAGGCAGACTCTCAACTGTATACAGCCTTTTGGCAGGAACTAGGCATCCCCATCCCCGAAAAAAACGAAGTCCGGATTTCCCTGTTTTGCTATGACAACAATGCAGCGATAAGCCTATTCACGGACTGGGCAAAAGGTGCAACATCGGTGATGTGCATAATCCCGGAAGGGGTGGCAACTACACAAATATCCGCTTTTTTTGGGGAGCCCCTCCCGGTAAAGGGGAACCTTTTTCAAAATGGGAGTCTTATTGTCAGGGTTTTGCCATTTCTGGAACAGGATAGGTATGACAAGCTCTTGTGGGCGTGCAATTTCAATTTAGTACGGGGCGAAGATTCTTTTGTCCGCGCCCAGTGGGCTGCGCGACCGATGGCCTGGCAAATATATCCTCAGGAAGCCGGTGCGCATTGGCCAAAACTGAGAGCCTTTCTGGATCGTTATTGTGCCGACTTACCCAAGCCAACAGCAGCAGCACTGAATTCATTTTTTGAGGCGTGGAACGGAGGTGGATCGGGCGTTCCGGATTGGGAAAGCCTATGGAGGCACCGTACCGCTTTGGAAAACCATGCCCAGGAATGGGCAAACAGACTGATAAAAAAAGAAGATTTGACTACAAATCTAGTAAAATTTTGTAATAATAAGTTAAAATAATCGGCTTTGATCCGCTCAACTTTTAATATTCTGCAGGAAGAACCATGAAAACCGCACAAGAAGTCCGCCCAGGAAACGTAATCATGATCGCCAATGACCCTATGGTGGTCCTTAAAGCCGAGTACACCAAATCCGGTCGCAATGCGTCCGTGGTCAAGATGAAAATGAAGAATCTTTTGACCGACTCCCCTAGTGAAGCTATTTACCGGGCGGACGACAAGTTTGAAGTGGTGCAGCTTGAACGCAAGGACGTGACCTACTCATACTTCGCTGACCCGATGTATGTCTTCATGGATGCTGATTTCAATCAGCACGAAGTCGAGCAGGAAAATCTGGGTGATGCCATTCACTATCTTGAAGACAGCATGCCTTGCGAAGTGGTTTTCTATCAGGACAAGGCCATTTCCGTTGAATTGCCGACCACCGTGGTACGCGAAATCATTTACACGGAACCCGCAGTACGCGGCGATTCTTCAGGTAAAGTAATGAAGCCGGCAAAAGTCGCAACCGGGTTTGAGTTGCCGGTTGCGCTGTTTTGCGAGATTGGTGACAAAATCGAAATTGATACCCGAACCGGTGAATTCAAACGCCGTGTCGCGGCCTGAAATCAAGAAAAACGAAGTCGCTGAGCAATAAAAAAGGGCCTTGAGCCCCTTTTTGTTGCGAACCCGTTATTCGTCAGCGGCAGCAACCGGTTCGATATAGCCGCATTCCTTCTGCGGACAAACTTTTTCGGTGCCGCGACGTTTGGTCGTCTTGATGGTCAGCACCGGCCAGTTGCATTTTGGGCAGGGCTCGGCGACGGGAGGGTTCCAGACCGCATATTTACAATCCGGGTAGGTATTGCAGGAATAAAATAGTTTCCCGTAGCGGCTTTTACGTTCGATCAAGCTACCTTTTTTGCATTCTGGACAGGCTACCCCCGTATCTTTGGGTTTCTCCAGGGGTTCGAGAAATTTGCACTTTGGATAAGCCGAGCAACCGATGAACTTGCCGTATGAGCCGGATTTTATGTGCAGAGGGCTTTCGCATTTCGGGCACAGGCGTCCTTCAACAACCACCGGTTCATCCGGCTTGACCTCACCGTCCATGCTGCGGGTAAAGTCACATTCAGGATAACCGGTGCAGCCAACGAATTTCCCGCGTTTCCCTAGCCTTACTGACAGCGGTTTGCCGCATTTCGGGCAGGCTTCATCTAGCAGCTCATGGGTAAGTTTTTCACGCTCGATATTTTTCTTTTCCTCGATCTGCTGGCTAAAACCCTTCCAGAAGTCCGCCAGTACCGGGATCCACTCCTTTTCGCCGGTTGAGATGATATCCAGCTGGTCTTCTAGCTTGGCTGTAAAGTCGTAATCGACATAGCGCGTGAAATGCTCGGTAAGAAATTTGTTAACCACTGAGCCCACGTCGGTAGGGAAGAACCGCTTTTTGTCGAGGTTCACATATTCCCGAGCCTGTAGTGTCGAAATGATGCTGGCGTAAGTAGACGGGCGGCCTATGCCGTGCTCTTCCAGATCCTTGACTAGGCTGGCTTCAGTGTAGCGTGGGGGCGGCTGAGTAAAGTGCTGGTCGCCGTATAGCTTGTCCACGGTAATCCGATCACCCGTTTCCATTGGGGGCAGCTTGCTTTCGCCTTCTTCCTCCTGGTCGTCCTCGCTTTCCAGGTAAACCGCGATGAACCCTGGAAAAACCAGGGTCTGACCAGAAGCTCTAAACAGCGTGCCATCGTCCGCAACCGCCAGATCCAGGCTGACTGTGTCGAACTTGGCCGGGCTCATCTGGCAAGCCAGGGTACGCTTCCAGATCATTTCATAAAGCTTAATCTGGTCTGCGGTAAGGAAGGTGCGAACGTCATCCGGTGTACGCAGGATCGAGGTTGGCCGGATGGCTTCGTGCGCCTCTTGGGCGTTTTTGGATTTGTTTTTATACAGGACCGGCGCTTTGGGCAGATAGTCAGGGTCGAACTTGGCGGAGATGTAATCGCGGATTTCCGTTAAGGCCTCGTTGGCGAGGATAACCGCGTCGGTTCGCATGTAGGTGATCAGACCAACGGCCCCGCCACCGGTATCTACTCCTTCGTAAAGCTGTTGCGCTACACGCATCGCACGGTCGGTGGTAAATCCTAGCTTGCGTACGGCTTCCTGTTGCAAGGTGGAAGTGGTAAATGGCGCGGAAGCTTGACGCTGTTTGCGTTTTTTGTCGACCTGGACGACCGTTGCATTGCCACCGGCACGCTGTGAAATATAGTCAATGATATCGGCCTGCGCGGCTTCGGTGCCGACGCTGAACTGGTTCAGCTTTTCACCCTTGTACTGGAACAGCTTGGCAGAAAATTTCTGTTTGCCTTTGTGTGAATCGAAATGAATGCTCCAGTATTCCTGGGTTTTGAATGCTTCGATTTCAATTTCACGCTCGCAAATCAGACGTAGCGCTGGACTTTGTACCCGGCCGGCAGAAAGTCCGCGACGTATTTTGCGCCAAAGCAGCGGCGAAAGATTGAAGCCAACCAGATAATCGAGCGCTCTCCGCGCCTGCTGGGCATTCACCAGGGGCATGAGAATATCGCGCGGATTGGCAATAGCCGCCAGCACGGCGGACTGGGTAATTTCATGGAAAACTACGCGCTTGACATTCTTTTTGGCGAGCAGTTTCTTGGATTTCAAAATTTCCGCAAGATGCCACGCAATCGCCTCGCCCTCGCGGTCCGGGTCAGTTGCCAGATAGATATTGTCGGCAAGCTTGACCGCTTTGGTAATTGCATCGACATGCTTGGCATTTCGGTCGATCAACTGATACTTCATCTTGAAATCGTTTTCAGTGTCCACGGCCCCCTGTTTCGGTACGAGGTCGCGTACATGGCCGTAAGAGGCCAGAATTTCAAAATCCTTGCCAAGGTACTTTTTTAGAGTTTTGGCTTTGGAGGGAGACTCGACGATCAGGAGGCTGGAAGACATGCGCTCTCGCTAAAATTAGTGGGTTTGGGCGCGGATGATATGAAGAACCGGCGGCAATGTGGCAAGAACCTGTTGCCCAGTTAGTGCATGGTGGGCTGGGTGTCGCCGAACAGCAGATCCTCGATGAACATGAAGTCGCTTGCCTGGCCTTGGCTCGAGAGCACGATCAGAACAGTCCATTTAACCTGTTCAAGCGAGACCTCGTGTTCGTTGAGCGCCATAATTCGGTCAATAACCCATTCACGTTGAACGGGATTAAGTATGCCGGAAGTTTCGAGAAACAAAAGGAAACCACGGGACTCGGTCCCGAGCTTGGTTTCCTCCGCATCGGAATAGAATCGCTGCGCGCGGGAGTCTGCCAGACTGGGCAGATAGCTTTGTTGAGCCAGTTTCTCCAGGCCATTGACCCACGCCATGGCTTGGTTGATCTCGTCCCGGTCGAAGCCAGCCGCGCTGAGCTCACGGGTCAACGTACCCTCGTCGGGGTAAACGTTGGCCTCGAAATAGTTTTCGAACAGGTAGACTAAAATATCGAACATTGTGCTGGCTTCAAGTGGTTTTAATGCTGGAGTCCGTTGGGTCAGGTGATTAGTTGGTAAAGTCCGCCGGGCAGGCAGGCGATTCGCCCTTCCAATTCCAATTGTAACAGCATGGCGCAAACATTATCGCTCGTCAAGCCGCTGCGTGCCGTCAGTGCGTCGATCCCGACAGGGTCGAACCCAAGGGCATCCAGCAGTGGATGACGGTCGTTCTCGGGTAAGCCTTCCTCGTTCGCCTCGATCGGATCGTGCTGTGATGACCACTTTAGTTCATCGAGAATATCGTTGGCGCACTCGACCAGCTTTGCGCCCTGCTTGATCAGGGAGTGACAGCCTTTGGACACTGGGGAGTGGATGGAGCCGGGAATGGCGAAGACCTCACGCCCCTGCTCAACGGCCAAACGGGCGGTAATCAACGAACCGCTCCGGATTGCAGCCTCGATCACCAGGCAGCCGAGAGACAGCCCGCAGATTATGCGATTGCGGCGCGGAAAGTTGTGCGCCAAAGCGGATGTGCCTAATGGAAATTCGGAAACCAGTGTACCGTGCTGCGCCAGTTCGTGAGCCAAGGCATGGTTGCGTGAAGGGTAAACGATATCCAGGCCGGTTCCTACCACGGCGATACTGCTGGACGCGCCATCCAGTCCCCCTCGGTGAGCGGACGCATCGATGCCCAGCGCCATTCCGCTGACTATGCACAGCCCGCTGTCGCTTAGATTTCTGGAAAACGATTCGGCATTCATTTGCCCCTGTGGCGTTGCATTACGGCTACCGACAACCGCCATCGCCGGCCGATTCAGAAGATCAAGGCGGCCTTTGATGTAAAGGATGGGTGGAGGGTCGGGAATTTGCAGCAGGGCTTGAGGGTATTCGGCATCGGCCAGGGTAACGACATGGTTGTGTTCATTACCGAGCCAGGCAAAGAGAGGCGCAAGATTATCCGTGTCAACGCCGTGTCGGATGCCCTCAGCCACGCCCTTGCCGACAACGCCTGATAGGGATGTGTAGGAAGCGGCGTAAATCTCTTTCGGTTCGCCGAAGGCGCGCAGCAGTTTGCGGTACGACTCGTCACCCAGCCCCGGGATCAGGCTCAAGCCAACCCAGGAAGCAATATCGTCATCGGGTGAGAGCATCCTCAGGGGCTGCTGGAAAATGCCGTTTACGGAGTGCGCACATCGTCCAGCACTTGCACCGGACGCTCGCTTTGCATTACCAGCGCATAAGACAGTTTATCGAATACGCGAAACACGAATACCAGGCCATAGCGCTCGTCGGGCAATTTGACGATTTCCGGCGAGATGTCGTCGTGCGCGCCAGGTGAAATATTACGGCCGTGGCGGTAAAGCGCCAGCACATGTCCGACTTCGAGGCCGTCCCGGTTTCCCTTGTTCAGAGTGACAATCGAGCCTTTCCCGACTTCAGCGACGCCGCCATAGGCAGAAACTATCCTGCCGAGAATCATCTTCTCTGGTGCATGGGGTACATAAGCGCTGGTAGCCTCTTCCTTCATTTCCACCAAGCGGTCGCCGACATTAATTTCCTGTGTGGATTTGGTGATATTTATCGTGGCCGGTGCGCCGAACCGGTTGATTTTGGCGTCACCCAGATAGATCGCTTCATACCCCAGGGTTTCATTGGAATCAGGATCGACTAGCGCCTTGCCCGGGCGGTAAATATGCCAGTTCAGCGCCCCGCCTTCCTCGATGGACTGTACATAGGCGGAGTTGCCCGCGCCGAGGATGACGCGGCTCTCTTCTGTGCCGATAATATAGGGTGCCTTTTCGAGCTCACCTTCTGCAATGACCAGCGGCTTGCTGATGAATGGCCCGATCGCTGCCAGCGGAATGCTGGGAATAGCGCTGGCTTCTGCGGGTTCAACCCGGACGCGCGGGCTCAGTTTAATCGTTTCAATACCCTTGACCAGGCGTAATTCTGGCGAACCGCTGGACATGTCCAGTACGATCATGTCGCCTGGATATATCCAGTGCGGGTTCTTAATCTGCGGCTTGTTCATCTTCCAGATTTCCGGCCAGCGCCAAGGGTCCTTGAGAAATTTCCCCGCAATGCCCCAAAGTGTATCGCCCTTGACCACGACGTAGCGGTCGGGATGGTGGTCTTGCAGCGCAATTTCGGTGGCTGTGGATAGCGAACTTAAGCCGAAAAGCAAAATCAGAGCTAAAATAGGCTTTTTCATGAGCGGGCCTCAAAGGGTGAATTGTTCCTGGTCGGCATCAATGGAACTCTACAATCCTTGATGAATTCAGGGGTTGGGTTAAATTTTGCATGTAATTGATTAAACAAGCAAGCACTTATGGCTATATTAAATATCATTCATTATCCTGATGAACGGCTGCATATTGTAGCGACCCCCGTGGTCGAAGTGAACGAGGAAATCCGGCGTCTGGCTGCCGATATGGCGGAAACCATGTATGCTGCGCCCGGTATCGGCCTCGCCGCAACCCAGGTAAATGTGCACAAACAGGTTGTGGTGGTGGATATTTCCGAGGAGCGGAATCGCCTGCAGGTGTTCATCAACCCGGAAATCATTGCCAGCGAGGGAAAAATCGAGCACGAAGAAGGCTGTCTTTCCGTGCCGGGTATTTACGAAAATGTCACTCGGGCAGAGAGAGTCACCGTGAAAGCGCTGGATGTCGAGGGAAAATCTATTACGTTGAAGGCGGAGGGGTTGCTGGCGATCTGCATTCAGCATGAAATCGATCATTTGAAAGGCAAGGTATTCGTAGAGTACCTGTCGCGGTTGAAGTTGAATCGCATTCGCCTGAAAATGAAGAAGCTGATGCGGGAAACCCTGTAATGCGGCTGATTTTCGCCGGCACGCCGGAATTTGCGGCAGCCGCTCTGGCCGCGCTGCTTGAGGCCGGGCATGACATTGCCCTGGTGTTGACTCAGCCGGACCGTCCTGCCGGACGCGGCATGAAGCTGACGCCAAGCCCGATCAAGCAATTGGCATTGCAGTACGGATTGAGCGTGCTGCAACCCGTGGCGCTGAAGGATGCCGAGGCTCAGGCCCAGCTAGCTGCAGTTAACGCAGACGCGATGATCGTTGCGGCATATGGCTTGTTGCTGCCACCGGCTGTGCTAACCATCCCCCGTCTCGGCTGCCTGAACATCCACGCCTCGTTGCTGCCACGCTGGCGCGGCGCGGCTCCGATACAACGAGCGATTCTGGCGGGTGATCCTGAAACCGGCATTACCATCATGCAAATGGATCGTGGCCTGGATACCGGCGGCATGCTGCTGCGAGCCGCACTGCCGATCGCAGACGATGATACGGCGCAAACCCTGCATGACAAGCTGGCGGTCCTGGGTGCTTCGAGTATCGTTTCCGCTCTACAGCAGCTGGAGTATGGGACTTTGCATGCGCAACCCCAGGATGACAGCGCAGCAACTTACGCTGCGAAACTATCCAAAGCGGAAGGTTTGATCGACTGGCACAAAAGCGCAGCTGAGCTTGCCCGCTCAGTGCGTGCTTACAATTCTTTTCCGGTGGCGCAGGCCCGGTTTCAGGACGAAACTTGGCGCATCTGGCAGGCGCAGGCGGTGCGGCGGAGCGAAGGATCTCCCGGAGAAATACTGCAAGCGGACAAGGATGGCATTCTGGTCAGATGCGGTGACGGTGCTCTGCTGCTGAAAGAGATTCAGAAAGCCGGTGGCAAGAGGTTGCCGGTGTCAAGTTTTTTGGTGGGGAACCCGGTGCAGCCGGGTGACCGGTTTGAAGCTTGAATTTAAGCGGATAAACACCCATTTAACAGGATGCGGTTTAGAAAAAAACTTGAAGCGAGGTTGATGGACATGTTCGGGAACTGGCTTAAAACTACCATCTTGATGGCGGCCATCGTTGCTCTGTTCGGTGCAATCGGCGCGATGCTGGGCGGCGCATCGGGGATGCTGCTGGCACTGTTATTCGGTGGCGCCATGAATGTCTGGGCCTACTGGAACTCCGCCGACATGGTGCTGCGGATGTACAACGCACAGGAAGTGGACGAGGGCAGCGCCCCGCATTTCTATCGCATGATCCGTGATCTGGCGCAGCGCGCCGGTTTGCCGATGCCGCGTGTCTACTTGATCGATGAAGCCCAGCCCAACGCTTTCGCCACTGGGCGCGATCCGGAACATGCCGCCGTTGCGGCGACTACCGGCATCCTGCAAATGCTGTCCGAGCGTGAGCTGCGTGGCGTAATGGCTCACGAACTGGCACATGTCCGGCATCGCGATATCCTGATTTCGACGATCTCGGCGACCATGGCGGGTGCAATTTCCGCCCTGGCGAACTTTGCCATGTTTTTCGGCGGGCGCGACGGGGATGGCCGTCCGGTCAATCCGCTGGCCGGCATACTCGTCGCCTTGCTGGCTCCGCTCGCGGCAGCGTTGATACAGATGGCCATTTCCCGCTCGCGGGAGTTTGAGGCCGATCGGGGCGGAGCGGCGATCGGCGGCGATCCGCGCGCGCTGGCCGATGCTCTGGCCAAGATCGAGCGTATTGCCCAGGGGCTGCCGCTCTCTCCCGCTGAAGCGCATCCCGAAACGGCGCAGATGATGATCATTAACCCGCTTTCCGGCGGCGGCCTGGCTGGCCTGTTCCGTACCCACCCCGCCACCGAGGAGCGGATCGCCCGCCTGATGATAATGGCCCAGGCCAGATAGACTATCTTGATTGAATCACAACGCCTCGCCAGCACGGCGGTTTCCCAAGTACTGGCTGGGCGAAATCTCAACCAGGTTTTGCAGGGTTTGCTGCTCCGTCATTCCTCGCTCTCCCCGCAACAGCGAGCCGCCGCTCAGGACATGAGCTACGGCACGCTACGCTTCTACGGCCAGCTGCGCGCCATACTCGACCTTCTGTTGCAAAAGCCGGTGCAGGATGCTGCGGTGCGTTCCCTCCTGCTGGTGGCGCTTTATCAGTTGCAATACAGCCGGTCTGCGGAACACGCCGTGGTGGACCATGCCGTCAGGGCTGCTGAGACCCTGAAAAAACCTTGGGCCAAGGGGCTGGTCAACGCAGTGTTGCGCAATTTCCTGCGCCAGCGCATAAGCTTGCTTGAACAGGCCGCGGCCAGCGAGGAAGGGCGTTACTCCCACCCGCAATGGTGGATAGACAAATTGCGTCGGCAGTATCCGGACGACTGGGCAAGGCTGCTGGAAATTAACAACCAGCACCCGCCGATGACGTTGCGGGTGAATGCTCGAGCGACATCGACTGAAACCTATCTTGAATTGCTGAAACAACAGGGGATCGAAGGGCAGCAAATTGGAGAAAATGCGATATTGCTGGACCAACCGGTTTCTGTCGACAAGTTGCCTGGTTTTGGCGAGGGGATGTCGTCAGTTCAGGATGCCGGGGCACAGTTCGCGGCCAGGTTGCTCGACGTTGCCGATGGGATGCGGGTGTTGGACGCATGCGCTGCGCCGGGAGGAAAGGCGGCGCACCTGCTGGAACTGGCCAGGATAGCATTGACCGCGCTGGATTCGGACCCGGAGCGACTGAAGAAAATCGAACAGACCTTGCAGCGGCTCAAGCTCGAAGCGCATTGCCTGGCGGGGAATGGCGCCCGGCCGGAGGAGTGGTGGGATGGCAAACCGTTTCAGCGTATTCTGGCCGATGTGCCGTGCAGCGCATCAGGCGTAGTGCGGCGCCATCCGGACATCAAGTGGCTGCGACGCGAAGTGGACATTGCGGCCTTTGCCGCCCAGCAGGCGGAAATACTCGATGCGCTGTGGCGTGTCCTGGGTAGTGGTGGTAAATTGCTGTATGCCACCTGCTCGGTGTTTGCCGAGGAAAACCAACAACAAATCGCCCAATTTCTGGTGCGGCACGAGGATGCCCAATGTTTGCCACTTTCCCTGCCGACTATGAAGGACGGACAGTTAACGCCCAATCTCCAGCATGATGGTTTCTTTTATGCATTATTGCTCAAAGCCTAAGCTGTTTGTCTCTGCCAGAGCTTTCCTTCTGACCCTGCTCCTGGCGTCATCCTTGATCGCCAAGGCGGATGGCATTGAGGTTAAATCCGCCGAGCTGATGGTGGTGGACGAAGCCCTGGTGCTGAAAGCAAACCTGGAAATCAGCCTCAGCCCGGCGCTCGAAGATGCCCTGAACAAGGGGGTCCCACTCAATTTTGTCGCCGAATTTGAACTCAAAAAGCCGCGCTGGTACTGGCTGGATGAAGTCATGGTCACGGCTCAGCAACATATCCGTTTGAGCTACCATGCCCTGACACGGCAATTTCAACTTACCAATAACGCCAAATACCAGAATTTCTCCTCATTGAGCGAAGCCCTGCACGAACTTGGCCACCTTCAAGAATGGCATGTAGCCGAAAAAGCGCTGGTAGCGGAAAAGCCGCTGTCAGTCAGCAAGCCTCTGGCAGTGGACAAGGCGCTTGTGGACGGCAAGCCTTTGGCTGATGGCAAAACGCCGCTGCCGGATAAATCACCGCTGGTGAAAAAACGGGATGGTTATCTAGCGGGTCTGCGCATGAAGCTGGATCTGACTCAACTGCCCAAACCCTTGCAGGTGAATGCACTGGCGTCAAAAGACTGGAATCTGGATTCGGAATGGCATCGCTGGAACGTAAACCCTTGATGGCGGCTGCAGGGCGGAAGCAATGAAATACGTCCTCTACCTGTGCGTCGGTTTTGGCGCCGTTGCGCTGTACCTGCTATCAAACGCCAGCGGCAACGCCGCGGCATTGTCGCAATATTACACTTTGTTGCTGGGGCTCAACGGAGCCTTGGTCGCGTGTTTGCTGTCTCTGGTTCTCTATCAGTTGTGGAATCTGCGGCGCAAGCTCAAGGCGCGGGTATTCGGTTCGAAGCTGACTTTAAGGTTACTCCTGATGTTTGTTTTGATGGCGGTGCTTCCCGGGGTATTGGTGTACGGGGTTTCGGTACAGTTTTTGAGCAAGAGTATCGAGACCTGGTTCGACGTGCGCGTGGACAACGCCCTGGAGGGCGGGTTGAGCCTGGGCCGCAGCGCGCTCGACAACCTGTTGCGCGACCTCAATAAAAAAGGGGAATACATGGCGCTGGCACTGGCGGATCAGCCGGTCGGTGGCGAGCCTTTGACGTTGCTTAACAATCTGCGTGAACAGGCCGGAGTGCAAGAGGCGACGCTATTCAGTTCCCGCGGCTTGCTCATCGCTTTTTCCGGCAGTGAGCGCGCCGGCCTGCAACCTGATCGCCCTGCGCCTTCGTTGTTGCGCCAGGTGCGCCAGCAGCAACCCTACGCCGCAATCGAATCAATTCCTGGAAAAGGGTTGTATTTGCGCGTGGTTGTTCCGGTCAATGTGCTGGGCCTGAATGAAAATATTCGGGTATTACAGCTGTTCCAGCCAGTTCCAGAGCGGCTGGCCAAGGACGCGGAGACGGTGCAGGAGGTGTATCGCGATTACCAGGAGCTGTCCGTGTCGCGGTTGGGAATGAAACGGGTCTACGGCCTGACCCTGACCCTGGCGTTGCTGCTGGCGCTGCTTTCCTCGATCGCCCTGGCCTTCCTGTTGAGCGCGCGGCTTTCTGCGCCGCTCGGTTTGTTGGCGAAGGGGACTCAGGCTGTCGCCTCGGGAGACTTCAGCATTATGCCGGCTGTGCACAGCCGGGACGAGCTGGGTTCATTGATGCAGTCGTTCAACGACATGACCCGGCAGCTGGCGGACGCGCGCGCAGTGGTCGAGCTCAACCAGCGTCAGCTGGAGACGGCGAAAGCTTATCTGGAAAGCCTCCTGGCGCACCTGTCGAGCGGGGTGCTGGCATTTGATGAAAATCTCAGCCTCAAGACCATGAACCCTGCCGCCGCTGAAATCCTGGGTGTGGATTTGTCCGTCCTGAGCAAGCGCCGATTCTACAAGTGGGCGCTTAATGACGAAGCATTGAAGGCGCTCGTTGTGGCAGTCGAAGATCTGTTCCGACACAATGAAGAAAAAGAATGGCAAACCCAGATGGAGTATGCCGGCAAGAACGGCAATCAGGTTTTGCTGGTGCGCGGCACAAGATTGCCGGCGGCAGTGGGTAATGACTTCATCGTGGTCTTCGACGATATCACCCATTTGCTCCAGGCTCAGCGTGATGCTGCCTGGGGCGAGGTGGCACGCCGCCTGGCACATGAAATCAAAAATCCGCTTACACCGATTCAGCTTTCGGCCGAGCGGCTCGAGCACAAGCTTGCGGACAAACTCAGCGCGCCGGATGCAGAGGTGCTGAAGCGGGCGACGCAGACTATCGTCAATCAGGTAACGGCGTTGAAGAGCATGGTGAACGCTTTTGGCGAATACGCCCGCGCTCCCAGTCTGAATCTGGAGGCGGTGGACCTCAATCAGCTGGTGTATGAAATCCTGGCATTGTACGAGCACTCCGATGCGCAGATTTCGACCCGTCTCGCGCCGGTGTTGCCGCTAGTGACAGGGGATCCGACCCTGTTGCGCCAAGTGGTGCATAACTTGCTGCAAAATGCCCAGGATGCTCTGGCCGAAACGGAAGAGCCCAAAATCACGGTGGAAACCGCCGTGGAAGAAAACGCGGTCAGACTGACCGTCCGGGATAACGGTTGCGGTTTTCCCGAAGCGCTCATGGCGCGCTTGTTTGAGCCTTATGTCACGACCAAGCCGAAAGGCACCGGGCTGGGCTTGGCCGTCGTCAAAAAGATCATCGAGGAGCATCACGGCAAGATGAAAATAGAAAATAGCCAGCCTCACGGGGCAAGCGTCTGCATTTATTTGCCATGCGGGGAAGCAGCTTAAGATGGCAGCGAATGAAATACTGGTAGTGGATGATGAGGTCGGCATCCGCGAACTGCTGAGGGAAATCCTGCATGACGAGGGCTATATTGTCGCGCTGGCGGAAAATGCCGGTGCAGCGCGCAGTTATCGCAGCCAGAAACGCCCTGACCTGGTGCTACTCGACATCTGGATGCCGGACACCGACGGCATTACACTGCTCAAGGAGTGGGAAAGCCACGGACTGTTGACTATGCCGGTGATCATGATGTCCGGCCACGGCACCATCGATACTGCGGTGGAGGCAACGCGCATCGGCGCCGCAGACTTTTTGGAAAAGCCCATTGCTCTGCAAAAGCTGCTCAGCACCATAGAGCGCGCACTCAAGAAAGGCGAGCCGCTACCCTGCAATGGAGAGGCGCTGGCTGGTCTGGGTACGGGTGCCGCCGTCAGCGAACTGAAGATACGCCTGGCGCAGGTGGCCAATCAGATAACTCCCCTGCTGTTGACCGGGGAAGCCGGATCCGGCATGGAATTGTGCGCGCGCTACCTGCATCGACCGAACACCCCCTGGGTTGCGCCGGAAACCCTGTCCGTTCTGGCGGACGACCCGATGAGCCTGCTGGAACAGGCGCGTGATGGCCTGCTCTACCTGGATGAGATCGGAAATTTGGGCAAGCTGGAACAGAAGGGTCTGGCGCTGATCCTGAACAGGCTGGAAAAGTATGGTGTACGCCTGGTGTGTACCACGTCCATGCCCCTGCCCCAACTGGTCGATGAGGGTGCGTTCGATGCCCGGCTGTTTCAGGCGATCAATGGCTTGGCACTGGCGGTGCCCAGCCTGCGCGAACACAGCGAAGATATTCCCGATCTCGCCAGGCAGGCACTGGCGCGACTGATCGAAACCGGGCAATCGCTCCCGCGCCATTTCAGCGCTGCTGCGCTGAATCTTTTGCGCAATGAAAACTGGCCCGGCAATTTGCCGCAGCTTGGTAACGCGGTGAAAACACTGGCACTGACAGCCCTGTCTAAGGAGATTACTGCTGAGGATGTCAGCCGGGTCTTGGGGCAATTCCCCCCCCCCGCTCTGCCATCTGCGGCCCAGTACTCGCTGCCCCTTGATCAGCCGTTACGTGAGGCGCGCGACGAGTTCGAGCGTATTTATTTCGAGCATCAGCTCAAGAAGGTCGGCGGCAACATGAGCCGCCTGGCGGAAAGTGTCGGGCTGGAGCGTACCCATCTCTACCGCAAACTGAAACAACTCGGCATATCCGTCGGCAAGGTGGAAAATGGGAGCTGATGGGCCCTATTTTTCCGGGAAATGGTTTAAGCCGACCAAAAAAGGAATAGAATTCCTCTCCTTGGAAAGTGGCGAAACAAGCTGCGGCAGCCGGTGGAGAAGGAATAGCAAGCGATGAATACAACCGACGAAAAAAATTCCGGCCATGCTTCAACGGGCGTAAGCGGTAAGAGCAAATCCTCCGGCCTGATGCTTGCCGCTATCGGCGTGGTATTCGGGGACATCGGCACCAGCCCGCTTTACACCCTGAAAGAAGTGTTTCACGGCGCCCACGGCATTGCAACCAGCCACGACAATGTGCTCGGGGCGCTGTCGCTGGTGCTCTGGGCGCTGCTGATCGTGGTTTCGCTGAAGTACGTGATTTTCATCATGCGCGCCGACAACAAAGGCGAGGGCGGCATTATGGCGTTGCTGGCGCTGACGCTTAAAAGCTCGCCTGGCGACACGCGCAGCCGTTGGTTGTTGATGTCGATGGGGATTTTCGGCGCCGCGCTGTTCTATGGCGATGGCGTGATTACCCCGGCGATCTCGGTGCTTTCCGCCGTGGAGGGACTGAAGATCGCCACCCCCGCGCTTGAGCCCTATGTTATCCCGATCACCCTGATCGTGCTGGCGGGGCTGTTCCTGTTCCAACGCAAGGGTACCGCCAGCGTGGGCGCACTGTTCGGGCCGGTGATGATAGTCTGGTTTGGCACCCTGGCATTGCTCGGCATTAGCAACATCCTCGACGAACCGGCGGTATTGCAGGCCGTGAACCCGCTTTATGGCTTCCAGTTCTTCGTGGAACACAGGTGGCATGGCTTTCTGGCCTTGGGCGCGGTGGTGCTGGCAGTAACCGGGGGCGAGGCGCTTTACGCCGACATGGGCCATTTCGGCCGCATGCCGATCAAGACGGCATGGTTCTTCTTCGTTCTGCCTGCACTGCTTCTCAACTACTTCGGCCAGGGCGCGCTGATGATCCACAATCCCGCCGCGGTGGAAAACCCCTTCTATTTGCTCGCACCGTCGTGGGCGCTCTACCCCATGGTGGCCTTATCCACCATGGCCACGGTGATCGCCTCCCAGGCCGTGATTTCGGGCGCCTTCTCTGTCACCCGTCAGGCGATGCAGTTGGGTTACTGCCCACGACTGGAGGTGCAGCATACTTCGGAACGGGAAATCGGCCAGGTCTACCTGCCGGCAATTAACTGGACACTGCTCGTGGCGATCATTGCGCTGGTGCTGGGTTTTCGTTCCTCCAGCAACCTCGCTGCCGCTTATGGCATTGCGGTCACCGGCACCATGGCTATCGATACCATCCTGGCGGTAGTGGTGGCACGTGCGATGTGGGGATGGGGCTGGTTGACATGTGGGGTGGTAGCCGCTTTTTTCCTGTTCATCGACCTGTCATTCTTCAGCGCCAACGCCATGAAGATTCCGCAGGGGGGCTGGTTCCCCCTGGTTGTCGGAGTCGCGGTATTTACCCTGCTGTCTACCTGGAAGCGAGGGCGGGCGTTGCTGTTCGAGCGACTGCGGGATGGCGCGATTGCCCTGGAGCCATTTCTTGCCGGAATAGCCGCTCACCCGCCACTACGCGTGCCGGGCACGGCCGTTTTCCTTACCGCCAATCTCGATGGCGTGCCCCACGCCATGCTCCATAATCTAATTCATAACAAGGTGCTGCACGAAAGGGTGGCGCTGCTGACGGTCATCACCGAAGACGTGCCCCATGTACCGGAAATCGACCATGCCGAGGTGCAGTCGCTGGGCAACAATTTTTATCGGATTATCGTGCGTTACGGCTTCAAGGACGAGCCAGACATCCCTAAAACACTGGAGCAATGCAAGGAATGCGGACTGGAATTCCAGATGATGGAAACCTCTTTTTTCATCAGCAGGGAAACCCTGATTGCGACGATAGCTCCGGGGATGGCGCTGTGGCGCGAAAAGGTGTTCATCAGCATGGCTCGCAACGCCGGCAGCGTCTCCGCCTACTTCAAGATTCCGACCAACCGGGTGGTGGAACTGGGAACGCAGATCGAGCTGTGATGCGGCTTTGCCTTTAATGCGGCCTAATATTCCGGGTTGAAATTCTTGATGATAACGCCCCCCGACTTCTCGTCCTGCTCCACCTCCAGCAGTTTGCGTGCGGCCGCCTCTTCAAGTAGTTTGCTGAACGAGCGAAAGCCGTAGTAGCTTTCATTGAAGCCCGGTTTGCGCCGCTTCAGAGCCTGCTTGACCATTGACCCCCAGATTTTTTCCTCTTCGCCGCGCTCTGCAAACAGGGCCTCTACCGTCTCCATCATCAGGTCCAGAGCTTCCTGTGACTTGCTGCCCTCTTCCGGGGTTGCGGTTTTAGGAGCCATCTCCGTGGCGCCTTTGGCGGCAGGCTTTTTCTTGGTGGTACGCTTCCTGGCTTTTTCCGCCTTTTCGGCGTTTTCGCGTGCCAGATCATCGTAGTAGATAAACTCGTCGCAGTTGGCGATCAGCAGATCGGAGGTGGAGTTCTTGACCCCGACACCGATCACGGTCTTGTTGTTCTCGCGTAGCTTGCTCACCAGGGGCGAAAAATCCGAATCGCCGCTGATGATGACGAAGGTGTCCACATGGGATTTGGTGTAGCACAGGTCGAGAGCGTCGACCACCATGCGGATGTCGGCCGAGTTTTTTCCCGACTGGCGCACATGGGGAATCTCGATCAGCTCGAACGAGGCCTCGTGCATGGGGGCCTTGAATTCCTTATACCGGTCCCAGTCGCAATAGGCTTTTTTCACAACGATGCTGCCCTTGAGCAGCAGGCGTTCCAGAACCTTGCTGATATCGAATTTTTCGTACTTGGCATCGCGCACGCCCAAGGCGATATTCTCGAAATCGCAGAATAGCGCCATGCTGCGAATTTTTTGGGTGGTGGTCATAATTGACTCCATGTAGTGTGCCCTGATGGCAGTAAGCGTTAATGAATATTTTCCTGATCAAGTTTAGCAGAATCACCTAGAATACAGCTAAGCAACCGAATGACTCGAAGAAACCAAATTGTTGATAGCGTGGACATGAAGCCCCCGAAAGAAACATTGCAGGAAAGCATAGCCCACCAGCGTGAATCACTGGTGAGCCTGTTGCAGGAGCCTATGCGACGGCTAGCGGCAGAATGCGTTCCGGTATGGGGCGATCGGGAAAAATTGGATGCGTTGCTGCGCGTGGCGCTGAAGGAATTGCCTTACTGCAAGCATCTCTATGCGCTGGACGCCAACTTTATCCAGATCAGCGATAACGTCAGTCATGAAGGGCTGCTAGAAGGCTTTGGCCGGGATCGTGCCAGGCGGCCCTACCTGCGCGAAATCACGACCAGCACCGATTTTTTCCTTTCGGATGCCTACATCAGCTTGCGCGAGCGGCGCCCATCCCTCACGGCTACCCAGATCGTGCGCAACGCTACAGGCGAGGCATTGGGATTTGTCGGCGCCTATTTCGGTCTGCGCGACCTGCCGCTGACGCGCGAGCTCTATGAAGAGCCGAGATACTGGCGCCAGATCAAGGGCGACCCATCTATCCGCGGCACGGTATTCCACCAGACCCGCTCTGAAAGCGAGATGGACCAGCATGTCGACACGGTGCTGGGCGTGGTGGCCGAACTCATGCTCTATCACGGGGTGTTTCACGTGATGCTGCACTTCTCCAGCAGCCGCGCCGTCGTCTGGGTAATGGAGGATCCCTACCGTTATCGTCTGCTGGATATCGAAGCC
The DNA here is from genome assembly GCF_000971475.1 of Sulfuricella sp. T08. Taxonomy (GTDB): domain Bacteria; phylum Pseudomonadota; class Gammaproteobacteria; order Burkholderiales; family Sulfuricellaceae; genus Sulfuricella. The sequence goes on from NZ_DF967522.1 coordinate 300,396, forward strand.
CTGATCGATCCGGACATCTGTCTTGCCTACCCGCGCATCCCCTATCCGACGGGGGCGCAGGTTCCACCCGAGCAAGTCCGCGGCGTGCTGGATGCTTTTCGCACGCTGCGCCTCATGGACGAGATGTTCTACCTGCGCTCCGGCACGCTGAACATTTTTAACGGCCTCGTCGGCCTGACCTTCTCTTGCGATGGCTCCCATTACCTCCCTTACGATGAGTTCCTCCGCAAGGACCACGATTTCTGGACGGGCATCACATCAAACAAAGGGGGCTGAGCCCGATGATTCCGTTATTGGCAAGCCAGCAAGACGGAAAAGCGGCAAAATGGCGCCGCGGTTTCACCATGGTTGAAATGATGGTAGTCATTGCGGTAATCGCCATCCTGTCGCTGCTCGCAATTCCATCGTACCAGGGCCGCATCATTCGGCAGCAGATCGAGGCCGCCCTGCCATTGGCCGATATTGCAAAAAAGCCCATCGCTGCATCGTGGGCCGCCATGCAAGTCTTTCCACCCGACAACGCCGCCGCCGGATTGCCCTCCAGCGAAAAGATCGTCAACAACACCGTTAGCGCACTTTCAGTGCAAAACGGCGCCATTCATATTACCTTCGGCAATCGTGCGCATCAGGCAATAAACGGCAAAACGCTTACTCTGCGCCCTGCGGTGGTGGACGATGCACCCGTGGTGCCTGTCACATGGGTCTGCGGCAATGCAGAGGGGCCGGGGAAAATGACGATCAGGGGTGGCAACCAGACCAGCATCCCGAATACCTTCTTGCCGCTCGAGTGCCGCGCACGCAAGAAATAACGACCAAGCAACTGATCTTGGTGCGGCGGCATGAAAAAGGCCAGACTTGGGACTGAACCCATATTGTTGCACCCAATGGGAATCATATCGTTGCACTTTAGGTCACAGCAATGCTGGGTTACAATGCAAACCGTCAAGAGTGACAATCGCCACATTGTTCCAATTCCATCCCGCTTTCTGAAAGATGGATCATCCTAGCTGTTTATCCACAATCTCGAACAAATCACGCGACAAACCGGCATGCTTGCGCAGAGTCTCCAGGGCAGCACGGGCATGTGCCTGGCGACTGGCATCAAACTTTCTCCATCGGTCAAAACAACGGGCGACTCGGGAAGCGACCTGCGGATTGACGGCATCGAGCTTACACGTCTGCTCGGCAAGAAAGTGGTAACCGCTGCCATCGGCTGCATGAAAATGCACATGGTTACTGCCGAAAGCGCGCAGAAGCGCGTAGACCTTGTTCGGGTTGCGCAAGTCGAATGCGGGATGTTCGACTAGCCGCTTGACCTCATTCAGAACGCTCGAGCGACGACTGGTGGCTTGTACCTGAAGCCACTTGTCGACGACCAGCGCCTCGCCTTGCCACTGCTGGTAAAAGGCATCCAGTGATTGCTGTCGTTCCTCGCCTTCGCTCTGGGCCAAGGCCGACAGACTGGCAAACTGGTCGGTCATGTTGTCAGCGGTATCGAACTGTTGCAGCGCCAGCGCACGGGTGGATGGGCTATCCGCTTCGCACAGGTAACCAAGGCAGACGTTGCGCAGCGCACGGCGGCCAACATCGATCAGATCAAGATGATAACCATCTCTCGGCGCAAAACGCTCATAGCAAGCCTGAAATTCTGCGCCGAGATGCTCGGTGAGGAAGCGGCGCAAGCCGTTGCGTGCAGCGTGCAGGGCATCGGGGTCAACCACGTCCAGTTGTTCGGCCAGCGTTGCTTCGCTCGGTAATGACAGGGCTTCGGCGGCAAAAGCGGGATCCGTATCGGCATCCGCCAGCACCCGCGCCGCTGCCTGGGCGAAACTGACTGGCCAGATTGGCGTGCCTCCCGCACTGAGGGTGGCGGTTGCAGCAATAATCAGGCGATTGGCTAGACGCTGCCCCGCTTCCCAGCGGTTGAATGGATCACTGTCGTGCGCCATCAGGTGAGCGAGATCTGCGTCACTGTAAGCATAATCGAGTACGACGGGGGCCGAGAAATCACGCAGTAGCGAGGGTACGGGAGCGACCAGGACGTCTTCGAAGATGAATTCCTGCGTCTCGCTGCACAGCGACAGCACTAGCTGGCTGACACGGGTGCCGGAATTATCTCCGACCAGACGTATGGGCAGGTCCTGTCCGTCCGGACCAACCAGGCCGATGGTGACGGGAATATGGTAGAGCTGTTTGGCGGGTTGACCGGGCGTAGTGGCGCAGGACTGGCTCAATCTCAGTATGTAGCGATGATTGGCGGCATCATATCGGCCAGTCGCAGCAACGTGTGGCGTACCGGCTTGCTCGTACCAGCGCATGAACTGGCTGAAATCGGCGCCTGATGCATCGGCCATGGCGGCGACGAAATCATCGCAGGTCACCGCCTGCCCATCGTGGCGGGCGAAGTACAGATCCATGCCGCGACGGAAGGCTTGCTTGCCGATCAGGGTCTGGATCATGCGCACCACCTCAGCCCCCTTTTGATACACGGTAGCGGTGTAGAAATTGTTGATCTCGATGTATGAGGCCGGCCGCACCGGGTGCGCCATCGGGCCGCCATCCTCGGGGAACTGGGCGGCACGCAGGCTGCGTACCTCGCGGATACGGGCCACCGAACGGTGATGCACATCGGCGCCGAATTCCTGGTCACGAAAGACGGTCAGCCCCTCCTTGAGCGACAGCTGGAACCAGTCGCGGCAGGTCACGCGGTTGCCGGTCCAGTTGTGGAAATACTCGTGCGCCACCACCCGGTCGATGTTTTCGTAATCAATATCGGTGGCCACATCCTGCCGGGCCAGCAGGTATTTCGTGTTGAAAATGTTCAGGCCCTTGTTCTCCATCGCCCCCATGTTGAAGTCGCCGACGGCGACGATCATGTAATGGTCGAGGTCGCATTCCAGGCCAAAGGTCTGCTCATCCCAGTGCATCGACTTTTTAAGGGCCGACATGGCGTGCGCACACTGGTCCAGCTTGCCCGGCTCGACAAAGATCGCCAGCTGGACCTCGCGGCCCGACGTGGTTCGATAGCTGTCGCGCAGAACGTCGAGCCTGGCGGCAACCATAGCAAACAGATAGCAGGGCTTGGGAAAGGGGTCCTGCCACTTCGTCCAGTGCCGCCCGCCCTCCTCGTCACCGCTGGCGACGGGATTGCCGTTGGCTAGCAGTTGCGGGAACGCCGCTTTGTCGGCATGCAGGGTAACGGTATAGCGTGACATCACGTCCGGCCTGTCCAGAAACCAGGTGATGCGGCGAAAGCCCTGCGCCTCGCACTGGGTGAAATAGCCGTTAGCCGAGAGGTAAAGGCCGGAAAGACGGGTATTGCCGTCAGGGTGAATCCGCGTCACCGTCTCCAGGCAGAAGGCATCCGGCAAGTCGGCCAGCGTCAGATGTCCGGCGCCCAAGCGGTAGCTGTCGGGCGCCATGGGCACGCCATTGAGGCGGAGGGAGATCAGCTCCAGGTCCTCGCCATCGAGCACCAGCGGGTCATTGGGCGTATTCACCGCCGGGTTGCGGCGCACCGAGAGCTGCGCAGTCACCAGCGCTTCACCGCGCTGGAAATTGACGTCAACATCGACCGTGTCAATCAAAAAAGAGGGCTGCGCGTAGTCGGCCAGGTTAATGGTTTGCGGGGTGTCTTGATTCATTGGAAGCATGGCGATCAGGGAAAAACTATAGTGTGACAGAAAATGATGGCTGGTTTCCGGGGGAGGCGTTGGACTTCGGCCTGAATTATTGCTGGCGGCAGCTTGCTATGAGGACCCCTCGGGGCCTGGCCTGACCCCGACATTTTCATGTATAAACACTGGATCAATCGAATCTGGCCCTGTTGATTCGTGGTCGGTGGAGTAAGGGCATTTCAAAACAAAGTTTGTTTTTTGGGATTTATTATGCCAATAAAGTCACGCATTCGTACCGTCCCCCATTATCCCAGGCAAGGGGTGATGTTTCGGGATATCACAACGCTGTTGAAAGACCCGGTGGGTTTCCGTGTCACCATCAATGAATTGGTTAAACGCTATACGGGTGTAAAAATTGACCGGGTTGCTGGTATCGAGGCACGCGGTTTCATTGTTGGCTCGGCACTGGCTTATCAACTGGGCTTGGGCTTTGTGCCCATCCGCAAGAAGGGCAAGTTGCCGGCAGAAACGGTTGGCCACGACTATGAACTTGAATACGGCGCTGATCGCATTGAGATGCATGTGGATGCAGTATCTAAAGGCGAACGGGTGCTGCTTGTGGATGATCTGATTGCGACTGGCGGTACAGCAGGAGCGGCATGCAAACTCATAGCGAGCATGGGTGGCAAGATTGTGGAATGTTGCTTTGTCATCGATTTGCCGGATCTTGGGGGGCGTGCCCGCCTGGAAAAGCAGGGGCACAAAGTTTTTGCGTTGTGCGAATTCGAGGGCGATTGAAGATGGTGCAGATCAGGACTCAGAAGGTCCAGCAATGTTTGCGATAGACGAAATCGATGATCTATTTGATAGAAGCTGAAATGCATCGCAATGCTGACTTTCTGAGAAAGCCTATGCACGAAATCAATGCGATTTTGCTTGAATTTTGTTTGACCAGTCACGAAGCATAAACACTCTGCCCTTCGCCCTGATAGCTCTGATACACATGCTCGAAAACAGCAGCACATTTGGCTTCGTAAATTTCCTTGGAATAAGCGCGCGGCAAGCCTTCATCAAGCGCGTTCTCGATCTCGATTTTCACACGGGCGCGAGTCGAAATCTTTTGCCGCCAGCCCAGCACCAGTAATTTTCGTAGTTTCTCCAATAAGTGGTGCGCGACCTTCTTCACCTCTTCGCGCTCTTCGGTGGATAGCTCCGGCGCAGGCCGGGTGAGGATATCCAGGATTGTGAGTTCTTCTTCGCTCAGGTTCTCGCGTACATGGCGAGTCTGCTCTTCCGTCAGGACGGTGGATAGCGCTAGCAGCTCCTTGAAAATTTCATCAATATTGCGGCTGCCCGAATTGTAGCTTTCGATCAGTGCCTGGAATTTTTCCAGATAATCAGCACGTGTCGGGTTGAGGCGCACCATGCGCTCCAGTTGTGCGCGCACGGCTGCTTTTAGCCGCTCGACATCGGTGTTGCTCGGTTTTTTGTCCTCAAAGCGTTTGCGTAACGCCTCAAAATTGATTTTCGATAAATCAATCTGGCCGTAGTCCTGGGTAGTCTGGCGAATCTTGAACGGTTCGGCTGCAATGGATTCATCCAGCAAATCCTGAATGCCCTGCATGATGTGCGAAATATCCGGTGGTTCGGTCACGGTGCGGATACAAGTGGCAATCGCCGCCAGGCAGCCGCAGCGTTGCGAAAACTCGATTGCTGCCGGGTCTGGCTTTACCGCCCGATACAAGCTGCTGACCAATGTCTCCAACGCAAGGAAGTCGCGTTTGACTGCCTCTGGTGCCATCAGTCGGTCTGCGGCAGCGCTGATTGCACCGGCTTGAGCAAAATTGGCCGTCGAAATGGATTCGATTTCGGCCAGTGCTACACCCTGTTCCAAACAAAATACATTCGCGTCATTCACCGCATAGCGTAATTCGTCCGCCAATGCCTTCTTGTCGCGCACTGGCATTTCTCCGCCACCGCCCTTGCCATAGATCGCCAGCGCTTTTTCCAGTGAGGCGAACACGTTGGCGTAGTCCACAATCAAGCCGCTGTGCTTGCCGGGGTACACACGGTTAGCGCGGGCGATGGTTTGCATCAGCGTATGGTTGCGCATTGGCTTGTCGAGGTAGATGGTCGAACAGCTCGGCGCATCAAAGCCGGTCAGCCACATTGCGCAGACGAACACCAGCCGGAGTGGGTCGGCGGTGTCCTTGAATTTCTCGTCCAGCTTCTCTTCGTTCATGCGCTTGCGGTGCGGCACAATGTCGATGCCCAACCCCGCCATCTGTTCGATCTCGTTCTGCCCCGGCGAGACCACCACCGCCATATCGGTGTTGTCATCTTTCGGCCAGTATTTGCGTACCTTGTCATACATGCGCAACGCAGTCGCCTTGTCGATGGAAACCACCATCGCCTTGCCCTGAAAGCCGCGCCCGAGGAAGTGCCTCACAATGTCCTGCGCCACCGTATCCAGCCGGTCGTCACGGGTGATGAGGTGATACTGCCGTCCCAGCTCGCGCTCCAGCTTCTTCTCGGCCTCATCGGAAAGGTCAGCGTTCTCGATCAACTCGTAGATGTTATCGTTCAGGTCGGGATTGTCGAGATGCAGTTCCGGCGTGCGGTTCTCGTAGAACAGCGGCACGGTCGCGCCATCCTCAACGGACTGCTGGAAGTCGTAGATGGACACATAATCACCGAACACTTCGCGGGTGCGCTCTTCGCCAGCAATCAGCGGCGTGCCGGTGAACGCGACAAACATGGCATTAGGGAGTGCCGCGCGCATGTTCATGGCCAGCGTGTCGTATTGGCTGCGGTGCGCCTCGTCGGTCAACACGATTACATCGCGCCGGTCGCACAGCAATTCGGCGGTCTGGAATTTGTGGATGAGCGTAAAAACGTAGCGGTTGTTGCCGGAAAGCAGCTCGCGCAACTGTGCGCCGCTTTGTGCATGGCTGACCTGCGCATCGCTCACCGCGCCGCAAGCGGCGAAAGTCTTGGCAATCTGCTCGTCCAGCTCCACACGGTCGGTGACAACTACGAATGTCCAGTTGCCCGGCATCTTGCGCAGCACCTTCTGCGCGAAGAACACCATCGAAAAACTCTTGCCGGAACCCTGCGTCTGCCAGAACACGCCGCCGCGCCCGTGGCCTTCCTCGCGCGCTTTGAGCATGGCGCGGATGGCATTGTTCACGCCGATGAACTGATGGTTCTGCCCGATAATCTTGGCCAACCCGCTCTTGTGCTCGGAAAACAGCGTGTAGTTCTCCACCATATCCAGCAAGCGTGCTGGCTCGCACAGCCCGCGCAGCATCACTTCCAGCGACACGCGGCGCGGTTCGTCCTCGCTCTCGATGCGCTTCCACTCGAAGAACCGCTCCCAATCTGCGGTCAGTGAACCGACGCGGCTATCCGTGCCGTTGGAAGCAATCAGCAAAGCATTCGGCCAGAACAGCGCAGGGACGCCATTCTGCGCGTGCTTGTAGCTGGCGAGATTGCCGTCGAAGGCTTGTTTGGCAGGTACGCCCGGTTTCTTCAGCTCGATCACCACCCACGGCAAGCCATTCACAAAACCAATTAAATCCGGGCGGCAGGTATAAAGCTGGCCGACAATGGTCATCTGGCTGACCAGCAGGAAATCGTTGGCAGCGGGATTTGCCCAATCCACCACCCGCACCCGCTCGGTCTTTACTCCGCCTTTTGCCAGATCAGGCACGGATACCTTTACCCCGTCGCGCATCAATTGCCACAGCTCGCGGTTTGCAGCGGTAGGCGCCATTGCCGAACGGTCGCGTGACAACTCGTCCACGGCAGCGCTGATTGCCTCGGGTGGCAGGGAAGGGTTTTGCCGCGTCAGCGCATGGCGCAATCGTGCGGCCAGCACCACCTCGGATTTCGTCTCACGGCCTAAATAGCTCCCCTCGCCCGCTTGCGGGAGAGGGGCTGGGGGAGAGGGCGCATTACCCAATACCTCTTCCGAAGCCGATAACGTCTCCCAGCCCAATTCAGCGAAGAGCTGGATGGCGGGTTGTTCGACGAGGCTATTTTCAGTATAGGTCATAGCTTGAATAGGCTAATTTTCCGCATGTGAGCAAAATTTATCCAATTAGAATTCTTTTAATAAACAGGCACTAAACTCATAATCTATTACCGATAAAAGACTAGGAATAAGCTAAATTCTGATTAACTTGGCTGTATTTAGCTTATTCATAAGGGAAGCCCTGAACAAGTCATCATTCAGGACCTCGAATTAAACATATTGCGGCATCAGGCTTTTTTCCACCGGAATTAGCCTGAAACAGCCCG
>NZ_DF967521.1 GCF_000971475.1 Sulfuricella sp. T08
CACTCGTTCCCGAGTAGGTCAGTGTATAAACGTGGGTCAAAATTCCATGCAAATCTCTATGGTTAGTGGGTCAGTTTTAAACGCAAATCAACACAGAGTATTCTCGGCTGGCTACGCAGTGCCCCAGTTACGTTCTGCTGATGATGTGAGATAATTCCCACTGAGAAATCGCCTCCGGTGCGGAAACGGCCAAAAATGGCGTAAAAACCGATGAAAAAGTACCAATTCAAAATGGTGGTAAATTGGTGGTAAATATCTACAATCAGTGAACATGTGTGGCAATTGATTGCAGGATAATCAAAAGGATATAGAAACACATGCTGCTGATGATCGATAATTATGATTCCTTCACCTACAACCTGGTGCAGTATTTCGGCGAGTTGGGTGCAGAGGTGCGGGTATTCCGCAACGATGAAATCACTGTGGAACAGGTTGCGGCGCTCAAGCCCGACCATATCGTGATTTCCCCCGGGCCGTGCACGCCCAACGAGGCGGGCATCTCGGTGCTGCTGATCAAGGAATTTGCCGGCAAGGTGCCGGTTCTCGGGGTGTGTCTGGGTCACCAGAGCATCGGCCAGGCCTTCGGAGGAAAAATTGTCCACGCTACGCAACTGATGCATGGCAAGACCTCGATGATCCACCACAAGGATACGGGTGTGTTCAAAGGGCTGCCCAATCCATTCCGCGCTACCCGCTACCATTCACTGGTGATCGAGCGCGAGAGCATTCCTGATTGCCTGGAAATTACCGCCTGGACCGAAGACGGCGAGATCATGGGCGTGCGCCACAAGACCCTGCAGGTGGAAGGCGTGCAGTTCCATCCCGAATCCATCCTGACCGAATACGGCCACGAAATGCTGGCTAACTTCCTTAAGGAGAAGCGGCCATGATCACGCCGCAACAGGCGCTGACCAGGTTGGTCGAGCAGCGCGAAATTTTTTACGACGAGATGCTGTCCTTGATGCGCCAGATCATGGGTGGGGAGCTGACGCCGGCGCAGATCGCAGGCATACTTATCGGTCTGCGGGTGAAAAAGGAAACCGTGGGGGAAATCGCTGCTGCTGCCCAAGTGATGCGCGAATTCGCCACCAAGGTGCCAGTCGCGAACCACGACCATCTGGTGGACACGTGTGGCACTGGGGGCGATGCCGCCCACACCTTCAACATCTCCACTGCCGCTGCTTTTGTTGCCGCCGCGGCCGGCGCCAAGGTGGCCAAGCACGGCGGACGTTCGGTGTCTTCCACCTGTGGTTCGGCGGACGTGCTGGAGGCGCTCGGTGTCAACCTCAACCTGACGCCGGAGCAGGTGGGCGGGTCTATAGACGAAATTGGTATCGGCTTTATGTTCGCCCCCAATTTCCACGGCGCCATGAAGCACGCCGCGCCAGTACGCCGCGAATTGGGCGTGCGTACCTTGTTCAACGTGCTGGGACCGCTTACCAACCCTGCCGGTGCCGGCAACCAGGTCATGGGCGTATTTCATCCTGACCTGGTCGGCATTCAGGCTCGCGTGCTGCAACGCCTCGGCAGCAGTCACGTGATGGTGGTGCACGGCAGCGACGGCATGGATGAAATCACCCTTTCCGGCGAAACCCTGGTCGGCGAGCTGAAGCAGGGTGAAATCAGCGAATTTACCCTTCATCCGCGCGAATTCGGCTTCGAGCCCTGCACTCTGGAAGTGCTGAAGGTATGGGACGCCGCCCAAGCCAGGGACATGCTGCTCGGCGTGCTTGACAACCTGCCCGGCCCTGCGCGGGACATCGTGCTGCTCAATGCCGGTGCCGCCATTTATGTGGCCGGCCGCGCACAAACCCTGGCTGAAGGCATCGAGCGGGCACGCGCGGCAATCGCCAGCGGCGAGGCCAGGGTCAAGCTCGATCAGCTGATTGCAGTCTCGAATCGTTTTAAAGCCGAATAACCACAGAGGCACAGAGGCACAGAGAAAACCGGTTTTTAGAGATTGGGATTTTGCTTTTCTCTGTGCCTCTGTGTCGCTGTGGTAAATTAAGAAGCATGTCCGACATCCTGCAAAAAATCCTCGAAGTCAAACAAGCCGAAGTCGCCCGGGCTGTGGCGAAGAAACCCTATGCGGCCGTGCGCACCGAGGCGGAGGCAATGCCGAAGCCGCGTGATTTCGTTGGTGCCATTCGCGCCAAAATTGCGTCAGGCAAACCGGCGGTGATCGCCGAGATCAAGAAGGCCAGTCCTTCCAGAGGGGTAATCCGGGAGAACTTCGATCCCGCCGCAATTGCCAGGAGCTACGAGCAGCACGGCGCGGCCTGCCTGTCGGTGTTGACCGACGTGCAGTTTTTCCAGGGCAGCAAGAACCACTTGATCGAAGCGCGCGCGGCCTGCAACATTCCGGTGCTGCGCAAGGACTTCATGATCGATCCTTACCAGATATGTCGTGCCCGCACCATCGGTGCCGACGCTATTCTGCTGATCGTGGCGGCGCTGGAGCTGTCGCAGATGAAAGAACTGGAGGCGCTGGCCCACGAACTGGGCATGGCAGTGCTGGTGGAGTCGCACGATGCTGCGGAACTGGATGCTGCACTACAACTCAAGACCCCGCTGATTGGCATCAACAACCGCAACCTGCGCACTTTCGAAACCCGTCTCGAAACCACCCTTGACCTGCTGCCGCGCATTTCTACCGACCGCATCGTTATCACCGAAAGCGGTATCCTCAAGCCGGCGGACGTGCGGCTGATGCAAAGCCATGGCGTCAACGCCTTCCTGGTCGGCGAGGCCTTCATGCGGGCCGATGATCCGGGTGTCGAACTGGCGCGGCTGTTCGGCTAGACGCTAAACGTAAACGGGTGCAATTAAAACGGGTAGTTGGTACAAGCGGTGTAGCCTGGATGAAGGCCAAAGGCCGTAATCCGGGGCATTCCGCCGAGTGGCGGGATGGGGCGGTGGAGGGTGTATTGCTCTATTGCGCCCTGCCGGGCACTCCCGGATTACGCTACGCTTCATCCAGGCTACGCACTGGATGTCTGAAGGGTTTGGTTTTCCCTTGCGAACCTTTGCGTCCTTTGCGGTGAATCGCCGTTAGGATAAATTCTTGACGAAGCCCGGCAGGCAATCTATAGTATTACAGTATTACTGTAATGCGTGGAGGGACTATGCTAGCTTCGAAAGTGACAACCAAATATCAGACGACAATCCCATTGGAAGTGCGCGAAAAGCTCGGCATTCAGCAGGGGGACATGGTCGCCTTTGAGCTTGAGAATGGGGTGGTGCGCTTGCGACGGGTTGTGCCGCTGGATGTGGAATACGCCAAGGCGCTAGCCGGAACCCTGAGCGAATGGGCTTCGGAGAATGACGAGGAGGCATACCGTGGCTTATAAAAAGTACGATGTTGTCACTGTCCCGTTCCCCTTTACAGATTCCGCAATGCAAAAACGTCGCCCGGCGTTGGTTTTGTCGGATCACGCTACCTTTAATGCAAAGATTGGCCATAGCGTCATGGCGATGATCACCAGCGAAAAGAACGCGCCATGGCCTCTAGATGTCAGGATAGCCGATCTGTCGCAGGCTGGCTTGCCAGCGCCATCCGTCGTGCGCATGAAACTGTTCACGCTCGATCACCGGTTTGTCGTTGCCAAAGTGGGGGTGTTGTCGAACGCCGACAGACTCTTGGTGAATGACAAGCTTGATACGCTATTGGCGATTAGCAAATAGTAGTCGTTGCAAAAAAACAACACATTTTCCCATTTCAACGAAAAACAAGACGTTTTTGTCGACTAGTGCTTGGAATCCTTGGGGAAGAGTGGTGATAATGAACTCGTCTGTAAAAGACAGGGCTCAATGATGAGCCTCGTTGCAAAACCCTACTCTCAAGGAGATCTATACATGAACAAGAAACTTATTGCTTTGGCAGTTGCTGCCGCGATCGCTCCTGCTGCAGCCATGGCTGACAGCGGTAACGTGTCCATCTACGGCATCATGGACGTGTCCTACGACATCACCGACAACGGCAACACTGCTACCGCTCAAGGCATCCGCACCCAAAAGGTGTCCTCCAACAGTTCCCGTCTGGGCTTCAAAGGTACTGAAGATCTGGGCAACGGCCTTGCCGCTATCTGGCAGATTGAATCCCAGATCAATGCTGATGGCAATGGTTTGTCCTCCAGCGCCACCGGTGGTACCACCTTCGGTGGTCGTAACACCTTCGCCGGTCTGAGCAGCAAGACCGCAGGCACCGCAATCCTCGGTCGCCACGACACCCCGTACAAGCTGGCCACCCGCAGCCTGGACTACTTCGGTGACGGCCTGGCCGACAACCGCAACCTGATGGGTCAAGGCGCTGGCTCATTCGACGGTCGCCAGTCCGATGTCGTGGCTTACATCTCCCCGACCGTGAGCGGCATGCATGCTGCCATCGCTCACGTGTCTGGTGCTGAAACTGCCACCACCTCTGGCCAAGCCAAGGGCGGTGCCTGGTCGCTGATGGGCATGTACGACAACGGCCCGTTGATGGCTTCCCTGGCTTATGAGAAGCATAACTTCGGTGATGCTACCGCTGCCGGCTCCGCTACAATTGTGACTCCTACTAGTCTGGTTGCTGGCACAGCAGTTGTTACTCCTGGTTCAGCCGCCACCTCCACTGGTACCCTGGGTGTTGCTGGCCTTGCTAACCGTTCTGAAAAGGCTTGGAAGCTGGGCGTGGGTTACAAGATCATGCCTGCGTTCGAAGTGGGTTTCGCCTATGAGAAAATCAGCAACGATCTGGGAACGGCTAACGCGGATACCGGTCATAAAGCCTATACTTTGGGCGGCAAGTACAGCATGGGTAGCAACGACCTGAAACTGGCTTATACCCATGTTGGCGATGCTGCGGGTACCTCAGCTAGCGGTGCCAAGCAGTGGGCGCTGGGTGTTGACCACAACATGAGCAAGCGCACCAAGGTGTATGCTCAATACGTCAAGCTGAGCAATGACACCAACGGCGCCTATGGCCTGAATGGCGCCGGCGCTACTGGTTCCGTCACTGCCAAGGGCGCTGATGCAGATCCGTCAGCTTGGTCCTTCGGTATGCGTCACAACTTCTAATTTCTCGCCGGCTAGTCCGGCTTGAAGTGTGAAGCAAAACGGGCCTCTTCGGAGGCCCGTTTTTTATTGGTGCGATGGATGATAATATTGTACAATTATAAGTACATTAAAATGTTTCGGGCGAGGTGGTTTATGGAAGCGCTTTCTTATAGTGAATTGCGGAGCAATCTGAAGAAAGTGATGGATCGGGTGTGCGATACGCACGAACCGGTCATTGTTGTTCGGCGCAACGGGGAGAAGACAGTGATGCTCTCTTATGCGGATTATTCAGCCATCGAGGAAACATCTTACTTGATGAGGAGTCCTAAAATGGCCGCACGTCTGCGTGAAAGCCTGGAAAGCTTGCGCGATGGAGGTGGCGAGGAACAGACGCTGACCGAAGTCGGCGAATGAAAATCCTGTTTCACCCCCATGCCTGGGAGGATTATGGCTACTGGTTGCACGCCGACCCCAAGAAGGTAAAGCGTATCAATGCGCTGATACGCGATATTCAACGTTCCCCCTTTGAAGGGATCGGTAAGCCGGAAGGGTTGCGCTTTGATCTTTCGGGTTGCTGGAGTCGTCGGATTGACGACGAGCATCGCTTGGTTTATCGGGTGGAAGAGGATGTGCTTCATCTCCTTGCCTGCCGTTATCATTATTAAAGCTGCGCCACAAACGGGACTGTTGCCCTGTCCTTGAGTATTACCCCCCTAAAGATTTCTTGCTGGTTCAGTCTGGCTTAATTTGGGAAGCTTAAAATGGTCCTCTTCGGAGGCCCATTTTTTGTTGGTGATTATGAGTGAATTGACGATAGGGTTTCTGTGTTGTACTCTGTAATTCAGAATAGAATTCAATATAGGAATACAATTATGAATACGATTTCAGTGCGCCTGCCAGATCCCCTGCTCAAGGAGGCTGATAATGGTGCGAAATTGTTGCATATTCCTCGCTCCGAATACTTCAGGCTCGCCATTGAAGAGATGAACAAACGCTTGCAGGAGCAGAGCCGCAGGCAACGCTTGATGCAGGCATCGCAACGAGTCAGGGCAGAGAGCATGGTTGTGAATGCGGAATTTGAAGCCATTGAGCATGATGTTGACGCTTAATCACGGCGAGGTATGGCTTGCCAACCTCAACCCTGGACGTGGCACGGAACCGGGGAAGACTCGCCCTGTTCTGATTGTGCAAAGCCAGGCGCTACTCGATGCGGGCCATCCTTCGACGCTGGTGCTGCCGCTGACGACCAAGCTGATCGAAGATGCGGAACCGCTACGTCTGCGTTTGCCTGCGCAAGATCAGCTTGAGCAGGTTTCCGATGTTCTGGTGGATCAGCTACGTGCAGTAGACAATAGGCGTTTGATTGGTCAGGCGCTCGCTACCTGTGATGCGGAGTTCATGCGTCGGGTTTACGCCGCGCTATGCGAGGTGATGGACGTTCCCAATGTTGCTTGACGCGCGCAACCAAGTGGGCCGATTGCCCTGTCTATGAGTGTTCCCATCCGGCTCCCTCAAAGCAAAATTCCTGATACGTTAGTCGATATGGCTGCCCGCTGTGTTTCCTGCGGCCTGTGTCTGCCGCATTGTCCCACTTACCGCAAGACGCTGAGCGAGGCGGATTCGCCGCGCGGGCGCATTGCGCTGATGCAGGGCGTGCTGGAGCAGCGCATTCCTGCAAACCAACGGTTTCAGGTGCATATCGATTTATGTCTTGCCTGCCGTGCTTGCGAGAATGTCTGTCCGAATAACGTAGAATATGGCCGCTTGATCAACGGAGTGCGGGGTATCGTAGAGAAATCCCGCCAGCGCAGCGTGCTGCAGCGGCTGGGGCGGCGCGCGTTAATGGACGGCGTGGCGACCCGGCCGTCCATGTTGCGCCTGGTGGGTGGGGCATTGCGTACATGGCAGGTTATGGCGGGCAAGGCTGGCTGGTTGATGCGGTTTGGTCTGGTGCGGATCTCGGCACGGCTGCCGCCACTGAGGCCACAGCCAGTCTGGAAGGCGGTTTATCCGGCTGCAGGCAAGGCGCGTGGCGAGGTGGGGTTGTTTCTCGGCTGTGTGGCGCGGGTGGCGGACGTCGAAACTCTCTCGGCCTCGATTTTTGTCCTCAACCGGCTCGGTTATACCGTGCATGTGCCGCCCCGGCAGGGCTGTTGCGGTGCCATGCATGCGAGTCTGGGTGAACCGGAGAAGGTGCGTATGTTTGAGGAGCAGAATCTCCGGGCATACACGGGGGTGAATGTGGAGGCCGTGATCTCGACCGCCGCCGGGTGTGGTACGGCGTTGAAAAGCTATCCGCCAGATTTCGCGGGCAGGGTGAGGGACATCAGCGAATTCCTGGGCGAGGCTGGGGGCTGGGAAGAGGCCGGAATTGCGCCACTGGCAGAAAAAGTGGCGGTGCATGAGCCCTGTTTGATGCGAAATGTGCTGCATTGCCAGGACAAGCCCTATGATCTGCTGCGCCGCATTCCTGGCACGACGGTTGTGCCGCTCGCGGGGAGCGACCAGTGCTGCGGTGCGGCAGGGACTTATTTTCTGACTCAGCCGGATATGGCGGCAAGCTTGCTTGCTGATAAAATAGAGGCAGTAAAGGCCAGCGGTGCGCGGATTTTGGCAACTTCCAACATCGGTTGCGCCATGCATCTGGCTGCTGGTCTGAAGGCGGCGGGTATCGAAATCGAAGTGGTTCATCCAATAACTTTGCTGGCCCGACAAATGGGGTTTGATAATGATAAAAATAGATGACTTGATCGTGGAATTCGACAAAGGCTTACGCACCTTGCTGGCCCCGGCGCGTACTTCACGCCCATTGCCGGGAAAGAGCCTGGCTGAAGCTGAAATGGGCGAGGACGAAAAACGCCTGGCTGCGGCGCTGATGCGCGTGAACCACAGCGGCGAGATCTGCGCGCAGGCGCTTTACCAAGGGCAGGCGCTGACGGCGCGCAAGCCCGAAATTCAGCAGGCGCTGAAAGAGGCGGCAAGCGAGGAAACCGAGCACCTGAACTGGTGCGAAAGCCGCATCAATGATCTGGGAGGACGCAAAAGCCTGCTTAACCCCACCTGGTATACCGGTTCGCTGGCGATCGGCGCGCTGGCCGGCGCGTTGGGTGACAAATGGAATCTGGGTTTTCTGGCTGAAACAGAGCGGCAGGTGGTTCGCCATCTGGATGGCCATTTGCAGCGTCTGCCGGCTAGCGATGTAAAAAGCCGTGCGGTGGTCGAACAGATGAAGGAGGATGAGGCCCGGCACGCTACCACGGCGCTGGAGCATGGCGGGGCGGAATTGCCTGCGCCGGTGAAGCTGGCGATGAAGCTTTCCGCCAGGATGATGACTGGGGTTGCGTTTCGGATTTAAGGATTAACCACAGAGACACAGAGGCACAGAGAAAAACAAACCCCTAAACTTGTCAAAAACGACTTTGACCCTGTTTCAAAGGTTTTCTCTGTGCCTCTGTGGTAAGCGTTTTTACTCTTCCACGATCTCGAAATCGTGAGTCATCTCGGCGGTCTTGCCGAGCATGATCGAAGCCGAGCAGTATTTCTCCGCGGACAGCTTGATGGCTTTTTCTACTTGCTCCGGTTTGACCCCCTTGCCGCGCACCGTGAAATGGAAATGCATCTTGGTGAACACCTTGGGTTCCTTGTCTGCGCGATCGGCCTGGATGGAGACTTCGCAGCCACTGACAGCCTGGCGGCTTTTTTTCAGGATTGCCACAACATCGAAAGCGGTGCAGCCACCGGCGCCGAGCAGCAGCATTTCCATCGGACGCGGCCCGAGGTTACGTCCGCCTGCGTCAGGCGGGCCGTCCATCAGAACGGCGTGGTTGCTGTCGGTAATGCCTAGAAAGCTGGCGTCTTCCACCCATTTGACCCGTGCCTGCATGAGATTTCCTTTTTTGTCAGTTGTTCAGCCGCGAAATTATAGCACTGCGATAGTGACAAACGTTTGACAGCAGCTGCGGTCTTGACATAAAATGCGCGTCTTTATCTGATACAGCAACCGGAATTTCTGCATGAAAACCTTTTCTGCAAAAGATCACGAAGTAAAACGTGATTGGTACGTGGTGGATGCCACTGACAAAGTTTTGGGCCGTTTGGCCAGCGAGATCGCATCGCGTCTTCGTGGCAAGCACAAGCCCGAGTATACGCCGCACGTGGATACCGGCGATTATATCGTGGTGATCAACGTGGACAAGCTGCGCGTTACCGGCAACAAGGCTGAAGGTAAGGTGTACCATCGCCATACCGGCTATCCTGGCGGTATTATCAGCACCACTTTCGCCAAGATGCACGCCCGATTCCCGGAGCGTCCATTGGAAAAAGCGGTCAAGGGCATGCTGCCGAAAGGTCCGCTGGGCTACGCCATGTTCCGTAAGCTGAAAGTTTACAAAGGCGCGCAGCACATGCACAGCGCGCAGCAACCCAAAGTACTGGAAATTTAAGGAATTATCATGATCGGCACCTACTACTACGGCACGGGACGGCGCAAGTCTTCTGTTGCACGCGTGTTTCTGAAGCCAGGCAAAGGCGACATCATCGTCAACGACAAGCCAGTGGATGTTTTCTTTTCTCGCGAAACCGGCCGCATGGTTGTGCGTCAGCCGCTGGAACTGACCAGCCATCAGGGCACGTTCGATATTATGATCAACGTCCATGGCGGAGGTGAGTCCGGCCAGGCAGGCGCGGTGCGTCACGGTATTACGCGTGCCCTGATCGATTATGATGCAGCGCTGAAGCCTACCTTGAGTGCAGCAGGTCTGGTAACTCGGGATGCGCGCGAAGTTGAACGGAAAAAAGTCGGCCTGCGCAAAGCTCGCCGCGCTAAGCAGTTCTCCAAGCGTTAATCGCAGCTGCGATCGCAAAAAAGCCGCCCTTTGGCGGCTTTTTTGTTGCCTGTTGGTAATTGTTGTCTATTGCCAACAGGGCTATTATTATCGATAAATTCAACATTGGGATATTGATCAATATGGTTAAAGTCGGGATCGTTGGGGGTACGGGATATACCGGAGTGGAATTGCTGCGCCTGCTTGCGCAGCATCCGGACGTCGAGTTGGTGGCTATTACCTCGCGCAAGGAAGCGGGAATGGCGGTGAGCGACATGTTTCCCAATCTGCGCGGCAGGGTGGGGCTGAAGTTTGTCGACCCGGCCGAAGCGCCATTGAAATCCTGCGACGTGGTGTTTTTTGCAACACCTAACGGTATCGCCATGCAGCAAACGCGCGAATTGCTCGATGCTGGTGTGCGCGTCATCGACCTGGCAGCGGATTTTCGCATCAAGGACGTGGCGTTGTGGGAAAAGTGGTACGGCATGCAGCATGCCTGCCCTGACCTGATTGCCGAAGCAGTGTACGGCTTGCCTGAGCTCAACCGCGCGCAAATCAGGACAGCGCGCTTGATCGCCAATCCCGGTTGTTATCCGACGGCGGCGCAACTTGGCTTTCTCCCCCTGATCGAGGCGGGTGTGGCGGATCTCGGTCATCTGGTGGCTGATTGCAAGTCAGGGGTGTCTGGCGCAGGTCGCAAAGCCGAGGTGGCAGCCCTGTTCAGCGAGGCTGCCGACAACTTCAAGGCTTATGCAGTGGCAGGGCATCGCCATCTGCCGGAGATTCGCCAGGGTCTTACTTTCGTGGCGGGCAAGCCGGTGCAACTGACTTTCGTGCCCCATCTGACGCCGCTGATTCGCGGTATCCACGCTACTTTGTATGTGCGCCTGACCGCTGAAGTTGACTTGCAGGCGCTCTATGAAAAGCGCTATGCCAATGAATATTTCGTCGATGTGCTTCCTGCTGGAGCGCATCCGGAGACACGTTCGGTGCGTGGAGGCAACTTCTGCCGCATTGCCGTGCACCGGCCGCAGGGCGGTGATATCGCCGTGGTATTGTCTGTCATCGACAATCTGACCAAAGGCGCTGCCGGGCAGGCAGTGCAAAATATGAATCTGCTGTTTGATTTGCCCGAAAATAGGGGCCTGGAGCAGATTCCGCTGCTGCCATGAGGCTTGATCGCAGGCTGAAACACCGTTTCGGCATAGCGGCGGCCCCTTTGGCGGTGCGTCGGCATGTGGCGTGGTACTGGCGCTTGCCGCTACTGGCGGCGATTCTGCTGGTCGGCGGATTAGTGTTGTCCTGGCTGTTTTACAATGCTGGGGCACGCTTTACGGGCCTGGATCGCGGTGCAACAGTGGACGAGTTGCAGCGCTTGCGTGAGAAGCTTGGATCGCTGGAGCGGGAAAATGCCAGTCTGCGTTCAGATGGGGCGCAAAGCGATCGCAAGATGCAGATTGAGCAGGCGACGCAGAATGATCTTGCCAAAACCGTCAAGACGTTGCAGGATGAGAATGCTCAATTGAAGGAGGATTTGACCTTCTTACGCAAGCAGATGTCCTCCGACAAGAGAGATGGCGATCTCAGTATCTACCGTTTCAAAGTTGAAAACACCATGCCGGGCGAGTACCGCTATAGGTTATTGCTGTTGCAGGGTGGGCAAAGGGAGCGCGAATTTCAGGGTAAAGTGCAGTTTCTGGTCAGTTTTACCCGAGGGGGGGAAAAGCTGGTCATGACGCTTCCTGCCGCGAAGGAAGCAGAGGCACAGGCCTATAATTTGAATTTCAAGTTTTACCAGCGTTTGGAGGGGGTTTTTCATGTCGAGCCCAATGCGCAGGTAAAAAAAGTCCAGATACGTGTGTTCGAAAACGGTGCTGTTCAGCCGAAGCTGGTGCAAGCCGTCAATTTGTCATGAGGATAACTGATGTTTTTCGGAAAGAATAAACGCAACAGACCGCAAAACCGAATTGATTCATTGATTGGTATCGGTACGAAAATTGAAGGCAACGTGTTCTTCAGTGGCGGCTTGAGGGTGGACGGCACTATCAAGGGAAATGTTAGCGAGACGGGTGACCAGCCCAGCACGCTGGTGCTGAGCGAGCAGGCTCGGATCGAGGGGGTGATTCGAGTGTCGCACGTGGTGATTAATGGCACCGTTGTGGGTCCCGTTCAGGCGCAAGAATACGTGGAACTGCAATCGAAATCCCGTGTCACAGGTGACGTGTTCTACAAAACCCTGGAGATGCATGTTGGGGCGATTGTGGAAGGAAAATTGGTGCATCAGGAAGGTGTGGCCGAGCAACCGGGAGAAGTTCAGCCGGTTCCGAGTAATTGACTAAATAACTCAACTATAGGATAATTAACATTAGTAGTTTATATAAGGAGATACAGAATGAATGCAGTGACTGAAATGCCCAGCCCGCTGAACTTTACTGACAGCGCGGCAGCCAAGGTGAAGCAGTTGATCGATGAGGAAGGCATTCCGGGTCTGAAGCTGCGCGTGTTTGTCAGCGGTGGTGGTTGTTCCGGTTTCCAGTATGGCTTTACCTTCGATGAGACGACCAACGAAGATGACACCACGGTGGAGAAAAACGGCGTTGCTCTCCTGATCGACCCGATGAGCTTCCAGTATCTGGCGGGTTCCGAGATTGATTATCAGGAAGGGTTGCAAGGTTCGCAGTTCGTGATCAAGAACCCGAACGCCACCACGACCTGCGGTTGCGGCTCGTCTTTTTCAGCGTAAGCCGTTCGATTAAAGCAAGCGCCTTTTCGCGTGTGTTGTTCCGCTTCAGCGGAATACAACCACGGTGAAGACCCTTGCGATCTCTCGTTTACTTCCTCTCCTGCTCGCGGGAGAGGATTGAGGAGAGGGAGCAGGCAAGACAAAAGGGGCTTACGCCCCTTTTGTCTTTATCAAGCTGGGTAGATTGCGCCGAGGATGCGCGCGCCTTTTGCCCCAGTCACCTCCGGCAAGTTGCCGGGATTTCCATTAAGCGCCTGCTTGGCAAGCCAGGCAAAGGCAAAAGCCTCCACCCAGTCTGCGTTCACACCTAAGTCATCGGTTGGCGCGATGCTTCTGTTGGGCAGGGATTGTTTCAGGCTGCGCATCAGGGTCCCGTTATGGGCGCCTCCTCCACATAGGTAAATCTCGCTGGCTGTACTGCAATGACCCAGGATGGCAGCGGTGATCGCTTTCACGGTCAGCTCAAGCAAGGTAGCCTGAACATCGGCCGGGGCAAAATCGGGTGACAGGAAATGTTCCAGCCAAGGCAGATTAAACAGATCGCGGCCGGTACTTTTGGGTGGGGGCGAGGCAAAGAACGGCTCGGTGAGGAGTTGCCGCAACAATTCCGGGATGGGGTGGCCACTTGCCGCCCATGTGCCATCCTTGTCATAGGGCTGGTCCAAGTGCCTTGTGGTCCAGGCGTCCAGCAAGAGATTGCCGGGCCCGCAGTCGAATCCGAGCACCCCGCCGTGGGGTGGCAGGCTGGTCAGGTTACTGATGCCGCCAATGTTGACGATAACACGGTGGTGTCCCGGATGGCTGAACAATGCAGCATGAAAAGCAGGCACTAGCGGCGCACCCTGTCCACCGGCAGCGATATCGCGGCTCCTGAAGTCGGCGACCACGGCAATGTTGGTCAGTTCGGCCAGCAACGCCGGATTTGCGAGCTGAATGGTGAATCCGAGGTCGGGGCGGTGGCGCACGGTTTGTCCGTGGCAGCCGATGGCCTTCACCTGCTCGGCCATGATTTTCGCATTTCCTAATAATGTCTGGACTGCCGCTGCATAGCGGCGCGACAGTTCGTTTGCCGCCACAGCCGCACGTTCAAGTTCGTTTGCTCCAGCGCTGTTTAGCGCAAGCAATTCGATACGCAGTGCTTCGTCAAAAGGGATGAACTTGCTGTGCAGCAGTTTGCAGGTATTGTTTTCGAAAGCGGCCAGAACTGCATCAACACCGTCAAGACTGGTGCCGGACATTAGTCCGACATAGTATTCAGGTGCGATGAAAGGCAGATTCAAAACGGCTGGCCGAAATGATTCCGGTGAGTATTAGTCGAGTGATGCCAGATTGGTATTCTTCAGCAAATTTAGACGCATTGCCAGGTTTTCGGCCATCTTGCTGAAATCGGCCTTGTACTGGGTCGCGATAGGGAAGGCGGTCGGCAGGGGAATGCTTAAGGGATTGCGCTGTACGCCAGCGATGCGGAATTCATAGTGGAGATGAGGGCCTGTAGCAAGGCCGGTCATGCCAACGTAGGCAACAGTATCCCCTTGGTTTACTTTGCTGCCTCGGTGCAGGCCTCTCGCAAAGGCGGAAAGATGACCATAGGCGGTGCTGTACTGGCCTTGATGCTGAAGCACAAGTAGATTGCCGTAGCCGCGTTGATTGCCAATGTAGCTGACGGTGGCGTCAGCCACTGCTTTTACCCGGGTGCCGATGGGAGCGCCATAGTCAATGCCTTTGTGGGCGCGCCATTCTTTCAGCACGGGGTGGAAGCGGGCGTTGGTGAATCCAGAGGTGATTCGAGAGAATTCCAGGGGGGAGCGCAAGAATGCCTTGCGCAGGTTTTTGCCTTCGGGGGTGTAATAGCCACCATGACCTTCGCGATCCTGGAAATAAACAGCACGATAGCTCTTGCCGCTGTTGATGAATTCCGCCGCAAGCACGCGACCGGTCTTGATCAACTCGCCCTTGTTGTAGAATGATTCATAGACGACGGTGACTTTGTCCCCTTTTTGCAGGTCGCTGTGGAAGTCAATGTCTGACGAAAAAATATCGGCGATTTGCATGGCGATATTGTCTGGAATATTGGCGGCATCGGTTGCGCCGAATAATGAGCTTTTGATTTCAGCCGATTTCATCATCAGGCGCGTTTCGAGCGGCACCGCATCGTCGCTGGCCTTAAACCCGTCAGCCTGTTTCTCTACCTTCAGCATGGATTCGCTGCTGCTGATGTACTGCAGGGCGAGGAGATTTCCTTCCGAGTCGGTTTGGGCGCGTACAATTCGGCCGGGAATCAGCAGACGCAGGGCTTTTGAGTCCTTTGCGCTCTGCATGAATCCGGTGATGTCCTCATCATTGACATTCAGGCGGTCCAGCAGGGCTGACATCGTGTCGCCACGCTGAATTCTCTCCTCGTGCCAGAAGTTGCCGGCGATGTTGGACGGTGTGGCGGCACTGGGAAGTTGCAGGTTTTCAATAACAGTGTGGACGGGGATCTGGCGCGTTTGTGTGTCCGGGGCAATACCGAAGGCGGCAACTATGCCGAATAATGGCAGGCTGGAAATGGCCACCAGCCAGCGCAGGCTTAATTTTCGTTCTTGCACAAACAGCTTTTGCGCTAAAATACCGATCTCGTTGTTTTGCATGACTTCCCTGAGCGTTTAGTGTGGGCAGAAGCTTACCAGAAGATGGGCGATCAGTGAAGGTCGAATCGATTACATATTGTTTAAGCAGGCGGTTATAGATGACCCAGGTTAATGAAGCGTTGCAGGTAATAAAAAGAGGGTGTGACGAATTGCTGGTGGAGCAGGAGCTCATTGAAAAGCTTGCCACTGGCAGGTCGTTGCGAGTCAAGGCAGGGTTCGACCCTACCGCGCCGGATTTGCACCTCGGGCATACTGTACTGCTTAACAAGTTACGCCAGTTTCAGGAGCTGGGGCACGAGGCAATGTTCCTGATCGGCGATTTTACCGGCATGATCGGTGATCCTACCGGTAAGAATGCGACTCGCAAGCCGTTGACTCGCGACGACGTGATCGAGAACGCACGAACTTACGAGCAGCAGATCTTCAAGATACTTGATCCTGAAAAGACGCTGGTGATGTTCAACTCCAGCTGGATGGCTGAAATGAGCGCTTCCGATCTGATTGCCTTGGCGGCGAAGCACACCGTGGCACGCATGCTGGAACGCGATGATTTTCATAAGCGCTACAGCTCCGGCCAATCCATATCTATTCATGAGTTCCTTTATCCGTTGATCCAGGGATACGATTCGGTGGCGATGAAGGCGGATGTGGAGTTGGGAGGAACCGACCAGAAATTCAATCTGTTGGTTGGGCGTGAGCTGCAGAAACATTACGGGCAGCCACCTCAAGTCGTCTTGACCATGCCGATCCTGGAGGGATTGGATGGCGTGCAGAAGATGTCCAAATCGTTGGGTAACTATATAGGCATACACGAGGCGCCGAATGAAATGTTCGGCAAGCTGCTGTCCGTGTCGGATGATTTGATGTGGCGTTATATAGAATTGCTTTCATTTCAGCCATTGGCTCAGGTGTCCAAGTGGAAAACGGAGACGCAGGAAGGGCGCAACCCGCGCGATATCAAGGTGATGTTCGCCCAGGAGATCGTTACCCGCTTTCACAGCAAGGCGGCAGCGGAAGCTGCCCTGGCGGATTTTGAAGCGCGTTTCAGGCAAGGCGCGATGCCGGATGAAATGCCGGAGGTCACGCTGATCGGCGGGGCGGATGGGTTGCCAATAAGCCAGGTTCTCAAGCAGGCGGGGCTTACCGCCAGTACCTCAGACGCATTGCGCATGATCGATCAGGGCGGGGTAAAGCTCGATGGCGAGAAGCTGAGCGACAAGGCGCTCAAGCTAAAAACCGGCGAAATTGTTGTGGCACAGGTGGGGAAACGCAAGTTTGCGCGCATCACGGTGAGCTAAACAGGCGATCGTAGTCCGATGCTTTTCAATGACTTGTAATTTTATTGTAACAAATCCGTCAAAAGTCCTTGACCAGCGTGTCTGGGTCTATATAATGCGCACCTTCCTGATGCAGCGCAAACAAGCGCGGTGACAGGAAAGGCGCAGAAAATAAGGGTTTGACGAAACAAAAAAACTCTGTAGAATGCGCCGCTCTCGATAGCGCAAAACAATGCGGTAACGAGTAAGGTGAAGCAAAAGAGTTGTTGCAGTTTTCCGATAACTCTGTAGAATGCGCACCTCGCTTCGGTAGTAGGAAGCGCTGCTTCATTAGGTTGAAGCCCTGTTCTTTAAAAATATACAGCCGATAAGTGT
>NZ_DF967520.1 GCF_000971475.1 Sulfuricella sp. T08
GTCACTGCTCACGGAGCCGCGTTCCCTCTTGCAGGCACGGCTCCTGGAACAACAGCAACGGCAGATTGCGGCATGCTTAAGTTAGTGCCATTGGGGACAGACTCCTATTATTGGGTCGGCGTGGCGAGGACGAGAAGGAAAGTAGTTAAGCTGTAAGCGCAAAAGTTACACCGCAAGGGACGCAGAGGACGCTGAGGGTTAATCTTTAGTGGCTTCTGTGTCCCTTGTGCTTTGCGTAATAGGGGACGGTAGCCCGATTAACCTGGCAGCCCCGACCCTCAACACCACCGAGGGTGTAGCAACGCTAAAACCCCGCCTCTTTGTGAGAGGTGGGTTTTTTTTCATGAAGGCATTGATACCGTGACGTAAAAAGGGGTCAGAACCCTTAAATAATAGACATCAACAAGTTCCGGCAACAATTGGTGAAGAACGTCTTGGGGCAAGTCTTCATTAACATATTCGCAATGCAAACCCCCAATATCAAAACTGCTTGGGCAATCCGGCTTGTTTCAGAACAGCGTTCGCCGTGTGCCTTGATTTGATTTTGCTATCCACAGGAAAGCGAATTTCCGTAATCGGGCTGAACCAAATCTCGTGATCGCCTTTACCCTGTCTTTCAAATCGGCATCCCGCCTTGAGCAGAAGTGCCTTTAACTGCGCGGTAAAACTTTCCATCAAGCAATTTGACGATGTGCGACATCAAAACGCCGGGAGAACAACTCAAACGGCACCTCGCCTGCATCCGGATATCCGTTGGCATCCAGCAATTCAGGTATCAACGAACGCAATTTTGTCAACAAAGCTTCTGCGGTATCGGCTTCGGCAACCAAACCGGGAACATCGTCGCTCGTGGCAACCCACACTTCAGCATCTTCATCCCACTCTGCACGAACAAACAAAGCCTTTTCCATGGCATTCTCCAATAAATCGACTGACTGCGCAGTGTAGCAAAAAACGCAGCCAATTGACGAAAAGAAAAAATCACAATAATGATGGGGGACAGACTCTTATTGTTTTGTGCTGATATTGGCTATAATTGCATAATTCTTCATAACAGAGGTTTGCTATGCCAACCATCAGCATGTTCTATGGAATTTTGGTTGCAATGTATGTGCTGGATATTGAGAAGCATCATTCCCCTCATATTCATGTTCGCTACAACGAATTCAATATTGTGCTCGGCATTCCTGAGGGTAATGTGTTGGATGGTAGCATCCCGGCGCGTCAAATGAAGTTGGTGCAGGCGTGGATAGAGCTGCATCGTGAAGATCTCATGGCTGACTGGATATTGGCATCCAGTGGCCAAACCCCCTTCAAGATTGATCCTTTGCGGTAAGAGGTTGAAAATGTCACCTGATGTCGTTTGTGTAAAACCATTGCAGGATTATTGCCTTGAGGCCGAGTTTTCTACAGGTGAGCGCCGTTGGTTCGACATGAAGCCGTATTTGGGCTACTCAGCTTTCGCTCCCTTGACTGAAGAGGGCCTGTTCATGAAGGCGCATGTTGCTTACGGCACTGTAATCTGGAATGACGAGATCGATTTGTCACCTGATACACTATACCTTCGTGGGAAGCCGCTTTCTCCAGGAACTAAATAGTGGATACTTCCTGTGGTTTTCCACGGGTTGATCCTGGATTGGGAGCTTGCCAAGGAGGGTGTCGAACCTTTCCGGATTGACCCACTCAAGTGAGGAGACTTGCGATGTTGCTCGATGTGACCCACGTGACCGTGCAACCCCATTTCATCCTGCTTTGAATTGAAAAAAAAGGGGTCGGAACCCTTATAATTTCGGCATATATTGACATCAAGCGTAACGTAATGATACGTTGGCACCTTATATCACCGAACGAAGAGTCCATCATGCGAACCACATTGAATCTCGACGATCAATTGCTTACTTACGCCAAGCATCAGGCTGTCGAAGAGGGTGTTTCCTTGGCGCATGTGATTGAGAATGCGTTGCGTGAGTCTCTGGCAAAGCCGAGGGCAAAGCGCGAAACGATACAGCTGATCACTGCGTCCGGCCCTGGCGTGAAACCGGGGGTGGACTTGGATAATGGGCGTTCGTTACTGGATATCATGGACGATCCATCATGATGTTGATGGATGTAAATGTGTTGGTTTATGCGCACAGGGAAGACGCGAAGGATCATCGGGCGTACCGTGACTGGCTGGAGTTCGTGATTAATTCCAATACGGCATACGGTTTTTCAGAGCTGGTATTGAGTGGTTTTATTCGTGTGGTGACTCATCCGAAAGTTTTTGAAAAACCGAGCTCACTGGAAGTGGCAATCGCCTTTGCACAGCAATTCAGGTCTGCGGAGTACGCGGTTTGTTTGGCGCCCGGTAGAAATCATTGGGATTTGTTTTTGCAGTGCGTACAGTCGATTTCCGCACAGGGTAACGATATTCCCGATGCTTACCATGCAGCGCTGGCGCTGGAGTGGGACTGCGATTGGGTCACCGCTGATAAGGGATTTCGCCGTTTCAAGGGGTTGCGTGTGCGCCATCCGCTCAAATAAGGAAGCGCCATGCCGAGAAAGCCACGGTTTTACGTGCCCGGAGCGCCCGTTCATGCGGTTCAGCGGGGACATAACGGGTCCGCAGTTTTCTTTGACGATCTCGATTATCTGGAATATCTGCGTTGCCTGAAGCAGGCCGCTGATAGCTGCGGTTGCGCGGTTCATGCCTACGCACTGATGACCAATCATGTGCATTTGCTGCTGACACCGGAGCGCGCTGATTCGGTGGGGCGCTTGTTTCAGAGTGTGGGGCGGCATTATGTGCGATATATCAACGAAACCTATCAACGTCATGGCGGTTTGTGGGAGGGGCGATATAAGTGCAATGTCATTGAGTCTCAGGCTTATCTGCTGTCGTGCATGCGTTATATTGAGCTGAATCCTGTCAGGGCCGGCATGGTGGATCATCCGGCCAAATACCGTTGGTCCAGCTATGCGGCCAATGCGCTGGGGGTAAGTAATGCTGTCCTATCGGCGCAGGCTGAGTATGTTGCTTTGGGCCGTTTGCCCGACGATCGCCAGTCTGTTTATCGCGGCCTGTTCGACAGTGTGGCGGATTCTGGCGAGTTGGCGCTGCTGAGGTGCGCTTTGCAAACGGGGACGCCGCTGGGTAATGAGAGGTTCAAGGCGGAAATTGAAGCGGCATTGGATTTGAAGGTGGGTTTTGCGCGCCGAGGCAGGCCGCAGAAGAAAAATTCATAAAGGGGCGTGCGCTAGTGTAATAGGGGACGTGTAATAGGGGACGTAGCCCGATTAACCTGGCAGCCCCGACCCTCAGCATCACCGAGGGCGTAGGAACAACAGGGGACACGGTTTTCTGGCCTGGCTGTTCCTTTCAACTCGGACTGGCGCGATAAAGTCGCGCCAGTCGGTTAATTCGGACGCTGGGCCACTAAAATGCCAATGAGCTACGCCACACGGTGCTGTTCTACATACTCCCGCAGGGCATCGTTCATGCGAGTCTGCCAGCCTTCGCCGGTTGCTTTGAAGTACTCCACGACCTCCGGGCTATATCGCACCGTTACTGGTACTTTGGTTGGCCGCTTTTGCTGCCCGCGCTGGCCGGGAAGGCGAACATTGCCTTTGGCCCAGAATGCCGCCACTGCGGCAGCGTCATTTGGATCGTATGGGCACTCAGGATCGTTCGCTCGGTCTGGCGCGGCAGCAATGGCTGCCGCTATCTGTTCTTTGCTAAATGCTAAGGGCTTCGAAGTAGGCTCGCGCTTCATGTTTGTCACCATAACGACAGGAAATTACTCGGGCGCTGTCATTGCGCTCCGTCCATACCAGGAAGACAACACGGTCGTGAAACCAGCCCAAACTTTGCAGGCGCTGCTCACCATATTTCTCTCGCTCATCTTCCACCGTGACCATCGGGGCATCGAACACACAACCAACTTCAGCCAAGTCAATGCCGTGATCCTTAAGGTTCTTCTCGCGCTTGGTTTCGTTCCAGACGATCATGTATTTATTGTAGTTACAAAAAGCAAGTCATGTCAAGCTTTTTGTGGTTACAAACAGTTACAAACAAAGGGGATCCCCAGCTGTTGCTTTGGGCCGTTTGCCTGACGATCGCGAGTCTGTTTATCGCGGCCTGTTTGACAGGGTGGCGGATTCTGACGAGTTGGCGCTGCTGAGGTGTGCTTTGCAAACGGGGGCGCCGCTGGGTAATGAGAGGTTCAAGGAGGAAATTGAAGCGGCATTGGATTTTAAGGTGGGTTTTGCGCGCCGCGGCAGGCCGCTGAAGAAAAATTCATAATAGGGGCGTGCGCTAGTACAAATCCCCCTCATTCCCCCTTTTTTAAAGGGGGAGGCGAAGATTGCGGCTACCTGGGGTGGCTCATGTTTTACCGGCTTTGCTGGTTACTTAATTGAGCAAATAAGCAAACAACACCCTTAATGGACATGGAGTGATCGGCTTGAAGGTTTTCAAAAAAGCATGGTTTGGGCGCTTTGCCCGGAAGGAGAGAATCTCGGCTGAGGCGCTTTGGGATGCTGTCGAGCGTGCGGAAAAGGGGCAGATCGATGCGGACCTTGGCGGTGGGGTCATCAAGCAACGGATTGCCCGTCCTAGGGAAGGTAAACCAAGGGCTACCGCAGTATCGTTCTTTTCCGCAAGGGGGAGAATTCGTTCTTCGTGTACGGTTTTCCCAAGAGCGAGCTCGGCAACATCCGCGAGGATGAAGAGGAGCAGTTTAAGAAAATGGCCAAGCACGTCCTATCCCTGACGGACGCGCAGTTGAGCGAGTTGGTTGCAAACGGACAGTTTGAGGAGGTTGCAAAAGATGGACAAGAAATATCGCAGTGATGCCTTCGCCGCCATCCATGAAACGATGGAGGCGTTGCATGAAGTTGGCGCTATCGACAAGCACACGATGCGCGAGTTTGATAATGCGTGCCTGACGCCCGTGCAAGCGCTCAGTCCCGAAGAAATCAAGTCCCTTCGAATGCGTGAGCACATCTCCCAGCCGGTTTTTGCCCGTTACCTGAACGTCTCGAAGAACCTGGTTTCCGATTGGGAACGCGGTGTCAAGAAACCGGGTGGCCCGGCCTTGCGCTTGCTGACCGTGATTCAGAAAAAAGGGCTCATGGCGATTGCCTGAGTTCCTTATGGATTTCCCCCATGCCCCGTCGCGCCCGCCTCGCTCTTCCCAACATTCCCCTGCACCTGATCCAGCGCGGCAATAATCGCCAGGCTTGTTTCTTCTCCGATGAGGATTATCGCTTCTATCTTGACTGGCTGGCCGAGCACGCCGGCAAAACGGGTTGTCAGGTGCATGCTTATGTGCTGATGACTAATCATGTGCATCTGCTGCTTTCTGCTGAAACTGCGCAGGCAGCAGGGGCTTTGATGAAGGCGCTGGGGCAACGTTATGTGCAGTATGTGAATCGGACGTATCGGCGGAGCGGCACGCTGTGGGAGGGGCGTTTTCGTTCCTGCCTGACTCAGGATGAAACCTATTTGCTAGCGTGCCAGCGTTATATCGAACTTAACCCGGTGCGGGCGGGCATGGTGGCACAACCGGCGGACTACCGCTGGTCGAGCTACCGCGCCAATGCACAAGGCGAGGCGGACGGCCTGGTGCGACCGCATTCACTCTATACCGCGCTGGGGGCCGAGGCGATGAGTCGGCAGGCAACCTACCGGGAGCTTTTTCGATATGAACTGGAGCCGGGGTTGGTAGATGAAATCCGGCGAGCGACGAACGGTAACTTTGCCTTGGGCGATGCGCGGTTTGCCGCTCAGATTTCAGTGGCGTTGGGGCGGCGCGTTACCCCCGGCCAATCCGGCAGGCCGCGAAAATCACCGGCGCCCGCACGTGAAGACCTGTTGACGCAACAAACCTGAACAGGGCGCGCAAGGCGCATCCTGCTTGGGGCATTCAGTGTCGCCCTGGAGGCGCCTATTCGTGGTGAGGATTGGGTTTGTTGGGTTACGTCCGTCGGTGGTGAGTTTGTCGAAATAAAGCCGCTAACCCAACATGACTAACGCACGCTTAACGCTTTACATTAAACGCTTCACGTTATAGTATTTAATATATGATCCAGTCATTCAAATGCGCCGATACGCAAGCCTTGTTCGCTGGTGGGGTAGTGCCATGTTTTGTGAATTTCAAGGCTGTGGCTGAGCGCAAGTTGCAGATGCTGCACCGAGCTGTGCGTATTGATGATTTGCGCATACCTCCACAGAACCGCCTGGAAAAGTTGAAGGGCAACAGGAAGGGGACGTGGAGCATCCGTATTAACGACCAGTGGCGAGTGTGCTTTCGCTTTGAGGATGGCAACGCCTTTGATGTCGAGATCGTCGATTATCACTGAAAGGAGACTATGATGAGTGTGGTTAATGGAATGCGCCCGATCCATCCAGGTGAGGTGTTGCGAGAGGAGTTCATGATCCCGCTGGGGCTTTCTGCCAATGCGCTGGCGATGGCTCTGCGCGTGCCTACCCCACGCATCAACGATATTGCACGTGAACGCCGGGCAATTACTGCTGATACGGCCTTGCGTTTGGCCCGCTACTTTGGCACGAGCGCGGAATTCTGGCTTGGATTGCAGTCGGACTTCGAGATGAAAATCACCTTGGCCGAGATTGGTGCACGCATTGATCAGGATATCTCGCCAATGGCACAGGCTGCGTAATTTGGAGGCGTGAATCCGGCCTATTAAATCCCCCTCATTCCCCCTTTGTTAAAGGGGGAGGCGAAGATTGCGGCTGCCTGGGCCGGCTCATGTTTTACCGGCTTAAAAAATAATAGGGGACAGACCACAATGGCACTAACTTAAGAGAAGTATCTTTCCGATCATAGAGATAGAGAGGGGCTGAGAGCCTTGTCGCGTTACCATGCGGGTGTCGAATCCGTGCAGGATAACGCGAAAGGATCAGCCCCCATGGATAGTAACAAGAAACGGCATCTTTCCGAACAAGTGAAGCGGTTGCGCGCCCGGTTTGTGCAGAAGATGGCCTCTGGTCCGCAAATGGGTGAGGGGACTTAAACGATTCGCTGTCTGAACCAGTCCGCAAGCTGCTTTTCTTCAAGTGATCCGTTTGCGACCGATTCCATCGTATGGATTGCATCAATTTCTGAAAATTGCAAACTGAGACCGTTGTCTGCCAGGAATACGCGAGCAATCACCCAAGCCGTGCGTTTGTTTCCGTCGCTAAAGCCATGATTGCGCGCAAAGCCATATGCGTAGGCTGCGGCCAAGTCTGCCGTATCCGGTTTTGGGTTCCCATAAGCATCTAGTTGCTCTGGACGGGCCAGCGCAGATTCCACCGCGTTTTTGTCACGTATGCCATCCAACCCGCCATGCCGCGCCAACTGGATTTCATGAACGGCATAGACTAAATCGGCCCTGATCCAGCGCCAAGAACTCATTTAGCTAACGCCCGCAAAATTTCACGGTCGTCGTGCATAATTTGTTCGGCCAATGCCATCTGTCGCTGGAAATCGGGGTTGTAGGGAGTGATCCTCAAACCACCGTCAGGAGCCTCAGTCAGATAAAGCGTATCGCCTTTCTGAACATTGAGCTTGGCCTTTGCTTCCTTGTTGAGAATGAAGCCTTCTGACGCACCTACTGTGGTGACTTTGAATGTAAGCATACCTATCTCCTATATAACTAAAATTATATAGCGAATGATACCCTTCTGTAAATTTTTAGTTTGAAGCATGGGACGCAAAAAAAAGAAAAGGGGCCCTTATAGTTACGGTTTTATCGCGCAGCGTCCGGTTGACTGCCGGATTGGGCACCCTTTCGCCGCTTGGAGCTAATGGGGACGAGTTCGATCTTGAGTGTGCAGCCAACAGCAGCGGCATATTTTTTCAGCGACGCCATTGAGGGGGCATGCCTTCCAGCAGACTCCAGGCGAGAGATTGCACTTTTGGTGGTCCCCATACGGCCAGCAACCGCCTCTTGGGTAAGACCGGCGCGAGCGCGGGCGGCCAGCATTTCATGAGCGAGCGCGTATTCGACTTCAAGGGCTTCATATGCTTCGCTAAAGCCATGGCGCTTGGATGCCTTTTCCAGGAACTCCTTGTGGTCATGGCGCACAGGTTTGAATTTCAGATCAGTCATTTTGAATCTCCTTCAATCGCTTTCGGGCGAGCTTGATTTCGTGGTCGGGTGTTTGCTGAGATTTCTTGATAAAGGCGTGGAGTACGACTACGCGCTTCCCGACAAGGAAGCAGTAGAATGCCCGACCAATACCCGACCGGCCGCGAGGCCGTAACTCAAACAAACCATCGCCGAAAGCTCGCGAGTAAGGCAGTTTCAGGTTGGGGCCATGCTCGACTAGCAACTCGACAATTCGTGCATAGTCAGCGAGAACGTCGACAGGCCAAGATTCGATCTCGGCCAGCATTCGTGCATGGAAATACTCAACAGAAAACGCCATGAATGAAGGTTAAAGGTTAGCAATAATGCGAACAATAGTCAACACCAGAACTGCGTGATCCGGAATATTAAATCCCCTTCTTTCCCACTTTTTAAAGGTGGAGGCGAAGATTGTCGCTGCCTAAGGTGATTCCCATAAATACCCATATACGGTATCCTTTTCGGATATGTCCGGAATCCCCAATTTTCAGCGAATACTGCGTCAATTTTTCCATGCGCGATGGGCTTCGCTGTTGTCGGGTGGGTTGGTTGTTTTATTGTGCTGGCTGCTGGCGCAATGGACTTGGCTGGTGCTGACCCCGAAAGCCAAGCGGATGACTGTCGATGCTACGCTGTTGTCTGGTCCGGCGGCGGCTGATGCGGTTTTTGCCTCCCATCTCTTCGGTAGTGCGCCGGGTGAAAGCAGCGCGCCTGAATCGCAACCCGCAACGTTTTCCAACCTGAAGCTGCATGGGGTTTTCGCAGCGATCGGTTCTTTGCCGGCCTTTGCCATTCTGAGCGTGGATGGTAAGCCGGATCAGCCGGTTAAAGCGGAAACGGAGATTGCACCTGGGGTGGTGCTGGGAATGGTTTATCCCGATCACGTAGAGGTGCGCCGCAATGGAGTGGTTGAGCGGCTCAACCTGGAAAGCAAAGCGGGCGGGCCAAGTGGCGTTGCCAAGGGTGCGGATTTCAGGTTGAATGTTCAGTCGCGCGCACCAGACAATTTCAGCTTTTCCAGAAAGGAGTTGAATCAGGCGCTGCAGGATCCGCAACAGATGGCGAATCTGGGCAGGTTTGTTGCGCGACCGGGTGGGCTGGTTGTCGAAGATGCGCGGAACGGCAGTCTGGCAGAAAAGCTGGGCTTGCAGCAGAACGATGTGGTTTCTCAGCTGAATGGCCAGCCTGTGACCAGCAATGAGGATATCGGCCGGTTTTATCAGCAGCTGAACCAGACAGGACAGGTCAGGCTCATCGGCTTGCGCGACGGCAAGGCGATGACGTTAAATTATTCGATTCAATAAGAATTCAAAAAGGTAGTGGGGGGAAGTATGAGTAGAACGCTTTGCCGGGTCTGGTTGGCCATGGGTGCGATGTTGTGCGGGTTGGGGATGGTGTCCGCGCATGCCGAGGAGGAGCAGGTTACTCTGAATTTCGTGAATGCCGACATCGAATCGGTGGTTAAGGCGGTCGGGGTGATCACCGGTAAGAATTTTGTGATCGATCCTCGGGTGAAAGGGACGGTAAATATTGTTTCCTCGAAGCCGGTTCCGCGCAACCTGACTTACCAGATTCTGCTATCAGCTTTGCGCTTGCAGGGATTTGCCGCAGTCGAAGGTCAGGGTGTGGTGAAGATTGTTCCCGAGGCGGATGCCAAACAGAATTTCAGCGTAACGACAGGGAAATCGCTGGCGGCCAGCGGAGACCGGATAGTCACCCAGGTTTACCCGCTCCAGTATGAGTCCGCAGCCCAGCTGGTGCCGGTGCTGCGCCCGCTGATCGGCCCGAACAATACAATAGCCGCTTATCCCAATACCAACACACTGGTGATCACGGACTATGCGGATAATATTAAGCGCATCAATAAAATTATTGACTCGATCGACCAGCCCAACAATGGCGAGTTGGTCGTCATCAAGCTGCAATATGCGTCGGCTCTGGATTTGGCGCAGCAGCTCAGCCGACTGCTGGTGGAGGGTATGGCTACGGTGCCCGGAGCGCCGGGTGGGGTCACGGGCGAACCTGGATTGCGGTTTCTGGTTACCCCGGATGTCCGTACTAACAGCCTGCTCATCCGCTCCGATAACCCTGCTCAGATAGGTCGTGTGCGTAGCCTGGTTGCGCAAATGGATACGCCGTCCAGCGACTCGGGGAATATGCATGTGGTTTATTTGCGCAATGCCGAAGCGAGCAAGCTGGCAGAAACCCTGCGCGCGATTCTTTCCGGCGAGGCCAGGAGCGCCCAGTCTGCCGTGGCCGGCCAGCCTCCTGTCGCAGGAGGGGGGCAAGCGCCTGCCGGGGCTGGAATCGTTCAGGCCGATCCCTCTACCAATTCACTGATCATTACCGCGCCGGAAAATATTTACAATTCATTGCGTGCAGTTATCGACAAGCTGGATGCGCGTCGTGCCCAGGTGTTTGTCGAGGCGCTGATCGCTGAAGTGACCCTGGACAAGGCGGCGGAATTCGGCATCCAGTGGCAGTCGCCACTTAGTAGTGATAGCAGGAACCGCGCCTTGGTGGGTGGGGTTAACTTTGGTTCAGGGGGTTCCAATATTGTAAATCTGGCCACGGGTACGGCGCAGCCTGCGACAGGCTTCAATCTGGGATTGCTGCGCCGGATTACTGTCGGCGGTAAGGAAATCGCGGGGTTGACCGCCCTGGCACGGGCGCTTGAGTCGGACGTGAACGCGAATATTCTTTCCACTCCCAATCTGCTGACCATGGATAACGAGGAAGCCAAAATCGTTATCGGCAAGAACGTTCCCTTTATCACCGGCAGCTATGCCCAGGCGGCTGCCGTTACGGGCGGGTCGGTTTCGGTTAACCCGTTTCAGACCATCGAGCGCAAGGATGTGGGGCTGACCTTGAAGGTCAAGCCGCAAGTGGCAGAAGGAGGAACGGTCAAGCTGCAGATTTTGCAGGAGGTGTCCAGTATCCAGGATACGACCAACCAGGCCGGCATCATTACCAACAAGCGTTCCATTGAGTCGACGGTGTTGGTGGATGACGGGGAAATCATCGTGCTGGGCGGCCTGATTCAGGACGATGTGCAGGATGGCGTCGACAAGGTGCCAGGGTTGGGCGATATACCGATTCTGGGTAGCTTGTTCAGGTACGAGAAGCGCAAGCATGTAAAAACCAACCTGATGGTCTTCCTTCGGCCTGTGGTGTTGCGCAGTTCCGTGGCATCCGAGTCATTGACCGGAGACCGCTACGACTATATTCGCAATGTTCAGGGCAAGACCCAGATGGGGTCGCATTTGTTCCTGCCGGATATTGCCGCGCCTCAGATGCCGGAATTGAAGAAGAAAAAGGAAGAGGCTGGTAAAGCCAATGACGCGAAGGTGAATGAAGTGCCGCCTATGCCGGCTGATGCGGTTCCTAACCCCTGACAAGAAAAAACCGGATGGTGATGGGGGAGAATGGTTCGCCGGTCTAACCTCATCCTCACCCCAATCCTCCCCCTCGAGAAGGGGCGGGCTCTTACTTCCAGGAAACTCTCAATAGCACGCCATGCCCAATCAAAAACTATCTACTCCAGACCCCAAGATCACGCAGCTTCTGCCTTACCATGTCGCCAAAAGCAAGGGGGTGATCGCAGTGCGCCGGATCGGTGTCGAGATCGAGGTGTGGGTGCGCGATGGCTTGCAGGCGGAAACCCTGGCCGAGACCCGCAGAACTCTGGGACGGCCGCTGCACACGGTGGTGCTTGAGCCAGCCATCTTCGAGCAGTGCCTTGCCCAGGTTTATGCACGCGCGGACGATCACGCCGCGCGCCTGATGGACGACATGGAGCAGGATCTTGATTTGCGGCAGCTGACTCAGGATCTTCCGGTGATCGGCGATTTGCTGGATGTCGAAGATGATGCCCCGATCATCCGCTTGATCAACGCGCTGCTGACACAGGCCTTGCGCGAAAACGCCTCTGACATTCATATCGAGCCCTATGAAACACGTTCAGTCGTACGTTTTCGCGTCGATGGCCAACTGCGCGACGTGATCGAGCCTCAACGCACCCTGCATGCCGCCGTGGTGTCGCGGATCAAGGTGATGGCGCAACTGGATATCGCGGAAAAGCGTCTGCCGCAGGATGGCCGGATTACCCTGCGCATCGCGGGCCGCCCCGTGGATGTGCGTGTGTCGACCTTGCCTACCGGGCATGGCGAGCGTGTGGTGTTGCGCCTGCTGGACAAGCAGCATGGGCGTCTTGATCTGGATGGCCTGGGCATGGGTGCCGCAATGATGGTTGGCCTGGACAGCCTGATCCATCAGCAGCATGGCATCGTGTTGGTGACTGGGCCAACTGGGTCGGGCAAGACGACGACGCTGTATGCCGCACTGTCGCGCCTGGATGCGGCCACCCGCAACATCATGACCGTCGAAGACCCGATCGAATACGACCTGGACGGCATTGGCCAGACCCAGGTCAACACGCGTATCGACATGACTTTTGCCCGGGCTTTGCGAGCGATTTTGCGCCAGGACCCGGATGTGATCATGATCGGTGAAATCCGCGATCTGGAAACTGCGCAAATTGCCGTTCAGGCCAGTCTTACCGGCCATCTGGTGCTGGCCACGCTGCACACCAATGATGCGGCCGGTGCGGTGACGCGCATGATGGATATGGGCGTAGAGCCTTTCCTGCTGGCTTCCAGCTTGCTGGGGGTGTTGGCGCAGCGACTGGTGCGGCGCACCTGCCCGGATTGCCGCAGTTCCTATGCACCCAATGCGACCGAACTGTCCATGCTGAATATGCCGCAACCTCCCCACACCCTTTTTGCGGCCACCGGTTGCCCAAGCTGCAATATGACAGGTTACCGTGGGCGCACAGGCATTTACGAGTTGCTGACCGTGGACGCGAATTTGCGCCGCATGATTTATGATGGCGAATCCGAGCAGTCCTTGCGCGATTACTCCATGGGCGCGGGTTCGATCGGCTTGCGGCAGGATGGTATGCGCTGGGTGGCGAGCGGCGATACTACGCTCGAAGAAGTGTTACGCGTGGCGAGAGATGTCCGGGTATAAATACGAAGCCGTCGATCCCGAGGGGCGTAGCCGAACGGGGGTGATCGAGGCGGATACGCCGCGCCAGGTTCGCTTGAAACTGCGCGAGCAGGGCCTGATAGCAGTGCGAGTCGAGGCGCTGTCGGAAAAGGTCGTGTCGGGTGGGCGACGATGGTGGTTGCGGCGCGGCTTGCCGTTGTCCGAGCTCAGCCTGTTGACACGTCAGATGGCGACATTGCTGAATGCCGGTCTGCCCATCGAGCAGACCCTGAATGCCCTGATCGAACAGTCCGAATCGCAGCACCTGCGGCAAATACTAGCCGGTGTGCGCAGTGAAGTGCTCGCCGGGCATGAGTTGGCTCGCGCGTTGTCGCAGTATCCGAGCGTGTTCCCGGAACTGTACCAAACCCTGGTGCAGAGCGGCGAGCAGTCCGGCCAGCTGAGCAAGGTGCTGCTGCGTCTGGCGGATTACATGGAAGACCGGCATGCGTTGCGTCAAAAAGTGGCGCTGGCTTTTATTTACCCGGCCATGGTGACCCTGGTTGCGGTGGCAGTGGTGATCGGGCTTTTGACCTACGTGGTGCCGCAAGTGGTCAACGTTTTTCAGAATACCCACCAGCAGCTTCCTTTGCTCACCCGTGCCTTGATTGGACTAAGCAGCTTTCTGCGTACTACCTGGTTCATCTGGCTGGCAGCCCTTGTTGCGGGAACATGGAGCGCACGCTGGGCACTGAGGCGCGAACCCGTGCGCTACCGTTTTCATCTGTGGTTGCTGGGCTTGCCGCTGATTGGAAGATTGATCCGCGGCGTCAATACCGCGCGCCTGGCCAGTACCCTGGCCATCCTTGTTGGCAGCGGGGTGCCGTTATTGACTGCATTGCAGGCTGGGGCAGGTGTGCTGGGCAACCTGCCCATGCGCAAGGCTCTGGAGGAAACCGTGCGCATGGTCAGAGAAGGTGGCAGCCTCAGTCGCTCGCTGGCACATGGAAAAATGTTCCCC
This sequence comes from Sulfuricella sp. T08, assembly GCF_000971475.1. Taxonomy (GTDB): domain Bacteria; phylum Pseudomonadota; class Gammaproteobacteria; order Burkholderiales; family Sulfuricellaceae; genus Sulfuricella. The sequence goes on from NZ_DF967520.1 coordinate 14,123, forward strand.
CCCGTGATGATTCACCTTATTGCCAGCGGGGAAGCCAGCGGCACGCTGGATCAGATGCTGGAACGCATTGCGGTGCAGCAATCCCAGGAAATGCAAAGCCGCGTCGCGACCCTGACCGGCTTGCTCGAGCCCCTGCTGATCCTGCTGATGGGAGGGGTGGTACTGGTGATCGTGCTGGCGATCCTGCTGCCGATTTTCGAGATGAATCAGCTGGTGCATTGATGCTCAAAGGCCTGCTGGCGGATGTGGGGCTTACCGGATATCGGTCGTTTTACCGCGATCGACAGTTTGTGCTGGCGCTGCTGGCGGGAATGGTTGTCTGGCTGTCATTCTGGCTGGTTTTTCCGGACTTGCTTCCGGTGGTTCACGGCAAGATGAATGTTCCCTTTTTAGTGTCCATGGTGCTATGGCAACCGCTGTTGGAAGAGCTGCTGTTCAGAGGGGTTGTTCAGGGGCAACTCCGGCTGCGCACCTGGGGCGGGAAAAAGCACTGGGGCATGACCCAGGCAAATCTGCTGACTTCGGTCTTGTTTGTACTGGCCCATGCGTTTTACCATCCGCCGCTTTGGGCCCTTGCCGTGTTCGTGCCTTCTCTGGTATTCGGGCATTTCCGCGACAGGTATGGGAACATCACACCTTCTTTGGTGTTGCATGTTTATTATAATATGGGATTTTTTTCGCTTGGGGCACTACATTCCCTCCCCGCTTAGGGAGAAGGAATCATGAGGCGGTTAGTTAACGGTAGGAGTATGCAAATGGATAGTATTTCGAAGTGTCGGCAGTCAGGATTTACCCTGATCGAGATCATGATCGTGGTGGTGATTCTGGGTATTCTGGCGGCGCTGATTGTCCCGAAGGTCATGGGGCGACCCGATGAGGCGCGAGTCATCGCCGCAAAGCAGGATATTGCCGCACTGGGACAGGCGCTCAAGCTTTACCGCCTGGACAATATCCGCTATCCGGCAACGGATCAGGGCTTGCAGGCGCTGGTAGTCAGGCCGACCAGCGAGCCGATCCCTCCTAACTGGAAACCTGGCGGTTATCTCGATCGCCTGCCGAAAGACCCCTGGGGCCATGATTACCAGTACCTGAATCCGGGCATGCACGGGGAAATCGATGTGTTCAGCCTGGGTGCGGATGGCGCTCCCGGCGGTGAAGGCAATGATGCGGATATCGGGTCGTGGAACCTGTAATTCCAAAATGAAGGTCTTGCGACAGGCCGGCTTTACTCTGATTGAGATCCTGGTGGTGCTGGTGATTATCGGCATTACCGTGGCCATGGTCAGCATCAATCTCATGCCGGACGATAAGCGCGTGCTGACGACAGAGGCTCAGAAGCTGGCGCTGTTGTTCGAGCAGGCGCGTGATGAGGCGATCATCAGCGGAAAGGAAATTGCGTGGTCGGTTGAGGGAGATAAAACCCGTTTCTGGCGCAAGGACGATAAAGGCAAGTGGACACCCGTCAGCGGGGATGAGCTGTTCCGTGAGCGCGATCTTGCCCCCGGGGTGAAGCTCTTGGAACTGCAAATCAACTCGGTGAAAGCGGCCATGAATGAACGCCTGATTTTTTCACCGGGCGGTATGAACATGCCATTCAAACTTGATCTTGGATTGAACACCAGTCACGTGTCGATTGCGGGCGACAACCTGGGTAAGCTTGCCCTGAAGAGCTATGAATAGGGATAACGGATTTACCCTGCTGGAAGTTCTGATTGCGCTGGCTATTCTGGCCATTGCCATGGCCGCAGTGGCGCGTGCATCCGCACAGATGACGGATAGTTCTCACGAACTCAAGCTCCGGCTGTTGGCGAGCTGGGTTGCGGATAACCATATGGCGGAACATGCAGCCCAGTCGGTGTGGCCCGATCTTGGGGTAAAAAGTGGTGAGGTTGAGCAGGCGGGATTGCCATTGCGATGGGAAGAGCGCGTTACCAATACGCCCAATACTGCTTTTCGCCGGATAGAAATCAGGGTGTACGCCCACGATCATGAGGATCACGCCTTGGCGCAATTGGTGGGGTATCTGGGAAAGGGCAAGGACTGAAAATGCCAGTAGTCAGTCAAGTTGAAACAGCGGGACAACTCCCCCCTTTGAAGCGGGGTTGGCAGGGATGGGCGGCTTTTCGCCCAACTCGCAAAAATGGGGGTAGGGGGGATTTAACAGTGGCGGCAAATCCCGACTCTGCCAAATCCCCCTCAATCCCCCTTTTGCAAAGGGGGAGGCGGTCTGTCTGTATTACATTTACTCGATTCAACTTGACTGACTACCAGGGGTGAGCATCATAAAGAGCGGAAAGAAAATACTTGTTCGCAGTCCGCGCGCGTTTTTTCCGTTGCAAGGCTTCACCCTGGTCGAACTTCTGGTGGCGCTGGCCATTTTTTCCGTGATGTCGGTAGTGGCATACCGGGGATTGAATGCGGTGCTGGAAACGCGCGAACACCTGATGGCCGATAATCGAAAATGGCGCGAACTGGCGGTTTTTTTCGCACAGATGAAAGAGAGTGTGACCAATGCTGTTGACCGCCCGGTGCGCGACAGCGGCGATTTGCTAGCCCCCTCATTTCTGGGTAAACCGGATGTGGTAGGCGAGAACGATGCCCAGCTGATATTCACGCGCATGGGTTTTTCCGGCCAGCAGGGATCTTTGGGAGATTTGCAGCGCTTCGGCTATCGTTTGCGCGACCGGAACATCGAGCTGTTGGTATGGCCGGTGCTGGATCAGGCGCCGCATACGCGTCCCACCGTCAGCATTGCGCTGGGCCATGTATCAAGCTTTGTGGTGCGCTACCTGGATGATAAGGGAGTATGGCAGGCAAAATGGCCGGTAATCGGGCAGAATGACGTCTTGCCGCGAGCGGTCGAGGTCAGGCTCGGCCTGGTATCGGGCGAGCAGGTGACCCGGGTGTTCGCGCCATGAATGTTCAGCCTGATCCCTGTAATGGCGCAAGAGAACGGGGTGTCGCCCTCATTACCGTTATCCTGATCGTAGCGCTGGCTGCCAGCATGGCAGCATTCATGGCATGGCAGCAGCAGATATGGGTGAGACAGGTAGAGAACCTGCGCGACCAGGCTCAGGCGCAAGCCGTTGCCCGCGCGGCGATTGACTGGGCGCGGGCGATTCTGGCCGACGATGCGCGCAATAACAATGTCGATCACCTGGGTGAAAAATGGGCAACGGTGCTGGCGCCGCTGCCGGTTGAGAATGGACGGGTAACGGGGAGTGTGGCCGATCAGCAGGGATTGTTCAATTTCAACAACCTGGTGCGCAACGGCAAGGTCAGCCAGCCGGATCTGGCCGTTTTCAGGCGCTTGCTGGAACTGCTCGGCCTGCCGGCCGATTTGGCCAATGGCGCAGTGGACTGGATTGATGCGGATTCCGAGACGACCTATCCGGGCGGCGCCGAAGACATCGATTATCTGGCCATGGACCCATCTTACCGGGCGGCAAACCAGATGATGACCGAAGTGGGCAACCTGTATCGGGTCAAGGGGTTCTCGCCTGAATTGGTTGAGCGCCTGCGTCCTTTTGTGACGGCCCTGCCTGAGCCGACGCCGGTCAATGTCAATACGGCGCCGGCGGAGGTGCTGGCGGCATTGTTTCAGGGCCTGTCGCTGGCCGACGCGAAAGCGCTGGTGGAGGCAAGAAAGTCCAGCCATTTTAAGGATCAAGCCGACTTTCGGGCACACCTGCCAGCAACCAAGGCGGGACAGATTCGGGATACCGATTTTAGCGTGAACAGCCGATATTTCATGGTGACGAGTTCGGCCAATTTCGGGCGCGCCCAGTCTGGCTACAAGGTCTTGCTGGCGAGGCAGGTGGAAAAGTGGCCTGTGGTGGTCTGGAAAAAAACCAACTGACTTGTTAGCCTGATTTGGCATGATTGGATAACCGTTTCACCGCAAAGGACGCAAAGGTGCGCAAAGGAAAGAAAAATGCGAGCCATCTCGCGATCCTTTGCGTCCTTCGCGGTGAGACGCCATTTTTTTAAAAGGAAGATTCTTGTCGCTTCTGCAGATTTACATCCCTGAGCACTTTACCGGTGACGATTCTCCGCTGATGTCTGCTTCACCCGATGGGCAACCGAGCGAGGCGTGCCGCTGGGTATTGCGTGATCAGGCCGGGGCCGTCCTGCGCCGCGGAGAAGGGCCTTTGGTCGCCATGCCCAAGGCTGATAGCGTTCAGGCTGTGGTGCCGGCGAGCATGGTGCTTTTGGCACAGGTGAAAGTGCCTTCGCGTAACCGCCGGAAAATGTTCCAGCTGCTTCCCTACATTGTGGAAGAGAAATTGATGTACGACCCCGATTCCATCCATGTGGCTGCAGGGCCTCAGCTTCCCGGCGGTGAAACGGTGGTGGCGGTGATCGACAAGGCCTGGATGAAGCGCGTCATCGGGGCGTTGCAAAGTGCAGGCCTGCCGCCCTGGCGAATGTGGCCAGAAACCCTGATGCCTGCAGTGCCGCTGGGGACGTGGACAGTGGTCTGGAACGGGCGGGAAGGTTTCGTGCGCACGGGCATGGTGTCGGGCCAGTCTCTGGATGGCGGCAGTGCCGAGGCTCCACCCCTGGGTTTGTTGCTGGCAGCGAAGGAAGCTGCAGAAAAAGGCAGCGCTCTCCGAAAAATCAATTTAATACTCGCCGAAGGCTCCGATCAGCCTGATCTGGAAAGCTGGGCAAGCCGGTTGGACGTCAAGGTTGAGGTAACTGGCGCGTGGGACTGGTCTGCTGCTGCATACGGCATGGAGAAAGGGGTCAACCTGCTGCAAGGCGAGTTTACCCCGGCGAGGTTTGAGTCGGGCATGCGGCAGCGCCTGCGCATTCCCATGATATTGGTGGGCATTATTATTGCGCTGCAGTTTGGCGGCGGCCTGGCCGACTGGCTGATGCTGAATTATGAAAAGCGCCAGCTTGATGCCTACATGCAAAAGTCCTTCCGCCAGGCTTTTCCGGAGGCCAAGGCAGTTGTGGATGCGCCCCTGCAAATGCAGCGCAATCTTGCGGAGTTGCGGCATGTGCGGGGTTTGTCCGATCCGGTGGATTTCCTGCCGGTGCTGGCTAAAGCAGCACCCATCCTCTCTCAGCCGGAGTCGGTTTCTATCCAGTCCATGCAATACGAGAATGGCATTCTGAGGCTCGATGTGCACCTGCAAGGCTCACAAACGCCTGGACAAGTTCGAAGCCGTTTCCAGTCTGATGGGATGAAGGCCGATATTGAAAAAGTGGAAACGCCAAAATCAGGCGGTACGATAGTGCGCCTGATGCTGAGGGGAGATGGCTTGTGAAGGAAAGAGTTCAGCAGTTCTGGATGCAGGCATCCCCGATGGAGCGCTGGCTGATCGGCGGCGGCTTCGGCCTGTTGCTGGTTGTAGTGCTGGTTTTTTATGTGTGGCAGCCACTCGTTCATGATCGCCAGAAATTGCGTGCCAACCTGCCGCAGTTAAGGGTGAGTGCAGAGCAGATGCGTTTAAACGCGGCAGAAGTGGTCAGGCTGAAAACTCTGCCTTCATCAGCTTCAATGGCGAATGGCGGGATACGCGGCGCAGTTGAGAATTCGGCAGCGGCCTTCAAGCTGCGCGACAGCTTGAGTCAAGTTAGCGTCGAGGGTGATGGACGCATCAGCATCACGATGGCCACGGTTCCCTTCGATAACTGGGTCAGATGGCTTGGTCACCTGCAGGAACAATATCGGATACGCCTGGAATCCTGTCGGGTCGAGGCATTGCCGCAACCGGGCATGGTCAGGATCAAAGCAGTATTGGCCGGGAAAGCGGGATGAGGTCTGAAGCAACCGTATTGCCGCGCCATCGCCGCCTGCTTTACGCACTGGCGGGGGTCGGCCTGTACGTGGTAAGCCTGATTGCCACTGCGCCCGCCAGCATGATGGATTGGATGTTGCTGCGTCTGACCAATAACCGGATTATCCTGGTACAGCCGGAAGGCGGGTTATGGTATGGGAAGGCGCGGAACCTGATGCTCAAAACGGCTGATGGCGGGCTTAGGTCCATGGGTAGCGTCAACTGGGAAATTCTTCTTTTACCCTTGTTGAAGCTGGAATTGGCGGCGAGGCTGGAAGTGGCTGATGGGCAAAGCAACTCCAGTGGCATTATTGCAGCGGGATTCGGCAAGCTGCACTTGCGTCAGATGAGAGCCACCTTGCCGGTATCGCTCCTGTCTGAATTCATGCCGACCTGGCAAACCTGGAAGCCGAATGGAGCGTTGAAAATCAGCACGGATGAATTTACCCTCAGCCAGCAAGGCGTCCGTGGTACGGCTGAACTGGAATGGCGTAATGCCTCCCTGGGCTTGAGCCAAGTCAATCCGCTCGGTGACTATCGGGTGAACATCCAGGGCGATCAGAAAATTGCGCAGATCAGCGTTTCCACGATATCGGGGGTGTTGCATCTGGTTGGCAAAGGGGGATGGTCGGAGAGTGACGGGCTGAGCTTTCGTGGTACAGCGTTAGCCGATCCGTCAAAAAGAGCTGAATTGCGTGATTTTCTGAGGTTATTGGGTAGCGAGCAGAGTAACGGTGTCTACCAGATTGTAATTTCTCATTTCAAGTTGAGAAAATAGATAAAGGGACGAGTGATAAAAATGAGGTTTTCCCATTTTCGGTTTTGAATTGTCATTTATATGACACAAAACTAATGATAGTATGTTTGCACCAAGGGAGCACTGAACAAGTCCAACGCACCCTCCCCCTTGATGGGGGAGGGCTGGGGAGAGGGTGAGAAATTATGCATTACCCCTCTCCCCAACCCTCTCCCGCAGGGGGAGAGGGGGTTAATCAGGGGTTCCTTAGGCGGCAGGGCTGCTTGGGTATATTTTCAGATAAATACAGGTCGACAAGATGACACAAAATTTTGTAAGGATATTATTTTCCATCGCTCTTGGGATGATGTTGAGCTTCGGTGCACTGGCAGAACAGCCAGAAGAGCAGGCACAGGCCGAAGTTGTGAAGGTTGAGTCCGTTGCCATGGATGCGGCAGCGAAGGTTGAACCTGCTGTCGAGGAAGTGGACTCTGGTTACCAGATCGGACCGGAAGATGTTCTGGAAATTTCTGTATGGAAAGAAGAAGGCCTTAAAAAAGAAGCGCTGGTTCGGCCCGATGGAGGTTTGTCTTTCCCATTGATTGGAGAGGTTCAGGCAGCAGGAAAGACGGTGGGGCAGTTGAAGAAAGAAATTGCCCAACGCCTGGAAAAGTTCATTCCTGATCCGGTGGTGTCGATTGCCTTTCTGAAGGTGGGCGGCAACAAGATTTTTGTTATCGGGAAAGTGAATAATCCCGGCGAGTTTCCCGCCGGCCGTTATGTGGACGTGCTCCAAGCGCTCAGCATGGCTAAGGGTTTGACGCCATTTGCTTCAGAGAACGGCATCAAGATCATGCGCAAGGAAGGCGGCAAGGACATCGTGTTCCCATTCCGCTATTCCGACGTGAAAAATGGTGAAGACCTGGGGCAGAATATTCAGCTTAAGGGCGGAGACGTGGTAGTGGTGCCGTGAGTCGAAGGCGGATCTGAGCGAGCCGATGGCTGAAGGATTAACTAGTTGAAGCAATTTGATTCGCTGCACTGGAGAAAGGCGCCTGCATTTTGTGCCGTGCTGTTTTGCCTTTTTTCATCGGGTGCCGCGGTTGCAGCCGAGTGGTCGATCGAGCCTTCCGTCAGCTTGCGCGAAGAATACAACGACAATATTCGTTTTGTGACATCGCCTCATCCCGGCGTGTGGCAGAGTCGGCTTTCACCCAGCATCAGGATGAGCAGTAACACCGAGGTGGCGGAAGTCAGTGGATTGGCGCAGTTGAACATTATTCAGTTTGCCGGAGATCCTCAGGTAGAAAACCGCAACGATCAGGTTTTTAGCCTGCTCACCCGTTATCAGTCGGAACTCAATGCCTGGGCCATGAATGTGTCGTATAAGCAGGATTCCACCGCTGACGAGCGTAACACCACGGGTGTTGCACAGAATTTTACCCAACGTAGCACGCTTAGCCTGAGCCCCTCCTGGATGCGCACCCTGACGGAGCGAAGTTCACTCAATCTGGATTACAGTTATCAGGAAGTAAAATACGGCGCGCATACCAACAACCTGAACGATTACACTTCACAGCAGGTGGGCGGCACGTTGCAATACCGTTTGACAGAGCAGGATCAGGTGAGTCTGTCCGCGAATTATTCAAAATCGGACTATGCGCCCGAGACGAAGGTTAGCGATCCATCGCCATTTTATCTTTCGACCACTACTCTTAATAAGTCTGACCTGAGCAATGTGCAACTGGGTATTGACCATGCGTTTTCAGAGACGCTTCGTGGTTCGTTGACGTTAGGAAAGCGTAATACCATAACGATGAAAGAGCAAAGCCAGGCTCTCTGTCTGGGTTTGGCTTGTGCGACGCCGGTGAACGTGAAAAGTGAAACTCAGAGTGCTGGCACTACGTTCAGTGCCAATCTGGGGAAGACCTTCGAATCGTCTACGGTGAGTGGGTTTGCTTCCAGGGACACGAATGCGAGTGGCAGCGGCTTGGTTGAGACAGACAAATTTGGCGTGTCGCTGAACAGGAGTCTGACGGAAAAGCTAACGGGCTCATTCGACGCGACCGCGTACCGTACCAAGTATATTGATGCAACTGCTCCTGCCAGTCGTTATTATACGTTTGAGCCGAAATTGAACTGGCGTTTTACGGAGTGGTGGACACTCGATGCCGGCTATCGTTATGCGCGATCTGAATCAGATGCTGTTACCAATGCCACGACAGCGAACGTGGTGTATCTCAATCTGGTCTATAACTGGCCAAAAAAGGCCATTTCCCGGTAGCATGACAACCGGGGCTGAAAAATCCTGACAATAATCTAGTGGCGCATCGCCCGGATATCACGAAATAAGAGGAATCATGGAAGAGCAGACAACAGACCTGAAGGATTATCTTGTTGCATTCCGCCGTCGCAAGAAGCAGATCCTGACGGCTACGGGTATTCTGGCTGTGATCAGTGTGCTGGTGGCCTTATTGCTGCCTCCCGTCTATCGCTCCAGTGCAACCATCCTGATCGAGGAACAGGAAATCCCGGTAGATATGGTGCGCTCCACGATAACCAGCTACGCGGATCAGCGCATCCAGGTGATTAGCCAACATGTGATGACCCGCGCCAACATGATGCAGATTGTCGAGAAATACAATCTATATCCCCGGCAGCGCAAGCGTGAGACCACTGAAGAGATCCTGGATCGGATGCGCAAGGATATCAAGCTCAATATGGTGAGCGCTGATGTGAGGGACCGCCGTAGCGGCGCGAATACAGTGGCTACCATTGCGTTTACCTTGGGGTATGACAGCGAAACGGCAGCTGGGGCGCAAAAAGTCGTGAATGAACTGACTACCCTCTATCTCAACCAAAATCTTAAAACCCGGCAGCAGAAAACAAGTGAGACCTCTACGTTTCTATCCGAAGAGTCTGCCCGGTTAAGCGAGCACATCTCGGAAATCGAGGCTAAACTGGCAGAATTCAAGGAAAAGAACGCTGGCCGCCTGCCGGAACTGGCTGGCCTTAACATGCAGATGCGGGATCGCACCGATTCTGAAGTCATGGAAGTAGACCGGCAACTTAACGTGCTTGACGAGCGAAAAATTTACCTGGAAGGTCAATTGTCTCAATTGAAGCCCAACAGCCCGATGACGTCTGCCAGCGGGGAACGTATTCTCGATTCAGATGAGCGCCTCAAGTCATTGCAGGCTCAATATGTCAGTCTGTCCGGCATTTATTCAGCTGATCATCCTGATGTAATCAAAATGCGTCGGGAAATAGATGCGCTGAAAAAGGAAACGGGCGGCGATGGCGATATGCAGGAACAGGCCAAGCAATTGACTCGTATGCGCTCTGATCTGGCGATGATGCGCGAAAAATATTCGGATAATCATCCTGATGTTGTCAAGTTGAAGAAAGCCCTTGCAGCACTGGAAGAATCTCATAAAAAGACGTTGGCAACCAGCAGCGATGCCCCAAAATTCAGGAAGCCAGAAAACCCTGCCTATATTTCCATGCAAACGCAACTTGAGTCGACCAATAGCGAACTGAAGACATTGCGCACCAAGCGTGCCGACTTGAAAGCGAAAATGGCATCCTATGAATCGCGCCTTGAGCAAGCGCCGCAAGTCGAACGCGAGTATCTCGATTTGAGCCGCGATCACGAGAATTCCATAAAGCGTTATCAGGAATTCAAGGCCAAGCTGATGGAAGCCGAGGTGGCGCAGCAGATGGAGAAAGACAGCAAGGGCGAACGCTTTTCGCTAATCGATCCAGCGCAACTGCCAGAAAAGGCGAATAGCCCGAATCGGCCGTCTATTCTGTTGATTGGTATGGTTTTGTCGCTGGGGGGCGGGTTTGCCTATGCGGGCGTGCTAGAAGGTATGGATAGTTCCATCAAGAGCTCGAAAGTTCTGGCGGGTTTGCTTAATGCGCCTCTACTCTCGGTGATTCCCTTCATGGAGAATTCCGAAGACAGAAGTAAAAAAACAAAGCTTAAGACATCGCTCGTTATAGGAGCTATTGTGGGAATTGCGCTGATTTTATTGTCGATACATTTTTTATGGCAACCGCTTGACGTGCTTTGGTACATGATTATGCGCAAGCTGGATGTATGGTTAGGCTGAGGATGATATGGAACGTATAAGAGAAGCGCTTGAAAGAGCAAGGGAAGAGCGAACCCATACTGGCAAGGGGTTCGGCGGCTCGAATCAGCCTGCGGCGTCAATATCCAAAGGCAACGAGACGGTTGATCTGATTGAATATACGCAGACACGAACCATTAAGGTTTCCCGGGATTTTTTGCGCGAGCAGCGGATTGTTAGCGGCTTCGAACAGGGGATTTTTACCGATGCCTATAAAATTTTGCGTACCAAGGTGCTGCAGAAGATGCGTGAGAACGGATGGAATGCGCTGGCGGTAACCAGCCCGGGAGAGGACGAAGGCAAAACACTGACAGCAATCAATCTGGCCGTCAGCCTGGCAATGGAAGTAGACCAGACCGTGTTGCTGGTTGATGCGGATTTGCGCCATCCTAGTGTACATCAGCATTTCGGTCTGCGCGACGGCCCGGGTCTTAGCGATTATCTGACGGCAGGTACGCCACTAGAGGAAATACTGGTACATCCGGGGATCGGACGTTTCGTGATTCTGCCTGGTGGCAAACCACTGCTGAATTCATCGGAAATGCTGAGATCTCCGAAAATGGTTGAACTGGTGCAGGAACTCAAGAGTCGCTATCCATCGCGTATTGTTCTGTTCGACCTTCCTCCCGTGCTGTCCGCTGCCGATGCGCTGGCTTTCTCGCCCTACGTGGATGCTGCCCTGCTGGTGGTGGAAGAAGCTAAAACCAAGGCTGAGGATATTACCCGCGCTGCCGGATTGCTTGATTCAACCCACCTGATAGGCACGGTGCTGAATAAATCCCTTGAACCGGACACCCGTTCCAAGACACCTACCGGCTGGATCAAGCATTTCCTCAAGCGTAAGGGTTCCTGAGCATGTACGAGGCTTTTTACGGGTTTCGCGAAAAACCCTTTTCCATCATTCCTGATCCCGGGTTCCTTTATTTCAGCCCGAAACACCGGATGGCATTCGATCTGCTGGAATACGGCCTGATGAATCAGGCGGGTTTCAACGTGATCACCGGCGAAATCGGCACTGGCAAAACTACGCTGATTCGTCATCTGCTGGGGCAGATGGGGCCGGACGTGACCGTTGGCTTGATCTCCAATACCCATCAGTCATTCGGCGAATTGCTGCAATGGATATTGTTCGCCTTCAACCTGGAATATCGCGGCAAGGAAAAGGTCGAGATGTTCCACACCTTCCTCGATTTCCTTGTTCAGCAGTATGGCCAGAACAAGCGCGCCGTCCTGATTGTCGACGAAGCGCAGAACATGTCTGCCGAAACCCTGGAAGAATTGCGCATGCTTTCCAACGTCAATGCCGACAAGGATCAAGTGCTGCAAGTGATTCTGGTGGGGCAGGCAGGGCTGCGCGACACACTGCGCCGTCCCGATCTGGAACAGTTTGCCCAGCGCATTGCGGTGGATTACCATCTGGAGGCGCTGAATCAGGATGAAACTCGAACCTATATTCGTCATCGGATCAAGATTGCCGGCGTGGATAATCCTGGATTGTTCGACGATGCGGCTTGTGATGCCGTTTATCAGCATAGCCAGGGTGTGCCGCGACTGATCAACCTGTTGTGCGACACCTCCCTGGTTTATGGCTTCGCGGAACAAAAAGCGAAGATCGACGCGCAAATCGTGCACGACGTGGCGGCGGACAAGCAAAAGGGCGGCATTTTCCCTGTGCAGGAAAAAAAAAGACTAGCGATTTCCTGACCGGAATCAATTCGGCATTAATTTCCGAGCGTGTATCCGGATTTAAGCAGGAAGCAGCTTCAGGTAATTACGGGCCGGAAGGCGTGGAAAATCCCTCGGCTGTTAACAGTAATAACGTGGATCCGGTTGGAGAACCTGGAAAAACGGGATTCAAGGCGATCGATATCGGGGTTATCCAGTATCTGAAACTGGTGCACACTGAATTGTATGAAAAATTAATAGCTGCAGTACGTTCCATAAAAAGCAGAAATAACTAGTAGTCCGTCAAGTTAAAATAGCGGGGCATCCCCCCTTTGAAAAAGGGGGGCAGGGGGGATTTAATGGTGGCGGCAAGTCCCGGCTAAGCCAAATCCCCCTCAATCCCCCTTTTACAAAGGGGGAGGCGGCTGTGCTGCATCCATGCGATTCAATGTGACTGATTACTGGTTTTTTCACCCTCCTCTCCAAATATTTACCCTGCCATTGCTCCCCTCTCCCGCTGGCGGGAGAGGGGTTGGGGGAGAGGGAGTGGCTCTTTCAGGTGACAACGAACCATGCGAGTACTTTTTAATAGGAAATAAAAAGCAATCGTGCCAAAGGGAAACGTAAGCTACTCTCTTATCCTTGCGCTGTCTTTGTTCTGCGCATCGCCTGGTTATGCTGCGCCAGACAGGGCCGATTCGTCTTCCGACGTGTCGGCACCCACCGTCATTTTCCCCAAAACCAGTCTCGGCCCTGATGAACTCGCCGTGGTCGTCAATGACGCCGACCCGCTCAGTGTCGAAATTGCCCAATACTACAAGACCAGGCGCGGCATTCCGGACGGAAATATGATCCATGTCAGTTTTGTTCCTGGCTCAACCGTGATGAGCCAGACCGAGTTCGCCAGAATCAAGGCAATGGTCGATGCCAAAACGCCTCAGCAGGTGCAGGCCTTTGCACTTACCTGGGCCAAGCCTTACCGCGTCGACTGTATGTCTATCACCACTGCGTTTGCCGCCGGGTTTGACAAAAAATTCTGTGCAAATGGCTGTGCGTTAACGAAACCCAACCCCTATTTTGATTCGACCAGTGTCACACCGTTCAGGGATTTCGGCCTGCGCCCGACCATCAGCCTGGCGGGATCGAGTTTTGAGGAAGTGAAAAAGCTGATCGACCGCGGTGTGCAATCCGACAGCACCTATCCGGCAGGCACAGGCTATCTGGTGGACACCAGCGACAAGAACCGCAACGTGAGGGCGGCGGGTTTCGAGCCGCTACGCCGCTACCTCGGACGTGTAGTAAAGCTGGAACAGATCAAGGAGGACTACATCGAGAAAAAGCCTGACGTGCTATTTTATTTCACCGGCATGACGCAGGTCGCCAAGCTAACAAGCAATACATTCGTTCCCGGAGCGATTGCCGATCACCTGACTTCCGCTGGCGGTCAGCTTACTGACAGTGCCCAGATGAGTAGCCTGCGCTGGCTGGAGGCGGGAGCGACCGGCAGCTATGGTGCGGTAGTCGAACCGTGCAATTACCTGGGAAAATTTCCGCATCCGGGCGTACTGGTGGGCCACTACACCAGCGGCGAAACTCTGATCGAAGCCTATTGGAAAAGCGTTGCGATGCCCGGCCAGGGTATTTTTATCGGGGAACCGCTGGCAAATCCCTATGGTGGCAACCAGGTATCGTTCAACAATGGCGAACTGACGATACGCACCCACGCTTTGGCACCGGGGTTTTATGCGGTACTTGGTGCGGATTCAGGCATTGGCCCATCGCATCCCGTGGCAAGGCATGTTCGTGTCGGATTCGGCTTGAAGGAAATCAAACTGAGGAATGCGAAAAACCTGTTTTACAGAATTGTGCCGGAACCGGGTGGGGATGCGGCGAGGCTGTAGCAAGTAAGGGTATCCCCCTTTGCAAAAGGGGGAGGCAAAGATTGCAGCCGCCTTGGACGGCGGATGGGTTTTCGGCGCCTTTGAGGCGCTCACCCAATAAGCCGCCGGCTCTGCCGGTGGTAATTTAATTGTTAATAAAAGGGTTTCCGTCATTATCAAAATAACCAACATTTGACGGAAACGCTTGCGCAGATACTGTCCAACCAGCAAAGACTGCATCTGGTGAACACACAGAATTACATGGCTGAGTACCGTCATGCCTGTGCATCCTTGAATGGGATGCGCTGGAAGGTGTCATGCGGAACGAGCAAGAGCAAACATCGCTAGTAGTCAGTCAAGTTAAACTAGCGGGATACCCCCCTTTAAAAAGGGGGGAAGGGGGGATTTAACGGTGGCGGCAAGCCCAACTCTGCTAAATCCCCCTCAATCCCCCTTTGCTAAAGGGGGAAGGTGGTGAACTTGTTTACGGATTTCGGATGCCAGCAGTAGCCGGAAAAAACGACCAAGCTCAGATTGAATTTAGAGAATGAGAAAAATGACAAAAAATCCCAAAATATTGATTACTGGAGGCGCCGGCTACATCGGTTCTCACACCTGTCTGGTGCTGCTTGAAGCCGGGTTTGACGTTGCGGTGGTGGATAACCTGTGCAACAGCTCGCGCGAAGCGCTACGCCGCGTGGAGGGCATCACTGGCAAAAAAATATCATTCCATGAAGCCGATGTGCGCGATGGAGCAGCGCTATCAACAATTTTTGAAGCAGAGAAACCGCAAGCCGTCATCCATTTCGCCGGCCTCAAAGCGGTGGGCGAATCGGTGGAAAAGCCGCTCGAATACTACGACAACAACATCAGTGGCACGCTGACCTTGCTCCTCGCCATGCGTAAAGCCGGCGTGCGGCAGATCGTCTTCAGTTCCTCCGCCACCGTCTATGGCAACCCGGCCACAGTGCCGATTCGTGAAGACTTTCCGCTTTCAGCCACCAACCCCTACGGCCGTTCCAAGCTGATCATCGAAGATGTCCTGCGCGACCTCGTCCTCTCGGATCCTTCATGGAAGGTAGCATTGCTGCGCTACTTCAATCCCGTTGGCGCACACGAAAGCGGCCTGATTGGCGAAGACCCGAACGGCATTCCCAACAACCTGATGCCCTTTGTTTCCCAGGTAGCAGTGGGGCGTCGCCCGCACCTCAACGTGTTTGGCGGCGATTACCTCACACCGGATGGAACTGGCGTGCGTGATTACATTCACGTCGTCGACCTGGCAAAAGGCCATCTTGCGGCGTTGCAGGCATTGAACGGGTGGGAAGGGAGCCAGCCGCTTACGGTCAACCTGGGAACGGGACATGGCTATTCCGTGCTGGACATGGTTCGGGCCTTCGAAAAAGCCAGTGGCCGTGCAGTGCCATTCAAAATTGTGGACAGACGCCCCGGCGATATTGCAACGTGTTATGCCGACCCCGCCTTGGCTGAACGCCTGCTTGGCTGGAAGGCGCAATTCGGTGTTGAAAGAATGTGTGAAGATGCTTGGCGCTGGCAGGTAGGCAATCCAGAGGGTTACGCCTGAGTGCGCAATCCTGGAGGAATGATGAGGTCTATGTGGCTCGCCACGGTAACTGGGGTGAAGTAAGCGGGGTTTCATGGGATAATCAAATTACATAAATCCCCAGCCTGCTGGGGGTAGTACCAGTTTAGGTTGATAATTAGATTATTTTAGGGAGAAAATCATGAGTATCGTTGCGGTTGTTGGTCTGGGCTATGTGGGATTGCCTCTGGCAGTGGAATTCGGCAAAAAAATCGAGACCATCGGTTTCGATCTGTCTAGCGAGAAAGTGGAAAGCTACAAGCGCTTCTGTGACCCGACCGGTGAAATGAGTGGTGACGACTTGCGCGCCGCTACCCAACTCACGTTGACCACCGACCCCGCACTGATCGCCAAGGCCGACTACATCATCGTCGCCGTACCCACTCCGGTGGACAAAGCGCATCAACCGGACTTCAGCCCCTTGGTCGGCTCCAGCACCAGCGTTGGCCGCCACATGAAGAAGGGTGCCATCGTCATCTATGAATCCACGGTTTACCCAGGCGCCACCGAAGAAATCTGCGTCCCCATCCTGGAAAAGGAATCCGGCCTGAAATGGAAGCAGGACTTCCATATTGGCTACTCCCCGGAGCGGATCAACCCTGGCGACAAAGAGCACACCGTCACCAAAATACTCAAGGTGGTCTCCGGTGACGATGCCGAATCGATGGAGAAAGTCGCTCAGCTCTACGAAATGGTCATCACCGCTGGGGTGCATCGCGCCTCCAGCATCAAGGTGGCCGAAGCCGCCAAAGTCATCGAAAACACCCAGCGCGACCTCAACATCGCACTGATGAACGAACTCGCCATCATCTTCGACAAGATGGGCATCGACACCCTCGAAGTCCTGCAGGCGGCAGGTACCAAATGGAATTTCCTGCCCTTCCGTCCCGGCCTCGTAGGCGGCCACTGCATCGGCGTAGACCCTTACTACCTTACTCACAAGGCCGACATGCTCGGCTACATCCCGCAAGTCATTCTGGCAGGCCGGCGCATCAACGACGGCATGGGCAAGTTTGTCGCCGAACAGACCGTCAAGCAGATGATACAGGCGGGTAGCCACGTCAAGGGTGCCAAGGTCATTGTGCTCGGTCTCACCTTCAAGGAAAACTGCGGTGATTTGCGCAACTCCAAGGTGATCGACATCATTAACGAACTCAAAACCTACGGCATCGAAGTTTTGGTGCACGAACCGATAGGCGATGCCGACGAAGCCAAGCATGAATACGGCGTCAGCCTTACCGACTGGGACAAGTTGCCCCAGGCCGACGCCATTGTGGCCGCCGTGGCACACAAAGAATTCCTGGAGCGGCCGCTGTCCGACTTTCTGGGTAAGCTGAAACAGGGTGGCGCCTTCATTGACGTCAAATCCGTCTATGACACCCAGGCCCTGCGTGATGCCGGCCTGACCGTCTGGCGCCTGTAATATTCGAAATGTGAAACAAGCCTGTTTACACCCTCTCTCCAACTCTCTCCCACAAGTGGGCGAGAGGGCTGCAGTTCCCCTCTCCCACTTGTGGGAGAGGGGTAGGGGAGAGGGAAATGGACATGGCGAAGCGCTGTTTCATGATACGGTGTGGCAATTCGCCATGACAGTTAGAAATGGCGATCCATGCGCACCCAACATACCGATAAACCGATGACAAAATATCATGAACTCAAACAGCACCTTCAGGGCAACCCACATACTTGGCTGATCACTGGCGTGGCCGGGTTTATCGGCTCCAATTTACTGGAAACGCTGCTTAAGCTAGACCAGAAAGTGGTCGGGCTGGACAACTTCTCTACCGGTCACCGCCATAACCTGGAGCAGGTAAAAGCACTGGTCACTACGGCGCAATGGCAGAGCTTCCGCCTGATCGAAGGGGATATACGTAACCTGGCCGATTGCACAGCGGCATGCAATGGCATCGATTATGTTTTGCACCAGGCAGCGTTGGGCTCCGTTCCTCGTTCGCTGGAAGACCCTATCCTGACCAATGAAAACAATATTACGGGTTTCCTCAATATGCTGGTGGCAGCGCGGGATGCGCAGGTGCGACGGTTTGTGTACGCGGCATCCAGTTCCACGTACGGCGATCATCCCGGCTTGCCCAAGGTGGAAGACCTGATCGGCAAACCTCTTTCCCCCTATGCCGTGACCAAGTACGTCAATGAACTCTATGCGGATGTATTTGCCCGTTGCTATGGTTTCAAAACCGTCGGCCTGCGTTACTTCAATATTTTCGGTCAGCGCCAGGACCCGGAAGGCGCCTACGCCGCAGTGATCCCCAAGTGGGTCGCTAGCATGATCAAGAACGAGCCGGTATTTGTAAACGGCGACGGCGAAACCAGCCGCGACTTCTGCTACATTGACAACACCGTACAGGCCAACCTGCTGGCCGCCACCACCGACAATCCAGACGCAGTGGGTCAGGTTTATAATGTGGCCGTTGGTGATCGCACCAGCCTGAACCAGCTGTTCGAAGGTGTTCGCAGCTTGCTCGAACCGCGTTTCCCCCACCTGAAAGACTTCAAACCGACCTACCGCGACTTCCGTGCTGGTGACGTACGCCATTCGCTGGCGGATATTAGCAAGGCAAAAAATCTGCTGGGATATGCTCCGACACACCATATCGTCGAGGGGCTCAAGGAGGCTATGGACTGGTATGTCAATGATCTGGCTGGTTAACCAACGGCTTTTGCACCTCAAGTCAAGCAGATCAATGAGCAGATATTTTACTCATCCGGAATCCCTCTCACACTTGTGGGGTAGGCGAGAGGGCGAATGTAAGGATGGAGCAACTGATTTACGATCGAAGGAAGTCGAACTGTAATATGAAGTGAGTACCATAAGAGCCGTTGGCTATCGAAACGAAAACCTGATCACTTTAATTTCGCAGCAAGTGCATAAAAAAGAGACAACATTAATTAAAAGATGGATCCCTTAATCAAACCGTATGGTGGAAACCTGATTAGCCTGCTGGCTGGTGAAGAGCGAGTTGCACAGCTTAAACTGGAATCGCGGGACTTGATGTCGGTGGTCTTGTCGCAGCGTCAGTTGTGCGACCTCGAACTGTTAATGAACGGTGCTTATTCGCCGCTTAGCGGATTCATGACACAAGAGGTTTATGATGGCGTTGTTGCCGACATGCGTTTGCCGGATGGCACGCTGTGGCCGATTCCGATCAACTTCGATGTGTCCGCATCTATTGCCGAGAAACTCAAACCAGGTATGCGCTTAGCGCTACATGATGAGGAAGGTTTCATGCTTGCAGTTCTGCTGGTTGAGAGTGTCTGGCAGCCAGACAAGAAACGTGAAGCAGAACTGGTTTATGGCACTGTGTCTATGGTGCATCCTGGTGTGAGTTATTTGTTTGAGCAGGTGGGAGAGGTATATGTAGGGGGTACACTGGAGGGTGTTCAGTTACCCGCGCACTATGATTTTGAAACTCTGCGCGATACGCCGGAGGAGCTCAGGCTTCTATTCAACAAGCATGGCTGGAATCGTGTGGTGGCTTTTCACATTAGTAAACCCATGCATCGACTGCATCTGGAAATTACCCTTAATGCGGCCAGAGAAGCACAGGCTAACATCCTGCTGCACCCTGCAGTGGGTATGACAAAGCCTGGGGATCTTAACTACTATGCCCGCGTGCATTGTTATAAGGCAATTCTCAAGCATTACCCATATAGTATTGCAATGCTTTCGCTTTTTCCCATGGCGATGCGTATGGCTGGTCCACGTGAAGCGATTCTGAATGCAATTATCCGTCAAAATTATGGGTGCTCTCATTTTATGGTGGGTTTAAAACATGCTGAACCTCCTGTTCTAGATGAGGAAGGAAAACGTTTTTATCCACCAGAATCGGCACAGAAATTGCTAGAGCGATATCAGGAAGAAATGGAAATTCGTCTGGTTAAAATTCCTGAATATGCCTATGTGCCGGATGAGCATCGCTATATGCCCGTTGATGAAATTTCCAGGGGCAATAAGCAAACTACTGATTTTGGGCAACGTGAGTTAGTAGATTGTCTGGCGCGTGGGCTCAGAGCGCCGTCATGGTATTCATTTCCTGAGGTTATCAATGTGCTTACCAAAGCCAGCCCTCCTCGAAGCAAGCAAGGTATCACCTTGTTCTTTACAGGCTTGTCTGGTGCAGGGAAATCCACTTTGGCAAAAATCATATTTGCAAAATTTATTGAATCAGGTGGACGTCCAGTGACACTCCTCGATGGCGATGCGGTTCGCCATAACCTATCCAGTGAGTTGGGTTTTTCTAAGGCACATCGCGACCTTAATGTGCGTCGTATCGGCTTTGTGGCGAGCGAGATCACCAAGAACGGCGGTGTGGCTATCTGCGCGCCGATTGCGCCCTATATGAGCATGCGTCGTAGCGTGCGCAATATGATAAAACAGCATAGTGCTTTCATTGAAATCCATGTTGAAACGTCGCTGGAAGTTTGCGAAAGCCGCGACCGCAAGGGACTGTATGCTAAGGCCAGGCAAGGTCTGATTCCGGAATTCACCGGTATTAGCGACCCCTATGAGGTACCGGAGCACCCGGAGTTACGCATTAATACCGCCGAGCTTTCTCCTGTTCAGGCAGCGCAGCAGATTTTTCTGTACTTGTTGAGCGAGGGATACTTGGGAGCATCAGTGAGTGAGGAATTCGATGTTACTGAAATGGGGGGGTATTTCCACTTTGCGGAGGGAAGGGTAGGGTAGGGGCTAGCCGGATAGTGGGGAAGATATTTGGCGCGACTGTGTTGGGATTTTTTCCCGGTCATAATGGTTAACACGCAGGCAGACGGGGATGGGTGAGAAAGAATCCATTAAAGGAACGGATCAAATGACTAACAAACAAAAAATACTTGTGACAGGTGGAGCCGGTTTTATCGGCTCAAATTTTGTGCTTGACTGGCTGGCTACAGAGGGTACGCCAGTTATCAACCTGGATAAGCTCACTTATGCCGGGAATATGGAGAATCTCGCCAGTCTGGCAAATGATGCACGGCATGAGTTCGTGCGCGGCGACATCAATGATCGTGCGCTGGTTGAAGGCTTATTGCACCAGCACAAGCCTCGTGCCATTGTGCACTTCGCGGCAGAAAGCCACGTCGATCGTTCTATCCATGGACCGGAAGATTTTATCCAGACCAACATTAACGGCACCTTCCAACTGCTGGAAGCGGCTCGTGCCTACTGGACGCAACTTGCTGAGCCCGAGAAATCGGCGTTCCGCTTTCTGCACGTTTCAACAGATGAAGTTTATGGATCCCTTGGGCCGAACGATCCGCCGTTTTCTGAAACTACCACGTATGCTCCAAATAGCCCCTACTCGGCATCCAAGGCCGCATCCGACCACCTTGTGCGGGCCTATCATCATACCTACGGGCTGCCTACGCTGACCACCAACTGTTCCAATAACTATGGCCCTTACCAGTTCCCGGAAAAACTCATTCCGCTGATTATTCTCAACGCACTCAATGGCAAACCGCTGCCTGTTTATGGCGATGGACTCAACATACGCGATTGGTTGTATGTGGGTGACCATTGCGAAGCGATTCGCGTTGTGCTGGCCAAAGGTCGGTTGGGCGAAACCTACAATATCGGGGGCAATAACGAGAAGACCAACCTGGAAGTCATTAACGCCGTTTGCGCCATACTGGACGAGTTCCGACCGGACTCGCCCGTCACGCCTCACGCTTCGTTAATCACCTTTGTCAAAGACCGCCCAGGCCATGACCAGCGCTACGCCATCGATGCGTGCAAGATTGAGAGCGAATTGGCTTGGCAACCCAGGGAGAGCTTCGAGACCGGTATCCGCAAAACGGTGCAATGGTATCTTGAGCATCAGGATTGGGTGCAAAACATTGTTAGTGGCGAATACCAGAAATGGCTTACAACCAATTACAACACCAGGGAAAAACCATGAAGGGCATCATTCTCGCCGGCGGATCAGGCACACGGCTATATCCGGTCACGCAGGTAGTCTCTAAGCAACTGTTGCCGGTTTATGACAAGCCGATGATTTATTACCCGCTATCCACCCTGATGCTGGCAGGAATCCGGGATGTTCTGATCATCTCTACCCCACAGGATACGCCGCGCTTTGAGCAGCTGCTTGGGGATGGCGGTCGCTGGGGGTTGAATATTTCCTATGCGGTGCAGCCTGAGCCAGAAGGCATTGCCCAGGCATTCATCATAGGCAAGAGTTTCATCGGCAATGATACTTGTGCACTGGTATTGGGCGACAATATTTTCTATGGCCATGATCTTTCTAATGACATGAAAACTGCCGCTAACCAGCAGCAAGGGGCTACCGTGTTCGCTTACCCCGTACACGACCCGGAACGTTATGGTGTGGTCGAATTTTCTCCATCCGGCAAAGCACTTTCCATCGAAGAAAAACCGGCTAAGCCAAAATCGCGCTATGCCGTGACGGGTCTTTATTTTTACGATAACCGTGTAGTAGAAATTGCCCAGTCTCTCAAACCTTCGCCTCGTGGTGAGCTTGAGATTACCGATATCAACAGGATTTACCTGCAAGAAGGGTTGCTTGACGTCATGGTGATGGGGCGAGGCATGGCATGGCTTGATACTGGAACGCACGAATCGCTCCTGGAGGCGTCACTCTTCATTCAGACCATTGAAAAACGCCAAGGGCTGAAGATTGCCTGCCCGGAAGAGATTGCCTATCGGTTAGGTTACCTTAGCGCAGAACAACTGCAGCAACTTGCTGAACCGATGCGCAAAAACGGCTATGGTCAATATTTGCTGGAATTGTCGCATGAGAGAATATTCTGATGAATGTCATTCAAACGACACTTCCTGACGTGCTCATTCTTGAGCCCAAAGTATTTGGGGACGAACGCGGTTTCTTCTTCGAAAGTTTTAATCAGAAAACTCTGGCAGAGCTGGCAGGTATAGACATCCCCTTCGTGCAGGATAATCATTCCCGCTCAGCCAGGAATGTGTTGCGTGGCTTGCATTACCAGATTCAGCAACCTCAGGGAAAACTGGTGCGGGTAACCGCGGGTGAAGTATTCGACGTGGCTGTCGATATCCGCAAGAGCTCGCCCACGTTTGGAAAATGGGTAGGCATTCGCCTCAGCGCCGAGAATAAACGCATGATGTGGGTGCCACCCGGCTTCGCGCATGGCTTCCTGGGGCTGTCTGACTACGCGGAGTTTCTGTACAAGACAACCGATTACTACGCCCCCGAGTTCGAGCGCTGCATTGCCTGGAATGATCCGGACCTCGCCATAGATTGGCCGCTTGATGCCGAGCCCCAACTATCAGCCAAAGACAAGGCGGGCATAGCACTGAAGGATGCTGAGGTGTTTCCATGAAGCGTATCCTCCTCATCGGCAAGAATGGACAGGTTGGCTGGGAGCTGGAGCGCACGTTAGCGCCACTTGGCAGGGTGATCGCCGTTGACCGGAAAGTGGTTGATCTTGCGAAAGCAGACACCATCGTCGCTGCCATACGCGAAGTGAAACCCGATATTATCGTCAACGCGGCTGCCTATACTGCCGTCGACAAAGCCGAGTCAGAGCCGGAGCTTGCCATGTCGATCAACGGTATCGCACCCGGGATAATGGCTGAGGAAGCTCGACGGATTAATGCGTTTCTGGTCCATTATTCTACCGATTACGTTTTTGACGGTGCAAAGAATGGGAGTTATACCGAGCAGGACGTGCCCAACCCTCACAGCATATACGGCAAGACCAAACTGGCAGGAGAACAGGCTATCCAGGAGGTGAATGGGCAGTACATCATTCTGCGCACCAGTTGGGTATATGGCGGACGCGGCAAGAACTTCCTTCGCACTATCTTGCGATTGGCGCAAGAAAGGGATGAGCTCAAAATTGTGGATGACCAGATCGGTGCGCCGACATGGAGTCGGATGATCGCCGAGGTAACCGCGCAGATACTGAGTCAGGCCACTCCTTACCCCTCACGCCTCACTGAACTCAGCGGTATTTACCATTTGACGTCTGCGGGGAAAACGAGCTGGTTTGGTTTTGCCAAGACCATCGTGGAACTTGCCATACTCCAGGGAGCGAAGTTTTCTCCAAAGATGTTGCCGATTCCTACAACGGAATATCCCTTGCCAGCCCCACGACCACAGAATTCAGTGATGTCTAACGAAAAGTTGCAAAATACCTTTGGATTGTCATTGCCGGATTGGCAAACTGCTTTGGGCTTGTGTTTTGATGGAATGGAATATCAGGTCAGTAGTCAGTCAAGTTGAATCGCATGGATACGACACGATTTCTGCCTCCCCCTTTTCAAAGGGGGATTGAGGGGGATTTACCAGAGCCGGAGCTTGCCGCCACCGTTAAATCCCCCCTGCCCCCCTTTCAAAGGGGGGGTATCCCGCTAGTTTAACGTGACTGACCACCAGTTAATGGCTTTTGTTATAGCCATAGTGGCATTGAAGACGAAAAGCAGAGGGAAGCTCTAAAAATCGTGCATAGGCATGATAAAGTGTGCCGAGATACAAAATAATTAAGGAAGCGCTGATTAAATGACAACTCGTCATTCCGGCGAAAGCCGGAATCTAGAAAATTCAGAGCACTGGACACCGGCTTTCGCCGGTGCGACGAATAAATCAGCGGCTCCTTAAAATTGTTACATCCCCATTTTGACTGCTCTACCTGGATGTCAGGTGGGAAATTAATTCGTACTTAATCGCTAAGGCCAAAGAATGACTTCAACTATTTCTGCTGTTGACAGTGAAAAAGATGTTTTCTGGAAAGAGTCTCCCCTGTTTTGGATTTCATTTGTCGTGCTGGCATCGTTGTTTGTGCTTGCACTCTACAAGCATGGTCTCAACCGGATGGTGGATTATTGGTTTGAAAAAGAGGAATACAGCCATGGCGTGATGATTCCTTTCATATCTGCATTTCTGATTTGGCAAAAGAAAAATGTGCTGGAGCGCATTGCATTTAGCGGATCCTGGGCGGGTGTGGCTGTTACGTTTTCCGGTGTCGCCATTATCATGCTGGGCAATATCGCTGCCATCACGATTATTATGCAATATGGTTTTGTTATTGCACTTGCCGGTTTGGCCTTCGCCTATATGGGGTGGCGTGGGTTTAAAGAAGTTTATGTGCCGTTTCTGCTTTTGTTTTTCATGATCCCCTTGCCTGCGGTGATATTTCAGGGTATTTCCGAGTCGTTGCAATTGATCTCTTCCAGCTTGGGTGTATGGGTAATCCGACTATTCAATATCAGCGTTTATCTGGAAGGTAATGTCATTGATCTGGGTACCTTGAAATTGCAGGTTGTCGAGGCTTGCAGTGGCTTGCGTTACCTTTTTCCGTTGATGACGCTTGGCTTTATCGCAGCTTATTTTTATAAGGTTGCCTTCTGGAAAAGAGCGTTTGTATTCCTGTCCAGCATTCCTGTCACTGTTCTTATGAACAGTTTTCGAATCGGCATGATCGGCGTGCTGGTCGAATATTGGGGTCAATCCATGGCGGAAGGATTCCTGCACGATTTTGAAGGCTGGGTGGTTTTTATGGCCAGCACTGGAATATTACTTCTGGAGATGTGGGTTCTGGCCAAATTGGGAAAAGATAGGCGTCCCTTGCGGCAGGTGTTCGGCCTGGATTTCCCTGTGCCTACTCCCAAGGATGTGCAGCCCCGCTACCATCCAATAAGTCGTACCTACTGGTCGGCCGCAGTTATCGTGGCAATGGTTGCAGCAGGGCTTTTCATCACGCCGGTGAAACGGGACGAAGTGAAAATTCCGAGGAAGGAATTTTCGGGCTTCCCGATGGCTCTTGGCGATTGGCACGGGGAAACGAATCGTCTGGAGAGGATTTTTCTCGACACGCTCGAACTAGATGATTACTTGATTGCAGATTATGCAAATAACCAGAAACAGGCAGTGAATTTGTATTTTGCTTATTATGGCTCGCAAAGCAAGGGTGCATCTATTCATTCGCCGCGCGCATGCATGCCGGGAGGCGGATGGAAGCTTCAAGAATTTTCTCAGAAGGAGATTAGTGGAATTAGGGTTGGTTCCGAGAACCTCAGAGTCAATCGGGTAGGCATTCAATTGGAAGAAAACAAGCAACTGGTTTACTACTGGTTCCAGATGCATGGTCGCAGCATTACCAACGAGTATCTTTTGAAATGGTATGTGTTCTGGGATGCGTTGACCCTCAATAGAACGGATGCCGCACTCGTACGAATTACAACGCCACTTAGGCCGGGTGAAAATTTTGCAGATGCGGACAGCCGCTTGGTTGATTTCGTGAAGACGCTGAATCCATCAATAAGCGATTATGTTCCGAATTAAGGTAAGCTGGAAAAACGGAGTCCGATGTTTCTGTAAAACGCTGGAAACGGAGGGCAGAGATGGAAAAGATACCCTGTAGTGGTCAAGTAATTTTGGAAGAAGGCAATCAAAATAGGAATTGCATGGATATCATGAACAATAAGCTTACAGACAGCAGACAGCAGACAGCAGACAGCAGACAGCAGACAGCAGACAGCAGACGAATCGTATTTCTCGATTATCTAAGAATATTTGCCTTTGTAAGCGTTCTTATTGGTCACAAATTTTATGCTTATGTAGTGGCGTTATCCGATGACCCCACAGTGCATTCCACACCTAGGTTCATTGCAAACCTGTTGCTACCTTTTCTGTACGGAGGTGGAGCAGGGGTGGTGGTGTTTTTTTTAGTCTCTGGATACATCATTATCCATGTATTACAAACCGAACAGACTGGCGAATTCTTAATAAAAAGATCCTTCAGAATATATCCGCTTTACATTGTTGCTGTTCTAGCTCAGTACATTTCTCTTGTCGCCGTTGGGCAGCAAGCACCAAGCTTGTCAACATTGTTGCCGCAGTTATTACTTGTGGGTGATTTTTTTGGTACGCCATATACTTTGAATGGTGTTGAGTGGACATTGAGGGTGGAGATTGCGTTTTATGTTTTTATGGCAGTCTTGCGCTCGTTAAATTTGCTGACAAATTACAAAATCCTGCCTTATGTTTTTGTAGCGGCAACGCTACTGTGCGGTTTTATTGCTCCGATTCCGTCTGCCGATATTTGGTCCAAAGGGTATTTAACGATATATGGTCCATTCCTTTTATTGGGCTCAATGTTTTACCTTTTCGAGAAAAAACAAATAGGATTCACTTTTTTGTTATTATTTATCGGGTTGGTTTTTTATCAATATTATAGCCTGATGGATATCCATCAAAAAAGTTGGCTTAATGCCCACTTTGCGATCCTGGCATTCTTTATTTTTTATGTGTCGTGGGCTTTTCGAAGGTATCTGACAGCAGCCCCCTGGGTTCTGCTTCTCTCTGATATGACCTACGCAGTTTATCTATTTCACAACTGGTTCTTTGACTTTGCCAAAAGAGGGTTAACCCATTTCAGCGTTTCGGTTTTCAATCCCGACGTTCAAGCGTTAATTGCATTGCTGTTAGTGTGTTTATTTATGGTGAGGTATGTTGAAAAAACCGGAATTCTATTTGGACGCGCTCTACGAACAAAACTGCGTTAGCACAAATACGTTGCATAGCAATCACGTCAACACGGACAGCAAAAAAGCAGAGCGAAGAGGGTTTTTTACAGCCGGTTACGCGAATCGTTGAGCACCGGCTTTCCGAAAGCCTGTCCGTCTGCTTCAGGGTCAGATCGTTTAATAACGTTCGTCAAAAAAGCTTCGTTACTTAATATGTTTATAACATATTAAGTAACGGGAGCACTCTGATAAAACGATTCGTTGCTCCTAGAAGCGCGCACTGTAATGTAGCGGCCACAAACAACATCAACGCAGACAACCATACCGGGCAGTGGGTCTGGCAATTCACGGGTCATTTTTTCGGTGACTGGATTGTGCCCTTTATGGCGTTGACACCATCGAACACGTAAAGGAAGGTGGACGCAGGCGGCAGGCCGCGCTCGTCGGCACCGGTCTCGGCATTCAGGCTGAAGCGCCGGCCGAGTTTTGATGGCGGTATTTCAAGCTTCTCGATCCGGACATTGTCGCTCAGCAGATTGTTCGCCTGTGGAGTGCCCGTCATCCGGTAGAGCGTGACGGATTTCGCTTCGCTGAACGGAAGTTCGACGTTGACAGGGGTGTAACCATCGTCGTCGCCAACAGGGTAATCCGGGACTTTGCGGGAGAGCATAAAAAGGCTGTAGCGATCGCCTTTGTGCGTTGCGTAGACCGCTGCCAGTGGGGCGTCCTTGATGGTCTGTCGGCGGCTGAATGCCTTGAGATCCGTGCTAGGGACGCTCAAGGTTTCGGTGCGCAGCATATCGCCGCTGGCCTCGTTGTTGAACAGGGCGAGCAGCTTCCAGGATGGGTAAGCCTGCCCGCCGTGATACCACTTTGCGTGCGACTTCCATAGCATGCCGCTGTCAAATGTGAAGAAATTCTGCACGTCGAAGCCTCGGTAGGCACGGGCCAGGAATGAATCCAGCGTTGCCGTACCGGCCGCCAGGCTTTTCATGACTTGCTCCTGTGCGTTCGCCTGCTCTTCAGTAACCCGGGCATTGTTGAGGCCATTTAGTACATAGCCCGGGCCCGCTTCGTAGGTGCCCAGGTGCAACTTTCCCGCGCCTTTGGCCTTCAGGTCGAGCAGTTCTTTCGCATAAAGTTCTGCCACCGGAATGGCCAACTGGTTGACTTGGGCCAGAGTGTTGAACAGGCCGGTGGCACCCAGCTTGGGAGGGTCTTCCGCCTCATCCCAGCCGCCGTTGTAGGCCGCGATGGTGAGAAAGTTCGACGAAGGGGAAGCTGAAGCCGCATCGTGGCTGTAGCCCATGTTGCCCGCCCATCCTCCCAGCATGAAGACGAATTTTCGGTCGAGGGCTGCCGGCAGCCAATAGGGGCTGCTCCGCATGATGGCGCGTACGTGTTCCTGAAACAAGCCATAAACCTGCCCAGGGCTGTATATCTTCTTCGACGCGGCGTCGGTCATGGCGCTGAAAGTCCACGGCGCGAAGAGGCCGTTCCAGGTCTCGTTGCTTAATTCGAAATAGATATGGTCGAATTCTTCGGTCCATGGTTTGGCCTGTCCCTGGCTGTAGCGCTTGTAGGCCCATGGCTTGCTGGCGGGGGTATCGACTTTCGGGTTGAATGGGGCGGCCATGTACTCAATGAAAGCAAGCCACTCCTGGGGGCTCATGTGGAACTCGATTTGCAGCCAGGGCTGCACGCCGGCCTTGCGCATCATCATCAGGGTCTGAGGCAGCGTGTTTGATTTCCCTGTTCCGCTAATCACGCCGCCGCTGTTGGTGAGCTGCTCCATGTCGTAGGTGCGGGTGCCGGTCTTGATCAGGCCGTGAGTGCGCAGGGCGGAAATGCCTGATGACTTGATGGCTTCAAGTTCGTGCGGCAGCAGGTCCAGATAGGCTGTATCCGCCCGATAGACGCGAAAGTTGTCGACATAAAAGGTGGCCGGGCCGGTGAATTCAAGCTCCATCCTGTTGGGGGTTGATCCTCCTTGGGTCACGGTGGGGGTGAAGTGTGCGACGTATTTTTTCCAGTCGTGGCCGACATTGAAGACCATAGGCTTGATTTTTTGCGGAACCGTATCGTAAAAACCGGTCAATTTGAATTGCACTGTGCCGCTGCCCTCCTGACGCATCCAGACCTCTACTGTATAGGGCTTCTTCTCCAGCACGTCGTACCAGAACTGGCCGGTGCCGCTATGGTTGTAGATGGTCAACGATTCCTTGGTGCCTGACGCGAGCTGCAGCTTGAGGCAGGTTTCGCCAGGTTCCTCGACCGGCGTATTGGCTGCGTGCGGAGCGAGCGACCATCCCTTGCCGGGAGTTTCATCGGGGAAGGTGTTGAGTAATTTTGGCAACAGGTTACTGTATTCAGGCCCCACTCCCCAGACCCGGTTGGAGAGATCGCGGTTGCGCGAGGGCGAATAATTTTTTTTGCTGACGATGACCATGTCGCCCGCTTTGATGTGTTGGACTGCCGATGCGGGCGTGCCGGTCAGTTGAAGGTAGTAACCGCTGTGCTGGTGCGGTGGGTAGTCGGAGCGATAGACAATATAGCCGGCCAGATCAGGAGAGTCGACCGGGTTCCATTCCAGTGTTAGCGCTCCGTTGCTGCCGAGTTTTCCTTTGAGAGCCCTCGGCGCGGGTGTCGGCTTCGGGCTGGAGAAAAGCGCCTTGGCTGGCTTGAAGGCGACGAGCACATTTTGTGCCGCAGGGGCTGCGCCCAGTTTTTCCGGGCTATCGATTTCGAAGGCTGGGGCAGCAGGAGACAGGCT
Organism: Sulfuricella sp. T08; assembly: GCF_000971475.1. GTDB lineage: Bacteria > Pseudomonadota > Gammaproteobacteria > Burkholderiales > Sulfuricellaceae > Sulfuricella. Next base: position 44,184 of record NZ_DF967520.1, read on the forward strand.
GCCGTACTTGTCGATTGCGCGGACGGTAAAGTAGTACTTGGCGCGCGGCCGGTTCCAGCTGGCCCAGCTGAAACTGAAGCGGGTGGTGCCAGGCGCGACGACCTGGCTGTCATCGATGGCGCGGATCCAGCCGCTGGCGTGCGAGCCACCGGTCTTGACCCGGTCTTCGCGCACCATTCTGAAACGGCCATTCTCAATGCGGTAGATCTGTACCGTTGCCTGGTCAAGGAAACCCTCGCGCAGTGTGTCATAACGCGATATAGCAACAGGGTCGGCGATGATGCGATTGGGCGAATCCTCAAGCGCAATGAGTTTGTCGCGGAAGACAACGGGTTCGAAGCCAGCTCCCTCGTTAATCAGCGAGTTGCCGAAGCCGTTGATGGTGGCGGTAAATGGGAGCACGTTTTGGTTGACGACATCCGTCGTCACCCTGAAAACGGCGGGTTTCCTGATGGCATCGCCGGGCTGGTCCGCATGGACGGAACCAGTAAGAAGCGAGGCGATTGTAAAAACCCCGGCCAGCCACCCCTTCGTCTGATCAGCCACGGACAACCTCTACGCTATGAGATATCGAGCTAGATAATGCGGATAGGTGAATGAGAAGTTGAATCATGGGAATACGTACTCTGGTTTAATTTGGTAGAAGGGGGTTGAAGTTGATCGTTCGTTTTATCATCGAACGTGTTGATATCTGTCTTCCAATTCGTCGAGAACCAGGGCGAGTTCGCGCCCTGCCGCTGCATCTGACAAATAATCCTCAACATATTTTCGCCCCGCCAGACCTAAGTCTTTACGTCGCTGTTGGTCTTCCCACAGCGACCGGATGGCAAGTTTCATCGAATCATGATCGCCGGCAGGGACTAGCAAAGCTGTTTTCCCATCCTCGACATAATCTTCAGTGCCGATGGACTGTGTCGCAATAGTTGGACGCGCATACATCATGGATTCGATAAGCGTCACTTGCCCCGAGGCGGTGGTTGAATTATCTATCGGCACTACATTGATGCGTGCCTTCTGTGCCAGCTCGTGACATTGGGTGATGTTCAGGTTGTGATGGACTGTCACATTGCTCGGAATGTGCAAGCCTTCGAGAGCTTGGGCGCCAGCCACAACCACCGTGGGATAGGCGAGGTCAGCCATTACCTCGAAAAAAAGGCGGTAGTCGCGCCGCGCCGAACCCATGGAGAGTACGAAGGGGCGGGCCTCATCTTCTGCAAAGTTTATTGGCTCGACTGGACGTTGCAAGGGAACGAAGCGAAATCTATCGGGCGAAATATCCAACCAGTCGCTGTAAGAGGTTATTTCGCGCCTTGAATGGACGATAAAGCGGTCGACACTCTGCAAGGCAAAGCGGGCCAGTATCTTCTTGGCACCGCCATAGGTGCTGCCAAGGTTGAAAGTCCAAGCCAGCAACGGCGTTGCTCGGCGCGCAAGCCTTTTGTGCAGGCCGACGGTGAGTGCCAACTGAGGGAAAACGGTGATGATGCCGGTATTGTTGGAATATTGCCTGCTTGCTGACCAAGTGGCAGCGCCATGCGAGTAATAGTCTTTCCACTGGGAAGTGTTAGTTTGCCGCCGCGAGCGGTCATGCTGATATGGGGCCGGTACTGGCTGAAACGTGTGCCTTGTGCCTGGCACGAAAGGTGCCAGCCATGTGTCGGCGTCAGGTTTTTCGATAAAGGGGGCTGAAAGGAACCAGTGCATAATCTTTACCAAGGCATGATTTTTTAGAAGAAGCATGGATGACTGCCGATACCGAGCCAAGCATGGTTGTACCCCATCACTATCACGTCAAATGCGCCCATCAGGTCGGCGAGGACGATCGCGGTTAGGATTGAGCTTATCAACGTTTTGCTGATGAAATGCTCAATATTTCGTAACATGTGTACTCTAAGTTTCTACCGCAACGCGAAACATTCTTACACATAATGCCATTTGTAGCCACTTGATAAGTACATCGACTGCCCGCAACGCCTCTAACCTCCCGAACTGAGCACCCGTTTTCGTACCATTTGCGCATAAGCCACCCCCAACCCGGCAACGGACCAGTACATCATTGGAATGATTGTAATGCTGCTCACGGTAAATATCATTATTAGGATGGCCAGCAGTGTGGCCAATAATGTCCTGCCAAGCAAACGTTCCTCGCTATTCCTGTCGGGGATTGAGCGCATGGCTCGGTATATACCCTGGAGCGTCAGGATAAAGAAACCAACAAACAGCGTAAGCCCCACTAATCCTGTTTCCAGTGCGATTCCGATATAACTATTGACAATGTCGATGATGCCCTGGCCCTGACGCATGGCCTCCATCTCGGGTGTGTTGAGATAATTGACAGAGCCGAACCAGGGGTTGCGCTTGATCACGATTATTGCGTTAGTGATCAGGTCCTCGCGGTAGGTGATGTTTCCTTTTTCCGTCGATCCGATAAAGGGCAGCAAATTGATCACCTTCTCGCCGCCGGGTAGTATGGCGACCAAAGGCAACGCGAACATTGCCGCCAGCGCCAAGATCATCAGGCGGCGAATGGCATCACGACCGGTGGCGATGAAAACAACAAATAGCACGGCTGCACCTACCCAGGGGCCGCGTGACAAAGGAGCGATCAAGCCGGCAGCCAGCAACGCCATGCCGAGCCTGCGGACGAGCTTTTGCCGGATGGAGCGTTGCAGAAACAAGTAAAAGCCCATCCCTGTAACCATGAGATAACCCAATGCAATAGGTTGTCCTGTTGTGACCAACGCCCTGAGAATTCCATCCCGCATAAGGTAACCACCCACCCCCCCTAATCCAAGCACACCAAGAAGGGGTTGATAGAGTAGCCATTGCTTTGCGGCCTCAAAAGCCGCGAACAGTGCAACTACCATGATCGCCAGCACAAGGCTTAACAGGGCGTCGCGAAAGGCTTGCAGATTTTTCAGTGAGCGGCTGATGATAAAATAGGGGAGAAATACATCGATGAACAGGTAGAAGGTTTGTCGCAAGGTGTCCGTTACACTGGTTTCGCGCAGGTAGAGCAGGGCCGTTAGCAAGAGATAGGCGGCTAATACTTTGTCAGGCCCTGTCCTACCGAAGGAGAGAGTGCCGGTTCGTCGGATCAGGGCAAAAAATACGGGAAGCAGAATGAACAGTGCCAGTATCCTGGCGTGGGAAAGATCGAAGAAGTAGTTGATCAAGCCCATCCCGGGAATGGGGATGGTGGCTGCGGGTAGGGCGAACAAGATGAAAAAATACAGTGCGGGTGGATTGGTTTCGCGTCGGTTTGCGTAAATCAACAGCAGTGTGGCGATAAGCGTATACACCCAAAAGCTGTGTGCCAGAAAGGCGGCAAGCGTTATTGAGAACCAAAGATTTCGTCTTCGAGTATAATCTCTGGCGGCTGTAATGGCGCATGCAGGCCGGTGTGCGAAAGCAAAGACAGCCGTTGAAAGGACAAGAATAATAAATAATGCTCGGAGATGTTCTGGCATGCTTGGTTTGTTATTGTGTGGTGTCGAGTTCAATAAAAATCAATTATATTCCTTGCGAAAGTAATGCGCGAATCATTATCTTGACACAAAAGTGTGAGAGGATCGTTGCCGCGGTCATGTGATTTGCATAATTATCCATAAATCCAGCCACCCTGAGGCAGGTTCTGCTTCGGGCCGAGGATTTGGGACCCACCGCGTGGTTCTTATTGCTAAAGAGTTGCCGAGTTATGTGTAGGCTTGCCGGTTTGCTGCTGAAATGGCGCTATACGGCGGGCGTGATCGGCCAGATGAAAGTTCGGCTTGTTGAAAGGTTTTCTGTGTTCGCGTATCTCAGATGGCAACGACAACGATGACTCTTAGGAAGAGAGTCATTCGTGCAGGGGGGTGGACGGTAACCGGTTTTGTTACTTCTCAAGTCATTCGCCTGGGGGGTAACCTTGTTCTCACTCGATTGCTTTTTCCCGAGGCGTTCGGGTTGATGGCGATTGTTTATGTTCTTATGGCGGGGCTGGCGCTATTTTCAGATCTCGGGATTAATCAGAGCATTATTCAAAACCGGCGGGGAGATAGCCCGGAATTTCTGAATACTGCCTGGGTCGTGCAGATTTTAAGGGGGGTGTTGATTTGGGTGGCGATTTTACTTATTGCCTATAGTTTACCGGCGGTTGTCAGCATGAAATGGGTTCCTGCCGGGTCGGTGTATGCTGATCCACTATTGCCGTCAATACTGACGCTATTCTCATTTACTTCGCTTATCCAAGGTTTCGAAAGCACCAAATTTGCGCTGGCACAGCGCATGGTTCAACTTAAGCGGGTTACTTTCATCGAATTATTCAGTCAGATTACGGCTCTTCTTGTGATGCTGATATGGGTTTGGCTGTACCCCAGTATATGGGCTCTTGTGGGCGGCGCTATTGTTTCTACTACAGTGCGTTGTGTAATGGGGCATTTGTGGCTCCCTGGTCCGGCCAACAGATTCGGGTGGGATTCGCAGGCTTTCAAGGAGATATTTCATTTCGGGAAATGGATTTTTTTGCTCTCGCTTTTGGGCTTCTTGTTTCTGAATGGTGATCGACTGATTCTGGGTGGAATGCTGGATGCTACCTGGTTGGGAGTGTACTCGATTGCTTATCTCCTGAGTAATTCAGCAATGTCCTTATACTCATCTATTCTATCGCGTGTGTTGTTTCCAGCACTCAGTGAAGTTGTGCAAAATCGCCCTGAGAATTTGAGAAATGTTTATCAGCGTATCCGGATTATCTCGGATTTCAGTTTGTTTGGCGTCGCGGGATTTCTCTTGGTCGCTGGAGAAGGGGTAGTCAGCATACTATATGATGCTCGTTACCATGGCGCCGGTAATATGCTAAGTATATTGGCGCTTAGCTTAATAGGAGCACGATACGCAGTAATTGAATTTCTATGGATGGCCAAAGGCCATATGCGATATTTGATCGCATCCAATTTTATTCGTTTACTGGTTTTGTATGCTGCGTTGCCTTTGGGCTATCGGCTTGCAGGAATGGAGGGCGCTTTATATGGCATATCTCTTAGTTTTTACGCAGCCTGGCCTGTGGTGTTTTACTACAAGGCGCAACATGGGCTGTTAAACTGGTGGAGGGAATTTGCCGTGTTGCCGGTATTCTTGCTTGCTTTGGCAGTGGGGTGGTTGTTTATGCGGGTTTTAGTGACGTTATCAGGTTGATCAAAGATTAATTCATTTAATGAGGCTTGGTTTTATTCATTAACTCGTTCAAAATAAAATGTCGGCGTAATTCACGCGGTTGTGAATTGGCTGACTTAATGATTAAGAAACGGAGCGTAAGATGTTTGTGCATCAGTTGTCGGATGTTCAGAGCCAGACTATTGGTGATGGAACAAAAATTTGGCAATTCTGTGTTGTTCTGGAAGGTGCGAAGATCGGAAAAGACTGCAATATCTGCGCCCATGTTCTGATCGAAACAGAAGTGATTATAGGTGACCGTGTAACTGTCAAAAGTGGTGTGCAGCTTTGGGATGGGATAGAGGTCGAGGATGATGTCTTTATTGGCCCCAACGCCACGTTTACCAATGACCTGTTCCCTCGCAGCAAGCAATATCCCGAACGCTTTGAAAAAACTCTGATTGAGAAAGGGTCTTCAATCGGGGCGAATGCAACCATCCTGGCAGGAGTAAGAGTAGGGAAATATGCCATGGTTGGGGCGGGTGCTGTAGTCACCAAGGATGTTCCTCCATATGCTATCGTTGTCGGTAATCCTGCCCGCATCAAGGGCTATGCGGATTCACGAGTAGACACCAGTCTTAAACAGATTAAAGCTACGGGTGAGTATGGCAAGATTGAGGGCCCGCGAGTAAAAGGTGTTGGGGTATATAAACTGCCAATTATTGAAGACATGCGAGGTAGCCTGTCATTTGCCCAGGTTGAGCAATACCTGCCTTTTGAACCGAAAAGATATTTCCTTGTTTTCGATGTCAAGAGTAACGAAATTCGTGGGGAGCATGCGCACCGCAGACTTCACCAGTTTCTGGTATGTGTAAAAGGCTCTTGCTCGGTTGTCGTTGACGATGGCTGTAATCGTGAAGAGTATGAACTCAACACGCCCGGGATCGCTATTCATATTCCGCCTTTGGTGTGGGGGATTCAGTATAAATATACTGCCGATGCCGTGTTGCTGGTACTTACATCAGAGAAGTACGATGCGGGTGAATATGTGCGAGATTATGATGAATTTTTAAAGCTGGTGAAAGACAAATGAACATCCCATTTCTTGATCTGAAATCGATCAACTTGCGTTCCGCTGATGCGTTTTCCGATGCGCTGACCCGGGTGCTGGACAGTGGTTGGTTGATTCTCGGTAAGGAAACGGAAGCATTTGAATCCGAATTCTCAACGTACTGTGAAAGCGGACAATGCATAGGCGTAGGCAATGGCTTAGAGGCGTTGCATCTGATTTTGCGCGGTATGGGGATTGGTGTAGGGGATGAGGTGATTGTTCCGTCCAATACCTATATCGCAACGTGGTTGGCGGTAAATTATGCAGGTGCAATCCCCGTTCCCGTTGAACCGGATGAACAGACTTACAATATTGATCCTGACCGTATTGAAGAAGCTATTACGCCACGAACTAAAGCCATTATTGTCGTCCATCTCTATGGTCAATGCGCTGATATGGATCCTATTATGGCAATTGCGGAAAAGCATGGCCTCAAGGTAGTCGAAGATGCTGCCCAGGCACATGGGGCTCTTTATAAAGGTAGAAAGGCAGGTTCGCTCGGCGATGCCGCAGGATTCAGTTTCTATCCAGGGAAAAACCTGGGGGCGCTGGGGGATGGTGGAGCGGTTACTACCAGTGATACCAAGCTTGCGCAGAGCATCCGTATGCTCAGGAATTATGGTTCGGAAAAGAAATATCATAATTTAGCTAAAGGTTATAACAGTCGTTTAGATGAGCTACAGGCCGCATTTCTCAGTGCCAAGTTACAACTATTAGATAGTGACAATAGTCGACGGGCGGAAATTGCTGAACGATATAGTGAAGGGTTAAAGGGGATTCCAGACTTGGTGTTGCCGCACGTTCCAGAGTGGAGTTCTCCTGCATGGCACCTGTATGTGGTGAGAAATTCTCAGCGCGGTGCATTGCAGGATTATTTGTCTAGCCAGGGTATAGGAACAGTAATTCACTATCCAATTCCTCCTCATCTGCAACCTGCTTATGCCGAGTTGGGTAAGAAGGAAGGCGACTTCCCAATTGCAGAAATAATTCATCGTGAGGTGTTGAGTTTGCCTCTTGGGCCAACCATGAGTGATGAAGATGTAGAGAGTGTGATCCACAAGGTTGAGGTTTTACTTAATGGAAAATCCATCTAAGGATCTAGATGAATATATTGATCCCAGTTCTTAGTCTTGCTCCCGCTGGGGGAAGTAGGGTGCTGAGCAATCTTGCAACTGAGTGGGTGAAACTTGGCCATCGAGTCATTTTTCTGTCGCATGCGGGGGGGGGCGCGCCTTATTTCCCTACAGATGCAGAAGTTATCTGGGTTAATTCGAAGGCTGAAATAGTGGATGAGCCTGAGCCCTCTAATAGATCGCTAGGGTTTATTGAATTATTTCTTGTAATGAGGAAAGCAATTTTAACGATCGAAAAAGGTTATGATGTTGTATTGCTGAATCATTCATTGACTGTATGGCCTTCGATAGCTGCTGGCGTAAGGAAGAAATGTTTTTATTATATTCAGTTATATGAATCAGAAGTTTTTTTTGCAATTCCATCGATGAGGATGAAAATACTTTCAGTCTTTTTATGGGCAACTTATTATGTAATCCCCAAGCAAAAGTGTTTTGTAAATTCCCCGATCTATGTGGGTTATAAAAATATAAGGACTGCTGCTCCGGTTGTCCCGCCAGGTATCGATTTGGATTTGTATTGGAAAAAACCTTTTGAAGGTTTTCCGGCGACTCTCACCATCGGGATTATCGGAAGAAAAGACATATGGAAGGGAACGGCTCAAGCAGTCGATTCGGTAAAAGAGTTGATTAGTCGCGGGTATGATGTTCGCCTTAAGGTTGCTTATGGCCACCACTTGCCTGAAAGTGAACTGAAAGGGCTAGAGGGGCGTATAGAGGTTGTAGTCCCCAGGAATGATAAGGAGCTGGCTGATTTTTATCGGTCCGTCGACATTATGTTTGCATTGGCAACTATTCAGTTGGGTGCTCCACATTATCCAGTGCTTGAGTCTATGGCTTGTGGAACGCCCGTAGTAACGACCGGGTATTTTCCGGGTGATGACACCACCACGTTTCTTGTACCTATAAATGATCCTAAGAGTGTGGCCGTTTGTGTTGAAAAAATGGTAGGTGAGGATGTGTCAGTGATTTCCCAAAAAATAGATTTAGCTAGAGAAAAGGTTCTTGATCTATCTTGGGAGAATGTTTCATCAGTAATGATAAAGCACATTATGAAACCGCTGCTTAACTAATGATTTTATTTTGTCATATGTTCGTCCCCATGGGTCTCTGGACTAACTGTTATTCCCCGGACACATCGAGATTTTTCTCGTTGCCGTCGATCATCGATTATATGAACGATTGAAAAGCTATTTATGAAAAATATGGATAGCGCTCAATTTGTTGAACGGACTACATGTATTAGTTGTGGATCCACTAGGCTCGCTGAATTGTCAACCGGGTTGTTCAATGAAAAGCCTCTGTGCGACTTCATTTTAAATGACCCATGGGGCGAGAACCCCGCTCCATATCTAAGGGGGAAGCACTGGAGTTATGTGCAGTGCAGTGACTGCGGACAAGCGTTCCACAAGTACATTCTCGCGCCAGACTGGAACGAGCGGCGGTTTTCGCAATGGATGACGCAAGAGGCGATTGAAGAGTTTGAGCGACCATTTAAGACGACTGAATATGTTTTTAGTAAAGCCGTACAGTATACAAAGCATGTTTTACAGCTAGAACGCCTCAGCAGGAGTTTGTGTAGCGGAAAGCCTGTTCGCCTCCTCGATTTTGGGTGCGGCTATGGTGAATTTCTTGCAATGTGTGACTTATATGGTTTTGAGGCATACGGTGTTGACCGATCCTCTGCAAAGCGTGAAAACGGGCGATTCGCCAGGATATTCCCAGAGCTTGAAGATCTGAAGAGTTCAGGGATTTCCGCGTTCCATGTGATTACCCTTTTTGAGGTTCTTGAGCATCTTGATGATCCAAGATCACTTCTTGAAGTGCTCAAGGAGTATTTGGTTACAGGCGGAATATTGATTCTTGAAACACCGGATTGTTCAGGGATAAATGGTATTTCCACTCTCGACGACTATCGGAAAATTCATCCCTTGGAACACATTAATGGCTTCACGCCGGCTACGATGCGCGGTCTCGCTGAAAGTATGGGGTTTGCGCCGATTAAGAAACCAGTGTCTTTCGTTACAACTGATCCGATGCGTGTCGTCAAAACCGTGGCAAAGCAAATCGTTGGTGGTGCAATTGGGGCGGGTACTCAACAATACTTCCGAAAGCTATAAATATTTGTTCCTCGTAATATCATGAATATGAACTCCAATTCACCTATTTTTTTGGTTGGTTCCGAGCGATCAGGGACAACACTGTTGCGCTTGATGCTAGATCATCACCCTGATATCGCTTTTAATCTTGAATCTGAATTTTTGGTAAGCCAGATTTCAGATGATGGGAATTACCCTGATATCGAGGATTATTGCGATTTTTTGAGAAACGATCGTGTTTTCCAGCATAGCCACTTTGAAATTAAAGGTCATTTTGATTTTGTGTCCATGGCGAACGACTTTCTCGAACAAAAGCGAACCCGCGATGGGAAAGCGATTGTTGGTGCGACCATTCATTATCAGTTCAGCAAAATTGGCAGAATCTGGCCAAAGGCGAAATACATCTATTTGCTTCGGGACGGTCGTGATGTCGCTAATTCGGTCGTGGGGATGGGTTGGGCTGGAAATGCTTATGTTGCAGCAGACTGGTGGCTGCGAGCGGAAACTGAATGGGAGCGTTGCTGCGGAACCCTTCCAGAGGAGGCATGGATCGAGGTGCGTTACAACGATATCTTAATTCATCCTAAGGAACAATTAACCCGGATTTGTCATTTTCTTGGCGTTGAATACAGTGATCGCATGTTCGACTATGTTAAAAACAGCACTTATGAGCCGCTTAATCCTAACTTGGTTGGTCATTGGAAATTAAAGACGAGCAAGGAAGTCATTCAGAAAATTGAAGAGAAAATAGGTGATAGATTGCTGTTAAGGGGTTACGAATTGAGTGGCTATCCGAGAGTTACACTATCAAAAATCGAAAAACGATACCTTTACGGGCATTCAAGACTTGGTTCATTAATTTACCGGATTCGGAAATATGGCGCAGTGCTGCTGTTCCTGGAAGTCATAACAAGGCGGCTTGGGCTTAAAGAAGCATACCTACGTATAAGATGTATGGTTAATAAAATAGATGATGCAAATCTGAAATAACTAATAAATTTGGGTGGATGCAACTGAAAATGGGCAGTGTCTGGATCATTATCGTAAATTACCGTACGTCAGAGTTGACTATCGACTGTCTGCGCGCTCTGTCCACGCAAGCGGCCGATCTGGCGGGCAACCGCCTCGTTGTGGTTGACAATGCCTCGGGGGACGATTCTGTTGAGAAACTGACTGCCGCCATAGAGCGCGAGGGTTGGTCGTCATGGGTTGACGTTATGCCGCTGGATAGAAATGGCGGTTTTGCTTTTGGCAACAACGCAAGCATACGGATGGCGCTGGCCTCGACCGAGTTGCTTGATTATGTGATGCTGCTCAACCCAGACACCGTGACTCGACCAGGAGCGGTGAAGACCTTGGTGGATTTCATGGATGCCCACCCCCGCGTCGGCATTGCGGGCAGTCAACTGGAAAATGCTGATGGGGACGTGGAATGCTCTGCACATACGTTCCCCTCTCCATTGAGTGAACTGGATGCAGGGGCTCGTTTGGGTGTGCTCAGCCGTTTGCTGCGTCGTTATGTTGTCAGCTCTCCGCCGCAGTCCGTGGCCCATTCCTGTGACTGGGTGTCCGGGGCGAGCATGATTATTCGCCGCCAGGTTATCGAGGATATCGGTCTGATGGACGAAAATTATTTTCTGTATTTCGAGGAGGTGGATTTTTGCCACCGTACCCAGCAGGCTGGGTGGGGATGCTGGTATGTGCCCGATTCGCTGGTGATGCATCTGGAGGGTGCGTCTACCGGCATACGTGCCGCAGCGAAGAGAAGGGCCAAGTATTGGTACGATTCGCGACGACGTTTTTTTGTCAAGCATTACGGCATTACCGGGCTTGTTGCAGCGGATGTACTCTGGGCTATTGGACGATTCTCGTTCCTGCTGCGCAGAGGCTTGCACATCGGCGCCCGCAGTAATAAAAACAATGACCCCCGATGGTTCATGTTTGATCTGCTGTGGGGTGATCTGTGGGCGATCATGACGGGCCGGGCATTTATCCCCCGTGTCGGGAAGCAATCATGAGTATCGGGGTTGTCGTTATCGGGCGCAATGAGGGAGAGCGTCTGCGAAAGTGTCTGGAATCTGTTAAGGAAATCGCGGATCGGGTGGTTTATGTCGATTCCGGTTCGACTGACGGATCCGTTGCTATGGCGCTTGGCATGGGTTTGGGGGTTGTTGAGTTGGATTTGAACACGTCTTTTACAGCGGCTCGAGCACGAAATGAAGGGTTCAACAAACTGCTTGAACTGGTACCTGGTTTAACCTACGTCCAGTTTGTGGATGGGGACTGTGAGGTTGTGCCAGGCTGGCTGGAAAAGGCAGCACGGTTTCTTGATGGACACACCGATGTGGCCGTAGTTTGCGGTCGGCGTCGTGAACGTTTTCCGGACCGCTCCGTGTACAACATGTTGTGCGACATCGAATGGGACACTCCAGTGGGTGAGGCAAAAGCCTGCGGTGGCGACGCCTTGATGCGCACCGACGCCCTTGAATGCGTGGGGACATATCGTGAAGGACTGATTGCCGGAGAGGAGCCGGAGCTCTGCGTGCGGTTTAGGGCGGCAGGCTGGAAGATATGGAGAATCGGCGAGGAAATGACGTTGCATGATGCGGCAATGACACGTTTTGGACAGTGGCGTAAACGGTCTCTGCGTGGTGGCTATGCTTTTGCCGAGGGGGCGCATTTGCACGGCGCGCCGCCGGAGAGGCATCAGGTGAAGGAGTCACGGCGCATCTGGATATGGGGTTTGGGGATTCCTGTGGTTACAGTCAGCTTGGCGATCTGGTTGGGGACGTGGGGTCTGGCGATACTACTGATTTATCCTGCTCAGGTTGTACGCCTTGCTTTGTGCGGTACTCGATCCGTGAGGGAAAACTGGTGGCGCGCCTTATTTCTGGTGCTGGGCAAGTTTCCAGAGGCGATGGGGCAGTTGAGCTTTCTTTATAACAGGCTGGCAGGGAAGACGGCACACCTGATCGAGTACAAGTGATAGAGAATATGCCTAACATTAGTCCTCTTGTTACTTTTGCAGTGATTAGCTATAACCACGAACGATTTATTGCAGAAGCACTTGAGAGCGCGCTGGCTCAGACATACAGTCCGTTGGAAGTGGTTGTTTCCGACGATTTCTCAACTGATGCTACTTTTTCCGTGATAGCAAATATCGCTTCTAACTATACTGGGCCGCATAAAATTATTATCCACAGAAATGCATACAATCTTGGGCTCGCTGAAAATGTGAATAAAGTGTGGGAGCTGTCTTCAGGTGAGTTGGTGATTTTTCAGGGGGGCGATGACATCTCTTTGCCGCATCGTACGTCGAAGTTGGTAGAAGCATGGATGTCACGCGAGCCGCGCCCCGATCTTGTGTATTCCGGCGTTGTACGTATTGATGAAGATGGGAATGTAATTTCTAAGGATACAATAGTTGTTGAAAAGACTCCATCCATCGACGATACGATCACAGGTCGTAAAGTTTTTATTGCGGGGGGGTGTGTAGCTGCTTATTCGAGATCGCTACATTTCTTTGTGGGGCCATTAAGCGGTGGGGTTATAGCTGAAGATTTTGTTTATTCCTTTCGTGCTTTGCTTGGCAATGGTGTTGCCGGCATATCGGAGCCACTTGTCTTATACCGTCAGCACTCTGAAAGCATCATTGGGCAACTAAAATCCACTCTGAAAGTTAGTGGCAGGGTGGATGACAAGTATCTCAAAGCGCATGTCGTTAAGTTGGTTGAATATAAAAGAGCGATGGATGCTTATAAGGTTAAGAGACCATATTTACGTTGGATGCTCGATCGCCAGGTCAAATCATTCGAGATGGAGTTGTGTTTTGGCAGCTCAAAGTTTGTTAAAAAATGGTTGTTTATATTTTGGGCCTTAAGTTCGTTACGAATCAGGCTCCTTCGAAAGATGCTAAGTATTCTAACTGAGTCATCAACTGTAAATTAACACAAACGCATAACTTGTTTTGGACAAGAGTAATCTTTATTGGGGTGTCAACAATGGAAGTCTCCGCCGAAGTGCCGGATTGGTCACGAGAAAAAAAGCGTATTTTCTCGTGGCATCCGTCCAGAGCTTTGTTGGCCAGCATCCGGTCTTACCAGCGTCATGTAGAGTCGCGCAATCCTTTGCGTATTCTTGCGAAGAAATGGGCTATTTTGCGCCATCGATTCTGGAGTGTGGTGACTGGTGCGGATATCCCACTCAACTGCCAGATTGGGGGGGGCTTGTTGCTACCGCATCCGAATGGCATTGTTATCCACCCCGGTGCGCGGATCGGGCCGAACTGTTTGATCTTGCAGCAGGTGACTATTGGCACCCGCACAGGGGAAATGTTGCCCGTGATTGGCGGACATGTCGATGTTGGCGCGGGTGCAAAGATTCTGGGTGACGTGCGCATTGGCGATCATGCTTGTATTGGAGCAAACGCCGTGGTGCTTAAAGATGTGCCGGCAGGGAAGATAGCGATTGGTGTTCCGGCTGTGATCGCAAGTAGCTAATCATGGCGGCTTTATTAAACGCTAAGTGTAAAACAATCAAAATGAACGCATTTGATGAGGCAAGACCCAAATGGGTGCAGACTTTCTGTATCTTCCGGCTCACAGGGATGAAACTGGGCTTGATCGAGTACAAGTAGATTCAGGGGCATGGAAAAACCCTGTCACTTCAAGATGCGCATAGGCGCAAAGATGAACCGGACGAGTTTTAATGCTGTTTTGATATTCCAAGAGGAAGAGCAATGACTGCGGAGATGGGCCTCGGCACGCTGATTTGGCTGGTGGCTGTGCTCACGTCGGTGCCAATGCTGGTGGTGGTTGTGGAAGCTATCGCTGCCTTGGGCTTCCGCAAGCGGGAAGCGACTGCCACTGCCACGCCGGAAAAGGAATTTCCGCGCACAGTTGTACTTATCCCCGCGCATAACGAGGAGGGGGTGATCAGCCGTAGCCTCGCTTCCATGTTCGCTGATCTGCCGCCGAATTGCCGTTTGCTTTGTGTCGCTCACAACTGCACGGATGCTACTGCGGAGACCGCCCGGAACTTGGGGGCGGAGGTGATTGAGGTGCAGGACGAGGGTCGAGGAGGCAAGCCCGACGCGCTGAGGGCGGGTCTCCAATGGCTTGATGCGAGTCCGCCTGATGTCGTGGTAGTGGTGGACGCAGACTGCGTTGTGAGTGAGGGGGCCGTGCGGATGCTCGCCACGCAGGCGTGGGAGCTGAATCGACCGGTCATGGGGGCTTACTTCTTTGCGCCCTCTGACGTGGACAAAGGCTTGTGCAATCTATCGAGCCTCGCCGTTCTGCTCAAGAACTATGTCCGCCCCCTGGGCCTCCACGCCCTTGGCCTGCCCTGCCTGCTCAATGGCAGCGGTTCCGCCTATCCGTTTCAAGTCATCAGGAATGCGCCGCAGGGAGAAGGGTCGATCGCAGAGGACTACCAGCTGGCCATCGATTTGCTGCAGCGGGGGTATCCGACGGCCTTCGTCCCAGAGGCAAGGGTAGATGGGCAGTTGCCGAAACGTGAAGAAACGGCCCTGAGTCAGCGGCGAAGGTGGGAGCATGGTCATATGTTTCTGGTCTTTCGTACCGGACCGAGGCTCCTGCTCGAAGGTCTGAAGCAGTTGGACAAGAACCGCGTCGCGCTGGCGCTGGAGGTGGCCGTTCCGCCGCTGGCGTTCCTCGGACTGATGTGGGTGGTTGCCGCAAGCCTGTCGCTCGGTTTGTATGTGTTCTATGGGTATGGTGGCCCACTTGGATTTTTAGCGGGTATGGCGGCGGTGTTCGTTGCGGCCGTGTTGATGTCCTGGATGCGGTTCGCCGGAGTCAAGTCGACGCTGGCGGCACTCGCCGCGGTGCCGGGCTACCTCATGTGGAAGCTGCCGCTGTACCGCGATTTTTTTACCCGCCGCGAGACGCGGTGGAAGAAGACAGAACGCGACTGACAGTATGGTTACCCCAAAATTGTCCACGCGTACTCGAAATTGTCATCTGGATGATATAAGGTGCTCGCGTGCGGCCAACATCGTATCGTACGGTCAGGCCAGCAGTGAAGAAAACAACTAGCGAGGAGTCAGAGGAAATGTCGCAGCATATTACCATCACCGGAGGGGCGGGGTTTCTTGGCTCGCATCTGTGTGACCATCTAGTTGCACAGGGGCACGATGTCCTTTGCGTCGACAACTATTTCACCGGCCAGCGCGCGAATATCCGGCAGCTGCTGGGCAATTCCCATTTCGAGGTGCTCCGTCACGACGTGACTTTCCCGCTCTATGTCGAGACGGATCAGATATACAATTTGGCCTGTCCAGCGTCCCCGATACACTACCAGTTCGACCCCGTGCAGACCACAAAGACCAGCGTGCACGGGGCCATTAACATGCTTGGCCTGGCCAAACGGGTCAAGGCGCGCATCCTGCAGGCCTCGACTTCCGAGGTGTACGGCGACCCCGAGGTGCATCCCCAGGTAGAGGAGTATTGGGGGCGGGTTAATCCGATCGGTCCGCGCAGTTGCTACGACGAGGGAAAGCGCTGCGCCGAGACGCTTTTCTTCGACTATCAGCGGCAGCATGACCTCGACATCAAAGTTGTGCGGATTTTCAACACTTACGGGCCACGGATGGCGGAAAACGACGGACGGGTGGTTAGCAATTTCATCGTTCAGGCCCTGAAGGGGGAGGACATAACGGTCTACGGCGACGGTACCCAGACGCGCTCGTTTTGCTATGTGGACGACATGATTGAGGGGTTCGTCGCCATGATGGCGACGGAAAAAGGCTTCACTGGCCCGCTGAACCTGGGTAATCCCGGTGAGTACACTATCGGTGAACTAGCCGAGACTATCGTGTCCATGTGTGGGACTCGCTCGCGCGTCGTCTATCATCCACTGCCGCAGGATGACCCGCGCCAGCGCTGCCCGGACATTACGCTAGCGCGGGAGAAGCTGGGGTGGGAACCAAAAGTCCAGCTGCATGATGGTCTCAAGGAGACAATCGAGTATTTTCGTCGTCTCGCCGACTGATGGGACAGGTCGAATGGTACTTAACTTAAGCCGAAAGGTAGTAGTCAGTCACGTTAAACCAGCGGGATACCCCCCTTTGAAAAGGGGGGGCTAGGGGGATTTAACGGTGGCGGCAAGCCCCGGCTCTGCCAAATCCCCCTCAATCCCCCTTTACAAAGGGGGAGGCGGCTTGTCTGTGTTGCATCCATGCGATTTAGCTTGACTGAATAGTGCGACACGAAAGATTCTGAGACATGAAAAGTATTGCGTAATTATTTTAAAAAGCTTCTAAGAAAACAGTCATGATTTTACGCATCGCCTATTTTGTCAATCAATACCCGAAGGTAAGCCACAGCTTTATTCGGCGGGAAATCCTTGCGCTGGAACGGCAGGGCATTGAGGTGCAGCGCATCGCCCTGCGCGGTTGGGATGCCGATTTGGTGGATGGGGAGGACCAGGCAGAGCAGACGCGGACGCGGTATGTCCTGCAGCAGGGGCCACTGACTTTGATGATGGCCATGCTGCGTGCCTGCGTGGCCTCGCCTGGGCGATTCTTCTCGGCTCTCAGGCTGGCATTGAAGATGGGGTGGCGCGCCGACCGGCCGATGGTGATTTACCTGATCTATTTGGCTGAGGCCTGCCACGTGCTCCCTTGGCTTCGGGAGCAAGGCGCTTGTCATCTGCATGCCCATTTCGGCACCAATCCGGCAACGGTTGCGATGTTGGTACATAGTCTGGGCGGGCCATCTTTCAGCTTCACGGTGCATGGGCCGGAAGAGTTCGACAAGCCTCAATTTATCGGCCTGGGCGAAAAGATTCGCCGGTCAGCCTTCGTGGCCGCGGTCAGTTCGTTCGGGCGTAGCCAGCTCTACCGCTGGGTGGAACATGACCAGTGGCACAAGGTGAAGGAAGTGCATTGCGGTCTGGAGCCGAAATTTCACGCAGTCGCTCCAGTGCCCGTCCCCGATGCCCCGAGACTGGTCTGCGTCGGTCGCCTATGCGAGCAGAAAGGACAGTTGCTACTGATGGAGGCAGCGCATCGCTTGGCGCAGAAAGGGATAGACTTTGAGTTAGTGCTCGCCGGCGATGGAGAAATGCGGGCCGATGTGGAAAGGCTGATCCGGCAGTACGCTCTGGAGGATCGGGTGCGAATCACGGGCTGGATCAGTAGCGATCAGGTGCGAGAGGAAATTCTCGTGGCGAGGGGGCTGGTGCTGCCCAGTTTCGCCGAGGGGTTGCCAGTGGTGATCATGGAAGCCATGGCCCTACGCCGGCCAGTACTGACCACGTATGTGGCCGGCATTCCGGAGCTGGTGCGCCCAGGAGAGACGGGATGGCTTTTTCCTGCAGGTTCGGTAGATGAACTGGCAGCGGCGATGGAAACATTCCTGGCTGCGCCTAGCGACGCTCTGGAGCGCATGGCAGAAGCAGGCTACCAGCTCGTGCTGGAGCGGCATTCCATTGATACCGAAGCGGCGAAGCTTGCGGTACTCTTCCGAGAAGCATGTATCGATGGAGCGTCGCCTGCATGACTGTGCTGTCGGCCATCCTGGGAACGCTTTCGGTATTGATATTGGTGCCGGTAACGGTGCTGCTGGTGCAAGTGCTTATGGCTCTGCCCGCCTACCGACACAGCCCTTTGCCGCAGGGAAGACGTTCCCCAGTAGGCATCCTGATTCCCGCCCACGACGAGGCGGATGTGATTGCCGCAACCCTGGGTTCCATTTTACCTCAGCTTACCGAGGGAGACCGGTTGCTGGTGGTGGCCGATAACTGCTCCGACGAGACTGCGGCGATCGTTCGCGGGCTTGGCGCGGAGGTGGTTGAGCGCACCGATCTTGAACGTCGCGGCAAGGGCTATGCTCTGGATTTCGGTGTGGGCAGGATGCGGGATGATCCTCCCGAGGTGGTCATCATTATCGACGCCGATTGTCAGGTGTTTCCCGGGACGATTGACCGGCTGGCGCGTACTTGTGTCGCAGCATCATGCCCAGTGCAGTCTCTGGATCTGATGCTCTCTCCCGAAGGTGCCTGCCTGAAAACGCGCATCGCGGAGTTCGCCTGGTTGGTGAAGAACCAGGTGCGCCCTCTGGGGTTCTATCGCCTGGGATTGTCCTGCCAACTGATGGGTACGGGCATGGCTTTTCCATGGTCTTTGATCAGTAATGCTGCACTGGCGAGCGGGCATATCGTTGAGGACATGAAGTTCGGTATTGATCTGGCGCTGGCAGGATACCCCGCCCTTTTTTGCCCCGATGCCACAGTCACCAGCTATTTCCCCAGCGACAAGACTGCCGAGGGCACGCAACGAACGCGTTGGGAACACGGGCACTTGAGCATGATCCTGCATGAATTTCCCCGTGTGCTTGCCTGCGCGATTCGGGAACGCAATGTCAGGCTTCTTGGTCTTGCCATAGATTTGGTGGTGCCACCACTTGCCTTGCTGGCGCTGATTGTTACTGCCATTTTCTCGCTGAACCTGATGCTTTTCTTGTTCGAGGGCATCACTTGGCCGCTTAATCTGTCCTTGATCACGCTTGGCCTCTTTGCTATCGCGATCACCATTGCATGGTACGGATGGGGGCGGAAAGTTATTTCATTCTTGGCCATGCTGACCATCCCGTTTTACATATTGTCCAAGACAACTCTTTATCTTCGGTTCCTGACTAAGCGGCAAAAGAGTTGGGTCAAGACCGAGCGGGATTGATCTGGCGTGGTCGATTTCAACAGAGACATCCACTGTCTGCTTGGTCTGCCTTTCGATGCCGTGACCATGGCCGAGGCGGTGGGTCGTGTTCATCGCGCTGTGTCCGACGGGCAGCGATGCTTCCTGTCGACACCTAATCTCAGCTTTCTCATCGGTTGTCTGGCCGACCGCGGATTTCGTGATTCCGTCATCAACAGCGATCTGAGCATTGCCGACGGCATGCCGCTGGTATGGATGGCGCGCATGCTCGGCATACCGATACGTGAGCGGGTGGCCGGTTCGGGGGTGTTCGAGGCGCTGCGCTGCGATTCTGCACAGGGCATGTCGGTTTATTTTTTTGGCGGTCCGGAGGGAGTGGCCGAGAGGGCTTGTCAAAAGCTCACTACGGATTCAGCGGGAATGACCTGCGTGGGCCATGAATGTCCCGGCTTCGGTTCCATCGATGACATGAGTAGCGAATCCGTCATCGCCAGGATTAATGCCAGTGGTGCGGACTTTCTGGTGGTCGCGCTGGGGGCGAAGAAAGGCCAGGCGTGGATAGTGCGCAATCGTGCTCGCATCACTGTGCCGATTATCAGCCATCTGGGTGCGGTGGTGAATTTCGTCGCCGGAACTGTCCGCCGCGCCCCGGTCTGGATGCAGCGTAGTGGCTTGGAGTGGCTGTGGCGGATCAAGGAAGAACCGGGCCTTTGGCGACGCTATTTCGAGGATGGCATGGCCCTGCTTACCCTATTGGTGACGCGCGTAGTTCCTTATGTCTGGTATCTGCAACACCACAAGGCAGATGCTGATCAACTGGCGATGGCTAGTGTGGAAACGAGAGAAGAGGGACAAAGCTACATTGTCCGACTACAGGGTGCGTGGACGCAGCGGAATATTGCCCCCTTGCGAGATTGTTTTTCCAATGCGGTACTTGCCGGAAAGGACGTGAGGCTGGAAATGGGCGGAGTCACGTATGTGGATAGTGCTTTTGTTGGGCTAGTCATATTATTGCAAGGCTATCAAACGCAGCATTGCCGACAGTTACTGCTTGCCTCCCTCCAACAGCCGGTGCACCGAATCATCAAATATTGTTGCGCCGAATACTTGTTGAAGCGCTGACTAAATGAGTGAGTTAACGCTGGACACCCAACCTATCCTTTCCCCAAGGATGAGGCTATTCTTTTGGCTTTTCGCAAGAGCGCCTTAGGCGTTTTTGCATTAATCGCTGATGTAGTTTGTGGGATGGATTGTTGGATTTTTTCGTGACGCGGGGTCGGGGGGAATATTCGGTATGAAGGCGCTCATGTTATCCTGAGGGGGTGTTTTGCGTTGGATGTGGTGAATGCTTGTCTGAAGTTAAAGAGCCTGAGCATGAGGTTAATTACATTGCGCATGATGTATAGGTTGTTAATGGGGTGAATTCATAAAAGTATAATAAGCTGCCCTTAGTATATTGGGTGGCAATATTGGTGGCAGGGAGGGACCCTTGAATTTTCTTTTTGTATTGCTGACAGCCTTGCTTGTCAGCATGGCGATCATTCCGATCATGATTCGCCTTGCGCCGGTGCTGGGGATGGTTGATCAACCTGATCCGCGCAAGGTTCATGCGGTACCGATTCCGCGTGTGGGTGGGATTGGCATCGTGCTTGGATCTTTGATTGCCATTCTGCTGTGGGTTCAAATCAGTTCCGCCATTGCTTTCTTTCTCTTTGGCTCGGTCGTGCTGCTGATTTTCGGTACATGGGATGACTGCCGGGAACTGGGCCATTACGTCAAGTTCATCGGGCAATTTATTGCGGTAATCGGACTGGTGTATTTTGGGGATGTCTGGGTCTCCCTGGTGCCGTTTATGGACGATCCGTTGCCAGCATATATCGGCAAGCCATTCACGGTAGTTGCTATTATTGGCATGATCAACGCAATTAATCACTCCGATGGCCTGGATGGGTTGGCGGCCGGCGAGTCAATGTTGAGTCTGGCATGTATCGCCTATCTGGCGTATGTTGCTGATGGCTTCGCGGTGACGTTGATCGCCCTTGCGGTGATGGGGGGTGTGTTTGGTTTTCTGCGCTTCAACACTCACCCCGCACGCGTGTTTATGGGGGATTCGGGTAGCCAGTTTCTTGGCTTTTCTCTGGGCACGCTTGCGGTGATCCTGACCCAGCAGACCCACACGGGTTTGAGCATGGCGTTGCCGGCGCTGATTCTAGGGCTGCCGATTGTGGATATTCTCGCGGTGTTCGCCCAGCGTGCCTACCAGGGTTTGAACTGGTTCAAGGCAACAAGGAACCACATTCACCACCGCCTTCTTGATCTGGGTTTCGACCATTACCAGTCGGTAGTTGTTATTTACGCTATTCAGACGTTTTTCGTACTTAGCGCTCTGGCGTTAAAGTACGAGGCTGATGCTATCTTGTTGTCTCTCTATCTGGGTGTATGCACCCTGGTTTTTGTCCTGCTTGTTCTGGGCGAACACACAGGCTGGCGGGTTAATCGACAGGGCTCAGAATCACGTCTGAGCCGGTTTATTCTGTCGCTCAAGAGACATCCATTATTTAGCACTGTGCCGACCCTGTTTATTAGGATAACGGTCCCAGCTTATTTTATAATTGGTAGCTTATGGGTTAGTAATGTGCCGCGCGATTTTGGGCTGACTGGGGTTGCCATTGCAGTTGTCTTGCTGGTGGCGATGCTTTTCGATCGCATACAGAGCAACGCCTATCTGGTGCGGATTGCCATTTATGCTACTGCTGCCTTTCTCGTTTATCTGACTCATCAGTACTCATTGCAGCTGTCGGAATATTTTCCTGAACTACGCTGGGCGTATTTTGCTGCGCTGGCCTTGGCTATCATCATAGTGGTGCGTTATGTGCACGACGTCGAGTTCCGTTCGACGCCGATGGATTATCTGGTGGTGTTTCTGGTCATCGCCAGTGGCCTGTTCATGGATGGGGCTTCTGAGGATTCTGCCTTTGGTGAGATGGTGATAAAGGGGGTGATTTTGTTCTACGGCTGTGAAATCATTATCAACCGTGGCAACAGGTTCTGGGGTAGGGTGCTGAATATTTCAGTGATGGTGGCTTCTGGTATTCTTGGTGCCAAGGGATTGCTTCTGCATCTTTGATGGATTGGGGATTATTTAACATATGAAATGCAATATGCAAAAAGTAGCGCTTATTACAGGTATAACAGGGCAGGACGGTGCTTATCTGGCAGAGTTTCTGCTTAAAAAAGGTTACATCGTACATGGCATTAAACGCCGTGCGTCATTGTTCAATACCGATCGCATCGACCATCTTTACCAGGACCCGCATGTTTCGAACCGGAATTTCATTCTGCATTATGGTGACATGACCGATTCCAGCAGCCTGATCCGGATTATTCAGCAGGTGCAGCCGGATGAAATTTACAACCTGGCCGCACAGAGCCATGTGGCGGTTTCGTTCGAGGAGCCGGAATATACAGCCAACTCTGATGCGCTTGGGGCGCTACGGGTGTTGGAGGCAATTCGGATATTGGGGCTGGAAAAGAAGAGCCGTTTTTACCAGGCATCCACTTCAGAACTTTACGGGCTGGTGCAGGAAACCCCGCAAAAGGAAACTACCCCGTTTTACCCCCGTTCGCCTTATGCGGTGGCGAAGCTTTATGCTTACTGGATTACCGTTAACTATCGTGAAGCGTATGGCATGTATGCTTGTAACGGTATTCTGTTCAACCACGAATCACCTGTTCGTGGCGAGACTTTCGTTACGCGTAAAATTACCCGGGCGCTGGCGCGTATCAAGCTGGGTTTGCAGGATTGCCTGTTCCTGGGGAATATGGATGCAAAGCGCGATTGGGGCCACGCCAAGGATTACGTGGAAATGCAATGGCTGATGCTGCAACAGGATCACGCTGAAGATTTCGTGATTGCAACCGGTGTGCAGTACAGCGTGCGTGATTTTGTCGATGCGGCTGCCGAAGAGTTGGGGATTAAAATCCGCTGGGAAGGCTCGGGCGTGGATGAGAAGGGCTATGACGCTGCCGGTAAGTGCATCGTTTCGGTCGATCCCCGCTATTTCCGTCCTACCGAGGTGGAGACGCTGCTGGGTGACCCGACCAAGGCGAAAACCAAGCTGGGGTGGACGCCTAAAGTGACTTTCAAGGAACTGGTTGCTGAAATGGTACGCGAAGATTTGAAGACTTCTGAGCGGGACGATTTATGCCGGCGCGAGGGCTACAAAACGTTTGATCATCATGAGTAAGGCCATGCAGTCCGGTGACAAGATTTATGTGGCCGGCCACCGCGGGTTGGTGGGTTCGGCGCTGATGCGCCGCCTTGAAAAGGGCGGCTATTCGAATATCGTGACGCGCACACATGCCGAACTGGATTTGAAGGACCAGCGGGCAGTGGCAGAGTTTTTTGTGCAGGAAAAGCCTAGCCACGTGTTCCTGGCCGCCGCGAAGGTGGGGGGGATTGTTGCCAACAATACTTATCCTGCGGATTTTATCTACCAGAACCTGATGATTCAGAGCAACGTGATACACGCGGCCTATTCCAATGGTGCGAAGAAGCTGCTGTTTCTGGGTTCAAGCTGTATCTACCCGAAGTTCGCCCCTCAACCGATGAAGGAAGAGCATCTGCTGACCGGAGTGCTGGAACCGACTAACGAGCCCTATGCGGTTGCCAAGATTGCCGGCATCAAGATGTGCGGCGCTTATAATCGCCAGTACGGAACCAATTTCATGAGCGTGATGCCGACCAATCTGTATGGGTTGGGAGATAATTACGACCTGCAGAATTCGCATGTTATGCCGGCGCTGATCCGCAAGATGCACGAAGCCAAAACACGTGGAGATGCGCAGGTTAGTGTGTGGGGCAGCGGTACGCCGCGACGTGAGTTTTTGTACGGCGATGATATGGCTGACGCCGGTGTGTTTCTGATGGAAAATCGGGATGCGAAAGATATCGGGGA
The DNA here is from genome assembly GCF_000971475.1 of Sulfuricella sp. T08. Classification (GTDB taxonomy): domain Bacteria; phylum Pseudomonadota; class Gammaproteobacteria; order Burkholderiales; family Sulfuricellaceae; genus Sulfuricella. The sequence continues at coordinate 68,291 of NZ_DF967520.1, forward strand.
ATTCGTTAATATTGGTGTAGGAGAAGACATTACCATTCGTGAGTTGGCGGAAAAAGTGGCCAAGGTAGTGGGTTTTCAGGGCGAACTGGTATTTGATTCCAGCAAGCCGGATGGGACGCCACAGAAACTGCTGGACGTAACGCATCTGAATAAACTGGGATGGCGCGCGAAAACCGCGATGGACGAGGGCATTGGGAAGGCTTATCAGGATTTTATTCGGCGGTACAGCGCGTAATCTGGTAAACATGTATTGAGAAAAAGGGTTGTTTCATAATTTAAGGATGCTCTTGGAGGAGTGATATGAAGTTCAACAATAAACCATCCTATTTGCTTGCGATGTTGCTGGCTATTTCCATTTCCATGTCGGGTTGCGGTGGCAAGGCGGAGCGTCAGGCCAAACACATGGAAAAGGGTAAGGCGTATCTGGAGCAGTTGGATTACGACAAGGCTCGTGTCGAATTCAAGAATGTGTTGCAGATCGATCCCAAGAATGCCGATGCTTATTACATGTACGGTACGCTGGAAGAAAAGCAAAATAACTGGCCAAAGGCTTATGGTAACTATTCCAAGGCCTTGGAATTGAACCCCGAGCATCTTGAAGCCAAAGCCAAGTTGGGAAAAATTTATTTGTTGTCAAATGATACCGCCAAGGCGGAAAAGATGGTTAGCGAGATTCTCGCCAAGAAACCGGCGGATCCTGCGGCGCATACTCTGAAGGCGGCTCTGATGTCTCGTAAGGGCGATGAAGCAGGCGCTATTCAGGAGGCCAGCCAGGTTATTGCGGCGGACCCCACGCAGTTCGAAGCGGTGAGTTTGCTGGCGGCGCTTTACACCAAGAAGGGCGATGAGGCGAAGGCGCAGGAAGTGCTGGAAAAAGGGGTGCAAGCCAATCCCAAGAATGTTTCTCTACGCATGAGTCTGGTGGCCATTGCGATGAAACATAATGACATGGCAAGTACAGAAAAGCAGTTGCTTGAGATTATCGCAATCGATCCGAAAAAGCTGGAATACCGGGTCGGCCTGGCGACTTTCTATGCGCGGACGAATCAGGTGGACAAGGCTGAAAAATCGTTGCGTGACACCATCCAGGTCGATCCGGAAGACGAGACGCGCTATCTGTTGTTGGCGGAATTTTTGGCAACCCGCAAGGGCCCTGAGGCGGCTGAAAAGGAATTATTGTCTGTCATTCAGAACAAACCCAAGGCATACAAGTTGCGCTTTGGTCTGGCCAAACTTTACCAGGCAATGAACAAGCCTGAGAAATTGCGTCAACTCTATCTGGATATCATCGATCTCGACAAGACCGGACCGGAAGGCTTGAAGGCAAGAAATCAGCTTGCTGAACTGGAAATGCAGGCGGGCAAGAAGGAAGCCGCAGAGAAACTGGTTGCCGAGGTGCTGAAGGAGAGTCCGAAAGATAACCAGGCGCTGCTGCTCAGAGGGAAGATGTCGTTAGTAAAAGGCGATGCGAAGAGCGCCATTGCCGATTTCCGCAGCTTGCTCAAGGATCAGCCTGACTCGGTTGAGTTGCTCGGGTTACTGGCCAAGGCACATTTGACGAATAAGGAACCGGAGTTGGCCAAGGATACATTTAGCAATGCGGTTTCCAAATTCCCCAATAACCCGAATATTCGGATGGCCACAGCGGATTTTCTTGCGGCTACCCAGGATTATGATGGGGCGCTGAAGGAGGTCGATGCTGTCGTTACGGCGGATCCGAAAAATTTGCGTGCTCTTCAGGCAAAAGCTGAACTGGAGGCGGCCAAGAAGGACTGGAGCGCTGCCGAAAGCACCATGTCCAAGCTTAAGGCCGCATCACCTGATCAGCCGGTTGGCTATTACCGGCTGGGCCTGATTTATCAGGCGCAGAAGAAATTCGACCAGGCCCTGGCGGAATTTGAACTGGCGCTGAGCAAATCGCCCAAGTCCATCGAACCTCTGACTGCGATGGTCAACGTGCTGGCGGTTCAAGGCAAAGCAGACAAGGCGGTTGCCCGCATTAATCAGGCTATTCAGGCAGCGCCCGATAACTTCATGGCGCATCTGCTGCTGGGCGAGGTCTACGTCAACCAGAAGAAATACGCCGAGGCCGATGGGGCATTCCGCAAGGCTATCCAGCTTAATCCGAAGGCATCTGCTTCCTATCTTGATTTGGCCAACCTCAACCTGGCACGTGGCGATACGAAAGCTGCGATACTATCCTTGCAGCAAGGTCTGGTTGCTATTCCTGGGGATGCAAGGATGTCCATGTCGTTGGCGGAGCTCTATCAGCGGGCTGGTGATAATGATAAGGCGATTGCTGAATATGAAGCCGTACTGAAGAAAACACCAGGGATTGATGCTGCGGCGAATAACCTGGCATCCCTGCTCACCGAGAAAGGCGATAAAGCGAGCCTGGATAAGGCATTGGGACTGGCCAAGTCCTTCGAGAGCTCGGCTAACCCGGCTTTCGTGGATACGCTGGGCTGGATTTACTTCAAGTCGGGACAGAATGATCTGGCTTTGCCGTTACTGCAAAAAGCTGTGGACAAGGCGCCTCAAGCCGCGATTTTCCAGTACCACCTGGGAATGGCCTTGTACAAGAAGGGCGACATGAAGGCAGCGAAGACAACTCTGCAGAAAGCGGTTGATTCAAAATCCAGCTTCCCGGGCATAGAGGAGGCTAAGGGAGTTCTGGCCAAGATTTGATAATTTAGTTTATCCCCCCTTTGTAAAAGGGGGGCAGGGGGGATTTAACGGTGGCGGCAAGCCCAGGCTCTGCCAAATCCCCCTCAATCCCCCTTTTACAAAGGGGGAGGCGGCCTGTTTGTGTTGCATCCAGGCGATTAAATTTGACTGCCACTAAATGATTTGAAGGTAAATATGAGCTTGGTCGTGTTTTCCGGCCCCCAACGTAGCGCTCATGCCGCCCGATTTTCCTTCAAGAGCCAGTTGGCGTAGTGCTGTGCCGGGCTCTG